>CAWKKM010000031.1:0-458034 GCA_963850235.1 uncultured Acidobacteriaceae bacterium | reverse complement strand
GTACGATTGAGGTCAATCCTGAACCACACCTGGGCGTTGCTCTGAGTGTTGGAGACGTCGGCCGTCGCTGCGAACGAAGTAAACCGGGCATAGATCGTTGGTACTCCTGGCAGGAATAGCGGGACTGTCCGAGCCTACAAAAATGACTAAGTCAATGCCGTGCGGTGTATATCGTTCCCGAATCCACGAGAGCACTTTGCCTTGCGTTTCCGGAAGCCGTGTCGACTCCATCTGTTCAGAAAATAGTTCTACATCTTCGCCCAGTTCTCGCCGCAGGTGATTGAGCATCCCTTGCTGAAGTTCCATGGACGCCGGAGAGAAGCCGCCACTCTCATACACGAGCAGAATCCGGGTTGGTTTGGAACTGGCGGCGCGCGCCGTCGCCAGCTGCGCGAGAGCGAGGAGCAGAGCCGCGAGCACCCATGAGCAGCGCCAACAAGGCATGAAATTACCTGGTAAACAGTGTGAGTTGACCCAGATCTTACGGTGTATCTCCGGGACTAGCAAGAAGGCGAACCATTGAGTCCACGCTCGGTCACGTAGTTTCCGCGGGCAAAACAGGTGCTTATCGCTATTCCGCATCGGCGTAGCCTTCCATAGCCTGATCAAAAGAGAGCGCAGTCGCGCACTCGGCCTGAAGGCAGAAGGTGATGGGTGAAGGAGCTGTTGATCCTAGGCTTTGCCGAAAAACATCGAGCCCTGGAGGTGTTGCCACAGCTACAGCGCCTGCACTTCGACTGGAGCGGGGATATGCAGAATGCGGTTGCCGTAGAAGTGGAAAGAGACGGTGGCCTGAAGCTGTTCCTGGGGCTATCGCTTGACAGCGAAACCAGCACCGAGTGCACTGCGCGATGGAGAAGTATCCTGGGCGCAATCCTGCCGCCACATTCATTGGTCGTACCAGCCGCCGGGCATCGTCCCTGAAGGAAACGGACGCCCTCCACAGCCCAGTCTGGACCAAGAATTCATCCGCGATGCTGCGGCTCTTCTTCAACCGGGGAACTCGATGCTCCTTGCCCTTGTGTGTGACGGAAAAGCAATGCTCCCGGTGGTCTCGGGGTACAGCCGCTTTCCCTTACATACCCGGCTTCAGTGGCTCTGAAACAGGTAATTTCCGCGGAAAAATCAGGTACTTCCCGGGGTAGGCGCGAGACTTTCCCCTTCTATCTTCGGCTTGTTCCTACGGCGATCAACGCAAACCGGGGAGCACCCAGGCAAACTTAAGGAGCGACCTATGCGATCTCAGCTTTTTTCCCGAACTCGTGCGCTTGCCGCGGCGGTTCTGACGCCTATCATGTTTTTCGCCGGTAGCGGCATTCCGGCTGGTGCCTGCACGCGCGCTGTCTACCTGGGCACCGACAACGTGGTGATCACTGGCCGATCGATGGATTGGGCCGAAGATGTCTACTCCAACGCCTGGGTATTCCCTAAGGGCATCGCCCGCGATGGAGCCTCTGGACACGGGAGCGTTAAATGGACCTCGAAGTACGGCAGCCTTGCGGTATCCGGCTATGATGCCGGCACGGCTGACGGCATCAACGAGAGGGGGCTGGTTGCCAACGTGCTCTATCTGGCGGAGTCGGATTACGGCACGCCGAAGAACGGCCAACCCACCATCTCAATAATGGCGTGGGCGCAATACGTACTGGACAACTACGCCAGCGTTGCGGAGACCGTGGATGCGTTAAAAGCCGAACCCTTCGAGGTGATTGCGCCGAAACTGCCCAATGGTAAAGGCGCGCAGTTGCACCTGGCGGTTTCCGATCCTACCGGCGATTCGGCGATCTTCGAATACATTGGCGGCAAACTGGTAATTCATCACGACAGAAAATACCAGGTGATGACTAACTCTCCCAGCTTCGATCAACAACTCGCGATCGATACCTATTGGACGGGTGTGAATCCTCTGGCCTTTTTGCCTGGATCGATCAGTGCCGCCGATCGCTTCGTCCGCACTTCGTTTCTGATCAAGGCCATCCCGACAGAAGTCGATACAAAGATAATTAAAGCGGTTCCCAATGGAACCTATGAGAACCAGGCAGTGGCTGAGGTTCTCGGCGTCATGAGATCGGTAAGTACGCCATTGGGGATCACGCATCCCGACAAGCCGAATTTGGCGTCCACCTTATGGCGCACCGTTTACGACCAAAAGAACAAGGTGTTCTTCTTCGATTCCGCCACCAGCCCCAACGCGTTTTGGGTTCCACTGGCTGATCTTGATTTGAGCGAGGGCGCGCCTGTGAAGAAGCTCACCATGGCGGGGGGCAAGGTTTATGCCGGAAACGCTGCAAGCAAGTTTGAACCTGCGACAGCCTTTACTTTTGCCGCAGCTCACTAGTCGACAAGAACAAGGGGTACGCTTCGCGTGCTGCATTTAGACGCGCGAGGCGTTCCAGCCCTCCCAGGCAAACCGATAAAAATGTCTACCGCAGCGAGCGACCCACTCGACTAAAAAACGCGAGAGCACCCGCCACGAGCTGTGATCAGCTTCCTTGAAAACCGGATTCTCTGTAACTTGCCTGCCAGACTGGTCTGGCTGAAGGAAGTTGATGGAATGAGACTTTGCAGGCACCACGGAGGGTCCACATCGCGCCCGCCAATTGGATGGAGCCTTCCTCTTTCGTCATGAGCCGATTGTCGCCCACTCGTCAGTTATATGGAAGTAAACACTTTCTGGTTCGGTCCGGCAAACGCCCATAGGACATGTCTAGCGGAGGATACCTTCCCACCCCTGTTTCCTGACGCCATGCCGACTTCTCGGGGACTAATCCGGGGAGAATCTGCAACGAGCAGAAGGCAAAACCGTTATTTGGATTCTGCTGCAAAGATCGTGTGCGAAGTTGGGGCGCGCACGCGTGTTAATCTCCAGTGTGATTCCAGCGCTGACAACGGAACGTCTGATTTTGCGGCAATGGCGTGACTCGGATCGTGAGCCGTTCCGCCGCATGAATGCGGACGCAGCGGTGATGGAATTTATGCCTAAGCGGCTGACCGCAGAGGAATCGGATGTGCTGGCAGACCGCATTCAGAAGCGGCTGGCGGAGCGTGGCTTCGGTCTTTTCGCAGCAGAGCTTCGCGAGACGGGCAGCTTTATCGGCTTCGTCGGGCTTTCGGCTCCAGCGTTCGAGGCTCACTTCACTCCATGCGTTGAGATCGGCTGGCGATTGGCGCGCGAGTTCTGGGGATCGGGATACGCGACCGAGGGCGCGTACGCAGTGCTTCGATTGGCCTTCATGTCGCTAGAATTGCCGGAAGTTGTGTCGGTCACCGCGGCATTGAACGAGCGCTCGCAAAGGGTGATGGAGCGGCTGGGAATGGTACGAAACACAAAGGATGATTTCGATCACCCGCTCCTATCAGCGGCTGATCCGCTGCGTCCGCACTTGCTTTATCGTTTGGCGCGGGTAAACTGGTTGCCGAATGAAAAGGCCGTATCTGAGCGGGGCTGAAGTGATGGCTAGAAAGACTGGGTAAATTACTCCCGAAAACGCCGATGGGACATGCCAACGAGCGAGCCGAACTCGGTTCTGGAAACCTGGATACATGCCGACTTTTCGTTACTAATCCGGGTCGCAGAGCGACTTGGCGATTTAGCATACGTTCGCTACCCAGCCCTTCGGACCTTCGTCAAGCCGATCAGTTACGGGGCTTGGTTGCCGGTGTAAACTTTTGTACGGAGTCGATGAATTCGCGGGGCTCAGGATCGTCCAGCTCAGTCTTGGTCAAAGTTCGCAAGGTCTTGTCTAAGAATGCACGATCATAGTCCAGAATTGTCTCCAATACTCGGGTGCGAGTCATCGCCTCAGCGGGACTGACAGCTTGCAATACCGGCAAATCGCTGAAGCTCATGTGCGTAGTTGCGTCGTAGTTGAGAAATACACGATAGCTCTCCCCGCCCGTGGATTGAAGGGCCCGCTCCTGCACGGCCCGCAGGCTGGCAACTAGCTCCTGGACTTCGGAAAGCGTCATATGCATGGCTACCGCCTCCTTCTCCGTTGGCGGTTCTTTGCGCGTTCGCGTGATGAGCAGAAAAGGCTGGTTCATTCCCCAGCCGGAAGAGTCGAGATGAAAGGGAGCAAAGCGTTGTACCCCATCCTGATTGAGGCAGGCTTTGAAGCGTGAATCAAGTTGGCAGGCCCGTGCGGCGGCTTCTCCGCCGTCGGAATGACCCAACGCTGCAACGCTGCTGAGGTCTAGGTGGCCTGCGAATGGATTGCGGCTCGATTTGTTGCGGTTAATCCGGGAGAGTTCATCGAGCGCGAAGCGTATGTCAGATGCCCACCACTCGATACGTTGATTCTCATACGCTATCTGCTTTTCTTCGGCACTCCCTTGTGGTGGACGTGAGGCCATTTCGATAACCACGTTTCTTCCATCAGGAAACAAGGTCAGAGCAGCATCGTATGTGTGTGTAAGGGCGGCAACCACGTACCCGTGGCTGGCAAGATCTTCAAGCTGCGCGGTATAAATGCGGCTTACTGTTCCCATGCCATGAGAAAAGATGACCAATGGACAGCGGCGCAAAGTCTTCGCAAACGGCGCACCGTCGATGGCATGAGTTCGGACTCGGCCCGCCATAACGAGTGGGGCAGCGGAACCGAATAAATTGCGCATACCCAAATCTCCGAGAGTGGTCTGGAACCTTACCCGATCAACATATTCGGCATGCGGATAGTTGGATGACGTTGCGGGATACCAAACATCCATCATGATTTCGCGGAATCGATGATGGGCAGAGAGCGGCTCAATGCGAGAAGGATCCACGAGGTGAATCGTCTCTCGGCCGACTGGAAATGCCCCTCGAGGACTAGGGAGGAGGTTGGCAGTTTCATCATCTTGTGCGTGAGCGAGCGGAAGAGATGTCGCAGCCAGCAAGAACGCCACCAAGATTCGGGAACTCGAAAATAGACGGGTGAACAACGAGCCTTCCTCCAGCCATTTACACACTTATTTGTCCTTACGTTTGAAGTGCCGTTGCAGTTCCCACATAGACGTTTTGTACTAACGGGCTGACCGAAATTCGTTTCAACTGGCGATATCAGGCCAATGCACTCATTGAACGGGGCCTGACTCAGTTTGGATTATTAATCCCGATAAACGCCGCAGTGTTTACTGATTTCCAGTGGAAGACTTTCACTTAGACGAATAGTCGGGCTATCCGGCAACTTGACGGAATGCCGGTTATTCGGCCACTTGCGTATCATGATGGTGCGCCCACTGCAGAATGGCCGGTAATAGGTATGCTGTCGCCGGATCTCGAAGGTAAGGAAAGTTTATGCGTCAGACGGAAAGTTATGCGTCAAAATTTTCCGTCTGACGCATAAATTTTTCCGATGAGACGGTGATCACCTCGAAGACCGTGGCGTGGCATGTGCGGATCGGGAGGAGCCCGTTCAATGAGCGATGTGGACGGAAATCAATCGTAGTGCAATGTCTTTGCCAGGTCCAGCCGCAGCGCGCGCCGCGCCGGCAACAGTGCAGCAATTCCTACGATGGCGAGCAACACCAGAATTGCCGTCGCGTAGCTCGCCGGGTCGAGGTTGCTCACTCCGTAAAGCGCGATGCGCAGCACTCTAGAAGCCGCTCCGGCGATCCCCGCCCCTACCGCCATGCCGATTGCCACCGGCCACACGAACTGCCGCAGCACCGCCGCCAGCAGCTGCACTTTAGCGGCTCCCAACGCCATACGGATCGCAATCTCCTTCGCCCGCTGCGAAACCGAGAACGAAACCAGGCCGATGAGCCCTACGGCGGCCAGCAGAACTGCCACCATCCCGGTCAGCGTTACCGCCTTGGCGATGTTCTCAATCAGCTCCAAGACATTGTCGTGATACAGCACCTTCATCTGTCTGATCTCCGGAAACAGCTTCGCATCCATGCTCTCGCTAATCCCCTTAATCATCGGCGGCAGACTGTCCGGCTCCCCGGCCGTCCGCACCATGACCACCATCTCCGGCATATCAGCCTGCTGTGCCGGCCAGTACTGCTCCACCGCATCGTCATCGTTTACCGCGTTCACATGCGCGTCGCCTGCCACGCCTACCACTGTGTCCTTCGCGTCGCCGTTCTGCAGTTGCTGTCCAATCGGATTCTTCCCCGGCCACTCCTTACGCGCCATCGCTTCACTCACAATCACTGCATTCTTCTCGCCTGCGTAGAACGTTCGCCCCAGGCGCACCGGAATGCCCATCGTTTCGAAAAGCCCCGGCGTAACCCAGTTCGGATAAATAGGCACCGAATGGCCATTGATGTCCTCATCCATCCGTGAAACCGTATGTCCCATCGGAGGCAGCTTCACGAGTGAAACCGATTTCACCCCCGGCAGTGCTCGAATCCGTTCCTGCATCGCATCCAAATAAGCTTTCGCAGCCGCCGGCGAGTAGTTATGCTGCCCGAGTTGCGCGTCTACACTCAGCAGCTGCTCATAGGCAAAACCCGGATCGGTATAGAGGACGTGTAGCGTTGCCCGCACCAATAGCCCGGCCACAATCAGCAGCACGCAACTCGCCGCCACTTGTGCAGCGATCAACACTTGCCGAACCATCGTCTTGCGCTGCCGCTGCCGCGCAATCTGCAGCGCTGGCGCAAACCCGAAAAACACGGCCGCCGCCATCGCCATCCCGAATGTGAACACCAGCACCCGCCAGTCCGGACTGGCGCTCAGCCATCCCTGCGCATGAAACTGTGTCAGCACAATGCGCAGTCCCAGCCAGCTCAGTCCCAGCCCCGCTGTCGCGCCCAGCAGCGCCAGCACTACGCTCTCCGTCGCCAGTTGCCTGAAGATCCGCGCCCGTGTAGCACCAATCGCCATCCGGATTCCCATCTCGCGCTCCCGCGTCACTGCCCGAGCCAGGAGTAGCCCGCCCAGATTCGCGCACGCCACCGCCAAAATCAGCATCGTCAGAAGAGCCACCATTGCCGCCACCTGGTACATTTCCGGCTGCATCACCTGCAAATGCCCGCCCGGGTGGATGTCGATGTATTCGTCCTCCCAAATGTCCTTCGGATGCTGTCGACGTAGCTCGTTGGTCAGCATCTTCAACTCCTGCGCGGCCATTTTCGCCGTGACTCCAGGGGCCAGCCGTCCCCACATCCGCACGCTGCTTGCTGCCGGGTCGGTAAGAACGGTACTGCCGGTCACAAAATAAGGCTGCTGCGCTATCGGCATCCACAGATCCGGAGTCTGCCCACCCAGGCTCGCAAACTCATACGGCGTCACGCCGATCACCGTTGCAGGTTTCCGGTTCAGCCTCACCGTCCGACCCACCACACCCGGGTCGCCGTTGAACCGGTGCTGCCACAGCGTGTAGCTCAGCACTACCACCGGCGGAGCCGTCGCTTCGCTTTCCCTTGCCGGATCAAACTGCCTGCCCACTGCCGCAGCTGTCCCCAACTCCGAAAAGTAGTTCGCCGTCGCAAACGAAGCGCTCGTCCCTTGCAGATCGTCGTCAATCTGCATTGGGGGGACGCCCAGTACAGCGATCATCGCCTTCAGCGACTTCGCATGCTGTTCATAAAAGACCGCCGACAAATACGGCATCTCGCTCGTATAGTTCTGTGGCGATCGCCGCTCCAGTCGCACAAGGGACCCCGGATCGCGCACCGGCAGTGGCTCCAGCGCTACCATGTTAAATAGGCTGAAGGCCGCCACATTCACACCGATGCCGATCGCCAGCACCAGTACCGCAGTCACCGTGAACCCTGGCGAGCGCGCCAGCGTACGCGCCGCGTAGCTCAGGTCCTGCCCCAGCCGGTCCAGCCACGTCCAGCCCCACGCCTCACGCGCCTGTTCGCGCATACGCAAGGTATTACCGAAGTTGCTGCGCCCTGCTCGTGCAGCCATTTCGCGATGAAACTCCATGTCGTTTTCCAATTCTGCATCGAAACGGCGGCGGTTGATGAGATAGCGAATACGGCGGAAGATTTCACCCATGGCAGGCCTCCTGATTGTTCGGTTCCGTTATGCAGTGCGCAATATGTTCTGAATCGCTTGCGTCACACGATCGTATTCCGATAGCTCAGCCTTCAGGTGCTTGCGCCCCTCCGATGTCAGACGGTAGAAGCGCACCTTGCGGCTTGTCTCCGAAATCCCCCATTCGGCCGTCACCCAGCCTTTGACAAGCATTTTTTGCAGCGTAGGGTAGAGCAGTCCCTCTTCAACCGCCAGCACTTCGCTGGAGAGGACGTGAATTCGCTGCGCCAAGGCATAGCCATGCAACGAACCGGATTGAAGGACGCGCAGAATCAGCATAGGAAGCGCGCCGGAAGGCATCCCGGACTTAGGTGTACGTGCCATAGGCATAACGATATTATGGGTACGATTGCTGGTCAAGTGAGGAACTAGAGTCGTGCCAACTCTGCGGTGCGGTGGATCTCGCTCCCTTGTGCTGGCTGGAAAGAACTGTTATGCGCGTGACCTAAGGGCAAGTCAGAACCCCTTCTCCGTTATGTGCCCCACATGACGTCATCACAATCACGTCGATAGCCCCCATTCCTGCGACACCCGCCCCAGAATCGCAGCGGTAATTACCGAGGGCTCGGACTTGTGGCTGCATCGCGACCTCGTTCCGGGGTTCGCCCACGAGAGATTCATCTCTGAGCGGTCTATCTCTGAGAGCACGGGGCCGATAGGGTCCGGCTGCACGACAGCGCTCTACCTTGAGGATTCTCTTCAAGGGTGAGCGAACGCACTCTATAGATAGATTCGAATTCGCAGGGAAAAGTGTTGAACCCGTTGGAAAAAGCTTGAGAGGAAGGACAGGGCGATAAGCTTCCGGGCATTTTCCCAGGTATTTGCGGGGCGGGAGTGGAATGCGGGACAGCCCCGGAGATGACCCCATCTGCATTCTGTTCAGGCCGAACTCCCAGCGAGCCTAATGCTAACAACGACGGGATCATGTCCGTCTGTCACCGATCACCTACCTATCAGAACTTGTTTCCGGCAAGGACATCCACTTTTGCTTCTCTTGCAAAAGTGAAAATCGACGGTGTGGTCCACGAACCGTGATCCCCAAATTCCTACTCACAGCTCTTCTGGTCAGTTCAGCCTGGTCAGCTCAGTCTTTTTATTTTTCTCATCATCAAGTCAAGTCACAAGGGTGGTGGTAGGCGCGCGTAGGTTGCCGGATTGATATGGTCTCCTGGTCTCGCCG
The DNA here is from genome assembly GCA_963850235.1 of uncultured Acidobacteriaceae bacterium. Classification (GTDB taxonomy): domain Bacteria; phylum Acidobacteriota; class Terriglobia; order Terriglobales; family Acidobacteriaceae; genus PALSA-350. Next base: position 448,882 of record CAWKKM010000031.1, on the reverse strand, counting down.
GCTTGCTCACGTATAAGCTTCTCCGTCGAGACGCCATTGAGTCGCCGCCAATTGTTGGAAACGCCTTTCCATCAGTTTACGAATTCAAATCCCAGAATTCTTCAGAGGCATGTTGAGGTCAGGAAAGCACCGACAGGTTTGAATAGTTACCTTGACAAAGCAAATGAAAAGGCGCAATCCTTCTATAGACATCTATGGGAAGAGCGGCCATGGCGAAAACGAAAAATGATTCCCTCCAGGGTACCCTCGCGCTGCTCGTCCTCAAAAGCCTCGAGCAGGAACCCATGCACGGCTGGGGAATCACCCTCCACATCCAGCGCATCTCGAACCATGTCCTGCGCGTGGAAGAAGGCTCTCTCTATCCCGCGCTCCATCGCATGGAGCAGGAGGGCTGGATCGCGTCCGAGTGGGGCCTCAGCGAAAACAATCGGCGCGCGCGCTTCTATCGCCTCACCGCCGCCGGCCGCAGGCAGCTAAAGGCTGAGCGGGAAAACTGGCAGAAGATCACCCAGGCCGTCGCGCTGGTATTGGATTTCGGGCCGTCACCGGCCTAGGAGCTCTCTATGGCATGGATCTCGCGTCTTCGCGCACTCTTTCGCAGGGACAAGCTCACGCGTGAGCTCGACGAGGAACTGACGTTCCACCTCTCCATGCGCGAGCAGTGGAATGTCGAGCAGGGCATGTCGCATGCGGAGGCACATCGCGACGCCCGGCGCCGCTTCGGCAATCCTTCCGTATGGCGAGAGCGCATGAGCGAGATCGATCTCATGATCCTGCCCCAGACCATCCTGCAAGATCTGCGCTACGGCGCCCGTACGCTATGGCGCAACGCGGGCTTCACCACAGTCGCGATTCTTGCTCTCGCGATCGGCATCGGGGTCAACACCAGTGCCTTCACCTGTTACAAGGCGATGTTTACCCGATCGCTCGACGCTCGCGATCCCAGCAGCATGGTCGATATCTCCCTCGTTCGACAATCCGGCGATACCCAATACGACTTCAGCTATCCCGACTACCAGGCTTATCGCAGCAATCTTCATTCCTTCAGCGGCGTGATCGCGCAAAGCAATGACGGTCTGATCGTCTCCGGAACGGGCGGCGCCCATCGCAGTTCCTCCGCCGGCTCTTTGTTGGGAAGACTGGGACTGCTTCCGCCCAGCCCCATCGACGCAGAGTTCGCCTCCACGATCGAGGTCTCCGAAAATTATTTCTCCGTTCTAGGAGTCAACGCCCTGCGCGGCCGCACCTTCGACGCCATGAGCGCTTCGGAGCTCTCCGCATCGACCTCCGTACTCATCAGCGAAAACTACTGGCAAAGGCGCTTCGACGGAGATCCTTCGATACTCGGCAAGGTTGTCCGGCTCAATGGCGCCCCCTTCACCATCATCGGCATCACGCCGCACGATTTCGTAGGCGCCAACGCCTCAACCCCGGATTTCTGGCTCCCGCTCAGCCTTGTGCCTCTGGTTCACCCCGACGGCAACTGGCTCGGTGATCGCGAAAACCAGTGGTGCCGGCTCTTTGCTCGTCTCGCTCCTGGCGTCACAATGGGCCAGGCGCAAGCGGAGATGACCCTCCTCGCCAACCATCTACGCACCCTGCATGACCCTCACTCTGAGTTGAACAAACCCGTTTCTGCGCTCGTCTGGCCGGGCTCTCCGTTCCTCCGCACCTTGGACAGCGGGTTGAAGCTCTCCATTCTCTTCATCATGGTTGCCGTCGGGATGGTGCTGGTCATCGCCTGCGCCAACGTTGCCAGCCTGCAACTCGCGCGTGCTGCCTCCCGCCAGAGTGAACTCTGCCTGCGCCTCTCTCTTGGTGCCAGCCGCCAGCGCCTTGTCCGTCAATTGTTGACGGAGAGCGCCCTGTTGGGCCTCATCGCCGGCGTTGTCGCGCTCCTCTTCACCTGGGCCTTGCTCAAGGTGTCGGTGACGATGGCGGCAGAAGCCATTCCCGCCCAATATGGCTCCCTGGTCTTGCATGTCACCCCCGACCCCGAGATCTTTGCCTACGTGTTCGCAATCTCCCTCATCGCTGGCGTTCTCTTGGGCCTCGCGCCCGCGCTCGAAAGCTCCCGCTCCGCGCTCTCCTCTGCCGTGAATGCCAGCGCCGCGTCTTCGCCTATGCGACGCCGCAGGCTGCGCGACATCCTCATCGCCGCCCAGGTTGCCGTCTCCCTCGTGCTCTTGATCGCTGGAAGCATGTTGATCCGGAGCTCCATCCAGGCACTCAAGATGGACACGGGATACGACACCAAACACGTCGTCGATCTCGACCTCCAGTTTCCCGAAGGTCCGAAATACAACGCGGACAGCCGCCACGGCCTCGTCCGCGAATTGCGCAATCGCCTCGCCGGCTTGCCGGAAGTGACGGCAATCACCAGCGCTCGGCCGCCCGACAGCGGCGGCATTCGAACCGCCACCGTATCGCTCAACGGAGAAGAGCCCTCGCCTCACAACACGCAAGCCATCCTCTATTACACATTCGTGCAGCCTAACTATTTCGTGACCCTCGGCATTCCTCTGCTCTCTGGCCACGGCTTTCATTCGCAATCTGGCCAGCCTGAATCCTCCGTCATCCTCAGCCAATCCGCCGCGAATCAGCTCTGGCCCAATCAGAACCCGATCGGCCGCAGCCTGCGTTTGGGCACGGACAATCAGTTCCACCGCAAGAACGATCTGGTTCCCGATGGACCCACCTATCAGGTCATCGGCATCGCCCGCGATATACGCGGCATTGAGCTGGATGGCAGCGACTCCCGACAGATTTACGTGCCGTTGCCCGAAGGCCGCGTTCAGGACTACCCGATCCTCATCCGGACTAAGTCAGACCCGTCGCAGCTCATGGATGCAATCGGTTCGGTCATCGCATCCCTGGATCGCAACCTCGTGGCAACAACCTCAACGCTCGACCAGATGCTTCATCAAACGCCATCCTTTCTCATCTCCGGTCTTGCGGCGGCCATCGCTTCGATCATCGGCATGCTCGGGCTCTTTCTTGCATCTATGGGCATCTTCGGCACCGTCAGCTATATCGTCGTCCTCCGCACACGCGAGGTCGGCATCCGCATTGCGCTTGGCGCGGAGAAACGAGACATCCTTGGACTTATGCTGCGCGAGAGCACGCGGCCCGTGCTCGCCGGATTGCTCGTGGGCCTGCTTCTCTCTGTCGGAGCGTCCTATCTGCTACGCGGCATTCTCTATGGGGTCAACACCGTCGACGGCATCTCATTTGTCGGCGTCTCGTTCTTGTTTCTCGCTATCGCCTTGTTCGCGACTTACCTGCCATCCCGGCGCGCCATGAGGGTTGATCCGATCGTCGCGCTCCGATACGAATAGTCCTTCCGAGCTTTTCGATGGCAAATCATTCGGGTCCTGAGCTAGGTCGGCTTGAATTCATATTTGTCCTCGGGAAAATCTTCAGCCATCGCCGTCAGCTTGCGGCCGATCTCATTCCAGGAATCGAGCACGACTTTCGATTCCGGATCGGCAGGTTTGATGGCTGCATCTTTCTTCATCGCGTCCTGGGCATGCGCGGGAAATGCGAATGCCAGCAGGACGATAGCGAGAAACGGTATTCGTTTCATTTATTCCCCCACGATTGAGTTTCGCGAATCAAAGGTGAACTTGTTATTTTGCCTGCGCTAGCTCCGCAACAACTGCGGCAACTTTCTCGAGTATCTCGTTCCAACCCTCGAGTTGACCGCTATCTTTCGCGCTCTCCATGGATTCATTTCCAATGTGTGTGAGTTTTGTCCGGCCGTTTCCGAGATCCTCAAAGAGGGTCACGTCGTACGCTCCGTCTATGGCCTCATGTTCTATTCCCAATTGCTCAGGGTCAATCTTGTTTCCTTCCGAGTCCGAAATGTACATGGAGGAAACGATCTTTTCGTGCAGAACAATTTCGTGGTATTCGATCGCATTCCAGCCCTCGTACCCATCCGGCGTCTTCATGCAGAGGAGAGACTTTCCTCCAACGCGAACATCCATCCGGCAAACGGGCGCAGTAAAGCCCTTCGGTCCCCACCACTGCATCACGTACTTCGGGTCTGTCCACGCCTTCCAAACCAGCTCGCGTGGGGCATCAAAAACTCTTGTGATAACCATCCGCTCTGTCTCATTCACCGTGTTATTTGTCATCTCGGACCCCCGCCTTTTTCATTTGATTTACAACGACTTCCAATTTGTCGAAGCTCTCTTCCCAGAATCGGCGATAAGCAACCGCCCAGTCGCTGACTGTCTTAATCGCCGCTGGCCTGAGCGTGCACACACTCTCTCGTCCACGCTTCGTCTTGATCACAATCCGCGCCCGCACCAGGTAGGCAATATGTTTTGAAATCATCTGCTGCGAGAGTGCAAACGGTTCCGTCAATCCATGCACAGAGGCAGGCCCATGCGAGAGCCGTTCGATCATTGCCCTGCGGGTTGGATCAGACAACGCCGCAAATGTTGTACTCAGTCTATCCACAACCATATGGTAGTGGATAGCCGTCGAATGTCAATTGATATTGTTGCGAGCCGGATTTCCATTCCCTCGTCTCTGAACCATTACACCGACGCGTGATAGATCGCCAATGCACTCACTGAACAAGATGGCTAGCCTTAAGTAGGCCAGTGTCCGGCGACCTTTCCCAGGCATGATCCTCGGTTGACGCCAACAGGCCGGTGTTAGTCAGCAAGCGCGTGCTGCGGCTTGATATTAGTCCATTATCCGGGAGGCACACGGAGCACTCCGTCAGGAACCGGTATTCGTGACCAGACGGGACTGACACTTTGGAAATGAGAGAGCAAGGATACCCCTCCGGCGAATGGGTCAGTTCCGTCTGGTCACGAATACCGGTTACGAATCTTAATCTGCGAGGCCGGAATAGAGTCGCTTCTCCTTTTCCGTAGGGCTTTCCCATCCCCTAGAATGTGCCGGCTTATCCTGGCGCTCTCCGTCACCTTGTTGTTCCCCGTGTCCACGAACCCCGTCCACAAACCCGGAAACTTCCGGCCGACGGAAATGGTGCGTGATATGCGTGGTAAGTCACGCGGCTTGGTTGATGTCCGCATCGGTTGGCGACCAAAGAGCGTGGGGACGGTCCTAGCCGGAGAGAGGCTTTTGCGGCTGCCGCGCCCATCGACATGAGCTGTTGCAAGGCGGCATCCATGCTTTGGCTGGATATGCGGTGGCAGCCAGTGTGGGCCAAGGTGGGGTTGTGGGAGTAGCTGGGGGAGCCGGCTCTTCGTCCCATCGTTGACAAAATCCTCCACGGGATTCTGAAAGTGGCACGGTGCGGCCTGCGCGCTGGGTCTGCGGAGGTATAGGGATGCCTTTCTGGCAGGCAAACGCGGGTTCTCGACGCCGGCGGCGTTTAGGTCGGATTTTGGATGGTCACGATATTTAGGTGCCGGTTGAGTGCATTTAGTGTCACGGATGGGGAGATTTTTTTGGTGAACGTCCTGTCTGTCACGCGAAGGCCGTCACGCGAAGGCCGAAGTGGAGAGATTGCGAATGGCCGTCATGATGCAGGCGTTTTACTGGCATGCGCCGATTAGGGAGAACACATCGGAAGCGCAATTCTCTGGCCGTTGTCCAGGCTGATGATGAGGAGTTTAAGGAGTGGGACATACTGCACTGTTCTGGCAAGGGGATCGTCGTCAGGGGCCTTTGACCGTTCAGGGGCGGCGTCGATCCCGGCATCGGTTGTAACCATCCGCGCTGCTTCAACCATGGTCCTTCTCCCAAAGGGCTACGACCCTGTGATCAAGACGGATGATCTTCATTTTTCCTCCTCCCGGCAGACCCGAAGTGCAATGGCCTGGTTCCGCACCCCTTCCTGGCATTGCGGGCAAGCTGGGTCTACAGGGCTATGATGGCAGTGGGTGCGCGGGCCAACGATCTTACGCAGGCGCTTGATGCGCTGAATCGTCAGTTTGGGATGAGCGTATTTAAAATGAGCTGGATCAGTTAGACAACCATGCAGGAACTCGATGGTGTTCAGGCAGTGCTCCAGCTCCATCATGAGCCGTTCATTTTTGTTCATGCTGGCCCTTCGTTAACGTTTTGTACCTAGAGTGCCATCCGTCCAACATACCGAAAGCCGTGAGCCATACAAAGCTTGAGGCCGGGGCACCCTTACGCCAGCTCTATGTGCAGCTCTCGACCAATAGCGTGCGCGGCACGTCAGAGGGTCAGCAGTGTGACTGCGTCGTTGATCGGACCGAGCAGCCGGTTTAGGGCAGCGCGGCTGTTACGCATCCCACTTGGCCATCTCCACGCTTGTGGTGTTCTTTAAGCATAGCCTGTCCGATCTGCCATGCGACCACTTCCTTGATCGCGATAACGCGGGTCTCTTCCAGAACACCCTCTTCCTGCAGAAACTCATTAAGCGAGGACCCTAGTGTAGTGCGTCCGTAATAAAGGCGATCATGTCAGCTGCCGTATCCGCTGCGATCGGGACTGACGTCCCTCAAGGATGTGTGCCGCCCCTACGGGGCTTGATCATTTTGCTATAGGTACCCAGGATTCCGTGCTGCGCACTCCATCCTGGGCTACGATCGGTCGTCCCTAACGGGACTCGGCGCGATGTAGCTTGAAAAGCACCGCTTACCGGCTAAGAGCCGACACAGGATCATCCGATGAGATAAAGGCCCATCTGTGTGACGCACTACACCAGGTGTTTGTTCCCTACTGATCTGCGCTTCATCCCGTCACCTTGACTAATGCGAATCTCGGTCCCCCACCAGCGATGCCGGACTGATCCATCCGCGGGACCGGCTGGTACTTCGCGCACGGAACATCAGAATAAACTCCGTCAGGGTTGGCAAACTGATGCGCCCGCTCGGTGATATCGCCCTAGTTGGCAGCATTCGCGAACTGGGGCTCCTGACCCCGATCACCGTCACCCGAGAGCGCCGCGCTCTTCAGGTACAAACGACAGGCCCGGCTAAAAGATCCCAGCGGTTAGTGACCGAAAAACCGGACGGCATCGCACCCGTGAGCAATTTTGACCATGTTTATGGGAGCGCTTCTCATAATGTAGAGCCTGAGTCACACGCCACGGGGTGAACCACGTCGTTCGCCTTGTGGCGTGAAAGATCGATTAGGTGTGGGGGAACCAACCATGGTTGAGCCGACCAAGCTGTTAAGCAATGCTCTGTCGTTCATGGCGCCTCCGAATACCGCTGAATCGCTGGAGCGGCTACGCGATTCATATAAGGTGCCGCCGGAACGGGAGACCATCTCCGGAGCCGAAAGGAAAGCTCCAAGACTTTTCTCACAGGCGGTAGATCCGCCGCAGAACATCAGTGCCTTGAACCATCCTGCCCGCGATGATGCGGGTGTTGAACCTCGTGACAACGAAGGCGGGGATCGCGCTGTGATTCGCATCGTCCTGGCCGATTCGGAGAATATATACCGGGTAGGCATCCAGAAGATCTTCGCGCTCGAAGACGATATCCGGGTGATCGCACAGGCCGATACCCAGACAGGTCTCCTCGGCACCATCCAGCGCTTTCCCACTGACGTGATTCTCCTCGTCGAAGGCAAGCTGATAGCCAGCACGGTCGATGCCATTCCTGAGCTTGTCCGCCGTGCACCGAAGGTGAAGATTATTGTCAACGCGGCTCAGAATGACAAAACCAATACAGTCGAACTTTACCGCCAAGGGGTCCAAGGCATAATCACTCGCTCCATCCCCCCGGCCTGTTGGTCAAGTGCGTACGCAGGATCGCCGCAGGGGAAACCTGGATCGACAACGAGTCCATCAACTGGGTGATTGAGGCTTACCGGCAGGCAACTACGCTGCCTCGAACCCAGCCACATCTATCACCCAAGGAACTGGCGATTGTCACCTGCATCACGCAGGGCAAGCGCAACAAGGAGATCGCTTACCAGCTTGGGACCACGGAGCAGGTGATCAAGAACTACCTGCGCAAGGTCTATGACAAGCTGGGCGTTTCGGATCGCCTCGAACTTGCGCTCTATTCTCTACACCACACGTTGCACAAGAAAAGCGCATGACAGGCGCGCCCATGTCCACGCGAGTGATCGCGTTGTCGATCGTCGAATTCGGGGAGAACCGTCTGGTGTAGGGTTCGCCGGGGGTACGGTGGCGGACACTACTGCTTTGCAACCATCATGATCGTAACGGCGGGTCATGACGATTCGAGAAAGCTGACACCTGACATCACCATAGGCCAACTGATGTTAACTCCGGCTTCAGCGATGTCGACCTGGAGTGCCCAGTTCAACCACCTTACATGTTGGGGAACAAGACATTGGTAGATCGAGTGCAAATAACGCGACTAGACGAATCCATCCCGCGTTGGCAAATTCGGGATCTCAAGGTGTCTACGTCCCAACTCCGCTACGCATTGCGCGCATCTGAAAAACAGATTCAAGAAGCGATCGAGTTGAAGCCGGGTCAAAAAATGGTCATCGACCTCTATCCGGGTGGCGTATAGACGGCGATCTGCCATTAAAGCATGAAGAGTAGTCCGCTAACCATCGAAGGTGCCATTCGCTGCGCACCTGCTACCTGTCTGGCTCGTGCTTGAGTCAAGCCTTTCGATGGTTTGTGTATATTCTGGTCCCGATGGACGATACGCGAAGGGCTCACTGCCAAGTCGTATTGACGCAACGCCAATTGCCAGTGACACTGTTTCAAAAAGATTGCCCAGTTCTGGCGACTATTTACATCCGCGCGGCATCCACAGCGGGGAAAACTTACACACCGCAACAATCCGCGCTGACCGCTGTGAAAACTTGCCCCTGCCGCGGCAAGTAATACCCACCAATCCCGTAATTCTTTCATCAGAAACAGGCCGCAATGCAGTGAGTGCTCCAGTCACACTGTGAAAAATTTGACCTCTTGACCTAAGATTTCTCTCTGTTATGGTCGGAAATATAACGGCAAGCGGCAGCGCAGGAACTCCCCGCCAGTATTCGCGCAAGCCGGACCTGTCGACTTCGATGGACCATGGAAAACCTCCCATGCCTCGCATAGATACATGATTTGCACTTGCGGCTTACCCCGCAAAATCCCGGTGCAGTCAGAGGGGTAAAGTGCGGCAACGCTCTTCCCCGTATGGAACGATCAACTCCCTTGACAATTAAAACCATTCCATCTTGCAGCATACGTTCTTGTGTGCTGCTTGCTGTTTTCTTCCTACTGGCTTCGACATTCGAAGTTCGAGGTCAATCTTTGTCCCCCAATATTTACTACATCGGGGACGGCCCATACACGATGGATGCAGGATGGGCCTTAAATCCTCAGTACGGTACCGGCACTCCTGATATCTATCTCTATTCCTTGAATCGAGGCACCAACCAGCAGTTTGAGTTTGTGTCTGCGGGTTCAGGTCAGGGCACATTGCAGTCAGTCACTAACCCCAGCATGTGTCTCGGCAACACCAACGGCGTTTTAACTCTTGGTGCTGGCTGCGATACTTTCACCATCACCTCGAATGGCAACGGTTACACTATTCAGGACAATTCAGCGGGTGGCTCTTATGTTCAGGACCCGGGAGTCGCTCTTCCTCCACACGGCTTGTCATTGTCATCAAAATCCACGTCTTGGAAGTTTTCGCCGGTGTCCGTTACCTCCGAGCCTCCAGCGCCTCCACCCGGTGGCACTGTGGTCAGCAGCACAAGCCCATCGGTTGTCTTTTCGACCCGCAGTAGCAGCACCCCCAACTGGGGCGTCTCCGGTGGTTCCCTGTATGACAGCAATTTGGCCCGTACCGGGGGGGCTTTCCTGGGCGCTTCCGTCGAGATCAGCTTTTCCGGCACCGGAATAACCTGGGTCGGCCAGCAGGGACCAAATTTCGGCATCGCCAATGTTTCTGTCGATGGTCAAGCTGTGCAACAAATCGACAACTACAACCCCCACCACCTGACTTCCGACAACGTCTATTCGGTAGCCAACCTAACTCCCGGGCCTCATACCCTATGGGTGGAGGTAACTCCATACAAAAACTCAAACTCAACCGATGTTCATCAGGGCGTAGTGCAATTCAACCTGGTTGGCGGCGGTCCGATCACAGCAACGGCCATTGCCCCCAGTCGGAGTAGTAGTGTGACTCGGAACGGAAACTGGAGCTGCGGGGAGAACAATCCAACAGATTTGTCCGGTGGTCACTGCTGGTCTTTTTCGAGTGGTGCGAGCATGAGTTGGACTTTCTCCGGTTCGATGGTTCAAGTCTTCGGCAGGCCGGACTCGGAAAACGGACCTTTCTCTGTTTACATCGATGGAAAATACGTGAAGAGCGTCAATGGGACGTTTGGCACGGTCGATGACGATACGTTAAACGGGGCCTTGATGGTGGTGGTTGCTGGTTTAGGCAGCGGCCAACACACCATTAACCTGGTCAATACTGCGAACGGCAAAGCCCTTCAGGTCGATGAATTCCGTTCCTATAACTAAAAGGTGATGTGTCATGTACGACCCGGCGGCAGCCGCCTTTTCGTCGATGATATTTCCAACCAACGCGTCATCATCTTCGAGGGGCGGCATCCTGCCCCGAGGCGACCATTTCAGCCCGTGAGCAACGCGGCTTCGTCGGAAATTCACGGGGATTGATATCAACCCGAAGCACATCGAGACCACGCGGCGGAGGGTCGAGGAAGTATTGTAGGCGATTTGAGGTATCGTTTCGGTGAGCAAGGTAAACGAGGGACGGTCTGTCCCATGACGCTGCGCGGGCCCTCAAACCATGAGCCGTAGATTGGCCTCTTCCGTTCGGTAGCTGGGGGAGGTTCAGCTCCACGATGACCGAGTGGTGCACCGGCCGGTCGATGGCAGCCGCACTGGTCATCGGTTACCATCAGGACGGCAAGCTGATCTATGCTGCGCGGACGCGCAACGGCTTCACTCCGGCGTCGCGGGCGGAACTATTCAAAACTCTGAAGCCTCTGGAAATCGAAGAATGCCCGTTCGCGAACCTTCCGGAGAAGAATGCCGGACGATGGGGCGCGGGAAAAGTGAAAGCTCCGCGCTGAGTACAATATCAATCTCGGGCAGGGAGGGTTGACGCGAGAATGGCAGAAAGTAATGACAAACAGCGGAAAGCCGTAAAACGCATCAAAAAAGCGGTACGAAAGGCTGTCGCCAAGGGCGTGCGAGCGCGGGATATTTCGGACACCGTGGACGCGACGCTTAGCGCGCCTGCGAAGTCCAAGAAGCCAGAAAAGCCGGAGAAGGAAGCGCAAACGGTCAGATCTTCGAAGAAGTGAAAAGACATCTATCAACCCACAAACTGTCGGCCGCTAGGCCGTTATTGTGGAATTGGAAAATCTTCCCTGATCGCTACCGAAGAGCAACTTACCGAAAATCCCGTTTTCCGGGGACTTGCTTAAACGACGAAAAGCCGCCTCTCCAGGAAACCACTTTCGGCCAAGTCGCAAGAAGCTCAGCCCTTGCCGGTTGCCGCCGCTCAATCAAGCGATTTTGAATTCCCGAAGATTCGGGGGCCAGAGGATCACGAAATTGTTCTGGCCAAGTTCGCGATAAGCGGCCTTCAATGTTTGTGGAGGGCGATAGTGCTGGATTGTTTTCTCTGCGGCATGGAAGCTTTCTTTTGGCTGATCGGTCAAAATAAAGATATTGAATTCGCCACTTCCAAAGTCATGACCGTCAACCTGTGAATGCAATGGAAGGTTCTCGACGAGTAGGTCCTCAAGAACAACCAGTTCATCAAACTCCTGCACACTTTCAGCCTGGAATTGGAGAACAAGTTGGTATTTCATGCAGACCGCCATCGTAGCATCAACATGATGCGCCGTTTCCGCTATATAGCCGGTCAGCCCTTAGACCCTCGACAGCCTGCTTTCCATCGACTGCCTAGAAAGTCTCGTTTTCAGTAAGTTCCCTCCCCAGCCAGGGCCCGGCAAGTTACTCAAAACCCCGCTTTGCGGGCTCGTACGAATCACCTCCTCAATCGACGCGAACGAATGCAACGATTGCATTACGAGAGGCAACGCGCAAAACTCAAAAGGGAAAGGCTTGCGGTCTACCGCATCTTGTAGTAGATTGATCCTGCCATGCCCCTGCCGAAGCTGACCAGGTTAGAGCTCCAAATCATGGGGACACTCTGGAGCAAGGGGCCGTGCTCCATTCGCGAGTTGCTGGAGGCATTCCCCAAGGACGAACGGCTGGCCTACACAACCGTTCAGACGGTGGTCTACAGGCTCGAAGCAAAGAGGGCAATCCGGCGCACGAGCAAGTTCGGCAACGCGCATGTCTTTGAGGCGGTCGTTTCACGGGATTCCGCGCAGCATCGAATGATCGACGATCTGGTCGCGCTGTTCGGCGGCAGGCGATTGCCGATCGTTACGCACCTGATCGAATCGGGGAAACTAACTCCGGAGGAACTGCGCGAGGCCCGCGTCGCGCTGCGAAACGCGACGAAACGGGAGAAGCCGGAATGATTCCGAACAGCCTCCTACCCATCGCAAACCACTTGTGGCAATCCACGCTGTTTGCCGGGATCGCAGGTCTCCTGACTCTGCTCTTGAGAAAAAACCGGGCGCATGCGAGGTATTGTCTGTGGCTGGCGGCCTCGGCGAAGTTCCTGGTCCCTTTTTCGTTACTGATGCTTGTGGGTGGGCTGGTTGGACGGCATTCGGTGGTCCTGCCTGCGCCGACGCGCGTACCAGTTCTCGTTGAGCAGGTGAATGAGCCTTTTGTGGCCGAGGTTCCGTCAGGAGCGGTAGCGATGCCGCACGCGTCGAAATCAGATCTTGTTGTTCCGACGCTGGTTGCGTTGTGGGCGATTGGCTGCGGCGCTTTGGTGTTCTCGTGGTGGATGCGATGGCGCCGAATGCAGGTTGCCCTCCGCGCGGCAGTCGCCGCTGCCTTTGGGGATCGGAATTCCTGCCCTATCTTCGGCATCGATCCTTGAGCCTGGAGTATTCGGCGTATTCCGTCCGGTGTTGCTGTTACCTGACGGGATTGGGGATCGCCTCGCGCCCGCGGAACTTCAGGCAATTCTCGCTCACGAGTTGTGTCACATTCGCCGCCGCGACAATCTGGCGACGTTGATGCACATGGTTGTCGAGGTTGTCTTTTGGTTTCATCCGTTGGTTTGGTGGCTGGGGGCCCGCTTGATGGACGAGCGTGAGCGGGCCTGCGACGAAGAGGTGCTGCGGATGGGGAGTGAAGCGGAAGCCTACGCGGAGGGAATCCTTAAGGTTTGCGAGCTGTATTTGCAATCGCCGCTCAAATGCGTAGCGGGCGTGTCCGGGGCGAACCTCAAGAAAAGAATCGAGGCGATCATGGCAAACCGACCTATGCGAAACCTGAGTCTGCCAAAGAAGGTGGGACTGGTGCTCGCGGCAGTCCTGGCGATCGCGATTCCGGTGATTCTTGGCATCACCAACGCGCCTGGACTGCGGGCACAGGCCCAGTCAATCCCGAAACCGGAGATAACTGGCACCTGGCAGGGCAAATTGATGGTACCGCAGGCGCCTAATGGAGAAATACGAATTGTCTTCAAGATATTGAAGGCTGACGAGGGCGCTCTTAAGGCGACGTTTTACATGATTGACAGGCCCGTCCCGGGCTTGCCTGCCGCGCGGTCGCGATTCAAGGCTCACACGTAACTATAACGATTCCGGCGAATCGGGGGCACCTACGAAGGCAAACTGGATGCAGACGTGATTACCCTGACGGGGAATTGGACCGCGGGAGGAACGCCGATGCCTCTGACCCTGGCGCATGTGAAAGACGACGCTGCGTGGGAAATCCTGAAGCCACCGCCTGCACCGAGAATGATGGCTGCGGACGCCGATCCGGTATTCGAAGTAGCCACCATCAAACTCAGTGACCCGAACCGGCCGGGGCGGAGGCTGTTCTCTATACGGGGTAGTGAGGTGACCACCGCTTACACGACAGTAAGCGACCTGATCGTCTTCGCCTATGGCGTTCATGCAGCGCAGATCAGCGGCGCGCCTGCCTGGGTTGAGTCGGACAAGTTCGATATCACCGGGAAGTCCGAGGGCGATGGACAGCCCAACCCAAATCAATTTAAGACGATGCTTCAGAAACTCTTGGCGGATCGGTTTCAGCTCACGCTCCATCGTGATAAGAAGCAGCTCACGGTGTACGCGCTAAGAAATAACGGACCCAAGCTAACCTTGAGTGAGGCCGCCAGTCCTATCCCTAACCTCATTTTCAGGGCCGGCAATTGGCCCGTGCGGAACGCCACCATGGAGGAATTCGCAGGCGTCATGCAAGCCCACCTGGATCGTCCGGTACTGGATCAAACCGGGCTGAAGGGACGGTTCGATTTCCAATTGCAATGGACGCCGGATGAGACTCCGTACGCCTCATCTGGCGGGCCGGGCGAGCCGCCGAAGCCTCCCGAGCGAGCCGATTCGTTACCGGATCTCTTCACGGCCATTCAGCAGCAGCTGGGGCTGAAGCTGGAGTCAACCAGGGCGCAAGTCGACGTTTTGGTGATTGATAAAGTCGAAAAGCCTTCGGAGAATTAAGGGTCCGGTTTGAACCTTGTGGTCTGAAGTAGAAATACGTTGAAAAAGGCTAGCCTGTGCGAAACCAAAGGCGACGACGAGCCGCGACCGGAATAGAGGGTCAATCTCGAACCGCTGATGTGCGTGGTGGTGACCCGGACCTATCTTGAAGTCCAGGCTCGTTGAGGGCACAATGAGCGCTAGCCAACGGTAAAGCGGGAAAGGTGGTCAATGAAGACCTCGTGGCAAAGTGAATCTGGCGGTCTTGAATGTCGGTGGTCCTATCTCATTGAAAGTGATCAGTCCACTTCGGCCGTTCCCGGGGAGGCTTTGACCGGAGTCTATGAGCGTTTTGAGCCGCCGATGCCGGATTTTGCGGCACACAGTCTGTTGGGGTCGGGAGAGTGGTTCGTTCCCTGGAACTACAGGTGGAGCGTGCCGCGCGGCCTCAAGGATAGAGCAGGGTAGGCGAGAATGACCACGCACCTTCGGTGCTCGCGTCTGAATGAAGGGAGACTGAGGGAATCAATAACGCTGATCCCCGGGAGTTCTGAAGGAGACATGGCAGTCCATTTCACGCGGCCCCGATGGCTGTAAAACCGACTTCTCGGACCTGTGCCAGCAAAATCTGATCTTCAGTAAGTTCCCCCAGGCGAACGGCCGGGGTGGGCAAGTTACCGAAATTCCCGTCTTTCAGGAAACGGTAGTTGGAAGTGTCTTATACGTCGTTGCAATATCACGAGATTTAATCGGTGCTTAACAGTTTTCGTACCCCTATGATCAAGCTACCTTCGCCAAGAACAATCAGAGCAACCAGCAGGTAGTTGGGCCAATGGTGCCGGTATTTCGCATAGAGATTCCAAAAACCGTTCGAGTCAGTTCGCGCTTGCGTTTGAGCGTCACCCCAAACGTTCCCGGCATCATCGCTCTTGGCATGTAATGTTTCGTCTGCAGTGGGAGTATGTCCAGGAGATGAAAAGCTTCTTGTCTTCATATTGAAACGAAATGGACGAACGGATTGGGTAGTAAAGTCATATTGATCACCGACGAAATCATCGCCATCGATTTGGAGATGAATGATGGATCTTACATATCCAGGCCCGGCTATTGGAATATCACTGTGGAAACCCGGCGCAATCAGCCTATTGTCGTAGGTATTTCCGCTCTCCAATTTGTATCCATTCGGCAACGTTACATAAGGGTCTCCGCTCATCCCGAAGTCTTGATGGGCCAAGTTGTTTGAAATCTTTACGTGCAACAACAAGGCGAACGCCAGCCACAGAAGGCCGATGAATGGAGCAACCCCGCAAACTGCCACGATCCAAGCACGCTTTTGGCGTCTTCGAGCCGAGTGAACTGACAAAACCGCTAAGATGATCGAGGCGACAAACCCAATGAAGCCTAGAAACGCGAATAAAACCAGATAGTAGAGTCCAGACACTGGGGAAGTGTATCAGTTGCTTTTGCCTCAAGTCGGATTATCGGTGAGTTCCCCAGCCGCGAGAGGCCAAGGCGGGGGCAATTCACCGAAAATCCCGTTTTGCAGGCACTTGAGCATATGCAATTGGGATCGTAGCTTGCCCTTCAGTCTGATAGGCCGATCAGCAGTTCGAAACTTTGTTAACCGGTTCGTACAAGTGAAAAGACGATTTCGTCCGTGGCTTAATTCGCCGAAGGTCTCTCGATGTGGTCGATCACGATCACGTCAATCGGGTTCTTGTTGTATTCCAATTTCAACCCAAGCTGTTCCTGAAGTGCGGTGAAAAGAGATGGTAGTGAAGCGTCTGACGAGGCGATGTCATCCGGTGACCACCGGAGTGTGATGTCATATAACTCCGTTAGCCCAGTTTTATCAACAACGGTATGGTCAAGTCCCTGCGACGAAAGAAGGTTCGCCAGAAGTGAAAGGCTAGAGCCTTTAAGGACGATCTTACCCGGTGTCACCGTCGATTCGTCCCTATCACCCGTGCCGTCGGGGCTGCCAGTACCAGTTGGGTTCGGTACGACATGTTGTGCCTTGCGGAGTTTCGTACCATTCTTCGCAACCACCAGAGAATAAGTCGGGCGCTCGCGGGTTTCGTGATGGAACTGTAGATTGAACCGTTTTACAAGCAATGGTTGAAGCGCCAAACTCTTTTGAGT
Organism: uncultured Acidobacteriaceae bacterium; assembly: GCA_963850235.1. Lineage (GTDB taxonomy): Bacteria > Acidobacteriota > Terriglobia > Terriglobales > Acidobacteriaceae > PALSA-350. Next base: position 432,283 of record CAWKKM010000031.1, on the reverse strand, counting down.
CAGGGACAACGCCCTCCACTTAGGGACGTCTTCGTAATCAACCTTAGCTTCGACATCATAACGCTCGGATTTTGTCCAGCTTGGCAATCCGACGATTCGATCATCTTTACTATCATATAGGGCTACCTGCGGGAGGAATGCCGTCTGAACGATCAACGCGATAACAACACCTCGGAAGGAAACTCCGTCATCTGAGAATTGTGTGGCCATCGGATCGCTGTCGGCAAACGCAACTTGCTTGATTGTAGCGACGGCAAGTTGCGGAGTAGGACCAACTGCGGTGTCCTTGTTTGTTGTCGCGGGCTTTCCGAACGGGCCTGGCGAGTTGACGTTCACCGCTGTAGCCGTATCTAATTTCGCAGACAATCCAAGCGCAACCGGAATCGCCAGGGATACGAATGCCACTCCGCCAAGCAGTAGCTTTCTGCTGAGATCCATTTTCTGTAGATGATGCTCGGTCATGATGCGGATAATTCGATCTTTTAGGTCCGCGCCTATAATACCCGACACACAAATCAGGGGCGACTCAGCACAGAATCGACAAGCCTTCCATTCAGCCGCCGTCCGCGAGAAAAGGGCCATTCCCCTAAGCTCGAGGAGCCGAGTATAAGTGCGCGATGATGCAATCAGTTCCAAACCTGTGCGGACAGTCTGGGTGATGCCGCTGCCGCTGGCATCCTGCGCCTTTTTGAGAAGCGCAGCGGGCACCTCGACCGTAATTTTCCTCGCCGCTTTCAGGATGAAACCCCTCTTATCCCGTAGCTTAAAACAGTCCTCTCTATGGGGTATTTTTTCGTCCCGAATCGTCTATTGCCGCGAATCGCGCCGCCTTCGACTGTGGTTCCAAAGCGTACACATGATTGCCGCATGCACCCCTTTTCCGACTGTTCCAGGCAGTTGATGCGCCATAGATACTCGCCTGCATGACTCTGAGGGGAAGCACCTAGACGTTTCCGACCGCACACAGTGGCTTGTTCTCACCTGGAGTCACATCACGAGAATTGGATCGACATCTTCCAGGAGGATGCCAGGTCTCAAGTCGTCGAATGCGGCGACGCCGAAAGCCTCGCTCAGGCCGCGAGTCGCGGCCGCGATCTTCTCTTGCGGAATCATTACGTGCTCCGTTCGTATTGGCGTACAAAGGATGTGTCGAAAGGTTCCGACGTTTTTGCGAGGGCAACTTCTGTTCGGCGCGGCCCACCGCGCGACCGCGGCATTTCTGGATTAGTTTCGGTTTGGCGGCCGTGACTCGTCCGGAACTATGGATTGCGACCTGCACCATTTTTTGGGCCTCCGACCACCCTCTACCCGCAACAGATCAAAAATATTTATGGTCATCTACGCCCTGGACACTTAAGGGTCGAGGTTTGTGGAATCCCACATCTGCCAAAACCGGGCAGATATGGGGCACCCGATCTCGACGCTCTATCGGCGGCGTTGGGCAAATTCTTCCCGGCTGCTTCGGTTAATCACTTATATCGGGAAAAAATATTTCCAGGGAGATCGAGGGAATACCCCACGATTTGCTCAGTAACACAATAACGCCGTTAATCCGGTTTCAGATGCGGCCAATCAGCGCATCGCCAACGTTTTTCTTCAAACCATTTCCAGGACAAGAAGATTCCAATCGATGAATCCCTTATGACTCAAGGCTGCCCCGGTATCCGGATGGTAGTACTCATTCAGTGACCCGTTTCGCTCGAGGTCCCTCGAGAGGAGAAGCAGCGTCTTTCCGGCGAGCGCATCCGCTTCTTTCTTGTATCCATATCGGCGCAGACCTTTCCATACGAAATAGTTCACCAAAATCCACACTGGTCCAAGCCAGTTGCTCGGGTCGGAACTAAACTCCAAAGAGTACATGGTTTCGCGGGCCGAAAGCGACCTGGCGCCCCATCGCGCGCAGAGCCTGTCGTCCGCGAGATAGTTTGTGCCCACCAGTTTCTGTGCCCGCTGTGGTGACGCAATGCCACACCAGAGCGGCAGGAAGCCGGTAAACATCTGGATCCTCATGGGGAGGCATCTCCACGACATGTCCATTCCTCGCGCCACGCTGGGAATGAGCTCAGCCCGCCGGTCGACACATTGAACATCGACCGTATAGTAGTAGCTATCTCTGGGATCCCAGCAGAACGTCTCGATCCGATGCGCCAATTCCTTCGCCTGGCTTGAAAGCCGATCGTGTTCCGCCGGGCGTCCGAGCCGCCGCGCCAGTTCTGCCGACGCCAAGAGATCTTGATAGAACAGGCAATTGAGAAGCACGTTTGCCGAGGAAAAGAAAGGCCGGCCGAATGTGCCTGGGTCATTGTCATCACCGATTGCGACATCATCGCCCCACACCAGCAAGCCGACCGGAGAGGAGTAGTCCTTTATCCAGGAATCATAGAAACGCAAAATCGCATCGAAATGCGGCTTCAACCAGTTTGCGTCTCCGCGTGCATCGCAGACGAGCAGGCCCATCTGGCCGAAAACAGGCTTAGCCTGGTTTCTCGACAGCGGTTTCTCACCCAGGACTCGAAACGGGTCCGCATCATTCGCGGTCATCATGATGGGAATCCGGCCGTCCGGGGAAGCATGATCGAGAAAGTTCAAGAGACTTCCCGAAACATGTACACACAACTTCTGTTTAAGCTGATCGTCTTGACTCAACGCCGCGAGTCGAAAAAGTCCCTTGCTCGTCCAGAGTGTGTCCCAATCCCAAAGATTCGTTGAATATTCTTTGCCCGGCAGACTGGGCGCGACGGTGGGATGCTTCAAGATGCCCGCCGGATCTCGCAACAGTTTTGGCGCAATCTCCGCAAAATAACGCAGCAAGGCATCTGCGGATCGCGTTCGCTCTTCCTGCGAAAGAACCGGTGAGCCGGATTCACCTTGCGAATCATCGGCCAGACCATCCGATGGGGACACTGAAAGTGCTCCAGAGGCCGCCAATCCAGCCAAAACGCTTCGTCTTGAGATGTGATTCATTCGGTTTCTCTGGCCCTTCGGTTCTCATTCAGTTTAAATTGTTGCGCGTGACCGGTTAGCTTCACACTTCGCCAGAGGTGAACTTGTTCGCACCGAGCTCTGTCCATTGCATGAACCTCAAGCGCATCACTCATCCCGCCCGGCCTCAAGGGAAAAGCTCGCTGGAGTGAAGGGCGCACTCGATTCCGTTTCGGCAGCAAAAAGGAGGAGCGAATTTGCCAGGTGACGCGCGTCCCTCGCCGAGAGAGTGATGAGTTCGCCGGCCTTCTTCGCCGGTGCGAGGACTGGCGGTTCAATGACGATTTCGTTCGTGCCCTGATCTCTCCAAACCTTCAGTTCGCCGCCGATCGTTTCAATCCACGGTTTCTTCTCACGACGTCTCTGGCCTCTTCCGCGCTTTAGATCTGTCGAGCTGTTATCCGGCATATTCGTCTCCCCGATCTGCCTGTTATCCGGCGAATGATTGTCGTCAATGGTCCGAAGTATTTCGCAACGTCGAATTTGGTCAGGAGCTTTCCAATTTATTCCCATCGATGACCCGATCATGGCGGATTCATTTCTCCCAATTGCTGCGGAGTGACTTCGCCGGCTTCTAAGAGGATTCCTGCTCGGGCAAGGCGGCTGCTTTCAAAGGCGTGAAGACGCTGGAATTCGGCTAATGCCTTTTTCTGCCCTTCGTGGTCGCCGGTCTGGCGCAGGGCGCGGGCCAGGCGGTACCAGGCAACTTCGTCCCTGGGGTCCAGTTCGATGGCTCGCTTGAGCTGGATAGCAGCTTCGTCGGGCTTCTGCGTTTCGAGGAGGATGCCGGCGAGGCCGACACGTGCCTGCTCGAATTCTGGACGACGTTCGAGGAGCGACTCGAACTGCTGGCGGGCCTGTTCGAGATTGCCCAGGTCGCATTGAATCTCGGCCAGTTCGTACGCGGCGTTGCCGTTTCCAGGATCGATGGCGAGTTCGGCGCGGAACTGGTCTGCAGCCTGATCGCGGTCTTTGGAGTCGTGCAACTGCTCGAAGCGGGCGAGGTAGACGCGGCCCATACGGTAATGGACTCCGGGCCGATGAGGCTCCAGGCGCAGGACGCTTTCAAAGCTGTTCAATGCCAGGTCATACTGCTTTTCGCTTTCCTGGGCTTCGGCTTTGGCTTGAAGCATCCAGACGGAGTTGGGAGCCTTGTCGCGAAGCTTCTCCATGGTGAGGTAGGTGAAGTTTCCGTAAATGCGGCCGGTCTGGTAGAGAATTTCGGGATCGTCTGGATAGGCCTTGTACAGGGCGAGCGAGGTTTCGACGGCGTCAGCGTCGCGGTGGAGAGCGCTGTAGGCGCGGAGAAGTTCGAGGCCACATTGGCGCTTGACCTGAAGTTCAGCGGAGGAGCGAAAGCAGGTTTCCAGGCCGGGAATGGCTTCGGCGGAGCGGCCGGATTCCGTGAGGCAGATGGCTAACAGAGTCGTTGCCTTGGTGAGTGACGGTTTGAGGCGTAAAGCATGTCGCAGCGCGCCGATGGCGGCGTCGAACTTACCTTCCTGAAAATAGACTGCGCCGAGGTTGGCGTAGACTTCGGCTACATTGGGCTCGAGCTTTGCGAGTTCAGCGAACGCTGCTTCAGCCTGATCCAAGCGGCCCGAGGCGAGGGACTGCCGGCCTTGCGCGGCTAGTAGCTCTTCGCGAGATTGCGCAGCGCCCGGTTGAGCTCGCAGAGAGGCGGCGGCGGCGACCAGGACGAAAAGAGAGACCATATAAGAGAGCAATCGCATGGCTGCCAACATATCTAAAAGATGACCGGGCCCGCCGCCCTGGAAGGCTTCGGCGAACCCGGTCGGGGGAGATCACCGTTAGAAAACGAGCTTGCCTCCGATTTGGAGGATCCGGCCTGGGCCCGCAGCTCCAATGAGCCCCAATTGCCCGCTGGACAAGACGTTGTTCACCGACGATCCGCCACCGGCGAAGCCGCCGTTAGGATCCGCGTTGAACTGCGGATGATTGAAGGCGTTGAAGGCTTCAAAGCGAAGCTGGAACCTGACGCGCTCGGTGATGCTGGTGTTCTTGTAGAGCCCGAGGACGAAGTTTTCAATGCCTGGAGCTGTGGCAACATTGCGCGACGAATTTCCAAACGTCCCGGGTGTGGGGGCGGCGAAGAGTGCCGCATTTTTGGCAAAGTCAGCGCTACTGTGGGTCCACTTCAGCGCCTTGGGATCGCCGACGTGATCGCAACGGTTGACGCCAAAGCCAGTCCCGATATCCAGGAGTCCACCCGTATTCGTCGGAGCGTAGTAATCGTAGCACTGAATGGACGTGGGAAAGCCCTGCTGGAAGGTGGCGATTGTAGTGCCCTCCCATCCCCCGATGACGGCGTTGACGGCCGGGTTGACCTGATTGGCAAATTTCTTGCCTCGGCCTACCGGCAGATCGTAGACCAGGCTGGTGACGAAGCGCTGGCCGACGTTGAAGTCGGAGCGTCCATAGTCCGCTTCAGGGTCGTGGTTGTTGAGGTAGCCATTCCATCCCTGCGCTTCCGAGCCGGCGCTGGCGGCGGTGGACTTGTCGTCAAGGCTCTTGGCCCAGGTATAGACGCTGGTGAGCGCGAAATCGCTGGCGCGATGCTCAAGCTTGACATTCAGCGAGTTGTAGTTGGAGTGCCCGATCCAGGAACTGTCGATATAGGTGACGAAGTTCGGATAGGGACGGCGGTTCACTGGCAGGCAAGAGGCTGGTGCCGGAGTGTTGGTGTAGCAGGCCGTCAGATCGGTGATCAGCAGGGCCTGATTGATGTCCTGGCGGGCCAGCAACCGGCTGCCTTTGTTGCCAATGTAATTCATCTCCAGGGTGGTGTTCCTGGCCAGTTCGCGCTCCACGGAAAACGACCATTGTGTCACGTATGGATTCTTCGGCTTTTCTGAGATGATCACCGCGATGAAGGTATTCGCGGCTGGGGTTACCGGGGCAATGCTGGTGAAACTGGGCCAGAGCTGATCGGTCGTTTGGTAACTTGTTTGGCCACTGACTTGCGACAGGTTTTGCCGGCTGACATAGGGATAGACATCGCCGGAGTCGTCCATTTCCCGGCCTTCGACGCCGTCCCAGACCAGCCCGGCGCCGCCGCGGACAACCGTTTTGGGATCCAGGCGATAGGCGAAGCCGAGGCGCGGAGCAAAGTTGTTGTATTCGGTGCTGCCGGGGTGGTTGGAACCGCAGTAGCGATAGTAGCCATTGCCCGGCGGCGCAACACCGTCGGTGGCGAGCTTGGGATCGGCAAAGCACAGGCCGCCTTGGGCATTGGTGGTGTCCCGCCAGGTCAAGCGATTATGGGCATCGTAGGGGATGGGGCGAATGTCCCAGCGCACGCCAAGATTGAGGGTCAGCTTGGTGTTAACCTTCCAGTCGTCCTGGAGGTATGTGGCGTAGTAGCGGAATTTGTAGTCGTGCAGGTTGCCGGCCGAGTTCGGAAGGCCGAACGGGCCGGGAAGGAAGGCGTCCGTATTGCCGTAGGATCCGAGAAGGAAGTCCGCTATTTGGTTCCCAGTGGCTACTCCGTCGTTGAACGTGTAATGGCCGAGGAAGTTGCTGGCGTTGTTTCGGTAGAGAGTCCACCGCTTGTAGTCCCCGCCCACGGTGAAGGTATGCGCCCCACGGATGTAGGACAAGGCATCGCTGTACTGCCACATCGGGTTGTCGCTGTAGGTGTAAGCGTTGTTGGCGCCGCCGAAGGTTCCTATATTCTCGCCATTCTGATTTCCAAAGCTGATCGTGGGATAAGAACGCTGTTGTGGTGTGAGATTGTCGAAAACTCCGCTGAAGCCGAGCGCCGTTTGAACCGAGGCGGGTACCGGAGCTCCGAAATTGACCAGGTACGAGTCCATTTCACCCATGATGAACTGGTTGACGATGTGGGCTCCGAAGTTGATGGTGTGCCCAGCGGCCCAATTGGTGTTGATTCCCGAGGTTCCGGAACCACTGGCCGCCGCCGATGCCCCGCCGGCTCCAAAAGGGTTGTAGGTCGCGTAGGTGCCCCGGCCAAAGAGTCTGCCCCATTTGTGCATATCCTCATCGACACGGTAGGTCTGCTGATTGGCGGTCAGGGTGTTGGTCGAATTGTATGAATAATTGTTCTTGGTATTCCCTCCGCAGCCTGAACAATTGGCGCCTGGGATGAAACCCTGGGCAATGGTCACATTCGCCAATCGCGAAAAGCGCGCAGCAGGAATCTGGGAAACACAGCCGCCACCGCCTGGGAATGGCATTCCCGTCGTAGGATCTGTGATCGAGGTGGAGAAACAACCCGCTAATTGGGCCGACGTCGGTACGGTCGTGTAGCCCGTCCCCGCCCCCGCGCTCAAGCGCTGGCCCTCGTAATTGGCCATGAAGAAGGTCTTGTCCTTGCCGTTATAGAGCCATGGAATCCGGACCGGGCCGTCGAAGACGACACCAAATTGGTTCTGGCGCAGCTTGGCATTGCTGCCCGATTGGAAGTAGTTTCTGGCGTCGAAGGCGTCGTTGCGGAGAAACTCGAAGAGCGCACCATGAAATTGGTTGGTGCCGCTCTTGCTGACCACACTGATCTGGTTGGCGCCCAGGCCGTACTGCGCCGAGTAGGTCTCACTCAGCACCTTGAATTCCTGAATCGCGTCGATCGAGAGGACGTTCGACGGGACATTGACCGTCTGATCGGTGTTCAGGATGCCGTCGAGCAGGTAGCTGTTCGACTCCGGCCGGGATCCGTTGATGCTGATGGCCTGACCCGCGCCGGGGTGACCCGACTGTTCGCCGCCGGTCTCGACCGCGCCTGCCCCGATAAAGAGCAGATCGAAGAAATTGCGCCCGTTGAGCGGCAATTCGGTCACCTGCCGCGAACTGACAAGTTGCGAAATCGCGGAACTGTCGGTATCGAGTTGGACAGCATCCGCGGCGGTCGTAACCGTCTCGGTCACGTTGCCAGGTTTGAGGGTCAGGTTGACGCGTGCCTGTTGAGCGACAACCAGAGTAACGCCTGTGACCTCCTCCTTGGCGAACCCGGGAGCCTCGGCAAGGACGCTGTACTGACCGGGGATGAGGCTGAGCACGGTGTAGTCGCCGGCCGAGGTCGTGGTGGCTCTGGACTTCACTCCGGTGGCGGTATTGGTAACGGCCACCGTAGCCTTAGGGATCACAGCGCCGGTTGCATCTACGACCGAGCCGAGAATCGACCCGGTGCCACCGGTTTGGGCTATAAGCCTTCCGGCCGCCAGAACGAAAAAGATGGCCCAGATGGTGATGCTCGTATTTCCTGAATGCAGCCTCATGCGTCTCCTTGACATGTCCCCTCCGAAATTAAGTTTCCAAAAGCGAATGAATTGCCTAATGGAACCTGCTGAGCGAGCGCCGCCTATTTGCGGAGGCGCTTTCTTAGTCACGCTCCGTCGCAAACCACTGAAGCCACCCTTCTCTCGTCTGAACTTAGGGGGCGTGAGAATACGTTTTTCCAGATCAGCCTTGCATTCAATACGGTTGACCCCCAAAGCAGTCAAGATTGCTACGGTAGCTAGGCAGCCGATACGTCTGGAGGGCTTTGCTCCCTTTGCAAGTTGTTGGTGGCACGAGAGTTATTCGAATACGTAGCGAGCCGTATCAAGCCGGTGCTACATTGAGACGCCCGAATCTTTCGGAACCGTGAGATGAGACCTTCGTGTCCACTGGATTAGTGACGAGTGCGTGGCGCCCCCGAACAGAAGGGGAAAGACAGCTCGTGCGCTCGCAACTGGAAAGGATTGTGAGCGACAGCAGATTTGCCGCCAGCAAACGCTATCCGTGCCTGCTCCGGTACATCGTGGAGCAGACTCTTGCGGGAAACGAAGATAACTTGAAGGAGCGCACCCTCGGGGTAGAGGTATTTCATCGGCCGCCGGACTACGATACCAACGCCGATCCCGTGGTGCGTCTCTGCGCCGCGGAAGTCAGAAAGCGGCTGGCTCAGTATTACCAGTCACCGGTGCATGGCGGCGAACTAAGAATTGACCTGAACCCCGGATCCTATGTTCCCGTCTTCGCGCACCCCCCAACGGATGCGCCTACCGTCGACTTGATTGCTCCGGATATTCCCGCCGCAGCAGAGCAGGTCACCCCGCCCAGGACGAATAGAACAATCTATTGGCTCGCAGGTTTGTTAGCTTTTGGCGTGATCATCGCCGTCATATCGTTCTTCGGCGCTCGATCCTGGAGACTCTTAGGGAAACAAAAGTCCGCTCTCGAAGAAGTCTGGTCTCCGTTGCTCACCAGCAGCAAGCCTGTCTTATTTTGCATGGGCGAAACCGAAACCGAGTTGTATGCCCCTCATGATTCCCCCCTGACTCAGCTCCAAAGGGGGGCAGATGACGACTCGGTTCTTCAGGCATCCGCGGATAAGAACGACTTTATTCCCTATTCGGACGTGCAGGTTCTTAGCAGATTCGTGTCTCTGATGGGAGCTCACGGACATGCGTTCAGGGTTCAGAGTTCTCGAAGGACAATTTCCTCTCAGCTTCGGGAAGGACCCGTTGTTCTCATTGGAGCGTTCAACAATGAGTGGACGCTGAACAGAACGTCCTCACTCCGGTTTCATCTGCAAGGGCCTGAGGGCCCCGATCAGGTGTACCGGATAGCGGACACACAGCACCCCGAGTCACGTGCCTGGCAAGTCCGAGCGCAGGCTCCGAGGAGTCCCATTGTCAAAGACTATGCCATCGCAGCCCGGTTCACTGACGAGAGCACCCGCCAGGTGGTTCTGGTCGCGGCAGGAATTGCAGGCAGCGGAACCAGGGCTGCCGGTGAATTCCTGACCGATGAAGCAAGCCTGAATCAGTTGGCAGAGGGCGCCGGCGCCAACTGGGGTCAAAGGAATTTCGAAGTCGTGCTTAGCTCGGAAGTAGTGAATGGGATGCAAGGCAAACCCATAGTGGAAGCTAAAACATTCTGGTGAGTGATCCATCGAGAGGACCAGGAAAAATGGAAATGCTCTCAAAACGATGGTGGCCGTTCGGGGGGTGTTAACTCGTCTGGCACCAGCCCAGCCTGGTGCCCGTTCGGAAACGGTCGTGGCCTGCCTGCGAGTTTCGGGGGCAGGTAGCTCAAACCCCATCCGAATGCAGTTCAATTCCCAACTGGGTTTTTTCAAGTGTTTCTAATGCGTCGACGTCATACTCATTCCCCGCGCTCTTCGAAGCTTGGGGGATAGGATGCTGTCGACGCATCTACCCGGCGCATCGACCAAAACCATCTCAGCTATCTCTCCCGGGGAGAGGCCGTTGAACACGCGTACATTCCAGCCGTCGAGTAAATTCAGTCATACGGGCTGGGCGAGCCGGCGTACTTCCATACGACGATTTCCCTCCACACTTCCTTCGAAGATGGTGTAATGGCTTCACTATGCTCAGGGCCGCATCCACTTGCACCGAAATAAAGAGCTCCACGAAACCCCGCCCACGGCGGTGTCTCCGAGAACTTCCCCCGATCAGCCGCTCTTGATTCAAGAGGGAGTACGCATGGCCGTCAAATTCGACAACAACAAGGCGCCTTACAGATTCCAGGATGAGTGCACATGGTGCACCGCCAACTCGGCGGGTACTCTGAGTTCGACAGGTTTTGGGAGTTGTGTGGGCATGGCCCTCTTCAGCCCGGTCCACCGCATCGGCGTCGTCGCTCATTTCGCAGGCGCGCTCGGCAACAAGAAAAAATATGGGAACCATGCCGAAACAGACACACTGGAGATTTTGCGCGACGTCTGCCCCGTGCAGCCGGGCATCTGGAAGGCATGGGTATTTGGCGGCGCAAGCATCAGCAAGGACACGGACCTGATCGCCAGCACGGTAGAGGATACCAAAGGTCTCATCGATACCGTCCGTCAGACCCTTAAGACGAACCCATACATCCCTTTCAATTTGTTGCATAAAAACAAAGACTGGCAGGAGACGGAGATGAGCCTGGCACAGGGAAACCCCTATTCAAGCCATAAGTCGGTCAAGCTCATTCTCGAAACCGGACAAGTGCAATGGGGATGACCACGCTCCCACGGGGGTAATTGTCCTCCGGCATTTGCGCACCACTCGCAGGTCTGCTTCTTCTGCCTGGATTCGGAGTCGTTGCCCCATCGTGGACCACCCGGAACTTTCGACGAGATTCGGTGACATGATACCTATTGCAGCCGACACAGTTATTTCGGGTGCACTACAGACGGATGTTATATCTACGTGAGCGGGGTAGGTGAACTTCTTGCCTGTCACCAGGTTGTATCCGCCGCATTGCCCATGATTGGCTTGACCGAAAGCCCGGAGGATCAACCTGTGCGCGAAGAGTCCTGATCCTAATGAGCGGCTGGAGGCACAACGCGCATCGCCGTCATATCCACCGTATTATCCGGCAGCTCCACTTTCAGCTTCATCTCGTCACCGGAAACTGTTCCCTTGTGGAAGATTTTCATATCGCCGGTATCTACCGTAAACGATATCGCGTCGCCTACCAGCTTTCCCTCGGTGATGGTGTTGTTGCCCATGGGGCTATCCGCCGTTCCGGTTACCTTTTCCCCATCCACCTTCAGATTGAAGATAATCTCCATGTTCTGCCCATTCGGGTCCTGGATGGAAGCTTTCCACTTTCCGTTCACATCGGCGGCCAGCGCCGGAATGGAAAGAAACACCACGAGAAGCGCAATCAGAAACTTCATAGGAAACCCTCTCAGGCCGACCAGTCTACATTGCGGTTTGCCTCTTTGTCTTCCGTCAATCTACCAGTGGCCTTCCTGGTAAGCGGCCTTACGCTCAATCCGATGTGGGAGGAGCAGATCACCCAGGCAACCAGGACACGCATCTCGGTTGATCTCAATGGTCGGTATTTGGGTCAGTCGAGTAATGTTGATAAGGTTCTATCTTCACGCTGTCGGTCCACTCGCCATCCCGTTGGAATGCATCCGCTGTCAAAGTCCACATGCCTTTTGAACCCAGAGACACGATCCTATTGGCGAGTTCCTCAGTTGTTGCCAGCCGGATCTCGCCGAGTGTAAATCGCTCGTCATCAGGCGAGTCGAGAATGCTGCCCCCGAAGCCAGGTACATGGTCTAATTCCGCCTGCATCCACATGGTCAACTGGCTCCCCAACATGACCATGGTCTCATCAGGTCCCGGCTTGAAATCCTCGTAAACGTGATCGAGCACCATTCTCTGGCGAGGGTTCAGATCACCCGCGATCAACACCAAAACATTATTCGATTCATTCAGCGAATACCCCGTACCAGCAATCGCCTCCAGCAACGCAGATTTCGCATCCACATTCTCCAGGTCGTAACTGCGCGGTGCTTTGGACAAAAGGGTTGGATCGTTACCAAGCACAACGCCGATTGGGACACGTGTCTGCCGGCCGGTAGCTTGAATCAGCTGAAGGGGAGTGGCGTGATCACACTTGAAGGTCACCACCGCATTAGGGTTGCTACCGATGACTGGGGCGACTTCCATGCAGGAGGACTTTCGCTGACTATCTTGAGATTGTCCGATGCCACGAACGGCGTGGGCGGCGACTAAAAAGAAGATCAGCAGCAGCCTCAACATGCTCGGCGCTCCTCTGTTGATTCCTGGCAATCATAAATCCTGGGTAGCGGACGGGAAGCCGAGCCGGATTGACACCGTCGCTCAAAACCAAAAAGTCACAGCCTCTCAGCTGGGCTCCCAACCTGGCCGATAAACCCGCTCCTCGTTTGCCAAAAAAATCGCGGTCAACTACTGTACGTAATGCGTCGACATGATACCTATTTCCATCGGCACTGCTGACGGACCCACTGTTGCCTATCGAAAAATACCCCAATGAAGTACGATCGCCCGCTGAACTTCAGCTTGGTCTGCCAACTGTGGTGGGCATTTCCCTGGCTAATTTCAACCAACGATCAGGTCGAGCGCAGCTGCCTCTGCAAATGCTCGGAAATCTCCGTCTCTCGTTATGAGCGAGATTCTGGCGTCGATACAGCTTTGAGCAATCAGTGCGTCGCCAAGCCGTGCTTTTCGTTTCTGCGCCAGCACTCGGGCGCGGAGCCGGCCCGCGCGTTGCCAATAGCCGGATTCGATTTCGATTAAAGGTACATCGGAGAGGGTGCGCGCTGTAGAGGGGGAAAGGGACGGATCGCTCAACAATTCGGCGAGCACCGGAGGCGCCATCACCACCTGCCGGTCGTCGAGCGCTTTAGCGAGCATCTCGATATCGTCACCCTCGTCTCCCTCAAGGAAACCGATCCACGTGCTGGTATCTGCCGCGATCATCTGTCGGCTTTCAACTCAGCCGCCGTCCGCGAGAAACGGGCCTTTCCCCTGAGATCGAGCAGCCGGGCATATGTCCGCGATGCTGCAATGAGTTCCAGACCTGTGCGGACAGTTTGGGTGATGCCGCTGCCGCTGGCATCCTGCGCTCTTTTCAGGAGTGCAGCCGGCACCTCGACCGTAATTTTCCTCGCCGCTTTCATGATGAATCCTCTTATCCCATAGCCTACACCAGTCCCCTCTATGGTGCCCTAATGCGTCGACATTGCCACCTATTTCCCTCGGTTTAGTTCGCACGAAGCTTACGCACATGACGCGTTTCCTCCGCGGGGTGGTTTCCGATCTACCGTGGCGAGCAGACTTGCATAGCGGGACTGACGTCTGGGCCGATTGCCTGATTTCAAACCAGGTGCACCTGATCCTAGATCACTGGAGTAGGGTATCCACCGAATCAGCCGACCAAAATGGACACCGGCGGATTGAGCCTGCCCCAATTGGACATCTGGTTCAAGCTGGGCTCCCAACCTGGCCGATAAACCCGCTCCTCGTTTGCCAAAAAAAATCGCGGTTAACTACTGAGTTATCCATGAACGCCAGGGAGTAATCACGAGTTTACTACCCGCTCTTCCACATGATTATTCTCGAGCCCCATGGACAGCGGCTCCCAAGCGTATTACTGTCGGCCTTAGAGCAAGACTTTTATGCCACACCGGCCGCGCAGACGCAACCGTCCTCACCCCACTCCTGCGCCGGGAGCACCGCGGAGCATTTCAATCTGGAGCAAGCGATGACCTTACAGCGACCCATGATAAAAGATGCACCCTCGCCTCGCGCGCCATCAGCGTTGCCCGCGGATGCAGCCGCAACCGTAACTGGCACAGATATCGTCTACCTCGCCGGCCTGCAGGCCCAACCCGTCAAATGGCCTTGGCAACACAGGCCGACGCAGCCACGTTTCCGATCTGGGAAGCTGACCTCGATTTCACTGCGCAACCGCGCCCCTCTTCTCGATCCTCTCAGCTGCCTGGCGAAGCTTCAACGCCGGTCAACGGGGCAAGATGGCCAAATCAATTACTTGGCCACCTTGGCCATCTTCGTGAAACAAACGACTTATTTGGCAACGTTGCCAAATCCCGATCGGAAGGCAAACCAATGTCCTTGCTTTTAAAAATTCCTGGCGAAGGAATAGACAAGTGACCATTTCATATACGGCCCACCTCATCGCCGGCGCCCACCAGCAATATCCGCGTTTGTCGGCCAGAAAGATTTCCCCGCGCCACCCTTCGGCTCACTCAGGCTACCGGGCACGCCGACGGAGAGCACACGTCGATGGCCGCCGTCAGCCGCAAAAGCCTCTCTGGCAAGGACCGTCCCCACGCTCTTTGGTCGCCAACCGATGCAGACATCAACCAACCTGCGTGACTTACCACGCATACCACGCATATCACGCACCATTTCCGTCGGCCGGAAGCTTCCGGGTTTTGTGGACGGGTTTCGTGGACACGGGGAACAACAACTTGATGAAGAATACCCGGGATCTTTCTCCTCGTAGGCCCGCTCCAGCCAGAACAGCGCCCGGTCCTGCGGCGGTTACAAGCAACGTGATTGCGACCCGAAGCGTCGTTGTGCACCCATTTCCGACTATTCCAGGCAGTTGATGCTCACCCTGGAGTCACATCACGAGAATTGGATCGACATCTTCCAGAAGGATCCCAGGTCTCAAAATCGAGACCTGGGGCACCCGTCCGTGGTCTACCTTTAAATTTGTCGATCCCGGCCGCCTGTCGCAGCAGACACCTGACAAATTGCTGACATTCCTGTGACAACTGGCGTTCTGGGGAGTATCTATCGTTTTCCTTAAGCGAGGAGATTCCGTTGTCCAGGTCCCGCAAAATTGTTTTTTTCTTTCCGTCCTTCGCCAGCTCCGATGCGACGGCGCCTTTGGGTATTTTGGCGGTCGCAACGCCGTTGGAGCGTGCTGGATTCGAGATTTGTCTCATCGATTCCACCATCACGCCCAACTACAAGAAGCGCGTCCTCGAAGAAGTACGGGACGCGCTCTGCCTTGGTATCTCTCTTGTGACCGGACCGATGATCCGGGAAACCGTCGAAATCGCTCGCGCCATCAAGGAGTGGAATCCGGAGTTTCCCATCATTTTGGGAGGATGGCACCCCTCGCTCCTGCCAAAGCAGACGCTGGAAGCTCCCTATATCGACTACGTGGTTCGCGGACAGGGCGAAGATTCTCTCCTGGAACTGGTGAACCACATCGAGAAGGGGTCGGCACCCGACTTTGTCGCCGGCATCGGTTTCAAGCGCGACGGCAAACTGATCTTTACCCCGGAGCGTCCTCTGCGGCCGCTGGTGGATATGCCCCCCAAGGCATATCACCTGGCCGATTTTGATGCCTACGAGAGGTTGTGCGGAAAGCGCTGGGCCATGTACACCTCGAGCCTGGCCTGCCCGTTCAACTGCGCCTACTGCACCAACGCGGGGGTCTACGGACGCAAGTGGAATGCCCTCCCCGCCGAACAATTTGTCGAGGAGACGGTCGATCTCAGCCGTAGATACGGTCTGGAGATGTTGTGGGTGGTCGACGACAATTTTCTCGTCGACCTGGACCGCGCCCGAGCCATTTCCGAGGGGCTGGTGCGCGCCGGCGCCCAGTTCAAGTGGAGCATCCAGGCGACCACCAACCTCACCGCGCGACTCTCGCTCGAAGATCTGAAACTGTTGCACAAGAGCGGGCTGCACCAGATATGCCAGGGCGCCGAGTCGGGATCGCGCAAAGTCTGGAAGGCCATGAACAAGGACTTTCAGGACTTCCCCACCATCTATGAAAGCGCGGCCCGCTGCCTGGCCGCGGGCATCCGGCCATCGTTCAACATTATCTTCGCCTTCCCCGGTGAGGGCGCGAAAGAACGAAGAGAAACCATCAACTTCGTGATGGATGTATGCCGGAAGCTCCCCGGAGCCGAGTTCTGGACCAACATTTTCACTCCGTATCCCGGCGCACCCGTCATGGACAAGATCGCAGAGCTCGGCGTGCAGGTGCCGGACTCGCTGGAAGGCTGGGTCGACTTCTTCCCGCGCTATACCAAGCTGCCCTGGTTGAACGGCCGCGATCATGAAGAGCTGCAGGTGATGCGCGACTACCTGCGCATCGCGTTCGATCGCATCCCTATTTCGGCGGACACGCGCACACCCATCACCCGGCTGGCGCAGAAGTGCATCTCGCTGCCGGCGCGCTGGCGGCTGGACCACGGAGCTTACCGCTTTCCTGTCGAGCTGTGGTTGAACAAGAAGCTGAAGGAGCACACGGCCGCGATGAAACCGGCGGTCGACGCCAAGCGGCTGGAGCCGAACACGGTGGAGGCCACATGCTAAACCGGGGGAAGGTCGTTCTCTTCTACCCGGCCTACGATGGGCCACCGCTCGGCGCCCCGCTTTGCCTGCTCGCCCTCGCCTCTCCTTTGCGCCAGGCGAACTTTGACGTAGTGGTGATCGACGCGGCCATCGATCCGGACTACCGGGCACACATTGAGCGCGAAAGCGCAGATGCGCTTGTGCCTCGGGATCTCGGTGCTGACCGGCCCCATGATCCGCGGCGCGGTCGAGATAGCCACGGCGCTGAAGAGCACTCATCCACGGTTACCGATCATCTTTGGCGGTTGGCATCCCACTCTGCTGCCGGATGAAACCCTGAGCGAGCCTTTCGTCGACATCGTCGTTCGCGGACAAGGCGAAGTCACCCTGGTGGAAGTAGCCGAAGCGCTGCTGGCGCAACGTCCGCTGGATATGATCCCGGGAGTCTCGTGGAAGAACAACGGCCGGCGCGTGCACAACCTCGATCGCCACGTGGAACCCCTGGACGCGCTTCCCATTCCAGCCTTTGACCTTACCGACTTTGACGCGTACGAGAAACTCAGCGGAGCCAGAAAGATTGGATACGCCACCAGCGTCGGCTGCCCCTATGCCTGCAACTACTGCACAGACATGGTGTTCTACAAACGCCGCTTCAATGCGCTCTCCGCCGAGCGGGTGGTCTCTGAGCTGGTTGACCTGGTGACGAAGTACCGCATTGAAGAAGTGGCCCTGCTCGACTCGAACTTCCCTGTCCAACTTGCCCGGGCGCTCGAAATCGCTCGCGGCATCATCGCGTCGGGAGTCAAGTTTCGCTGGACCTTCCAGGCATCTACAGACTTCCTCTGCCGCATGAGCGAAGAAGACGTGCGTGCTGCTGGGCAAGAGCGGCGTATCGCACATGGGCTTCGGCACCGAATCCACCTCGGAAGAGGTGCTGAAGATGATGAACAAGCGCCACCAGCGAGTGAACGAGATGTACGAGACCGCGCGCAAGGCGAACCTTGCCGGCATCCGGGTCACGTTCAATCTCATCTTTGCCTATCCCGGTGAAACCGAGGCAGACCGCACCATCACCTTTAAAACCATGAGCGATATTGCGCGGCAGTTTCCCAACGTAAGCTTTTCGCCCAATATCTTCACGCCTTATCCCGGAATTCCCATCTGGCCGCAACTGCGGGAGCTGGGCGTGCCCGAACCACACTCGCTGGTGGAGTGGATGAATATGCCGCTCGGAGCCAATATGCTTCCCTGGCTGAAAGGCAAGGAGCTGGCGCGGCTCAACCGGATGGTCGAGTATTTCCTGCTCAACAGCCAGATATGCCGGCAAACAGGACATCGATCGCGCCTGCGCCATGCCGTGCAATCGCTGATTCGATCGCCGATCCGCTGGCGCTTGAACTCCAACCGCGGTTTTTTTCCCTGGGAGCTTTGGCTTGCAGCGCTCTCTGAGCGATTCGCTCAACGGCGTTCGCTCATCACGGGTCAGGAACTTCCTAAACTTCCCGCGAGTGCGTGTTAGTTAGATGACCTTTTGAGGTAACTTGTGGCAGATATCTTGTTGGCGCACTCCTATCATCTCCCTTACGACCCTAAGCAGGTGCGCAAGATGCAACCCTATGCGCCGCTGGGGACGCTTTATGCTGCCGCCGCGTTAAGGGAGCATGGAATCTCGGCCGCGGTCTTCGATCCTATGCTGCAAGACCCGGTCAAGGGTTTTCTCGAGATGCTGCGGCAGCAGAAACCAAGGGTCCTCGCCATCTATGAGGATGACTTCAACTTCTTATCGAAGATGTGTCTGACACGGATGCGCGACGTGGCGTGGCAATTGGCGCAGACAGCACGGGAGGCCGGAGCGATCGTGATCGCTCATGGCTCCGACGCAACGGATCATGCCAGAGAGTATTTGCAGAATGGGGCTGACTTCGTACTGGTGGGGGAAGCAGAGCGAAGCCTGGTGGAGTTGTGCGCTTCGATTCTTGCCGGGAATGAGCTACCAAAGGAAATAGCCGGAGTGATCCACCTGAATGCCAATGGGGATCTGGTGCAGAGTTCAGCCAAGCCGCCACGCAATCCTGATTGGAAGAACCTTGTCCGGCCGGCGCGCGAACTCATCGATCTGGAACCTTACCGCAAAGCCTGGATCTCGGCGCATGGCTACTTCTCCACCAACGTGGTTGCCAGCCGCGGATGCCCGTACCGGTGCAACTGGTGCGCCAAGCCCATTTCCGGGAACAAGTTTCAACTCCGTCCGGCGGAGTTGGTGGCTGCTGAAATCTGCGAGCTCAAAGAGGTACACGGAGCCGAGCATATCTGGTTCGGTGATGACATCTTCGCTCTCGACCTGCGATGGATCAAACACTTTGCCGACGCGATCGAGTTGCTGGACTGCGCTTTGCCGTTCAAAATCCAATCGCGTGCCGATCTTATGAGCGAGGAGACGGTCGCAAGCCTGAAACGTGCGGGCTGTGCCGAAGTCTGGATGGGCGTTGAATCCGGATCGCAACGCGTGCTCGACGCCATGGATAAGGGTTTGCGGGTCGGCGAAATCAAGGTGGCGCGAGAAAGGCTCGCCGACGCAGGCATCCGCGCCTGTTACTTCCTGCAATTTGGCTACCCGGGAGAGCACTGGGAAGACATTCAGAAAACGATAGAGCTCGTCCGCACCACTCGTCCGGATGACATTGGTGTCTCGTTTTCTTATCCGCTTGCCCGGCACGCCATTCTTCGAGCGAGTGCAGGAGCAGATCGGCGACAAGAGCAACTGGACCGACAGCGACGACTTATGCCTGATGTTCAAGGCAGCCTACAAAGACGAGTTTTACCTCGCGCTGCGGAATGCGCTGCACGCGGAAGTGGACTCTGTGGCACGGCAATGGTCTATCGAGTGGCGGCCAGGACTGGGTTTCCCTTTGGGACAAAGTGTTTGCGCTCGAGGAAACCAGCAGGAACTCCGAGGCCACCAGCTTTACGCAGTTTGAACCCTCCGGGCCGGACCAGCTTGTTCATCTTGAAGCCATTCAACCGGCTCGATGAGAAAGGGGATACATGGCTGAGCTTTTACTCGCACACGGTTACTTTCTCTTCGAAGATCCCAAAGAGCTGCAGATCATGAAGCCCTATGCGCCTTTGGGCATTTTGTATCTCTGCTCGCACCTGCGGCGGAAGGGATTCGATGTCGACGTATTCGACACGACCTTCTCCAGCCGGGAAGCGCTCTTCCAGCATCTGCGCAGTGAGAAGCCTTCTGTATTGGGGATCTACGCCAATCTCATGACGCGCAAGAATGTGGTGGAAACCCTCAAGGTAGCGCGTGAGGCGGGATGGAAGACCATTGTCGGCGGTCCTGAACCGGGGGCCTATGCTTTGGAGTACCTGCAGGCGGGAGCGGACTTCGTGGTGTTCGGCGAGGGCGAGCTCACGGTGGAGGAATTGCTGGAGTCATTTCGTTCGAGGTCTACGGACGCTCACGCTTCCATTGCCGGCATTGCTTATCTGGATGCCGATGGAAAAATGCACGAGACTCCGCAACGCGCACAGATCTCCGATCTCGATAGCCAACCCTGGCCGGCGCGGCAGGCGATCGACATCCACCGCTACGTGAAGACCTGGCGCGATGCGCACGGCAAAGGTTCGGTTAACTTCATCACCGCCCGCGGATGCCCTTACAAGTGCCGCTGGTGCAGCCACCAGGTATTCGGCCAGACGCATCGCCGGCGCAACCCGTTGCTGGTGGTAGACGAAGTGGAATGGCTGTTGAACACCTATAGCCCGGACATGGTGTGGGTGTCGGACGATGTCTTCACCATCAACCATGCCTGGCTGCGCACGTACGCGGCGGAGATGCGCTCGCGCAACCTGCGCATCCCGTTCGAATGCATCTCGCGCGCCGATCGCCTGAACCCGGAGATGCTTGACCTGCTTGCCGAACTCGGTTGCTTTCGCATCTGGATCGGTTCGGAAAGCGGTTCGCAGCGGATCCTCGATTCCATGGACCGCGGAGTCAAGATCGAACAGGTGCAGCAGGCCGTCGCCATGAGCCGGGAGCGCGGCATTCAAAGCGGAATGTTTCTCATGTGGGGTTATGAAGGAGAGGAGCTGGAAGATATTGAGGCGACCATTCGCCATGTAAGCAAGTCACAGCCGGATATCTTCTTCACCACGGTGTCGTATCCCATCAAGGGAACCCCTTACTACAAAAGCATCTCCGATCGCCTGGTGCAACTGCAGCCGTGGTCAACCAGTTCGGATCGCGAGCTGAAGATCAAGGGCCGGCACTCGCAGCGGTTTTACAGCTATGCAGACCGGCTGCTGAAAGAGGAAGTGCAGCTTGCCCGGATGGCCGGCACCGCAGCGGCAAATTCCGAGAGCGCGGCCAGCCTTCGCCAGAGCATTGAACAGGCGCGAGCTGGGCTGCTCTCGACCGTCGCGGAGGTGGACGCATGACCGTTGCGGTGGAAAGCCAGACCGTACTTGCGTTCGACAGCCTGGCCGAAAAGTACGATGACCTGTTTACGCGCTCGATGATTGGCCGCGCACAGCGTGGCGTCGTGTGGGATGCGATGATCGACACCTTCGAACCCGGCTCTCAGATTCTGGAACTCAATTGCGGCACGGGTGAAGATGCGCTCTTTCTCGCGAGACATGATGTTTCGGTTCATGCCTGCGATGCCTCGGCGCACATGATCGATACCGCTCGGCGACGCATGCGGAGCGAAGACCCGGAGGCGCCGATCGAGTTTCAGGTTCTGGCGACAGAGCATCTTTCCCAGCTGGGGCGGGGGGAGCTGTTCGATGGAGCATTCTCCAATTTTTCCGGGTTGAACTGTGTTGCGGATCTCCACCTGACGGCCCACCAGCTAGCAGGCCTGGTAACCAGGCGCGCTCCTTTGCTGATCTGTCTTTCCACTCGCTATTGCCTTTGGGAGATAGCCTGGTTTGCTCTCCACGGCCAGTTCCGCAAGGCATTCCGCAGAACCTCAGGCTTCGCTACCGTGAAGCTTGGGGAGTTCACGGTCAAAGTCCATTACCACACCTTGCGGGCGATCAAGAACACCTTTGCCCCGTACTTTCGCATGCGTTGGTGTACCGGCATCGGGATTGCCGTCCCGCCTTCGTACCTGGAACCGATGGTGCGCAAGTATCCTCGTGTGCTGAACCTGCTTCGTGCGATCGACCGGGTCATCTCTCCGCTGCCATGGTTCAGGACGGTTGGAGATCACATACTGATCTGTTTTGAGCGAGTGGAGGAGCCATGCTGCTGACCGAGCAAGTTAAGGAGCAGTCCCAGATCCGCGGTACAGGCGTGATGCTGCGTTGCCCGCGATGTTTTGAATCGATTGGCTTCCTTCCGGCCCAGGACGCCGCGTCGATCGAGTGTTCCGCCTGCGAGTCACGGCTGGCTTGTGAGCAGGGTATCTGGAAAATGCTTTTGCCGGAGAGAGCCGCCCGGTACTCGAAATTTGTACAGGACTACGAGTCGATTCGAGCCGCGGAAGGACGGGGCAGCAACAGCGATGAATACTATCTCGCGCTTCCCTATCGCGATCTATCCGGCCGTCTGAGTGGGCAATGGGAGCTGAGGGCGCGTACTTTCCGCTATATCGAACGGAAAATCATGCCTCGTTTCACTCCCCTGGCGCACTACCGTCTGCGCATTCTGGATCTGGGCGCGGGCAACGGTTGGATGAGCTATCGCTTTGCCATCCTGGGTCATACACCGGTCGCGGTGGACCTGCTTATCAACGAGACGGATGGTCTTGGTGCAGCAAGGCATTACGAGCCGCGGTTGCCGTCTTTATTTCCCAGGTTCCAGGCGGAGCTCGATAACCTGCCTTTCGCCGATTGCCAGTTTGACGTGGTGATGTTCAACGCGTCGTTCCATTATTCCGAGAATTACGAAAAGACACTGGCAGAAGCGATTCGCTGTGTGCGCGGAGGAGGCACCGTGGTGATCGCCGACACTCCCTGGTACAGCGATGAACGGAGTGGAGCACGCATGCTGGAAGAGCGCCGCAGGTTATTCATCCAGCGCTATGGCTTCCCGTCGGATGAGTTGAACAGCCTGGAATTCCTGACGGACCAACGCCTCAACGCGCTCGAGCAACGGTTCCGTATCCAGTGGCATACGCACAGACCGTTCTACGGCTTGCGCTGGCACATGCGGCCGATGGTGGCGAGGTTGCGACGCGCGCGCAAACCGTCACGGTTTCGGATCTACTCCGCCAAGGTGGTGAAATGATCATTCTTTTCCATCCTCGAGCCACCAAGCCCCGGAACTGCAGGCTTCCGCTTGCGGTGCTGGCGCTGGCCGCGGTGCTGGAAGGCCGGGAGGAATACAGAATTGTCGACGGCAACCTGGAGGAGGATCCCACCGCCGCCATTCTGCGCACCATCAACCTCCACCAGGTTGAGCTGCTGGGTGTTTCCTGTATGCCCGGGCCGCAGATGGTAGCTGCCATGGAGACGTGCCGCGAGATACGCCGGCTGCGCCCCCATGTGCGCATTGTCTGGGGCGGCTACTTCCCTTCCCTCTATCCGGATGCCACGCTCAATGCGAAATATGTCGACTACGTGGTCCGCGGCCAGGGCGAAGATACGCTGCTCGAACTGATCGACGCGCTGCGCGGAAAGCGGACGCTCGAGTCCATCCTCGGGCTCTGCTACAAGGACGCGTTCGGATTTCATCGCACCAATCCGGAACGGCCGATGAAAGGTCCGGACGAATTTCCCTGGTCGCCGTTTCATCGCCTTCCCGTGGAGAAGTACCTGCGGCCCTCGTTCTTCGGCAAGCGCACGGCCGTGCATCACGCCAGCATCGGCTGCCCCTTCAACTGCAGCTTTTGCGGTGTGCATGCAGCGTACGGAAGAGCAGAGAGGATGGAGTCTCCTGAGCGGACGGTCAAGATTCTCAACTACCTGGTAGGCCGCTATGGCGCCGACTCGGTCCAGTTCTACGACATGAACTTCTTTCTGCGCGAGGATCACGCCCGCGAGCTGATGGATCGCCTGGCCCCGCTTAACCTTCGCTGGTGGTGCGAAGCGCGGGTCGACATCATGTCCCGCTATTCCGACGCCACGATGGAGGCGATCAAGAAGGCCGGCTGCGCCATGATCTTCTTCGGAGCGGAGTCGGGCTCCGACTGGGTGCTGAAGGAGATGCAGAAGGGCATCACCACCGAAGAGACGGTGACGATGGCGCACCGCACGCGCCAGTTCGGCATCATTCCCGAGTTTTCGTTTGTCATCGGCAACCCGGGAGATCCGGAGCGCGATACCAGAGAGACGGTCAGCTTCATCCGCAAGCTCAAACGGATCAATCCTGACTCGGAGATCATCGTGCAGCACTACACCCCCACGCCTCAGCCGGGAAAGATGTATGGGGACGTTGATAGCCAGATTGCCTTTCCGGATAGCCCTGCCGGGTGGGCCGAAAAGGAATGGATGGACTACACGCTGCGCATCGACACCCATGCGCCGTGGCTGAAGACCAGGACCAAGAAGCTCATCGACAACTTCGAAACTGTTGTCGCGTCGCGCTGGCCGACGGTGCAGGACATTCGCGCACCGCAGTGGAGCCGGATCCTTTTGAAAATCCTGAGCTGGTGGCGCTATACGTTCCGCGTCTATAGCTTCCCGTTGGAACTGCAATGGGCCAACGAGTTTATCAGCCTGCGTAAGCCGAAGCGAGAGAGCCTATGAGCCAGCTGGCTTCGCTGCCGCAAGAGGTCTTCGATAGCTGGGCCGACGTGTATGACGCCCAACCGAACCCGTTGCTTTCGCTCGAGCAACGGCTGCTCGGCCCTATGTTGGCAGATGTGCGCGGGCTCGACATCCTCGATGCAGGCTGCGGCACAGGCAGGTGGCTCGAGCAGTTGGCCGAGCGCTCTCCACGAAGCTTGTTGGGAGTCGACACCTCATCGGCCATGCTCAAAGTGGCAGGCAGCAAGCTGAACAACCAGTGTGATCTTCGGCTGGGAAGTTGCACCGCCCTTCCGGTTCCCGACGCCTCGGCTGATATGGTGTTGTGTTCCTTTGTCGTCAGTTACCTGGATGATCTCGATAGCTTTGCGTGCGAGATTGACCGGGTCGCGCGCCCGGGAGCGACTGTAGTTCTCAGCGACATGCACCCCGAGACGGAAGCCTCGCTCAACTGGGTAAGATGGTCTCCGGCGAAGGATTCGGGTACTCGGATTCACGGCCGGGGATGGCCTCTGCGACAGATTACCGGCGCTTTCGAAGCGCGCGGGTTCAGTGTTGTTTCGCTGGTGGAACCGGATCTTTGGCGTCCAGGAGCGGGAGATCTTCGAACAATGCGGCCGGCCGGATTTGTACCACGCCGCCGCGGATCTGCCCGCCATTTACGTGCTGCAACTGCGCAAGTCCACGAGTTCGCCGCGGGCACGCATCGCCGTAAAGGGAACCACCGACTCGCTCCGTCTGCATGGAGCCCGCGTAGCGCGGGGACCGATTGCAGCGTCATTGGCTTCTGTTTCCGTTGTCGGGGGAACGATTCATCTTATTCAGGGCGGGTCTGGCGCCCATCACAAGGCCGGCTTTTTTGCGGAAAGCGCCCTTGATCTCTCCGGGTTCTTGCTGTTTCCCGGATTGATCAACGCACATGATCATCTGGAGTTCAGCCTGTTTCCCAACCTGGGCAACGGGCCCTACCAAAACGCGGCTGAATGGGCGCGCGACATCCATGAGAACCACGGCGCCCTGATTGAGCGGCATCGCAAGGTACCCCGGCCTGTGCGTCTATGGTGGGGAGCTATCCGCAACCTGCTCTGCGGCGTAACCACCGTCTGCCATCACAACCCGATCAGCCCGGATTTATTGGACCCCGGGTTTCCGGTGAGGGTTGTCTCGGACTTCGGGTGGGCTCACTCGCTCTCGCTTGATCCGCAACTCGCGAGCAAGTTCGCCAAGAGCCCAGGCAATGCTCCTTTCATTCTGCATGCCGCGGAGGGTGTCGACCGGGAAAGCCAGGAAGAAGTATTCGAGCTCGACCGCATGCATGCCCTGGATGAGCGGACGGTTCTGGTACATGGCCTTGCCTGCACTCCGGCGGCCGCGGGACTGATCAACCGGCGTATGGCTGCTGTTGTTCTGTGCCCCACCTCGAACAAATTTCTTTTCCATCAATTTCCTTCGCTTCCGTTGGTCCGCTCGCTGAACAAGGTGATCCTGGGAAGCGATTCGCCGCTTACCGCTGCAGGCGATCTGTTGGATGAGATCCGATTTGCCCGCACCGCAGATCGGCCTCCACGCCAACTCGATCTACACCATGGTGACCAACCAGGCGGCAGACATCCTGCGTCTGCGGCGGGGAGAAGGACGCTTGCGGCCCGGGTCGGCCGCGGACATGCTGGTGGTTCGCGACCGCGGTCTTAGCCCGGCAGAAACTCTGGCTCAGCTGACCGTCGATCAGGTGGAACTGGTAATCGCGGCAGGCCGCGTTCAACTTGCGGGGCCGGCGTTGTTTGAGCGTCTGCCGGCTGCGCTCACGAACGGGCTGGAGCCTTTCGAAATCGATGGCGTGCAACGATGGGTTCGCGCTCCTATTGGCCGATTAATTGCTGATGCCGAAGAGGTTTTGGGAAGCGATTTCTGTCTGGGGGGAAAGAGGGTGCGCCGTGTCACTGCTGCATGAGCAAGAGCTCGCTACACCTCAGTCCTCTTCGCTACTGGCGTCGATGCCGATCCTGGTGCTCAACGTTCATAGCCATTGCAACTGCCGCTGTGTCATGTGCGATATCTGGAAGCGGGAGAAGCACGAACAGGTGCGGGTCGCGGACCTTGAGCGTCATCGGGAGTCGCTGCGGAACCTGGGCGTCCGGCAAGTTGTGCTGTCTGGCGGGGAACCGCTGCTCCACGGCGATTTGCCCGCACTGTGCCAGTTTTTCCGCGAAGAGCAGATACGTCTGACCTTACTAACCACCGGATTGCTGCTGCTGAAGCGTGCCGGCGAGGTTTCTACTCTGTTCGACGACGTCATCGTATCGATCGACGGACCGCGAGAGGTTCACGACGGTATCCGGCGCGATCTACGGTGGTTTTGATGTGATTGCTCAGGGAGTTGCGGCGGTCCTTGGCCGAAAGCCGGATCTGCCGATTGCCTGCCGCATGACGGTGCAGAAAGCGAATCATCGCCATCTTCGCGCTACGGTAAGGGCGGCGAAGACGATCGGATTTACTTCCATCTCCCTGCTAGCCGCCGATCTTACCTCGGAGGCATTTAATCGAGCTTTGGTTTGGCCCGGAGAGAGACAGAGCGAGATCGCGTTGACAGAGGAGGAAGTTGGCGGGCTGGAGGATGAAATTGAGCAGCTGATTGTGGAGCATGGCGACGATATCCGTCGCGGATACATTGCGGAGCGGCCGGCGAAGCTGCGCCGGATTTCCCGCCGTTTCCGTGAGCATCTGGGACAGGTTTCTCCCGAATCTCCTACCTGTAACGCTCCCTGGGTTTCGGCGGTGGTGGAAGTGGATGGATCGGTGAGGCCGTGTTTTTTCCATCGTCCGGTGGGGAACATAGGCTCGTCTACGTTGGAAGAGGTAGTCAATGGTGAGGCGGCGCGGCTGTTCCGGCAGTCACTCCGAGTGAGCGAAAACCCGACGTGCCGGCGGTGTGTTTGCTCGTTGAATTATCAGGGGGGTTGAACAGTGTTTTCGGGAAGGGCGTCCCTTCAGCATTTTTGTAGTCAAAAACATAAGTGAGGAAACTATGGGCAATAGATTCAGGATTTTGATCGCTCTGCTGGGGCTGGCACCCTGGTACGGAATGACAGCAACTGCAGCGGACGTTGACTTGCAACCAGGCGCGAAAGCTCCTGCGTTTACGCTTCCGTCTCAGGATGGAACTCCTGTCAGCCTTTCGGATTACCGGGGCAAATGGGTCGTGCTTTATTTCTATCCCAAGGACAAAAGCACCGGATGCACCATCCAGGCGCACGAATATCAGAGTGCTCTTCCCAAGTTTGAGGAGCATCATGCTGTCGTGCTCGGAGTCAGCCTGGATACCGCGGAAAGTCATAAGAGCTTCTGCACCCAGGATGGGCTGACGTTTAAACTTCTTGCGGATCCGGAGCGGCAGGCGGCGGCGGCCTACGGTGTGCCATTGATGACCTTCAAGGATATGAAGTTCGACGAGCGGGATACTTTTCTTATCTCGCCCAAAGGAACGATCGCGCAAGTGTGGAGAAAAGTGGATCCGCAAAAGGACAGCGCCATCGTTCTCGCAGCGATCGCCAACCAGAAGAAAAAGTAGTGGCTACCGTAACTGTTCCCGGAGTTGGCTGACAGCGCGAGGCATCTCTTCCGCCGGTGTATTGCCAAATCCCAGGATTAAACCCTGACGGACATTCTTGCCCAAATACGAAGGGGAGAGCGGCCAGAGCCACAGGCCCTTGGCCGCCGCCCTGAGCGCAATCTCCTGATCGCTTAAACCTTTGGGGAAAGTGACCGCCAGATGCATACCCGCCTGGGTGCCGTGGATCTCCAACTCGGGCCCGAGTTGCTCCCGAATGCTACGGACCAGCGCGGTTCTTCGTTCGCCATACAGCAGCCGCATCTTTCGAATGTGACGAGCGAAATGCCCTTCGCGCATGAAGTCGGTAATGGTTTCCTGGTACAGGTAGGGCGGAAAAATATCCATGGCGGAGCGCACCGACGCGAAATGGCCCACCAGATCTTCCGGAATGACGATGTAGCCCAGGCGCAAGGAAGGAAAAAGAACCTTGCTGAAGGTGCCGATGTAAATCACCCGGGCATTCCGATCGAGTCCCTGCAAGGAGGAGATCGGCGCGCTTTCGAAACGGTACTCGCTGTCATAGTCATCTTCAATGATCCACGAGCCCGCACTTTGCGCCCAGTTCAGCAGTTGCATGCGGCGTCCGGCGCTCATGGTGGCGCCGAGCGGGTATTGATGTGAGGGCGTGACGTAAGCAGCTCGGGCTTTAGGACACCGCTTGATTCCCGCAGATACGATCATGCCGTCTTCGTCGACCGGGACGGGGATGAGATTGCAACCTGCGCCCGCGAAGACGTTTCTTGCCAGGCGGTAGCCTGGATCTTCGACCCAGATCGAGCTCCCCTTTCCCAACAAGACCCGGGCCGAAATCTCCAGTGCCTGCTGCGAGCCGGCAACGATCATTACCTGGTGCGGCTCACAGCGAACAGCCCTGGCCGTGCGAAGGTAGGTGCAGATGGCCTCGCGAAAAGTCTCGGTCCCCAGAGCATCGATGTTATGGATCGCGCTGAGCCGCGGACTTCGCGTGTGGCGGGTGACGATGCTCGACCAGATATGGAAAGGAAACTGTTCAAATGCCGGTTGATGCACGCCAAAGGCGCCAAAGCCGCGCGCCCAGGGCGGCCGTTCCGCCGTCATGAGGAGCCCGCGGCGCGCAACCGGACGCGGTCCTGACCCAACCTGCGCTAGCTGTGAGGGTCTCTCTCGACAAACCGTGAGACTCTCTGGGAGAGAGTCAGAGACAAACGTGCCGGCACCTTTGCGGCTCTCCAAGTATCCTTCGGCCAACAACTGAGCGTAGGCATTGAGAACTGGAATGCGGGAGATTCCCAACTCCACAGCAAGCGAGCGGGAAGAGGGTACGCGCTGACCGGGCCGGAGGTTGCCCCGAACGATTACCATGCGAAAGCCGTCGTAGACCTGCTTGTGAAGGGGGTCGGAGGCTTTCCTGTCCACGGCGATGACCGGGGCGATTGGCTCAGCAACTTTTGCCATGGATCGATGGTAGTGGCTATATGGATCAAGGAACAAGTGGTCGCTCGGGGCGACCACCAATCAAAGGTTGATTTACCCAAAACCCGTACCTGCCAAGCCCGTTGTCAGGCCCTTCGTTCCCGCCCTCTGTAACTACTTGGAGCTCTTGAGTTCGACTTTGTATTTTTTGGCGGCGGTTTCGATTCGCTTCCAGGCCGCGCGGCGTTCCGCTTCGGTGACACCCTCTACCTGGTTGAAGCGCGCCGCGGCGTTGCGGACGTGCGAGGCGTTTTCCAGGGGTTCTTTGCGCTGCTTGGGAAACGCGAATTTAGTCGTGGATATGCGATCGCGAGCTGCCTCATTCAGTTTTGCCATTGCCCTTCCCTCCCTGCTTGCTTGGACGCGGGCGGGATTCGCGTGGTTGTTGGGGAATGACGTGTTATTCGAGGCGCAGGGTCTCGAAGGGACGGCCCAGTTCCGCACAGAGAGCCTCGACGGCCAATTGATGATCGGCACGCTCCGGCAGTCCGGAGACGGTGACGGAGCCAATGACACCGGCTCCCACCACGCGCAGCGGGAAGCTCCCTCCGTGGCAGGCGTAGTCTGCGATGGGCAGTCCGTAGCGGTCAAAGAGGTTTGACTTCTTCTCTTCCATCTCCCGCCCGATGGCATAGGAACTACGATGAAAACGCGCTACGACGTTGCCTTTACGGCGCACCCACTCCACGTTGTCAGGGGTGGTGCCGGGGAGCGCACTGTAGAACAGTGGCTGGCCAAAACGCCGTACGTCAACCACCAGGCTCAGTCTGCGCTCGACAGCCAGGGCACGCACATGTCCACCCAATCTCCAGGCTGTCTCTTCGTCAAATCGGGCAAATTGGAGCTCTTGTTCCTGCAGTGCAATACGGGCTATATCTTCGGCTACCGGCATGGCGCTACTTTAGCATTCCCGGCAAACGCAACATGCGTCCCGGAGAGCGGAACACTTGTACGCCTTTATATGCATCTAAGACGCCAAAAGCCAATTTTCCATTGCTCATCGAATATCCGATTTGATACATCTTGGGCCGGTCTAGCAGTCGACTATTTTGGGGGCTTTATGCGGTCATTTCGTAACCATGCGTTTACGGGGTTTACCAGGCAAATAAAAAATACCTGGAAGCCAGCGTACCTACTCCTACTCCCACTCCTGCTCTTCGTTCCGGGCAACCAGCTCCTTCACGCACAAGCCATCGGTGGTGGCCAAATTCAAGGTACTGTAACCGACACGACAGGATCCGCAGTCTCCGGGGCGACGGTAGAAGCGGTGCAGACGGAATCCGGACTCCACCGCGTGGTGACGAGTGGCGGTGACGGTGGTTACAGCTTGCCCAGTCTGCCCGTAGGACCTTACACGCTCAAGGTGACAGCCAACGGCTTCAGCACCTACAGCCAATCCGGAATCGTGATCCAGGTAGGCAATGAGCTGCGTGTTGACGTGAAATTGCAAGTCGGGGGCGTTGCTCAGACGGTGCAGGTAACGGCCGCGGCCTCGATGGTGCAGACAGAAGATCAATCGATCACTCAAGTCGTGGACCGGCAGCGCACGGTCGATCTGCCATTGAATGGCCGGCAAGCCACGCAGTTGATCCTGCTGACGCCGGGAACGGCCAACGCGCCTGCAACCGACCTGGCCACGAGCAAAAACTACCCCAGCGCCGTAACACTCTCGGTTGCCGGTGCCCAAGCCACCAACATCAACTACCTGATGGACGCCACGGATAATAACGACGCGTTCACTAACGTCAATCTGCCCTTTCCGTTCCCAGACGCCATTCAGGAATTCAGCGTGCAGACGTCAGGTTTGTCGCCGCAATACGGCGTTCACCCTGGCGCGGTGGTGAACATCGTTACCCGTGCCGGCGGCAACTCGTTCCACGGAACACTCTTCGAGTTCTTCCGCAACGGCGATCTGAATGCGAAAAACCACTTCTCAACCAAGCAGGACACGCTGAAGCGCAACCAGTTCGGCGGGGTCCTGGGCGGACCGATCCGCAAAGACAAATTGTTCTTCTTCGGCGGCTATCAAGGCACGCGCACCCGGCAGCAGACCAACGCAGTCACCAGTTTTGTCCCCACTACCGCCATGTTCAACGGCGACTTCAGCGCTTATACGACCAAAAAGTTGAAGGATCCCTCAACCGGGCTGCCCTACCCAAATAACCAGATTCCGACGTCACAGTTCAACTCTTCGGCGCTCGCGCTCTTCCAGTACATCCCATTGGCGACCAACCCTACCGGCAAGCTGGTGTACGGCCTTCCGCTGCCGCAGAATGAGGATCAATTCATCGGGCGCATCGATTGGACTGCGACCGCCAAGCAGACCGTTTTCGGCCGCTACTACCTCACGCACTTCACGCAGGCAGGTACCTTCAACAAAAACCTGTTGAACACGCAGAATCAGGTGCTGGATGACCGGGTTCAATCCTTCACCCTGGGCCACACCTACACCCTCACTTCGAGCCTGGTCAGCTCTTTTCACCTGGGGTGGACGAGAAACATCGTCAGCCGCAACATCGCTCCTGACGTCATCAATCCCAACACGCTTGGCATCCAGGTGTACGCGCCCATCAAGAACTACCTTTACATGAACATCTCGAATGCGTTCACCGTGGCTTGCGGCACTTGTGAGGGTCTGCTAAACAGCACCAACGGTTACAACGTGCTCGAAGACATGTTTTGGACCAAGGGCAAGCATCACTTTTCGTTCGGCGGGAATTACCTGCGCAACATGCTGGTTTCAAACGGCGTCAACAACGCCAACGGCCAGTTCAACTTCAATGGGCAATACAGCGGCGACGGCCTGGTCGACTTCATGCTCGGCCGGATTTATTCGCTCTACCAAGGCAACAACAGCGCTACGGACGTTCGC
This sequence comes from uncultured Acidobacteriaceae bacterium, assembly GCA_963850235.1. Lineage (GTDB taxonomy): Bacteria > Acidobacteriota > Terriglobia > Terriglobales > Acidobacteriaceae > PALSA-350. The sequence continues at coordinate 400,080 of CAWKKM010000031.1, read as the reverse complement.
AAGAACTATGGCGCCCTCTATTTTCAGGACAGCATTCAGTTCAGCCCGCGATTGACGGTGAACGCAGGTCTGCGTTGGGCTACCGGACTGCCGGGAATTGAAACCACTGGCCGCGGTGCGAGCTTCTCACTGGCGGCCTTTACCGCCGGGACCAGATCTGTGGTGTATCCGACAGCTCCCCCTGGACTGCTCTTCTATGGCGACCCGGGGATTCCTCACGGCTACTATCACGGCAAGTGGAACCGCCTTGAACCGCGCATAGGCATCGTGTTCGATCCGCGCGGCCGAGGAACCGAAAGCATTCGCGCCTCCTACAGTCTCGGCTTCCAGGAACCACCGCTGTACTACAACTCCCGCTATGCGGCGATGCCGCCGTGGGGCGACTCCGTTACTCTGACGCCTCCTCCCGGCAACCTCACGGATCCGTACGCGGGGTATCCTGGCGGCAACCCTTACCCCAAGCCGTTTCCACCAACAGCCAGCAATGCGTTTTTTCCGACGTCTGGAACCTTCTTCGTTCTGCCCACGAATCTGCAACAGGCTTATACGCAGAACTGGAACCTGAGCGTACAAAAACAGTTTCTTGGGAATTGGGCACTCACTGGTACCTATCTCGGCACGCGGGTACTGCATAACTCCTACGGGAACGAGCAGAACCCGGCGATATACAATCCTGCAACAGCCACGTCCCGCCGCCTGTTGACCGGGATCAATGCCGCCCAAGGGGCCTATTTTACCCAGGTCACGCAGGCTTATACCGGGTTGGGAGCGAGCTATAACGGCCTTCTGGTCACCTTGCAGCATCGCTTTTCCGACCACTTCACGCTGCTCACCAACTACACCTATGCTCACTGCCTTTCCGGTCCTGCAGAAAACGGAGACAATGCCGGAGACCAATTCCAGGATCCCTTTCATCCCAACCTCGATTACAGCAACTGCGGTTCGGATCTGCGTCATAACTTCGTGACCTCGGCCATCATCCGCAGCTCCGCAAACGGAACCTATGCGCGCCAACTCCTGCTGGGCGGCTGGCAGCTTGCGCCTATCATCACCGCGACGACCGGCGTTCCCTTTACGGTAACTACCGGCACCGACGCCTCCAAGACGGCCGTAGGTCAAGACCGGCCTAACCTGATCGGGAAACCCCGGGCCCAAAACGCTCCCATCACGACCTGGCTGAACAAGGCTTCCTTTGCAGCAAACACAGCGGGGACATATGGAACGCTCCGGCCGTTTGCGTTCTACGGGCCGCACTACACCAACGTGGACACGGCTCTCAGCAAATTCATCCCATTGCATGAGGCTTTGCAACTCGAAGCCCGTGCCGAGTGCTTCAATTGCCTGAACCACACCAATTACGCCAACCCCGGCGGCGCCATCAATGGTAGCGGCACCGGCGTCACGAACCCCGGCCAGGCTCTTAGCTCTAACATCTTCGGTACCATCACTGCTGCGAATCCTCCGCGAATCCTGCAGCTCAGCCTCAAGATGGACTTCTAGGAGCAAACGCGGTGCAAGGTGTTACCTGGGTCGCACTGAGGGTGATGGTGTTGGGTGGGCTGATGTGTTCCCCCGCATTCAGCCAATCCATTGCGCGCGTGGTGATGGATGGATGGTTTAACAGCCAGCAGCGGACCAACGCGGCCGGCAAGCAGGAATACTTCCACTACAAGTGGGATGATGTCAGCAGCAGTGGCTTTTTCCTTTTCGGGCAGATTTTTCGTGGATTTGGTGTGGCGACGGATACGCTCTACAGCGCGCCCACCCAAGCCAACCTGAAAGGGGCACAGTTCTACATCATTGTGTCGCCTGATATCCCGTCGAAGAATCCGCAACCTCACTACCTGCAGCCCGAAGATGCACGTCAAGTGGCTGCGTGGGTGAAGTCGGGGGGCGTGCTGGTTTTGATGGCTAATGATCCGGCAAATGGGGAGATTGAACATCTGGATCAGCTCGCCGATGTGTTTGGCGTCCACTTCAACCCGGTGCTCAGCCATCACGTGATTGGAAAGGCTCATGACACAGGGCGAATTCCGGTGGCGGGGAGTGGGCCTTTGTTTCACCACCCGCATACGCTGTTCATGAAAGACACGTGCACGATATCGGTCAAAGGTCTTGCGTATTCGCTGTTGGAGGACAAAGGCGACATTCTGATGGCGGCGGCAAAATACGGGAAGGGCACGGTTTTTGCGGTGGCGGACCCGTGGGTTTACAACGAATACACGAATGGGCAAAACCTTCCCCCGGAATATGACAACCTTGCCGGAGCCGTCGAGCTGGTGAATTGGCTCGTGAAGCAGGTGCCTTGAGGCTCCAGCAGCCGCTACACAATCTGACAGAAATGCCGGCAAGTAACCGGCCCGCTTTACCCGGAGAGGACGGCAGGTCTTCGCGGATGAATCGACCCTGGTAAGGAGAACGACTTGGAAACCTATCTCTTGGCAGACCCCGTACGGTATCCGCAGATGACGACAGCGCAGCTTCGGGAGACATTCCTGATTGATTCGTTGTATAAACCCGGGGCGCTGCGTTTGGTTTATGTCGACCTGGACCGAACGGTCATCGGCATGGCGGCGCCAATGGCGGGACCGCTTTCCCTACCAACGGACCCCGCTCTGCGCGCGCAATACTTTACTGAGCGACGGGAGTTGGGAGCGCTGAATGTGGGTGGAAGCGGCTGTATCCAGGTGAATGGCAAATGCCACTCGCTTGAAAACCTGGATTGCCTGTACATCGGGCGGGGTAACGCGGAGATCAGTTTTGAATCAAAAGATCCGGCGTCGCCGGCTATTTTTTATCTTCTCAGTTATCCCGCGCATACTGCCTATCCGGTGGCATTGGTGAAGAAGGAGGATGCGAGTCCGACGGTGCTGGGCAGCGCCGAGACCTGCAACCTGAGGACGGTGTCGAAGTACATTTATCAGGGCGGGGTTCAGAGCTGCCAGCTGGTGATGGGGGTGACTCATCTGCATGCAGGGAGCGTTTGGAACACCATCCCACCACATACGCACATGCGGCGTTCCGAGGTTTATCTCTATTTCAACCTGGTTGAGGATGCGGTCGCGTTTCACTTGATGGGACCACCGGAGGAGACGCGGCATATCATCATGAATGCTCTGGAGGCGGTGATTTCTCCCGGGTGGTCGATTCATGCCGGCGTAGGGACGCGCGCGTATAGTTTCTGCTGGGGTATGGGCGGAGAGAATCAGGATTACGCAGACATGGATGTGGCTTCGGTCACCAGTTTGCGGTAGGGCCGCGGGATGAGGAGTCGGGTTGGTCCTTGATTGGTGAATGAGACGGGAAAGACGGGACTTAGTTCGCCATTAGGTCAAGAAGAGCGTACCTCAGGGGCTAAAGCCCTCATTGGCTTGCCCCGTACGGCCCGACTAAAGTCAGGCCCTGATACAGAGCATTGGAGCAGTGGCTATCGGAAAATGCGCGCATTTCCGCAGAGTTGGCTCTATCGATAGGGTGTCTTTTCCAAATTGGCCAATCGAAAGATCTAATTTGGACAAGACTGAAGTTCAGCCGTCCCTGCGGACTCATTCTGCAGTCAATTGCTTCTCACGCAAACTCTAAAGCCCATGCCTACCTTTCCCGTCATCCAAAATGACGTTTTCCGCAGCCTCTTTAAGCCCCTGAGGTACGCTCTTCCAGATCTAATGGCGAACTAAGTTCCAATTAGCTGTGGTAGTGGCGCTCGAAGGCTGAGAGTACTCGCGGCCTCTTTTTGGCGTGGAGGCCAAGGGAGAGGGAGATGTCACGGCAACAGCGCAGCAGGTGTTCGGCGATCTCAGGCATGTTGGGAGCTGTAATGCGCGAGGTGGGACCGGAGACACTCACTGCTGCAATCGCGAGGTGGTTTTCATCGAAAATTGGTGCGCCCACACAGCGTACGCCCACCTCGATTTCCTGATCGTCAATGGCGTAGCCCCGGCGGCGCACACGGTCCAGAGCCTTCATCAGAGCCTCACGGGAGGTGAGCGTCTTGTGGGTGTAGCGCACGAAGCGAATCTTGGAAACGATCTGCTCGATCACCTCAGGAGGCTGAAAGGCAAGCATCGCCTTGCCCATGGACGTGCAGTAGACGGGATTCGACGTGCCGGTTTTCGAGCTGACACATACGCGGCGGTTTGGCTCGACCTTATCGAGATACACAATCGAAGTTTTCTGCAGCACGCTCAGATGCACGGTTTCGCCCACGTGCGCCGCAAGCCGGCGGAAATAGGGATGGACCCTGGTCCGCAGGTCTACCTGCTCCACGGCCCGGTTGCCGAGCTCATATAGCTTCAAACCGAGACGGTAGCGATTCTCCGGGGTACGCTCGATCAGAGCGCTGCGTTCCAGCACCATGAGGGAGCGGTGGGCCGTGCTTTTGTGCAGATTCAGCTTCTGGCAAACTTCCGCGAGACTGAGGGCGGTGTCACTTTCCCCCAGCATCTCCAGCACGGCTACGGCCCTGTCCAGGCTGTGTAACTGATATAGATCGCTGGATCGCGACCCGTTTTCTGGAAGAGTGCGTTCGGTAATAGAAGCTTCCATCGATTGGCCCTCGAGTGCCGTCCGGGATGTTCCGTTTATCGGGCCCCGGTCCCGCTTTGCGGTACGTTCCACTGGGGGAAAATCACGCCGTTAGCATGATTTTCGGTCGAAGGTACGGTTGTCAACGTCTGCCGCAGGGAGAGGCGCGAAAAGGCGCACGGCGTCCCGGATAGCGGGACAAGCACCGCTGCGGTGACTTCCCTATTTGTCCAGGCTTCTCAGGACGCGGCAGGGATTGCCTACGGCGAGCACCCCGGGGGGAAGGTCGCGGGTGACGACGCTTCCGGCTCCGACCACCGTGTTTTCACCGATGGTGACGCCGGGGCAGACGATGACACCGCCGCCTAGCCAGGCGCCATCCTTGATCACGACGGGGAGAGCAAACTCGAGCTTTGCACGACGGGTGACAGCATCGAGCGGGTGGGTCGCGGTGTAGATCTGGACACGGGGTGCGATCTGCACTTCGCGCCCTATGGTGATCCGATTGCAATCGAGAAAGACGCAGTCGTAGTTGATAAATGACTCTTCACCGATGGAGATGTTACTTCCGTAGTCGCAACGGAAGGATGGCTTGAGTACCGCGCCAGCTCCGAATGCATCGAAGAGATCAACGAGTAAGGCACGCCGCTCGTCGTCGGCACCGGGGCCGGTCGCGTTGAAGCGAAACAACAGTTCCTGTGCGCGCCGATCCTCGGCTACCAACTGAGGATCGGTCGCCAAATACAATTCGCCTGCCAACATCTTTGCCTTTTGGCCTGTGGGTGGTGTCATCCAACCACTTTAGCAAGAGGCTCACAGTGAAACCGTCTGGCCGCCACAATGGTCAGCCCAACAAAAATAGCCAGGAGCGCCAACTGAGCGATGAGGAATGGGGGCTCATTCCCTTTTGGAGCCAACGCATGCAGAGCAGGCACTTTGAGGAACATCTGCACGACAAGCACAAAGCAGTTGAGGTAAAGAGCGACCATGGCACAGATTACATAGATCCGGCGCCAGGCACCCTCCAGGCGCCGGGGATAACGCGCGAAGATGGCAACTGCCAGCATCAACAAGGAAAGAATACCGACTATATGGGACGGCAAAAGGTGAGTGAAGGGGAAGAGAAATCCGGTCAAGCTGGTGAGCACAGTGAATAACAGAAAGGTCGCGGTCCAGGCGTCGAACCGCTTTCCGGTCATCAGCCCGTAGACTACGATGAGTCCGGTAGCGATCCCTACCAGGCTCAATACCACGTGGAAGAGAGTGAAGGTCGATAAGGTCATGCCCAGGATCATGTGTCTTTCCTTTCAGAACCGGGATGAAGAACCTGTGCTAGAGACGGTAGCAACAAACCAATGACATATCCATAGGAAAGGCTCTTATGCCTAGCCAACGCAAGCACATCCAGGTTCGAGGCGTGGTGCAAGGCGTGGGGTTTCGCCCGTTCGTATATAACCTGGCTCACTCCCTGGGCCTGAGCGGGTATGTCTTTAACTCGTCCTCCGGCGTAACCATTGAAATCGAAGGTGAGAGAGCAGCGGGCGAAACGTTCTTGCGGACCCTGAAAGAAGATCCGCCACGGTTGGCGGAAATCACCGAGATCTCGGTCTCGGAAATGGCCGTCGCGGGGGGCGCAGGCTTTTCTATTCTAGGTAGCCGGGAGGAGGCTGGTGAATTTGTGCTGGTGTCGCCCGACGCAGGCACCTGCGACGCTTGTTGGAATGATTTCGGAGATCCGGCCAATCGGCGCTACGGCTATCCGTTCACCAACTGCACCCATTGCGGACCACGCTACACCATCCAGCGCGACATTCCCTATGACCGGGCGAAGACCACGATGTCGGCCTTTACCATGTGCGCGGACTGCGAGAGGGAATATGAGGATCCTCGAGACCGGCGCTTTCATGCCCAACCGAATGCCTGCGCGGTTTGCGGACCTGCGCTATTGCTGGTGAAGAGCGTGGCAACGGCGCCGTTGACGTCCATGGCAACCGCGACACAGCATGCGCGCACGTTAGGCAACTGTTGGTTTCGGGATACGGACTCGCTCGCGATGGTTCACCAGGCGCGCGGGCTGTTGGTTGAGGGCAAGATCCTCGCGGTGAAAGGACTGGGCGGTTTTCTGCTCGCCTGTGATGCGGCCAACGAAGCGGCGGTCGCGGAGTTACGCCGGCGCAAGCGGCGCCCGCATAAGCCGTTCGCGTTGATGGTGCGCGATCTCGCGGCAGCCAGGAAGTTGTGCGTGGTCTCGGCCGAGGACGAAGCCAGCCTGCTGTCTGCGCGGCGGCCCATCGTCATCCTTCCCCGGCGGGCGGACGCCAGGCTCGCATCGGGCATCGCTCCGGGAGACAACACGCTCGGAGTGATGCTGCCTTACACGCCATTGCATTACCTGTTATTCAGCGACTCGCCGCAGATAGAGTCCGCGTGGTCAGCCCTGGTGATGACCAGCGGCAATCTGAGCGAGGAGCCAATCGTGATCAGCAATCACGAGGCCATGCTGCAGCTGGGCGGGGTGGCGGACTGGTTCCTGCTGCACAACCGTGACATTGCCACGCGAGTCGACGACTCCGTTGTGCGCAGCTTCGAGGGACGGGAACGCGTGCTGCGCCGATCTCGCGGGTTTGTGCCCCACACCATTGACATGGGAATCGAGCTGGAGGAAGTGCTGGCGTTTGGTGGGGAGCTGAAAAACACTTTCTGTCTCACTAAAGGCAGATACGCAATTCTTAGCCAGCATATCGGCGACCTGGAGAACTACGAAACCATGCAGTTCTTCGAGGAGACGCTTGCCAACCTTAAACATATTTTCAAGGTTGAACCGCGCGCGGCGGTCTACGATCTGCATCCCGGCTATATGAGCACACGCATGGCTTTGGCCTCGGGAATCGAGCGCCAAATCGGGGTGCAGCATCACCACGCGCACATCGCGAGTTGCATGGCGGAAAACCATCTTCGGGGGCGGGTCCTCGGTGTGGCCATGGATGGCACGGGATTTGGGACCGACGGCACGGTCTGGGGAGGCGAATTTCTGCTGGCAGATTTTGCCGGATTTACGCGCCGCGCACATTTGCGCAACGTTCTTTTGCCCGGAGGGGACGCGGCGGTGCGGCAACCGTGGCGGATGGCGCTCAGCTATCTGCGCGATGCTTTCGGGCAACAAATCCCTGCTGAGCTCGATTGTTTTCAGGGGATTGCCGATAAGCAGGTTGCGCTGGTGGATACCATGCTCGAGCGGCGGATCCAAACGGTCGCCAACATCCTCATGTGGACGGCTGTTCGATGCCGTGGCTGCGCTTTTGGGCGTGGCTACGGAGGTGACCTTCGAGGGCCAGGCGGCAATTGCGCTCGAAGCGATGGCCGCCCGCGGGGTCGAAGAGCGCTACGACTTTGAAATCCAGGAGAGGCGAAACCACGGTCCTCGACTTGCGGCCGATGGTGGCTGCGATGGTGAAGGATCTCTTACGGGGGCGGCACGCGGGAGAAATCTCGGCGATTTTTCACAACACCTTAAGCGCTGCGATTGGAGAAATGTGCGGCAGGATCGGAGCGGCCGATGGGGTCAACCGGGTTTGCCTGAGCGGCGGCAGTTTCCAGAACCTATACCTTCTGGGCCGGACGGTGGTAGAGTTGCGGCGTCGCGGCTTTGGGGTTTTCCTGCATGCCCAGGTTCCTGCAAACGACGGTGGTCTTTCCCTGGGGCAGGCCATGATCGCTACCCAGCGAATGCGCGAAGGAGACTGATATGTGCCTGGCCATACCCGGCAAAGTGGTAGAGACATTCGACCAGCGCGGCATGCGCATGGCCAAGGTCCAGTTCGGCGGCATTGTGCGCGAGGCCTGCCTGGAATACGTTCCGGAGACACAAGTGGGGGAGTATGTGCTGGTGCACGTCGGATTTGCCATCAGCCGGATTGATGAAGCAGAGGCGGAACGCACTTACCAGGCGCTGAGAGAGCTGGATCAGCTCACCGAACTCGAATCTCCTGTGGTTGAGGAGACGGAAACGGGAGGTTATCGGCAATGAAATACCTTGATGAATACCGTGACGGTGACGTAGCCAAGAAGATCGTGGGCGAGATGCGGCGCGTTCAAACGCGCCCCTGGGTGTTGATGGAGGTTTGCGGAGGGCAGACGCACTCCATCGTCAAACACGGAATCGATCATCTGTTACCTGAGGGAGTGGAGCTGGTGCACGGGCCCGGCTGCCCGGTTTGCGTGACCCCGCTGGAGATGATCGATAAAGCGCACGCCATTGCACGGCAAGCCAACGTCATCTTCTGCTCTTTTGGAGACATGTTGCGGGTGCCCGGGTCGGATGGCGATCTGTTCACCATCAAGTCGCTGGGCGGCGACGTGCGGATCGTGTACTCCCCGCTCGATTGCCTGAAGATCGCACGTGCCAATCCGGAGAAGCAGGTGGTGTTTTTCGCGATCGGCTTTGAGACGACAGCCCCGGCAAACGCGATGCTGGCCTGGCGGGCGCGTGAGGAGCAGGTCACCAACGTTTCGCTGCTGGTTTCGCATGTGCTGGTCCCGCCTGCCCTGGAGGCCATTCTGCAATCGCCCGAGAACCGGGTGCAGGGCTTTCTTGGTCCGGGCCACGTATGCGCGGTGATGGGCTATCGCGAATACGATCCCATCAGCGCTCGCTATCACGTGCCCATCGTGGTTACGGGTTTTGAACCGATCGACATATTGCACGGCACCCTGATGACGCTGCAGCAATTGGAACAAGGCCGGGCGGTGGTCGAAAACCAGTACTCGCGCGTTTTGGGCCGCGATGGCAATCTTCCGGCGCAAAACCTGGTGCATCGAGTGTTCGAGGTAGGTGACCGCAAGTGGCGCGGCATCGGCAATATTCCGATGAGCGGATATCACCTGCGCGATGAGTTCGCCCAGCAGGATGCCGAGAAGTTATTCGATGTGGCGGAGATTGCCACGCTCGAACCGGAGATATGCATCAGCGGCGAGATTCTGCGGGGTATCAAGAAGCCCCATGACTGCCCCGCGTTCGGCACCCTGTGCACCCCGCAGCGGCCGCTGGGAGCAACCATGGTATCGGCGGAGGGCGCATGTGCTGCGTACTACGCCTACGGAAGGCATCTCAAGCCCGAGCTGCACCAGATTGTCCCCAGCCCCAGCCGTGGCTGCGAACGGAGTGACCACTTGAGAGTCTGCGGAAGAATTCGGGACCAGGACGGGAAAAAGGTACCTCAGGGGCTAAAGCCCTCTTCATTCACGGCTTTTGCGGCCCGACTAAAGTCGTGCCCTGATACAAAGCCTGATCGTTTCGCAGTCTCAATAGGTTATGGCGAATTCTGAGATATCAACGAAAGAAGAAGCAAAGCCGGCGTCTCCGGTCTTCGGGTCTTGCCCGCTGCCGATTTTTTCCCACCCGCAAATCGTGCTGGGGCATGGCAGCGGGGGCAAGCTTACTGCCGATCTGATCGAGCAGATCTTCCTGCCCGCGTTTCATAATCCCGTATTAGACAAGCTCGACGACCAGGCCGTGCTCAGCATCGGCGGGGCGCGCCTGGCGTTTACCACCGACTCCTTTGTGGTGACACCGATATTTTTTCCTGGCGGTGACATTGGGCGGTTGGCGGTACATGGCACGGTGAACGATCTGGCCATGAGCGGCGCCCGCCCGCTGTATCTCTCTGCTGCTTTCATCCTCGAAGAAGGCCTGGCGGTCGACGACCTGCGGCGGATAGTGGAATCCATGCGGGCTGCGGCTGCACAGGCCGAGGTACAGTTTGTGACTGGCGACACCAAGGTGGTGAATCGCGGTAAGGGTGACCAGATATTCATCACGACGACCGGCATCGGCGTCATTGAGAATGGCGTAAACATCTCCGCAGACCGAGCCCGGCCGGGCGACCAGATCATTCTAAGTGGCTATATCGGCGACCACGGCATGGCCATCATGTCGCAGCGGGAAGGCCTTGAGTTTGAAGGCGCGATCAGCCAGCGACTGTGCTTCCCTGCACGGGCTCGTGGCTACCATGCTGCGCACTCCACAGAGCGGGGGAGCTCAGTTCATTCATTGTCTGCGGGACCCTACGCGCGGGGGCGCGGCCACGACGTTGAACGAGATCGCTAAACGCGCCGGCGTGGGCATGGTTTTGCGGGAGGATTCGATTCCCGTCCGCGACTCGGTCAAAGGCGCTTGTGAAGTGCTTGGGCTGGACCCGCTTTACGTGGCCAACGAAGGAAAGCTACTTGCAGTGGTAGCACCGGAAATGGCGCAGGCGGTGCTGCACCAGATGCGGCAGCACGAGCTTGGGCGCGACGCCGTCATCATTGGCGAAGTTGTAGCAGATCATCCGGGCATGGTGCTGATGAAGACCCGGATTGGTGGCACCCGGGTCCTCGACGTCATGTTCGGTGAACAGTTGCCTCGCATTTGCTGATGCCGACGCGTTGATCGGATGAGTCGTCCCCTTGACGCCGTGAACTAGCGTGTTTGACAGGGTTCATTCCCTGGCGTAGTTTTCCCCGGTCGGCAGTTTCCCGGAAAGATGTGCCGCGAAATTCGCTCTCCAGGTGACGGGATTGTTCTTCCTCTCCCCAACCCGACCTACCGGCCACAACCCCGCAAGCAACACGCGTGTCTTCGCGCATCCATTGGCACCGCGCATTTCGTATCCACAACGCGGTTTCGTAAGACTTTAGGTTGAAGGAGAATTCCATGGCTGAGAAGGTAAGCAGCATCACAAAAGCTCCCGCTGTTTCTGACGTTCACATACTGTGGATCACGGCGGGGCTCAGCTGCGACGGTGACAGTGTCTCCGTAACCGCGGCGGAACAACCAAGTATTGAAGATGTTCTGCTGGGCGCAATTCCAGGATTACCCAAGGTGCATTTGCACAATCCGGTTCTGGCTTACGAAAACGGCGACGAGTTCATGAAGTTTTTCTATGAGGCGGAGAAGGGTTTGCTCGAACCCTTCGTGCTGGTGGTGGAAGGCTCAATTCCCAACGAGACAATCAAGAAAGAGGGCTACTGGGCGGCTCTTGGGACCAACCCTAATACCGGGCAGCCGATCACGACGTGCGAGTGGATCGACCGCCTGGCGCCGAAAGCCCTGGCCGTCATGGCCATCGGTACGTGCGCAACGTACGGTGGCATCCACGCCATGGCCGGCAATCCCACCGGCTGCATGGGGCTAGCGGATTATTTGGGATGGGACTGGCGTTCCAAGGCCGGCCTGCCGATTGTGAATGTACCGGGCTGCCCGGTGCAGCCGGATAACTTCATGGAAACCGTTCTGTACCTTCTGTACCAGGTGGCCGGTTTGGCGCCGATGATTCCGTTGGATAAACAGCTACGGCCCACATGGCTCTTTGGCAAGACGGTGCACGAAGGTTGCGATCGGGGCTCGTACTACGAGCAGGGCGACTTCGCTACCCATTATGGATCCTCCAAGTGCCTGGTGAAACTGGGCTGCTGGGGACCAGTGGTTGATTGCAACGTAACCAAGCGCGGATGGATGCGTGGCATCGGGGGCTGTCCCAATGTTGGTGGCATCTGCATCGGCTGCACCATGCCTGGATTCCCGGATAAGTTCATGCCGTTTATGGACGAACCGCCGGGGGCCAAGCTTTCCACCAATGTCATCGGCACCTATGGGCGTTTCATCCGCACCATGCGCAGCATTACCAACACTACGGTCAACAAGGAACCGAAGTGGCGTCATCCGGGGGGTCAACTGACCACTGGCTATCGTCCCACTACTTATTGAGCAACCCCGGAGTCAACTCCGAGCGAAACAGACCGAAAGGAAACATCCATGGCGACTTTTCCCGAGACGATACCTGGGGTCGATAAGAAGAAACCTAACCTGGTCGAGATGAACTGGGATCCGATCACGCGGATTGTGGGCAGCCTTGGCATCTTCACCAAGATCGACTTCGCCAACCGGGAAGTCGCCGAGTGCCACAGCACATCCTCCATCTTTCGCGGCTACAGCATTTTCATGAAGGGTAAGGACCCGCGCGATGCTCACTTCATCACCAGCCGCATTTGCGGCATCTGCGGCGACAACCACGCTACCTGCGCGGTCTATGCGCAAAATATGGCGTTCGGGGTAAAGCCACCGCCCCTGGCTGAGTGGATCATCAACCTCGGCGAAGCGGCCGAGTACATGTTCGACCACAACATTTTCCAGGACAACCTGGTGGGCGTGGACTTTTGCGAGCAGATGGTCAAGGAAACGAATCCGGGAGTTTGGGCGAAGGCGCAATCGACTCCCTCACCAAACTCGGATAAGCACGGGTACCGCACGATCGCGGACATCATGACGGCGCTGAATCCGTTCACCGGCACGTTCTATCGCGAGACGCTGGCCATGAGCCGGATGACGCGCGAGATGTTCTGCCTGATGGAAGGACGCCATGTGCATCCTTCGACGCTGTACCCCGGAGGCGTCGGGACGGTGGCGACGATCCAGCTATTCACCGACTACCTGGTTCGGTTGATGAAGTATGTCGAGTTCATGAAAAAGGTCCTGCCGCTGCATGATGACCTTTTCAACTTCTTCTATGAGGCGATGCCGGGGTACGAGAAGGTCGGCCTGCGGCGCACCCTGCTGGCGTGTTGGGGATCGTATAACGACCCGGACAGCTGCGACTACACCTACAAGAACATGGCGGAGTGGGGCCGGAAGATGTATGTGACGCCCGGCGTGGTGGTGGATGGCAAGCTGGTCACCAATAACCTGGTCGATATTAATCTGAACATCCGTATCCTGCTGGGCAGTTCTTATTACGACGACTGGCAAGGTTCAGAGACCTTCGTGGCCCGCGATCCGTTGGGCAATCCGGTGGACAAGCACCACCCGTGGAACCAGACGACGCTGCCCCGCCCGCAGAAGCGTGACTTCGGCGGCAACTACACCTGGGTCATGTCTCCGCGGTGGTACGACCAGCGCACTGGCGATCATCTCGCACTCGACACCGGCGGCGGACCGATTGCACGGCTGTGGTCCACGGCGCTTTCCGGCCTGGTGGATATTGGCTACGTGAAGGCTACCGGACATAGCGTCAAGATCAATTTGCCCAAGACGGCGATGCTGCCGGAAGCGGAGTTTGAGTGGAAGATCCCGCAGTGGAGCAATACGCTGGAACGCGATCGCGCGCGGACTTATTTCCAGGCATATGCGGCGGCCACGGCGCTGTACTTTGTGGAAAAGGCGCTGGGCGAATTGAACGCCGGCCGCACTTCTACGTGGAGTGACTTCAAGGTGCCCGAAGAAGCGATCGGCTGTGGTTTCCACGAGGCGGTGCGCGGCGTCCTTTCTCATCATGTTGTCATCCGCGAAGGTAAGATCGCCAACTACCATCCCTATCCGCCCACGCCATGGAATGCCAACCCGCGCGATATCTACGGAACCCCTGGACCTTACGAGGATGCGGTGCAGAACACACCCATTTTTGAAGACAATGGACCGGAGAATTTCAAAGGGATCGACATCATGCGCACGGTTCGCAGCTTCGACCCATGCTTGCCGTGCGGCGTTCACATGTACGTTGGGGACGGCAAGGTGATCGAGGTAAAACACTCACCCATGTTCGGGGCGGCGGGACCTGAATGATGGCGGCCAAGGCTGAGCAACCCATGGCCGCACCGCGGCGCGGAGAGTTCCGCGCTCAAAGTGAACATGTAGAAAAACTGGCTGCGACACTGGATCAGGCGGGCGACCCGGAGGTTCGGGCCGCCGCGCTGGAATTAGTTCAGTCAGTGGTCGAGTTGCATGGCGCTGCGTTGCAGCGGTTGATCGACAAGTGCCTGGAAACTGGCGAGGGCGAGCGGGTACTCACGGCGGCGCTTGAGGATAATCTCGTGGCCGGCATGTTCCTGCTACATTCGCTGCATCCGGACGATATCGAAACCCGGGTGGTCCGCGGTCTCGAGAGTGTCAAACCTTACCTCAAGTCTCATGGCGGAGATTGCGAGTTGGTCAGCGTGCGCGACGGCATCGTCCGGCTGAAGCTGCACGGGACCTGCGGCAGTTGTCCGTCGTCTTCCGTCACGCTCAGGAACGCGGTGGAAGAGGCGCTCTACGAGGCGGCTCCCGACATCCTGGAGATTGTCGCGGAGAATGCTGCGGTCGAGCCTGCCGCGGCTTCGAATTTGGTTGTTCTGAAATAGATTTTTAAGGAGAGAGATGATGCCTAATCAGGACACAACACGCACACGGCCCTCTTTGAGGCTCGAACCGCTTGCCAAGCCGGTCGATCGTAAGGAAGATGACGCAACGGGGATTAATGTTGAGGACCGCACGCCCATTGATTCGCGTATGCCTCATATGCCGCCTGCTTAGTCAGGAGAGAGTGCAGAGGAGGAGAATTGCGGAGGCACTCTCTAGCAGGCTGCGGAAAAAAAGGAATGATTTGTACAGAAAGAAAGGAAGAACATACCTCAGGGCCTAAAGGCCGAATGATTTTGCTGGGTTTATGTACGGGCTAAAGCCCGTACCTACCTTTCCTCGTCCCCGGAAAGAAGTTTTTCTGCAGCCTGCTAGAAGGAAAACTGTGGAGTTCTACTGCCTATGACGCAAGGACCGTTTCCGTTTCTGAACAGGATTGCGCGCAAGCCTCCGACTGAGGAACGGTGCGAGCTTTGTAGCGCTGCGCTGGGGCCTGTTCACCAGCACTTGCTCGATCCGAATACGCGGCAAATCGTGTGCTCGTGCGATGGATGCGCGGTTCTCTTTTGCGGCCAGGCTGGGGCACACTACCTGCGCGTGCCGCGGCGCATTCGTTCGCTCCCGGATTTCCAGATGGCGGATTTGCAGTGGGAAGCTCTCATGATCCCCATCAGCCTTGCGTTCTTCTATCGCGACAGTACGGTGGACAGGGTGAGGGCCATGTATCCCAGCCCGGCTGGGGCCATCGAGTCGCTGCTCACGCTGGAATCGTGGTCAGAGATCGCGGCCGAGCATCCGGCACTGGGGAACATGGAGGCGGATGTCGAGACCTTCCTGGTTAACCGGGTGGGCACGCCGGCTCAGTACTACATCGTCCCCATCGATGAGTGCTACCGGCTGGTAGGTTTGATCCGTATGCATTGGCGCGGGCTCTCTGGCGGAGCTGAGGTCTGGAAGGAAATTCACCAGTTCTTTGCCGATCTCAAGACCCGCAGCGTGGAAGTAAGAGAATCCGCCCATGCCTGAGCTTCATTTTCAAATCGAAGCGGCCGAAGCTGTGCCCCATGCCGCGGCTCCGTTGATTGCTTTAAAACTGCGGATCACCAATCTACCCGCCGACGAAGCCATCCACACGCTCACGCTGCGTTGCCAGGTCCAGATCGAGCCGGCCAAGACGACGCTATGTTGCCGGGGAGCAGGAGAAGCTGCTCGATCTTTTTGGCACCCCGGAGCGATGGAGCCGCACGGTGCGACCGCTGCTGTGGATGAATACCGCAGTCGCGATCCCCGGCTTTACGGACAATGTACTGGTCGACCTGGAGCTTCCCTGCACGTTTGACTTCAATGTCGCGGCTACGAAGTACTTTCACGCGCTCGATACGGGCGACATCCCGATATGCGTCATGTTCAGCGGGACGGTTTTCTATCAAGCTCCCGATGGAACGCTGCAGGTGGCACAAGTGCCGTGGGACCGCGAGGCTAACTTCCGCCTGCCAGTCTCCGTTTGGAAAGAAATGATGGAGATGCATTATCCCAATACATCGTGGCTGTGCCTGCGGCGCGATGTATTCGAGCAGCTGTATGAATACAAGGTGCGGCACGGTATTCCCACCTGGGAACAGGCCATCAGCCGGGCGTTGACGGCAGAGACGGTGGGTGAGGTTAAGGCATGAACTTCGACGGGGCGGAAAAGATTGCAGCGGCGATTCTGTACGAGGGGTACATCCTCTATCCGTACCGGCCGACGGCAATCAAGAACCGCCAGCGCTGGAATTTTGGCACGCTCTACCCGCGGGTTTATGCGCAGGCGCAGCGGCCCGAGGAGCCCTTCCGCCTGGTAGCAGAATGCCTGCTCGTGGCCGAGGAAAGGGCCAGCCTCGATGTGAGGCTTCGTTTTCTTCAACTCGTCCCCCAGGAGCAGAGTGTGCCGCCGCTCACCGACCCTTCCCTGGCATGGGATGAAGCGGTGGAGCGCACTTCGGAGCACGCGAATCTCCGCATCCGCGAACTGCTCACTTCCCCGCTCTCGCTGACGGTGGGGGTGACCCCAGAATTGAAGATTGCGCTCACCATCGCTGCGGAAAAGCTTGGGGATGGTTCATGCAAGCTTCGCCTCGAAGTGCAGAATGCAAGCTCCTTGCCCAGCGGGGCCGCTGCCAAGCGGGAGGAAGCGTTGCCCGCATCCTTTGTCTCGGCACACCTGTTGCTGGGCATTACCGGAGGAGAATTCATTTCCCTTCTTGATCCTGCCGCGGCTTTTCGTGTACCGGCGGCGGCCTGTTCGAACCTGGGTGTTTTCCCGGTGTTGGTGGGCGAAGAGCCAGAGCGCAACATGATGTTTTGCTCACCGATCATCCTTTACGACTATCCCAAGATCGCGCCGGAGAGTGCGGGCGACTTCTTCGATGGGACCGAGATGGACGAGATGCTTACCCTGCGTGTGCTCACGCTGACCGATGCGGAGAAGCAGGAGATGCAGAACGGTGATCCCCGTGCACGCCGAATTCTGGAAAGAACCGAGGCGCTTACCAATGACGCTATGCTCAAAGCGCATGGGGTCATCCGTGGGCTGCGGGATATTCGAGGTGGTGTGCATGATCGGTGAGTGGAACCCTTTCGAAGAAGCGAAGGCGCCGCCGGAAAGCATACGCATCTTCGGCGTCGACGTACGAGTGGGCGACAGGGTTCGTCTCTGTCCCACCAAGCAAGCCGATATCATGGACATCGCGCTGGCGGGCAAGATTGCAGTCATCGAAGCCATCGAGCAGGACTTTGAAGACAATATTCAACTTGCCGTTGTGGTCGATGACGACCCGGGGCGGGAGTTCGGCATCATGCGCCAGCCGGGCCATCGCTTCTTCTATTCTCCCGAAGAGGTGGAGCCGGTATGAAGGTTCTGATCGCCTGCGTCGGCAACATCTTCCTCGGGGACGACGCTTTCGGGGTGGAAGTAGCACGGTCGCTCAGCAAGCGGCAACTTCCCGAGGGGGTGTCGGTAAAGGATTACGGGATTCGCGGATTCGACCTGGCGTATGCACTGCTCGATCCGTGGGACCTGGTGATCATCGTGGACGCACTGTCGCGCGGCGAAGCTGCGGGCACGCTCTATGTGATTGAGCCCGAGCTGAATGAGCCGGCCTCGGCGGACACAGCTCTCAATCCGCATGGGATGGATCCAGTGCGCGTGCTGAGCCTGGCGGCTTCCATGGGCACGATTTCTGCACAGGTGCTGGTTGTTGGGTGTGAGCCACACGACTTTGGCGATGAACTCGAAGGACGAATGGGGCTATCATCGCCGGTACAAGGTGTCGTCGAGTCGGCCTGCGACATGATTTTGGACCTGGCCGCGAATGCGGTGCGGTTACAGACAGTGGAGAGGTGACATGATGAATGCAAAAATGGTTCTTGGCGCACTCGGTTTAGTGCTCATTGGCTTGGCAGTTACGGTGGCTCCGGACGTGAGACGCTACCTCAGAATCCGATCGATGTAGGCAAAGTATGCACGAGCTTTCGATCGCGATCAGCATGATCGACCAGATCACGGAGGAGTCAGCGAACCGTGGCGGGCTTGATGTCGAGGCGGTACACCTGCGACTCGGGGTGTTCTCCGGGGTCGACAAAGATGCGCTTCTGTTTTCCTGGGAGCTGGCCTGCGAAGGGTCGTGCCTGGAAGGAACGCGGCTGGTGATCGAGACCATTCCTCTGGTCATTTACTGCGCAGCCTGCCGGAAAGACCGGGTTCCTCCGTCGGTCTATCAGCTGAGTTGTCCTGATTGTGGAACGCCGGGGCAGAAGATCGTCACCGGCCGCGAGATTGAGGTCGCATCGTTGGAGGTGGTTGCATGAGCACCCGCATGGTGGAGGTCAGGGCCAAGGTCCTGAAGCAGAATGATCTGCTCGCTCGTGCTCTGCGTGAGCGGTTTCGCCAGGAGGGCACCTGCGTCGTAGGCCTGGTTTCGAGCCCTGGCTCAGGTAAGACTGCGTTCCTGGAGAAGCTGCTGGCGGGCCTCGCGCGCGACTCTCGCGTAGCTGCGCTGGTCGGCGATCTGGCCACTGAGAATGACGCGGAGCGGTTGCGGCGTGCGACTCCTAATGTGAAACAGATCACCACCGGAACGGTGTGCCACCTGGATGCACAGATGGTAGAAAAATCGCTTGAGTCGTGGCGGCTGGACCGGATCGATTTCCTGTTCATAGAAAATGTGGGGAACCTGGTTTGTCCGTCGAGCTACGACCTGGGGGAAGAGCTTCGATTTGTTCTGCTGTCGGCAACCGAGGGCGAAGATAAGCCGCTGAAATATCCCACGATTTTCAATAGCTCCGATGTTGCCATCATCACCAAGATGGACCTCGCCGAGGCAGCGGAGTTCGATCTCCCCGCTGCTCGCCGTAACATCGAGAGCGTTCGGCCCGGCATGCAGATTTTTGAAGTTTCCGCCAAAACGGGAAGTGGAATGCAGGCGGTGTTCGACCTGCTCCATGCCCAGCTTGCGAGTGCCCGCCGGTCGCTGGTTGCTCTCACCCGGTGAGTGCCGGATCCCTAAGGTCCCATCGCTGATTATCCGTGACAGCCAGACGTCTCCACCCTTTGGTCGATGCTGAGCTTCCGGCGACTGCCTGACGCACGAGAGTATCTGTTTACCTGGAGACATTACAAGGGCAGAAATGAGCCTTTGCGAGAAGGATCCCAGGTCTCAAACGCGAGACCTGGGGCACCCACACTTTTTACCTTAAGAGTCTTTTCCCGATTAGGAGATCACGCCATCCATGGAAGGGGCAATCGCTTAACCGGTCACCTTTTGTGCTAACGCGCCTTCGCGGCTTTTTTGGCGTGCGCCGATAACGCCTTATGGGAGACGGTGGATCGCGGCTCCTTTTTGAGGGCGGCTTCGGTTGCACGCGAACGTTTCGCGGAGACCTTCCTGGTTGTTCCGGCTTGCCCCTTGCGGTAGTCTCTTTCCGCGCTTACGCGCGTCGAGGTTTTTGTTTTGCCTGGACTGGGCGGAGCGAGAGGGATGCCGGCGCGACGGGCTTTACTTAGTCCGATGGCAATCGCCTGTTGTGGCGAGCGGGCGCCGTGCTTGCCTTCCTTTACGTGCTCGATTTCTTCGTGAACGAATTCTCCGGCTGCGGTGGAGGGTGATTTCCCTTCCTTTAAATCTTCCTTTGCCCGATCGACGACTTCTTTTTCCGGCATAAAAGATTCCTCCCTGTTCACTTTGGATGCATGAATGGGGAAACGGGGCAAAAGGCTGCGGCCAAGAGCGAGGTTCCTGGCGCGTAAAGTGAAAGCATTTGAAAAATTCTTTTTCGGCCCATGTACGCCACGGCGAACATGGGGCACCCGTCCAGACACCAGGGACGGTGGTTGGGGGATTAAACCCGTAATAGACTCAGCCTATGACAGTGTTGCCTGATCCGAACCAGAAACTTCAAACCCTTAGCATCCACTCCGGACGCCAGGTGGACCCGGCTACGGGGTCCGTCACCACGCCTCTGTATACCTCCACCACCTTCGAGCGCGACCCGGATGGAGAGTTCTCCCGGCACTTCTTCTATAGCCGGATCGATAATCCTAATCGAAAATCGCTGGAGCAATGCCTGGCAGATCTGGAGGGCGGCGTTGAGGCAGTGGCCTTCAGCACCGGGATGGCTGCAAGCCTGGCGGTGTTTCAGGCTCTGGCTCCGGGCGACCATGTCGTGCTTCATCGGGATTTGTATTTTGGCGTCCGGGAAATGATCACTGGGCTCTTCTCCCGCTGGGGACTTGAGCATTCGTTCGTGGACATGCGCAACCTCGAGGAACTTCGCCAGGCTTGCCGTCCGGTGACCAAGCTTTTGTGGCTCGAAACCCCCACGAATCCCCTGGTGGAAGTAGTCGAAATACGCCCCGTGGCCGAGTTGGCACGCAGTCTCCAGATTCCTTTGGCTTGTGAGAATACTTTCGCTACCCCTGTGCTGCAGCGGCCGCTCGAGTTGGGCGCGGACCTGGTGATTCATGCGTTGACCAAATATCTGTCCGGGCACAGCGATGCGCTGGGAGGCGCGGTGATTTTCGGACGCAAGTCTGCCTTCACCGACAGAATCAAAGAGTTCCAAAGGGTCGGCGGTGCGGTCCTTTCCCCCTTCGATTGCTGGATCATTCTGCGTGGGCTGCAAACCCTGGTGCCGCGGGTACGCCTGCACTGCGAGAATGCACGCAAGGTCGCGGAATTTCTGTCCACCCATCCTGGAGTGGCGGTGGTTCATTATCCGGGGTTGGCGAGCGATCCGGGCCACGCCATCGCCAGCCGGCAGATGCGCGATTTTGGAGGGATGCTTTCGTTTGAAGTGCGGGGCGGACGGGAAGAGGCGTTTGCGATGACTTCGCGGCTGAAGCTGATCGTGAGGGCCACGAGCCTGGGCGGTACTCATAGTCTGATTGAACATCGCGCGTCTATTGAAGGCGTCTTTTCACGCTCCCCGGAGTCGCTGTTACGGCTCTCCGTGGGGTTGGAAGGGGCGGAGGATCTTATCGCGGACCTGGATCAGGCTCTTCGGGGTTAGGTTCGGGGGATGACGAAGGACACCCTTTCGCAGGAAGCGGACATTGGATGATTTTTACAGATGAAGGAAGAACGTACCTCAGGGCCTAAAGGCCGAATGAGTTGATGGGTTTGTGTACGGGCTAAAGCCCGTACCTACCAGCCCGTACCTACCAGCCCGTACCTACCGGCCCGTACCTACCAGCCCGTACCTACCGGCCTGTACCTGCCGGCCCATACCTACCGTCCGCATTCCGGAGATGTCTGGCCGTTGGCTAAGCGGTTATTGTGCGGTAGGATGGTGGGAATCAAAGCGAGGGATGGATATGACGCGCAGACTGACCATGGCGCAAGCCACCATTCAGTTTCTCAAAGCCCAAGTCGTGCGACGCGATGGGAAGGAGCAGGCGTTCTTCGGCGGTTGTGCGGGTATCTTTGGTCACGGCAACGTTGCCGGCATCGGGCAGGCTCTCCAACAGAACCCCGATTTTCCTTACTACCTCTTTCGCAATGAGCAGGGCATGGTGCATGCCGCAACGGGATTTGCCAAAATGAGCAATCGCCTGCGCACGCTGGTCTGTACCTCGTCAATTGGTCCCGGGGCGACGAACATGATTACCGGCGCGGCTCTGGCCACGATCAACCGAATCCCTGTGCTTCTGCTGCCCGGCGATATTTTTGCGCGACGCAATGTAGCGCCGGTGTTGCAGCAACTGGAGTCGCCCTCAAGCCAGGATGTCTCGGTGAATGATTGCTTCCGTCCCGTCTCTCGCTACTGGGACCGTATCCAGAGGCCGGAACAGATTCTGACTGCGCTGCCGGAAGCGATGCGGGTGCTGACTTCACCGGCAGAAACCGGCGCAGTGACCCTGGCCCTGCCACAGGACGTGCAGACCGAGGCGTACGACTACCCCGAAGAGTTCTTCGAGCGCCGCGTTTGGACCATCGCCCGCAACCGGGCCGACAGCGGATTGCTCAAGCAGGCCGCGGAGTGGATACGGTCCTCGCAACGCCCTCTGATCATCGCCGGCGGCGGGGTTATCTACGGCGAAGCAACCGGCGAGTTAGCCAGGTTCGCTACGCGCACCGGCATCCCTGTGGCCGAAACGCACGCGGGCAAGGGCGCACTCCACGCGGATCATCCGCAGTTGGCCGGCGCTATGGGGGCCACTGGCACGTCCGCTGCGAACTTGTTGGGAGCGGATGCAGATTTGGTGATCGCCATCGGAACCCGGTTGGGCGATTTCACGACCGCGTCCAAGACGGCGTTCCAAAATCCCGCGGTGAAATTTATCAACATCAACGTTGCTGAGTTCGACGCGTTTAAGCACGCCGCACTCCCACTCACCGCAGACGCTCTGGTCACCCTGGAAGAACTGGGCAGCGAACTGTCATCGTGGCAAGTGCCGCAAAGTTATACGCGCGAGGTTGCCCGGCTGCGCAAGGCGTGGGACGAGGAAGTGGAAAGGATATTCGCTCGCCGCCACGGGCCACCGCTGAGCCAGGGTGAAGTGATCGGAATTCTGAATGCCACGCTGGGACCGAGCGACATTATCGTGAACGCCGCCGGAAGCTTGCCTGGAGACTTGCACAAACTCTGGCGGTCGCGCGATCCCAAGGGATATCACATGGACTATGGATACTCCTGCATGGGGTACGAGGTCGCCGGCGGTCTGGGAGTCAAGATGGCGGATCCGAGCCGCGAAGTGTATGTGCTGGTTGGGGACGGTTCGTATCTGATGATGGCCCAGGAAATCGTCACCAGCCTGCAGGAGAAAATCAAGCTCAACATCGTGCTGTTCGATAACCACGGCTTTTCCAGTATCGGCGGTTTGAGCCGCGCCTGCGGCAGCGGAGGATTTGGTACCGAGTATCGCTACCGCGAAGAAGGCCTCACCGGAGCCGGTGATTCCCACTGATTTTGCAGCGAATGCAGCCAGCCTGGGTGCCTACACGGTGACCGCGCGCACCCACGATCAACTGGCTGGGGCTTTGGCCGAAGCGAAAAAGCAGCCTCGCACATCTGTCGTCGTGGTGGAGACGGATTACCACGATCGGGTGGGCGGGTACAACAGCTGGTGGGATGTGCCGATTGCAGAAGTATCGGAAAGCCAGGCAGTGCAGGCGGCGCGCGCCGCTTACGTGGAAGCAGTGAAAAAGGAGCGGTACTTCTGGCCGGCGCCGCAAACTCAGCCGGAAGAGCAACCGGCGGCTGCTTCTCCGGTAAGTTCACTCAAGGCTTAGTGGACGTTCTCCGCTTGGGTAGGCTCTGCAAAAAACATCTCCACGAAGGGCCCGTAGAACCGCGGGTCCCTCCGCTTAAGCTCCCCCGGATTTCCTGTGGAAGTTGGTGGCGCTGGGAACAGCATGCGCCTTTCCTTAGAGAAAGGCGCACACGCGGCCTTGTCCAGGGTGGCGAGGCAGGAAATCCGGTTTCGCTCCGGTCGGGATGACAAAGGGAAGGTGGTGCTTCCATCTGAGATTGGTTGCAGGTGGAGCTCCCTCGGCTTCGGGATGACAAAGGAAAGCGTAACGGTTCCGTTGAGCGTGGTTGCCGAAGGAAAGGAGCTAAGGCGTTTTCGAGTCTAATTTGGACAAGACTGAAGCTCAGCCGTCCCTGCGGGACTCATGTTGCAGTCAATTGGTTCTCACAAAGACTCTTTAGCCCTCATCATTCGATTCTTATACGGCTCGGCTAAAGTCGTGCCTGATAGAGAGCAGGATCTTTCAGCAGCTCATGAAGCCGTGCCCTGATGCAAAGCACGATTTTTCGACAGCCCGTGAAGCGGTGTCCTTCGTGCACGGAGTTTCTCGTGGCCTGTTTCACTGGTGGCGTGCTCCCAGAATGGTACTTTCCCGCGCGGGCGCTTGTGGGTGATGATGGACTTCCCAATGAATCCAGCAGCTTACGGTCGTGAAAGAGGTTGTGCGGCGATGCGTCGGCGCGCTGCGCTGCTCATGCTGCTTCTTCTTATCGCCACCATCACGCTGCAGGCGCAAGAGGGCGGTGCGAAACCTCGTCAGAAGATCGGCCTGGTGCTCGAAGGAGGCGGCGCCCTCGGCCTGGCGCACATCGGCGTTTTGCGGTGGCTGTATGAACATCATGTTCCGGTCGACTTAGTCGCCGGTACCAGCATGGGAGGCCTGGTCGGTGGTTTCTATGCCACCGGCCGGAGCCCGGAGGAGATCCTGCACCTTATTCAGGACGTCAATTGGGATCAGGCGCTGAGCGGCCAGCTTCCTTTTCGTGACCTTTCCTACCGGCGTAAAGAAGATGCGGTTCAATTCCCCACCCGCGTCGAGTTTGGCTCTGCGCAAAGGCATTCAGCTGCCCGGCAGGTTTCAATGCCGGCCAGGAAGTAAGTTTCATTCTGGACGATGTCACCCTTCCCTACTCCCAGATCAAGAGCTTCAACGACCTGCCAACGCCTTTTGCCTGCGTGGCAACCGAGCTGAACACCGGCAAGCAGCACGTGTTTCACGACGGCTCGCTCTCTCTGGCGATGCGCGCATCCATGTCGCTGCCCGGGATCTTCACCCCGGTACGCTCGGGCAACAATCTCTACGCCGATGGTGGGCTGCTGAACAACCTGCCTGTTGACGTTGCGCAAAACATGGGAGCCCAGCTTACGGTTGCCGTTTATCTGCAAACGGCCTCGTTCAACGCGCAACAACCGCTCTCGACCTTTTCTGTTCTGGGACAGTCATTGAGCGTGATGATTGCCGCCAACGAGCTCAAGAGCATGCAGATGGCCGACGTTCTTGTAACGGTTCCGCTGGAGAAGTTCACCGCTCTCGATTATGACAAGTCGGCGGAGATTGTTCAGCTTGGTTATGAGGCGGCGGAAAAGAAAAGCGCCATCCTGGTGAAACTTGCTGTCGATGATGCGGCTTGGGAGAAATACCTGGCGCAGCGCGAGAGCCGCTCGCTGAAAACCCCAGTGCCCGAGTTTATCGCGGTGACCGGCACCACACCCGCACTCGCCAAAAGGATTGAGCGCAGGCTGAGCCCCGACGTCGGACAGCCGGTGAGCAACGTCAACCTGGAGAAACAATTCACCAGGATCGCGGGCGCCGGACGATTCGCCGCGTTGAGCTACAGCATGACGGACAAGGATGGCAAACCAGGATTGCTGGTTTCGGTACAGGAAAAATCCTATTCGCCGCCCATCGTGCGTCCTTTGATCAACATCGACGGCACCAACTACAACTCGGTGCTATTCAGCGCCGGCGCGCGCATTACCTTTCTGGATTTCGGCTCGTTCGGCTCAGAACTCCGCAACGACGTGATCGTGGGTTCTGTGTATCGATTGGCGACCGAGTATTATCATCCGTTCACGCCCAGCACGAGATGGTTTGTTGCACCCCAGGTCGTCGTCAACACCAACAAGTTTTACTACTACTATGACAATCACATTGACTCGCAATACCGCAAGCGACAGGTCGGGGGAGCGCTCGACATTGGATACAATTTCGGTTCGGTTGCGGAGGCTCGCCTGGGGTACCAGGCCGCCTATCAACGATATTCGCCGGTGATCGGAGACAGGGTCATTTATCCCACCCAATCGGGACGCGTTGGGATTACGCGATTACGCTACACTTTGGACCTGGGAGACGATCCTGTTCTACCCATGCGCGGCGTGTTGGCGGCGTTCCGCGGGGAGTGGTGGGACTCGAATACCGGGACCAAGAAAGCTTTCCCGCTGGCGGAACTACGAACCCACTTCATTGCTCCTCTCAATACCAAGTCCTCTGTCTACCTGGCTGTGGCGGGCGGTTCTACCCTGGGCTACGAGGATACCGGCATTCCTCCATTTTCCTTAGGCGGTGGACTGCAACTCTCGGCCTTTGGCGAGAACGAGTTGATCACCAATCAGTACTACTTGTTCCAGACCGGATATATTCGCCGGCTGGCCAAGCTGCCACCTTTTCTGGGAGACAGCATATCCCTGATAACGACCTACGAGGCAGGCAAGACTTTCTTCGTGGATAAAGAGCCGAGCGTTCCTATGGACGGTGTGGTTGGGATCGTGATCAAGACGGCGATCGGCCCCTTCGAGATTGCCGGAACCGCCGGCAATGGGACCGGCCACAAAAAAATATTCTTTCAGCTCGACCGATTCTTCTGATCGTTTCTACTTTGGCTGCGAGGCGAGCCATACGCACGCTTCTCGTACCCTGGCCGCCTGGGTTGGGTTGACCTTGAGAAAATACCGATTTCCCCGCGGATTGGCTTGGAATGCAGTAACACCCTTGGCGGCAACCGCCACGTCGCCGGGTGCGGAGACATCAAAGTAGCCGCGATCGGGCCGCAGGTCGTAGAGCACCGTAGTCAGATCCCAGGTGGGCCGATCGTAGGGCATTTTGGCGTAAGCGCGGTAAGCCTCGGCAACGGGGTTGCCCGCCGGAAAATCGTGCTCGATGCTGGAAGCAGGATACAAAATTGCCTCTCCGACTTCGAAGCCGCTGAAGTATACGCCGGTCGGCCAGGTAGTAAACACTTTGCGAGCTGCCGGGATGTCGGTCATGACGTTGTACTCAGGCTTACTGGCGGCGAAGTTCCCCGCCATCACGGTGAGCAGGCGGACTTTTTTCTTAACCAGGTCCATTCCGCTGAGGGGGCTGTAGCGGTCAGGCTTGGACTCCATCAACCTGGCCAGGTTGGTCGAAAAACCCACCTGGATCAGGGAGACAGCTCCATCCTGTTCACTGGCCAGAGTCTTTCGCAGCAATTGCACCGCATCGGCCACCGCGGCCTTGTTGGGCTGGCGGTGATGGAGTTCACATACTTGTTTTACGTACAAGCCATCTTCCCGCGTTTTGCCATCGTGCACGATGCCCACCGGGATGGTGGGCCGGCCGTAGTACTCGTCCACCATGCGGACGTATTCGGCGGCCCAGGGATTGTCTTTGCTCACGGTAACGGCGAGCAGTTTCACCTCTCCTCTTGATTCAAACGCATGCAGCATGGCGAGCGCCAGGGCGTCGTCCACATCGTTGCCCATATCGGTGTCAAAGATGACGTGGAGGGGGGTGGCGGCCAAAGCGGGCGCGGGCATCGCTACGGCGAGCAGGGCCGCCAAAAAAAGCTTCATCATTGCTTTACCTCTTTCACAGCATTTTCGCAATGCTATGAACTTTCTAATGTCGGTTACGAGCAGCTTTCTTTGGCGGAAAGCTGCGCAAACTTCTGTGGCTTCGGTCTACACCTTTGCGAAAATGCTATCGTGAAACCATACGATACAGCTTCAATCGGTCTCTGTCCTCACGGTCAAATACAGGAAAGTTCGCGACCTCAGCCAGACGGTAGGCGGAGAGAGAATTGAGAATGTCCTCGTCCAGGTCGTTCCAGCCTACATACCAGCCGGGCCGGTAGATCTGGACTTTCTTGTCCAGATTCTGGTTACTGTATCCGTCATTGATCGAGGGGATACCAACCATCAGGGCAAGCTGGTCGCCACTCGTCCCCAGCAGCAGGCGGTGCACGCCGGGCTCGGCATCTACGATTGCCTGGATAGATTTCGCTGCGCCGTAGAACTGGTATTGGCGATGCGCCAGGAATCCGACGACCTGTACTGTGTCGAGAACCACAGCGACGCCGAGCGTAGCTGCCAAAATCGACGCCGGTTTGCGGTGCCGGATGTTCAACTCCTGTAACGCAATGATCAGGGTAATGATGACCGGAACCAGCATAACCAGGAAGTATCTCGGAGCGTAATCATCCTGACGGCGAAGGATGTAGACAGCGGTGCCCAGGAAGGCAATCCAGCAAGCACTAAAGAGCGGGTTTCTCCACAGATATCGGCAGCGCAGCAGAGAGAGCAACAGCACCGCCAGGGCAGCCGGATATAAAACGCGATCGATCCACATGCCGTGCCGGAACAATTGCTGCAGGAAGGAACCGCTGCGCCCTATTTCCACGCCGGCCAGTGCATTGATGTCGAAGAAAAAGTGAAAGTCATCGGCGTATCTGGACCTCAAGACGACGAACAGGTAGGTCGCGATCACAATTCCGGCGATAGCGATCACGGCTAGAACCGCGCGCGGACTTTTCTTCCACAGCAACCAGAGGATTGCGGGCAGCAGAACAATCGACGTGGTCTTGGTGAACACCATGACAGGGATGCCGATGCCCAGTGCGAGCAAGGGCCAAATTCGTAGAGGGGCGGCGAAGGAAGCGACCCACATGAGCAGGGTCCACTCGAAGACGATGACGGTGTCCATCGTTGCCAACCGGCTGAAGGCAAACGCAAAGGAGCTTGCGGCCAACAGCAGGGCTGCGAGCGACGCCAGCGTTGGTGAGACGTCGTAGCGCCGCACCAGGAAGTAAACCAGGGCTACCGTGGCAATCGAGAAAGACACAGAGACTGCACGCACCACGGTGATGCTGACTCCAGTGACCTTGAAGACGAGAGTCAGCAAGACGGGCCAGACTGGCACGACGGCAGCCGGATTGTAGTCACCGGGAACCTGCCAATGGCCGATAAGAAAATGCCTGACCGCCGCGCTCGCCCACCATCCCTCGTCGGTGAACTTCGCCTCGTCAATCATCCAGGGGGAGTGGTTGGGGAAGTCTGCCCGAAGATATGCGAATCGCATCAGGCAGAGGATGAGCGCACAAAACAGAAGGGTCCCGTACAGCGAGCGGTCCAGTGCCCTCGGGCCTGTAGACATCCTCTGGCACCTACCCTAAGCGAAATGAATACTCACTCAATGTCGAAGCCGCCCATCCGATCGAAATCTTCCGGGATCGGCATCTGCCCCTTCATGAAGCCAAGGCGTCGCACGTTTTAGACAACCGGGCTTCGTTGTTAGCTTAACCTATCGCTTCCCGAAGCAGTGAGCGGGGGCCGGTGCTCAGACCGGGTGATCGACAATCTGCTGCCGCCTAAACTCGGCGTATTGGTCCTGGGTATTGGGCTACCAACGGATCGGCTGTGAGCAAGGTAATACCTTCGACCATCGCCTGCGCGATGAGAATTCGATCGAATGGGTCTCTATGGAGAAGGGGCAATGACTCAATTGCGATGGCGTGATCACTGCCGACCTGCAACTCAGTGTAATCGTTATCCAGCAATCCTCGGCGTAACAGACGAGGATCCATTCGCAAGTCGTTTCGGCCAAGACCTCGTTTGATAGCAATCTCCCAAAAACTAGCTGCGCTGAACATGAGGTCATTTCCCGCGTCGTTAATCAACTTGCGGGCAGCCGCTGACAGGCGGGTAGGTGCCTCTGCCGCCCAGAGCAGCAACTGGGTATCGAGGAGCAGTTTCATCCCTTACCTTCAAACATCTGCAAAATTTCCGTGTTGCCCATGGTGTCAAAGTCCTCGGGAATCGCCATCTGACCCGAGATGAAGCCCAATCGCTGCACTTTTTTCGGGGTAGGAGCATCGAGTGGGACGACTTTGACGAGGGGCTTTCCGGCCTTGGCGATGATGAATGGTTCTCCCCGCGAAGCCCGATCGACCAGCCTGGAAAGATGCGTCTTGGCTTCGTGAATATTGACGGTTTGTATCGTTTTCTTCATAGACTAAGTCCAGTTAGTTTAGTCTATCCTGATCCAGGCGAGAACGCACGGAGATAAGCTTTTCTAAGGTTACTGACCCCAAAGTTTCCCGTGAAGCTCTTTGTACCGGGAGAGGATTTCTTCCTGGAGCGGGTGGCGCCCATCGCGCACGACAAAACGGCCATTCACGACCACATCACGGATGGCGGTGCGATCGAGCGAAAAGACTGCTAATGGGAGCAGGTCTTTCTCAGAGTGGCCGGCAATGGACAAGTCATCCAGGTCCACGGTGAAGAAGTCGGCTGAGTAGCCCGGTGATAAGACGCCCGCGTTGACTCCTAGCGAGCGCGCTCCATTCAGCGTGGCACAGTCGAAGAGACGCGAGGCCAGAGTCTGTCCGCCAATCTGATCGAGGATGGCGCGTTGTTGGCGATCGAGACGCAGATGGTACTCGAGCTGGCGTGCATCCTCAAGCGGATCGATTTGCGCCTGGCTGTCGGATCCCAACGCAATGCCGATGCCCTCGCGCATTACCTGGTCGGCCACGATCACGCCATCGCCAAGATTGCGTTCGGTCGTCGGGCAGGAGCACACCGTCGCGCCGGAGCGGGCAAGCAGCCCAATCTCCTCCGCGCTGATATGAATGGCGTGCACAGCGGTGAAGTCGGGGCCGAGCAACCCTTCCCTGCCCAGCAGAGCCACCGGGGTTAACCCATATTCGCGCAAGCATGCCTGGTTCTCCGCAATCTGCTCGGCGACGTGCATGTGGAGCGGCAACCTCCGCGATCGGGCCCATGCGGCTATCTCTTTGAGCTCGCGCAGCGGCACAGCGCGCAAACTGTGCGGCGCCACGCCGACGAGCACATCGGTTGCCGCAGCGAGCGCGTTCATATTTTCAATGAACTGCGGGGCAGATTCGAAGAACCGGATTTGCCCCGGGTCCGATGGCAGCTCGTATCCCGATCGCATATATGCCGAGCGCAATAACACGATCCGTATGCCGACCGACCGGGCAGCCGCGATGACCTGCTTGCTGAGCAGATTTGGATCGTCATACGGACGGCCGCCGGGAGCATTGTGCAGATAGTGAAACTCTCCCACCGTCGTGGTTCCGCTGAGCAGCATCTCGAGAAATGCCATGCGGGCTACGTCATAAACCTCTTCCGGCTCGAGATGGGCAGCGGCGTGGTACATGGTGCCGCGCCACGACCAGAAATCACGGCCACTCATCGCCCTGGACTCCGACTTGCCGCGGATCAGCCGCTGAAACGAATGAGAATGTGTGTTGACAAAACCGGGAAGCAACGCCTTGCGTGGCAAGGAGACCGTCTCAGCAGGAGAGGCCACCTCAGCCGCTAAAATATTTCCTTCCGGACTGACGAGGAGAGCTTGCCCGCCCGCAAAAGCACCCTGGGAATAGAGGAGTTCCGGACGATAGAGGGTGTTCACGAGCGACGCGCCTGCTGCACCATGTCCACCAGCATCTTCCTGGTGTCTCCGGGACTGGTCACCTCACCCAGGAAGGCGATGCGCGCACCCTTCATGCCTTCTTCTGTTTTCATACGCAGGTGAAAGCCGAGACGATCGACTGCAGTCATCACGGCTTCGAGAGCCGGGATCCCGGCAAACACTTTTGCCAGCAGGATCAGAGCATCCTGGTGATCAGCGTTCATGTGCTGCAGAATCCCGGACGCCGCGTCTGCCAGCGGATCGGCATGCGCATCGCCGTACTCCGGGGCCGCGACCCAGCCCATTACCCCGAAGCCGCCTACGTAATACACATCGACCACATCCATGCGGAAAAAAGAGAAGTCATCGAAGTCCACCCAGTACTTACTGTTGGGATGACGTTCGAGGTAGAGCCCGCGGGCATCCGCTACCTCTGGCGCGGCAAGCGTAGCCGCATTGCCCACGACCGTTACCCGCGCAGCTCCCAGCGGATCACCCTCTGCTTCCGGCTGTGTCACCAGCAGGCTGGCGCGCGCATCCTGTTGCAGATTTTGCGTGTGCATGGCCATGGTGCTGATCAGGAAGAGAGGCCGTCCGGCGCCATCCAGCGCATACGGCATGAGAGAGCCGAAGGGAAAACCGGGCCGTTTGCGCGAAAGGGTAGAGAGACTGCCGACGCGGCCCAGATGCAGCAGGGTGCGGGCTCGCTCCGCGTAGGTGGGCTCGGGGATCTGGGCCTGGGATCCTCCCGCGCCTGTACCGGCGTGCCGATTCGATGTGGTAGCCATGGCGCCCTCCTCAAAGAAGTCTAAATGGTGTAAGACAGAGAAAGCCGGAGGATGCGCCCATGTACACACCCAAAGCCTTTGAGGTAACAGACCTCCCTAAGCTCCATGCGGCGATGAAGCAGAGCGAACTGGCAACACTGGTCACCAACACCACTCATGGGCTGGTGGCGACGCATCTTCCCCTCATGCTCGATGAGACCCGGGGCGAATACGGAACCCTAACCGGCCATGTGTCGCGCGCGAATATGCAGTGGCGCGAAACCGATCCGGATGCCGAAGGGCTCATCATTTTCCTCGGCCTCGACACCTATGTGTCTCCGAAATGGTATCCCGCCAAGCAAGAGACAGGCAGAGTGGTACCAACCTGGAACTACGCTGCGATTCATGCCTATGGCCGCATCACCTTCTTTGACGATGTGGAGCGGCTGAGGACGGTGGTGACCGAGCTGACAAAGAAGCATGAGTCTGCGTTCCCTGCCCCGTGGCAGGTCAGCGATGCCCCCGCTACCTACATCGACTCGCAGCTCAAAGCGATTGTCGGTTTTGAATGCCAGATCACTCGCCTGGAAGGCAAGCAGAAGTTCAACCAGAACCGCTCCGCCGAAGACCGGCTGGGCGTGATCGAGGGCCTCCTGGAACTGCAGGATGAGCGCAAGAGACAGGTTGCCGAGTTGATGGAACGACTCGAGTCCCAGCGAAACCCTTTGTGATACGCTACGGCCACTGGGCCAGCTGTCCTATCCGTTTTCAAGAGGAGATGTGATCGCGTGAAGAACGCCCGCCTGTTCGCCCTGCTCTGTATCGCTTCCTCTCTGACAGCCGCTTGTTATGGCGCATCGGGTGATGGTGTTGCGCCGTCCTGGAACCAGCAAGCCGCTGCGCATTACCTCGACAGCCGCGAGATATGGTGGCAAAGCTGGGATGCGGCGAAGCGGGATCACACAACGGTTTGCGTTTCGTGCCACACCGTTGTGCCCTACGCGCTTTCCCGGTCCAGCTTACGCGGATCATTGGGCGAAGGGGCGCCTACCAAGCAGGAGCAGATCCTGCTCAACAATGTGCTGCGGCGGGTCACCCTGTGGAATGAGGTTCAACCGTTTTATCCCAACAGCAAAAGTGGTCCCACGCTGGCGACAGACTCGCGGGCTACTGAATCGGTGCTGAACAGTCTTATCCTGTCGACGTACGACCAACAAAAGAATCACCTGACGGCTATAGCCCGTAGCGCCTTCGACAACATGTGGGCCTTGCAGATCAAGTCCGGCGAGCAGGCCGGCGCGTGGAACTGGCAAAACTTCAGCCTGGCTCCATGGGAGTCGAATGAGTCGCAATACAATGGCGCGGTGCTGGCGGCAATCGCGGTTGGTCGGGCTCCCGACAACTATCAGCACGACGCCAAAATCCAGGAGAACCTGCGGTTGCTGCGCGGTTTTTTGCGCCGTGAGTACGATCAGCAGCCGCTGCTCAACAAGGTTTATCTGTTGTGGGCTTCCGCCAGGTTGCCAGGGCTGTTGGATGAGAAGGAGCGCGCAGCGCTGGTCGCGACTTTGGCTTCCAGGCAGCAACCGGACGGTGGGTGGAGTGTCAACGATCTGGGCACGTGGAAGAGGCATGACGATACAGCCGAAGAAACGAAGAGCGATGGGCTGGCCACAGGACTGACGGTCCTGGCTTTGGAACAATCGAGCGTGGGAGGGGCCTCAGCCAAGCGCGGGCTCGCTTGGCTGGCGCAGAATCAGAGCCAGGATGATGGAAAGTGGTCTGCCTGGTCGCTGAATAAAAAGCGTGATCCTTCGAGTGATGTTGGGCATTTCATGAACGATGCGGCGACCGGGTTTGCTGTTCTGGCGCTTGAGAACAGTCACTGAGACGAGTTCGGGGATTGGTTTCTGGTTCTTACCTGGGGTTACATTACGGGACTTAATGGACATTGACTAGGAGGATCCCAGGTCTCAAACGCGAGACCCCACGGCAAGCCGGGGCAGGCTGGGGCACCCATCGGTTTATCCAATCGGGATCTCGGTGGAACGACGATTTATCCAATCGGGATTTCATGTGGACCGACGAGTCAGATATCTCCCCCTTCAGGGTTCGGTGGTTGCGGTTGCGGGCTCGTCCGCTTCCGTCGCTTGCGCTCGGGCCTTCACTGTTTGTTTCGTCTTGGCCTTGGTGACCGCGCGGGTGCGCCTCTCCTGTGCGCCGGCGACGACAGTCTCGATGCTCCTCAAAAACTCGGGCAGGTTCATCTTTTCGCGAAAGCCGGCTAGATAGGGCTGGATTTTTTCGAACTGAAAGTACATCTCCTGGCAGGTGTCGAAGATCAGCGCTTCGTCCAGCGCGCCGTGGACCACAAACGCGGCGACCATGTCCCAGTATCCATAGACCTGCAGGATGTGCCCGCTGGGCTTACCGCCATCCTTTACCAGGCTCACAAAGTCATCTACCGACTTGGGCATGAACTCACCGCCCACGTAATCGCGCGCTGCGCGTAAAGCCGTCTCCCGGCGAATTTCGTACAGCTTGAGAATCAGTTCAGCCTGTTTCAGGGCGTTCTTGGTTTTCACATCCACTCCTCATTGGCGGAAGAAATTACGGGCTATGAATAGCAGGTTTGCCGGCCGTTCCGCCAGCCGGCGCATGAAATAGGGATACCACTCAGTCCCGAAAGGAATGTAAACGCGCACCCGGTAGCCGTCGGCCACCAACGATTTTTGCAGGTCACGCCGCACGCCGTAAAGCATTTGAAATTCGAATTGGTCAGATGCGATGCCCCGCTCCCTGGCAAAGCGGCGGGTCGCCTCAATCATCTTTTCATCATGGGTGGCAATTCCGTGGTAAATCCCGCTGGGCAACAGCATCTGCATGAGGCGAACAAAATTCTTATCGACGTCCGCCTTTTCGGGGAACGCCAGGCTGGCCGGCTCCTGGTAGGCGCCCTTGCACAGGCGAATGCGAATTCCTTCCGCCAGCAGGCGATCAATGTCCGCTTTGCTGCGATAAAGATAAGCCTGGATCACGACACCGACGTGGCCCCGGTTCGAATTGAGAGCATTCAATTTGGACACCATTTCGATGGTGGCCTGGGTGTAGTCAGAGCCCTCCATGTCAATGCGAACGAAGGTGTTGGCCGCCACCGCATGCTCGACCAGGCTGGCTGCCATGGCAGAGGCCAGTTCCGGATCCAGATCCATGCCCATCTGGGTAAGCTTCACGCTTACGTTCGCGTCTAACTGGCGCTGCTGGATGGCGTCGAGCAAACGGTGATACACGTCTGCTGCCTGGTGCGCTTCCTGCGGAGAATGCACGTTTTCCCCCAGGCTATCGAGCGTGGTCGAGATTCCCTGGCGGTTGACGGACGCGGCTGCGCGCAGTACTTCCTCCACACTGGTCCCGGCCACGAAGCGCGACGACATACGGCCGCCGAGTGAGGAACTTTCCGCGAAGTGACGTAGCGACGAATTCCGGGAGAGCGCAATTAATAGCGAGCGCAATATGGGCATGGGAATTGACTATTCTCGCACAGAGCCTGCGGGTTGCCGGAAGACCCGGAAAACCCTTTGGACGTTTCTTCTCTCTTAGCTAGATGAAAGTTGTAGGGAATCATGGTGAATCAGTGTGCTAATCCCGAATGTGGCAAACCGCTGCATTACCTTCGTGAAGGAAGAATCTTTTTATTTGACATGCCGGATCCAAACGTACCCATCCCGGCGCCTGGGGAGCGTGGCCATCGACTGCAACACTTTCGGCTTTGCGGCCAATGTTCCGAAACGATGGTGATGGAGCAGACCAGCGATATGCAGATTCGAGTGGCGTTCAAGTCACACAAGATCGAGGCAGAACCGGAGCATGTTCTTCCTGGCAGTCTCGCTTCGTAATCAACCTTTGACCACGGGCCACTCCGGGGTGAATTCAGCCACGTTCCGGTCGTAAGCACCGGCGAAGGCTTCCCACCGGATGTAGGCGATCTCTTCGAGCATCTTGATTCCGTCTTTGAGATAGCTCAGGCGCGAACGCTCGTCGTGGCCCCAGGTGACCGGTACCTCTTGAATTTTGTAACCACGCTTCAGCGCGATAAACAGCAACTCGGGGTCAAATCCCCAGCGCTCGATGCGCTGCAATTGGAAGATGGTTTGAGCTACCGGACGACGGAAAGCCTTGAAGCCGCACTGCGTGTCGGCAAAGGGGAGGCCCATGATGAGGCGAGTAATGGCGTTAAAGCATCGCCCAAAAAACTGGCGGTAAAGAGGTTGCTTGTGAGTCTGCCGGTTGCGCTCGAGCCAGCGGGAGCCAATGGCAATGTCGGCGCCGTGGTTCAGGGCGTCAAACAACCGCTCGGCCTCCTCCATGGGTGCGGATAGGTCGGCGTCGGTGAACATCACGGTATCTCCAACCGCATTGAGCACCCCGTGGCGCACGCTGAACCCCTTCCCCCGGTTTTCCTGATTGTTGAGTAGACGTACCTCGGGATTGAGTTGGGCAAATCCGGCCACAATGGCTGCGGTACGGTCGGTCGACCCGTCATTCACCACCAGAACCTCGGCCTGCCATACGCGCTCACGAACAACGCGCAGAACCTCCCCTAGAGTCTTGCTGATCCGGGCGCTTTCGTTGTAGGCCGGTATGACGATACTGATAGAAGGACGTTGCAAGGGAGTGTTCCAGGCTCATTTCGTTGATACTCGGTAAATTCTACGCTACCCTGCTGCAATCCAGTGCACAGTGGCTCACGTTCGCTTGGGTTCGGCGTCTACCGAGTCAACGCAAATCCGACGTTTATTGGACGCCAAATGGGGGTGTTGGTTATCGGGTTACTGCGATCCACAGGGAAAAGCGTAGCCGGATTGTTTCCGATGTACCATCAAATTGCTGCATCTACTATAGTTGACACGGGTTACCTTTATACTTTGGAGAAGGCCGGACCATGACCAAAGCAGACCTCGTTGAGGAAGTAACCCAGCTGGGCGACCTGACGCGCCGGGATGGGGAAATGATCGTGGATACCATTTTCGATTCCGTGATTCACGCATTGCGTTCCGGTGACAAGATCGAAATCCGCGGTTTTGGCAGTTTTCGCATTCGGCAACGCAAGCCCCGCACGGGAAGGAACCCGAAGACGGGGGCCAAGGTCGATGTGCCCGCGAAGCGAGTGCCCTACTTTAAGCCCAGCAAGGAATTGCGCGATTTGGTGAATCCCAAGGACCACGCACCAGGTGACGGAGAAGGACACTCCGCGGCTTAAGCTCGCGCGACGCCAATGACGCTCATCATCCGTCCGGTAAATCCCCGTTCCGTGCGATGGGAGAAAAATCGATCCGTGTGGCACCCGGTGCATTGCCCGGTGAGGAAAATTGCTCCTTTCCGCAGTCCGGCCGCGAGCAATTGCCGCCTGTTTGCCTCCACCAGATCCAGGTGCATGCCGGGACCGATATCGCTATGGCCAGGGGCGCGGGCGGTGAGGAACAGCATGGGATACTTCTGCCGGACCGGATCTGCGTCGTACACTTCGCGAAAGAGTTCCGGAGCGTAGTCAAACTGCGACTCAAATTGCTGCTGCACCTCTTCCCCGACGGCATAGCAGCACTGCCCGATACCCGGTCCGATGGAGGCGATGAGATCCTGTGGCCTGGAACCAAATTCCAGCCGCATGCGGCCTACTCCGTTTTCCACGATGCGCGCCAAGGTGCCACGCCACCCGGCATGAAAGGCCGCGACTGCCCGCTGCTTGCGGTCCGCTACCAAAACCGGTATGCAGTCTGCCGTCTGGATACCGAGTAACACCCCGGGCTCGTTGGTCATCAATCCATCGCCCTTGAGTACCGCAGGCATCCCGTTTTCCCGAATGTCCTTCGCCGACACTCTCCAGATTAAGGACGAATGGATTTGCCGCAGGGTAACCAGCCCGAGGATCTCCTTGCCTTCGCCGGCCGCGGTAACAAAAAGTTCACGATTGGCGGCTACTGTCTGGCGGTCGTCGGAATCGGTAAAACCCAGATTTAGATCGAGATTGCCGGGCCGGTAGACGGTGGTTCCTCCGCCCACGCGGGTACTGAATCCATGGATGAGCCAGCGGAGGGCCGGATTGGTGCGTTCTGACCAGCCGGGTACGCGGACGACGTCGAGTTGCCTGGATTGCGAAGCGGCCGTCGGAGGTGCCATCCAGGTTATCTTACGAAACTCTGGTCTTGCAGGAGGAACACATGGTGAGTGGGGGGCAAAAGCATTAGGCCCGCCTTCCGGCGGGCCCGCTCAAGAGGCTTAATGGGGAGGGGCTGTCAGGGATTTGCAAGAGGAGCGCCCGCCGAGACGGGGCTTCGTTGGGGTAAACAAGTTCCTAGGTAGGAAGAGATTGAAGTAGCCTCTATTGTTATCTACTAGGAATCCAAATCCGGCCGCGAAGTTGTGCCATTTTGAAAAAAATTATTTGAGAGTCGCCGGCCGGAGAATGCGCTCGACGGCCGACGTTACTACCGTCCGCGGCATGAATCGCTGGGCGAAAACCTGCAACCGGCCGCCCAAGTAGGGGATGATCGAGTGCTTGCCTTGGGCGAGAGCCTCCAATCCAAGCCGCGCCACGGACACCGCCGATTGCGGTTTTCGCCGGTCACCCAGCCGCACTCCAGAAACCTGAGTAAACTCGGACTCCGTAGGACCAGGGCATAAAGCACTCACGGCCACTCCATGACGCTTCATTTCCTGGGCCAAAGCTTCGGCCAGCATCCGATCGAAGGCCTTGGTGGCGCCGTAGGTGGCGAGATACGGAACCGGCTGATAGGAGGCGGTCGACGCCACGATCATGACCGCACCCTGGCGTCGTGCAGCCATGGCGGGCAGGAACAGTCGAGTGAGATGGACCACTGCGGTGCAATTCACCTGGACCATGTCGAGCTGCATCTCCATCCTGGAGCGGAGAAATTCGCCATACTCCCCGAAGCCGGCATTGTTGATTAGGACATCCACCTGCAGGCCTACTCCCTCGGTGGCATCAAAGATCTGCTGCGGCGACTGGGGAAGAGTAAGGTCGGCGACAATCACCTGGGCCTGGATGGAATACTTGCTGCGCAGCCGCTCGGCCAGGAGATCGAGCCGATCGCGGCGGCGGGCAGTGAGCACCAGGTTCACTCCCGCCTCTGCCAATTCCACGGCAATGGCCTCGCCGATGCCGGCGCTGGCGCCGGTAACAACTGCCCACTTGCCTTGCCAGGTCTTACGTAGAATGGCGGATGCCATCGCTTCCCTCCCCGGCCGGGGAGCCGGCAAATTCCTCACCGACCCATTCGGCAAAGGCATCCATCTTTTGCGGACGGCCGAGAAAGTCTTCGATCAGTTGCGTACCTGGTCTTGATCCGCCGGGCTCGAGAATGGTGCGCCGGTATCGCATCGCGGTGGGTCCCTCGAGCAAATTCGACCGGTCGAACTGGCCGAAGAAATCGAGCGCGATCACCTTATCAAACATGTAGGTGTAGTAGTTCGAGGTGTAGCCGATCAGGTGGGTGAAACTCGAGTACATGCGGTTGCCGTCCACCCACTCATACGGCATCATGCGCTTGTAGCCCTGCTCGAGCAGCGCATCCGGATCGAGCGTTTGCGGCGGCAGATTGTGTACGTCGAGCGCGTAGCTGGTGTAGAAGAGCTGGGTGCGTACTCCGTCGGCTCTTCCGAAAGCGCTCGCGCGATTCATTCGCTCTACGAGGGCCGCCGGGATAGGCTCATCCGTCTGGTAGTGACGGGCAAACGACGCCAACAACGGAGCGTCATGGAAGAACTCCTCGAGCATCTGTGACGGCACTTCGACAAAATCGCCTTCGGTCGCGATGCCGCTCACGCCGGCCCATGATTGCTGACCGCCCAGAATCGCATGCATCAGGTGGCCAAACTCGTGGAAGAAGGTGACAACGTCGCTGTATTGCATCAGGCCAGGGTCTTCTGAATGACCGTCTGAATGACCCTCTGGATGACCGTCTGAACTACGGTGTGAACCCTCCGTTTTGCCACCAGGAAAATTGCAGATCAGCGCAACCTCCGGCAGCTGGCGTCCGGCGATGCCTGGAATCAGTGGAGCTGCGCTGAACCACTTGTCTTTGCCTTCGCGGGGATGCATGTCCAGATAGAAGCGGCCGCACAACCGGTCGTGATCGTAGACGTCCCAGGCGCTCACCCGGGGGTGCCAGACGGCCGTCTCCTGGTTGCGCTGGAAGCTGACGTGAAAGAGCCGTGCCGCGGTATCGAGGATGCCCTGCTCCACCGCCGCATAGGGAAAGTAAGGGCGCACGGATTGAGAATCGAAGTCGAAGGCCTGGCGGCGGTATTGCTCGTACCAGTAGCCGCGGTCGCTGCTCTTGAGTGTCGTCAGGCCGGGCTGGCGGCTGCGGGCAAAGGCCAGCACCATCTCGTATTCCTTCTCGGCGCCGGCGCGCGAGGCCTGCTCCAGTTCGCCGATAAAGTTCTTCATTTTGGCGGCCGACCCCATCATCTGGTTTGCTGTGGCCAGATCAGCCCAGGAAGCAAAGCCCAGGATGGAGGCCACCTCCTGTCGGATGGCAAGCAGATCGAGCAAGAGTTGCCGGTTCGCGGGGTAAGCGCGGGTGTTGTAAGCGAGGAACATGCGCAGGCGCAGATCCGCGTTGGTGGCAAAGGTCATCACCGGCTGCATGTCGGGGTAGTCGGTGGTGAGGGTAATGACGCCCTCTTCGTCGACTGGATGGTTGCGGATGTAGTCCTCAGGCAGCCCTGCCAGTTCGGCAGGATCCCGCACTTCCACCCGATTCACATTCTCCTGTACATGCTTGGCGAAGGTGAGCGCCAGCTCGGTTGCCTTATCCGAGAGTTCACGCAGGTGGGCGCGAGTGGCATCGTCTTTATCGACGCCGGCCAGGCGGTAATTCAGCAGAGTCTGGTTCACATAATGCGTGGTACCAGGGTCGGCGAGACTCGTGTCCAAACTCGCATTCAGGGCCACGAGCGCGCGATAAACCTCCTGGTTCAGTGAAAGGGCTGTGGCCGCCTCGGCCACAACCTGGGTCAGCTCGCGCGCTTTATCCCGCACCGCCTTGTCGGGATAGACGCTATCCAGCAGAGATGCCAGGGAGCCCGCGGCGCTCAGAGTGGCCACGGCATCGTCATAAGGGCGAAGGGTGTTTTCCAGCGACCTCTCGCCTTGAACCGCCAGGAGGGCATCGATGAGTTCGCTCTGCAGTGCCAGCCGCCCACGGACCCAGTTTTCGAGTCCTGCGGCGTCGATAGCCCCATTCTGGTTCCAGGGGTGCATTGCTGTTACTTCCGCTGCCGTTAAATGATTCAATGTGGACCTGCTCCAGACTACTCTTCAAGGGTACCCCAGCTACCGAAGGGCATTCCAGAGCAGTCCAACAAGCTTCTTGCATAGTGTGGGTATGGCCGGTACAGCATTTCCACTTCTGCTGTATAAAGAGGAGCGCATGCCGATGCGGCTTTTCGTCGAGAAAAGACGCACATCGCCCAAGTTCCCTGCGCAGAGTAGAAGTGGAAATGCATTAAGATGTCCAGATTGTCATCATGAATTCAGCCGCTCCAACTTTGTCGCAGCAATACTTGCGCTCCCGTATGGGCAAAGTATGCGTGGCGATCATTGGCTCGACGGCCAACGAGATGGTGGATCGCGCCACCGAAGCGATGCGCGACAGCCTTTTTTTGGAATTCCGCCTCGATTACCTGGAAAAGCCGCTTGCGGCGCTACCCAAACTCAAGCAGTTCCTTGGCGACAATTCCGTCGTTACCGCGATCGCCACCTGCCGCCGCGCCGCTAACGGGGGAAAGTTCAAGGGCACCATTCCCGCCGAGTTGGAGATTTTACAAAAAGCCACCGCCTCGGGCTTTCACCTGATGGATTTGGAGTTGCAGACGGCAGAGGCCATCCAGGCGTCTGACCTGGAGAAGTTACGCGCCCGCGGCGTGGCCCTCATCATCTCCTGGCACGATTTTCAAACCACTAAAGATCTGGATGGCATCTTCGAGCGGATCCGGCCGTACGAGCCGGAGTTCATCAAAATTGTGGGAACGGCCAAGTCGCTCGCCGACAACGTGGTGATGATGCATTTTCTTGAACGCAGCGGGGATATGGCCAACATGATCGGTCTATGTATGGGCGATCAGGGGGTCATCAGCCGGGTGCTGGCTGTTCGCGCGGGCAGCGTATTTACCTTTGCCGCCGCCACGCGGGGGGAAGAAACGGCTCCCGGTCAGATTGATGCGCGCACACTGACCGATACGTATCGAATTGGCCAGATCGATACCGCGACGCGCGTTTATGGTGTGGTCGGCAATCCGATCAAGCACTCCCTCTCGCCGCTGATGTTAAACACAGCGTTCCACCGCGAGACGGTGAACGCGGTATACCTGGCATTGCAGACCAACAAACTTAATGACCTGCTTACCGTGGTCCGGGAGGTGCCTCTCTCTGGCTTGAGTGTGACCATGCCGCTGAAGCAGGAGGTGTTAAAGCACCTGGAAA
The DNA here is from genome assembly GCA_963850235.1 of uncultured Acidobacteriaceae bacterium. Classification (GTDB taxonomy): domain Bacteria; phylum Acidobacteriota; class Terriglobia; order Terriglobales; family Acidobacteriaceae; genus PALSA-350. The sequence continues at coordinate 357,648 of CAWKKM010000031.1, read as the reverse complement.
ACATGGATCCGGTGTCAGCCCAGGTAGGCGCATGCAACACCATCGTTCGCGCGCACGACGGAAAACTTTACGGTTTCAATACCGATGTCGGCGGTATCGTGCGTCCTCTCGAAAAGCGGCTTTCGCTGCCGGGCGCAAAGGTGCTGGTACTCGGGGCCGGCGGTGCGGCGCGGGCAGCGGTCTTCGGGTTGGTCGCCAAAGGAGCGGAGGTTCTTATCCTGAACCGCACTCCGCAGACCGCGCAGAAGCTGGCACGCGAGGCCAAGGCAAAAACCATTCGCCGAGAGCAGGTAGCTAAGAGTACTTTCGACGTGATCGTGAATGCTACCGCCGTGGGCATGCACGGGGTGAAGCCGCAACACATTCTGGAGCCGAAAGAGATCAACGCGCGACTGGTCTTCGACCTGGTCTACAACCCGGTGGAGACACCGCTGCTGCACATGGCTCGTCAAAAAGGGATTGCCGTTATCACTGGAGTAGAGATGTTCGTGCAACAGGGGGCGCGGCAATTCGAAATCTGGACGGGCAAGCGGGCTCCCGAAGAAGAGATGCTGCGGGTGGTGCTCCACGCGTTACGCCAACGGGCAGAAGCGACAACCACGGACCACTAGGTGGGCTGTAACAGCTGAATCGGTAGCGCCACAGGGGCTAAAGCCCAATTCTTTTTCAGCCCTTTACGGCCCGACTAAAGTCAGGCCCTGATACAAAGCAATGAGAGCTGTGACGCCATAGAAGGGCCGCGCATTTCACAGCTTTGGTCTTACTCCTGAATCAGTTGTTACAGGCCACCAGGTGGACAAGAACGCACACTACTGGATCGATCGGTTGAGTCTGAGTCCTCATCCTGAGGGCGGCTATTACCGGGTTACGTACCAGTCATCCCTCACCATTGGTCAGGATGCCTTACCGCCCGTATTTCATGGAAACCGTTCCGCCTCGACGGCAATTTACTTTCTACTCGCGGAAAAGGACTTTTCCGCATTCCATCGCCTCGCATCGGACGAGCTGTGGCACTTCTACGCCGGCAGCGCGTTGATCGTGTACGTGATCGATCCTGAAGGAAATTACTCGGAGCTGCATCTTGGGGATGCATTCGAAGCCGGCGAAGTTTTTCAAGCGGTGGTGAAGGGGGGCTGCTGGTTTGCCTCACGGCTGAAGAACCCTGCCGGCTTTGCCCTCGTCGGTTGCACGGTAGCACCGGGTTTTGACTTCGCGGATTTCGAGATGGCCAAGCGATCGGAGCTCGTCGCCAGCTACCCCCAACACCGAAAGCTCATTGAAGAGCTGACTCGCGAGTAGCTGCCGCATCTTGCCGTTCACCCACTTCCCACCTTTTGTCATCCCGAGTGTTGGATAGGCCTGGGGCCCACCGAAGGTTTGCGGCCGGAAAGCTCCGAATAGCATCTGCAAACAAGTATCGCCGAGGTCCTTCGGCTTCGCGCTACAACGCTCCGTTGCGCAATAGATCTGCGTGGCCGCTTCGCTCAGGATGACGGCTTTTGTGGAGGGGTTAAAAACATCCGGTTTGGGTCTGCGAAACACCGAGGGATCGAAAAAATCACAGGCTCACGGAGTGACAAAAAGGGGAAACTGGATTCGAGAGGGGTTCCCGCACACCAGACCGAAAAGTCTCAACTCAGCTCCAGAAGCTCCGATCCAGGGTGCGGTACTGAATTGCTTCGGCGATGTGCCCCACGGTGATTCCCGGTTGGGCATCGAGGTCGGCGATGGTGCGAGCGACCTTCAAGATCCGGTCATGGGCGCGTGCGCTCAAACCTTGTTGTTGCATAGCCCGCTCCAACAAACGTTCGGCTTCCGGGGACAACTCACAGTGGGTGCGGATCTGGCGGGTGTGCATCTGCGCGTTGGTGAAAATCCGATCCGCACTAAAACGACTGTGTTGCCGCTCCCGCGCCGCCAACACACGCGCGCGGATTTCCGCAGAACCCTCATTCGCAGCAGCAGAGCGAAGCTCACGGTACTGCACCGCGGGGACCTCGATATGGATATCGATCCGATCCAACAGAGGGCCAGAGATTTTTGAGATGTAGCGCTGCATCATGGGCGGCGTGCACTGACACTGGTGGGACTTGTCATTGAAATATCCGCAAGGACACGGATTCATCGCCGCCGCCAGCATGAAGCACGCGGGAAAGCTGAGCGACATTGCGGCACGGGAGATGGTGACAGTACCGTCTTCCAGCGGCTGGCGCATCACCTCCAGCACGTTCCGGGGAAACTCAGGAAGCTCATCCAAAAACAACACACCATTGTGCGCCAGCGAAACTTCACCAGGCCGCGGAACGCTTCCGCCGCCGATGAGCCCTGCGTCTGAGATGGAGTGATGTGGCGAGCGAAAGGGTCGCTGGGTCACCAACCCTGCATCCGCGTCGAGCACACCAGCTACCGAGTGGATCTTGGTCGTCTCCAGTGCCTCTTCCAGTCGAAGAGGAGCAAGGATCGACGGCAGCCGCTTGGCCAACATAGTCTTGCCCGACCCCGGCGGACCAATCATCAGGATGTTGTGGCCACCGGCAGCGGCAACCTCCAAAGCGCGTTTGGCCGACTGTTGGCCACGAACGTCTTTGAAGTCGAGCGCGAAGCTGCGCTGCTCACTCAGAAGATGACGCGAGTCCACATGAAGAGGCTGGGCATGGATGCCGCCGTTCGCCGCCGCGTTCAGTAATTCACGTACCTGGATGAGAGTCCTGACAGGGTAAACATTCAAGCCTTCCACCATGGCGGCCTCCGCGGCGTTACGCTCGGGAACAATCAAGTTAGCGATGCCACGCGCACGCGCCGCCACCGCAATGGGCAGCACGCCGGGAACTCCGCGCAGTGTCCCATCCAGTCCAAGTTCCCCCACCAGCAGGAATTGACCGAGGTCTTTCAGGTGGAGAGCACCATAGGCGCCGAGAATCCCGATGGCCATGGGCAGATCAAAACCCGACCCTTCTTTCTTCAGGTCGGCGGGAGCGAGATTGATCGTGATGTCGGTCGGGGGAAGATAATATCCCGAGTTCTTGATGGCGGAGCGAACCCGATCGCGGCTTTCCCGCACCGCAGCGTCGGGAAGCCCCACCGTATGGAAACAGTCTTCCTTCGTCTTGATCCCGGAGTAGTCGACTTCCACATCGATGATGTGAGCATCGATGCCGTAGACTGCCGCACTGAGCGCCTTGAAGAGCATGAGGTGGCGCGAGTATACAGGGACGCCGCCACCAACGACATTAAGCTCTACTCATAATCGCGGTTATCGCTCCACGGCCATGGCGACAGAATTCCCCCCACCAAGACACAGCGCCGCAACTCCCCGGTGCACGTCGCGGCGCATCATCTCGTAAATCAGCGCGACCAGTACGCGGGCGCCGCTGGCGCCGATGGGATGCCCGATCGCAACCGCTCCACCGTTCACGTTCACTTTTGCCGGATCGAGACCGGCTTCCTTCATCACGCCCAGGGCCTGGACAGAAAACGCCTCGTTCAATTCGTAAAGGTCAGGATCGTCCTTGGACCAGCCGGCCTTCGCGAGCACCCGCTGGATTCCCAAAACGGGAGCGAGCATCACCCACTTGGGGTCGATCCCGCTGGTCGCCTGGGCGCGAATGTGGACCATGGGCGTAAGCCCGAGCGATGCGGCTTTCGCCGCGGACATGACCACTACTGCGGCCGCACCGTCATTCACCCCAGGTGCGTTCCCGGCAGTAACCGTTCCGTCTTTCTTGAAAGCAGGCTTCAAAGCGCGCAGGGCTTCGATGGAGGCATCGTCCCGCACGGATTCATCACGGTCGAAGATGGTGGGTGCGTCGCCCTTCTTCTTCGCCGGCACTTCGATTGGGACAATCTGTGATCGCAGGTAACATGCGCGCCAGGCCTGGGCTGCCTTGCGATGCGAGTTGAGCGCGTATTGATCCTGCTCCTCGCGCGTGATGCCGTGCTTTTCGGCAACATGCTCTCCGGTGACGCCCATGTGATAGTCGTTGTAGATCTCCCACAGGCCGTCGTGAATCATGGAATCGACGACGGTCGCATTGCCCATGCGGAAGCCGCTGCGTCCCTGGGGAAGAAGGTAGGGCGTGTTGGTCATCGACTCCATACCGCCGGCAATGACGATCTCCGCGTTGCCGGTCTGGATTGCCTGCGCCGCCAAGCCCACCGCCTTGAGCCCGGAGCCGCAGACCTTGTTGATGGTCATGGCGCTGACAGTGGGAGAAAGACCGCCGTAGATCGCGGCCTGGCGTGCCGGGTTCTGTCCCAGCCCTGCGGAGACGACATTGCCCATGATGCACTCGTCCACCTGATCGGGATGGAGCTGCGCGCGCTTGAGAGCTTCGCGCACCACCAGGGAACCCAGTTGCACAGCAGAAAAAATCGACAACGCACCCTGAAACTTTCCAACCGGCGTGCGGACTCCGGCGACAATGACTACATCTTCCATAACGGATGGCCTCAATTCTTGGATGCCAAAACAACGGAACACAATACCATGACGACGATAGAACCGGCGCGGTCTCCCGGCGCGGGGACCCACGAGCAAGGCGGCGGCCTGGTGGCGCCGTGGTGGCACACCATACTGATGCTGGCGGTGATCATCGGGCTCTCCGTGGCCGGTGTGAGGCAGCTGCGCAGCTTTGGCGACCAACCTCTGCACCTGGTGGCGAACTACTGTTTGACCATCGCGTATGAATGGTTCCTGGCGGGGCTGGTTCTGTGGGGCCTGCATATGCGCGGGGTTCCGTTGCGGCAATTGCTCGGCGAGCGGCGGCCTGGTGCGCAAGCCTGGCTGGGCGATTTTGCTTTCGCGCTCGGTTACTGGGCTGTGGCTCTCCTGGTGCTCGCGGTCCTCGGCAACGTGCTGGTGAAACTCTCGGGGTCGCACATTGATCCGCAGAAAATCGGCGACGTCACCCAGAAGCTCGCGCCGGTCACACCGCTGGAGATGATGTTGTTCCTGGTACTGAGCATCTCGGCCGGGGTTTGCGAGGAATTGGTCTTCCGCGGTTACCTACAGCAGCAATTTGCACGGATGGGGCGCAGGATTTGGGTTGGTGTTGTGCTCTCGGCGCTGGTGTTCGGAGCGGCGCACGGCTATGAAGGAGTCGCGGGCATCGTGCTCATCGCTGCGTATGGAGCGATGTTTGGCGTGCTCGCTCTGCTGCGGCGAGGACTGCGGACAGGAATGATCGCGCACGCCTGGCACGATTCGATCAGCGGTGTCGCGCTGGTGTTGTTGCGACATTACGGTGTCCATCTCGCAGGAAAGTGAGTGCTCGGGAAAGTCGATGGTTGGCTATAGCGATTCCGATCAGCGAATTGATTCTCATAAAATGCAATTTTTTTCTTGACACTATTTTTTGGGGATTCTATACATTCGTTAACTGCAAAGTATCTCTTGCAGGTTCGATGTCGACTCGACAAAGGGAGAATAGAAACAATGGCAACCAAGAAAGCAGTAGCAAAGAAGCCAGCGAAGAAGGCAGCCAAGAAAACAGCAAAGAAGAAGTAAGCAGGCAACGTAACAGGCAACACAATCGGGGGACGCCAAAAGCGTCCCCCGAAGTGTTTTTGGTGAAAGTGAATTCGCCAGTGTTTATGCGGCTGCGGCGCACATTGCGACGGATCAGAAAGATTGCGGATGGTGCGCGTTTCGAAGTGGCGGCGGCTGCGATTTCGCTCGACGGCAACCATGCGCAGCGAATTCCGTGTTCTCCCTTCTCCCGATTTCGCGGCAGGCTAAGGGCAGGCATGTCTCCGCAGGCGGCGGCAAAATATGGAAAGCGAGGTAGGCCGGAGGCGAGCACCCGGGCACTCCTGCCGGAGAAAAGCAGTGCCCCTCTTACCAAAGTGGTACTGGGTCATGCCACCTTAGATGAGGGGAGAAAGCGATGACGAGAAGACGGTGGATCGCCGACGATTGGGACGACCGCAGCGCTTCCCTCAAGGGTGAGCAGGCGTCCCACCTGATTCGCGTACTGCGCGCGCAGGCCGGCATGGAATTTGACATGGTGGCGGGAGATCGCGTGTGGCGTGCGGTCATTTCCGGCGTGAGTGGAGATGCGGTGCGCTTCACACTGCTCTCCGAGGTCGAAGCCGATCCGGCACTTCCGGTAACGGTTCTGCTCTCTATCTTCAAGTTCGACCGCCTGGAGTGGATCATCGAAAAAGCAACCGAGCTAGGAGCGGAGAGGTTTGTTCCCATGATCGCGCGGCGGAGTGAAAAGCATTTGGCCCAGGCTGCACCGGCGCGCGTGGAGCGTTGGCGCCGGGTCGCCCGCGAGGCAGCGAAGCAATCGCGCCGATCAGACGTGCCGGTGGTAGAGGATGTGATTTCTTTGAAGGCGGCAGTGAGTATCAGGCCAGCCCAGCCAGGGTTGAGTCTTTTGCTGGCCGAGCAGGAGCGCTCACTTACTTTGTACGCCGCGATGCAGACGGCGTTGCAGGCACCCACCATGGAAAATCCGGCCGTGCACTTTGCGGTAGGACCGGAAGGCGGGTGGACCGCGGACGAAGAGGCGCTGTTCACATCAGAGGGCTGGCAGCCTGTGAGTTTGGGTCCGCGCATCCTGCGCGCCGAGACGGCAGGGATCACCGCCATGGCGGTGATTGCCGCCATGTTCAGTTGAAGATTGGTTGCTGGTTAAGAAACTGCATCCCGCGACGTCGCTCCGGGACAGGTCGGCTTCGCTTGAAGACAAAGGAGAGGCTGTTGATTACCTGGGGTTACAACAAGGGACAAGATTAGCCTCTACCAGGAGGATCCCAGGTCTCAAATGCGAGACCTGGGGCACCCTTCGATTCTTACCGAAGATGTATTGGGAGTTCCGAAGGAAACTGCAGATCCCTCGCCTCCGGTCCCCTCCACGGCACGCCGGGGCAGGCGGGATGACAAGGCGGAGGGCGGATGCTTGCATTGGGTTCGATGACAAACGCTTCGGTCCGGCTACCACTCTCAACGGAACCGTTGCCTTCCCCTTGTCATCCCGAGCGAAGCCGACCTGTCCCGGCGCGCCGTGAGGGACCTGCGGTTCTACGGACCCCTCGTGGAAATGTTTCGCTCGGCGACTAGCTGAAGAGGTCCTTCATCTTGCCCAGCAGACTGCGGGAGGTGGGCTTGTTCTCGACATGCATGGTCTCGCCGAGTTGGCGAAGCAGGTCACGCTGCATCTTCGACAGCTTCTTGGGGGTCTGCACCACAACCTGCACCACCAGGTCTCCCCGGCCGTGTTCGTTGAGGTGAGGCACACCCTTGCCCCGGAGGCGGAACTCCTTGCCTGATTGCGTGCCCTCGTGGATCCGCAGCGTGGTGTCGCCTTCAAGCGTCGGCACCTGAATCTCGTCACCCAACGCAAGCTGGGGGAAGGAAACGAAAATGACACAGTAAAGGTCATTGCCATCGCGCTCGAAGAACTCGTGCGGTTTTACCGACAGCACAACGTAGAGATCTCCCTTAGGTCCACCCGAACGCCCCGCGTCACCTTCACCCTGATAGCGAATGCGGGTTCCATCTTCGACGCCAGCCGGCACGCTGACGCTGATGGTGTGGCGGCGGTCAGTAAGCCCAGCACCATTGCACTGCAGACACGGATGGGTAATCACCTGCCCCGCCCCATTGCAAATAGGACACGTGCGAGCAATGGAGAAAAAACCCTGCTGGTAACGAACCTGTCCACGGCCGCCGCATTGTTGGCAGGTCTCGGGTCCGCGACCAGCCGGCGCCCCGGTTCCCCGGCACTCGGCGCAAACCTCCGCGCGGCGGATCTGGATTTCTGTCTGCTTGCCGAAAGCGGCTTCTTCAAACTCAAGCGAGAGATCATAGCGAATATCGCGGCCGCGTTGCACCCGTCCATTGCGACGGTTGCCGCCCATGTTGAACATCTCTCCGAAGAAGTCTCCGAAGATATCTCCCACGTCGGCGGCGGCAAACCCCTCGAAGCCGCTTCCACCCGCGCCGGTCACGCCCGCGTGCCCGTAACGATCGTAGGCAGCGCGCTTCTGCGGATCGGAGAGCACTTGATACGCTTCGCTCGCTTGCTTGAACTTCTCTTCGGCCTCCGGATTATCCGGGTTGCGATCGGGATGATACTGCATCGCCAGGCGCCGGTAGGCGGTTTTCAACTCCTGATCGTTGCAGTCGCGAGAGACGCCGAGAAATTCGTAGTATTCGACTTTGGTCACTTTGGATGTTGGACTCATGCTTCTTTCTGCTGCGGATTGTTTACCACACGAACCAGGGCGGGACGAAGCAGGCGGTCCTTAATACGGTACCCGCGACGTACTTCATCGATCACCTGGTGGTCGGGAAGGTCAGTGCGATCGACACTCTCGAGCGCCTCGTGAACACGGGGATCAAAGCGTGCTCCCACCGCCTCCACTGGCTGCACATTGAGTGAGCGCAGCACCTCTTCCATTTGTTTGACGACAAGTTCAAGCCCACTCCGTAGCTGCTCGAGTGAGCCAGACGATTTCAGGGCGAGGTGAAAATTATCCAGTACGGGCAAAAACTGTTCGACCGCGCCGGAGACTGCGAAATCGCGGAAATCCGCCCGTTCGCGGGCGTCCCGTTTGCGGGCATTCTCAAATTCCGCCTGCAAGCGAGCCAACCGTTCTACGGATTGGTCGCGCTCTTGTTTCAAGCGATCGACTTCGCTTTGCAGAGGGGCGGTAGCCTCTGCGACGGCATTCGCGATGGCTTCGCGGCTTTCGACTCCGGCCTCGACGCCTTCGGTTGCGATATCGACGGGTTGGGTTTCGTTTTGTTCAGTAACTTTGCGTGACATAAGTGATTGGGTGAAAGCCTTTCGCTTAACTCTGATGCTGAATCGTCAACAACGATGCAGATTGGCCGGACGCTATCGCGAGGCTCTACACCTGTGGGAGAAAGCTCTATTGCGTTGGTAGTATGCGATCAGAAAGCTGCGCAATGAAGGACACAGCATTGATCGTTTCCTGGTAAGCGATGCGCGTAGAACCGATCACCGCCACTGTCCCGAGGCTCTGCGTGCCCAGTCGTGCCGGAGCGCCGATGAGAACCAGATTTCGCATCTCCGGAATGGTTTCCTCCAGGCCAACCACCACGCGCACTGATTGCTGGCGGGCATCTACATATGCGTCCAGCAACTCAATCAACCGTTGCTTGGTTTCGAGTGCACTGAGCAATCCGCGCAAACGCTCTCCGTCCGCTTGCCCGGCAACCAGGTTGGCAACTCCCACAATAAATATCGACTGCACAGCGGTGTCCTGTTCCAGTGCACCCTTACGGCAGAGCTCGTCAATCGCGCGCATCAGCTGATCGTATTCACTACGTTCCTGCTCCATGCGATGAGCAAGCTCGGCACGGATGCGCTCGATCGACCAGCCGCGGAAGTTCTGGTTCAGAAAAGCGGCCGCGGTTTCCAGCTCAGTCAACGAGAGATCACGATCCAGAGTCAATACACGATCCAGCACCACTCCGGATTTGGTGACCACGACTGCCAGCACACGGCCTGCGGAAATTCGCGAAAAATGAATGTGATCCAACCAGTAGGTCTCCGCCTGCGCGGCCATGGCTACGCCGACACCACTGGAAATCAATGCCAGCACGTGCGACGTTCGTTCCAGAAATTGTTGCCGGCTGCTCACCCCGGCGAAACTATCCTCTATCTGATCTCTGCGTTCCTGGGTAAGCGCGATCGGCGCCAGACGGCTGCTCCCGTTGAGCTGCTCGACGTAGAGGCGAAAAGCACTTGCCGTGGGGCAGCGGCCAGCCGAAGTGTGCGGCTGCTCCAGCAACCCTGCGTCTCCAAGCGAGGCCATCACATTGCGAATCGTCGCCGCGCTCATCCCATCCTTATTATCGAGTTGGCGAGCCACGGTTTGGGAGGCAACAGGCTCCCCGGTCGCGATATAAAGTTCGATGATCGCGTTAAGGACCAGCCGGTCACGCGGGCTGATCCGAAGGTCGGAAGACATTGTCCACCTGCCCTAAGCCGCTCATTCCACACTGGTTTAAACTCAAATCAGTGCAGACTTTCCACAAATGATTCTAAAAGCTTGAGTGTGACACTGTCAAGATAGAGGTGGGTCTCAGCTTATCTGAGAGCCTTCAGCGAATTCCGAAGGTATCCTTTAACTGATTTCGAAAATATTCTCATCCTTGGCCGACTGGGCCAGCGCGCGCTCGGCAACTTTACGCGCTACCTCGAAGAATTGCCGGGCATGCGGGTTCCCTTCTCCCGCTAACACGATGGGTAATCCGTTGTCGCCTCCGTGGCGGATCTCGGGGTCAAGTTCGATCGACCCCAGGAATGCCAGGTTGGCTTGCTTGGCGAGCCGCTCCGCACCACCCCGGGAAAAGATGTCGATCACCTCATGACAATGCGGGCAGGTGAATTGGCTCATGTTCTCGACCAGGCCCAATACTTCGACATTGACCTGATGGAACATCTCCAATGCCTTACGCGCATCCTGAAGAGAGACGTCGGATGGGGTAGAAATGATGACCGCGCCGGTGAGGGGAACCGTCTGCACCAGGGAGATGACGACGTCTCCGGTGCCTGGAGGTAGATCGACCAGCAGAAAATCCAGTTCGCCCCACTGCACCTGCTGCAGAAACTGGCGAATGATCTGGTGCAACATGGGGCCGCGCATCACCAGCGGCTTATCGCCGGGGGAGATGAAACCGACAGAAATGAGTTTGACGCCATGGGAGACCAACGGCTCGATCTGATTGTTTTCGAGTACCCGCGGCTGCTGGCCGATGCCCATCATGAGCGGAACGTTCGGACCATAGATATCAGCGTCGATAAGACCGACACGAAAACCCATCTTGACCAAGGCTGCGGCGACGTTGACAGCGAGTGTGGTCTTGCCGACTCCGCCTTTACCTGATCCCACGGCGATAATGTTCGCTACACCCGGCAGGGTCTGCGGCCCCGGCGGCGTTTGCATGTGTGCCATATAAATCCCCTTTAAGAGCGGGCGTGCGCGTTCAGTTTGCGCTCGCGCTCGTGTTGGCTTTGTTCGCGACGCCGTCCAGCGTCATGGTAGCGGCGATTGTCCTCTTCCGTTTCTGTTTCCAGCGGCGGAACCCGGACGCGGCGGCCCTGGCGGTCGACAGCAACGAACGTAAGATACGCCGATGCAACGTGACGTAAGACGCCGTCGACGGTGTGTTCCACCCACACCTTGACGCCCACTTCCATGGAAGTGCGGAACGCGCGGTTGAGAGTTGATTTCAAAATCAGCAGATCCCCGACATGAACCGGAGCGATGAAGTCGATGTGATCCATCGAAGCCGTGACGACATACGAGCGGGCGTGACGATAGGCCGCGATGGCGCCCACCAGGTCGATGTGGTGCATGAGGCGGCCGCCCAACAGATTGCCAAGCGTATTGGCGTCATTGGGCAAGACCAGTTCCGTCATCTCAGACCGCGAGTCCGCAACCTTGCGGGGCGGCAGTGCTGGATCCACTGATTCCATAGAATTCAAGTGTCGACAATTGCGTCTGCGAATGCAAATCAAGGGCAGAAATGCGAGCGGCGGCCCCGAGGCTTACAGTAAAAAGACAGTTATGGACAAAATTGCGATGCTTACCCAAATTCTGGAGCAAAACCCCTCAGACGCCTTTGCCCGCTACGGGCTAGCCATGGAGCATGCCAACCAGGGCCAGACGGAACCCGCGCTGGCGGAGTTCGAGCGGCTACTTTCCACTCATCCTGACTACACCGCCGGCTATTTCATGGCGGCGCAAACGCTGGTGAAAGCCGGCCGCACGGATGAGGCAAAGGCGCGCCTCGAACAAGGCATTGCGAGCGCACAGCGGACAGGCAATCGCCACGCGCTAAGTGAGATGGAGGCGCTGCTGATGGAGTTGGAGTGATTGCCGATGCCATCAAAACCAGCAGCTTGACAAAGGGCCGCGGCGCCCCAAAGGCGAGCATAATAACAAGCAGGATGAAGATACCTTTGTTTCCGCTTGAGGTAGTGCTGTTTCCCGAAGCAGCGCTACCGCTGCACATTTTTGAAGACCGTTATAAGGAGATGGTGAGCGTTTGCCTGGCGGAGAAGATTGGGTTCGGCGTGGTTTGTGCGCAGCGCGAAGGCCTGGCCGTGGTCGGCTGCACCGCCGAGATCGTGCGCATACTGGAGCAATATCCCGACGGACGGCTGGACATCCTTTGTCAGGGAGCGAATCGTTTCGAGATTGAGAACCTGGACAACTCCCGCAGCTTTTTGCAAGCAGAAGTTGATTTCTTCGGTGACGAAGGTATACCTGCCACGCGAGCGATGCGCGAGCAGTGCACCGCGTTGCATTTTGAAGTGCTGGAGTTGACCGGTGGGGAAAAGACCCACCGGGCATTCGATCTGGATGAACCCGTTGCCTTTCGGCTGGCGTGGGCGTCGCCCACCGACCTTTCTTTCCGCATTGAGTTACTGGCCATGCGATCGGATGCGGAACGAACAGAACGGTTGATTGCGCTGTACTCAGCCATGCTGCCGAAACTCCGCCGGGGAGCGCAGGCCAGCATCGTCGCGGGTCGCAATGGACACATCATGTAGCAGGTTTGGCCTGATGGTGTAAGGTGATCCATAGGGGCCCGGGCGTATTCTCAGCGCAGCAAATTCGCTCCAAGGAGCAAACGTATGTCTTCTCCTCTTCCGCAGACTCTGGGTGAGCTACAAAGCAGCAAAGAGTTCTACGAAGCGCGCCTCAAAAAGCGCAGTGTAAAAGACGAGCTGCGCGAGAACCTGATCGCCCGTCTTAAGGCCAAGCAAACCATCTTTCCCGGCATTGTGGGATATGAAGATACGGTCGTGCCGCAGATTGTCAACGCGGTGCTCTCTAAGCAGAACTTCATTCTGCTTGGACTGCGCGGCCAGGCCAAGAGCCGCATTCTGCGCGGGCTGACCGAACTGCTCGATGAGCAGATGCCCTACGTCGCCGGCTGCGAGATACGTGACAACCCTTACCATCCGCTGTGCAAGCGCTGCCGCGATCTGATCGCGGAAAAAGGTCCGGCCACGCCGATCGCCTATCTACCCCGGCAGGACCGCTATGTGGAGAAACTGGCCACTCCGGACGTAACTGTGGCCGATCTGGTCGGTGATCTTGATCCCATCAAAGCAGCGCGCGGGGGGCAGGACTTGTCCAACGAGTTGACCATGCACTATGGTTTGCTACCCCGCGCCAACCGCGGAATCTTTGCCATCAACGAACTCCCCGATCTTGCCGGCAAGATCCAGGTGGCCCTGTTCAACATCATGCAGGAAGGCGATGTGCAGATTAAGGGATATCCCGTCCGCCTGGAGCTGGATATCGTTCTTGCCTTCAGCGCCAACCCCGAGGACTATACCGCCCGCGGTAAGATCGTCACCCCGCTTAAGGACCGCATCGGATCCGAGATCCGCACGCACTATCCCGAGACCATCGAAGAAGGCATGGCGATCACTGCTCAGGAAGCCTGGAGCGAACGCGGCTCAACCAAGATCAACATCCCGCAGTATTTGCGCGAGGTGATCGAGCAGGTAGCCTTCTCGGCGCGCGAAGACAAGAAGGTAGATAAGCGCAGCGGTGTCAGCCAGCGTCTGCCCATCTCCACCATGGAGCTGGTGGTTTCGAATGCAGAACGGCGAGCGCTGCTTCATGGGGAAAAGTTGGTGGTGCCGCGGGTGAGCGACCTTTACGCGGCTATGCCGGGCATCACGGGAAAACTCGAACTTGAGTATGAAGGGGAAATGCGCGGCGCCGATGTGGTGGTGCGCGACCTGATTCGCGCGGCTATCGGCAAAATCTTCGACAAGTATTTTTCCGGCACCAATACCCAGCAGATCGAGCAATGGTTCAACCTGGGTGGCACGGTGCGCATCGACGACGATCAGCCGTCGCAGGCCATCCTTGAGGAACTCAAGCAAATTCAGGGGTTGTTTCCACAGCTGTCTCCGCTCTCGGTCAAGGTTTCAGATGCGCCCGAAAGCGCAGTCGCCGGGGCGGAATTCCTGCTCGAAGGCATGTACGCCCACAAACGGCTGAGCCGCAGCGAAGAGCGCGGATTCACTGCCCAGGAAAAGGCTGCACGCAAACAGGAGCGCGCAGAGGAACGGGATTACGACGAATTCCAGGAGCAGCGCCGAAGCCGTCGTGGATTTAACTAGATGAAACGAATCCGCTACACAAAATACACCGGCGACCCAGCCTCGGAGATGAGCATGGAAGACCTGCTCAAGGCTCTGTCGGAGTATTTGCTTGATTCCGGCTTTCAGGATCCATGGTCGCGGTTCGCCGAGCTCGATGGCGAGCACACCATGGATAACCTGCGTGAGGCGTTGCGCCAGGCGCTGGAAGCGGGAGATCTTTTCGATGGCGACCTGCAGCAGCGGATCCAGGAGATGGCCGACAACGGTGAGCTCGACCAGTTGCTGGACAAGATTATCGAGCGCATGGAGCAGGAGAACTACATCTCCACCCAGGGACGCCAGGATCCGAACCAGCAGTCGACTGGCGGCCGGGCAGGCATGGCTGAGGGGCAAGTGCGCTTCGAAGTAACGGATAAGAGCCTGGACTTTCTGGGCTTCAAAACATTAAGAGATCTGCTTGGCTCGCTGGGCAAATCGAGTTTTGGACGCCATGACACCCGGCATTTTGCCACTGGCATTGAATCCAGTGGCGCCTCCAAGGCGTATGAATTTGGCGATGTGTTGAATCTGGACACAACCGCTACGCTTAGCGCGGCCATTGCCCGCGAAGGCATCACCCTGCCGCTGAACCTTGAGTACTCCGATCTGCAGGTGCACCAGTGCGAGTATCAAAGCTCCTGCGCCACGGTGGTGATGCTGGATTGCTCTCACTCCATGATTCTTTACGGTGAGGATCGCTTCACGCCGGCCAAGAAGGTGGCGATGGCGCTCTCTCACCTGATTCGCACGCAGTACCCCGGCGACTCGCTTTCGCTGGTGCTGTTTCACGATTCGGCCGAGGAAGTGCCCATTTCGCAAATCGCCCGGGTGAAAGTGGGACCGCATTACACCAACACGCGCGAGGGCCTGCGGGTGGCGCAGCGGATTCTCGAGCGCCAGCGAAAAGACATGAAGCAGATTGTGATGATCACCGATGGCAAGCCTTCTGCCCTCACCTTGCCGGACGGGCGTATTTATAAGAACGCCTTCGGACTGGATCCGCTGGTGGTGAGTGAGACGTTGGAAGAGGTGGCCCGCTGCAAGCGGTCCAACATCATGATCAATACGTTCATGCTGGCGTCAGATCTGGGCCTGGTGCAGTTCGTGCAGAAGATGACCAAGATGTGCCGCGGGAAGGCGTACTTTACCACTCCGGACACGCTCGGCGAATACCTGCTGATGGACTACATGTCGCGCAAGATGAAGACGATTCACTAGGCAGGTCAGGGCCGGGTAGGTTCCGGCTTGGTAGGTTCGGGCTTTAGCCCGGACACTCATCATCAAATCTATCGGCTTGCGAGCCCTGAGGTTTGCTTTCTCTCCTCGCACCTACGGAAGTTCTAGAAAATCCATACCTCAGGGCCTGAAGGCCAAAGAACTTGCACATTGATGTCCGGGCTGAAGCCCGGACCTACCTTTCAGCGGTCTGTTCTCAAGTGTGCTCACATCCCGTTCGTTTTTCGCGAGATGTGGGGCACCCATCGGTTTGTTACGGAAATTACTTACCCATGTAGATAAAGCGCAGGATGAACAGCGCCGCCAGCACCAAGAGCATCCAGTCCTTCCGGGTTATTTGCCCACGCAACAACCGCAGCGCCGCGAAGGACGTGATCCCAAACGACAAACCGTTGGCAATCGAAAAGGTCAATGGAATGGTGATCAGCGTAAGAAACGCCGGGACTGCCACCATCGGATCGGACCACTCAATCTCGGTGACCGCAGAGATCATCAACGCCCCCACCAGGATCAGCGCTGGAGCTGTCGCCGCGATCGGGATGGTGGCCACCAGGGGCGCTACAAACAACGCCATCAGGAACAGCAACCCGGTCACAATGGAAGCAACACCAGTCCGGCCGCCCACCGCGACGCCCGCCGCACTCTCGATATAACTCACCACGGTGCTTGTTCCGGCCATGGACCCAGCCAGCGTCGCCGTGGCGTCAGCAAACAGAATGCGATTCAAGCGCGGAATTCTACCATCCGGTTGGACCAATCCCGCCTTCTTGGTAACCGCGACGAGCGTGCCCACGTTATCGAACAAATCCACAAACAGGAAGACAAAGATCACTTCCAGCACCCCTTGCCCAAAGTGCCCACTCAGGTGCAGAGCTGCCGGAATGTTGAGTTGAAACGCGGTGGCGGTCATGTCGGCAAGGTGGTAGTGAACCGGGTGCCATTTGACGATACCCAACGCGAAGCCGATCGCTGTCGTCCCCAGGATGCCCAAAAGCATCGCGGTACGCACCCCCCAAGCCTGCAGCACTGCGATCGCCAGCAGGCATATGCAAGCCAGTGCGGTCTGCGGTGCGCGAAGATTGCCCATGCCCACTACCGTCGCCGCGTTGGGCACGATGATGCCTGCATCGCGTAAGCCGACGAAGGCAACAAACAAGCCCACCCCCGCAGCCACGGAAGCAAATAGCTCCCGGGGAATGGCATTCACGATCAGCTGACGAACCCCAGCCGCCGTCAACAACAAAAACGCGCAGCCGGAGAGGAAAACGCATCCCAGCGCAGTCTGCCAGGGAATCCCCATTCCTTTGACGACGGTGAACGCGAAGTACGCGTTGAGGCCCATGCCCGGCGCCAGTGCGATTGGATAATTAGCAATGAAGCCCATCAGGATGCAGCCAATGGCTGCGGACAGGCAGGTAGCAGCGGCCACCGCGGGGATCGGCATGCCCGCTTCGCTCAATATGTCCGGGTTTACAAAAACGATGTACGCCATGGTGAGGAACGTCGTCGCGCCGGCAAGTATCTCCGTGCGCAAGGTCGAACCGCGTTCCTGGACGTGAAAGACTCGCTCCAGGTAAGACAAATTTCCCGTGCTGCGCCCTGGGACGATCGTGCTCATGGTTTCTCCTTTAGCTGAGAGCCCGGGATGTGATCCTGGTAGCGATTCCAATTCGTAACAATGCTTGAGACGACGACATCACCCACACGATACGCAGCTTCGAGAGCCGGGAAATACGCACTATAGCGGTGTCCTGCGCTCGCGGCCAGGCTTTGGGCGGCGGTCAATCCCGTCGCCGGCTGATCGAAGTTGCTTACCGTGCGTAGCACCATGACGCGGTTAAGATCGACGCGGCCCGCGCGTTGAAGAAACGTGAGCGATTGCAAAACGCCAGTATCCTCCATGGCGGAAGTGACAAAATTGCCCTTCCCCTCGGTGTGATAGCTCACCCAGTCGTTTGCCCATTGGTCGAGCAGCTTGCCATGCCAGAAGGTGGACGACAGACAGCGTGTCGCCTTTAAGAACGAATGGCGGACGATGCGCATTCGCTCCCTCGAAATGTCCCCTCGCCTCCTGCAAGGCGGGCGAATCGTCGAGTGCAACCGCCTTGGTTTGCTGATAAGCCCATTCCCTCAACCCAGGATTAAGGTGAAACATCGTGAAGTTTTCATCGTTACGCGGCTTTTCGTAGGGCACTGTCTTATTCAGCGGAACATAGCCCGTGGTCCACTGCGGCGGAATCTCCCGGGCATCAATCTCGTAAGCAAGATCCCCATCCACCACCCACTCGGCCCAGACGGCGGAGCCCAACGAAGCATCCTTCGGGTCAGCCCCGGCAATGCCTGCGATTAACCAATACGCCTTGGTTAGATCAAAGCGTGGGTCCATACCAAGCGCCATGATGGATGCGGCCGCCCTGGCCGTCCCAACCCCGGTCAGCACACCCAGGACGCCCTGATCGTTCATGCGAAGACGGTGGAAGCCCTGCGGAAACGAGTAGAGATGATCGAGGTGTTCGCGTTCCACCCAATACTGGTACTCGCCCGGGGTGTCGCCCTGATCAGCCCCCGGCTCGAAGAGTGAGACCACCACTACTTTGACTGGGATTCGCGGCGGCTCGGCCGCACGAAGACCGGCTGCCGAAAAGATCAGGAAGAAAAAGGCCAGCAGTCGAGTGCTCATACGGGAGCATAGACGGAAGACAGCTCGGGAACCAACAGAAAAAGCGCAGTGTGGTGGGCGGGGGCAAGAAACCGCAGGGAGTGGCGGACCTCAGCTGAAGAGTCTGCTTACGAACTGACCATCCTGAAATGGAGCCCCCTCAATAAACAATCTTCGACTGGTGTTCCTGCCAGGCACGAAAGTTCTCGATCGCCAACTCTGGCAGCAACCGCACCATGGGCAACTTACGCTGGCCTGGCGGCACGCTAAGTTCCTCATAGATAAAGTGGTCGTCGAATCCTACCTGCAGCCGCGTCATGACAGGTATTGCCGTAAACCACTCTGTCCAAGCGGACCCAGTAAATCGCACCGAGGCACATGGGACACGGTTCGCAACTGGTGTAAAGCACACAACCCGGCAGCTGAAACGTCCCCATCGCCTTGCACGCCTCGCGAATGGCATTTACCTCTGCGTGCGCCGTGGGGTCGTTGTCGGCAGTAACCCGGTTGACTCCGGTAGAGACGACCTCTCCATTCCTGACCACGACTGCCCCAAAAGGT
This sequence comes from uncultured Acidobacteriaceae bacterium, assembly GCA_963850235.1. Taxonomy (GTDB): domain Bacteria; phylum Acidobacteriota; class Terriglobia; order Terriglobales; family Acidobacteriaceae; genus PALSA-350. The sequence continues at coordinate 339,039 of CAWKKM010000031.1, read as the reverse complement.
CCGCCAACGCCGCTGCGCACATTCTCCGTGGCCAGCTGGATGGCAAGCCGCAGGAAATCATTCTCACTCTTCATGTTCATTTTCGCTTGCACTCTCCCGAGGGGTGCCCGAATACTCGAAGTATGACACAGGCTTTTGTCTCCAGCCGGGTCGTTACTCCTGAAGGAGTACGGCCGGCCGCGGTCGTCGTTGAAGAGGGGCGAATCCAGTCGGTGCGCAGCACGGCAGACGCGCCGCACGCGGCCGAGCTCCATGCATTCGGCGATCTCGTGCTCTTGCCGGGGCTGGTGGATTCGCATGTGCACATCAATGAACCAGGGAGAACCGAGTGGGAAGGCTTCGCCACCGCCACCCGCGCCGCGGCCGCCGGCGGATACACCACGCTGGTGGATATGCCCCTGAATTGTCTTCCCGAAACCACAACCGTCGCCGCGCTCGAAGCCAAGCGCCACGCAGCTGCAGGCCAATGCCGTGTCGACTGGGCACCGTGGGGTGGTTTGACCGGTCGGAACGCCGGGCACTTGGCGCCGCTGGCAGAAGCCGGCGTAGCCGGCTTCAAGTGCTTCCTCATCAATCCCGGCATCGAAGGCTTCGCCATGATCGAGAAGCACGAACTCGAGGCGGCATTGCCCGCACTGGCGCGCACAGGCTTGCCCCTGCTGGTGCACGCGGAGTTGGCAGAGCATCTCTACCCGGGCACCGATGCGGATGACTGGACACAGTACGCGACCTATCTACGCTCCCGGCCTGACGAAGCGGAACTCGCGGCAATCCGACTGCTGATCGACCTTTGCCGCAAGCATTCATTTCCCTTGCACATCGTTCATCTGTCGACCGCGCTGGCGCTCCAGGAATTGGCCAGCGCTCGCAACGAAGGACTACCCATCACGGTAGAAACCTGTCCTCACTACCTGCACTTCTGTGCCGAAGAGATTCCCGTGGGCGGAACACTTTACAAATGCGCACCGCCCATCCGTTCGCGAGCCAATCGCGAAGCTCTGTGGCAGGGTCTGCGCGATGGAGTCATCGACCTGATCGCAACCGATCACTCACCATGCCCACCAGCGATGAAGCAGGGAGATTTCCGCCAGGCCTGGGGAGGCATCGCCAGCCTCAGCGTCGCGATTTCCGTAGTCTGGACAGACATGCACTCACGCAATTTCACGCTCGAGCACCTGGCCCGCTGGATGTCCGCGCAGCCCGCCAAGCTCGCCGGACTCAACGACCGCAAAGGCGCCATCGCCGCGGGCTACGATGCGGACCTGGTGGTCTTTGATCCCGACGCCAAGTTCACCTTGCGCGCCGAGGACCTGCAGTATCGCCACCTGGTGTCTCCGTATCTTGGCGAAACGCTGCGGGGCAAAGTGCAAGCTACCTTCGTACGAGGGGCCGCGGTTTATGACCGGGGCTCGCTCCCCGGACTACCCATCGGCCGGGAACAAATTAGAATCAAAGTCTGTTGCTAAGAGGAGGGCTCTGCTTTTGCAAACTCGGGTCGTGGGTGTCTCCGTACCCCGCAAAGAGGGCCCTGCCAAAATAACCGGGCAGGCCCGCTACATTGACGATCTCTCTCTGCCGGGCATGATCTTTGGCGCCACGGTGCGCAGCACCATCGCCCGCGGAGCGATTGAAGCGATCCGATTCGGTGAAGGTGTCCCCTGGCATGAGTTCACCATTGTCACGGCCAAAGATATTCCCGGCCGCAATGTCGTTTCGCTCATCATGGATGACCAACCCTGCCTGGCCGATGGCATGGTCAATCATCCGGAGGAGCCGATCCTGCTCCTGGCGCATCCCGACCGCCACGCTCTGGCAGCCGCGGTAGCTGCTGTCGACATCACCTATACGCCCGCTCCCTCCATCCACAGCATCGAGGAAAGCGAGCGCCGCGAGCACATCATCTGGGGCAAAGACAACATCTTTAAAAGTTACCGGATGGAAAAAGGAGATGTAGACCAGGCATGGAAAGACGCTGCCTGGATCGTCGAAGGCGAATACAGCACCGGAGCCCAGGAACAGCTTTATATCGAACCCAATGGAGTCATCGCACAGGCCGGCAACACCGGGCTGACCATCTGGGGTTCGATGCAGTGTCCGTTCTATGTACACAAGGCGCTGGTAGCTCTCACCGGCCTGCCTCCGGAAAACATTCGCGTCATTCAAGCCGAGACCGGCGGCGCGTTTGGCGGTAAGGAAGAATATCCATCCATGCTCGCCGGCGCATGCTTCACTGCTCGCCATGAAGGCAGGGCGCCCGGTAAAGATCGTCTACGACCGCATGGAAGATATGGCGGCCACCACCAAGCGGCATCCCTCGCGCACGCGGCATCGCACGGCCATCAGCGCGGACGGCAAACTTCTCGCCGCCGAGATCGACTTCGCCACCGATGGCGGGGCGTACGCGACCTTATCCTCAACGGTGCTTTCGCGCGGCACGATCCATGCGGGCGGTCCTTACTTCTGGCCCAACATCCGGGTGAATGCGAAAGCCTACGCCACCAATACCCCGCCCCACGGGGCGTTTCGCGGCTTCGGCGCGCCGCAGAGTCTGTTCGCGCTGGAGCGGCACATGGACCACATCGCGAAGACGATTGGCATGGCGCCCGACGAATTTCGCCGCCGCAATCTGTTGCACCAGGGAATGACGACCGCAACCAACCAGGTGATCAACGAACCCATCGTCATGGACCAGATGCTCGATCGCGCACTCGAACTCACCAACTACCACGCCAAGGTGAAGCAGTTCGCCGCGCACAACCTGAACAGCAGCAAGAAGAAAGGCATCGGCATCGGCGCCTTTCTGCACGGCGCCGGTTTTACCGGCTCGGGGGAACGCTACCTCAATGCGCTGGTGGGCCTGGAAGCAACCGCAGCAGGCGGTCTCCGCGTGCTGGTATCGAGTACGGAATTCGGGCAGGGGACGAACACCATCCTTTGCCAGATAGCGGCAGAGACGCTGGGGCTGGAGTACGACGACGTCAGCATGGCCCCCGTCGATACCAGCATCAGCCCCAACAGTGGTCCCACGGTGGCCTCGCGCACGGCCATGATCATCGGCAGGATCGTGCAGACCGCGGCATTGAAGATGCGCCAGACTTTAATAGACAGCGGGCTGCTTGAGGTTTCCGGCGGCCGCGAGCAGTTCCTCGCCGCGTGCCAGGCGTACCGCAAACAATTCGGCGAGCTGCAGTCGTTCAGCCGCTACGAGGCTGCGCCCAATATTTTCTGGAATGATGAGCTCTATAGCGGCGAAGCCTATGGCGCGTATGCCTGGGCAGTCTACATGGCAGAGGTCACCGTCGATACCACGACCTACAGCGTCACCATCGACGACTTTGTTGCCCTGCAGGAGATCGGCAAGGTCATCCATCCCGTACTCGCCGGTGGGCAAATCGAAGGCGGTGTGGCCCAGGGAATCGGTTATGCGCTCTATGAGAAGGTGGTTTGGAAAGACGGGCGCATGCTCAACAACCAGATGACCAACTACATCATGCCCACGGCGGAAGACATCCCGCCGATCCGCGTCTACTTCGAAGAGGTACCTTACCAGTACGGTCCCTATGGAGCCAAGGGAATCGGCGAGTTGCCCATGGACGGGCCAGCGCCGGCGATTATCAATGCGGTGGTGCAGGCCACGGGCATTGAATTTAACTCGATCCCGCTGCTGCCCGAAGATATCTTCCGCGCCATGACAGCGGTGCCCGAGCGCCCGGCGGAATCGCTCGAGACCGCTTTGGCAGCGGAGGGCAGCCAATGAACAAGCGCGACGTTTCCTTGACCGTGAATGGCAAGACCCACACCGTGTCGGTCTATCCCATGGAGCGCCTGCTTGATGTTCTGCGGACCCAGATTGGGCTCACAGGAACCAAGGAAGGATGCGGCGAGGGCGAGTGTGGTTCGTGTTCTGTTCTGATGAACGGCGAACTGGTGAACAGCTGCCTGGTGCCGGTGCTGCAGGCCGAGGGCGCTACCCTCTCCACCATCGAAGGCCTCGCCGGCGAGAATGGTCTTCACCCGGTGCAGCAGGCATTCCTGAAATGCGGAGGAGCGCAGTGCGGTATCTGCACCCCCGGCATGGTCATGGCCACGGTTCATCTGCTGAACCACAACCCCAATCCGACCCTGGAACAGATACGCGAAGGGCTGGGCGGAAACTTGTGCCGCTGTACCGGCTACACACGCATCTTCGAGGCAGTGGCAGAAGTGGCGGGTACGCAGAAATGAGATCCCGCCCATCAGAGTACGAGTTGGTAGCGCCGGGCAAATTAAGCACCGTGCTCGATCTGCTTGCAAAGGAGCCGGGAGTGTGGATGCCGATTGCTGGCGGAACTGAATTGATGGTTCAGTACGGCGCGGGACGGCTGCCGGCGCGCAAGCTGGTCAGCCTTTGGGGACTGCCCGAGTTGCGCGGTATCGAGACCGATGAGCAGGAAGTGGTCATCGGCGCCGGATGTACCTATACCGACCTGCGAAAAAATCCTGTGGTCGCGCGGGAATTTCCCTTGCTCACGCAAGCCGCCTCCTGGACCGGCAGCATTGCTAACCAGAACCGCGGCACCCTGGGCGGCAACATCGTCAACGCTTCGCCTGCCGCCGATTCCCTGCCCGCGTTGATGGTGTACGAGGCGGAACTGCTGCTCACTTCTGCGCGTGGCACGCGACGCATCCCTTATGTCGAGTTCCACACCGGCTACAAGCAAACCAAACTTGCCGCCGATGAGATCATCAGCGCCATCGCACTGCAACCGCGATTCTCCAGCTACCACGGGTACTCACGTAAGGTCGGCACCCGAAATGCGCAAGCCATCGCCAAGCTCTGCCTTGCCGGACTGGGCAAAATCTCCGGTGCCCAAATTGAAGACGTGCGCCTGGCGATCGGCAGCATGGCGGTGACGCCGGTGCGGCTGCGGCGAACAGAAGAAACCTTGTTAGGCCAGCCCTACAGTCCCGCTTTGATAAGCAAAGCTCGCCAGGCGCTGGAAGCGGAAGTCGCACCCATTGACGACATCCGTTCCAGCGCCCTTTACCGGCTCCACGTCGCAGGCAATCTGCTGCAGGAATTTCTCGAGGGCCTGTTCGCTTGAACCAAGTCCTGGCGCGTTGGAATGCGCTGCCGCCCGACGAGGCAGCCATCGAGATTCTCTCTTGCTGCGGCTCCCGTGCCTGGGCTGCTGTGTCTAGCCGGCAAGCGGCCGTTTGCAGACGAGCAACCGCTTTTTAGCGCCGCCGACGAATGCTGGAAGGGCCTCCCCGAGGCGGACTGGTTGGAGGCCTTCCGCAGCCACCCTCGCATTGGCGAACAGCATGCAGAGAAGAAGACAACCGCAGTCTCGGCAGCGTGGTCTCGCTCAGAGCAAAGCCAGATGAGCGATGCAAACGATGCCATCATGCTGCGCATGCGAGAGGGTCATCGCCAGTACGAGCAGCGTTTCGGACGGATCTTCATTGTCTGCGCCAGCGGAAAACAGCCTGCGGAGATGTTGAGCATCCTCGAGCGTCGACTGGTCAACGATCCAGCGCAGGAGTTGCAGGAATCAGCCGCGCAGCAGCAACAGATCATGCAGCTCAGGTTGCGCAAGTGGCTGGCACAAACGGAGGCTGCATGAGCCGGCTCTCCACCCATGTATTGGACACTGCGCTAGGCAGGCCCGCGGCCGGCATGGTGGTGCACCTGGAGTATGCCGCCCCATCCGGTCGAATGGGAACTGCTGAGCACCTGCCAGACCGACGCAGACGGCCGCTGTGCAAACCTCTTATCCCAGAACAACGATCCTGTCTTGCAGCCTGGACAGTACCGGCTACGCTTCGAGACCGGGACCTACCACGCGGCGCAGATGGTCAAAGGGCTGTACCTCACGGTCGAAATCATCGTGACCGTGCGTCCAGGGGATACCCACTTACACGTTCCATTACTCTTGAGCCCAAATGGCTACACCACTTACAGGGGGAGCTGAGCGGTGATTGCTCTGGCAGAGAATACGTACGGCAAATCGAGCGTGCGCGTGATGAAGGTGAAGCGCGATCGCCCATTGCACACTGTGTGGGAATGGAAAGTTGAGGTGCTGCTCTCCGGCGACTTTAAAACCTGCTTCACGGACGGCGACAACAGCGCCATATTGCCCACCGACACCATGAAGAACACGGTCTACTCGCGCGCCCGCGAGAGCAAAGCGGAGTGCGTGGAGGATTTCGCCCTGGAGCTGTGCGAGTTTTTTCTTTCTCGCAATCCCCAGGTCGGGCGCGTCGCGATCAACATCGCCAGCACGGCCTGGGAGCATGCTTTGGTAGACGGCAAGCCGCATCCTTCCACCTTCGTGCGCGGCTCGAGCGAATCACAAACCACGACGGTTGCGTGTGCCCAGGGTGGCAACCCCGACGTGTGTTCAGGCCTCGAAAACCTGGTGGTGCTGAAGACAGCCAACTCGGGATTCGAGGGCTATCTGCGAGACTCGCTTACCACTTTGCCCGAGACCGCGGATCGTCTTCTGGGGACTTCGATGCGCGCGCAATGGACCTACAAGACCGCGAGTCTGCCATTCGAACCACTGCGCGGCAAACTGCGCGACGCGCTGATCAAAGCGTTCGCAGAGCATGACAGCAAATCGGTGCAACACACGCTTTATGCGATGGCTCAGGCGGCGCTCGAAGCGGTCCCGGAAATCCTCGACGTAGAGCTGGCCATGCCTAATAAGCATTGCCTGCTGGTGGATCTGTCCCGCTTCGGACAAACCAACCCCAACGAGATATTCGTGCCTACGGATGAGCCGTTCGGCAATATTGTGGCCCGGATTTCGAGAGGAAGCTAAATTTGGGACCCCTTAGGACGCTGAGACTGCGCAGGTTTTGGACGGGTGCCCCAGGTTCGCGTCAGCGTACCTGGGCCGAAAACGGACTCTTCAAACGCTTTCATTTTAGGCGCAGAGATTGTGATCTTGGCCGCTGCATTTGCCAACCTGGCAAAGAAAACGTTCGTAGAGCTGCGCTCTTCGTTTTCGGCCCATGTACGCCAGGGCGAACACCCCGAATTTCCTGCACGCTGCTCTGGACACGTCCGCGTGTGCGCCTTTCTTTTAAGGAAAGGCGCATGAAGTTTGTGGAACCCACTGGACGCAACAGGAAATTGGGGCCATGGGGCACCCGTCCCGAACCTTTGGCGGTGGTGGCGAATGGGTAATCTACGCAATGCAAGCTGAAAAAGTCATATCCCGCTGCCGATACCTCGGGCAATTCAGCGAAGAAACGGGCCAGATCAAGCGCACCTTCCTCTCCCCGGCGATGCGCGATTGCATGCGGGAAGTCCAGGGATGGATGGAAGCGGCAGGTATGCAGGTAAAAATCGATCCTGCCGGCAATCTCCGCGGTCGCTATGCCGGGGCATCGAGTACAACCTTGATGATCGGTTCCCACCTGGACACCGTCCCCAACAGCGGAGCTTTTGACGGAATACTGGGCGTGATGCTGGGACTGGCCCTGGTCGAGTCCCTCAACGGAGAAAGCCTACCCTTCTCCATCGAGTTGGTCGCTTTCTCTGAGGAAGAAGGTGTGCGTTTCCACCTGCCCTTCATCGGCAGCCGAGCCCTGGTTGGGCGCATAGACTCTGACTTCCTGGAAACCACGGATGGAAACGGAATCTCCATCGCCCAGGCAATCACATCCTTCGGACTGGATCCACAGCGAATAAACGACTGCCAGCTAGGCGACGAAGTCGCCGCGTTTCTGGAGTTCCACATCGAGCAGGGCATCGTGTTGGAGAGCGACGACCGATCCCTCGGGGTCGTCCACGCCATCGTAGGGCAAACCCGCGCGGAGATGACCTTTACCGGCCGCGCGCGCCACGCAGGCACGACCCCGATGCGGCTGCGCAACGATGCCGTGGCGGGCGCGGCGGAGTGGGTAGTCGCGGTGGAGCGGTCTGGCTCTCGAGACCCCGGGCCTCGTCGCCACCGTCGGCGATCTGCGCACCTATCCCGGAGCCGGAAACGTCATAGCCGGCCAATCGCGCGCCAGCCTTGATGTGCGGCACGAAGACGACTCCATTCGTCACCGGGCCGTCGAGACCCTGCTCGCACAGGCGGAGGCAATCGCCAAACGCCGCGGCCTCACCGTTGCCAGTAAAATGCTGATGGATCAGCCCGCGGTCCCCATGGATAAGCACTTATGCGACCTGGCGGCGGAGGCCATTCGCCACACCGGGATCGAGCCGCTCTCCATGGTCAGCGGCGCCGGCCATGACGCTATGATTATGGCCGAGCGCGTTCCCACGACGATGATTTTTTTACGCAGCCCGGAAGGAATCAGCCATCATCCTGACGAGTCAGTTCGTCCCCAGGATGTGCAGAACGCGCTGGCTGCCGGACGTGCTTTCTTGCGCCTCATGACTAAAGAAGTAAATAAGGAAAAGAGTGTATAACCTCGGACACACACGCAGCGATCGCCAACCCACCCACCTGTTGCAGACGCCGGATACCTTTGTGGGCATGCCCCTTCCCGGCTTCGATTCTGTAACTGTTATTGTGCACACGGCGCCCGCCATCGGAGCCGCCTTCACCCAATACACTGCCGAGTTCGAGCCCGGAGGCTCCCTGGGGCCGGCGCATGGCCAACGCTTTCTTTATGTGCTGGAAGGCAGCATTTCTGTGGCTCTCGGCGGCCAGACGCGGCAGCTGAGCCCGGGCGAATTTGCCCATGTGCCCGCCAACCAGCAGCACTCCGTGAAATCGTCAGCCAAAGCCCGTGTCGCCGTAATCGAGAAGCCGGCGATCGCGCTGTTGAACGATGCCCCGGCCGCCGCAATTTTTGGCGATGAAGCCAAAGTGGCGTCGCAGCCACTGGGCGGCGATGAAGCGCTCCAGGTAAAGCAGTTGCTGCCCACTGTGCCTGGCCTCGACTACGCCGTAAACACCATGCGTTATGAACCCGGCGCCACGCTTGCCCTGGTCGAGATTCACGTAATGGAGCACGGCCTGCTGATGCTCGAAGGCGGCGGTATCTATCGTCTCGGAAACAACTGGTACCCGGTCCAGGCAGGAGATTTTATCTGGATGGCGCCCTACTGCCCGCAGTGGTTCGGCGCCCTGGGCAAAACTGCCGCCAAGTATCTGATCTACAAAGACTGGAACCGTCACCCGCTTCCCGGAAGGTAATTGCATGCAAATCAATCGCGACCGGCTGGTTGCTGATCTCGAAACCCTCGCCTCGTTCTCTGACGGCACGCCACCCGGCATCTCTCGCCTGGTCTTTGCCGACGCGGATCAGCGGTCACGCGTCTGGCTCAAGTCACAATGCAGCGATGCCGGCCTGGCGGTGCGCGAAGACGCCGTTGGCAACATGTTTGCCCGCTGGGTGGGCGCGCAGCCACAACTCGCCGCCATCGGCACCGGCTCTCATATCGACGCCATCCCTCACTCCGGAAAATTCGACGGCACGGTCGGCGTGCTCGGCGGTCTCGAGGCCATCCGCGCTTTGCAGCAGAGTGGCTTTCAGCCGCAGCGATCGATCGAGCTCCTGCTCTTCACCTCGGAAGAACCAACGCGCTTCGGCCTCGGCTGCCTGGGTAGCCGGATGTTGAGCGGAGGACTGAACAGCGACGCAGATGCGCGCCTGAAAGATGCGGAGGGCAACACGCTGGCGCAACTGCGCGCTGCAGCCGGCTTCCATGGTTCGCTCGACGAGGTGCGCCTGCCCGAGGGCTACTATGCCGCCTTCGTCGAGTTGCACATCGAACAGGGTCCGCTGCTGGAGAAGGAAGGCTTGCCCGTGGGCATTGTTACCAGCATCGCCGCGCCCGCTGCGTTGCGCATTTTGATAGAGGGCGAAGGAGGCCATGCCGGCGGCGTGCTCATGCCCGACCGCAAAGACGCTTTTTGCGCCGCGGCGGAGATCGTGCTCGCGGTCGAAGAAAGAGCGCGCGCCACCGGGGCGATCGACACCTGCGGCACCGTAGGCAAGTGCCAGATTTATCCCGGAGCGGTCAACAGCATTCCCAGCCGCGTGGAGATGGATGTGGATCTTCGCGACACGGATGAGCAACGCAGGAATCGTGTGCTGCGGGAGATCGAGCAGGCCTGCGCCCAGGTCGCGGCCAAGCGAAAGCTGCAGGTGAAAGTTACGCCTATCAATGCCGACGCCCCGGCCACCTGCTCACCCCGTGTGATCAACGCGGTCGGTCGAGGCTGCTGAGGAAAACGGATTGCCCTATAAAAAGATGGTCAGCCGCGCTTATCACGACTCTTTATTCATGGCCCGCATTGCCCCGGTCGGGATGGTCTTCATCCCCTGCCGCGGTGGAGTCAGTCATCGGCCGGACGAGTATTCCGCGCCCCAGGAAATCGAAACCGGGGCCAAGGTGCTGGCCTCCACATTGGCCAGGTTGTCACAGGTATAGAGACGAACCTACGCCTGGCCTTCGACATCAGGCATGACCAGGTAGAGCAGGATAATGCCCGCGATGGCAAACATGTGATGGGCGCCGGACTCGCCGCTCCATTCCTTCGACTGCCACATCAGGAACCACTCGTTGCCGACGCTGAGAAAGGCTGAGAGCCACATCAGCAGGCTGAGCGTCAGCGCTGCCACTCCCACGTTCTTGGCCGCATTAAAGACAGCAGCACTCGCATGTAAGTTGCGGATGAGGCGAAAGCCTGCCCACCACAAGAGAGCCCCGGTGACAATTTCCCAGCAGACGATGCTCGCAAAGAACATGAACGGAACTGCGGCGCATGAATGGCGCGCCACATGCCATGATTTCCTGGAAAGGTCGTGTCCATCAACAAAACATGGCGCACGAACGTCAGGTTCGAGTTGTAATCGTTGGTGTTGTTGAACACCACCAGCGTGTAATAGAAACCGAGCGCAAACAGCAGCAGCGCCTTCGAGACACGAATCGTCATTTACGGTCCTCCAGCAGCAAAAGTCGAGAAATAGGCCCGAAGAGCAGCAATGGTTGCGTCATCGTACTCGGGGCTGGCGGCCATCCTGCTGGATGGATTCACCGCCTGCGGATTGCGTACATATTTGGCGAAGAACTCCGCATTGCCTTTAGCCAAGGCGCCGACCACTGGCCAGGGTACCGAAGCCATGTGGCCGCCCTCGGCCCCCATGTTGTGACAGCGATAACAATTCTGTTGCGCGATTTTGTATCCCTGCATGACCGGCGAATCAGGAGCGTAAGAGCCTTGCGGAGCAATCGGGCCAAACACCTCGCGCTCGTTGCGGAAGTCCAGGCGGACGACCTGAAAAGGAATCTGAGCCTCATCGCTGTGAGAAAGCACCTTGAACGATGGGTGAAAGTCAGGGTTAGCAATTACATAAGGTCCCAGCGCCATGTTGCCCTCATGAGTCTTCGGCCAGCCCTGCTGTGCCTCGCCATTCACCGTCAACACCAGAACGGGATGGTGTGCGGAGAGATAGGCGGCCGGGTAGTTGCTGCGGTACCCATCTGCGGCGAATCGCCACCACCATATCCGCATCCGAACCCAACGCCCTCTCCAGCTCGTCGAGAGGAACGCCACTCACCTGCGCGGGCGGAACAAAATTAGAGTCATCCGAAGTGGTGAATTTCACCTGGGGCAGGCGGAGCAGATCCTGGTAGGAAACAAATTGGGATTCACCGACCTGGAGATCGGTCGGAGCCTGTCGCGTCGCGTGCAAAAGTGGACTACGCGTTTGCGCGGCAAGCAACAGCGTGCCCGCAGCAATAAGAGCGGCAACCACTCGTGTCATTGGCTCATACTAACCTGCACCTCCCCAACAGCAAAGCCAAAGTAAACCGGGAACCATCTACTCACCCATGAAAAGCCAAGTTAAAAATCGAAGGGTGCCCAGGTCTCGCGTTTGAGACCTGGGATCCTCCTAGGAGGCTGCGGAAAAATGCGGGACCGGGCAAGAAAGACGTACCTCAGGGGCTAAAGCCCGACGTATTCTCAGTCATTTACGGCCCGACTAAGTCGTCCCGAACAAAACATTAGTTTTTCCGCCGCCTCCTAGGAAATGCCCATCCAGGCCCCATAATGTAACCCCAGGTAGAAACCAAAAGCCCCAAGTGATATAGAGTACGAACAAATGTCTGCTGAGAAACGCCTGACAGAACTTGGCATTACCCTACCGGAGCCACCCGCCCCAGGCGGTAATTACGTGTCCGCGAAAACCATCGGAAACCTCGTCTACCTCTCGGGAGTCATCTCCACCGACACAACGGGAATCATCACCGGCACCGCCGGCGCCGATCGAACCATCACCGAGGGCTACGCCGCAGCGCGTGCCTGTGCCTTAACCCAACTCGCGGTCCTCAAGCGCGCGTTAGGCTCGCTGGACAAAGTCCGCGAAGTCGTCAGCGTAAATGGCTATGTAAACGCCATCGCAGGTTTTCCCGACTCCCCGGCCATCATCAACGGAGCGTCCGATCTCCTCATATCCGTATTCGAAGACCAGGGGCGCCACGTACGCGCCGCCGTTGGCGTGAGCGCCTTGCCGCGCAACGCCCTGGTCGAGCTGCAAATGGTCGTAGCGATATAACAAACCCAATGACCGAACACCGATTAACTGCAGAGCCTACCCACTCCCGCTGGAACCGCGCCCTCGAACCGCGCCTGACGATCTCCTCCGGAGACACCGTGCACATGAGCTGCCTCGACGCCAGCGGCGGCCAGGTAAAGCCGGGAGCGAGCGTCGAAGATTTTCTCGCCATCGACCGAAACAAGATCCACGCACTCACTGGTCCCATCTTCATCGAGGGAGCCGAGCCCGGCGACGTGCTCGAGATTCAAGTGCTGCAAGTGGAACATCGAGGATGGGGTTGGACCAGCGTGATCCCGGGCCTCGGTTTCTTGAAAGATCGATTCCGTGAGCCCTACCTCTTTCACTGGACGCTCGATCCCGAGATAAGCCGTTCGCTTGAATCGGCGATCGTCCCGCTGCGCCCTTTCTGTGGAGTGATGGGCGTTGCCCCGGCTGAAGACGGCGAATTCCGAACCCGCCCGCCTGGCCCCTTCGGCGGCAACATGGACGTACGCGAGCTCTGTACCGGGGCCACCCTCTACCTTCCAGTATTCAACCCAGGCGCCTTGTTCTCCGCAGGGGACGCGCACGCCGCACAGGGTGACGGGGAGGTCTGCATCAACGGCATCGAATGCCCTGCGGAAGTGTCTCTGCGCTTCCGTGTGCACCGCCATCAACCGCTCTCCGGCCCGTTGCTCGAATCAGCGGAATCGCGCTCTCCGGACGCACCTGCGGACGCGTGGATCGTGGTCGAATCCGACGCCGATTCCATCCAGGCCGCCCGCAGGGCAACCGAGCGCATGATCGATCTCCTGATCGCGCGGTGGTCCTTCACCCCCATCCACGCATACCTGCTGTGCAGCGTGGCCATGAAGCTGCGCATCAACCAGGTGGTCAACGAGCCCATGATCACAGTAAGCGCGGCCATGCCCAAATGCGTGCTGCCCACCAGGAAGATGTTCTGACCGCCATGCTCATCAACGACCCCGCCACCGTCGCCGAGTTGCACGAACTCTATCCCCGCTACGAAGAGGCACTGGTGTCAAACGATGTAGAAACCCTGATGAGTATGTTCTGGGCCTCACCCTACGTGGCGCGTTTTGGCCCCACCGAGACTCTGTATGGCATCAGCGAGATTGAAGCCTTTCGCAAAGGGCGTTCCCCGGCTAACCTGGCGCGCACCGTCACGCGGCTCGAGATCGTCACCTTCGCTAAGGACTTCGCCAGCATCACCGTAGCCTTCGAGCGCGACGTTGAGGGCAAGCTCACACGCGGCCGGCAGAGCCAGACATGGGCCCGCCTTCCCGAAGGATGGCGCATTGTCTTCGCCCACGTATCTCTGCTGCCCTGATCGGGTGTCCCAAAATGCTGCATCTTTCCTGGTGCAGTTGATGTGCTGGTTTCTAAGCGCAATTTTGCTTGGCTCCATAAGCACATTTGTTCTATCCTCACATCACACCGCCAGAGTTCCCCCGGTAGCTTTTGGGCTGTCACCTCGTCGTGACCTTCTGTTGCACCGACCCTGTAGTCGCATATCGAAAAACTAGAGTCCGGTCACAGCTTCTCTTTCACGCGAGGCATATCCAAGATGTATCTATTTTCCAGAAGACTTCTTTCGTCGTTAGCCGTGCTGTTTTCAGTCGTCCTGTTACAGACACAGGCAATGCAGGCACAACAAACCCTCGGTGGCATCACCGGGACGGTGGTCGACCCTTCGGGCAGCGCTATCCCCGACGCTGAGGTCAAGGTCACATCGGAAGACACCAAGCTGGAACGCAGCACGCGCAGCAATACTCAGGGAGTCTATAACCTCAACGATCTGCCCCTGGGCAAATACACCGTCAGCTTTAGCAAGGACGGTTTCTCGGGCGGGCGCTACCCCGGCATCCTGGTACAGGCAGATCGCACCGTTTCTCTGCAGGCCCAACTGAAAGTGGGTACAGTCGCTGACACGGTCGAAGTGGACGTCAATCCGATGCTGAATGCGGTTGACACCACGAACGGCTACGTTCTGGACCGCGCGCAGATTGAAGCGATCCCGTTGCCGACTGGCAGTTTCACTGGAGTCGCGATTCTCTCCCCTGGTGTGAACGCTGAGCTCCCCGGCGGAACGGGCGTTAACTCCGGCTTGGGCAACGCACCGATCTGGGCCAACGGCGAACGCGACACGAGCAACAGCTTTCTGTTGAACGGCGTCGACGCCAGCAACCTGTTCAACGGCAAGAGCACCAGCCAGGTAGCCTCGTCGCGCGTGACCCCTGCGACGAATGCGGGTAACGGCGGAGCCGGCGGTGTAATCCAGTCGAGCGCTTCTGTATATCTCTCCATTGGGAATTCGCTGCCCTCTCCGGCCCCTGAGACCATCCAGGAAGTGCGGGTCAACGCCTCGATGTACGACGCGCAGCAGGGCGCAAGCAGCGGCGCGCATATCGACCTGAGTACCACCTCCGGCACCAACGTCTATCATGGCGGCCTCTACTTGCATCGTGCTACCAACTGGCTGAATGCTGCGCCATTTTTCTTCAATCAGGATCTTGCGGTCCCTGCCAACATGAAAGTCCCCCAGCTGCACCGCTACACACTGGGCGGGACCGTCGGTGGCCCCATCATCAAAGACAAGCTTTTCGGCTTTCTGGCTTATCAACACCTGCACGTCGCCGATGCGGAGATCGGGGATTCGTTCCTCGATGTACCGGTGGGACTCACGGACGATCGCAGTCCGCAGGCGCTCGCTGCGATCACCAACGCGGACTCTGCCTTTGGCCCTGACGCTGTGCCGGGGGGCATTGATCCGGTCGCCCTTGCATTATTCAACGCCCCTTCTGTTAAGGGCGAGCCGGGGAAATGGCTCATCCCGAACGCCAACCCAAACGCTGTGCTGAGACCGGGCGAGACCTTCAATGCGTTCATTCCCGGAACGGCTACCTTTATCGGCGATCAGGCAGTCGCCAACCTCGATTACAACGCCACCAGCAAAGACACCCTGGCCCTCAAGTACTACTACCAACACGATCCAACCGTAGCTCCCTACGCCTACTCCAACGTGCCGGGCTTCACGCAACGGCTGGACGCCGGGGCGCAGGTCTTTTCCATCAACAACACGTACCTGGTCAAATCCAATCTCAGCACCCAGCAAACGCTCGGCTACCTGCGGGAGAAGATCTACAACACCAATGACCAGGCTTTCTCGCCCCAGAACATTCCAGGCGGGGCGTACCCATCGGCCTCCATCGATACCTTCGGATCCACTTACTTTCCAGGCGCAACGATCATCCATGTTCTGGGTGATCAAAAAATTCCGGGGATCGCGGATACCCTCAACATCGGGCCGAGCGCCGGTCAAACCGGATCGTTCACCGGCGTTTTCCAAAACCGCCTGCAGCCGTCTGGTAATGCGATCTGGCAACTTGGCAAGCACAGCATCGGCTTCGGTGGGAGCTATAGCTTCACCCAGCTCAACACCATCGATCGCAGGCCTGGTACCGGGTCTGTAGTGAGCGCGGATCTGGGTCAATTTTTCCAGGGCCTGGTCAGTCCCGACGTCGACTATAACGTCACCACCTTCCTGCAGGGCGATGCCAATCGCTACTACCGGGCCAACCAGCTCGGTTTCTATCTACAGGACAAGTTCCAGGTAAAACCGAACCTCACCATCACCGCCGGCCTTCGCTATGACTGGGATGGCGGGCTTAGCGAAAAGTATGGGCGTATCTATAACTTCGACTCCTCGAAATACACCTATCTGAGCGCCACCGGTTCCCTGCCGACCGGTGAAACCCCAGGAAGCCTGGGAGCCGACCAAAGCGGCTTCATCATCGCCGGCAATAACAAGAATGGGACAGCAGGCGTAAGCAAAACCACACTGACCGGTCGCCAGTGGGGCTTTGCTCCGCGTCTCGGTGCGGCGTGGAGCCCCACCCGGTTCAACAACAAAGTCGTTGTCCGCGCCGGCATGGGTCTCTACTATGACCGCGGCGAACTCTTCAGCTATTTCTCCCCTGGCTACGCCATCGGCCTGGTGACCGGCGGACCATTCGGCGTGAACCAGCAGGTTCCCTTTGTCACGGCCCAGAGTTGCCCGGTCGACCACTTGTACCAGGGTTATATTTTTACCTGCGGCGGGGGTACTTCCGGTTCACTGGAATTCCCCTACACCAACATCCAGAGTCCGGCGCCGACAAACCCCAAGGCCTCGGACTTCGCAAACTATCTGCCGAACGCGGCGGCGCTCCTCAACGGCGCGGCCCCAGTTTCTCTTGGCGTCTACGATCGAAAGAACAAATTGCCCTACTCGATGAACTACACCCTCGATATACAGTGGCAGCCGCGCAACGACCTGGCGTTTGATTTCGGCTATGTCGGCAATTTGGGACGGCATGAAGTGGTTCCGGTACCGTTCAACCAGCCCAACATCGCTTCGCCCGGGAACCAGATACACTCCCAGAGCTATTCCTACGGCTACACCCCTGCGGATGCAGACGGCAACTTCATCACCCTGGGCGATGGCACTACGGCGCTCATCAACTACGAAGGCGGGAACATCGACATGCGCGTTCCTTACCTCGGTTATGCAGCCGAATCCATCGCCTATAAGGCAGCGGGAGTTGGCGCATACAATGCCCTGCAGGTCCACGTGGAGAAGCGCATGAGCCACGGGATCCAGGTGGGCGCCTCTTACACCTACTCGCATTCCCTGGACGAGCAGAGCGCAATCGGCCTGTTCTACAACGGGAATAATCCTCTCAACCTGCGCGACGGATACGCTTCCAGCGACTTCAATCGCACCCATGTCTTCAACTTCAACTACGTCTATCAGCTGCCCGACTTCTACAACAAGAACACACTGACCGGCCGCTTCACCGACGGGTGGTCGCTCGTCGGTTTGACCGTCTTGCAAAGTGGACAGCCATTCAGCGTGGTTGATTTTACCGGCGCTGTCGGCAGTCTCTATTACAGCGTGTACGACGGCGTCACCAATCCTATCGTGCCCTTGAACTATGCCGCTTGTTCACCGAAGAAAGCCCAGACTGGCCACTCCGGAGCGTTCGGAACAGCTTATCTGCCGGCGCTCAATCCGCAATGCTTCACCGTTCCCCTGGTTACCCCAGGGAGCCCTCTGGCGGCGGCGATCCCTGCTGGAGACAACGTAGAGACTAGCTTCACTACTGGACAACGCAATATTTTCCATCAGGCCCCACAGAAGCGGGCGGATATATCCCTGGTCAAGATGACGAACCTGACCGAACGTTTCAATCTCAAGTACACGTTCGACGTCTTCAACTTGACCAATACCACCAGCTTCGACATCCCGGGCAACGAGGTATTTCAAAACCAGTACTTCCAGCAGATCACGACGGTAGGCCAAACGGCTTTGCCTACAGGATGTGACTCGAACGGAAATCAGACCAACGAAAGCTACTACAACTGCCCCGCCGGCCTTGGCTATGTAACCCATGCCATCGGCAGTCCGCGGCAGATACAAATGTCGCTGCGACTCACGTTCTAGGACGACGGGAGACGTGCCAAAAAGGGCCGGATGGCGTAGTCAGCCATCCGGTTTTTTGTCGTTCGGCGTTGGCCGACGTGCAATCCTTACCGAGCCCCCGCGCTGCCCCGAATTCGATTGGCCGGTGACTGGCCTTTCGAGGGATCCCGTCGCCTGATTCGGTCGGCTCGATGGAAAAATGACGGGGCTGTTCGGTTAGTTACTAAGGTTATCTCCGGCCGAGATTACTTAACGGTACTCAAAGGTGATAGTAAGTTTTGCCAGAATCAGTATTCTCGAAGAACAAGCAGCGATTCGTAATCCCCATCCTTGGCTTTCAGTGCGATGAGCTGAAACGGGGTATCGCTGTTCAGTTTTTTTCGCAGGACAACCCATTCTCCAGGTCTCTCCTGCTTTTGGCGACAGCCATGTTTCGAAGTAGTTCCTGCCTTGTTTTCCCGGCTGTTTGGATAGAGATGCGCCCGGGCCCGCCTGCCTTTGACTCGCGCATCTGCCTCTTCACCGCTGCATAGGGCGATGCAGAATATCAATGCTCACCGATACGAAAAGAGGTGGCAATGTCTCTGACTTTTTCCGAAGTGTTTGCGATTCAGGCGGCCATCGACGCCTATGAGATGAAGTTCCCGGGCAGACCGACCCCGTCGCCCGAGGAGGCCCTCGTGTGGCAGGCCGGCGGCCGCGGACGGAAGCTGCGATCGAGCCTGGTGCTTCACGATGCCATGCAGGAGATTCGCCTTCTTGGAAGAAGCGCCGGCGCAGTGGCCGTGAAGATGCAGTGTCGCGTCGTACGGTCGGCCAAGACCGGACTGCTCGACTTCTATTACCGTATCTTCACCGGAGCTGCCCCGCTCAGCGCTCCAACCCAGGTGGACTTCCTCTGGTCTCCGGCGCCCGCCAACATCCAGGTGACGCTCGCCGACGTTCGCCCGGAAGGAGTGGCCACGACCGTACCCGACGACTTTGTCTACGGCCCGGCCTCGAATACATACTCCTTTACCTTCAGCAAAGGAGTTCCGGCAAACGCCAGCACCGGATTCTTCTTCGTATCCACGAACGCCCGGGCATTCGCTGCCCGGGGTGGAGAACTTGGAGACGCCTACCTGCTCGGAACGACAACCATCCTGAAGGTTCCGGGCCCGATAGCCGAACTTCGAGCTTGAACTATACAGCCTTTTTGGACCGCAGCGCGACCTGCTCCTGGGCCACGTTCAGCCAGACCTGTCTAAATCAGTCCACACTCATCAACCTTTCGGATGACGCGCGGGGCGCGGCTGATTAGTATTCTCCCTAAGAGCTGATGCTAAACCTGAACGATCCGATTGACGTAACCGTCATTGGCGGCGGCCTCGCGGGCATGGCCGCCTCGATTCATCTTGCCGATGCAGGCCTCAGGGTTTTATGCATTGAGCCGGATCTCATCGATAGCGATCCGGTCGGCGAATCGTTGGACTGGTCGGCGCCCGAGCTGCTCAGGCGGCTCGGACTGACCAAGGAGCATCTGCTCAAGCAAGGGATCGCGACCTATAAGCGGCACGTTGTCTTGAAGCTCAGGGACGGGTCAGAGCAACATTATGTTCCGGGTGACTGGTTGGGGAAACCGCCATACAACGTCGATCTCCGCACCCTGCACGTCGATCGCACCCAGCTCAACCAGGCGCTTCGTGAGATCGTTCTCGGCAAAGGAGTCAGGTTGGTCACCGACAGAGTCGTCCACGTGGAGACGTCGGGACGCATCGTCAAAGCCCTCGTGACCGCCAGCGGGAATCGGATCGTATCTCCGTGGTTTCTCGACGCGTCCGGATCGGGAGCCACCCTGTTCCCCCGGGTGTTCAAGCTGCCCGTATATGAGTATGGTCCGCACAAGGTAGCCATGTGGGACTATTTCACCGTTCCCGAATCCGTCGACGGGACCACGCTCCACGCCGACGGCGCGGGACCGCGATATATGGAGTGGGTTTGGCAGATACCGATTCATCCTCACACCATCAGTGTGGGCTACGTATGCCCCGGTGAGGCTGTCAAACGAAAGCGGCAACAGGGGCTGAGTATGCAGGACATCTTCGTAGCGCAGCTCCAGCAATTCCCGGATCTGCAGAGCCTAAAGCACGACCCGGCAAAGAAATCGCCCCGGACCACATCGTTTCGCTGTCGTGTTTTCGCCAGGATATCCGGGCCCAACTGGCTGGTGGCAGGCGAAGCCGCGGCCATGGTGGACCCAATGACTTCGAACGGAGTGACGGCTGCGTTGAGACAAGCGGAAGAAGCGTCGAGGCTGATTAGTCGCTTTCGCAAGCGGCGGAGTATTCCCCGCCTTCCCGCATCCATGTACGGCCAGCGCGTGTTGAGTATGGCGAGGTTTTTCAATAGCGCGATTGAGGATGTGCTGTACGATTGGCCGGTCAGAAATCAGATTGGCCCCTTCCGCGCCGGCGATGTGTACACCATTCCCGCCTGGAGCATCAATGTAATTTACTCAAGATCGCGTCCACAGGGCTTCGTTGCGACAACCCTGTTCCGCCTGCTGCTCGCCTCGCTGAGGCATTCCCTTCGAGTCTTTCACTGGTTCTGTCGCCGAAGGGTCCCACTACCCGCAATCTGAGCCGTACCGTGAAAACAATGCGCGCAGTACTGAGTATGGTCCGATAAGGCGCGGAACGTCGCGTCTCTCTCCTGCTCTGCTGCTTTGTCATCTGCGGTATCCGGTGAATGGGTAGTGCGGAGCCAGATTGTCAGTGCGTGAGCGTAACGTTCATGGAGCCACATGTACTCCTCACAGTGGCTCATCTCCGGTGAATCCTTGCGCGGGATAGCAATTCAAAACCTCTGAGACGTTGTAGGGCTTGCAGGTGCAGAAAGTTCCCGGCACGCCGCTTGCTCTCCCGATGACTATATGGCAAACCTGGGGAATCTTCATCGCGCCATATTATGTCAATACGTCACCGGTAATGTGATTGATATCCGAGGGTGTTGCAGTCGACTGAGACCGGCGTGCACCATCGCGAGCAGCGGGGTGGCTGGCAAAAAGCACTTCGTTCGTTTCAATTTGTTCCCCCGGTGGTTAGCTTGTGATGGTGACCGGCAAGGGCTCCGGGGCGGCGGCGGCAAACTTCTTTTGTAGCTCCTCGGCATGCTTGAAGTGTTCGCCTTCCACATGGCGCGCGGGCAGCTGGAATACCAGCGATGGCTCGGCAAAAGGGTAAGGGGTGAGGCGGAAGTGGCGCTCTCCGAGCCGCTCGACCGTGATTCGACTCTCTCCGCCCGCGCTCAGGGGTAGCGCGTGCAGCAGATCGCCGGGGTTCGGGTAATCGACGCAGCTGAGCAGGGAGAGATTGTCGCAGGCCTGCAAAAGGCGAAAGTGCTTCTCGATACGGGATGGCGCGATCTCATCCGGCGCCAGTTGCTTGTCCGCGGCAATGCGGGCTCGCAGTTCTTGCTGGAACTCCAGTTGCTTTGCCAGAAAAGCGTCGAGCAAGGGGAGTTGTTCCGTTTGGATGGTGCTGCGATCGGCGCGGGCGGTCAACAGATTGTACGTATGCAGCGAGACCAGCAACGCAGCGTAAGGATCTCGCTCGGCTACCATGCGGACCGCGCGATCGCGTACGGCAAGATAGTCAGCCAGATCGATTTCTTCAAAGGCGGAATACTTGCCCACCAACTCGACGGAAAAGGCACTGGGCTTTCCCTGGCGGGTGATCTGCGGGTGTTGATCGCGGGCGGCCCAGCCATCGTCGTGGGCGTGAACACCTCGCAATACCCGCTCACGCGGCTCCGGCGAAAGGAACTGTCCATTGCCCCACTTTTCGGCGAAGGCGCCCGCCAGGTGCGCATGATCCACGTGGGTGACCAACCACCAACCGGTTTTTGATTGCAAACGAAGCATCGTGTCTCCTCGTAAACCAAGTCCTCGGCGGCTAAGCCGGGTAATTTTCCAGGCCCGCGAAAAACTCTAGAAACCCGCTATTCATCCGTCATGGTGCGGGCAGATTCATGCCAGTTGTGCAGGAAATACCACTCCAGAAACATGACCAGAAAAAAGAATGCGAACCCCAGCACGGTCGCGGCTAACACCAGTGCGAAGAGGTAATCCGTTTGCAGTTGGGCGCTGGCGTAGAGGATAGAGTAGCCCAGGCCGCCCTCACCCACCCTGCTGGACCCGGCAAAAAGCTCCCCCGTAATCGCGCCGATCACCGAAATGCCGGCCGCAATGCGGATGCCGACAAAGAGCGAAGGCACGGCGTGGGGAAGACGAAGCCGGGTCAGGATCTGTAACCGCGACGCGTTGTGCATGAGGAAGAGATGGATGAGATTCGGCTCCACGCTGATCAACCCTTGCGTGGTGTTGGCAATGATCGGCGCCAGGCAAATGATGAAGGCCACCAACGTGACCGACAGGGTGCCCGGCCCCACCCACATGAGGATCAGCGGAGCCACGGCCACGATCGGTACCGTCTGCAACAGGATGGTGTAGGGATAGAGCATGCGCCGTATCCAGCGGGATTGGGCGAAGATTAACGCGATCAGCACCCCCACCACGATGCTGGCAGCCAGGCCACCCGCGGCTTCCTCAGACGTAATGGCCAGCGACGTCATCAACGAGGGAAAACGATCGATCACTGCCCTGCCCACGGCCAGCGGCGGGGGAAGCATATAGGGAGGCACATGCAGGACCAGGTCAAGCCCTTGCCAGAGCAGGAGGAGAACGGCAAAGACGGCCACCGCGTTGAGGAGGGTGACGGCGTACTTCTTCATGCGGCGTGCACCCCGCGCAGCGCTCGCGAGACTTCGGTCACCAGGGATTCGAACTGCGGACTCTCCCGCGTCTCGCCGGTCCTGGGAAACGGTAGAGCAATCGGTATCTCTTGCGCGATGCGGCCCGGCGATGGAGCCAGAACGATCACGCGGGTGGAGAGAAAGACAGCTTCAGCAACCGAGTGGGTTACGAATATGGCAGTCCAGTTCTGTTCTGCTCGCAGGCGAAGCAATTCCTCGTTGAGACGATCGCGGGTCATCTCGTCGAGAGCGCCGAAGGGTTCGTCCATCAGCAACAGGCGTGGCCTGGTGGCCAGGGCGCGGGCGACGGAGACGCGCATCTTCATGCCGCCGGACAACTGCCGGGGGTAGGATCGTGCGACGTGTGTAAGCCCGACCAGCTCCAGCAACGCCTTCACTTTCTCTTGCCGCACTTCGCGGCTGACATGTTCCAGCTCTAACCCCAGGCCCACATTGCTGGTGACGGTCCGCCAAGGTAACAGGGTTGCGTCCTGAAAAATATAGGAGACCGTTTCTCTCGCGTTCAGAGGAGTCATGCCGTCAACCAGAATGTCGCCCGAGCTCGCGTTGGTAAGGCCGGAGATCAGCTTGAGCAGGGTGGACTTGCCGCATCCCGAAGGACCGATCAGGCTGACAAACTCTCCCTTGGCGATGCTGAGGTCGATGTTCTTGAGCACGGGAGGATTGCTCCCGTATGTCTTGGTGACGCCGGTGAGAGTGACCTGCGGAACTTGCACGCCCGCGATCATGAGGTTGCCGCCAACGGCAGTTCCAGCCGGGAAGGATGGTCCGCGTCATGCAGCACCATCTGGGTCGAGCGCTGCCAGTTCCACGAATCCATGAGCCAGGGCTGCACCGGCGTGGATGGATTGCGGTCATACAGCGGGAAGGCGCTGCTGGCCACTTCCAGACGGATGGCATCGCCGGCCGCAAAGACACAGGAAGTTGGCTCGAGATCGATTTGCCAGCAGTGGATCGCGTCCGCTGTGTAACCGGAGTCACGAAAGAGATACGAAGATCGAGCGATGCCGATGCATACGAAATCGGCTTGGCCATTGGAACGCAGTCTCACCAGTTTGCCGGTGAAGTCGGCCTGGCCCGCGGACGTAGCGGCGTAGAGAATAAGACGCGGGGATCCGAAGATGTGCAGAGGCGCAGTCAGCGCAGGCGTGGTGTACACCAGGAGGTTGTTGCCCAACTCCAGTTGCGCCTGGTTGAACGGTCCGCTGAGAGCAGCTGCGCCTCCCGGAGCGAGCACCGGCGTCTCCGGATCGTAAATGAAAATATCGCGTGGCTCGTAGCCAGTGGGAGCCGCGGTCGAGAGCACACCATCTCCCTTGCGAGATTCAGCGTGGCCTCCACTATGCAGATGGAGAGAGTGACTCCGTTCTGGAAAAGCGTCGGCGTCATACCAACGATTGGCGCCCAGCGCGAAGTGACGGATCCGCGGCTCGCGAGCAAACTCGCCACTGTCTTTGAGCCAGTGATTGAACCAGCGCAACAACAACGAGTCGGTATCGACCAGCGCCTCGGAACCAAAGTTCTGCTCACCAGCAAGCTCTCCCCATGGAATATGAATCCATGGACCGGCGACCAGGTATTGATGTTCGGCATGTGCAGCCATGGCTAAAAACCCGGCCACGCTGCCCGACAGATACGTGTCGAACCACCCGGAGAGATGGAGTGCGGGGATCTTAATCCGAGTGAGCGATTCGCTTACATCCAGCGCAGACCAATAAGGGCCCGGTGCGTCATGGGTGATCCAGTCGCGCACATAGGTCGGCAGGCCTTCATGCTGCAGCTGAGGATGCCGGCCGTAGGGCGTGACGAGCGGTTGGCTACGCAGGTCGGCCCAGGCTTTCTCCAGGCCATCGCTCGCCTCACGCAGCTTGCGCCGGCGCGCATCCGCTTTCAACATCTGCAAGCCCCAGCCCAAGCTTGACGCTAATCGCAGAGCACCCTGGCGGTAGAACCAGCCGTGATAGAGATCGCCCGCGGTTTGCGCCGGTGCAATGCAGACAAGCCCTTCAGGTTCTTCAGCCGCGGCCAGCAATTGTGTCAAACCCTGGTAGGAGAAGCCATACATGCCTACGCGCCCGTTTGATTCGCTACGCGTACGGAGCCACCGAATCGTCTCGGCGCCGTCGCGCCCTTCGCTGCGAAAGGGATAGAAGTCTCCTTCAGAATCGCCGCGGCCGCGGACGTCCTGAATGACGACGTTGTAGCCGCGAGCGGCAAACCAGACCGGGTGCGCGTACACCACCGTCGAAGCAATATCCCTGCCGTACGGCTGGCGCATCAGCAAAGTCGGATGCGGGCCGGGCTCGGACGGGTAGTAGTGATCGGAGAACAGTACCACGCCGTCTGGCATGGTGCATGGCACCGCTCGTTCGAGACGAACTCCGGATCCGCAGTCAATCATGGTGGTCATAAGGTCGGCTTGTTCGTAGAGCGACCGGCAATCTCCGTCTCACGTGTTCCCCCTCACGTGTAAAGCTGAGGATTCTCCACCTCTCTACCCCCTGGACGGGTGCCCCATGTTTGCACCGGCGTAGCCGGGGCACTACATGGGTTGAACGAGATAGGGCGAAGCCCCTTCCGATATCTCTTTCGCGTGAGTGGAGGAATCTGCCGTCCAAGGACCATTCCCTGGAAATCTTTTCGCCGCCCATAATCTCAATCAAGGCTTATGCCAGTTCTCATACGCCGCCATGGCGGTCAACGCAGCCGCCACTTTCTTCGCAGCCTCTTCGATCCAGAGTGTTCCCTTCTCTGCCGTGGCCGGGTTGGGATCACCCATGACTCCGCTAGGCGCAATATCCCGGGTTAGCCACGCAAAATTCGCAGGCGAGTTCTCCGGACGCAATACCTCGGGCTTGGCAACATCCGCGATGTAGTTCACGGTGTACTCACTCGTGTGCACCAACTCCGGAATAGCGCTCAGCAGGAATGAAGTTTCCACCTCACCCGCGTGAAACCCGTAAGTCCGCTCCTGTTCTCCGAGCCCGGAGAATTCCGCCCCTCCGGAGCCAAAGAGGGAGAAGACGCGCAGCCCAAACTCCGCCCGCAGATCGCGCGCCATGACATCCACCAGCGACGAGTTCCCGCCATGCGTGTTGTACAAGACAAGCTTTTTAAATCCTGAAGCAGCAATGCTGGCGCCCACATCACGCACCACGGCCATGAAGGTGGAAGCAGAGACCGACATCGTTCCGGGAAAACCGACATGCTCGTTGCTCTTGCCGTAGCAGATGGCAGGCAGCGCGTAAACGGACACCTCCGGCGGCAGAAGCGCGAGCGCAGCGCCGAGAAGGATGCTGTTGATCAGCGTGTCGGTGGCCAGCGGGAGATGCGGCCCGTGCTGCTCGATAGCTGCCGTGGGCAGAATCAGCAGAGTCTTGTCGCGGAAGAGAGCGTCCACCTGCTTCCAGGTGAGATAGGCAAAGTTGCGGTTATCCGGAATCCAGCTCTTCATGCGATCGGCGCCCCGGCGGTGTGCCGTTCGAACGTGACCATCTTGCCCGGATTCAGAAGCCCCTTGGTATCGTAGCGATGTTTGGCCATCAGCTGCACATTGTCACTGCGATAGCGCCCTCCGCCTTCCACGTTGTTCACATGAGGATTCGCAACCCCTACCCCAATCTCGCGACAGTAGTCGATCATTTCGTTCAAGCGCTTCTCCGTACTAAATCGCACCACCGGAATGGATCCCGGAAACACCACGCCCTGCGCGTTCTTCATGAACTCGATGTGGAACAGAAACTCGTCGCCGAATCGCTGCTTGAGCAGGGCAAACTGGCTGCGGGCCTTGACGGCATCGAAGCCGCATTGCAGGTAGGTGTATTCGGGGTCGTACTTCATCGCCCAGAGCGTGGTGTGGTTCCAGGTGTAGTCAGAAAGCAAGGGCACCGTCCGCAAGCCGATATAGGGAGCGGAAAGAGTCACTTCGCCTCCCGCTTCGCGAGCGGCCGCCTCGAGCCTGGTCCGCTGATCTTCCGCGATCATAAAGAAGATGAGCGCTTTGCCCTTGGGCGCCAGGGTGCTCACCGGGCTGAAGAAGGATGGGATGGGCCACTCGAACGGAGTGATCAGGCGCTTGGTCCACTCTTCCGATGTAGCAATCCTCTCGCTGAAATCGAAGGCCTGGTCGAAGGTGTCGAAGGCGATGGCACATTGTCCCCACTCCACGCTCGGCGCCAAGGCCAGCCAAACGCGGGTGATGATGCCATTGGTGCCCCACGCATGCAGGATGTCGTGCACTTCTTCGCCTTCGTGATGAATGAGACGGGGTGAATCTTCCATGGTGACCACGTCGATGGCGCGCACGGTCCCGAAGTCCCGCAGGCCGCCATGGGTGACCGAGCCGACGCCTCCTGAACCACCGGCCAGAAAGCCCCCTACAGAGGCTTTGACCACGGTGGAGGGATAGCAACGCAGTTCCCATCCAACCTTGCGCGCCTCGCCTTCTAAAACGCCCAGGCGCACGCCTGGCTGACAGACCGCGACCCCATCCGCGCTGATTGACTCAATTTGATCCATGCGCGACAGGTCGAGCACCACCCCGCCCTGCAGGGGTACTGCCTGGCCGTAGTTCCCTGTTCCCGCTCCTCGTGGGGTCACGGGAATGTCGTTGGCGTAGCAGTAGCGCAGCACATCCTGAACTTCCTGAACCGTCACCGGGTGCACGGCCACATCCGCGAACTTCCCGTCGAGCTGCCGGCGCAACACAGGCGAGTACCAATAGAAGTCGCGCGACAGGCGGTTCACCACCTGCGGAACGGTGGACACCCGCGCGGGATCGCCCAGGATCGAGGCCAGAGACACTTCAAGCGGCGTTGGCATGCAGTGTGGGTGCTCCTTCTTCTTATTCCTTGCGGGTGCTCCAGGTGGCGAAGGCCTCCTGCATCCGCGGGTGGGTAAACAGGGTGTAGCAGAGCTCACGCAAAACGGGCCCGGTTACGGTGCAGTGCATATCGCTTCGCTGGGCAACTTCGGCCGCGGGAATATGGATCTGGCGGCAATGCCGGTTCGCGTCCTCGATGGTTGCCCCGTAGACCACGCGGTCGAGTCCCGCCCAGAGGGCGTTGGCCATGCACATGGGACAAGGTTCGCAGGTGGAATAAAGTGTATATCCCTGGAGCGAATAGCTCTTACGCTTTTTCGTGGCCAGGCGAACGGTGCGCAGCTCGGCATGAGCGGAGGGATCGTTCTCCGGGCCCACCGCATTCCGTGCCCGCAGCAGCGTCTGCCCGGTTTGGCTGTCGACGATGAGGGCGCCGAACGGCACCGGACGCGCAGTCTTGAAACTAAGCGCCGTGAATTTGACCAGCGCTTTGAGGTGGGCTTCGTCCGCCGCGGTGGCGTGAGAGGCAGGCGACGTTTCAACGTTCATGGGGCAGTTTAAATCATTTTCGCCGGGGCTCGCGTGCGTGGTATACACGAACCGATATGTCTGCTTTGACGGCTTTGAAAAATTCCCTGTCCACGGCGGGTCCAGCGGGGCCGGCCCGCGAAGCGTTTGCCCGGGCTAACAGCAACGCAGGCCACAATGTGTACCTGGCCATGGACCAGGAGCGCACCCTGGCAGAGGCCGAGGCGCTGAGCGGCCGGTTTCCAAAACCCGAGCAGCGGCCGGCTCTTTTCGGCGTTCCGGTTGCGATCAAAGACTGCTTCGATGTCGCGGGCTTCCCTACGACCTGCGGATCCCGTTTCTACGCTGAGAAACTCGGCACGGCACAGGCCGATTCAACGGTGGCGGCACGCCTGCGCCAGGCCGGCGCTGTGATCATGGGCAAGACCCATCTGCATCAAATTGCTTACGGCATCACGGGCGAGAGCAAAGATTACGGCGACTGCCTGCAGCCCCGCGACCGGTTGCAGCTCACGGGCGGGTCGTCGAGCGGGAGTGCGGCCAGTGTCCAGGAGGGCTCAGCGGTTGCCGCCATCGGCACGGATACCGGAGGCTCCATCCGCGTGCCGGCGGCGCTCTGCGGATTGGCTGGCTATCGCTCGACTCTCGGACTCGGCGGTGAGCAAGCCTGGGAAGGTGGCTGGCACCTGGCTGCTTCGTTCGACACCCTGGGATGGCTCTTTCGCGATCTGCGCGATGGGCCGGCGCTGGCTGCTGCGTTGCTCGGGGTGAAGCCGGCGGCTGCGCCGAAGAACGTAATCATTGCCGCTGTAGCCGGATCTTTTCTCGACGACTGTGAGCCCTCGGTGCGGGAGATGTACGACGGCCGGCAGGAAGCCCTGCGTAGCGAAGGAGCGCAGATCGAGGCCTTCGCTCCCGATTTCTGGACGGACTCGCGCGAGATTTTCGGCGCTATCCAGGCCCATGAGGCGGCCGCGATCCACCAGGGTAATTTCGAGCACTTTGAAAAGACCATCGCAGACCGGCTCGCCTGGGGTGCATCCCTCTCCGCCGCCGCGATCGAGGATTTGCGGAAGCGGCATGCCGCATTTCGCGCCAACATGGACCGGTTGCTCGATCAGTATGACTTTCTTATGCTGCCCTGCGCTCCGGTTAGCACACTGCCGGCGGGCATGGACCACTCGGCGTCACGCTTGAATATTCTGCGCTATACCACGCCCATCAGCCTGGCTGGGATGCCCGCTGTTGTGCTGGCTGCCCCGGGGGCGGGGTGCAGCTGGTGGCTGCACGAGGCAACGACGCCCGCCTGCTGGCTTTCGCCGCCAGCCTGAAAACCGGAGATGCTACGCTGCCATCATGACGTTGCCCTTGCGAACCTTCAGTGCTTGTTTTCTTGGCATTTGCCTGATGTTGACCGGGTGTAGAAAGCAACCAGCCTCGGGCGGGCTTACCCCGGTCAGGCTGCAGACTGACTGGTATCCACAACCGGAGCACGGCGGTTTTTACGACGCGCAGATTCGTGGATTTTACAAAGACGAAGGGCTGGATGTGACGATCCTTCCCGGGGGACCTTACGTCAACACAACGCAGCTGGTCTCCGCAGGCACCGTGCAGTTTGCCATGGGATCTTCGGATAACATCCTGGAGTCCATCGGCAACGGTGTGCCTTTGGTAGCAGTGGCTGCGACCATGCAGCATGATCCGCAGGCCATCATGGTGCACCAGAATTCACCGGTTCACAGCTTCCAGGATCTGGATGGCCATGCAGTCGCGGTCAGACTCGGTGCGTCCACCTGGTTTGAGTACCTCGTCAAGCGATATCAACTCAAGAATGTTCGGGAGATTCCGGCGACTTACAGCGTTGCCAACTTCCTTCAGGACCCGGCGTACATTCAACAAATATTCGTTACCTCGGAACCGTTCTTCGCACGCCAGGCGGGCGCGCAAGTCCGCACCCTGCTCATCAGCCAGGGGGGATACGATCCTTATCGTGTTTTCCTGACCTCGCGGTCCTACCTGCAAGAGCATCCGGAGATCGTGGCGAAGTTCGTGCGCGCTTCGCTGCGCGGATGGCGCGATTACCTGGTTCATCCGGATGACATCAATGCAGCCATCGGCAAGCTGAATCCCGCTATGAGCGAAGCGCAGATGAAGTTCAGCTATGAGGGCTTGAGGGATCAGCATTTCATTTCGGGCGATGCCGCAAACGGGGCTGATTTGGGGCGATTCGATCCATCGCGATGGACCAGCATGTACCAGCAACTTCTGGACTTGAAGGTGATCACGAAGCCCTTCGATCCGACGATTGCCTATACCATGCGGTTCATGCCCAACGGTAATTGAGTGTCCTTCGACTTCGTGATTTGGATGCTTCTCGTCAAAACTCCCACAAGACCGTCATCCTGAGAGCCTGTGACTTTTTCGATCTTTCTGTGTTTGCACCCAACCAGATGTTTTCCAACCTCCTCCACAAGACCGTCATCCTGAGCGAAGCGCCTCGCAGATCTGTCGCATAACGAACGGGTTTATAGCGCGAAGTCGAAGGACCTCGGCGATGCTTGCTGGCAGATGCATCCTCGGAGCTTTCCGGCGAGCGACCTGCAAGAAAAATCCAAAAAGGCACACGCTCCGATCAACCACGCTCTTACCATGCGTTTGTATCAGGGCACGACTTCAGTCGTGCCGTAAATGCTGAGAACTACGACGGACGCTTTAGACCCCTGAGGCACGTCTTTCCCGTCCCGGCCCCGCATTTTTCCTCAGCCTGTTCAGTCGGGCCCCAATGGGCCGTAGTTGATGAGATAGACCCTGTCTGCGATCATAACCGGCTGGGGGGATTGCGAGCAGGCATGGCTTCTGAAGTTGTGGCTCACCCCAGGCCGTCTCGTGTCCGCCGCATGCGGTTTTTTGCCGTTTCTTTTCTCTTTGTTGCCGGCGTCGTCAATTACATCGACCGTGTCTCTTTCTCCATCGCAAATACCAGCATCCGTGCCGAGCTAGGGCTCTCCGGCACGCAGATCGGCGCACTGCTTTCCGCATTTTCATTAGCGTACGGAGTGGCCCAGCTTCCGATAGGTCCGATGCTCGACCGCCTCGGCTCACGCACGATTCTGGCTGTCGGCATGTTTGTCTGGTCTTTGGCGCAGATGGCCACCGGTCTGGTCAGCAGCTTCGGCGGATTTATGACCACACGCATCACCCTGGGCGCAGGGGAAGCCCCCATGATGCCCTGCGGCGTGAAAGTGATGAATGATTGGTTTGGGGCCCGTGATCGCGGCCTGCCAACAGGTCTGCTAACAGCCTCGAACACCCTCGGCGTAACCCTGGCCCCGCCCATACTGACCGTAATTATGCTCGCGTATGGATGGCGGTCGATGTTCGTGAGTGTAGGCATTTTCAGCCTGCTGCTTTCGCTCGCCTGGTACCCGCTCTACCGTGACCGCGAGACCGTGGTCCTTACATCCGACGAGAGCAAGTCCCTGGGCCTGCAAACAGAACAACCACGGATCGCAATGTCTTTCTCCCAGTGGCGTCGGCTGTTTCGTTTGCGCACCATTTGGGGCATGATGCTTGGTTTCGGCGGAGTCAATTACACCACCTGGCTTTACCTTTCGTGGCTGCCCGGCTACCTCCAGGGCGCGCGGCATCTGACCATCGCCAGGACTGGTTGGGTCGCGATCATTCCTTACATGTTCGGCACCGTTGGCTCGGTAGTCAGTGGGGTCGCGTTGAATCGGTTGATTCGCCGCGGTTACATTCCCGTGACCGCGTGCAAAATTCTCATTGTTGGGGGCATGTTTTGTTCGGCGCTCAGTACCCTCGGGGTGGCCTATGTAGCCACCGCCACGGAAGCGGTCGCCTGCGTAAGCACGGCAATTTTCTTTATCTATTTTGCCGGCAACTCAGGATGGGGACTCACGCAGGCCATGGCGCCCTCTCACATGATCGCTTCTGTAGGCGCGATCCAAAACTTCGGCAGCTTTGTCTGTGCCTCACTGGCGCCGCTGATCACCGGATGGCTGCTCGATCACACGCATTCCTTCAACATCGCGTTGATAATTTGCGCCCTGGCCACCACCCTGGGCGCTTTGTCTTACTGGTTCATCGTCAAGGATCACATCCCAGGCGCGGTATGAACTCGGCCGGCGACGCGGGTTTCGCAAAGTCAGAATCTTACCGGGCCGAGGAGATGCCAGTGAAGCGAAAACCAGGAAAGGTACACACAGGCGATCGCTACCACGGCAAACTTTACCCTGGTGATCCGGCGCAATGTGACGCGGCCCCAGGTGCGAACACCCGAAAAAATCACAAACAAACTAAAGCCGAGCGCAAAGACAGTTACGAAATTCATCAGGACGAAATATTTATCCAATGCTGATGTAGGAGGCATGGCGTCGTCGCCGCCGAACGCTATCAGGACACAGCCCAGCGTGGCGAACAGGACGACCCATACCAGCGCTGCTACTTGCGTGGTTGCGGGCAACCACTGCGTGCCCGGTTGTGGAGATGGCATCGGTCTGTGGCCGAGGAACATTCGCCTGGCTTGGCGCACCACAGGGGCGAGGATCACTGCCAGCAGCACGAGAAGAGATCCAACGAGTGAGATCAATACGGGACGTTTGTGTTCGTACCAGGGCACCCGCTGCGATTGCACTCCAGGAAAATCATAGGCAAGACGAACAACCCGATTCGTCTGGTCGCGTATGGCAAATACTCGCTGCTGGCCATCCATCTCCTGCCAAAGGTCCCTGGCGATCGGCTTCCACTTGATGGGGTGATCGCGCAGATCTCTGGCGCTGCTCAAATGAAGAACGCCCATCTTATCGACCGTGGCCACTCTTTGCTGGAACAGCGAGAACAGCTTCAACCGGGTGCTGTCTTCTCTCCTGGTAGATCGATAGACACCTTCGATGGAGGTCAATTCATTTCGCGGCAGGGAAACAAAAGATTGCTTCTGCTGGCCGGGAAAATAACGATCGGTGAACATGTTGATGATTTCCGGGCGCGCTTTGTCTTCGCTGCCAGTGGAGTTATAGGAGATGAACAGCATCAGTTTGTTTCGAGGTTCGAGCATGAAGAGGCTGTGAAACGCCACCAGATCCCCTTCGTGCCCTATCCAATGCAGACCGTTCCGCCAGGTTTCATAAAAGCCCATGCAGAGAGGCGGCATCTGGCCGTTTGACCGGAACTGAGGGGTCCACATTGCCTCCAGTGTCTCGGGCTTTAGTATCCGATTGCCGTCGAGTTCTCCGCCGTTCAAAAGAGCCTGGCCGAAGCGGCCCATATCCTCAGCAGTCGAAGAGACCCCTCCCGCGGACACCGGGTTGAAAATTTCAAAGCCGATGGGAGGCTTCTCTGTGTCCGTGGGGTAACCCTCCGACGGTAGTTTCCCCAGTGAGTGCTGGAGGAGGCTGATAAAAGGTGGAATGCTCCATCTTGAGCGGCGTGAAGATGTGCTGCTCGACGTACTGCTCGAACGGCTGCCCGCTCACCCGTTGCACGATATAACCGGCGATGCCCACCCCGTAATTGGAGTACGCCGGAATGGTGCCGGGAGGAAACAAACGTTGCGGCTGGTTACGGATGAGGTAGTCGCGCAGGGTGACGGCCCGCTTCGGATCGGTCACGATGATGTCGCGGATTACTTCCTCAAATCCGCCGGTGTGGGTCATCAGGTTGCGCAAGGTGACGGGCTGCGAAAATGCGGGCCGGATCTGAAAATCGAGATAGCGGTTCACGTCCGTATCGAGGTCGAGTTTTCCCTGCTCCACCAGCTGCATCACTGAAACCCAGGTAAACAGCTTGGATATCGATGCCAGGCGGAAGACAGTGGCGGCCGGATCGACCGGCTTTTTGGTCTTCAGATCCGCGTATCCATAGCCCTTGCGCAGCAGCACCTGGCCGTTCTGCATGACCATCACGGAAGCACCGGCGACGTCGGAGCGCTCCAGCTGCAGAGGCACAATGCCATCGAAAAAGGACTCGAGATCCGAAGCTTCGAGCGCATGCGGGCCTGGGACGGCGGTTTTTCCATCAGCTCGCTGAGATGGAGCAGGCGGGCCAACCGGAACCGCTGGCACCTGGGCCCTGGATGCCAGCAAAGGCAGGAGAAAAATCACACAAGTAGCGCCAATTCTGTGCATTACAGGAGCTCCGGGCACAATGGGGTAGCGAGGATTCTAGCAGTTCATGGGGTACCCCCCGGGCGGCGCAGCGGTAACTACGGGCATACCTGTTTAAGCGTCCAGGACATGCTAGTGTTTTGTTGCATGGGTACAGCACGACAGAACGGAAAGCGCGACCCCAAGCCTCAGGGAGGCTCGCGCTCAGCAGAGGTCAACGGGGGGCGTCCGGTAGCGGTAGCCACCTCCTCGTACGTGAATATTATCGAAGCGCTGCTGGAGAACGGGTCGATGTCGCGATCCGAGCTGGCAACTTCCACCGGGCTCAGCCGCTCGGCGCTGACGGAGATGAGCCGGGTCCTGATTCAACATCAGTTTGTGGAGGAATCCCCTTCTGTCATCGACAAGCAGCGGAAGGGCCGGCCCTCCATCATGCTGTCGTTGAACGCCCGGTATGGATACTTCGTGGGCGTAGGCCTGACCGAAGATCCTCCCCTGATGGCGCTGACCGATTGTCACGGAAACATTTTGGCGGAGCACGAGATCGGCATGGTGACGGACCCGGAGGAGGTTGCGAAAGCCATCGCCCACGGCATTCCCGGTCTCACTCAGGCATCAAACATTTCCCGGGAGAAAGTAGTGGGGATTGGGGTTGCGCTCTCCGGGCATGTTGATCATGCCCAGGGCATTTGCCTGCATTCGAACCTGCTCGGCTGGCACAATGTGCCGATCGCCAAAATTGTCGAGCGAGTGACGGAGATGCCCACCTATATCGATAACGATGCCCACGCCGTGGCCCTGGGGCAGAAGCTTTTCGGCCTTGCCCGGGAGCTCAAGAGCTTCATGGTGGTCATGCTGGGCAAGAAGATTGGCGGCGGCAGCTACATGCAAGGCCGGCTGTATCGCGGGCACACCGGCGCCGCGGGCGAGATTGGGCATTGCGTCGTGGCTCCCGGTGGCCCCCGCTGCGAATGCGGCAAGGAAGGCTGCGTGGATGCATTTGCTTCGAGCTCCGCGCTGCTGCGACGGGCCGCGGAGCTCGGTCTGCAAGTGCAGCACATGAGCGAGCTCGAAGGACTCGCGGCAAAAGGAGAGCTGAAGGCGATCGATCTGCTGCGCCACGCCGGATCCGCCCTGGGTATTGCGGTCGCGAACTCCATTCAGATTAACAACCCTGAGCTGGTCCTCTTCGCCGATCTGGTTGGGTTTGGTAACGGAATCTTTACCACCAGTGCCCGGCAGGCCATCGAGAACAACATCATGCCGCATATGCTTTCGACTACACGGCTCGAGTTTCGCTCGGTAGAAACAGACTTCATGGTGCGCGGAGCCGCCAGCATTGCTGCCCATCAGTTCCTGATAGAGCGCGCGGGATAATCGCAGCTCTTTTTGAAGGGCGGGCTTCCCCAAATGCTATGGAAGGGCCCTCGCCACGGCCGCGAAAAAGGCCAGATCATCGATCGGGCTGAAGGCTGAATCTGGTTTAGGACGAGCGCTCAGCACCACGATCACTAGCTTCTGGCGTGGGTTCACGTAGAGATGCTGGCCAAAGATACCGATCGCCTGGAACGCTCCGCGATGTATCGGGTCTCCCGCAGGAACGGGCCACCATAGATAACCGTAGTCGACTGATTTTCCGCCGATGCGATGGGCGCTGCCTGCCTGCTGAAACCATCCTTTGGGAACGATTTGTTGGCCGTCGATGAAGCCGTCCTGTTGGACCAGCACGCCGAAGCGTCCGTAGTCGCGTAAGGTCGCGCCCAGGCCGCTGCCCGCCAGCCCCATACCGCCTGGGGATTCCAGCCACCAGGTCGCATCGTGCTCCATTCCCAGCCGCGTCCACAGGTTCTGGGAAAGGTACGTCGCGAGCGGCTGGTGGGTCGCTGCTTCGAGCAAGGCCCCTACCAGGAATGATTCTCCGGTACTGTAATTCCAAATCGAGCCCGGAGCACCAGCCCTGGAGAGTGTATTCATGTATGCCAGGATGGCTCCAGGCTTTTGCTCCAGTTGTTTGTCCAGCAACTTTCTGCGGTCGGAATGTGGGTCAGTGTAGGTCTCATTCCACTTCACTCCGGAAGCCATTTGCATAATGTTGCGAACGCTCACGCCCTCGTAGGCGCCCCCTTTGAGCTGGGGTAGATAGCGCACCAGAGGATCGTCCAGGCTACTGATCAGCCCTTGCTTGAGAGCCACGCCAACCAGGGTCGAGGCCACAGACTTAGCCATGGAAAACGAGATCCAGCGCGTATCGGGTCCGGCGCCGAGTTCGTAGTCTTCAAAAGCCACCTTGCCATCCTTGAGCACAAGCAGGCCGGCGACGCGATTGTCGGCAAGGTAGTCGAACAGGTCGTACGCTTCACCCCGCGAGCGGAAATGAACGTTCTTTAGAGACGCCGGAGACGGCGGGAGCGCCCGGACTGCTCCGCCACGCAGTATCCGATTGACCGGAAAGAGGGCGTCACTGTGCTCGAAGGTCACTACCTCTACGCCCGGCAGCATGGTGCCATCAAATACCTGGCGGGCCCCTGCAGGCTGCTGCGCCACAGCCGATGGGAGGCAGTAGAGGAGAAGTACGCCGATGAGGCGCACGGAAAGATGTGAGTGCATGGCGCGAGTCTATGGGGTGACCCCGCTACCGGCAAGAGCAAAAGACGGCTGATACGACGCTCGGGGCATACCTCGCACGGAAACGCAGCGGATAAGATAGGACAGAACAAGGGAGCAGAGACCAGGCATGGGTGTGGCTACGAAATTGGATTCGCTTCGATCACGGCTGAATTACGAGCCCCAGGAGTTGGGCTTCGGCACCAGCGGGCGGCGGGGCAAAGTAGTGGACCTGACGCAACTCGAGGTCTACCTGAATGCGCTGGCGGAGCTCGAGTACCTCCAGTCACTAAGCCCCGCGGAGGGCGGTATCAAACGAGGCGATCCGTTTTATTTCGCCTGCGACCTGCGTCCCAGCTCGAGCGAGTTGGTCAGCCAGGAGCAAGGGCGGGGGGAGCTGGCACAGGCCATCGTTGCGGCCATCGGCGATGCCGGCATGCAAGCGGTGAACCTGGGCCGCATTCCTACTCCCGCGCTGGCCAGCTTTGCCCTTTCGCGCAATAAGGGCAGCATCATGGTGACCGGCAGCCACATTCCCTTTGAGCGCAACGGTTACAAGACCAACAGCAGCCGAGGGGAACTGCTCAAGCAACAGGAAGCGCCCATCAACGAGCAGGTGAGGAAGGTACGCAAGCGGCTCTACGAGCAGCCCTTTGATCAGTCGCGATTCGATGAACGCGGGCATGCTGAAGGGCGGTCATCAGTCCCTGCCCGTAGAGAACAGTGAGGCCCGCGCTGAATACATCAAGCGGTTCACCGATTTCTTTGCGGGCTCCTCGCTCAACGGCAAGCGCGTGCTGGTTTACCAGCACTCGGCGGTGGGCCGCGATCTGCTGGTGGAGATTCTGGAGCGCCTGGGAGCGCAGGTGGTGAAAGGCGGACGCAGCGAAACGTTCGTTCCCATCGACACAGAAAATATCGATGCGGCGCAGCTGGGCGTGATTCAGGCGTTGGCGGATGAAGCCACGGCAAACGGCGGCCCACTGCATGCGGTTGTCTCGACGGACGGCGACAGTGATCGTCCCCTGGTCCTGGGAGTCGATCCGGCAACGGGCCGGGTGCAGTTCTTCGGCGGCGACTTGTTGGGCATGGTGGTGGCGGAGTATCTGCAGGCCGACGCGGTGGTGGTTCCCATCAGCTGCAACGACGCCATCGACCGGGGCAAACTGGCGCCGGTAGTGGAACCAAAGACGCGCATCGGCTCACCCTTCGTGATCACCGGCATGGAGGCTGCGCTGGCCAAAGGCAAACAACGGGTTTGCGGATGGGAAGCCAACGGTGGGTTCCTGACCGGCTCGCCGATCACGCGCAACGGCGTCACGCTGGCGCCGCTCCCCACCAGGGACGCCGGTTTACCTATCCTGGGCGTGCTTTTCGCCGCGGAGCAGAGTGGCCTCTCGCTGATCGACCTCTTCGCCCGTTTGCCCAAGCGATTCAGCCGCGCTGCCCTGCTCAAGCAATTTCCGCGAGCGACAGCGTTGAAAATCGTCGCTCGATTTTCTCCGCCGGCCTCGAGCGATGCGATACACACGGATCTGGCGCAGTTCTTCTCCCCGGCGCTGGGTTTTGCCGGAATCGATCGTGTGGACTATACCGACGGCGTGCGGGTGCTGTTCACCAATGGCGATGTGGCCCATGTACGGCCTTCGGGAAACGCGGATGAGTTGCGCATCTATGCCGTCGCGGACACCCAAGACCGTGCCGATGCAATCGCCGCCATGGGAACCGAAGAACCTGCGGGTATCCTGCGCAGGATGGAGAAAGCCGTTGAAGGCTGAAGCGGGTGCACTGACATTGCGCGGCGTGGTGCAACACTACGATTGGGGCGGCTATCAATTCATCCCTGATCTTTTGGGCATGGAAAATGCGACCCGCCGGCCGTTTGCTGAACTGTGGATCGGCGCTCATGCCAAGGCGCCCTCCGTGGTAGAGCTTGCAGGTGGGCAGGAGCCTCTGGATAAGCTGATTGCCGAGGTCCCCGAGGCCATCCTTGGACAAGCGGCGAAGGCACGCTTCGGCGGCCGCTTGCCTTACCTGTTCAAGATCCTGGACGTCCACAAGATGCTCTCGATTCAGGCGCATCCTACGCTGGACCAGGCCCGTGCAGGCTTTGCCCGCGAGAATGCCGAGGGCATCCGCCTGGAGGCCAGCCACAGGAACTACAAAGACGACAATCACAAGCCGGAAATCGGTGTGGCGCTGACAGAATTCTGGATGCTGCACGGCTTTCGGTCTCTCGAGCAGATCGCCGAGACCCTCAGCCATACTCCGGAACTGGGTGCGCTGATGCCGGACTTTCCCCAGCGGCTGGCAGCCGCGGGCCACGATCATGGCGCCCGACGCAGCTTGCTCCGCGAGTTATACAGCAGGGTGATGACGATTCCCCAGGAGCAAGTGGACTCGCTGCTCAATCCCCTGCTCTCCCGATTGCAGGCGAAGCCCATCTCCGATAAGGACAGCGCGGACTACTGGGCCGTGAGGGCAGCGGAGAATTTCCCGTTACCCGGCGGCCACCGCGATCGTGGAATTTTCAGTGTGTATCTGCTCAATCTGATCCATATGCAGCCAGGCCAAGGGACCTTCCAGCCGGCGGGAGTTCTGCACGCTTATCTCGAGGGGGTGAATGTCGAGTTGATGGCCAACTCCGACAACGTTCTGCGCGGAGGGTTGACCACCAAACACGTCGATGTGCCGGAACTGCTGAACATTCTCACTTTCGAAGGCGGCACTCCAGAGATTTTCGACGGGCACCAGGTGAGTGCGCAGGAACGGGTCTATCGCACGCCGGCGGAAGAGTTTGAGTTGCGCCGCATCGCGCTTCCTGCGCATGGCCGATATGCAGGCGAGGCCACCTACGGTCCGAAGGCGCTGCTGGTATTGCATGGATCCGCAAAGCTGACGGCAGCGAGCCGGGACCTATCTCTTGGGCGGGGATCGATCTGTCTCGTGCCAAGCGGAACAGAATTTCGTTTTGCAGACCCAAGCAGAGGACGTTGTGCTCTTCCAGGCCGGGCTTCCTCTTCATGCCCGACGGCACCGCTTAGATAAGGTGCTGAACGGGGATGATTTCTGCGAAAGAAGGAAGTGAGACGGAACGATCCTCTCGAATCGAGACCCGTAAGGACTGCTGAACTTCAATCTTGTCCAAATAGATCTGAAAACGCCTCGGTTCAGCAATCTCTCTTTATGAACCGTTGCCCTTTCCTTGGTCATCCGGCGTGCCGTGGGACCGAAGCGAAGCGCAGGGATCTTGCAGTTCTTCGGACCTTTTCGGTGCGAAAGGTGTCCCGACTCGCACCGAGACCGGATCTGCTAGTCTCATCTTGCACCTGTTCAACCCCAGGTGCAACACCCTCTCCTCTTTGTCATCCCGACCGGAGCACCCGGATTTCCTGCCTCGCTCCGCTTGACAACGCCGCGTGTGCGCCTTTCTTTAAGGAAAGGCGCATGCTGTTCGCCAGCGCCACCAACTCTTACAGGAAATCCGGCGAAGCGAAGCGGAGGGACCTGCGGTCCTACAGGACCCTTCGTGGAAATGTTTTTCGTCACGGAGCGAAGCGCCTCGCAGATCTGTCGCATAACGAAACGCTTTCAGCGCGAAGTCGAAGGACCCCGGCGATGCTTGTTGGCAGATGCTATTTCGAGCTTTCCCGCCAGCAAACTGCCCGTATCTCTTAAAAGAACGCTGTCGGGCTTCAACCTGCTTGGGCAAGAAATGCTTCGACTTCAGAAGAAGAAGGCAGCGAAGGTTGGGCGCCGGCACGGGTAACCGAAATCGCCGCGGCGGCAGCGGCGTAGCGCGCTGCTTCAGCTGGCGGCTTTCCGCGAGTGAGCGCTACGGCGAACGCGGCATTAAAGCAATCCCCGGCGGCGGTGGTATCCACCGCATTCACCGTGAAGGCAGGAACCCGCTGAGCGGAGCAATCCTGACCAGCCAGGAACACCCCCTGAGATCCCAGCTTGAGGGCAACATTGCGCACCCCCATGGCCAGCAATTTTTCCGCGGCAGCCGCAGGATCCAGATTGACCCGGCCCAGCAGGATCTGAGCCTCCGTCTCGTTGGGCGTGAGCCAGGTGACGCGACTAAGGAGTACTTCAGGCAGCGGCACGGCGGGAGCAGGGTCCAGCATGAGCGGAGTCTTAGCCTGCCAGGCTTGTTCCGCCAGGCGGATCACGGTCTCGAGCGGAGTTTCCAGCTGCACCAGAATCATGCTGGCCTGCTGCACAGCCCCGCGATGAGCATCGATGTACGCCGGGGAGAGCAGACGATTCGCTCCGGAGATCACGATGATGGAGTTCTCGCCATTATCGGCTCTCGAGATTTGGGCCACTCCGCACGGACCGGCCATCATTTGCACCGCGTGGGTATCGACCCCAGCATCTTTCAAGCCGGACAGCAGCCTCTCGGTGAAAAGGTCGGTCCCGAGGCAGGCAATCATGTCCACCGGAGCACCAAGTTTCGCGATGCCCACGGCTTGGTTGGCGCCCTTTCCCCCGTTGAACACATCGAAGGTACTACCGAGAATGGTCTCTCCCGGATCTGGCAGGCGATTGGCGCACGCCACCAGGTCGATGTTGATACTGCCCACTACCACCAACTTTTTCTCCACGATTGTTCCCTCGGCGTCTGCGGCTTGGCCCGTCCGCTGGGAAAGAATATCGCACCGGATTTCAGGTGGCTAATAGAGGCAGGCAGGAGGGTTCAAGAGGGTGGAGGCGCGGGCCGGAATCGAACCAGCAATAAAAGGCTTTGCAGACCCTCCCCTGACCACTTGGGTTCCGCGCCGTTCTGAAGTGACCGTTTTGTTCAAGTTCAGGGCGGTCAATTGCTACTGGAAGTTACTCTAGGGCGAACGTGCTGTGGAAGAATACAACGTTCTAGCGTCATCGCTATCCTTGGTAATCGGAATGGAGCACTGTCGCACACAGCCGCTCGGCGAATATTCTTGCCAATGGTTGAACGCTGCTGGAGATCCGTAAGCAATCGACGGCCGGACAGACGGCCAGGCGAAACCAATACCGCCGCGTTGACCCGCGAATCACCCGGCCAAAAATCTTTTTCAAGGAAGCCCGGGAGAGGATACTCTTAGGCCGGATTTGATTTCGCAGGAGCACGACATGGTTTGGGAAAGAGATCACAAGCGCAGAGAATTTCTTAAGCTGGCGGCCTTTAGCCTGGCCGGCCTGACAACCACTGGGGCACCCGTGCTGGGCCAGGCGCAACGCGAGGCCATCCAGCGACCGGAAACCCCCGAACGCGCCCTCAGTCTACTGGTCGAAGGAAATCAGCGTTTCGTGTCTCAGAACCTTATCTCGTTCAAGGAAGACCTGGACATTCTCAAGGCCCACTCTGAAGAGCACCAGGAACCCTTCGCCGCCGTGCTCTCGTGCGCGGATTCACGCGTGCCGGTGGAACTAGTGTTCGACCAGAGCATTGGCCATCTCTTTGTGGTGCGGGTGGCAGGCAATGTGGCTACTCCGGATACCATCGCCAGTCTCGAGTACGGTGCGGCGGTATTGGGCGTCAAGGCGATCCTGGCGCTCGGCCACACCAACTGCGGTGCGGTCAAAGCGACCATAGCAGGCAAGGCGGTACCGGGGCAGATCAGCACACTGTATCAATATATTCATCCGGCAATCGCGGGCTCCAAGGGTGACCTGACCACGGCCAGCCGGCAAAACGCCAAGCTGCAAGCTTCGGTGTTAAGTGAAACTTCACCTGTTTTAGAGGAGCTGGTCAAGGCCAGGAAACTGGCGATTCGCGCAGCCATGTACGATGTGGGAAGCGGAAAAGTCACCATGATTGAAGCTTGATCCGGCGCGACGCCAGGTCTCGATTGGCGAGGAGAAGCCCTTTCTCCTCGCCTCCTATGGTTCCCAAAACGAAAGTTGCATCAGCTTGACCCAGATTAGTTACTAGGGTTAGGGCAGATGTTTATCGCGCTCCGTGCCGATACACTTTGTAATGATTTAGTACGCACTGATGCAGACTCGAAGCTACTAACCCACCGCGATCCTGACGATTAACGCACATATGGCCAATATCCGGGCAGACTGTGCCGGATCTGGTTGCATGTTTGGGCACGGGTTTGGCGCAGTACTGAGGGAACCAGATGAGTAATGTTATCCGGGTGTACTCCGATGGCGTCGACAATTGCGCCGAATTGGTTATGCAAGACAGGGTCCTGTTTCGTATACGATTCGTTTCGCCAGTAGCAGAGAACTTCGAAAGCTGAAGTTCGGACTATAGGTCAGCAACTGTTTTGGATCGGAATCCGCGCCCGTTGGCATTTCGCGTTCCGTGAGTGCTGACAAGTATATGCAAGTGCGAACCGAGGACTCTTGTATGTGGAATTTGCGTCACGTTTCTGCCTGTGTGCGCCCCCGGCGCGGTCGAAACACCAGGCTGCTCCTGTCCGCCCTGATGGCAGTGACCTTGCCCAACGCTGCCCACGCAGCCGCAGTACCATCTGCAACCACACTGGCTCTTTCTTCCTCATCCGTTGCTTCGCCAACGGCTGTGACTTTGACTGCATCGGTGGTCGCGGGCGGGGCGCCGGTAGCTACCGGGTCGGTGACGTTTTGCGATGCCTCGGCACCGCGCTGTGAGGATGCGGCCGTCGTAGGAATCGCCCAGTTGAGCGCGGGTACCGCAAAGTTCAAATACATTCCCGGCATCGGCACCCATAAATACACTGCGGTATTTACCGGGACGTCTGCAGCGGCAGCCAGCAGTTCCAGCATTCAGACTTTGACGGTGACCGGGCTCTATCCGACCACTACGGCCATTGCGGCGACAGGTAACCCTAGCGGGTACGATCTGACGGCCACGGTCGTGGGTTATGCAAATCATCCGCCGGTGATGGCAGGCACCGTGTCATTTCAAGACACCAGCAATGGCAATTTCGTTCTCGGAACCGCCCCCCTAGGCGCGCCAACCTATGCGGAGAACTTCACGCCGGCAACAGGCTCTCCGTTCGTTACCGGTAACCAACCAGCCGCAGACGCCTCAGCAGACTTCAACGGTGATGGAATATTTGACCTGGCGGTCATGAACTCTGAAGAAAATGCGATTGCGATCTTCCTGGGCAAGGGAGATGGCACATTTACCCAGGGCGCCAAAATTTTTCAAGTGGGCGCCACGCCTTGTGTAAGCCTCAACGAGGCTTCGAATTGCGCCGTCACGGCGGGAGATTTTAACCATGATGGCAATGCTGACCTGGTAGCCACCAGTGGCTACGACAACCAAGTGATCATTCTGCTGGGCCATGGAGATGGCACGTTCTCTCCTGCCAACGGCTCACCGATCACGGTCGGCGCCTTTCCCCAGTCTGTGAAGACCGGAGATTTCAACGGGGATGGCATTCAGGATCTGGCCGTGGCCAATGCCAAGGACGATACCATCAGTATTCTGTTGGGCAATGGAGATGGAACCTTCGCCGCTGCCGGCGGCTCACCGCTCGCCGTGGGATCGTTCCCGTTTTTCGTAGCAGTCGCAGACTTCGACGGGAACGGCACTGCCGATATAGCGGACTCCAACGAAGCCGGCAATACCGTGACCATCATGCTCGGCAACGGAGACGGCACCTTCACAGAGGCCAGCGGCTCACCGATCCCTAACTTCAACTACAACCCCGGCTCGATCATCTCTGCGGATTTCAACGGAGACGGCAAAGTCGACCTTGCGGTCTCAAACTTTACTCCGTTCAACAGCACGTTCGGCAACGTCGTGGTCCTCCTGGGCAATGGAGATGGCACGTTTGCAAATGCACCGGGATCGCCGATCACCGTTGGAGTGGACCCGTTAGCCTTGGCTGCGGCAGACTTCAACCAGGACGGAAAGACCGACCTGGCAGTCAATAACTATGGTCAAATCGAACATTTCGGGACCCAGACCCTGAGCATTCTGCTGGGCAATGGAA
Source organism: uncultured Acidobacteriaceae bacterium (assembly GCA_963850235.1). GTDB lineage: Bacteria > Acidobacteriota > Terriglobia > Terriglobales > Acidobacteriaceae > PALSA-350. The sequence goes on along the minus strand of CAWKKM010000031.1, from coordinate 294,249 downwards.
ACGGCACCTTTGCGCCACTGGGAACACCGATCCAGCTGGGCCAGTCCCCTAACGATCTGGTGACCGCAGACTTCAATGGAGACGGGACGACCGACGTAGCGATCCCCGAATTGGCCGACGGCACCACCACTATCCTGCTGAACATATTCACGCAAACCGAAACGGCTACCCTGGCAAATGTCACCATCCCTGGCACCGGCACCCATTATGTGGACGCGGTTTACCTGGGAAACAGTCAATTCGCCACCAGCACTTCCACGACCGTCCCATTGCAGGGGGTGACGGTACCGACCACCTTGACGCTAACGGCTAATCCCATAGAGCAGATGTTGACCATGCCGGTTACGTTTACGACGCAGTTAACGCCGATCTCCCCGGTACCGCCGTCAGCGATCCCGACCGGGACCGTTACCTTCTTTGATGAAAGCGTCAATGCGACTCTCGGCACCGCGCCCATGGGCGCGAACGGACAGGCGGTGTTCACCACCACTGCGATTGGGCCCGGGCATCACGTCATCATCGCAAGTTATAGCGGAGATCCCGACTACCTCGCCAGCACCGCAAAGTCAGTACCGGTTCAGATTGACGAGTTGCGCATCCTGCGAGTGGGCAATAACAACACCAACATTCTGCCCGGCACCACCGTGGTCTATACCATCCAGGTTGAGCCGCAAGTGGCAACCACCTTCCTGTACAACGTGAACTTTGCGGCCAGCGGACTGCCCGCGGGAGCGACCGCCACCTTCAATCCTCCGACCGTGCAAGCCGGCGGCAAAATACAGAAAATCACCATGACGGTGATGACTGCAAAGACCGCGTTGAGCACACCACCAACCTCTCCTTTCAACCGCGCGCCGCTGGCCCTGGGACTTCTGCTTCCTCTCATCGGAGTACGCAGCGTGCGTAGGCGGTTGAGGAAGCTTCCCCCGATTCTGGGAGTGGCGCTGTTGGCAGCACTGAGCCTGACGGCGGTCGCTGGGCTGAGCGGATGCTCCGGTGCGGGCCTTTTCGCGGAACGAAAAGTTCCCTACACCATCACAGTGACCGCCACTGAAGGAACACTCGAGCGTTCAACCACGGTGCCCCTTGCGATCTACTAAACAGGGTGCGCCGCGCGGTGCGGGAGAAGGTATGTATAGATCTTTAGCCTTACTGTTTGTGGGAACGATGCTGGGGCTCAGCGCATCGAGCCTCCACGGCCAGGTGACGCCGGGAGGAAGAGACTTCTCCTTGCCGCGCGCGGAGGTCTCGTTCGCCTATAGTCCGACCGAGGTCAACGCACCACCGGGCTCATGCGGTTGCTTCTTCATGAATGGCGTGAGCGCAGAGGGAAACTTTCGCACTTTTCGTGCGTACACCACGGTGGTCGATGTAACCGCGACCCATGCCGGCAACATCCGCAACACAGGTGAACCATTTTCCATGCTCATGGTGACCGGGGGCATGCGCATTAATTTCAGGATGGGACACCAGCGGACAGATGGATGGGATACCTACCACCGCATTAAGCCGTTTGCGCAGGGGTTGGTCGGTTTTGCCCATGGGTTTGACGGAGCCTTTCCGAACAAGTCCACGGGTTTCATTCAGCCGAGCGCCAGTTCGGTGGCCGTACTGGTCGGGATTGGGTTGGATGTGAAGTACAGGAGACATCTTTCCTTCCGCGCGATTCAGGCGGATTACGGATACACCAGGCTGCCTAACCTTGCGGGCAATGACCAGAATCTGCTGCGGATTTCTTCCGGCATTACGATCCACTTGAAGTAAGGTGGCGTTTGCTAAAAGTTGAAGACTGCCTGGAGAAAGATGCTGCGGTTGCCGGCTGTTGAGGGCCCGAAGAAGCCACCGCCTGCCAACGACAGCGACTTGCCGAAGGACGGCGCCGTAAGGACCCCGTTCGGTGAACTCAGGTTCTGATGGTTGAGCAGATTCGTCGCGTACGCAGTGAGGGTCAGGTTATACCTGCGCTGCGTGGTCTGATCCAGACGCCCGGGACCTCCACGGCTGCCGCTCAGACCACCGGGGCCAATGCCTCCACCCCCACCACGACCTCCTCCGCCGCCGCCACCGCCGCCACCCGCCCTTGCAGCGCGGCCGCTTTCGACCTTGGGCCCGATCCCAATCACTTTGCTTACGCGCAGGTTCAAGCTGGCATTCGAAGGACCGGTGCCAATGCCGTAGGGGATGATCTTTTCGTTTGTTCCGAAAGGATCGGTGTTGAGGCATCCGTACCGCGTCGACACATATTGGGAAGTGGGGGATCCCGCAGATGCAACACAGTTTGACGCGGCGGAAAACGTAGGCCGGGCATTGAACTGGTTGTTACTGGTCAGATCACTGCCGGCAGTTACATCAAAAGGCGCGCCCGAGTTAAAGGCGAAAAAGGGTGTTAACGAGAAACCATAAGGAACGGCGAAGTTTCCCAGGATCACGAAGCGGTCGTGAACATCGAAACTCGATCGACCGTAGTCGAGACCGGGGTTCTGGGCTACAGACGGAGTGTAGGTGACACCATTGGTATCCGCTTTGGCGACATTATAGCTATAGAAAGTGAAGAAGCTAAAATGCGGGTAATTCGCCCTGCCGGAAACAATGATTTGATTTTGCCGGTACACACCTCCGGATTGGTATTGCAGATTGTTCTCCTCCGGGGGAGGTGGTTGTTCGTCGGGATAGATGCCGAGATCCGCAGTGGCAAAGTCGGGAGCTCCAATATTGTTGGTCAAATATTGGTGGACTCCGCGCCCGTAGAGGTAAGTTACGTTTGCAGTGATCCTCTTGGCCAACTGGCGATCAACACCCACGGCCGCCTGTAGGTCCGTAGCGGCATGAAAATGTGGATCAATGGTGTAGAGAGTCTGCGCGCTGTTCGAGTTTGCTACCGCGACAGGACCCACGGGGTAAGTCGGATTGGTGATGGTGGTAACAGTCTGATTGATTCCATTCTGATGAATGGCCTGGATCACATACGGTGTACCGGCGTTGGAGCCGAAGCTGTTAGGCACCGTAAACCGCTGGTAAAACCAGCCGTACCCCGCACGCAGAACGGTCTTGGGCGGCTGCTTACCATCCCCATGGCCGAGGGCATAAGCGAGTGACAGGCGAGGCGCCCAATCGCTCTTGTCGTGGATACGGTTTTGCGTTTCCCAACGCAGCCCGTAGCTGAAAGTAAAGCGCTGGTTTACCTTCCAATCGTCCTGATAAAAAAGCGCGGCGTCGAACAGAATCGCGCGGGCTGTGTACTGATGAATCTCAGTCACCTGGTAATTCCGCGGTTGGTTTTCCAGATACTTATCCAGCGTCGCGAAGTTATACTTACCGTTCGTACCCCCGTTGGTATAGTCCGCATCGCGATAGGCCCGCAGACGCGCGCCGAAGCTCAAGGAGTGATTCCCTTCGGCGGCCGCAAAATAGTTCTGCAGCTCGAAGATATCCTGGTTGTCGCGCACCACACCGCCGTTGTTACCCCCGGCCAGAAAAGAGCCCTGCACGCTGACCGTGGGCGTGTCGTTCTGAGCAATGTTCTGATAGCGAAAGCGGCGATATTGGAACCGAATGTCGTCGACGATTTTCTTGCTCAGCACCAGGCTGTCACTTACCTGAAACGTGTGCTCCATGCTCTCGGTGTTGGTGGCCTGGGTGGGCAGAGCCAACTGGCCGACGCCACCGTTGGTAGTGACTCCGCGGAAGAACTCATAACGAAGGGTCAGAGTATTGGCTTGCCCCAGCTGCAGATCGAGCCGCGGGCTAACATCGATGCGCGAACTGGGGTTGGGGTACGCTTCATTCAGGGGCGTGCCCTTCGGATTGGCCGGGGTGACGCTGGCTGGGTCAATGGCATCGATGACGCTTATGTTTTGCGTGTTGCGGCCGAAGAAGCTGACAAAATAGGACGCGTTCTTGTTGATTGGGCCGCCTACACTGCCCTGCAAATTGTATGAGTAATAGGGCGGCTCCGCGGTTTGCAGGATCGGATTGCGAGAGTTAAAGGCGGAATCGTTGCCGCGCGCTTCGATCTGGCCGTGCAATTTATCGGTGCCCGGCTTGGTGAGTATTTCTATGCGCCCATAGCCGAGACGATCGAATTCCGCGGAGAAGGGATTCTGATTGACGCGTATCTCGCGGATCGAGGACTTGGGCGGCATCTGGCCGCCGGTAAAGCCGTCGATGTAAACCTCCCCACCATTCGGACCGGCAGCCGGGCCTGCAAGGGCCTGCAGTTGATTCTCCAGTTCGTCGGGATCATCAGAAAGCGCATCCAGGTCTTTGCCTTTGAGCACGACGGCATTGGCATTGGCATCGGGACTGGTATCGACCGTATTCGCTTCAGCCTCCACCTGTACCTGCTGCTTCTCGATCTCGATCTGTAGGGCGATATTTAGTGTTTTGCTTTGCCCGGCTGCCAGCGTCACAGTGGAGGAGAACGGCGCGAACCCCGCCGTGGTGGCATTGACTGTGTAGTCTCCTGGAGCCAGCCCTCGCACCTGGTAAGAACCGGTGCCATCGGACACTGCGGTGACGGTCGTTCCGGAAGCCGAAGTCACCGTGACCTGTGCCTGGGGGATCACTGCCCCGCTAGGATCCAAGACCCTGCCCTGCAGAGCGCCGGCCGGTCTTTGCGCAAGGACCACCGCCGGAAGCAGGAGGGCGGCCGCCAGGACCGCGATGAAAACTAGCAAGTACTTTGTTTTCTTCATTTGCACGGGGGATCCGGGACTTGTCTACGACAGCCTTGTGAAATGGACGCGCTCCTCCCGTGGTAAGTTTCCGGCCTATACCCCCAAGGGTGCAAGAGGGAGAGGGGTTTCCGCGTTGATCCCCTCGATTCAGCAGATGCTGCATTATGCTTTGGCTTCCGCCTGGGCCCGATTCTTCAGGGCCTTCATATAGGCGAAACCGTAGGCTTGTTCAGCAAAATTGCCACCCACAACAGTTGGCGTGTGATCGAGAATGACGATGCCGTCAAACTTGACCTCCACCAGGGCGGTCATGATCTTGGACATATCGTAATAACCATTGTCCATGAAGGTTTCCACGAAGTGCGGCAGCGGCGCACTCACATTGCGGAAGTGGATCTTCCAGATCTTCTCCGGGCCGAAGTAGCGGATCATCTCCGCGGGGTCTTTGTGCATGAGCTCGCGACCGCCTTCGTTCCAGCAGCCGCAGCACAAGCAGATGCCAACGTTGGGGCTGTTGGCGATTTCCATCGCCCGCTTGTAGCCTTCGAAATTCGCGAAGATGCAGCGCGGCACACCAGCCAGTACCGGTACTGGTGGATCGTCCGGGTGGATGCCAATGCGGACACTGTTCTCTTCAGCAACCGGGGCGACCTGCTTGATGAAATAGGTGTAGTTCTCCCAGATCTCATCTTTCGTAAACTCGCGGCCGTGGGAGAGAGGCTCGTAAAACTTCTTACCGTCCCATACGCCAACCTTGTTGGGGCTCGCCATATCGAACTCCCTGGCGGAAGCTCCGCGAATGGTCGCCCGGCCACTGCTCCAGATGCCGTTGCCCATATGCGCATAGGTGGTGTAGTAGATGCCCGCCTTGCCCAGGTTGCGGATGTACTGCTTGTACTCTTCAATCTTCTCGTCGCGTCCAGGAAGATTGAGCGTGACCTCTGGCATGTTATGCACACTGGTGTTGCCAATATTCCAGACGGTAATGCCGGCATCCGCATACCGCTTCTTGATTTGCAGAAAGCCTTCCGCGGTTCTCAGATCGGGAGTCGAACCCACGCTGACGTGCTCAGCGCCCATCTGGTTGAGAAAAAGCAGATCATCGTCCGTGGGTTTGGCTGGAGCCTGCGCACACAACTTGATGCCAGGCGCAATGGGATGCACGGTCGCGGATGCGGTTCGCGGCGTTGCGAAAACACCCGCGGCGCTCAGGGCGCCTCCAACAGCCAGTTTGACAAACTCTCTCCGGTCGGGGGAAAACCCGGTACTCGTTATTTCTGATGCCTTCCGATCTTTTTCCTTCTGTCCCATTTCAACCGTCCTTGAGAAAGTGTTTGTACAAGGACACGAGCGCTGCGTGCGATTCGAGATGGTCACGCGACGTGAAAATGTGTCCAATCAAATTCGACGTGGTCACCCTACTTGAGCGGAGCAAGCTCCAGATTGCGATAGAAGGTCTCGGCGCCCTCGGTTTGAAAGAGAATCTTCCCTTTGGTCGCGTTAAGGTCGGTGGCCTCGTTCACCAGCTTGCCGTTCACAAAATATTTCACGTGATCATGGTCGACCACCAATTCCAGCTGGTTCCATTCTCCGTGCGGTTTTTCTACATCGTTCACTGGATCACGGTAGCCGGTTACGTTCTCCCATGGTCCTGAGCCGAAGCGGCGTGACTTCACATACTGGTGCGAGCCTTCTTCTGCTTCGCTGGTAATGAGCTGCCCCTTCACCTTGAGGCTGGCGCCCTTCACCAGCCAGATATCACCGGTACCGCCTTCAATAATTTGGAACTCGAAGGAGCGAGGCCAGACACCTTTAGGCGGAGCCAGCACGGGACCGTCAATGTTGTAGAGAATTCCGCAATCGCGAGCTTTGCCCACACGGTCCTGCCAGGTTTTTTCTCCCCACTTGAACTGGGCACGCAGGTAGTAGTTCTCGTATTCCTTCTGCGTCACGATACCGCCGAAGTCATTGCCGGACACGTGGATGATACCCTTTTCAACCCGGAAGATTCTCTCAGTATCGTGATTCAACCCTTTCGATTGAAGGAGTATATCGAAGCCGGTAAGGTCCTTGCCGTTAAACAGGCGGACAAGCTTGCCGTGCGGAGGAATAGCGCTTGCCATCTGTCCCACGACGGCGGGGACCATGGCAACATACGCCATCAGGAATAAAACAACGCTTTTGAGGGTTAGTCTCACGGGATGGCCTCTCCTTTTACCCGCGGCGTTTTGCAAGTGGATGATAACGCAGTTCTGCGCTATAAACATGAGGGCCAATTCCGGTGTGATTTCCTGCGGTAGTCCAAGGTTCGCGAAGGAGTATTCGATTTGAAGCTGCTGGTAAAGTTCAACCTCCTGTTGATTGTGGTTTTTGGCTTGGGACTTTTCCTGATTGCCTACCAGGCGCGAAGCTTTCTCCAGGAACAGGCGCAGGCCGAAGTGCTTCGCCAGGCCGGTTTGATGGCAGCCAGCGCGTCAGCTACCCGCAACTACACAGAACACTACATCACGCCCATCATCGAGAAGACGACAGAGCACACAACCACCTTCCTGCCGCAGGCGATTCCTTTCTTTGCATCGACCACGACGTTCGACCAGATTCGCCAGACCTATCCGGACTACACCTACAAGGAAGCAGCGCTGAACCCAACCAACCTGCGTGATCGCGCGACGGATTGGGAGGCGGATATGATCAACTACTTCCGCAATTCCCCCAAAGAAACCGAGTTGGTGCGGCTGCGGGAGGGAGCGACCGGTCCCACTCTGGCGCTGGCTCACCCAATTCGCGTGGAAAGCGGATGCCTGCAATGTCATAGCACGCCAGGAGCCGCCCCCAAAGCGCTCATCAAGCATTACGGCAGCCAGAACGGATTCGGCTGGAACCTGGACGAGGTCATTGGAGCCCAGGTCATTTCGATTCCTACCTCAGTCCCGATCAAGCTGGCACAGCAGGGACTGACTCGGCTGCTGATCAATCTTTCGGTGATTTTCCTGGCGGCCATTCTTCTGATCGATATCGGGTTGTATTTCATCGTCATCCGGCGGCTGGGCAGGATCTCTCACTACGCCGACCGAATCAGCCAGGGTGAGATGGACCTGGAGCAGCTCCCGGTGAGCGGCAATGACGAGGTCGCACAGGTAACGCGATCTTTCCACCGCATGCACACCAGCCTGAAGAAGGCGATCGATCTGCTGAATGGATGAAGATGAGTCAGGCGCGTGGACGCGTGGCCAGGAATTTCTTCCGGTCCGCTTCTTTTTCAATTTGCTTGGACGCTTCCAGGTACAGGCGGTCGAGATCGGTGTGCTGCCTCGTGAGCCGCGTCACGACAACCTTGGCGATCGGCCCGATGAAGGACGCCAGGTGTCGCACCAGCTGATCGACAGGCGGAGGAAGAGGTCCCGTGATGGGCTGATTCGACCGGTCCGTGGTCACTTCCTGCAGGGGGCGCGTAGGGCTAAGAGCGGTTGTCGTCCCGGCAAGATCCGGCATGCTGAGAGAACGGATCGCATCCAGAAGCTCCGCGGCGGTGGCAAATCGTTTTGCCGGTTCCTTTTCCAGGGCTTTGGCGATGATGTCCGATAGCTTTGCCGGGATGTCGGGACGCAACTGACCGAGCGGGGTAGGCGTCCGGTTGAGATGAGCCATCATGAGCTCATAGGTGGTGCCGCCGTTCAGTGGCGGACGGCCGGCGATGAGTTCGTACAGGGTTACGCCAAGGGAGTAGATGTCCGACTGCTGGGTGGCCTTTTCGCCACGGATTTGTTCCGGCGACATGTGCAACGGAGAACCGATCAGAGAGCCTGCCTTGGTGAGTTCCACTGACCCCTCAGAAATGGCGATGCCAAAATCCAGCACCTTCACCAGTCCGGCAGGAGACACCATGATATTGGCGGGCTTGATGTCGCGGTGCACCACGCCCCGGGCATGGGCATAGTCGAGCGCAGCCAGTACCTGCATGGCGAAATTCATCAGCTCGGGCAGCGGGATGCGCGCGTTCCGGCTGCGCGTTCGCAGGTCTTCCCCTTCCACCAGTTCCATGATCATGATGAGCTGGTCCTCGAAGTAGAAGGCGTTGTGCAGTCCCGCAATGTTGGGATGATTGAGGCTGGCGAGTAGCTGGATCTCGCGCCGAAAACGCTCCTTCATATCCGGCGTGCCGGTCTGTTCCGGCAACATCACCTTCATGGCTTCCGCGCGTTGCGAGATCAGATGAACCGCTTGGTAAACCGCGCCCAGGCCGCCACGGCCCAGCACGCGCTCAATCTTGTATTCCCCGACTACCTGGCCGCTTTCAAACGTCATCGATCGATGATACTGCCAGCTCTCTCCCCCGGTCAGGTGGCCTTCTGCTGGCCGAAAATCCGGCGTAGACTCGAAGGAACATTGCAACGCCGTCGATGAAGGAGCCTGATCATGCCTCTACAAGTCTGTATGGGAGCGATGATGCAATGCAGCTTCGGAGTGGCGCCCAGCTCGCTGGTCGTGCTGCCCACCAACAGGGTCATGACCAACCAGGTGCCGGACGCGAACATCATGGATCATATTCCGATGGTCAATATCATGCCTTTCGGGATGTGCATGTCGATCGCCAACCCAACAGTAGCTGCGGCAACGGCGGCTGCCCTTGGCGTGCTGACTCCCATGCCCTGCATTCCGGCAACGCCGGCGCCCTGGGTCGCGGGTGCACCCACGGTCTTGCTGGGAAACTTTCCCTCACTCGATAACGTCTCGCAGCTGATGTGTATGTGGGCCGGCGTGATTACCTTCGTCGATGCCGGCGAGGTCACGGTCCAGATACCTTAGGCCAATATCCCTCTCGCTATTTCTCCGGGGGGAGTCGATTTCCAAAAGGGCCCGCTTCCTGTTAATTTTGGTCCGCCGGTACATTTCACACCATGACTCAAATAGCCACATTGGCCCTGACGTTTGCGGCGGCTACCGACACCGGTTGCAAGCGGGCAAATAATGAGGACAGTTTTGGCTATAACACTGACCCGCATCTCTACGTCGTCTGCGATGGCGTGGGCGGCGCCCTGGCGGGCGAAGTGGCGAGCAACACCGCGGTACGGACGTTCATCGAGTCGTTCGAAGAGCAAACGCGGGAGCGGGAGTCGCCGATCGAGAGCAGATTGCTGCACTCCATCGAGGAGGCCAATCGCGTGGTGCGCGACCTCTCCACCAACAACGAACAGTTCAGCCATATGGGTACAACGCTGGTATGCGCTTGTGTCGACGGCGCTCGCGCCGTAATCGGCAATGTAGGCGACAGCCGCGCTTATTTGATCCGCGACGGCGCCTGTTTTCAGATTACTCAGGACCACTCCCTGGTTGAGGAACAGTTGCAAAACGGGATGCTGACACAGGAGATGGCCGAGAACTCCGCCCTGCGGTCGGTGATCACCCGGGCCATTGGAATGGCGGATACGGTGCACCCTGACTTCTTCGGCGCCACGCTGCAGCCGGAGGATATGTTACTGCTGGCCTCGGACGGTCTTACCCGTTACTTGACGGCGGTGGAGATAGCCTCGATTGCGTTAGCCGGGGTAGATCTGCCGGTGATCTGCAAGGAATTTGTGGAGTGTGCCAAGCAGCGGGGCGGAGCGGACAACATCACCTGCATCGTGTTGCGCGCCACGCTGGGCCCAGCCTCTGCGTCCTAACAAAATCCGGAGGGAATGGGACGGGTGCCCCATGTTCGCCCGAGCGTACATGGGCCGAAAACGATGGGCGCAGCCCAACGATCGCTTTTACTTGGTGACCGGGTTAACGCAGGAGCCGCCGTACAATCCCATGGGCGCCAGCACCGCCGCTCCAGGACCCGAAATTTCAAACCTAACCACTTCCGGAGTCCCGTCCGGCAGCCTGAGCTGCCGCCCGGAAACCTCCAGGGGAAACTCAAGCTGCAGCGTTGCCCCAACCCGCGTTACCTGGGCCGTGGCAACCAGCTGAAACAGCGACCACAGACCTTGAAATTGCAGAGCTTCACCAGAGTTGTAAGCCAGCGAAGCCTGATGTGCGGTGGCGCCATTCCAGGTAAACACTTGCGAAGTCGCGCCGGCCGGGAGTCTCTGTCCATCGACCACAAGCGACGCGTTTTCGATTCCTTTGCTGGGTATCGAGCGAAGCGTGAATGTGAAGGCCGGATTGGGGCCTCCGGAAGAATAAAGCGCGGAAGAGATCGCTGCCGCCCGATTGAAGAATTGCGCAAAGACGGGACCTACGTGCCCTGCTGCGTTGGGAGCAAGAACATACTGCGTCCCCTGCTGAGGCAGCCACGGCTTGAGGCTGGCGTTGTAATAGGTCCAGAGACTTCCCGATCCCGGAGCAAAGACGGCATTCACGTCCGCCAGAAGAGCCTGATCGGCAGGCGTGAGATCTCGCCCGGCCTGCGCCTTGGACAAAGGTTGAAAGGGGAATCTGCCCAGGAGTGCGCACATGGCGCCAGGCGCACCCGGAGGCGGAGGAGGCGGCGGTGGAACCGCACAATGGATCGGCGCCTCCAACAAGGCAAGCACCGTCTTCTCGGTGTGCATCTGGGGATCGATGTTGAAAGGCTGCGCCGTCTGCTGCACGGCTATCCCGGCAGTCGATACCGCCGAACCCAGCATGTCTCCCGAGGTCTGCGGGTTCTGGTTGAACTGGGTGACCGCGCTCGAGAGAGCTAACAGCGCGTTCACGTAGGGAGTGTTACCCGGTCCGATAAAACGAGCAGTAGAGTTCGGATCGACCAGGGCCTGTGTCGGCTGGAAGATGGACTTGATCTGCGGGTCATTCACCGCGGTGTTGTACGAGGCGGTGCCGAAGAACTCCAGCAGCGGCGAATCCGGGCTCGCGAGTGCGTTCAGTTTATCCGGCAGGTCGTGTATCGGCCCGCACCCAACAAAGTGCCCGTCATTCAGGAAGGCGTGCCACTCCCGCAGAAAGTCAGCCGAGTACATCGCCGATAATTGCCTGGCTACACCGGCGGTATCCAGCGAACGCGCGGCTTGATCACCAAGCACCCAGGTTTCCCCCTGGAAGTAATGCTCCGGGTGCTGCATGGCGCCCTGCATAAACGCAAAACCTGCCCGGGTAAATGCCCCTCGGACCAGGTGCGACTCGACTACAGAGCCGGCAGCATTGGGATAGAGGCGGTTGAAATCGACGCCCGGGCTGGTCTTATCCGCCTGTGCAAGCATGTCCTGGTAAATACGCGGCACGGCTCCGAAGTTCGAGAGGTAAGTCCTGGCCTTCCCCACCGCCGCCACATCCGGAGCAATCGAATACGGGTTCTGACGCAGGAGCTCTCCCGCATAGAAATCGATTTGCTGGCGAGCCAATGCTTGTTGGGCCAGGTCCCTGATATTGGATCCCATCCAATATTGCAAAAAGACGGGGGTGAGAAATTGCGCCTGGCTTTTTTCAGGATTGCTGGTGGTAATCAGGTACGCCTTGAGCGGGTTGTAAGCGGCGGTGTAGTCAGCGCCCGGCGCCGGCGAAACCGGTAGACCTCGCAGATAACTCGCGATGTTGGCCTGGGCCGGGTTCAGCATCATCACGCGAAATCGATCAAAGTAGATTCGCCGCGCGGGCACCGCCAATTTGTCGCCCTGGTACAGTCCAAAGCGGTAGCTCCAGGGAGGTCCGTTCTGGGCGTAGCCCTCCAACTGAAGGAGGCTCTGGCGCAGCCGGTCCAGCGCCTTCAAGTCGGCCAGACCAGGTGCGGTAGCCGTGGAAGTCGCGGCCGTGGGCAACGCCTGGGCAGCACTCTGAATGTTGCCTTCCAGCTCCGCATTGTTCAGGTAGGAGACCACCAGCAGTCCCGTGTAAGCGGCAAAGGCGAAGGCCAGCGAGGCGAAGAGGATTCTGCGGAACAGGCGCGCGGGAGCAGTCTGTTGCGTCGCTAGCAGAGCACTCCGGTCGCCCAGAATCATTTCCGGAAAGAGGCGGGGAAGAAAAGTCCATTGCGGCGCGCGGGTGGCCGCCATGTGCTGAGCTGGCGGGCGATGCGACGCCTGAAATTCCTGCGCGGAGAACATCCTGGTCGCGCCCATTTCCGCGGCGGGGTTCAAAACCGGCGCGGCCGGCGCCGCTGCCCGCTGCTCCAATATCTGCGCGCGCAAGCCGGTGAAGAAAAATCCTCGCAGGTACGGGTTGGCACTCAGCTGGCTGGGCTTGCATAGCTCCACCAGGTATTGGTTGAGGTTCCTGCGCAGCTTGCCAAACTCCCGGGGAAATTCGTAGGCGCCGGGCCCATTGACCGGCTCGGTTTCCCGGCTCAACACCTCCACGCGGAACTCACCCAGAGAATAGGTAAGCAGATCGAGCGCGCCCGCCAGGTCCCGCGACATCTTATCGGCATAGACTCCCGCCGATGCCTGGTTCGCGGGCAGAACGTTGCCCAGGACCTGCCGTACCTCATCGTTCGAGAGGTTGCGGACGTACTCCGCGAAATGAGGGACGCGGTCGAGTTTGGTGAAGATCACGTAGACAGGCACGGCCGCGCCGAGCAATCGGCTGATCTCCCGCAACTGCGCGCCGATGGTGCGGGCGGAGGCCACGGACGACGTAGCGGCGTCGGCCGTCAAAAACTGCTCCACGCTTACACAAACCACGGCAGCCCGAGCCGGCGCACCCGACCCAAGGCTAGATCGGTAAGCCTTGGGACGGCTGCGCACAATCATCCGCTGCAGGGCGCCAGGGGTCTGCCGTACCGTCTCCCCGGCTTCGAGGATGGCTGCCTGGCGAGTGAACCAGAGATTCAGAACGGGGGTGGGTGAAACATCGCCCTCTCGCGGCGCACTTCCGGCTATCAGCTCAGGGTCCAACCCGGAGCGGATGACCAGGCTGGTTTTTGCGGAGCCGGCCTCACCAAGCAGATAAAGCAAGGGAAGCTCGTCGAGCGCCTTACCGCCTTGCTGCTTCGCATGGCGCAACTTGCGATTCGCGTCGTTCAGTAAAACGTCGATTTCAGAATCAGAACCGCCGCCGGGCAATTCGCCGTTCGCCGCCTGACGCTTCCGCGCGCGATAGTGAATGACCAGGATCGCCACCGCGGCAATAAGTCCAGCCAGGACAATGAGAACCACCAGCACCACCAGTGGCGTGCCGTGCAAGTGCAGAAAGGTTCCCGCGGCATAGGCCAGGAGACCGGCGACAAGAAGCACTACGAGGGCGAGCAGATAGGCGAGCAAGAATCCTCCCGGCGGTGGCCGTCAACCCAATGGGGAAATTCCCGCGTCCAGATTGAACCAGAAAGCGCCAAACGCCAGCAACATTGCCAGGAACATGCAGAGCGCGAAAATACCCAGACCGCGGCTCCAGCGATCGACTTTCGAAATCCGCCTAACCTCAGCCGGCGGCGCCGCAGGGCGAAAAAGAAGCACCTGGCCACGAATGCGACTGACCTTATCCCGGATCTGGCGAACGTAGATTTCAATCTCGCCCCCTCTTCCCAGCGCATACCGGCCGCGATAGCCGAGCAAAAGGCACAAGCAATAGACCTCGAGGCAATCGGCGACGTCCTGAGCGTCCTGGCGTGCGAGCAAACCGCGGAGGTTTTCAAAGAAGACCTCGCCAGCGCGGTGGTGACCGAAGAGTTCTTCCTGCAGAGGCCGCTGCGACCAATCCGCGAAGATGGGGCTTTGCAGTTTCAGCACGCTTTCGTCCAGAAACGCGACCAGGGCAAAAACCGAGAATTGGATCATCTCGCTGCTATATCCCAGGGTCTTGGCCTGCTCCATCGCGGCCTTCAGGGCCGCCCTCATATTGTTACGAAATACCTGCGACTCCTGAATAGCCTGCTGCCGTGAGCCTAGCCGCAGGATGGTGGTAAAGGAGTTTTCGTAGCAGGCGGCCAGGCTGTAGGTACGCACTGCGAGATCATTCATGCGAGCTTTCCCCGGCGAACGACTATGTTCCGATGCATAGCGCAATGGCCGGACTGCGACGTCCGCAGTCCGGTAAACGAGAATGGACTCAATCTGAACCACGCTGAGAATACCTCAACCGGCTGGCGGCATGAGAAAAACTTCCGCTCCTGGGCAAGGCACTCATTCTTTAGTTGTAAGCAAAGTGATCGCCTGCAGTCTTTGTAATCTTTACGGGGTCAACCGGGGAAGTGTAACCTTCGCACATAGGAACTCCCGACCATGAATGGGGCCCATCGCTGATGACAGAAGACCCTAAGAAACCCGGCGCCGGCCAACCCGATCCGCTGTCTGCCACGGGTATGTTCCTGAATGCCTTCCAGACCCAAACGGACCAGCCCGTTGAGCCCGAGCAGGAAAAGGCCGGACAGTGGTTTGCCGCCGATGACAAGGGCGGGGCTGAATCAGACGGGCCAAGATTGGGCGCAGCAAGATTGGGCGGACCTTGGGATCAGCCGTTGAATGCGCCATCGGTACCCGCTTCGGTCCCCAGACCACCCCTGGGCGAGGGCAGACCTGTACCTGGCGAATTCACCCAGATGTTTCACAAGCTGGATTTTGCTCCTTCTCCCGCGGTAAGCGCGCCGCAGGAAGCCCGCCCCACTCCGGAGATATCCCGTCAGGAACCCGGTGAGTTCACACGTATGTTTGTCAGAGCGACGGCGTCGATGCCAGTACGGCCGATGCCCGCGGCTTCTGACCCGGCTGCGTTTGCGCCTCCTGCTCCGCCCCGTCTCAAGGGCTTTTCCACGCCCGGCGTCTCGGACTCCGCGTCGGCGGAAGGCAGCTTTACCCAGCTTTTTCAGAGTCCTGCTCCCGCGCCGGCGGCGCCGGTTCGGCCGTTGCCCCCTTTAAGCAACGGGACAGAGGCGGCGTGGTCCTCCAGCCTGGATTCACCCCCGAGCAAGGACGCGATGGAGTCAGCCGGGGTTACCCAGTTGTTTCGAGCACTCTCGCCAGAGAACGAACTCCCGGCCAATCGCTTCGGGGAACCGGCCCCGCAGCCGGCGGTGCCGACTGCGAACGCGCCCGGAAGCATTACCATGTTGATCCAAAGGTTAACCGAGGAGAATCTGCAATCGTCCGCAGTTTCTTCACCGCCTGCTGCAACTGGGCCTGATATGGCGGGGGTTTCGGAGCCAGGGGAATTTACCCGTATCATGTCGCGTGGCCCGGCGGCAGCTCCGCCTGCGCAGGGCGGTCCAGCGGAAAAGGTTGCGGCGCCGGCGCCAGTAGTCTTTCCCGTCACTCCGATACCGGCTGCCCCGTCGTTTGCCCCACCATCTACCCCTGCATTCGCCGCACCGGCCGTTCCAGCAGTCGTAGTTCCGCCGCTTCAGTCTCCTCCAATCCCAGCACCGAAGGTCGCAGCGAGCGCGAATCCGCCTCAGAGCAAACTTCAGCAGATGATGCCGATGCTGTTGGTTTTGAATGCGTTTTTGCTCGTAGTTCTGATTGTCCTGGTCGTCTTCCTGCTTAAAACACGCTAGACGGTTCCCGCGCAGACTTTGGAGGGCCTGTCAGAACTCACCTCGAGTCCGGCTCTAGTCCCGAAGGGACGGCTTCCCGGCAAGGTTCTAATGGAAAGAAGAAGGGTGCCCCGGGTCTCGATTTTGAGACCTGGGATCCTCCTAGTGGAGGTTGATCCAATTCCCGTGACGTAACCCCAGGTGAGCACGAAGGTAGGTAAATGCCCCGAGGAAGCCAAAGAAGAGCTTTTTGATTAACCAAGAACTCAAGTCCAGGGCTAAGTTCAGCTAGGTTCAAATCGGTTCTCGAGCGGACTCAGCCCAGCAGACCGTTTTCCTGCAGTTGCGATTCCGTCCGCTCTACCCCTGAGATCAGGACCACACCCTGTGTGCGTGCTTTCCCGGCCCAGCGCGTGGCTTCATCTTCGCTGATCTTCAGGTTCATGAGCAAGGTAACCAGGTCATCGAGATTGCTAACCTTCACCGCCTTGGTGTTGAACCGCCCAGCATAGGGAACGAACATGACTTCGAAATGGCCCGCGGTATCTGTCGACCCGGGATTCGCGTTAATCCGGATGTTGCCTGTGACCTTCGCCATGCTCCGCTCCTTCCGCAACAGTTTTCTTCATAGCCATCTTTTCATATCCAGGTCAGTCAGGGGCGACGACCACAAACCCACGCTCGATGAGTTTGCGCATCATGGCCAGGCATTCGCGTCTCACCGTGTCGACGGGCGCGTTCGCCGCGATGGCGAGTGCTTCCACGGCCTCATCGGCGGTGCGCGTACCATCGCAGGTCGCTAAGAATTCCGCCACCAGCGGTTGCACTTTCCAGTGAAAGGGAAAACCGCTGGTGAGCCGCAGCGTGAGCGACTCTGCGTGCCAGCTATTACCGGACTGGTTGCAAACCTGCTCCAGCCTGACGTGAGGGGCGAGCCTCGGCTTAATGGCAAGCAGCTTGTCGTCGCTCTCCATTTCGAGCAATAGATCATGCGCCGCGAAGGTGGAGAGAATAAGATCCCCCAGGTTGCCGGTGGGTGTCTTAGGCACCTCTTCGATGCGCACCCAATTCTTCCCCGCTCGCCGTCGCATAACGATCAGACCGTCGTGGATAGCTTGCACATGGCGACTCCGGTAGTAGTCCATGTAACCCTCGTACAGCTCCTGGTCACGGCCGGTGTCCTGGGTGGTTTCGCGAATGCGGTGCTGAGCGTATTCCTCGGGATATTGGGTCAGCCCTTTCATCACCCAGGCGTCGCAACCGGAGCCATGGAGCCATTCGGCGATTCGCTCCTCCCAGGGTTGGTCCCCGACTTGTGCCCACTCGCACAGCATTTGCATGTATCCGCCTTCATTGAGATGGGCGGGCCCCTGTTGCACCAGGAGCCGGCAGAGTTGGTCCAACTCCATCTGGTTGTCGCAAAACAGGTAGTCGCTCTTGGGGGTGATGAAGAACGGCGGATTGGAAAGGATGAGATCGAAGGTGAGCCCCGCAACCGGTGCAAATCCGTCGCCCATTCGCAGCTCGATGTTTTCTATCCCATTCAAGCGAGCGTTGAACGAAACGAACGACGGCACGCGAGGATTCAGGTCCGTAGCAATCACCCGGTCGCTGTGGCCGGAAGCCCCCAAACTGAGAATGCCGCTACCCGTTCCCAAATCAAGAGTGGCTCGGGAGTGCCGCCGGACGGCGAACCTGGACAGGAATTTGCTGGTCGGGTTTGGCCACAGAACCATCTCGGCATCGCCGGCCTCGATCGATGCAGGATGATCTGACGCTACGAGAAAGCTTTCCACCGGCAACAACATGGCCGACGGCGTCAGCACTTCTCCTTCCTGCTTCAACAAACCTGAGTCCAGCAGTAACCTAAGCAGCGCCTCGGGAACCGCACGGGTATATTCGTCGTCTGACTGCGGTAGCCCCAGCCAAAACCAGCGCAGCAAGGTGTTCAACAGCGTGACTTCGCGGGTGCGATCGAGTAGCCGCGGTGCGTTGCGCAAATGGCGGGATGGTAACTCGGCCGCACCAAGGTACCTGAGCAGGTTTACCTCGGTGTAACCTGCCTCGTCGAACCAGGAACGAAGCCGGAGGGAAGCGTCAGCGGAGAGGGTTCGTAGCATGCGCTATAAACCTTAACATTGGACCGAGCCCGCCTAACGAAGCGGCATGTATGGGGCGTGTTTTTTAATTGACCCGTCTCTGACCGCGTGGTATCAACATTAGCGCCACTAATAAACAACTGAAGAGATGCATAGCGTTTTACCGGCCCGCCCCGGATCCCCCTTTTCGTGTAAGATTCGCTGCAACGTTTAAACACCCAACATCCCTATCCGCAGAAGGAAGCAACTATGGCTAGACAAAGCGCGCAGCACAAGCTGGACCGGGTGCGCCCTCCCCGCGTGCAAATCACATATGACGTAGAAGTGGGCGGCGCCATCGAGATCAAGGAACTCCCTTTCGTAGTCGGGGTACTGGGTGATTTCACCGGCAACCCCGAACAGCCGCTGCCGAAATTGAAGGATCGCAAGTTCGTTGAGGTCAATCCGGATAATTTCGACACCGTGCTCGAGGGAATGAAGCCGCACCTTTCCTTCGCCGTGGAAAACAAATTGAGCGACGACCCCGACGCACCCAAATTGAAGGTGGACCTGAAGTTCCGCAAGTTCGAAGACTTCGAGCCGGGCAATGTAGCCAAGCAAGTCAAGCCGCTGAAGGAAATGCTCGATCTGCGGAGCAGACTGGCGAACCTTCGCAGTTCGCTCCAAGGCAATGACAAGCTCGAGGAATTGCTTCTCGAAGCAGTGGGCAATACCGAGAAGCTCGAAAAGCTAAAAGGCGAAATCGGCGCAAAAGACGGAGGCTCCAATGGCTGAAGCTGCCGCTCAAAAGGGATCGGCGCCCGCGGCTGCAACCGAGGAATCCAGTCTGCTCGATCAGATCGTAGAGCAGGGACGGTTCGGCAAAGAGGTTGCGTCTCGCGAACGCGGCAAAGACCTGGTGAAGGAATTTGTGGCCCAGGTACTCGATGGCTCCATGACCGTCGCCAAAGACGCGGAGATGATGATCAATGCGCGCATCGCGCAACTCGATCACCTGCTTTCGCTGCAGTTGAACGAGATCATGCACAACGCCCAGTTCCAAAAGCTGGAAGGCTCGTGGCGCGGGCTAAAGTACATGATGGATAACACCGAGACCGGCGTGGGACTGAAGATCCGTGTCTTCAACGCTACGAAAAAGGAACTGCTGCGCGACATCGAGAAAGCGCCGGAGTTCGACCAGAGCGCCCTGTTCAAGAAAATCTACGAGGAAGAATACGGCGTCTTCGGCGGAGCCCCCTTTGGCGCGCTGGTAGGCGATTACGAATTCGGCAAACACCCCGAAGACATGGCCTTACTCGAAGGCATTTCTCACATTGCGGCGCAGGCGCATGCACCGTTCGTCAGTGCTGCCTCGTCAGACTTGCTGAACCTCGAGAGCTATACCCAGCTCGATCAGCCTCGCGACCTGGCAAAGATCTTCGACAGCACCGAGTACGCCAAGTGGAAGTCGTTCCGGCAGAGCGAAGATTCCCGCTATGTTGCGCTTACGCTGCCACGGACATTGGCGCGTCTTCCGTACGGTGAAGAGACCAAGCCCATCGACGAATTCAAGTATGAAGAGCAGGTGGACGGCACCGACCACTCGAAGTACTTGTGGATGAACGCCGCCTATTCGCTGGGCACGAGGATGACGCAGTCTTACTCCCTATATGGCATGTGTGTGGCCATGCGGGGTGTCGAGGGTGGCGGGTTGGTGGAGGGTCTGCCGACTCATAATTTCGCTACCGACGAGGGTGACATCGCGCTGAAGTGCCCCACCGAGGTACCGATCACCGATCGGCGTGAAAAGGAACTCGCGGACCTCGGCTTTGTACCGCTGGTTCACTGCAAGGGCACCGACTACGCCGCTTTCTTCAGCGTGCAAACCTGCCAGAAGGCAAAGACGTACGACACCGATTCGGCGAACGCGAATGCCCGCCTGTCTACGCAGCTGCCTTACATCATGGCGGTTTCGCGCTTCGCTCATTATCTGAAGGCGATGATGCGCGATAAGATCGGCAGCTTTATGTCGCGTGAAGAGGCAGAGAGATTCCTGAACCGCTGGATCACAAAGTATGTAACTCCGGATGATTCAGCTTCCCCGGCTGCCAAGGCGGAGCGTCCTCTGCGCGAAGCGCGGATCGACGTGTCCGAGGTACCAGGCAAGCCTGGTGTCTATCGCGCGGTAGCTTTCCTTCGCCCGCACTTCCAACTTGATGAATTGACCGTGTCTCTCCGGCTGGTAGCTGAGCTGCCCGCAGGCAAGGGATAAATCTAAACGCAACCCATCCTGGACAGAACCTGACGTTTTGTAGTTTTCAATGCCGTGCTAAATACAGGACTTTGGTAAGGAGAAGAAAATGGCAGTCAATGCGTATCTCGTAATCGATGGCCGTCCAGGACCCAGCACCAGCAAAGCGGACGCGATCGACATTCTTTCATTCAGTTTCGGCGCCAGCATGTCGGCGGTGATCGGGCAAGGTTCGTCCGGGGGCGAAGCCCGCGCGGGTCGAGCCAACGTCGGCGATGTCACCATTATGAAGGTGTTGGACAAGACATCTCCGTTGCTCTTCGACGATTGCGTCACCGGCAATTACCTGAAGAAGGTCGACATCATCTACGACAAGCCGATGGGCGACAGCCAGGAAGATTACTTCAAGATTCACATGGAGGATGCGCTGATCACGTCGATCCAGCTTTCCGGTTCGAGCGAGAATCCTGTTGAATCGATCAGCTTTGCCTTCAGCAAGGTAAAGGTTAGCTATAACCCCGAAGAGGAAGGCGCGCTGAAGGGCTTCATCGACAAGGGCTTCGACGTACTCAAGCTCAAGCCGTGGTAATCACGGGCGAGCGGAGATAAGGTGCCAGTAACCGCCAAAGAGCTGTTCGCTGCAGGCAAGGTGCGGGAAGCGGAAAAGTGGCTGACGGCACATTTGCGTGAGCACCCTGCCGACACGGCGCAACGCGTCTTTTTGTTCGAGCTGCTTTGCTTCGCGGGTGAATATACCCGCGCGGAGAAGCAGCTCGGCGTTCTCGCCGGCAAGAATGCGGAAGCAGAAACGGGAGCGATCGTCTACTACGCAGCGCTGCATGCGGAGAAGACCCGGCACGAGCTTTTTGAAAAGCAGACCTTCCCGGCGCAACCTGCGACCTCCCCCAGAGGCGAGCTGAATGGGAAAGCTTTCACCGAATTGCGCGATGCGGATCCGGACATAGGTTCACGGCTCGAAGTATTCGCCGCCGGGGCCTATGTATGGATTCCCTTCGAGCACATTGCCTCAGTCGAAATGCGGCCACCGCAACGGCTGCGGGACACGTTGTGGGCGCCGGCCCTGGTGCAGGCCGCGCCGTCGTTTCAGGGCATGGACCTGGGAGAGGTGCTGATTCCCGCGATTTATCCCTTCTCCTGGAAACACGCGGACGAAGCGGTCTGGCTGGGGAGAATGACGGATTGGGCCGCTGACGACGAGGGCCGGGAATATCCGTCGGGGCAGAAGATGCTACTGGTCGACGGCGAGGAAGTGCCCTTCCTCGAAGTGCGGTCGATCGAATTTGCCCAACCGGTGCTTGCGCCGTCTGAGCAGGAAAGCTCGTCGTAGTTCAGATTGGTGCCCCTATGCTGCTTCGCGAAGACATCCTGGCTCCGATCGCCGGTGAGAATCCCAGCGGCATCGATCTTCGTTACGACACCAGGCTTTTAATCTACGACAAGATTCGCGAGGCTCGCCGGCAGGATGACGGCCTGGCGCAAGGCGATTGGCAGAGCGAACGAAAGACTGCGAACTACCCTCTGGTCGTCAAGCTGTCCCAGGACACGCTCGCCACTACTTCCAAGGATCTGCAACTGGCCGCATGGCTCACCGAAGGCCTCCTGGCGATGGAGCATTACGCCGGTCTCTGCCAGGGACTTACGCTGTGCAACAGCTTATTGGTAAATTTCTGGGAAACCGTCTATCCGGTGATCGAAGATGGCGACCGCGAGCTTCGCGCCAAACCCCTCTCATGGTTGGGCTCCATGCTCGATGTGCCTTTGCGTTCCGCGCCCCTGGTCAGCGATGGATACTCCTGGTTCGCCTATGAAGATTCGCGGAAAGTCGGTTTCGAGGAACAGGCAAAAACCGACAAAGAGAAAAAGAACCGGGCGAAGTTGATCGAGGAAGGCAAGATCGCGCCGGAAGTCTTCGATAAGGCCTTCGCGGACACCCCAAAAGCCTTCTACCTCAAAGCTGAGAAAGATCTCGATAAGTGCCTTGAAACACTCGCAGGCCTGGAAAAGTTCTGCGACGAGAAATTTGAAGACGATGCTCCCGCCTTTGGCAAACTCAAGACCGCGCTGACCGACGTCCGGCACACGGTGCATTCGCTGCTCAATAAGAAACGCGAAAAGGAACCAGATCCTGTCGAAGTGGCGCCGGTAGTCGAGGCGGTGCGAGCAGAGGCGCCAATTCAAGACGCAATCCAGGCGGCAATCTTAGACGAGGGCGCCGTTACGGCTCCGTCAAGCAGCGGCGCCGCGATGTTGATGGCGGAGCCCGGCGATCTGCGCCAGGCAGTTGCGAGCATCGCCGCAGGAGCAGCCTTCCTGCGCAAGCGAGAACCGCTCAGCCCGGCACCCTACCTCATTTTGCGCGGCCTGCGTTGGGGAGAATTGCGCACCGTCTCGCGGTTGGGCGATAGCACACTGCTGGAGGCGCCGCCCACCGAGCTAAGGCAGAAAGTGAAGCGGTTGGCTCTGGCAAACCGGTGGGGAGATTTACTCGACGCCTGCGAAGACGCGATGGCACTCCCTTGCAGCCGCGCCTGGCTGGATTTGCAGCGTTTCTCCGTCGCTGCTTGCTCTGCGCTCGGCGCCGAGTATCAGCCCATCGCCACCGCCATCCAATCGGAACTTCGCGCACTCCTCAATGACCTTCCCGAGTTGCTGGAAGCGACTCTGCTGGACGACACGCCCGCTGCAAATCCGGAGACAAAAGCGTGGCTCAGGCATCTGCAGGATCCACCGTCCGCCGGCATGGGAACGGACGGCGAAGCGGATTCTCCTGCGCCTGCAAGCCGCAATGGAACGCCCTCTTGGCTGACCCAATCCTCAGATGCCTATGTGATGGCCAAAGAGGCCCTGTCCGCGGGACATGAGGACAAGGCATTCGCCATCATGCGCGCCGAGATCAACCGCCAACGTTCCGGGCGCGGACGATTCCGCCGCACCATGCAGTTGATTGAACTGGTGGTCTCGTCAGGCAAAGACGCCATCGCCCAGCCTCTGCTCGACGATGTGACCGCCATGATCGAGAACCACAAACTCGACGCATGGGAAGAGCCTGAACAGGTCGCCAGTGATCTGTTGACGCTGATGCGCCATAGTAAAAAGATTCAGGGCAGTTCCAGCGATAAGCAAAAGATGTTCGAACGTATCTGCCGCCTTGACCCTGTCCAGGCATTGAGCGTGGGGTAAGAGATGGCAAGAAACCTCGGTGAAACGACCGTCACCATCCCCGTCCTCGACCGGCTGATTGATCTCGAGCCTGGGAGCCAAACGGAAAACCCTCCCAGCCGCTCGCAATCGGAGCGGTTGCTCAAGCGCGCGGTGCGGCGCGATCTGGAATGGCTGCTCAACACCCGCAGAATTTCAGACCTTCCCGACGAGGGCCTGAAAGAAGTGAATCGGTCTGGTTATGTGTACGGGCTGCCCGATCTGTCCGCCTTGACCATGGCCACCTCGGGAGACCGCAACAAATTGCTGCGCCAGATTCAGGCGTCCGTTAACCTCTTTGAGCCGCGGTTGGCCAACGTTCGCCTCACCTGGGTGGAAAACCCTGACACTGTGAAAAGCGAAGTTCGTCTGCGCATCGAGGCTATGCTGCGCATGGACCCGTCGCCGGAACCGATTTCTTTCGATACAGTGATTGAGCTAAAAAGCGGCAGTTGCCGCCTCTCCGGAGGTGGCGATGCGTGATGATCTGCTGCTCTACTACGAACGGGAACTGGATTACCTGCGCAAATCGGCGGTGCAGTTCGCGGAAAAGCATCCCAAGGTTGCTTCCCGCCTGGTGCTGGAGCCAACCAAGTGCGAAGACCCGCATGTGGAGCGGCTGCTCGAGGCCTTTGCGCTCCTCGCAGCCCGCGTTCATCTCAAGCTGGACGACGAATTTCCCGAGATCACGCAGGCGCTGCTCACTGTCGTGTATCCGCAATTGGTGCGCCCGCTGCCTTCGATGTCGGTGGTTGAATTTCAGCTCGATCCGGAAAAGGGTAAGCTCACCAGCGGACTGAAGATCGACCGCCATTCCCCCCTCTACTCAAAGCCGGTTGGTGGTGTTCCCTGCACCTTTCGCACCTGTTACGACACCACATTGTGGCCGCTGACCCTCACCGCCGCGGAATGGCGTTCACCTAGCCGATTGCAGCCCGCGGTAAAAACCAACGATTCGGCATGGGCCATCCGCCTGGAACTTCAGTGCGCGCCCGATGTCAATTTTCAGGGATTGAAAATCGACCAACTCCGCTTCTACCTTGATGGGGAGAGCGGCCTGGTCAACATCGTCTACGAACTCCTCTTCAGCCGTCTCAATCGCATCATGGTCCGGGATTTATCCCCAGGATCGCGGCTCGCTCCCGTCATGTTGCCCGCGTCGGCGCTGAGCCCCGCCGGCTTTGCTCCGGATCAGGGAATGGTGCCCTATGCCGCCTCCTCCTTCGCCGGACATCGGCTCCTGATGGAGTATTTCGCCTTTCCGGAAAAATTCTTTTTTATCGATCTGACTGGTTTGGAGGCTATCGCAGCCGCCGGTTTCAAGAGCGCCGTCGAAGTGATCTTCCTCATCTCCCAGGTGGAGGGGGACGGCCGCATCCAGCGGCTCGAGCTCGAGCTTTCGAAGAAAACTTTCCGCCTGGGATGCACGCCCATCGTGAATCTTTTTCCCCAGGTTGCGGAACCGATTCAGCTCGATCGCCGCAAATATGAGTACACGGTAACCCCGGATGTGCGCAGGCCTCACTCGATGGAAGTGTTCTCCATCGATGAGGTCGGCTCCATCGATTCGACCAACCAGAAGATCACGACCTACGAGCCGTTTTACTCGCTCCGTCATTCCGCACAGAAGGATAACCGCTCCTGCTTTTGGCTGGCGCGGCGCCGTCCATCGAGCCGGCTCAACGATGAGGGAACAGAAGTAGCGCTCTCACTGGTCGATTTGTCCACAGCGAATGTCGATGCACAAGCCTCAGTACTCTCGGTGCGCACCACCTGCACCAACCGGGATTTGCCGTCACGCCTGCCCTTTGGCAACCAGGACAGCGACTTTGAGATGGAAAGCGCAGCCGCCATGAAGCGAATCGTCGCGCTCCGCAAGCCCACCCAACCGGTGCGGCCTGAACTGGGCAAGAGCACCTTATGGCGCCTGATTTCGCACTTATCGCTCAACTATCTTTCGCTCGTCGAACAAGGCAAGGACGCGCTCAAGGAGATTCTCGGTCTTTACGATGTTGGCCGCACGGCCTACTCGCAAAACGTGATCCAGAGCATTCTCGAAATCCGCAGCCGCCCGCACTTCACCCGCCTGATTTCGGAACAGGGCGTGAGCTTCGCCCGCGGGTTGCGCATCGAGATGGAACTTGACGAGGACCAATTTACCGGCGGTGGTGCGTTTCTTTTCGCCAATGTGCTGGAGCGATTCTTCGGCCTCAGCGTCTCGCTGAACAGCTTTACCCAACTCAGCGTTACGACTCCGCAGAGAAAGGGGGCACTCCACGAATGGCAACCGAGATCAGGCCGGAAACTTCTCGTTTAAAAAATTCGCCGCTGGGCGATCAGCTTGCCGAGGACCCCTGTGGGTTTGAATTTTTCCAGGCGGTAACTCTGTTGCAGCGGTTTAGCGCCGGCCTGCAACCAGTCGGAGGTTTCTCCCATCCGGAGGAAGAGGCAGTCCATTTCCGGGTGAATTCCAGGCTTGGCTTTCCCGCCAGCCAGATCCAGAGTCTGGACTTCCGTGAGGATGCTCCGCCGGAGATGATGGTAAATTTCATGGGTCTCACCGGCCCTTCCGGTGCTCTCCCGTACACCTACAGCGAGTTGATCCTGGAGCGGATCAGGGCCAAGGACCACGGACTGGCCGCCTTCCTCGACATTTTCAATCATCGCGTCCTCTCGCTCTTTTATCGCGCCTGGCAGAGGTCCCGCTTTCCCGTCACTTATTCCGCCGGCCCGCGCGATCTGTTTACGCGCTACCTTCTCGACTTGATCGGGCTGGGTACGGAGGGCTTGCGTGAGCGCCAGGAGATTGAGGATGAAGCATTGCTTCACTACACGTCGCTGGTGGCCATGCAGGCGCGCTCAGCGACGGCGCTCGAACAGATTATCGAGGACTACTTTGAAGTCCCTGTCGAGATTCAGCAATTCACCGGCGCCTGGTATGGGCTTGACGACGCAACCCAGTGCGAAATGACCGACCTCGATTCCCCCTCACGCCAGGTCGGCTTGGGGGCGGTGGTGGGTGATGCAGTTTGGGACCGGCAGGCGCGGGTACGCATCCGTCTTGGCCCGCTGTCTCTGGAACGGTATTGCGATTTCCTGCCTGAGGCGAGTGGATATACCGCTTTGCGCAGTCTGACCCGGTTCTTCAGCAACCAAAGCCTGGAGTTTGAATTGCAGCTGGTGCTCGACCGCACCCAGGCGCCGGGAACTGAACTCGATTTTGAAGCAACACAAGCGGTGCGGCTGGGATGGGTGTCATGGCTTAAAACCGCGCCTCTGGGTATCGATCCTGACGACACGATTCTGACTCTGTAAGGGGAACATCATGGGACTGAATCTCAAAGCACTCATCGGCAAGTTGAATGAACCTGCCCGCCTGGCCCTCGAAGGGGCGGCCGGCCTTTGTCTCTCGCGCACCAATTACGATGTCGAGGTCGAGCATTACCTCACCAAGCTGCTTGATTCCGCTTCCGGCGATTTCGCCGCGATCATCAAGCATTTTGAAATCGACAAGTCGCGCCTTACCGCCGATCTTGCTCGCAGCATCGACAAGCTCAAGTCAGGCAACGCGCGCACGCCGGCCATCAGCCCGACGGTGCTCAAGATGCTGACCAATGCCTGGACGATCGGCTCCATCGATTTCAATGCCGGGCAGGTGCGCACCGGCTTCACCATCATCGCGCTGGTCTCGGACGACGAACTCACGCGACTGGTCAATGACGTCAGTCGCGAGTTTCAGAAGATCAACGCCGACGCGCTACGCAAAGACCTGCTCAACATTGTCGCGATGTCTAATGAGACGACAACGACCGCCACAGCGGGAGCGGCCCCCGGCGACCCCACTCAAAAACCAGCCGGCGGCAAGACGCCGAATCTGGACCAGTACACCGTCGACCTTACCGGCAACGCGCGCAAGGGAAAGATCGATCCGGTGCTGGGCCGTGATGCGGAGATTCGCCAGGTGATCGATATCCTCACCCGGCGGCGCCAGAACAACCCCATCCTGACCGGCGAAGCGGGTGTGGGCAAGACCGCCGTCGTGGAAGGCTTCGCCTTGCGAGTCGCACAGGGCGATGTGCCTCCACCTCTCAAGAACGTGCATGTGCGAACTCTGGACTTGGCATTGCTGCAGGCCGGCGCCGGGGTCAAGGGAGAATTTGAGAATCGCCTCAAGGGTCTGATTGAAGAAGTGAAAGCCTCAGCCACGCCCATCATCCTCTTCATCGACGAGGCGCACACCATGATCGGCGCTGGTGGCCAGGCGGGCCAAAACGACGCCGCCAATCTGCTCAAGCCGGCGCTGGCCCGTGGCGAACTACGCACGATTGCCGCCACGACATGGTCGGAGTACAAAAAGTACTTCGAGAAGGATGCCGCGCTCGCCCGGCGCTTCCAGGTGGTGAAGGTAGAAGAGCCCAGCGAGCACCAATGCCTGATCATGATGCGCGGGCTCGTGGCTTCGCTCGAAAAGCATCACAACGTCCGCATCCTCGACGAGGCGGTTTATGCAAGCGTCCGTCTTTCGCACCGCTTTCTCGCCGGCCGGCAATTGCCAGACAAGGCGGTGAGCATTCTCGACACCGCGTGTGCCCGCTTGTCATTGGGACAGAACGCCACTCCGCCCGCGCTCGAAGACACCACTCGCCAGATTGACGCCCTCGAGGTACAGAAGCGAATCCTCGAACGCGAAGCGGTCGTGGGCGCCGACCACCAGGAGAAGCTGGGAGAAATTGAAGAACAAAAAAACGCGGCCACCAGCAAACTCAAGGCCTTACAGGAGCGCTGGGATAAGGAGCGCGAACTGGTGACGAAGATCCGCGAACTGCGGGAGAAGCTGGAAGCAGGTCATGCCGCGAATGGCCCTGTCGATGCGGCCGCAGCCACTTCGTCCGCGCTGAAGACAGAGCTACAGTCCCTGGAAACTCAACTATCCGCGCTGCAAGGAGAAACCGGCCTGATCCGCGTTTGTGTGGACGCGCAGATCGTGGGCGAAGTACTTGCGGCCTGGACCGGCATTCCTGCCGGCAAGATGCTGAAGGATGAAATCACCACCGTGCTGGCGCTGCAGGAGCACCTGGGACGCCGCGTCATCGGCCAGCCGCACGCGATGGAGATCATCAGCCAGCGCGTTCAGACCTCGCGCGCATCGCTGGACGACCCCAACAAACCGGTGGGCGTATTCATGCTCGTGGGCCCCAGCGGCGTGGGCAAGACGGAGACGGCGCTGGCGCTTTCTGACTTGCTCTACGGCGGCGAACACAACCTCATCACCATCAACATGTCTGAGTTTCAGGAACCGCACACCGTTTCCACGTTGAAGGGATCCCCTCCGGGCTATGTGGGTTACGGCGAAGGCGGAATATTGACCGAAGCTGTCCGCCGCCGGCCTTACTCCGTGGTATTGCTGGATGAAGTCGAGAAGGCGCATCCCGACGTGCTGGAACTCTTCTTCCAGGTCTTCGACAAGGGCAACATGGAAGACGGAGAAGGCCGCCAGATCGACTTCAAGAACAACATCATCATCCTCACCACGAACGCGTGCACCGATCAGCTGATGAAACTGGTGGCCGATCCTGAGACCGCGCCCAGCCCGCGCGCGCTGGTCGACACCCTCAAGCCCGACCTCAACAAAATCTTCAAGCCGGCTTTCCTTGGGCGCATGGTCGTGATCCCCTACTACCCGGTACGCGACGAGGCGTTGAAGCAGATCATCCGGCTGAAGCTGGGCAAGATCCAACGGCGTATTCTCGAAAACCACAAGATCAAGCTCACGTACGACGACGCCTTTCTCAACGAGGTCGCCAGCCGCTGCACCGAAGTCGAGAGTGGCGCGCGCAACGTGGACAACATCCTCACCAATTCCCTGCTACCCGATATCTCACGAAAGATCCTGGGCGGAATGGCCGAAGGGGAAAAGATGACCGCCATTCATGTCGGCATTGGGGATAACGGGGACTTTGTTTATGCACTCCCGGGTGCACCGGTTGCCGTGGAGACTATGGCCTGAAGCAGGCGTTAACGAAAGACGATCGGCCTTTTAGGTTTTATCGATGCCCTATTCTCAACAAGAACGTCTGATTGCCCTTACCACGCCGCTGGACGAGGATGCATTGCTGCTGGCCGCTTTCAACGGCCACGAAGCTATCTCACGCCTGTTCAGTTTTGAACTCGATCTGCTCTCGGAAAAAGGGTCGATCGACTTCGCCCAGATTATCGGCAAGAAGGTCACCATAACAGTGACGCAGTCGGACAAGACGCCGCGCTATTTCAACGGTATTGTGAGCCACTTCGCGCAAAGCGGAGCAGACGCCCGCTTTACCCGTTATCGCATGCAGATGGTTCCCTGGACGTGGCTGCTCACCCGGTATGCCGACTGCAAGATTTTTCACAATAAGACAGTCCAGGAGATCGTGGAACAAGTCTTCAAAGATCGCGGGCTTACGGATTACCAGATCAAGCTCAATGGCAGTTATTCGCCTATGGAGTACTGCGTCCAGTATCGCGAGACAGATTTCAATTTTATTTCCCGGCTCATGGAACAGAACGGAATTTTCTACTTCTATCAGCATGAGAACGGAAGCCACACCATGGTCATCGCCGATACCGCGAGTGCCCACAAAGCGTGCCCTGGGCAGGAGACCGTTGGCTACAACCTGGTAAGCGGAGGCATCGACGACGCAGACGTAATCCATTCCTGGACCTTCGAGCAGGAGTTGCGGAGCGGCAAGTACACGTTAACCGACTATAACTTCAAGACTCCTTCCGCCAACCTCCTGGCCACCGAACCGAGCGTGATCGACGTGGGAGGCAATAGCGGCATGGAACTATTTGACTATCCCGGCGAGTACGCAACTCGTGGAGACGGGGCGGCCTTTGCGAAGGTTCGTATGCAGGAAGAGGAAGCCAGTCACGTGTTCGCCAACGGCTCAAGCACCTGCCGCGCATTCACCAGCGGTTACAAGTTCACCCTCAAGGATCACTATCAAGACTCAATGAATGTGTCTTATGTGCTCACCGAGGTCCAGCACACTGCTTCGGTTGCGGACACCTACGCTATGAGTAGCGGCACCGGCGCGGAGACCTACTCGAACCTGTTCACCTGCATTCCGGAAACAGTTCCCTTCCGGCCCGCCCGCCTTACTCCCAAGCCGTTCGTGCAGGGACCGCAGACGGCCGTGGTGGTCGGTAAGTGTGACGATTCCGATGGCGGCGGCAGCGGCGAAGAAATCTGGGTGGATAAATACGGGCGAGTCATCGTTCTGTTTCCATGGGACCGGCCCAATCAAGTATTCCTGCTGGGTTCGCGTCTCCCAGGACTGGGCCGGGCAAGGTTGGGGCGCGATCACCATTCCTCGCGTCGGCCAGGAGGTCCTGGTTAGTTTCCTGGAAGGCGATCCGGACCGTCCGATCATCACCGGACGGGTATACAACGAAGATCAGACAGTGCCCTACACGCTGCCCGATAACCAGACCCGCAGCACCTTCAAGACGCGAAGCAGCAAAGGCGGCGGCGCAGACAACTACAACGAGCTGCGCTTTGAGGATAAAACAGGCGACGAACAGGTTTTCCTGCGCGGGGAAAAGGATTTCGACACCCGCATAAAGAATGACATCCGGGAGTGGGCGGGAAACAACCGAAGCTTGATTGTCACCCAGGACCAAATGGAGAAGGCTGGAGGCGACCTCCACAGCCAGGTCACTGGAAATGTCAATGAAAAGGTCGGGCAGAATTTGTCTTTGCAAGTGGGTCAGAATTTGTACGAGAAGTCGGGGATGAACTTTGCCCATGAGGCCGGACAGGTCATTCATCTGAAGGCCGGGATGACCGTGGTTCTGGAGGCCGGGGTAGAGTTAACGCTCAAAGTTGGCGGCAACTTTATCGATATCAGCCCCGCAGGGGTCACCATTGTGGGAACGATGGTGATGATCAATAGCGGCGGCGCTGCCGGTTCCGGTTGCGGGTCAAGCCCCACCTCACCCAAAGATCCCGACGAAGCCGATGACGGCAGCAAGGGCAAGAAGATGAACTGATCCCGAGAGGGATACCGCAGATGTCTCCACTCTCGGCCTCATTGAGAATAAAGGTTGTGATTAAGGTACGATCCCTTATCCTTATTCGCAGCCACATACATCGCCCATGAAACAACTGCAACCCGTCCTTTGGACCAAAGGCACCTTCCTGACACCGCAGCACCTGCAACTGCAGGACCGGTTCCTCGAAGACAGCTTGAACTTCCGGCTGCAGGCGCTCAAATTTTGCGCCTGGGGTTTCAGCGAAGTCGTGCTCGACCAGGAATTGCTGGCGGACGGACACCTGGCGGTTTCCCGCGCCTCGGGCATATTCCCCGATGGGCTGCTTTTCGAAATCCCTGGATCAGATCAGCCGCCGCCCTCCAAAGCCCTGGCGGAATTCTTCGATCCGGGCGTTCACGATCTCGACATCTATCTCACCGTGCCTGACTACCGGCAGAAGGGCTTGAACGTCTCGCCCGTAGGCCGGTCCGCGGGTTCGCGCTATCTGGCTGAGATCAAGTCGGTCATCGACGAGAACACAGGGACGGGTGAGAAGCCGATCCAGATCGCGCGCAAGAATCTGCGCTTGCTGGCGGCCAATGAGACCCGCGAAGGAAGCTCCACCCTGCGCATCGCCAACGTGGAGCGCACCGATGCCGGAGTCTTCCGCCTCAACACCCGCTTTGTCCCTCCGCTGCTGGAAGTCCGAGCCAGCGACTTCCTGCTCGGCGTGGTCAACGGGCTGCTGGAAATTCTCTCCGCCAAGAGCACGCAGCTGGCTGCCAGCCGCCGGCAAAAGAACCTCAGCCTGGCAGACTTCACGGCATCAGACATTGCAAATTTCTGGCTCCTTTACACAGTTAATTCGCATATCCCCGTGCTCAGCCATTTGCTTCAGGGACAGCGCTGTCATCCGGAAGAACTCTTCTCCGCGCTGACCGCGCTCGGCGCTTCCCTCACCACATTTTCCGCGACCATACGCCCGCGCGATCTTCCCTTGTACGACCACCTCGAGCTGAGCAAGGTGTTCAACGATCTCGATCAGAAACTACGCCTCCTGCTCGAAACCGTGGTGCCGACCAACGTCATCTCGCTCCCGCTCAAGCACGTGAAGAACGCCATCTACGCTACCGCGATCGACCAGGACAAATACCTGAACAACACCCGGATGTACCTGGCCATCTCCACCGAAACCAGCGAAGAGTCCATCATCCGAAAGGTTCCGCAGTTGGTGAAGGTGTGTTCCGCAACCGACATCGAGCGCCTCATCAGCCTTGCTTTGCCTGGGGTTGTCCTGAGTCATTTGACCAGCCCGCCCAGTGCGATTCCAGTTAAGATGAAGTATCAATATTTCAGTCTGAACCAGTCGGGACCCGCGTGGGAGGCGGTGACCCGCGCGCGCAATCTCGCGGTACATGTTCCGGGAGATTTCCCAAATCCGCAAATGGAGTTGCTTATCCTGTTGCCGCAGGCGGGTTGAAAGCCATGACACTCTTGAACAAACCCGTCTGGGCAGAAGGCATGTATCTCGGCCCGCATAATTTTCAGGCGCAGAGCCGCTATTTTGAAGACTCGCTGAACTTCGTCACCACGAATCTTTGGCGTGACGCGTATGGCTTCGCCGGATTGCAGTTCGACAACGACGCACTGCGCAACGGCATACTCACCGTGACCAGTGGGCGCGGGTTGTTTGAAGACGGACTGGCATTTGACTTGCCCGGTTCGGATTCCGCTCCACCACCCCGCGAGTTCGGCGGCCTGTTCTCTCCGGTTGCCGATCACCTGACCATGCACCTCGCCGTCCCTGTCAATCTCCAGGAGGGCCGCAATACGAGCCTGGAGAACGGCGCCTCCGGCTCGGTTCGCTATCACAGCGTGGAACAGTTGCTTCCGGATGAAAACACCGGGCGCGATGAGAAAAAGGTGAAGGTCGGACGCAAGAACCTGCAACTGCTTGCCGAAAACGAAGTCACCGATCAGTTTGTCAGCTTACCCCTGTTACGAATCGTGCGTGACGGCTCCGGCCGTTTCGAAAGCGATCCTGGATTTGTGGCGCCGTCTCTTACGTTGAGCGCCAGTGGGTCTCTCACTGCCATGCTCAGGCGGCTGGTCGACATTCTTGACGACAAGAGCACCGCGTTCGCCCGGGAGCAACAACAGCGCCAGGGAGCGTTCCAGGCCGGTTTGTCGCCGCGCCATGTAGCGCAATACTGGTTCCTGCACACGCTGAACTCGAGCGTGTCCATGCTTCGGCATTTCCTGCTCTCGAAGCACGTACATCCGCAGGAGTTGTTTCGCGAGATGTCGCGGCTTGGGGGCGCTCTTTGCACATTCGGCCTTGAAGTGCATCCGCGATCGTTACCGGTCTACGACCATCGCAATATCGGCGCCTGTTTCGCAGCCCTGGACGAACACATTCGCCGCCATCTGGAGATCGTGATGCCCTCCAAGGCAATCACGATTCCCTTGCGTTCGGTGGGAAATTCTATCTACGATGGCGAGATCAAAGATGAACGCTGTATCGGGGCCTCGCGCTGGCTGCTGGAAATTCGCTCTCCTATCGGCGAAGCCGACTTGATCGCGCGCGTACCGCAGCTGGTGAAAGTCTGTTCCTCACGCTTTGTAGTTGAGCTGGTGAAGCGCGCGTTGCCCGGCCTACCGCTCAACCATCTGCCCGCGCCGCCGGCTGAGGTGGCGGTCAAAGTAGAAAGTCAATATTTTGCCATCAACCGGAGCGGGCCGTGCTGGGAGAACATCATGCAAACCCGCAGGGCTGGAGTATATGTGCCCGGCGATATCCCCTCGCCTGAGATGAGCCTGATTGTGTTGCTCGACGACCAAAGGTAGTACCCTGAATGACGACCATGACCCAGGCCAGCAAGGGTGCCGTGCCAGCTGTAAAAGTCACAGCGGAAGTGAGCCTCGGTACATGGTGTAATTTCCGATTCGACAAACCTTTCAAAATTGGCCGTCTCAAAGATTGCGATCTCTTCATCGACAGCCCCTTTGTCAGCCGGGTCCATGCGGCCGTTGTTTTTGAGGATGGGCATTGGACGATTCGCGACCTCGGCAGCGCGAACGGACTCTTCTCCCGTGGTGCGCAGGTACCGTTCGTTTTGATAGACGGACTGACCGTCGTAAGGCTCGGGATAGAAGGTCCCGAAGTCAAACTCGAAGTGGAAAAGCCTTTGCCCGAGACACCCCCGCAGAAGACTCTGCGCGTAAAAGACTCTACCGCCGACCGCCATATCGACCGCTATATCGATCACTATTTCGGCAAGTCCGCGGCCGATGAACCGGTGGGCGAGCACACCATGTTCATCCGCCAGGCTTACGCCCATGTCGAAAAGAAGCAGAAGAAGAAATTCGGAGTGGTCGTTGCAGGCCTGGTGGCGCTGATTCTCGCAGCAGGTCTGCTGGCTTACTGGGAGCACAATCAGCTACTCCAGCAAAGAGCAACGGCCGAGGAACTCTTCTACGCCATCAAGGCGCAAGACGTCGATCTTGCGAATCTCGATCGGGCGCTGGCCAATACAAGCAGTCCAGCCGGCGCGCAAGAACTCGCCAAGTTTCGTGCCCGCCGGCAGGAGATGGAAAAGAGCTACGACAAATATCTGGCGACCCTGCACATCTATAACCCCAAGCTCACCGAGAAGCAGCGGCTGGTATTGCGGGTGGCCCGGATATTCGGCGAGTGCGAGCTGGATATGCCGCCCCAATTCGAAGCGGAAATCGATCGCTACATCGAACGATGGAGGTCGTCCGGACGGCTTAAGGCAGCGATCCTCACCGCTCAACAGAACGGCTACCCGGCCATCATTTCTCGCGATATGCTCGCGCGCGGTCTTCCTCCGCAATTCTTTTATCTTGCGCTGCAGGAGAGCAACTTTAACGCCTATGCGGTTGGGCCACGGACGAGGAGTGGTTTTGCCAAGGGGATGTGGCAGTTCATTCCCGACACGGCGGTTAAGTACAGCTTGCATTTGGGACCGTTGGTGGACCAACCGCGGCCCGACCCCTCGGACGACCGCCACAACTTTGACAAAGAAACCAAAGCGGCGGCTCTGTATCTCCAGGATCTCTATGGCACGGATGCGCAGGCTTCCGGGTTGCTGGTAATGGCTTGCTACAACTGGGGGGAAACGCAGATTCTCCCGTTGGTTCGCAGCATGCCGGCGAACCCGCGTGATCGTAACTTCTGGAAGCTGCTGTCAAAACATCGCGACAAGATACCGCAGGAAACCTACGACTACGTTTTCTATATCGCGTCCGCCGCGGTCATAGGAGAGAATCCGCGACTGTTCGGCTTCGACTTCGACAATCCCCTGGCCAATCTGGATGCGGATGCAAAGGTGTCAGAAGTGACCGCGAAGAAAACCGTACCTCAGAGGTTTTAGCTGCACGCGAGTGCGCGCGAGAACCCGTCGATAGCAAAACAAGTCCGAAGGGACGGCTGAACTTCGGTCTTGTCCAAATTAGAATTTTCGGTTGGCTAATTT
The DNA here is from genome assembly GCA_963850235.1 of uncultured Acidobacteriaceae bacterium. Classification (GTDB taxonomy): domain Bacteria; phylum Acidobacteriota; class Terriglobia; order Terriglobales; family Acidobacteriaceae; genus PALSA-350. The sequence continues at coordinate 258,133 of CAWKKM010000031.1, read as the reverse complement.
GGACAAGACCCCCTATCGATCGAGCCAACTCTGCGGAGATGCGCCCATTTTGCGATAGCCACTGCTCTGATGCTTTGTATCAGGGCCTGACTTTAGTCGGGCCGTATGGGAGCAGCCCATGAGGGCTTTAGCCCCTGAGGTACGCTCTTCTAGACCGAATGGCGATCTAGAGGTTCGATAGACGAAAAGTCGCGTAGGGACGACAACCCGTCCCTACGCGACTCAATATGGTCGTTTCTCACGCAGACTCTTTAGCCCACGCCGGTCCCTCTGGGGGACTCGAGCTACTCGCTTACGGACGCTTCACTGCATCCCCGACCTTCGGGGTTCCCGCGCCGTCGAACTTTCCTACTGCGGAACCACTGTCGACGCTGGTAACGGTCAACATTCCTACCGGGGAATCGATAGTGCGCAGAACCTTACCGCTCGCGGGATCCTTCACCGTACGCAGGACGCGAGTCACTACCAGCTTGTCTCCCACCTTCACGCCGGCACCCGAGCCGACGTTGATGATGATCTCGCCGCCGGACGCATCCGCAACCAGGCCGTCGATCGGAGCTGGAGGCGCAGGAGCATTCACCGGAAGACTGCTGGCATGCTGTTCGAGTCCCTTAGCCGTATCGTTTACGGATTGCTTCACTGCCTGGCCAAGAATGCTCTGGCTAAAGTTGGTGCTGCCCATGTCAAGCTGGCCGCCGCCACCCTTCCACCCGGAGAATCCAGAACCACTGCTGGTGAGTCCGCTGCGTTGCGATTCGCCGTGGCCAGTTACCGAAGCCAGGATCTCGCCGGTGTTTACATCGACCATGCGCGCAGTCACTTCCACCACTGCCTTTGATTTGCTTACGCCCAAAGAGCCTGCGCCCTGGCTCCAGATACTTCCGCCGCCACCGCCGCCGCCATAGTGCTTGTCGTCGCGGCCGAATTGGGTGACGTCGCCGATGATGATCGTGTCCACGCCGAGCAAACCACCGATCTTGGCGGCAGTGGCCGGATTTGCTCGATCACTATTGGAGAAATTCTGTTCTTTCAGAATCTTGTCCAGCGCGCTGCGCTCGATGACCCGATAGTTGCCATCGTTGACCAGTTGGCCGATCAACAAATCAGTAATGCCTTTTCCGATATCCTGGTTCGAACCAAAGATCGCCTCAACACTGGTCATGACCGTCCCGTATCCGAAGTCGAGCACCGCTACCCGGCGCTTTTCCTGCGCCACCCCAGGAATCGCGACTAACAAAGCGAAGACCGACAGAAGAACCTTGCGCATCATCTTTCTGCTCCTATTTGCCAAGAAAACTTTCCAAAGTTGAGATCTCTTTATCAGCCTTATCCATCTGGCTGCGGGCAGCAGCCAGATCGCCGCGATTCAATTCATCGCTGGCTGCGCGTAGATAGCTGTTCATGCGGGCATACGCAGCCGCCATGTCCCGGCGGAGGCCTAGTCCCTCTGCCTCCTGCTGACGCTTCAGGCCTTCCACGCTCGAGGAAACCGCGCTGGCACGGGCATCCAGGCCGGTCATCTGTTCACGAATTTGCCCCACTTCCTCAGCCGAGGGACCGGTATTTGCCGGCGGCTTTGGAAGGTCGGCCTGGGCGGGAACGGCGGCTTGCGCGGCCGAGTGATATTCGGGCCTGGGCGCCTTTGCGGTGACTTCAACCCTGGGACGGGTTGACTTTTCCGTGCTCGGTGGAACTGGTGTTTGCGGGGCAGAGCTCGCAGGCGGCGGGGTGTCTACCGCGGGAGGCGGAGCGGCGGGAGTTGGAACAGCGGCAGTGCTCGCATCAGGAACGGCCGCCGTGTTTCCCGGGGTTGTGCTTGCCGGTTCCGGGGCCGGTGTTGCAGGCAGAGCCTGCGATGTTTGGGCGGCTCGATCGCCTTCGCTTTCGGTTTTCGCACTCGTATGCAACAGGCGTGGCAGACCGATGGCAGCGCAGGCCACAACGACCAGAACTGCAAGCGCCCCCACGGTCATCCACACTCCGCGGTGTCCCGATGAAGGCTGGATCAAAGGCGCAGCCGAGGCAACCGGCGCGAAGCCCTGCGCGGCGGGCTGAGCCGCAGGGAAAGCTACCGGGGCATACGCAGCCTCTTCCCTTTTTGTTGGATCGTTCTGCATCGCAGCGACCTGGCGTAGCGCGTTGGCGAGTGCCTGTGCGTTCTGGAAACGATTTGCCGGATCTTTCGCCATGGCGCAGACGATGAGGTCGCTCAGTGGCGGAGGCAGCTGGGTATTCACTTCCAGCGGCGGTTGCGGAACAACGTTGCACTGCTGGTTCAGAATTTCGTAGGCGGAATCGGCAACAAAGGGGCGGCGCCCTGCCAGGAGCTCATACATCATGACGCCGACGGAATAGATGTCGGAACGCGCATCCACGGTTCCACCGCGCACCTGCTCCGGAGACATGTAGTAGAGCGATCCCATGGTCGTGCCTGGACGGGTGAGATCCTGCTCGGTGCGCGACTTGGCGATACCGAAATCCATGAGCTTTACGGTGCCCTGGGAAGTCACCATGATGTTGGCGGGTTTGATATCGCGGTGGACCACGCCGCGGCCATGCGCATAACTCAACGCAGACAGTACCTGCTGGATATAGTTGATGACATCGCTCTGAGGGATGGGTCCCTGCTTGGCGATTTGTTCCAGCGTGGAGCCTTCCACAAACTCCATCATCATGACCAGCTGGTTGTCGACCTGGAAGGCGGTATGCAGTTGTGCGATGTTGGGATGATCGAAACTGGCGAGCATGCGAATTTCGCTGATGAACCGGTTGGCCAGGTCCGGCTCGGCGACCAGATCGGGTAGCAGGACCTTCATTGCCTCGGTGCGGTCAGAAATCACATTGCGTACGCGGTAGACGCGTCCCATGCCGCCCACGCCCAGCATGCTGACGATCTGGTAGTCGCCAACCTGTTGACCTATCTCGAAAGCCACAAGGTACCTCCGGTCGTTCACTCCGAATATGGTGCAGATCGGGTGTCTTTCGTATCAGCAAGACCCCTGAGAACCGGGTGAGGACCCGTAAAGCCACCAATACTATAGACTTCGCTTCCTGCCATGGACAAGCGAATCCTCTACAACCTTGGCGTAAACGGCCGCGACGAGTAAGAACGGACTCAAGGGGCTAAAGAGTCTGCGTGAGACGCGAAAACAGATCTCAAATCGGAACCAGGCCCGTAGGGCCGGAACCAAACGTCAGCCCAGCCCGGAAGGGCTGGGAGACGGATGCCCAAGATGGGGAGCGCCGGAGGCGCGGCACAACATTCGCCGTCGAGTGGCGCGCCTCCGGCGCTCGGCTGATGTTGAGAATCGATGTCCCAGCCCTTCCGGGCTGGGCTGACGTTTGGTTCCGGCCCTACGGGCCTGGTTCTGATCTGAAATCTGCTTTCGCGTTTCCCCGCAGACTCTTTAGCCCATCCTAGTCTCAATCATTACGGCTCGACTTAGTCGCGCCCCTGATACATGGGCACACGGGAGACATTGGAAATTAGGAGAGACCGTGGGATCAGCGCCAGGAGCCCCGTCGGAAACGTATGACTTTCTTGGCCGCAGCGGCTTCGGCTTCGAAGGCGCGCAGCTCTTCCTGAGCTTGCGCAGGGGCCAGTTCGAGCCATGCCGCCGTCTCCTTTAAGATGCCTTCAGCACCCGCACTGTCATCCTGGCCGAGCAACTCGCGAGCAGCGGCGAGTGCGGAGGATGCCTTTTCCCCGTATACCTGCTCGCAGCGCCGGCGTAACTGCTTTTTCGTGGTTTCGAGCGACCTCGGGGAATCGGAACTTGCGGGTAGAGCGAGGGCGCGCTTCAGGTCTGCAATGCCTTGGCTGGTGCCCATCTGGGCATAGCAGCGCCCGGTCAATTCGGCGAAGTCGGCTTCCGCCTGTTGTAGCTTCCTCGCGCGGACGAGCGCCTGGTCTACTCGGGTCAGCCGCTTCACGCCGGGTGATTGCTCCTCCAGCAGAACTACGGCCTCAGTAAACAACTCCATCCGGGTCAAGCTCTCCGCCCGTTCCAGCGCAGTATCCGCTCTTTGTTCGATGGCGCTTTGCTTCTGCGTGGCCTCTTCCAGTTGCCGGTGCAGAACCGGCTCATCCACCTGGCGTAGCGCGCGCCGCAACAACTGCACCGCGCTCTCGTAGTCTTCCTCATCGATGAATCGCTTGCCTTGACTGTAGGTGCGCTCGAGAAGTTCCTGGGAGATGCGTTGCGAGGCTGCGGATTTTGCCAGTTCCAGCAGGCCGTCCACCTCGTACGAGGAGTAGCCCTCGGCCTTGCAGCGCTCCAGAATTTTTACCGCTTCGAGAAAGAGACGATCATCGATCGCCTGGCGAGCCTGGCCTAACCTTTGCGCCAGCAATTGCTCGCGCGCCTGCCGGGCCAGGCGCTCAGAGAGCGCAGACTCCAGGCCAAACAATTGCTCATTCCCGGGTACCCGCTGCAGAGCCGCTCGAATATGCCCCACGGCCTGCTCCGGAGGCAGCTCCGCGGATGTTTTGCAAACCTCCTTGACGAATTGTTCGTCTTCCAGCTGCTTGATACGAGGTTCAAGATTCAGCCTGAGCCGGAGGAGCGAAGGGTCATTGGGAAATTCCTTGAGCGCTTCTGACAACTCGGCGAACACCAGGCGCAGCTTGTCGACAGTTGTGCTCAAAGCCGTCTTCTCTTCCAGCCTGCGCACCATCGACTTGCGCTTCTCTTCGTTCAGCGCGGCGGTAAGTTCATCCTTTGCGCGGAGCACCTCGGTGTTGTCCGGTGCGAGCGTCCCCGCTTTATCCAGCAACACAAATGCCTCCTCGTACTCACGCGCCAAAAGATGTTCGCGGGCAGACGCCATCACTTTGCGCAGCTCTTCTTTGATCCGTTTCTCTTCAATCTCCTGCTCCAGCAATCGGCACAGAGCCAGTACCTGGGAGTTGTGCGGATCGAGCCGCTGCGCTGTGGCTGCGCGTGCCTGGGCACGCGTAAGCTCCCCGACCTTTCTGGCGTTTGCGCTCTCCGCCAAAAGCTGGGAGACCTTCTCCTGCGTATGTTTACCCTCAACCACGGATTTGCGCAGCGTGGTCAATGTATTGCTCGCGGGACTCAGCCCAAGAGCCTCGTCACACAACGCGAGTGCCTTGTCCCACTCCCGCTCCCCTGCCGCACGCTCCGCCAGCCGCGCCAGTTCCTGGGCCTTGCGTTCCTTTTCCTGCTGCGTTAGCCGCTGATCGACTACGGACAAGAGACGTTTGCCGGCCACATGCTGAGGATCCAGACGCAGCAGCTGGCGGAGGGCGCTTTGCGCTCCCAGAAAGTCGCGTTCGTTGACGTGCTCTTCCGCCAGGGCTAACGATTCGGCGATATGAGCGCGCGTGATGCCTTGAGCCACCTCGTGCAAGTCCATCGCCATGTCATCCGCATTGGAATACCGGTCCAGCGGAGACTTGGCCAGTGCGCGCGCGACAATCGTGTCCAGGGCGGCCGGACAATCCTGTTCCAGTTGCGAGGGAGCCGGCGGCTGCGTACGCATGATCTGATCGATCACCGCCGGATAATCAGCATCGAAAGGCAGCCTTCCGGTGACCAGCAAATAGAGCAACACGCCGGCGGAAAAAATGTCAGACCGGGCATCAATCGCTCCGCCCCCAAACCGTTCGGGAGCCATGTAGGGTGGCGTGCCCACCAGCGATCCTGTGCTGGTGATGCTGGTATCGACACGGGTTTCATCGCGGGCGATGCCGAAGTCAAGCAACTTGACCGATCCATCTACACGCACAATCACGTTCGCCGGTTTGATGTCGCGATGGATGACGCCATTGCGATGAGCGTAGGCCAGGGCCAGGCAAATCTGTTCGACCACGCTCAGCGCATGCTCCAGTTGGAGGCGATGCCGCTTAATGGCTTTGTCGAGGGGTTCGCCCTCGACGTATTCCATGACGATGTAGGGTTCGCCATCCTGATCGCCGGCGTCGTACACGATGACGATGTTGTTGTGGCGGAGAGCGCCGGTCTGGCTGGCCTCACGGTAGAACCGCTGCAGCATTTCTGCATTGCCGCTGAAGCCCTCGGTCAACATCTTGATGGCCACGATGCGGCCTAACCGGGAATCACGGGCGCGATAGACAACGCCCATTCCCCCGCGTCCGAGAATGTCGAGCACGTCGTATTTGCCGATCTTCTCTGGCTTTTGCGTGTTCAAGTCAGTTTCCCGTAACAGGGCTCTGTGAGCTTCATCGGCGCGCCGAAGGAAAGACGGCAAATCACGATTTTGGCGATTCACCGTAGGCTCGAAAATTGTAGTTGTCCTGCAAAAACTTCTGCGCGCGTTTTCTCTCCGGTGTGGGCAGGCTTGGGGTGGAGTTGAGGTAGAGCATATATAGCTCTGCGGCTCCATCGTTGTCTGCCTCGCCGGCTTTCCGGTCCGCGGTCTGAAGAACATGGGCCGGCAGGCTGCTCACTTTCTCCTTGGATTCCGCGAGCAGCCGATCGCGCGCTGCATTTTCGACCTTCTCCAGGAATTGGGGCTCACTGGGAGCGTTGCTTTCCGCACGCACGCCCATGGAGTCATCTGCCTTCACATTTTCCAGAATCGTGAACGGTTTCTCCTGGGTTTCCAGGATGGGAACCGTAGGGACGATGATGGCTTCGGAGCTGTCCTGAATCACGAACCCCAGCTCGACGGTCGCCTTGAGATGGTTGATCTTCTCTACGTACGTGTAAGGCGTCTGGACGGCTATGTGGCGGTACTTCGGTAGACTGTCCAGCTTGAGCCGAACCTGGTCCACTTTCTTTTGTTCTTCCTCACATTGCCGCTTTGCATCCTCAATTCGATTCTTCTTGCCTCCGGCCATGGCGCCCTGAAGGGCGAGCTGCGCGGTGTGCAGAGAGTTATTAGCGCTCTCATATTCGCGATCGACCACGTTCCAATCGTCGTTGATCTGATCCTGCTCCGCAGACCGGTATTTCGACGACTTCACATTCTGTTCCACCGAATTGGACACTGTGTGTTGCTGCACATCGCCGACCAGGGAGAAGTTCGGCTGCACCTTGGCTTCTTCCGTTGGACGGACGACCTTGATATTCAACCCGGAGGATTCGAGGCCGGCGGCCAGAGAGTCGGTTAGCTGCTCCGCGAAGGCAACCGCCTCCCGCCGCGACGTGCGGTCAAAGAATTTAATCCGAAGGGATAGCCTGGATCGAAGCTGATGAGCTGGGGTGGCAAGGGTCTTTTCATCGCGAATGGCGCCGGCGTCTGCAGTGTTGTAAGCTAACGCCTCGTCAAGGTAAGCCCAACCCACATTGGCGCCGGTTCCGTCGGGACGATCGAGGTAGTGCTTTGCCTGGGCCAGGTAGTAGTCGCTCAACCGGCCGCCCAGGATGGTCATCCGGTCCTCAATACCAGGATCGTTCGTGAGTTCGTGGCAACGGCCCAAGAGATGGTAAGCCAGTTGAATCTGGGATTCGTTTGCCACACCTTTGATGGGCGTATTGATTCGTTCCAGGTCCCTCGCTCGTAGCGACGCTGCCTGAACATAGCGATCCTTCAGCGCTTCGAGCCGCTCGGCAACCACTTTCCGCTGCGACGGGGTCAGGTCGGCAAGCACCTCGTAGGCCCTGACAAAGTCCTTGTCATCTTCCGCGGCGGCGCTCATGGTGGAAGCGTTGGTGATGGCCGCCTTATCGGTTGTCTCCTGCAGGGTCTGCTGCGCGTTGCGCAGCATTTCGGCAACTTCCGGCGTTGACTCTACATCCTTTGCTTTTTGGAACTGGTCCACTGCGCCTTGCGGATCGCTCTTCGCGCCGTCAGCCTTCCCCTGCTGCACATAATAGGAGTACAGAGCATGCAGCGAGTCCTGCACCTTGGGGTACTCCTGGGCGAACGAACGAAGCGGCTTGATCGCCTCAAAAGCCTCGTCGGGTCGGCGTGCGGATAGCTTGTTGGCAAAGTCCACCAGGTGGTGATCGAGGTTGGTTCTTTCCTGGATGCAGGCCTGGCTCAGCGAGGCCGTCTCCGGTGACCTTGGATCGAGACCCAGGGTTTGCTGGGAAATCGCCTCCGCGGCAACCAGGTGGGAATAGCCGCTTCCCTGTTTTTCCAGCGCTTCCCGGTACAGCGCGATCTCGCCCAGGCCCTTGCTGTTGAGGTTTTTTGACTCGATGCCGATCGCTTTCGCCAGCGCCTCGGAACTCTCGTTCGCCGGGGTGATGGCCATGCCAGCATCTAACGAAGACTTTGCCGCCAACAACTTTGCGTAGTTCGGCTGACCACCCTTCATCGATGCCTGGTAGGCCGAAAGGGCGGTTTGCCCATCCTGGACGTAAAGGGTCGACAGGGCTGCTTTCGCTTCGCCGGAGTGGGGACCGGATGAATATTTGCTTAGATACGCCTTCCAGGCTGGAATGGTGGCGGAACTCTGGGCCAGCAGGTACTCGGCCAACTCCGTATCCAGGGTGGCTAGCAAAACAATCTTTACACCAGGCTCGAGCTTGGGAATGCTGTCGGTGGAGCTGATGGATTTCGCGACAATCTGCCCCTGCAGTTCTGTCTGGCCGGCTAGTTCGGAGGGCGTTGCTCCTTCAGCCTTTTCTAACTTCAGGCCGGCTGGGACGACGCATTCCGGAGCTCCCCCGCGGCTCAGGAGGAGAACCCCATCCTTCCCCCGCTCGAGCGTCATGCCCGGGCCGAGGGTCAATTTGGGAAGCTTTCCGTAGCTGTTTTTGTTGATGGTCTGCACGCCGGTGCAGAGATGCACCTCGTTTTTAGCGTTGAGGGTAAAGCCCGAAATCTGCACATAGCCCCGCGCATCGCCGGTTGGATACACCTCGATCGCTGACAATTCGGGCGTCTTCGCGAAGGCCGAACCTGACAAGAGACCAAGGAGCAGAACCGCGACCGTGGTGCGGCAAAATGGTACCCAGTGAACGAAAAACCTTGACGACGCCATACTTCCTCGGCATAGATTTGCTTTACTGCATGCGGAGGCTGCGACCAAAGGGGGATTTACTTTTTGGCTAACCCGGGAACGACTCCGAAGCTATCATTTCCCGTATTCCGTTTGCAACCAAAGAGTCTTACTCATACACTCTTCCTCCTGCGCTTTACGGGCGAACTGTTAAGACGCTGATGCCGATGCAGAATGTGACGCAACACGGCCGAACGGCCAAAGACCGCTTTGAGTTGGTGATTCGGCTGCGCCAGTCCAGGGGCAACCAGCCGGCGGATGCCGGGCTGCGCTTGCGAGCCCAGGCGCTGCTGAAAGACATCCTGCTGAGCAGGCTGGAGCTGGAAACTGAGATAGACGCACATGAATACGTGCACACCCAGGGGTTCGACGATTTCGGTAGGGCGCTGGCTGCGAGCCGTGCCATGCAGGTCGCCTTTGAAGGCTTCCGGACGGCGGTTCCGGCGGCGCGGGCCAATGTCTCCGTCGTTCTCGACTCGTATTTGCCAGGCGAAGCGGTGTCAGGCGAGGAGAGCCTCTCGGTCGAGCAGAAGGACTTGCTGGACGTTGCGAAGCCGTCCCAGGTGCTGATTACACAGGCGTTCTACGACAGAATCGCGCACTACCAGCCGGCATTGCGTACCTTTCCCTTGCGCGCCGGCGTTTACGAATTCTTATGGACGAGTGAGCAGCGGCTACATCAGCTGGAGGCGGAAGCCGACTTCATGCCGACCCTGATACAGCCGCCGGCAGCCACGGAAGCGTTTGACGAGACGGTCGTGGTCCCGGTGATTAAGCCGGCGCCCGAGCCTCGGTGGAAGGCGCCGGATCCGGCGCCCGCGCCTCTGCCCATTCTCGCAATTGACGATCCACCACCTGCCAGATGGCTGTCTGCGGGGAAGATTTTGGCGATCAGCGGTGTCGCCGCGGTGCTGCTGGTTGCCGGCTATTTGGTGCGCTCGAACGTCCTGAACAAGCCTGCCACGCCTGAGGCAGCGAGCGAGGTAAACCCCTCACCGGGCCCAACGCCCCCGCCCCCAACTGTGCAATCCGGACCCAGGACCGAGGCTCCTCCCAAATCCAAAGGCCCAACGCAGAGGCCGGTGGAGGCTCCCACCATCCCCACGCAAAAGCCTCCTGTGGTCGCCCAGGGTCACCCTCCGGTTGTGGTGCCGACAACGCCCAAGCCGGCGAGGGGGCGCAACTGCACACTCGACGACAGTGAGATACCCAGTTACCTCAACCTGGCGGATAGATACAGAAACAGCGGTAAATACGACCGCGCAATTTCGAACTACAACTTAGTGCTCGGCTGCCAACCAGGCAACCGGCAAGCCCAGGCGGGGCTGCGAACAGCCGAGGAAATGGAAAAGTATTCGCATTAGGCTACCCTCCTGCCGTACCAGGCTTGACACCTACGACCGCAAATCTGCCACTTCCGGTGAGTTAAAAAACAGCACTTCCGCGGCGAAGATGAGACCACGCTATTCGAGCCTGGCACGCAGGGCGAAGGGGATCGAACGGCAATCTCACTCTTATCGAGCTGCTCATGTCTTTGCATAGGTCGATAGTCCACGCTTCGGTTTTGGGCATTTTGTTGGCTTCGCCGTTAGCCTCATTTGCGAGCAACACCGACGTCAATAAAAAGCTCGTTGGCGTTTATATGTCCGAGACCAATAATGGCGGCCGGGATGGTTCCTTCATGAACCTGAGCCTCGGCTCCGATGGATCTGCCACGGTTACAGAAGACCCGGGGAGCGGCGTAACCACAACGCTGTTCGGTCACTGGGTAGACACCGGCGGCCAGGTCACCGTCACCTTTGACGCGCAAGAACAGAAGCCGGCAGAGCCTGCGATGGCATTTGCGCCCGCGCATGATGGTCTACAGGCGCGCACCTGGAATCACGCCACCTGGGGCAAAGAGAATCCTCCCCCCATGAAGAAGGGCGGCGGCAAAGTTAAAGATCACTATTGGTTGTCTCAGAATCGTTAAAAATCGCCTGGCGGCACGTTCTCACGAACCGCCAGGGCGTTCGCCTTGTTGCTTGATGCTCAACTCCAAGTGGGCAGCTTTCGGCGTATATGTGGAAGCGCGTTCAGTCCACTCGATCTTAGCTCCACTCTCCTAATGGCGACTCTCTGGGCCGAAAGCGACTCCAATGGGTTCATCCCCGACAGGAACAGTAGCCACGACCTCATTTGTCCTTCTGTCAATGACGGAAACATCATTTGAGTTCGAGTTGGTAACGTAGACGAGTCGCCCGTCCGGCGAGATCGCCAATTGCTCCGGGGTAAGTCCGACATTGATTGTGTCTACGACTGTATTGGTGACCACATCAATGACCGAGACCTGGTTAGAATTCTGATCCGCCACATAGGCGTACCTTCCTCGTGGTGTGATCGCAATGCCGATCGGGCCCGCGCCGACGAGGACGGTGGTCACCACCCTGCGGCTGGCTGTGTCGATCACCGAAACGTCGGAAGAAATAAGGTTGGTCACATAGGCATACTTGCCGTTAGGCGTGAAAGCAACGCCAATCGGGCCCTGGCCTACATTGATCGTGGCCACCACCTTGTTGCTATGGGTGTCGATCACCGAAATCGCAGACATGGTCACAAAAGCAGGGGTCACATAAACATATCTGCCATTCGGAGAGATGCCGATGCCATTGGTGGTCAATCCCATGGCAACGGTGGCCACCACTTGGTCATTCTCTGTATCGATGACAGATACATCATCAGATCCTTGATTGGCGACGTACAGCCGCTTGCCGTTGGGAGTGACGGCCAGGTAAGAGGGGGCGCCCCCGACATTAATGGACTTGATGGCCTTCCTCCTCTCCGTGTCGATGACTACGACTGTGCCACTTTCCAGAATGGCCACGTAAGCCCGTTTTCCGTCAGGAGCGACGGCGACGCCGATAGGCCCTACAGCCGTTTCCGGAATCGGAATATTGGTGACGACACTGTTGTTCCTGGTGTCGATAACCGAGACGGAGTCGGAAAACTCATTTCCCACATATGCAAATGAGCGCTTGCAATGTTCATCGGATTCCTTCTGCGCGATGGACTGCGCAGCACTCAGAACCAGAATCGCGAGCGCCAGCACGGAGCTGGCGCGAGAGAGGGAACCATTGGCAGAAAAATAAAAGACTTTCATACTTTCTCTTTCTTAAAGCTGCTTTCGAGGGGCGTAGTATAGCCCCTAAATCTGGGTCACTCTGGACACACGTATATTTCGGCTCGCTGCTCAACTGCGATGGGCACATACTGCAAGCAGAAATGTTGTGGGGGAGGAAAGTCGATCAGAGTGTATCACAGGGTTCGAGAGTGCGCCTGCTTGGCATCCAAGATCGTTCAACCTCAACCTTCCCCAGCAGTCGGACAGCCTGGGTGATCGGCGAATGAGACGGGAAAAGACGGGACTTAGTTCACCATTAGGTCTAGAAGAGCGTACCTCAGGGGCTAAAGCCCTCATCGGCTTCCATTTTTACGGCCCGACTAAAGTCGTGCCCTGATACAGAGCATCGGAGCAGTGGCTATCGGAAAATGCGCGCGTTTCCGCAGAGTTGGCTCTATTGATAGGGAGTGTTGTCCAAACCGGCTAAGTTGAATAAATCTAATTTGGACAGGTCTGGGGTCAATAGCTTATGACCGGCTTGCAGCACGCGACCCCAGCGCCCATTTCTTTAGAGACGAATGGCGTCGATTCATTCCCTGAATTGTTGGCTCGAGAAATGGCTCAAATGTGCGCACTATGCGCACTAGGTTTCCTCCCAGAGGAATTCTTCGGTTCAGCGGTCTCTTCTTGCGCCGGCTCGGGGTCTTCGTAAGATGAAATCGCGTCGATTCAGTCCCTGAATTGTTGGTTCGAGAAATGGCTCAAATGTGCGCACTATGCGCACTAGGTTTCCTCCCAAAGGAATTCTTCGGGTTCGGCGGTCTCTTCTTCCGCCGGGTTTGGGTCTTCGTACTCGGTGGCGGACCAGAGTGTGGTGAAGGGACCGCGGCCGGGAACATATCGATAGGTCGCTACCCCGAGGGAGCGGAGTTTTTCGAGGGCCTGGTCGATGGGGCCGCTGCCGAGGTGGCCGTGGAAGAGATCGCGGATTTGTTTTCGGGTGAGGCCGTTGTCGGCTGCCTGAAGAGCCTCGAGGATGCGATCAGCGACGGAGTCTCCGGCACAGGAACCGAAAAGGGAGCCGGCCGAGTAGGAACAGTAGTCCCACAGAGCGAGAGCTGCCTGAAGGTGGGGCAACTGGACGATGGGGCTGCGGTCGAGAGCGGCGTAGAGGGCGCTCAGGCGGAGCACTTGAGCTTCGGCGCGACCGGTGGCGGCGGTGCGGAGGCCGGAACGAGCCTGACTCAAGATCGAGTAGTGGTCATTCCAGAGTTCGGCGGCGGGACGGTCGCGGCGAAAGCGGAGTTCGCTCTGGGCTTGTACCCACTGGACGGCGAGGCGTAGACGGCGCGCGACGGCGGCTAATTGTTCGGCGTTGACGTTGCCGCCGTCGACGCTCACTTTGTGGGAACAGATGAGCGCTAAGGTTCGAATAATCGTCGGCAGCTTCAGAATGCGGTGGTTATTTCGTCTGTCGCCGATCTCCGTCTAGAATGCGGTGGTTATTTCGTCTGTCGCCGATCTCTGTCGCCGATCTCTTGTCGCCGATCTCTTGTCGCCGATCTCCGTAGGGTTTACAGGACTCGCCGAAACCGCACCGCCTGGTACGGGCGTCCGCTAAGTTTGAGCTTCGTCTTTCCTGTCAAAGTTCCGGGAATCGCCGTCACCTTCATTTCCCAGGGATCGATCGTCTCCGCGGTAAACTTTCCCTCGGGCAGTGGAAACTCATAGTAAATGGGCTGATGAAAATCCATGTAGTAGAAAATTTCATCTGCCACCGTGCCCGTGGCGTTAAGACTCGAGGCATTCGGATAGGACTGGGAGCCGCCCGCCTCAAGGCCGGTGTGGTATTTGCCTGCGCACGGCGGCAGTCTCTTCGACCAGCTTGCGCAAAAACGCGATTCTCTCCGGACTCGTTCCCTTGAGCGTTCCGCCGTGCGCCCACCATAGAGTAGGAGTGGTGTTTTCATCCAACGGCTGTTGCGGGTCGAGATATGTTTCCCCATGGGTCACGTAGCAGCCCGCCATCACGCCGAGCCAAAACCGCCGTGTATTCTCCTCTCCGGAGAGATTGCCCCATGGCCTGTTGAGATTGCCTTCGTACATGATCTCGTCAAAAATGATTGGCTTGCGCCATGCTTTCAGCCACTCTTTCGCTCCCTCGAATTTGTAAGTTTGCAGGCTCGCATGGGTCACCCAGGGCTGCGCATAGTCGTACATCACATTGCCGTAGTGGACGGATCGCATATGCGCGTACGGATCGTGCTGCTCCACAATGTGAAAGAACCGGTCGAAGTCCGCCACCGTCTTCGCATGCATGAAATCGAACTCGTTCGCCATCGACCACCAAACGTTGCGGTAGGCAGCAAGACGCGCGAGCACATACCGCAGATACCGGTCATCGGCTTCAGCCGGCATCGTCGCATATCCCCAGCGGTCGTAGGGATGGAACAAAATCAAATCCGCTTCAATCCCCAGTCGCCGAAGATCGGCAATCCGTTGCTCCAGGTGGGAGAAAAAGGCTGGATTGGGCTGCGAGAAATCGCTGACTCCCTGCGCATTGCGGTCGAAGGGATACAACGCAGGTTCATTGTGGTTGTACTCATAGCTCTTGGGAAAGACGCACATCCGTATCTTGTTGAACGGAGCCGCGCGGAGCGTGTCCAGCGTCTGCCGTTGAAGTTCCTCGCTCTGGTGCACCCACGCATAGCAGGTGGTTCCGAAAGGGAAGTACGGCGTACCATCGGCGTACGCAAAATGATGCTGATTCCGCACCACGACAGGGCCATGGGCAGTTGCTGAGGCAGCCACGCACACAAACCTGCCTGTTTTTCCATCGAGCTGTGCCGCATTGCTATGGGTCGTAAAAGTCCATTCACCCTCCGAATCCGGCATGAATCGGACCTTGTAGCTTCCCGTCCCATCGTAGAACCCATCCACGGCGACCACTCTGTCTCCAAGCGCAAATCTTGCTCCGAGTTGTACTTCGGTGAACGGATTGCCCACTCTTGGCCCCGAGAGTGTCAGTTCAAAGGTCTCCCAGCGCGGGACAGGGGCGTGGCCTACCTCTGCAGTCGATCCTTGGGCGATTGCAGGAACAGTGGACGTGATGGCGGCAAGAGAACTAAGTTTCAACATCTCGCGGCGGTTCATGGGACACATGGAGAGAATCTACAGCTTCTGCTATGGAATTGGAACGGGAGCGCGGTCACCTTGCTCGACTCCCTCGAACTCATCGCCGGTTATGCCTGGAACCCCTGTCCCCGAAAGATTTGTGGCCTGGCCATAAATCTTTTGGCCACAAATCTTTCGTCTCGGTAGTGGTGCCGTTCGATTTCCACAAGATCACGGACCGCTGGGAGCCTTAGGCACTTGGGTCGGACAGTTTCGAGACTCCATTTGCTCTATTGTCTTCTCGCCCTTTTTTGCCATATCTGGCTCAAAGAATGGATTCGGCTTAAACCCCACAAAGATTACGACGGTTTTAGGCGGAGTGGCCGGAATGCTTTTGATCGGCGGCACCATAAGCCGCCTATGTGCTTGCCAGCCATGGCAAGTTAACCAGAGCGCCAGCACATCGGCGGCCTCGCCCGCCTTTTCGCTGCCTGCTCCCATCGGAGGGACTGAGCCACCGACAGAAAGGTTAACCCCATCCCAAAAAGCAGGATATAGATCCGGAGTCGGATTGACTGACTCCACTGTCCAGCCCGCGACATGGAGCAGGGTTTCTATCTGCCCAGCCGCCCGTCTGGCCTCTGAATCAGTTAGGACTTCTAGGACGGCCTGCGTCCCCGCGAATGGCCTTAGCTCCTCAAAATTTGTAGTAGTAGGCGACACCATAATCGCAAGTCTCGCCGGCCTTGTTCTCGGAGCCTGGGTACTGTTGGCAACGGGGACGATCGGCGCAACGCCAACCACCCATATGAGGTTTGCCGGGGAGTTTCGTGGCCAGGATTTCTGCCAGACGGAACTGGTACTTAGCCAAAGCAGAAGTGATGATTGATTTCGCACCTCCGAGGTGTCAGTCCCGTCAGGTCACAAAACTCACACCCAAGAGCTGGCTCACGAACGTCATGCCCCCGTCGGATATGGCAGAACTTGATCGCAGCCACCGATTTTTCTGACGCAGGCATTGCCGCACTGGACGTTGCGCAACGCATCGCGGGGCGAGGGCTTGGTCCTCCACAGCACGCAATGCGGTAAGGAGCAGCAATGCAGCCACTGCATGACGCGACTTCAACTGCTAAGCCGAATGCTGGTGACGACCGTCACAGACGGAATCCTGCTGGCAAGTGATTCTGTCAAGAGAAACGACTCCTGGAATTGGACAGACAACTTGGTGAAGAGAGGGTTGGCCATGACAACTACTGTTAGTAGCTCGCTCAAGATAGGGTACGAGAATCCCCAACTGAGGTCAGCCGGTCTTCGATTCCGATCCATTTTGGCGGCCACGGATTGTTCACCAGCGAGTGAGATCGCGGTAAGGTTGGCCGCTCGAGTAGCGAAAGAGTCTCACGCCAGGCTTTATGTGCTGCATTCGCTCCTGCCTGAGCTCTATGGGGTCGGAACGCACGGCCCGGTTCCCGAGCTCGCGCTGATGGATCTACAGAATGCGCGCGACAACTTGCATAGATATGTCGAGCACATCCCTGAGCTACGGACGGTAAAGCACAAGGAAATAGTCTTCTTGGGTTCCGCCAGGGGTAGGTGTGCTTGAGCGGGTAAGAGGCTCCTGGGATCGCATCGCTGCCGCCGTTTCCCTGATTGCCATCTTGCTGCATTTGATATTTCGATATGGGCTCCACAACTCGGGCGCGAGTTCGCG
This sequence comes from uncultured Acidobacteriaceae bacterium, assembly GCA_963850235.1. Classification (GTDB taxonomy): domain Bacteria; phylum Acidobacteriota; class Terriglobia; order Terriglobales; family Acidobacteriaceae; genus PALSA-350. The sequence goes on along the minus strand of CAWKKM010000031.1, from coordinate 241,270 downwards.
TTTGCCGTTATGGATAGCTATCGTTGCAGGTGGTCTTCCACTGCTCTACAGCCTGCTTCTGCAGGTATGGAAGCGGCAATTTGGCGCGGATCTCCTGGCCGGCGTCTCCATCGTAACCGCCACGCTGATGGGAGAGTTGCTGGTGGCCACAATCATCATCCTGATGTTATCGGGCGGCCAGGCGCTCGAGAAGTACGCCACGCGGCGTGCCTCCTCAGTCCTCAACGCCTTGGCTCGCCGCACACCGAGCATTGCCCACCGCATCGCAGACGCGGCTACGACTGATATCGCTGTCAACGAGATCCGCATCGGTGACCACCTCATCATTTTTCCCCATGAGATCTGCCCGGTCGATGGGACTGTCAAGTCTGGAACGGGAACCATGGATGAGTCGTTCCTGACCGGTGAGCCATACCGGATTCGGAAGACGTCGGGCTCCCAGGTGATTTCGGGTGCCCTCAACGAGGATGCGGCACTTACCATTGTTGCGGACAAACTTGCGGTCGATTCACGCTACGCACGCATCATGCAGGTGATGCGTGAGGCCGAGGAGAGTCCGCCCGAAATTCGCAGGCTGGCGGATCGCCTCGGCGCTGTCTATACGCCGATCGCCGTCCTGATCGCACTTGCCGGATGGCTTTTCAGTGGCCAGGTCGAGCGGTTCCTGGCAGTCCTCGTAATCGCCACTCCGTGCCCTCTGCTCCTGGCCATCCCGATATCGATCATTGGCGCCATTTCGCTCTCCGCAAAACGAGGCATTGTCATTAAGAAACCGGCCGTTCTCGAACGCGTGGGAAACGTTCGAACCATGTTGTTTGACAAAACCGGAACTCTCACTCACGGGGAGCCACTCGTAACTGCGGTCGTCTGCTTCTCCGGCTCCAATAACGCTGAAGTGCTAAAGCTGAGCGCCAGTCTGGAGCAGTATTCGAAACACCCGCTGGCAAGCGCTATCCTGCGCGCTGCCCGGGAGCAAGAGATCTCATTGGAGAGCGTCGAAAATATCAGCGAAAAGCCAGGCGAAGGGTTGAGGGGCCAAGTGAGGGGAAGAAATATTCTGGTTACCGGCAGACGCAAGCTGAAACCGGAATTGGCGGCTGCCCTGCCAGCCGGTGTTTCAGGGATGGAATGTGTGGTGATGGCCGATGGGCAATTGCTCGGCTTAATCCGGTTCCATGACCGCCCACGCAAAGAAAGCAAGCCTTTCATTCATCATCTGGCACCGAAGCATCATGTGAGACACTTGATGATTCTCTCCGGCGATCGCGACATTGAAGTACAGCACTTGGCTGAAATTGTCGGGATTGAGGACGTACGGGCAGGCCTGGCCCCGGAACAAAAGCTCCAGATCGTGCGCGACGAAACAGCAAAGGCCTCGACCTTATTCCTGGGGGACGGCATCAATGATGCTCCCGCCATGCTGGCAGCGACAGTAGGCGTAGCTTTCGGCCAGAGCAGCGATATCACCGCAGAGGCAGCAGGAGCCGTAATTCTGGAACCGGCTCTGGAAAAGGTAGACGAGTTGCTGCACATCGGCAAGCGAATGCGACGCATTGCCCTGGAGAGCGCAATCGGCGGAATGGCGCTTAGCTCCGCAGGCATGATTGCCGCAGCTTTAGGATATTTGCCCCCGGTGAGTGGCGCCATAGGCCAGGAAATCATCGATCTGCTCGCCGTGTTGAATGCCTTGCGTGCCTCGATCCCAGGCAAGGAACTGCAGGATTTCTGAAATAGGATCCAAATTCGATCGTACCGGATGGCACTGACGGGTTGTGATCGCCGTCACTGCTTTGATCGGAGAGAACAAATACGTTTGAATCGTCATGAGATACGAGATCAAGCTGCACCGCTTTACCTTCGGCATAATGGGTTTTTTGCTCATAGCATTTGTCGCCTTTGTATTCCGCATTAGTCCCAGCCTGGCCGACGAACGGCTCGAAGTGATCGCCTCTCTGGCGATTGTCGTGGTGGCGGCCGCTGCGTTTGTGACCATTGGCATGGTCGAAGGGACGATGGCCTTTCAGTTTGGTAAGCCCCACAAGAGAGAAATGCTTAGCTATCTGCTACTGGGATTGTTGTCTCTTGCGTCCGGTCTTTATCTCGCGGTTTCTTACGAAGCATCCCTGCAGACCATTGCGCTCGTTGCCGCGCCCCACGCTCTGTTGTTTGGCTTGGCGCAGATACGGATGGCTCAACATCTAGAGCGCCACCCAGCCTACCGAAGAGGGCTTTTACTCTCTGGTCTGATCGAGATGGGTTTAGGGTTTACCCTGATCGCCGGATCCCGGCTTTCCAATGAAGGAACCGCGATGCTCCTGGCGTATGTTGCGATTCTCTCGCTGCTGCAGCTGCTTCCACTGCTGTTCTATTCTGTGCGGGCAGCGTCCCACCTGCGCTAGCACCTAAACCTGCGATCAGCGCTACTGCGCGAACGGCCATCTCCAGTTCCGCATCTCGGGTTTGTCCAGGCCTTCAGTGTACGCATACCCGAATAGAGTAGGCGTGCGCCACCAAGTTCAACGCGAGAAGGCATACGAGAGCTGCACGCCGTTGCCGATGGGTGTGCGAAGTACCGACATAGAGAAGTGATTCCAGGCGCTTTCACTGGAGCGGCGCTCAACTACATACCCACCGATAACGTAACCGAGTGCTGCCCCCACGAAGACGTCGGAAGGAAAATGTTCGCGGGCCATCACTCTCGAAGCCGAGACCGTGGTGGCCAGAGAATAGACGATCAGCCGGGTGGCAATGCCGCTGTATTGCGATGCGACGACGTGGGCAAAGGACCATACGAGGATGGAGTGATCGGAGGGCATCGACTGCCCATCCGGCCATGTCCTTGTGCCATGCGGCCAAAAGTTCCCCCTGCCGTTGCCCTGCATGGGCGTCTGCCTGTCGATGGCGTAGCCCAAACCGGTATTGAGAATGATGGAGTCGGCCATGGCTTCTCCGGCAAGCACGGCGGTTTCCCTGAGATGGTCGTTGTGGGTAACGCTACCGGCCACATATCCCACGGCGACGGACGCTGCGGGACCGTAGAGGCCGCCGTAGTCGGAGATCCGGCGAAACTTATTCTGGCGGGACGTATCGATTCCCACCGCTTGCATGGCTTCGTTGTCCTTGTCGAGGGCGATGCCGGTGGCCGCCCCAAAGGGGAGAAGCCAGAAGTAGCTCGGCGATGAGAGATGAAGGGGCGCGGTGACGATACCTACCTCGTCCTGCGCAACATGCAGCGCACATACCTGGAGCGACTTCAGACCGCACTCCTGCGCCGGGACCTTCACTTGGGCGAGTGCGGCATTTGTCGAAAGCAACAACATAAGCATGACGAACGGGCGTGAGTGCATACCTGAATATAGCTACATCCTCGCTTGCGAAGAAAATCGCAATGCTCATGGAACGTAGTGCTCGCTACATGTCTGGATTGTCACGTATGCGTCAGTTACGAATTAATATTATGAACGCCCCCGCCGCCGTGATTCCGATGACAATTATGGCTACAACTGCAAAGAGGAAGTACGCAGTGGGAAGATCTTCATCGTCTGCCACTTCTGGTTCTCTCTGACTTTACTCTGGCCATGTGGACAAACATCATGGCGGGTAGCGATCAAAAAAGAAACCGCTACTTGCTTACAAGTCTTAATCTGTTAAGATTAGATGTCAAGTACTTCTTTCAGAGAAGACTTGTCTGCGCCACCTTGTTTAAAGGTTGCGTTCAAGCGTTAATAGTCAGCGTTGAGGGCCCATTGCACATAACTACGGCTTACCTGAACCGCATCGCCACTGCCGTACCGGAGCACGATGTACATGACGCCTTCGTCGTAGTTGCAGAGAAGATGCTTGCCGACCCGCAGCTGCGGACGGTGTTCCGCCGCATGGTGCGGCGCGCCAACATCGCACATCGCTATTCATTCCTCGATCCGCAGAAACGGTCCGGCCATTTCTCGTCGCATGACGCGCAGGAGTTTTACCGGCCAGGCAACTTTCCTGACACGGCGCAACGTATGGAGCTGTTTGAGCAGAGCGCTCCGATCCTGATGAGGAAGGCCGTGGACCGGCTTGCGCTCAATGAAGAGGAGCGTTCGAGTATTACGCACGTGCTGGTGACCTGCTGCACGGGGCTCTATGCGCCGGGGCTGGACTTTGAGATCGTCGACCACGCCGGGCTTTCGCCGGGCGTGGAGCGCACAATGGTTGGATTCATGGGATGCTACGCCGCGATCAATGCGCTGAAACTGGCGCGGCACATTGTGCGCTCAGACCCAAAGGCGTCTGTTCTGATGGTCAACGTGGAGCTGTGCACGCTTCACTTACAGGAGACGCAGGAGCTCGAGCAGGTGCTCTCCTTCCTGATCTTTGCCGATGGCGCGGCGGCAAGCCTGATTACCGCGTGCGAGCAGGGCTTTGCACTGGACAGCTTCAAGGCAGTGATGGTGCCCGAGACCAGAGGTCTGATTACGTGGAAGATCCGTGGGCTGGGATTCGACATGCTACTCTCCGGGCAGGTACCGGCGGAGTTGGGCCGCGCGCTACATGAGGGCGAGCTGATGGCCGAGCGCGATGGCATCGACCTGTGGGCAGTGCATCCCGGCGGACGGTCGGTTCTGGATGCGGTGGAGAAGGGACTGGAGCTGCCGGCCGGTGCGCTGGCCGCGTCCCGCGAGGTGCTGTCGTGCTTCGGCAATATGTCGTCAGCGACGGTAATGTTTGTGCTGCAGCGGATGATGCAGCAGGCGCGGCCTGGGCAGCATGGGTGTGCGATGTCGTTTGGGCCGGGGCTGGTAGCGGAGACGATGCGATTCCATGCGGTCTAGTGCGGAGATCGACTTCAGGCGGCGCGTCTCTCCGCGTGCGTTGCCGGAGCTGATGGATGGTGACTGTAGCTATGAGGATTTCCGTGGCTGCCTACGCAGTCTGGAGCAAGTCAACCGCTGGCTGCTGGGCTATCGGCCGACGCTGGCTTGGCTGGAGCGGTTGCCGCATGAACCGCATGAGCCAGTGCACATCGTCGATGTGGGAAGTGGCGGCGGCGGCCTGTTGCGGCAGATTGCAGGCTGGGTTCGGCGGCGAGGAATATCTGTGCAGCTAACTGGAATTGACCTGAACCCTTACGCAGCGCGGGCCGCAGCGGAGTCCACGCCGGCGGAATTGGGCATTGCTTGGGTGACCGCCGATGCTTTGGCGTATCGGCCGGAGAAGCCGGTCGATATCGTGGCGAGTTCGCTGACGGCACATCATCTCGAGGATGAGGAAATCGTCGCGCTGCTGCGATGGATGGAAGCCACGGCTCGAGTGGGTTGGTTCGTGAATGATTTGGAGCGGTCGGAGCGGGCTTCAAGGATGTTTGGCTGGGTGGCGGGTGTGATGGGTTGGCACCGGTTTGTGCGGCATGATGGGCCGGTGTCCTTCCGCCGCGCCTTCCGGAAGGAGGATTGGGTACGGTTGCTAGCGGCGGCTGATGTCCCGCGAGATGTTGTGACGGTGGAGCATTGGCGCCCCGGACGTTTGTGTGTGGGGAGGTGGAAGTGAGGCCGGTGCCGGTGACGACGGCGTGGCCGTCAGGGCCCCTATTTGGCCGCTACCTCCATGTACTCTTTACCTCCGTCGCACTCGTGGCGCGCCTCATCACGTCTAACTATCTGAGAGACCAATAATGCCAACTTCCACACTGCCAGCGACCAGCTCCGCCCGTTCGAGATCCAAAACTGTTATCTGGATCTCCCTTGGTCTCACCACGCTCTTCGTTTTCATCACCTCAGAAGTTCTCCTCATCACCGATTACCCTATGTACCACGCTTACCGTCTGCAGGTCATCGCCGACCGCCAATTCCTCATCCCGCATACGCTCAGCGGCATCATCGCTCTCCTCATCGGCCCCATCCAGTTCTCCTCCCGATTTCGCCGGCGTCATCTCAAATTCCATCGCGTCCTCGGCCGCATTTACGTCGTCTCCGTCTTTGTCGGCGCCGCAACCGGGGTTGCCCTCGCCAGCGGCCGTCCGGGCTTCCCCGGAACCTCGATGCAGGCCGCCGCCTGGATCGTCTGCACGGTCGCCGCCTTCCTCACCGCGCGCAACCGGCAAATCGTCCAGCACCGCCAATGGATGGCCCGCTCCTACGCCGTCACCTTCACCTTTGTCTCCAGCCGTGTGCTCAACCTCTGGCCCCGTTACTGGAGCCACCTCGGCGACACCTTCGCCGCCGTCGGCGTCATCGCCTTCACTCTTGCTTCGCTGCTGATCGTCGACCTCGGCCTCAACTGGCGCGAACTCACCACTGTCGTGCCGGATGTTCGCCGTCCATGAAACGTGATCGGATTCCTGTGCAAGACGAAGTTCTCATCGTTGGTGGTGGAGTGGCCGGTTGTGCTGCTTCGATCGCACTCGCCCGCAAGGGACGGCACGTCACTCTGATCGAACGCGAGCCCACACCGCGCCATAAAGTCTGCGGAGAGTTCCTAAGCGGTGAGGCCCTTGAGGATCTGGACGCGCTTGGCATCGACGTGGCTTCGCTTGGCGCCGTGCCCATCGACTACGTTCGCTTGGCCGCCGCCAGGCGCGCCGCGGAGGCTCCCTTGCCCTTTCCCGCAGCTTCGCTCACGCGCAAGGCGCTTGATACGGCGCTCATCGCCGAAGCCATCGCCGCGGGAGTCCGCGTAGAGCGTGGCCGCAGTGTGCAGGCGCTCGGTCGCACGGCAAGCAACGTCTGGCAAGCTACGCTGGACGACGGTACCACCTATGAAGCTCCAACCGTCTTTCTGGCCACGGGTAAGCATGATCTCCGCGGCCACACGCGTCCCAAGGACCCACAGCGATGGGTCGCCTTCAAGATGTATTTCCGTTTGGTGCCCGAGCAGGCTGCTGAGCTGGAGCGCGCGTCTGAGCTGATGCTCTATCCCGGAGGCTATGGTGGTATCCAGCCGGTGGAAGGCGGCGTGGCAAACCTATGCTGCGTGGTGCAGCAAAGGCATCTCGCACGCGCGGGTCATCGCTGGGAGAACTTCCTCGCGAAGATGCAGAAGGACTGTCCACACCTCGCGATGAGGCTTGCCGGAGCGGAGCCATTGCTCCCCAGGGCAATCGCCATCACCCATATCCCGTACGGTTACATCCGCCGCACAACCGGGAATGGGCTCTACTGCATCGGCGATCAGGCGGCCGTCATCCCCTCGTTCACCGGTGACGGCATATCCATCGCGCTGCATACTGCCCGCTGTGCCGCCGCTGCCTATCTAGCGGCAGAGCCTGCGCCGCTCTTCCAGGCCAAACTACGTTCCGCACTGCTGGCCCAAATGCGCCTTGCCGAGTTCGCCGCCGATGGCTTAAATAATTCACTCGCGCGCGCTGTATTGCCGTTTTGCCTCAGGGTCTGGCCCGGCGTGATGCGCGTGACGGCCAGGCTCACCCGCGTCGCCCAGCCCGCCCCTGTAGCTCCGCAGGCAGTCGCCAGCTGAAATCGCGCCACGCCAAAACAACTTTCGTGATCTGACCTTCTACGGGAGATGCAATGAGATCCTTCGCAGTCTTAACCCTCGCGGTCATACTCGCTCCCGCTGCACTCGCTCAGCATCAGACCTTCGCCGTCAATCCCGACGGCAGCGAGATCAAGATGACTCTCAAAACAACCCACGAACTCGTCAACGGCGCCTTTCACATCCAATCCGGATCGGTTGAGTTTGACCCCAGTACTCCTAAGATGTCGGGTTCGGTGGTCGTCCTTGCCGGCAGCGGTAAAACCGGCAATGGCAGCCGCGACAAAAAGATGAACAAGGAGATCCTGCACGTCGAACAGTACGCAACTGTCTCGTTTGAGCCGAAGTCGTACGCTGGCGTCATTGCTCCATCAGGAGACTCGACCATCCAGGTAACTGGTATCTTCACACTGCTCGGGACGCCTCACGAGATCACTATCCCCATGCTTGTCCATCTTGAAGGCACAACCGCAAGGGCCAAGGCTCATTTTGCCGTACCATACATCCAATGGGGACTGAAGGATCCAAGCTTCTTGTTCTGGAAAGCGGACCACGACGTCGCGATTGACCTCTTTCTTACAGGCCGGCTTTCAAAATAGAGAACCCGCTTCTTTACACGCGATGATGTAATGCGTCAGTGTCAGGCTGAAGCGAATTGAGCTCCCAGGCGCTCGTCTGAAGGTCCAGCGGCAATCCATCATTGCGCGTGCCCGTAAGTCGAATTTTCGGTGACTTCGTCAAAAAGCCACGCCGCCCGGACTGGCCCACGACCGCCGCCCCGGGAGTGCGTTGACTTGGGAACGCGTCGACGGGATACCCATTCACCTTGAATAGTGTTCTTCTGCGGCAATAGGTATCCTGTCGACGCATTACCTTTCCCTCAACCGGGACCACGATGCCGTGGAGCTTAGTGCACCCGATAGAAACATTAAGGGGTCTTCGACTGGCCTTTCCTAGGAGGATCCCAGGTCTCAAACGCGAGACCTGGGGCACCCATCGTGTACCTCGTGGACACTGGTGTTGGGGACGAAGGTGCAGTCCACCCTGTCGCCGAAATTCCCCCAGGTTGGGGTAGCCGCGCGGTAGTGTACAAGACCCTTCGACTTCGCTCAGGGCAGGCTCTACGGCGCTCGGCATCATCTTCCAATATCCCAGCCCTTCTTGGCTGGGCTACGTCTGGTGGTCGGCCCTCAGTTGCACATGTTCTTCTTCCTAGATATTTCACGCAATCCACTCGTCCTCGCCATCGATGCAGCTGCGCTCCATGCGTTCATCAACAGCATGCTGAGATGGGTTCCCAAGCACGAGCAGGTGAGTTTCTACTTCGGACGTTTTGTTGCCGACGCAATAACTACGAAAATATCCCGAGCGGGATGCTTGTTCACCTGACTGTGCGGAAACGTCTGGAGGGTGACGATGAGTGACAATTCACAAACGCGATTGTAAGTCCGTCCTAAGCTTCGGGATGCGTGTAAGGCGCTCGATATTCCTGGCGCAACAGTGCGTTTGCCTCGGAATCTCCGACCACGAGCTGCTTCTCCGGATCCCACGCCAGGCTTCGGCCCAGCTTCATCGAGTTGTTGGCCAAAATGCACGACGCGGTTGAAATGTAGCCCTGCTCGATGTCGGCAACCGGATGGCTACGCGCGTCGATCGAGGCAAGAAAGTTCTGCATATGATGCCGGATGGCGGGCGCGACGTGTTTCTCGAGTTCCTCTTCAGTCTTGTCCTCGGGGTATTGTTCCAACTCGTAGGTAACGTCTTTATGAACAGGCTGTCCGCCGCCGACGGGAATAAAGTCATATCCCATCACGCTCGCCTTTAACGTTCCTTTGTCGCCGTAGAAGGTCGCGCCCCATGGATACTTTGGATCGGCGGCCTCGCCCCAACTGCGGTGCTGCCACACGACTCGAAGATCGGGGAAATCGAAGGTGGCTGTCTGGGTATCGGAAATGTTGGCCTTGCTCTTTTTATCGACAAAGATTCCACCGGTGGAATCAATCTTCGTTGGCCAGCCCAATCCGAGCATCCACCGTGTCATATCAAGCATGTGGACGCACATGTCACCCACAATGCCGTTCCCATACTCCATAAACGCGCGCCAGCCGCGGGGGTGAACCAGGCTGTTATAAGGCCGCATGGGAGCAGGACCAGTCCAGGCATCGTAATCCAGATTCGGGGGCGGGGCGGTATCAGGGGGATTTGCCGTCGCGCGCATGTGGTAGTAGCAGTAGATCTCGACAAGGGCGATCTTGCCGAGCTTACCCTCGTCGATGAAGCGCTCTTTTGCCTCGACCAGGTGAGGCGTGCTACGGCGTTGCAGACCAACCTGGACAACGCGATTGTTGCGGCGGGCAGCGGCCAGCATGGCCTTGCCTTCCAGAACGTCGCGGCTAATCGGTTTCTGAATATAGATGTCCACGCCAGACTTTGCGGCTTCAATCATGATCAGGGCATGCCAGTGATCGGGCGGTGCAATCAGCACCAGGTCCAGATCTTTTTCGGCAAGCATCTTTCGATAGTCCGAGTAGGTGCGAGGCCTCTTCCTGGAACGCTGCCGGGCGGCGGACATATCGGCGGCGTTCGAGAGCATCTGCGAATCGACGTCGCATAAAGAGACGATCTCGACCGGCGATACCTGCACCAGCCGGAACAGATCGGATTTGCCATACCAGCCACAACCGATCAAACCGACTCGCCGACGTTTGTCGCGGTCATACTCTTGCGCGGGCGCTAAGGCGGCCGCAGCCAACCCGAAGGCAGTGGTGTGGAGGAATTCACGTCGATTCATAGGTATACCGGCAAAGCGAAAGCAGTTTCCCAGTATATTCTTTCGAATCATTCATGACTAAAACCGTTTCTCACGCGATCGAGGGGGGAACCGATTTCTTATTCGCCAATCGTCGATTTTGCGGAAACGGGCTGTGAGAGGTTTTGACCTTCATCTCGGCGCGAGCGATAAGTGGTAATGACGGTGCGAATGAGGTTGAGCTTTTTTCCCGCCGCCAGCCTTTGAGTTGCTTTTCCCGGGCGATCGCTACGCGAATATCCGCGAAACCCTCGAAATAGAGCAATCACTCATGACCGACTTGCCTGGATGCAAGACGAAATGCCTGTTCTGCTCTGCATGGGCACAAGCCAAGGTTGCCGAGTATGCCTCGGATGGCCGTGGAGCGCCAGGAAAGATACCCCGAATGAGGTTCCCATGCGCCAGTTGGCGACTCGTACATTGGTTTCAACTGATTGAGGATTGGAGGCGCGGGTCGGAATCGAACCGACGCATAAAGGTTTTGCAGACCCTGAAGAAGCTGCTATTAACCCTTTTGTTTGTATCATGGGTTCATTTGCGTCACCTGTTTCCGTCCGCTTTTGGTCCGCCGTCATGTTCGTTGACAGCGTGATCCGGCCGATTTCAGAAGTTGATCTCCGATTCCAGCGCGGCTAGCCTTCCGTAATGACGCTGAACACCGGTGGTTCCCGGTAGAACGTGTAGCGCATCGCTCCGCGACGGAATTCGAACCCGTGTTATCGCCGCGAAATGGGTTTTAGGCCAAATTGCAGGGTTTGCTTGTCCGGGGCAAGGTTCGCCAATCGCCAATGCTGGCGCGAATATTTGACCGTTTTCGGGTGGGCAGGCGTTGCACTGGTATGGAAGCCTTTGGCGGTCAGATTGTCACGATAGCGTCACGGGGGAACTGTGAGGGATCAAGGCCGTCTCAGCCTCGAATACTGCTCCGCGGTCAATCTCAGATAGACTCCACCCCTGCCTGTCTCAATAGCGTGATCAAGCATCTGCCGGCTCTCTGAATCACCCCATGCTTCCCCTCGCCTGGCCAGTTCCCGGATCTTCTCCGGATCAGAAAAGGTCAGCTTCCGAGGCAATGGGGTTTTGAGATTCGCTTCCAGGAATTGGACCTCCCAAGCGCCCCGCTTGAAGAAGTACATGTAGACCTGATGGCTGGGCCGATCGTAGCGCGACATGCCTCAGTATAGGGCGAATATAAGGCGAACCAATCCACAGGGTTCGACGTGACAGAACTGCCACTATCAGAGCGCCGACTCATCTTGCGTAGCGTCGGAGCACCGGGAGAGCATGTCGCACTTTCCGAGGTGTCGGACGGATCGGCCGCGGAAATGCTGAAGTTCGTTGAGAGTCACGGACTGGAGGGTGCAGTTGCAAAGCGATCAGACAGCGTTTACCAGCCTGGCCAGCGAAGCGGGCTCTGGAGCAAGTATCGGGTCAACCTCAGGCAAGAGTTCGTGATCGGTGGATATGTGCCCAGCCATATGGGCGTCGATTCTCTGGTGGTGGGCTTCTACCGCGGCAAAGATCTGATCTATGCCTCAAGGGTGAGGGCCGGATTGGTTCCTGCGACCGGACGCGAGGTGTTCGATCGAATCAAGCATCTCAAGAGTGCAAAGTGTCCGTTCGTCAACCTTCCTGAGCCGGCCGCAGGCAGATGGGGTCAGGGACTTACTGCTGAGAAGATGAAGGAATGTGTGTGTGGATCCGCCCTGAGGCCGTCGCCCAAATTCAGTTCCTGGAGTGGACCGGCGCCCATCACCTGAGGCACACCCAGTTCGTTGCCCTCAGGGATGTCAAAGACCCTTTGAAGGTAAGTCGGCAAACTTAGCGTCGAGTAGAAGATGTGTCGACGCGCGGGAAAATGCCTGGGGACCAAACATACTGCCGGGCGCAATTCCAGGATGACGCAACTCTGCTTGTAATTGCCTCTTTATGACATTTGACTCAAGCAAGCCCTGTCCACCCTTACGTCGCACCATGCGCAAAGCCTTCACCAGCCTCCCTCTGCTCATCGTTTTACTATCAATCACACAGTAGCCCTCAGCCTTCTTGTGTGCGTTGGATCACAGCCGCAGAGGTCGATTCCTAGTAGCTTTGAGTGATGCTGGAGCCGATTAGAGAAATGGCGGGCGGTGCCATATGCACGTGTTGCGGAGCGGTAGCCGTACTTCAGGATCGTGAGTGCCAGCCCACGCTCTATTGCCCTTGCTGCGCGTGGTTCGCGGCAGAGAAGATTGCCGATGTCGCATTGAAGGACTTGCTCGCGATTTTGCAAGCAAGATCTTCGTACCTAAATTGAGCCAAATCATCAAATCAAGACGGGCCCACACTCCAGAAAACAGGGTTTTCAGCAACTTCGGCATTCCCGTGCCTGAACTATCTGGGCAAGTTACCGGAAACAAGTGCCTTTGGCAGCAGTTCGCGTCATGACAAATGAAACGCCGGTCAAGAGCAACATCTGAGCGCCCCCAGCGGCCCGGCAATCCAGGATGCCCTTCGCTCGTCCCGCCCGCTGTATGTGATGCGCGTCACGTATACCTGTATCCGCCGTCACATCAATCCGCGGGAGTCGGCTCTAAGATCCGTTACTAAGAACTATCGATCATGAGCGAGGGAACCATGACAGGACTCCAGAAAGCTGTGGAACACGAGCAAGCAAGCACATGCGAGGAGCGGAAGGAGTCGCAGACTGGCTTTCCATTTAAGAAAATTGTCTACGTCGGCGATCTCTCGGGAGAACCCTCCTACGGGCTGCGCTACACACAAAAGCTGGCGCACGAACGTCATGCGGAGCTTGTGCTGGTGCACTCGCTCGATCCCATCGTTTACGCATTGCCTGGTGTTGAACTGCGGGATGGCGCTGCCAATGCAGAGTTGTCGGCCATGGAGCACGACCCGCAGCGCCACGGCGCCAACCATGATTCCCTGGTCCAGCGTGAACAAGTTTGCGCGGAGATCCTGGGGGAGGCGACGCGCCACTCTGCATCCCTGCTCGTTCTCAGCACGGCGGGACGGACAGCGGCCGGCAGCATGGCCCTCGCCACCATGGCGCGGCTTTTGTTGGCGAATGCTCCATGTTCTATTTTGACCATCCCGACCCCGGCAGAGTCAGCCGCGTTGCCCCGCTGGATGTGGCAGAACGTCATTGCGGCCACCGATTTTTCTGACGCCGGCATTGCCGCCTTGGACGTTGCGCAACGCATCGCGGGCCGAGGGCTGGTGGTGCTCCACAGCACGCAATGCGGTAAAGAGAAGCAATGCAGCCACTGCATGACGCGACTCCAATTGCTCGCGCCCTTCAACGAGTCGCACACTTTGCCGGTTGAGCATCTCGTGACCTCGGGCGAACTGACCACGGCCATCGCTTCCGTCGCGCAGCGGGTGCATCCTGACCTGCTAGTACTGGGTGCACCCCCCGTTGCGATCGAGAGCGGCCACCTGGATGACAGCACCGTCTACCGCGCGATCATTGAGTCCCACTGCCCGGTGCTCCTGGTTCCACCCGGGATCACCCGTGGTGACGGAACGATCGACAAAGCCGTCTACGCGTGGCTGGAAAAGGTCCAGTGCATCGACGGGCAGCCCCCGCTCCAGACGAGCAACGGAGTGGAGGCGATTGCAGGCAGCAAGCCGGATGCTGGTGATGTCCGTCACAGACGGAACCCTGCCGGCAAGTGATTCTGTCAAGAGAAACGATTCCCCGAATCCAGGACAACATCTGGACGCGAAAGGGTTAGCCATGACAACTGCTGTTAGTAGCTCCCCAAAGAAAGAGGGCGAGAATCCTCGGCTGGGGTCAGCCGGTCTCCGATTCCGATCCGTTCTGCTGGCCACGGATTGTTCGCCAGCAAGTGAGATCGCGGTAAAACTCGCCGCTCGCGTGGCAAAACAATCTCACGCCAAGCTTTATGTGCTGCATGCGATCCTGCCTGAGCTCTATGGGGTTGACATGCGCGGACCGGTTCCTGAGCTTGCGCTCATGGATCTACAGAACGCGCGCGAGAACCTCCACAAATATGTCGACCACATCCCTGATCTGCGGACGGTGAAGCACAAGGAAATAGTCTTCCTGGGTTCAGCGAGTGACGCAATTAAATCTGCGGCGGAATCCAATGGCATTGATTTGCGTGATACTTGGTTCTCATGGCCGGCATGGAGTGGCGAAGCTGACCCTTGGTTCCGTAGCCGAATGGGCAATCCGCCGCCTTGCCTTTCCCGTGCTGGTGGCAGGCCCAATGTGCGACAAAAACCTGCGGCCAATCCGGTCGATTGTTCTCGCGACAGATCTTTCGCAGCAGGCTTCGCGCGCGGCTCAGTATGCCAGCTCCATGGCGCAAGATTATAACGCCCGACTGACTGTATTAAACGTGCTCCCTCATGCGTGCGCGACAGACGAGCAAAACCAGGCCGAGTCGAGCACTCGCAAGAAGCTTCATCAACTCGTACCGAGCGACTGTGCAGAGCAGTGCACTCTAAACTTCGAGTTGAAAACAGGCGACATTGCTCCGGCTATCCTGGACTCGGCCCAGGTAAACAAGGCCAATTTGATCGTTCTGGGAGCAAAGCATAGAGGACCTTTGGCGGACCATGTACCGCGGACCAAACTCTCGGCGATCATTCGTCGATCGAACTGCCCGGTGCTGATTGTGCCAGCCCAGTGATTTTGATCTGCCTTGACTGAATAGACAGGAAAAGACTTGAGAGGCCGATCACCCAGCGAGCAGGCGTAGCGACACAGCTTTTCGGACCGGTTGGGCGCTACAAACTCGGGCGAAGGAGAACAACGTGAATCCCATACATTTGTCTTCCATGACGCGGCCAATGTCCATCCTCGTGGCCACAGATCTGAACGATCTGGATTTCCTGCTTCCGGTGGCGATTGATCAGGCCAGGATGACAGGAGCGCTGATTTGGTTACTCCACGTAATTCCTCCGCAGGCGTACGTTTCTATCGAATCCGGAGCCTATCCTTTTGTTGGAAAAGAGAAGGAATACCGCACTGCGGAAGCCGCTCTGGCGAAAGTCGCGTTGGCATTACGGGAGAAGAATCTGGCTTGTGCCTATGAAGTTCGCCGATGGTATCCCGTGGACGAGATTAAGGCTTTCATTCGCGAACACAGCATAAAGCGCCTGATTGTGGGTACTTCAAGCAGGGGGAAATTGGGCAAGCTTCTCATCGGATCGGTTGCCGAGGAGTTGATACGCAGCCTAGAGATTCCGGTTTGCACAGTGGGTCCGCATTTCAAACCACTTGCTCAGAATCAGCTTCGCCGCATTCTCTTTGCCCTATCGCTGCACCATCACCCTGAACATTCGCTTCGGTTCGCAGTGGACCTTGCTTCCCTCTTGCCAGCTGAGCTGACCCTGCTCCACGTCACGGAGCAGGATCTTGGGGACGAGGGGCTTGCAGCCGGCGCCATGTGTAAGATCGACGAGCTGCTGAGGGAGATACAGCCCACACAAGTCAAGCCGCACATTCGCATCCGACACGGCGAGCCGGCGGAAGAAATAGTCGCCGAGTGTGCGGCTCTGGGGCCCGAGTTGCTCATCCTGAGTGCATTCCCGGCGTCGCCGGTCATCGCGAGGTTTCGCGCAGGCGTTGCTTACAGAGTGATAGCCCAAGCCCCATGCCCGACCTTCACCCTGCGGAGTGGATCGAAGACGAAGCGAAACGGTACCTATCGCGAGTTCTCTGGAGCACAAATTGGATCTTCTTCACCTGATTGATTCTGCGATAGATTCAGGGAGCCTTTGGCCGCCTTTGTGGAGGCGAACGCTCGGATGGGGATCCTAATTGCACAAGAAGCATGCTGATCGGACTCCCGTTGGGGTAAGCCCATCGAGTCGGGCACGCGGGAGGATAAAATGCGCTATGTCATTGCGGTGCTCGCAATCGGCGGAATTGTGGTGTCGTGCGTTGCTTTAGCTCAACACTACGGTGCGCCTGCACAGCCCATCGATCTCCGGCACTCGGCCTGGAACTCCGCATACGTGAATCAAAGCTCCTTTGCCACTGTCCAAGGGATTCCAGTGGCTCTCCTAGGAGTCGCCGGTTATGCATTGCTGGTCGTGCTTGCACTGCAGCGTCTCACTGTGCTCACGGTTTACTTTGCCGGTATTGGACTTGCCTACGGACTCTACCTCACAAATATCGAGGCCCACGTCCTGCACGTGTGGTGTGTGTATTGCGTTGTCTCCCTGATCCTGACAGTGGCGATAGCGGTCCTCGCCTTCGCGGAGCTGATCTTCGACCGCAACGCCGTCACCAGTCAGTAATGTCATTTGGATGTGGCGGCGGTCCGTCGTGCCAAATCTAAATTAACCTTCGCATTGCTTCCGCCGCGGCCACTGGTGTGCGCAACGTCACCGCCAATCCCATCCTTGCAGAATAAGTTTGACTGCAGCGAACAGAATTCCGTCTGAGGACGAATGAGGTGAATGTTATGAACAGCGATATGCAATTGAAAAAGCATGTTGAGGATGAACTGAGTTGGGAGCCTGGTGTCTGATGCGCGGCACATCTCAGTTTCAGTTCTGGGAAATAGGGTGATCCTCTCAGGCGAGACGGACTCTTTCTTCAAGAAGATCACCGCAGCACGAGCGGCATGGAATGCACCCGGTGTGACTTGGGTAGAGAACAATATCGGAGTGTCCGGGCGGCGACGGCAGCATAAAGCGGAAGAACCGAAAAATCACCTGTAATACGGGGAGTCTGATGGGTATTCTGTACCAGACCTGAGAGCTCCCCGTAGAATTCCCCTTTGGCCGTTCCCAAGTCCCGAAGGATGAATCAATGTTTCAGAAGATTGGGGGACCGCCAAGGTCATGGTGCCCCCTTACTTCTTGCCGTGTTCCCCAGCGAGTTCCTGGCTCAGCTTGTGGGCGTTCAGGGAGTGCTCGTGCGCCTGTTTCGACAATTCATGACCCGTCAGATGATCTCCCTTATCATGGGCGGTTGCAGCTGCGGTATGCGCGTGGGCGGCAAGATTATGGAGTTCTATGAGGCGATAGGAAGAGCTCGGTGACATACGTTTACTCCGGCTTACTTAGAGATGCGGATAGGCAAGCAATAGTACCATCGCGCCTCTTCATCATAGGCTGGTTTTGCCACAAGACGCCAAAATAAGCTTTGCCACAACCGGAAAGCCAGAAAGGCTATCTCATCGTGGCCTCGATAAGCACTCTAAGCAAGGAATGATAATCGGCCGGTGACGTGCGTCACAGAACGAACCCAGCCAGCTGTATATCCTCGGACCGATGGCATCTACCTTCACACTCCAGGAAGTGACATATGGCAATCGATCAAACCTACTGCAAGCTATGCAAAGACCATGCCATAGCTCGGACGCTCAAGGTGACAAACGAAACAGAGGGACATCATTACCTGGTCGAAACTGTAGACACAAGCTACCACCGAGAAGGGGCAAGCAGCGACGCTGCGCCTATAACTCCAGACTTTTCATGGAGACACTTCACAACTCGCGAAGAGGCTGAGGCCGATGCCAAGGCACAGTATGAAGCCAGTCTCGAAGAGGGATTCACCCCTCTACCGTAACACAAGGCTACGGAGAAGGACACGTGTAGCCTGCTTTGCAGCGTTATGGCGAGACAAGGCAGATTAGCTCGCCGGCGCCGGTCAGAGCCACGCTGCTGGGGCAACAATTGCGAATGCAACAAGTATTGTCAGGAGAAGAACGGAGGTCAAATTCGGGAGGCAAGCGCTTCTCCTCCGCATCATGGAAATCATCAATGCTTCTGGGACGCGAATTGCCCTCCAGTTCCCGACAGGCGAGATTACCCATGATCCCCAAAATATTGGTCTGCCCCTTAAAGGGGAAGCTCTAGCCAGTCGCACCCGAGGCAAGCCAGGCGTGCTCGTTTCGAACTGAGACTTTCAGAAAACTGCCCACAGCAAGCGGAGGTTGCCACTCCATGCAGCTTTTCCTAAGGGGATACAGAAGTGACGGAGATCACTTCTCGCAGCAGCTTAGTCATGGACAATCAAGCAATCGTATTCTGACAGGAGGCCTTTGTGGCCACAACTCAACAGGCGATTCCGCAGCTGATCGCCAACGGACAGCTCATCGAAGCGTTGGGCGGCGGATGGAACACCGGCCAACTGCCGGCACCGAAAGAGGTTAGCGCCAAGACAGCGGCGCATCTCCCTTAGATCGTGAACTGGAGAATTGCGTGGATTCGGCAGAGGCCTCAGCTGTGACAGCCGTCACCGCCTTCCCAGGCAAACGGGACGACACTAAGAGCTGGCAGGTGACGCAAATGCTTCGATTGAATGAAATCAGACGCGCGAAACTGATGACAATTCATGGTTTCGGAATGTTGGCGCTGGGGCTGAGCCTCTTTTACATTCGTGCAACGATGACGAATCTCTTGTTCTATGTCATTGGAGGCGCATTCGCGCTGTTGCTTGTCGCGGGATCTCTGCTGTTTATCGCCGGCGTTGACTGGCTCTGCGCTGCCGGCCTTGGCCGCCAGCAGGTAAGCAGATTGCGGGGTCTTTTATTCTTGAGTACAGCCGTAGCCGCCTGTGGTGTTCTGTTGATTCTCTATCCTGGGGAAAACATTCGGATGTTGTGTTACGTCCTAGCGGTCTACGCACTCTCCCTCGCTGTCGGAAAATTTGGTCTTGCCAGAGCCTGGATCGGCACCAAGCGGCAGCAGATGGTGATGTACATCCTAGGGGGAATTGCGGTCGCTTTCAGCGTTGCACTGATCCTATGTGCCAGCCAGGACGACCGAGATGCTCTGGCCGGCGTCGCGACCTATTCCTTGTTCATGGGCTTTCAGATGCTGCTCACCATGTATTTTCTTCTACAACAGCCGGCGCGAAACCCTATCAAGCCGTCTTCAACGCTGAACCGGGCAAACGTGTAAGGCCATTTTGATCCGGCTTCGGCTGTGTGAGGATTTCTATACAGGGATCTGGTGCCTTTGACCCGTTTAGCCTCAGCTGAGCCAGGCAGGGCACGCTGGCAGTCGCATGCCCCAGACTGCCTGCATCGACCTTAGTCCATTCCGTGCATCGCAAAGCGTCGAGACTCTGGAACCCATGATCCAGTGTGATTCCTGTCACAGCCAGCCGAGCTGCGGACCACTATCTTGTCTAGTAGTACAGCCGCTCAAAACAAACCGGGGCGGCCATTCGACATATCAACAAGAGAGGCACTTATGGCTACCATGAATCCCATCGCCGTTACGTTTGAGCATATACTCGTTCCCACAGACTTCTCTGAAGTCTCCCAACGTGCTTTGGAATACGCCAAAGCCATAGGTAAGTTGGGGAATTCGGAGTTGCTGCTCGTTCATGTCAATCCCCCAATCGACTTGATTACTCCGCCCGAAGCAGCATGGGTCGACCTATCCGAAGTCGAATCGCTACATGAAGAACAGTTGGAGCAAAGTGGCGCCGCTTTGCGTTCCGAGGGTTTTCGAGCCCAGGCAATCTCAGTTACCGGGCCTCTTTACGATCAGCTTCTTTCGACCGTCAAGCAATACAAAGCGGACTTGATCGTCCTGGGAACCCACGGTAGGAAGGGCTTGGAGCGGTTTTTGCTTGGCTCCGATGCCGAAGCGGTCTTGAGGCACGCGGGTTGCCCCGTTCTTTCGGTGGGGCCTGCGGTACCGAATCTTGGCAACAAGACTTGGCGCATACGGGAGGTCATTTGTGCAACGACCCTCGAACCGCAGGCAGCCGAGGTTGTGGCTTATGCGCACAAGTTCGCTGCCCTTAACGATGCAGAGCTGGTTCTCTTTCATGTGAAAAGTTCGAGCGAGCCGGAAGACGACGTAGATTGGGTGTCGTTCGAAGAGGCCTTTCATCACTATGTCCCTGAGGATCTCGGGCAACGTTCCTGGTTGCGCACTCGCCTTGCCACGTCTTCTCCCGGGACCAGCATTGTTGATCTCGCGAAGCACCGCAAGTCCGACCTCATTGTCATGGGCGCCCATCCGGCATCTTCTGTAGCGACGCATCTCGCGCGCGGGACAGCGGCGAAAGTGCTGGCGGAGGCTCCTTGCCCAGTCATGACGATTCTACAACCTTAGACCCCGCGGGTGCGGGCACTCCCGGATGAGCGCCCGCACCCGGAATGCCTACTGGGAAATCGAGGCAACCAGAGGACAGGAGAGCAGTTATGACACACGTTGAAACTAAGCCGGAGATCCGCAACTGGGCATTCACCGCCCCGGACAAAATTCTAGTAGCGACAGACTTGACTGACATCGACTACCTTATCCCGCACGCCAAAGCGCAATGTGAAGCAAGTGGGGCCTCGCTTGTTCTCTGCCACGTGATTCATCCTATCGAGTCGGGCTCTTTGGATGCTGCCGTCATATTTATCGCAGATGCTGCCGAAGCAGCAACTCAACGACTTCTAGAAACAGCACGAAAGACTCTTGGGGAAGTCGTGGCGAAGATGCGGGTCGACGGAATCGATTGCAAGGTCGTGATCCGACACGGTTATCCGCGTGACGGCGTGAGGGAGGTCGTTCGCGACGTACACGCCGGCCGAGTCATTCTGGGTACCCACGGCCGGCGCAATCTACAAAAGTTTTTCCTGGGATCGACCGCCAATGAAATTCTGAAAAGCGTCGAAGTTCCCGTGTGGACCGTGGGACCCCACGCACGCCCGCTCGCTCACGATCAACCGCGCAGAATCCTTCACCCTGTCTCCCTCTCATCCGGTTATCAGGAGACGGCTAAGCTCGCGATTGCGCTGGGGGAGTTTTATCAAGCCGAAATCACCCTATTGCACGTGCTGCCCCATGCGGCACTGGCCGACTATTCAGCTACGCGTCTTATCGACTGGACTACCTATGAGCTGGGGCGTCTCATACCAGATGAGGCGCCACTGTGGACGACCGCCACGATCACGGTGGAAGCAGGAGAGGTTTCTGAGCGGATTCTTCGCACGGCCGAGGAACTCCATGCTGATTTGATCGTTATGGGCTCAGACCCCGACACAGCGTTTTGGCCGATTCATGGTGACAACACTGTGTACAACGTGATTGCCGAGGCTAAGTGCCCGGTTCTTACTCTACGTCATTCCCAGGTGGGGTGAGAACGCTCCGCGAACGTGGTGTCAGCACTCTATCGAGTGCTGAGGGTGATTTCCACATGAAGATACTCATTTCTACTTTGATCCTGATCCTGGCACTCTCCGCAAGCAATCAACAAGGGGGAGCAACGCAGCATGACAGCACTTCGCAACAAATGGCTCCCCGCGCCAATGAGGGTCATCTTCCTCCCCCGCCTCCTGCGAAAGGCTCGAATCCTAGAGAGGTGATGATTTTGTGGTTTACGAGGATCCGGATCACATCGGCTGGTATTTGCTATATAACATCCACACCGGCGTCTACGTTCACGTTCAATATATGGAAATGTTGCGGCCAAGTTGATCTCACCGGGATATCCAGCCGAGGCTCTTCCCTTTCAGCAACTTGGGATGTTTGCCCAGTTTTGACGGTCCAACCAGATCGGGTTGCTGCACGCGTTCCAAGAAACCCTTAAGGATTGCCGGCATGGAGCTGAACCAGAGCGGAAAGATGATTACCAGGTGATCAGCCGCCATCATTGCATCGTGCGCTGCCTGCAAGTCCGTTTCAAGAGGCTGCACGCGCTCAAAACCTTCATGCAGAATAGGATCAAAGGTCATCTTGCTGGTGACGAAAAGCTTTACCTCGTGCCCCGCTGCCTCAGCACCTCGCCGATAACTTTCTCCGAGCGCCTCGCAGTAGGTCGAGGTGCGTGGGTGACCGATAATAACTACGATCCGCGCCATCGCGATTGATATCCTTTCCAATGCACATATAGCCAACCGGCCATTCTGAGAGCGAGTCTAACGTGTATCCAGCGATGATTGGTGATGCTAATCACAGCGGTGGTTATGATAGCGATGAAGGATGTTAAAAAGCATTCATCAAGCCACACGGTGCTCGCCATTTGGTAGAGACTCGATCTATAAGGTCAAAGGTCCTTCCCCCTCCGGCCGTGGACGAGGAGAACACAGATGAAAACGCAGATACTAGCTGCGATCGGCTGCCTCTGCATCCGCTCTTGCCTCCTGGAGGAAGCGAAGACCGACACTCAGGACCACCATCATCCCTGTTTGCCAAAGAGATCCACAGCCGCGGTCTAACCGACGCAACCATCGTAGCGCCAGACCACGGAGCCGTCCGCCGCTGCCAGGTGGTAAGGGCAGCTGCCGGCTTGCGGCTGGCCGACACGCCATATTTCGATAAGAAACGTATAGATCACGGTATCGTGCACGGTGGCTTGATAGGAACCACGTGTTCCACGGTCATCCTCGTTGACGACATGCTTGACACTGGTGGCACACTCATCTCTGCATGCGAAAGGTTGGTCAGCAGCGGCGTCGCGAAGATATATATTTTTCGTCACCCATGGCCTTTTTTCTGGAGAAGGCTGGCGGCAGCTGTGGTCCCTCAATGTAAAACACATAAGCCGCACCGACACGATCCCGCCATCAGCTGCCACCTTGGCGGACAATAATATTTCCATTCTATCGATGGTGCCACTACTCCGAGACGCACTTACTAAACTCGAGACCGGGGTACCATCTTGCGCTCGGTGATGGGAGCTCTGCGATCGAATCACTACGAAATCCCAAAGAACAAGGCCGAATCCAAATGGCAAAGGCTAGAGTAGCGGCAACCAGGATTCATCCCCACGGCTTCATCCGTTGAGATCGACGAAATTACGACGCACGGTCTCCACCCCCTCACGATAGGCTGGCGCATCTCCGAAGCGAATGAATTGGCTGTACCGGGAGTGTGGCGAGGGAATTTCGTGAGAATGCTTGATCGGGCACCAGTGCTGTTCTGTTCTCGCCGCGATTTCTGCCACGTACCCAATCAAGCCGTTCGCGTACGAACAATAGCGACAGTTAAGGCGTTCCAGGTGATTCAGGTAGAGTAGTTTACTGCGATCGAAGATGAGGTAGGCGGCGCGGTGCACCTTAGGTATTTCATAGATTGGAAAGCATATGGCTTGATATATCGAAATAGAAACATCAAGCAGCAAAAAAGCCAGAAAACAGAGGTAAATGAATGGCGAAGAGAGCACAACCATAATTCGGGAATGCCGAAGATAGCGCGCTAGTGGCATCCTGAGACTTCGATCAATCTCTTCGGCCACCACACTGCCTCGCCGAACGGCGGGATCAACACTTTGCTTCCCGGTGCTGTCAGGGGGGCGATTGCTAACCAATAAGAGTCGGCGACTCAATTGTCATGCTTCTTTCTGATACTGCTGAAAATGTGATGGGCTCGCTGCCTGGCGGCCCGCGAGGGGCAGCGGAACTCTTTTCGAGCGAAAGATCAGCCGCAGGGTGGCGCCCGTATTCCACGTTTTGAATGGTTCGGCATTCGATCGCGGCACGACGATTATCTTGCCCGCGCCGTCTGTTCGGACAACGTGATGGGGCGCACATGATGCGCACAGCCAAAGATACTGCATGCGCCGTCGTGAATGAGCCGTCTCACATTCTTGAAAAGAATACAGAGCGCCGGCGCCAAAAAAGCTCGATTGATTTTCACACTTGGGATTGATACATCTGCTGGCCATGAGACATCTCCGGAAGGTTGGATACCAACGTATGCAGTCTATTGAGGTTGTTCTGTACCCGATGTGACGGGGGTCACCCAGCGCTTTGAGGACTCCTCGTCCTGCGCTGCTAAACCGGACGTCTCCGCGGGGAGGCCAGAGATGAACGTCCGCTCCAATCTCACCTAATAGGAGGCGACGCTATCGTCTCCGAGACGACATTTCGTCTGAATCTCTCGTCTCCGATTTCGATCCGCGCCGTCGCAGGAGAGCACAACCGTCGCTAACCCCCCTGTTTTCAATAAACATCAAGGCGATGCGGAATTCCCCTGCCTTTGGTAACCCATTTGCTCAATAGCAGCGCAAGGACGTGAAGACATTGCTGAAAATCTCGATAAAAGACGACTCGCCCATAGCAACTCTGAAGATTGAGGGCAAACTCATCGGTCCCTGGGCCTTGGAGCTGGGAAGAACGTGGCACGATTTGTGGGTTTCTGCGAATCGGATGCCCTTGCGGTTAGACATTCGAGGAGTCTCCTTCGCGGACCAGACGGGAACCCACATTCTTCAAGAAATTGTCCGGGAAACGGGCGCGGAGATTCTTTCCGATTCTCCCTTAACTCAATACATTGCCAACCAGGCTGCGAGCGTTACGCCGCTCGAGCAACAGGAGAGATGACATGCAGGCCCCTAACGGACAAACCTCGATCTGTGACAATTGCAAGCTGAAAGAGAGTGGGTTTCTATGCCATCTCACGGCCGCTGCAGCGCAAGAGTTTCAATCCACCAAGATTTTCACGTCCTATCCGGCGGGAGCCAGGCTCTTTCTGGAAAATGAACCAGCCAAGGGAATTTACCTCCTTTGCTCGGGAAAGGTTAAGCTTTCGGTCAGTTCCAAGTGCGGAAAGACCTTGATCCTTCAACTTGCCGGCCCGGGGGAGATACTAGGGTTAAGCGCGGCAATGGCCGGCATTCCTTACGAGGTGAGCGCCGAAACACTTTATCCGTCACAGATTTCATTTATCCGCCGTGAGGACTTCATTTCGTTTATCGGCCGGTTTCCAGAGGCATACCAGGCAGTCATCCGGCAGCTGAATTCACAATATGCCGGCGCCTGTGAACAGTTGCGGACAGTCGGCTTATCCACCAACGCGCATGAGAAGATCGCGCGATGGTTCTTGCACTGGCCGTCTGATGAAAAGCAGACCTCACAACCAGCCGGTATCAAAATGCCGTTGACACATGAGCAGATCGCCGAGTGTGTCGGCTCGACCCGAGAAACAGTTACGCGCACATTAAGCGAGTTCAAGAACAGGCACCTGGTTATGTTCCACGGAACAACCGTAATGATCCCCAACCGCGCCGCGCTGATGGCGATCAGCGGAGACTGACGCAGCGAAGCATTACGCTTCTCGTGGGGGGTCTGGAGCATTCCCGCGGGGTGGCCTTGAGTGGCCGACCCGGTGCAAATGAAAGGCGTTTTCCCTATGAAGCTCGGCACTGATCATGCGAAGCACAAAACTGATCCGGCAGGAACGAAGGTATATCTCGTGGGGGGTGGCATCGCTTCGCTCGCCGCTGCCGCATTCCTCATCCGGGACGCAGATTTTCCGGGCCATAACATCACGATCCTGGAAGAGCTCGACCGGCTTGGGGGCAGTCTTGACGGGGCTGGCTCGCCCCAGCGGGGATACGTGCTACGCGGCGGACGCATGTTCGAAAGTAAGTATCTGTGCACCTACGATCTTTTCTCATCAATTCCCACACTCGATGAGAGCAAGACGGTCACGAAAGAGATTTTCGACTGGAACGAGACGATGAGAACCTCCTCCCAGTCGCGTCTTGTGCGTGAAGGGAAAAGGGAGAATGCTCCAGAGTTCGGGCTCAGCGAAAAACACATCCTGGTACTTGAGCGGCTTATGTTGGAGCCAGAGGGAATGGTCGGTAAGAGCAGCATTGCCGACAAATTCGATGCCAGCTTTTTCAAGACGAATTTCTGGCTGATGTGGTGCACAACTTTCGCCTTCCAGCCCTGGCACAGTGCGGTGGAGTTTAAACGCTACCTGCTGCGTTTTATGCACATGATAGAAGGATTTAACCGGCTGCATGGGATCATGCGTACTGTGTACAACCAGTACGACTCGATGGTTAGACCACTCCAGAAGTGGCTCGACGCGCACGGGGTACAATTCGCCGTCAACACCCGCGTTAGCAACCTTGTCCTGGGTACGAGCGCAGATGGCAAACGCGTAGAAGGCCTGATCTGCGAATGTGAAGGACAGACCCGGGAGATTGCCTTGGAGGCGGACGACTTAGTCATAGTCACGCTGGGTTCTATGACGGAGGCATCCAGTCTCGGTTCGATGGATTCAGCGCCTGTTCTTAAATGTAAGTCCGATGGCGGCGCCTGGGCGCTGTGGGAGAAGATTGCCGCCGGCAGACCGGAATTCGGCCGCCCCTCGACCTTTGCCGACCACATTGACGAGTCCAAGTGGGTTTCCTTCACCGTTACGTTAGGCGATCGAACTTTCTTCCGGCTCATGCGTGACTTCACCGGCAACGTGCCGGGCGTGGGTGGCCTGGTCACTCTCGCAGAGTCCAACTGGCTCGCGTCGATTGTACTGCCACATCAACCAGACTTTATCGGGCAGCCGGCAGACGTGGATGTCTTCTGGGGTTACGGCTTGTTCGTCGACAAACAGGGCGACTTTGTCAAGAAGCCCATGCACGCATGCACGGGCCGGGAGATCCTGACGGAAATCATGGGTCACCTCCGTATCGAAGCAGAAGTGTCGCGGATCCTGGAGACAGCGAACTGCATTCCGTGCATGATGCCATTCATCACCAGCCAGTTCCTCCGCCGTGAGAAAGGCGATCGACCTCAGCCGGTACCGAAGGGATGGACCAACCTGGCCTTCATTGGGCAGTTTTGTGAGCTGGCTGATGACGTGGTTTTCACCGTTGAGTACTCCGTTCGGTCTGCGATGGCCGCGGTGTACGGACTTCTAGGCTTGAAGCGGGAACCCCCTCCCGTCTACAAGGGTCAGTACAATCCGGACACGTTATTCCGTGCATTTGCGACATTGCATGATATGAAAATCTGACAGCGCTTCAAGAATATTTTCGATTGGGCGGTTCGAGTTGAGAAAAGTGTGCCCAGGGTTGGGGAAAACATGGTGAAGAAAGTTAGACAATTTAAGAAGCGAACTGAGTCACCGCCCAGCCGGGCCCTCCGGAGATCGCATACCCGAGGGTATAAAACAATGGCATCTCCAAGAGCCGGCAATATCGTGCGCTTCAAAATTGAAAATTTGCGCAAGCAGATTGCTCAGTTGCATAAATCGTTGAAGCGATTGTCGAAACAGCCGCCACCGGAGGATGTCCATCGTTTGCGGGGGCAGATACGGACACTGGAAGCAATCGGAGATGCCCTCACCGGCGGTCATGAGCGAAAGGTTCGTCGCCTCCTCAAACCTCTGGTGCTGATCAGCAAAGCGGCCGGCAAGGTGCGCGACATGGATGTGCTCGTGGGATGCGCTTGCTCGCTCCCAACGAGCCGTAAGGACGAATGCCTGGTGCAATTGCTCGAGTATCTGGGTGAGCGTCGCTTCAAAGCTGCTGCTAAGCTTCATGCCGTCATTTCCGCCAAGAGAGAAGAAGGCTTTCGCTCGTTAAAGAAATGCTCGAGACTCATCGACATCCACCTCGTCGATTCAAAGGAGAACGCGTCAGCGGCCGTGGTGCAAGCTCTTGCCCGAGAGCTGAGCGATTGCCCTCGGTTGAATAAGGACAACCTGCATTCATTCCGGCTCAAGGTAAAAGAACTCCGCGGTGTTCTTCAATTGCTCGCGGGCAGCGACAAGAAATTCATTGCTGCCCTGGGCGAGGCGAAGGATGAGATCGGGACGTGGCATGATTGGAATGTACTGGCAGCCATGAGCGAACGGGTAGTCGGGCGCAATCCAGCTTGCAGACTCCAAAAGCAGGTTCAGCTGATCTCCAGGGAGAAATTGAAGAGAGCGATAGCGGTCGCCAATGAACTACGGAAGAAAAGCCGCTTAGTCACATTCCCAAAGCAATAAATCTAGCTTGGTTTGCTGCGAATGATTCGAGGTGGCGACCGAACCTCTCGTCCGTCCTTCTGGCATTCAATAGAGTCTTCCGGATACCTGAACAAACACGCGATTTGATGTCAATCTCCCATCTTTTCCTAAAGGCGAATACCTGACAAGCTGAGACAAGATTAGCTTTGCTATGCCGCCACCCTTGCCTGTCAGTGCTTTCGTCATGGAGTATCTAGTCAAGAGCGTACGAAATGACTACCGACTTGAACCACACGGACGCTACTGAGCATGCGCAGGCGCTGTTCAGGCAGCTCTTTCTGGCATCCCCAGATGCGATTGTTGTCACGGCCGTGAACGGCCGTATCTCTGCAGTTAATCCTGCTTCCGAACGTCTTTTCGGGTACTCCGAGTCGGAGCTGATTGGGAACCTGGTCGAAATGCTGATCCCGGAAAGGTTTCGCGGTCATCACCCCCAGCGCCGGGACGGCTATGTTGCCGCGCCCAGCGCACGTCCCATGGGGACCGGCCTCGAACTCTATGGGCGCCGGAAGGATGGAACTGAGTTTCCAGTTGACATCATGTTAAGCCCTGTCGTATCAGGCGGCGAACGATCGGTCTTGACGGTTATCCGGGATATTACGGACCGAAAACAGGTGGAGACAGCTCTTCGCCGTAGCGAGGAGCGATTTCGCCTGCTGGTGGAAGGCGCCCGTGATTATGCAATCTTTATGCTCGATCCTGAAGGAAGGGTCGCCACCTGGAATTCCGGCGCCGAACGAATCAAGGGGTACCGTGCAGAAGAGATCCTGGGCCAGCATTTTTCGAAATTTTACCCCCAGGAAAGCATAGAACGCGGCAAACCACAGCATGAGTTGGAGGTGGCCGCCGCCGAAGGCAGATACGAAGATGAGGGCTGGAGGATCCGTAAGGACGGCTCGCGCTTCTGGGCGAATGTGATCATCACCGCCTTGCGGGGGAACGATGGTCAGCTCAAGGGATTTTCTAAAGTCACGCGCGACTTCACAGACCGCAAGAGCGCCGAAGAGTCGCTCGTGCTTGAACTCAGCAAAGCAGTTCTGGCCAATCCCGACATCCGCCAGATGCTGGCCGCGATTGACGCAAGCATTCAGCGGCTGATCCCTCACGATGTGGCAGCCATTGCGCTTTATGACGTCAATGATCCCCATCAGCTCCAAATGCTACAACTATCTGCAGGGAAAGATCAGGCCTCGATTCAGGAGGTAATGCTGCCAATCGACGGCACGCCGGAGGGCTGGACCTTCGTAAACCAGGAGCTGCTTCTGATGAGCCAGATCGGCGCGAAAAAGGCCGGTCAACCAGCCCATCAACTTAGGGCTGGAATCAAGTCGGGTTGCTGGGTTCCCTTGAACACTCGAGGTGAGGTCGTAGGCACTTTGTTTGTCGGTAGCCGGCAGGAGATTGCTTTTGACCAACACCAGGGAGAGACCCTTCTTCAAGCAGCCAGCCAGATCGCCGGGATAATCAAGATCGACCATAGTTTCCGAAGAATTGCCGAGCTAAGCAGCAAGCTGAAGGAGGAAAAGCGCTATCTCGAAGAGGAGCTGCGCACAGAGTACAACTTCGAGGAAGTGGTTGGGGAAAGCCCTAACCTGCGAGCCGTGCTAAAGCAAGTGGAAACCGTTGCACCGACTGCCGCAACCGTGCTTATTCTCGGCGAGACCGGGACGGGAAAGGAATTGATCGCGCGGTCGATTCATACCATCAGTCCGCGCCGCGACCAGACCTTCGTCAAGTTGAATTGCTCGGCGATCCCTTTCGGGCTATTGGAAAGCGAACTCTTCGGGCATGAGAAAGGCGCTTTCACAGGCGCGATCTCACAGCGAATTGGGCGGCTGGAATTGGCCCATATGGGCACGCTCTTCCTGGATGAGGTTGGGGATCTGCCACTGGAACTACAGCCCAAGCTTCTGCGAGCGCTGCAGGAGAAGGAGATCGAGCGCCTTGGCGGCAGAAGAACGATCACCGTCGATGTTCGTCTCATCGCCGCTACGAATCGCGACCTCGCCAAGATGGTTAAGGCGGGCGAGTTCCGTAGCGATCTGTACTATCGTCTCCGGGTTTTCCCGATCACGGTTCCGCCGCTGCGCGAGAGGTCTACGGACATTCCCCTGCTCGTCAACTACTTCGTAAACAAGCACGCCAAGCGGATGGGCAAGCGAATTGCAACCATTCCACCGGAAACGATGGCCGCCCTCTGCGCCTGGCAATGGCCCGGCAACGTAAGAGAGCTGGAGAACTTCATTGAGAGGGCCGTCATTCTTACGCCAGGATCCACGCTGCGTGCTCCATTAGCCGAGTTGGCAATGCCTGAGGAACAAACGCCAGCTACGTCTGATCCGAACTTTCACGCGGCGGAGCGGGAACACATTCTTCGTGTCTTGAGAGAGACAAAGGGAATGATCGGCGGCAGTGGCGGCGCGGCGGAGAAGCTCGGACTCAAGCGGACAACATTGAACTCCAAGCTTAGAAAGCTGGGCATCGAGAGAAGCGATTACGCTTAGCGCTTGCTTCTCGCGGGCTAAGCTCGGATGGTAAGCACGGGACAGTGGCTGCTGCTGATCACCTGGAACGCCACCCCCGTTTTAAAGTTGTCGAACCAGTGCGAGGTTTTGCGAGTGCCCAGCACAATGAGATCGGCCTTGACACGCTGCGCGAGCAACAGAATGCCGTCAGCCGCGACCCCATGCTCAAGAACACATTCCGGTTCACACCATTCGCGAGCCACATCGGGTACCAACCTCCGCAGCGCGTCGGTAAACCTTTCATTCAGTTCGACGTCGTCCATTCGATCAACGCCCGCGGGAGCCGGAAGCACATGGCATAAGTAAAGATGGGCGCCGAAGTCCTGGGCAAACGATAAGGCAAAAACGAATGCCTTGGCCGCCTCCTGGGAAAAGTCGGTGGCATAGACAATCCTCTGAAAACTCAGCGGCGGTCTTAAGGGCTTCACTGCCGGCCCTATGGTGAGAATCGGACATTTGGCTTGATGGATCAGCCGCTCGGCTGTCGATCCGAGCACGAGTGTCGCCAGTCCTTTATGTCCCCGTGTCCCAATCACTAAGAGACTGGTAGAGCCTTCTTCTGTTGTTTTTAGAATCTCCGTGGCCGGGTCCATTGCTTCACATAAAACGGTCTCAACGTGCATTTTCTCCGAGGCTAGTTCACTCTTCAGGCGGGAGAGGGATTCTGATCCAACCCTTCGGAAGACATCGATGCTGACACCGGCTTCGGGTGCCTCAAAGGCTGTAGAAAGATCGATCACATGCATCAGGCGAACCCGCGATAGATATCGCTCTGCCAGCGCTTGCACATAAAGCTTGGCGAGTCCCGCGCTCGCAGAGAAGTCTGTCGCGAATAGAATGTTCTCGAGGCTCACCTCGACTGGATTCCCAAGAACGGTCATCACTACACCTCAGATAATTCTGGCCCTATCTCTAGACTGGGTCCGAACAAAACACCGGCTATCGCATGCGGACGCGGACGGGCGGAACGGTCATCACCGGACAAGGCGCCTGGCGAATCGTAGCGCTTACTACCCCGTCGGGGCAATCAATCATCTGGTTGCCGCTACGGTGCAGACCGAACAAAATCAGAGAGGCTTTCGACTCAGTTGCATGCTGAGCAAGTATCGTGTCTGCTTGGCCGTAGAGCACCGTCCAAGCCACTTTGACACCTCGTTCGCGCAATTCACTAGTCCATTCTTCGCAACGCTGTCTAGGTCGCACCCCCGTTTGCGTGGGATCAACCACATAAGCGAGCTCCAAGACCGCTCCCATTTGGCCCGCCAAGTGGCCAGCAAAACAGAAGATATCGTCAGTAATGTCGAATGAGCTCGTAGGACAAAGAATCCGCTTGACAGGAGGGGCCTCACGGTCGCGGAGGAGAGCGTTCGGTCCGACAATGAATACCGGGCAACGGACTGTCCGCAGCAGATGCTCGGCGGTTGAGCCAAGTCGTGACCGATCAATCGGACCGTAACCATAGGCGCCAAGGAAAAGAAGGTCGGGGGTGTGTTCGAGAATCGCCCCTTCAATCGTGTCTGAGATGTTACCGATCCGCCGAACGGAATCGCTCCATATCCCTTCTGCCCGGAGGCGCTCTTCTACCTCTTGAAGACCAAATTGAAGATCACGCTGAGACATTTCCATCGAGAGCGGTCCGGACTCGAGAGCGCTGGCGTATTCAGCCGGGCTCTGCACCCCGATGAGATGAATGAACGATCCAAACCGCTTGGACAACATCACCGCATATTTCAGCGACGAGTCTGCTGCCGCAGAAAAATCGTACGCTACGAGTAGCTCCTTCAACTCGTACTGAACCGATTCCGCATAAACAGGAAGTGTCGTATCTTGCTTCATATGGTTGGCCGCCCTGCCTCTTCTAAGCTTCCGACATTGTCGCCCGCCAAGCTGTGACCTACATCACCAGGCTTGCGGTACATCTGCGCCGCGTCAACTCCCCACAGTGACCGACGGTCCCGAAGATTTAATAACAGCCGCGCGTGGCAGTTCGGCAACGACACATTCCGGCAACACGCCACCGAATACTCTCCTGATTCGAGAGCGCCTTCGGTCGCCTTCTTTCTTCGAGCCGCATGGCACAAGCAGGGGCTCCCCATTATCATCTGAGGCTAACTTAAGAGTGGAAGAGCAAAGCGGGCACAGCCAGAAGAACTCTGAACGGAACTCCTGCCCCATGCCACTCTCCCGTTGATAGACTGATCCTTCCCGCAGATAACGTAGCTCCTCATTGCACTCCGGATTGAAGCAATGTCCTATCATGGAACCTCTCGTAAGTGCTCGCGACCGTGCCGGCTTAGGATTGCGTTGGCTGCTTATATAGCGGCTCCCGGCGCAGCAGCCCCCCTGCATGCTGCGCCGGGAACCCCTCGGATCGTACCGTTTCAGTAAGTGACCTGAAGGTGGTTCACTACCGGCTGAATACCCGGTGCGGCCCAAGCTGCGCGTTCGGCTTCTTTGATTT
Source organism: uncultured Acidobacteriaceae bacterium (assembly GCA_963850235.1). Taxonomy (GTDB): domain Bacteria; phylum Acidobacteriota; class Terriglobia; order Terriglobales; family Acidobacteriaceae; genus PALSA-350. Next base: position 208,323 of record CAWKKM010000031.1, on the reverse strand, counting down.
CGCTCATTGCTGCGGTGCTCAGCCTCTCATCTTTTGTGACGTAATTCTTGGAGGTTCGTCATCACCTTTGCCCATCACGATCAAGCCTAGACCTGTCAAACCTACAGCTCTGTGACGAACATCACGCATCTTTTTAGAGAGACCGGCCGGAACCGGTTCAATCCGAGGTGTTCAGCCTAGGAGACGAGTGGAGGCCTTCGGCCAATGAAGCGGCTCGCCCCGGGAGCGAGGGGAGTATGAGTACTACCGATGGATCACATAATTCGCAAGTTTGCTGCGAAGTGAGAAAATAGTTCTTCGCGTCACACAGAATGAATAGCGCACTGATGGGGGCAAAACCGTCCATGCACCGAGATATTGTTGAAAGGCTGGAGCAGCGGCTGGGGCGGGTGCATGCGAGGCAGCGACTCGGAATTGAGCAAGATCACGAGGACATATTCGGGCACGGCATTAACTTCTTTCATCCTGAGAACTGGTATTCGGCGCACTCCATCCTTGGAGTTGCGCTCAAGCTGACGGGTTTATACCGCCGTGGCCACAAGAATACTCAAAGCATACTCGTACGACACAACGTCATTGAACTGCTGGCCCTGCCCACAGCGTTTGACGGGTTCACGATACTTCACATCACGGACATGCACGCAGACATGAATCCGGGAGCCATGCAACGTCTCATAGAGGTCCTCCCGGGACTTGTATATGACATCTGTGTCATAACAGGCGACTTCCGTGGCCAAACGTTCGGCCCCTTCGAGGCTGCTCTTGATGGCCTGGCGAGCGTGCGCAACCACCTCCAAGCCCCCGTATACGCGGTGCTCGGCAATCACGACACCATCAGGATGGTCCCTGAAATCGAAGCAATGGGGATTCAAATGCTGCTCAATGAATCCGAAACGATTGTCCGCGGTGATCAGCAAATCTATTTGGCAGGGGTCGACGATGCCCACTACTACCGCGCAGATAATATCCAGAAGGCTGCCTCCGCCATTCCACTGGAAGGGGTTTCCATTCTGCTTTCACATACTCCGGAGATATACCGCCAGGCCGCTCACGCAGGCTTTCAGGTCATGCTGAGCGGACATACCCATGGGGGACAGATATGCCTACCCGGTTCTATTCCGCTTACCCTGGACTCGGTTTTGCCGCGACGGATGGGAGCGGGCCCTTGGAAATACGGTGCCATGGCTGGCTATACCTCCGTCGGCGTTGGATCGTCAATCGTGCCCGTACGCTTCAACTGTCTTCCCGAAATCACCCTTCACCACCTGCAGAGCGCGAAATCCCCGGATCTGTCTATTTAATAGGGGCGCTCACGAAGATGGAGCTTGTAGAACACGAGCGACAGTAGCACTTCGCCTAAGAAAAAGACGACGACAACCACTGCAATGTCCAGCACGGTCAGCGGAAGCGTGTGGCGGCATACCAGAAGCGGGAACAGAGACTCCGGTATCTGATCGAGGCCAGTCGCTCTAGCACCCGCGCGCAAACGCATGCGACGCTTGAAGAAGCTGGAGAAGAGATCGCCAGCCATGACTAGAGATCCCACAGCAATACCGACCTTCCACTCCAGACCGACAAGCGGTGCTCCGACCGCTGCCACCAGCACCGATGATAGGATTCCCCGGATGGTTTTCGATGAGCCAAACAGCGGACGATCGTCAACAAACTGGATGCCGCAATCTAGCGGGTACGACCCGCGCGTCCCCAAGAGCTTGTTCACGAGTACAGGCGTAACGTTCGCCAGCGCAAGCAAGATCAGCAGTTGAAGGATCAGCCTGAAATGCATGGTGCCTCGACCCCTAGAGAATCGAATCGCTTCAAGACGTTCGTCGGCTAGACACTGACGAAGCAAAAAACGCAACTAATGGTCCCTCTATAGACTTGCCCTTCCTCTCCAAATCAGGAGTAGCGATTCAGCGGCGGTAAATACGACCGGCCCAAGTATCAGCCCGGGTATCCCAAAGAACCAGATCCCACCGACGATCGATAAGAATATTGGTACTGCATGCATTTGTAGCCTTGTCCCGACTAGTACCGGGTAGAGGAAATTATCCAGGGTGCTGATGATCAGAGCACCGATGCCCACGAGTATCGACGCTCTAATCCAATGATGTGTCGCAGCGAGGTAAATCGCTACGGGAACCCACACCATAAATGCGCCGACCGAAGGAATGACTGAACATAGCGCCGTGGCTATTCCGAGTAGGGAGGCTCCCTGAACAGCAAGACCCAGAAAGGTACACCCGGCTACAAGCCCCTGAATGCTCGCGACCACAAATCGTCCAAGGACTGTTGCCTGGATCGTGTTTTCCAGGCGGGAGAGCAGAAGATCAGCTTCAGGAGGCGTGGCGGGCAAGAGTGATCTGAGAGAGGACACGGCCGCAACTCGATCTCGATAAGCAAAGAACAAGAGGAACAGCATGAAGAGTATCTGGGTGACGGCAGAGATGGAACTGCTCAGGAGTGCGGTCAGCCTTGAGACAACGAAGCCAGCGCTTCTTTCAAGCGCCTGATTCAGATCGAGATTGCCGACAAACTCTTCGACTGCAGCGGATGCGCGCGGCGGAGAGCTGTCGATAACCCTTTGAAGACTCCTTCCGGCGGTACCATCCTGGACAAACCTGGCAACGATGAGCGCCTGACGGCCGATGCTCCAGCCGAGGAAGAGGGCGGGTCCGATGAGGCTCAGCGTGACAACAACAACGCTGGTCGCCGCAGCAAGGCTAGAGTTCTTTAGCCTGGCCGCAATCCACTCGTGAGGACGTCTCGTTACTACGGCCAGGACGATTGCCCCGGTGATCGCGGGCAAAAACGGCCCAAGTATGACTACGCAGATCGCGATAACACCCAGCGTGATCAGGAAGAGCACTACGCTCCCCCAACGAACCGTGCCTTCGCTGCGTATTGGCCCTTCCATAAAGATGCCTCCGTCGTTGCCCCGAACTTCACTCGCCAACAGTCTGATCTATCCTTGAGCCATGTTTTGCCGCAACTCGGGGCCAGGCTTCCTTGTACGGCGGACAATATATTTCTCCAGTTCACTTGCCCAGAGGACACTGCTCGCAATTGCGCCACAGTATGCCCAATCTCTCCAACTCAGTGGCGATAGCGAAAATGCCACTCGAACGGCAGTCACGCTCAACATGAGGAGTTGAGCGCCCAATGAAAGCAGGATTGCGCCCCATAACCATCGGTTGCCGAAAATGTCGTGGAAAACACTTCGTGTGGAAGAACGAGCGCTCATGGAATTAAACAGTTGACAGAGGATGATTGTATTGAAGGCAAGGGTTTGGCTCCTTTGGTCAGGGGCCCCGGGTGATCCCGTAAAGAAGACCCATAGCGTGCCGAGTGCCATTGTGATTGCTACCAACACGATGTTGATCATCATAGGACGATCGATGAGGCCTTCGGCAACCGGCCGCGGCGGCCGGCGCATGATGTTCGGGGAAGAAGGATCTACACCGAGCGCCAGGGCAGGAGCACCATCCGTAACGAGATTCATCCAAAGGATCTGCGCTGCCGATAGCGGCAGCAGTAAATGACTAAGGCCGCCACCTGACCTGGAAAGCATGAGAACGCCAAGAAAGATGGTCAGGACCTCGCCCGAATTCGTAGCCAGAAGGTAACGAATGAACTTTCGGATATTGTCGACAACCACCCGTCCTTCTTCCACAGCCGCCACAATCGTGGCGAAGTTATCGTCCGTCAAGATAAGATCAGCTGCTTCCTTTGAAACATCCGTGCCAGTGCCCATGGCAATACCAATCTGCGCTTTCTTCAGGGCTGGGGCGTCATTCACCCCGTCTCCAGTCATCGCGACGACCTCGCCATCTTGCTGGAGAGCACGCACGATGCGCAACTTATGTTCCGGAGTGACCCGGGCATAGACACCAACTTTCCGAACCGCTTCGACGCAAGCCGCGTCGGGCATTTGATCAAGTTGCGAGCCGGTCAGGACGAGCTCTTTATCTTCGATGCCAAGCTCTTGTGCGATCGCCAGCGCCGTTCGTGGATGGTCTCCGGTAATAAGAATGGTACGAATACCAGCAACTTTAGCCTTTTCAATGGCCGGGCGCACTTGCGGGCGCGGTGGATCCATCATACCGGCCAGACCAATAAAGACGAGGTCGCGTTCGATCGCAGGCTCGTCGATGTTTTCGGCATCGAAAGCCTGTTGGGACAACAAAATCCGAGTTGCAACCCCGAGCGTACGTAACGAGTCTTCCGCCAGACGCGTGTTCTCAGAGAGAATCTGTTTACGGCGCAGAGGCGTTAGGATTTGGTTCCCACCGGCCGTTAATTCATGCGTACAGTGCTCGAGAAGTACGTCGGGTGCCCCCTTAGTAAAGACTACGAGCTCCTCAGGGTACTGACCATTTCGGTGCAGAGTACTCATCATTTTCCGCTCAGATGAAAACGCAATTTCGGCCGCACGCGGATATTGGGCCTGGATCGACGCCGGATCAAGCCGAGCCTTGCCCGCGACGCTGAGCAACGCGGCTTCTGTTGGGTCCCCATGAATATGCCAGACGCGGCCGTCCGTATTAAGCTGGGCATTGTTGACTAAGACTGAAGCCTCAAGAAGAGATAGAACCTCCTTCTCCTGCTCAGGCGAAAGAGGTTGATTGCGGCCATCCGTAAGCTTTCCATCAGGAGCGTAACCGGAGCCTGATACCGCCGTACAGCCGGAAGCGGTGACGAGAACACGGACTGTCATCTCATTGGCTGTCATCGTTCCTGTTTTGTCAGATGCGATCACAGTGGCCGAGCCCAGCGTCTCGACTGCCGGAAGCTTGCGCACGATTGCGCCACGGCGAGCCATCCTCTGCACGCCCACTGCGAGCACAACAGTAATGATTGCCGCAAGTCCTTCGGGCGTAGCCGCCACCGAGAGAGCGATCCCGAAGATCAAGATCTGCACTACCCCAGCAAGGCTGTCGACTCTATGAACGGAGAGCAAGGTGATGATTACTACCGCAGCAATGCCAATAACAGCTCCAAAGAGAAGTTTGCTCAGACGCTTCAGTTGGCCTTGCAGGGGCGTCGCCTGCTCGCCGGCGGAGCGAACAAGTTCCGCTATCTTCCCAAATTCTGTCCGCAGCCCGGTAGCAGTCACCACCGCGCATGCGTGCCCGGAAATGGCGGTGGTACCCGCAAAGATCATGTTGGTTCGATCGGCGATCACCGCGGCCGGTTCACTCCGGCCTGGGTCTTTGGCGACAGGAAGACTCTCGCCGGTGAGTGCGGCCTCCATCGTCTGAAACGCCTTCGCCTGGATCACCTGAGCATCGGCCGGAATTGAGTCGCCTTCGCGGATAATCAACAAATCTCCGGGCACAATCTCCCTCGCCTTAAGGCGCTGTCGACTGCCGTCACGAATCACCGTAGCTTCGGCCGGAACCATGGCACGCAACGAGGCCATCGCTCGCTCTGCCCGGCCTTCTTGCGCAAAGCCCAGAACAGCGTTCAGGACAACGATGGCGAGAATGATCATTGCTTCCGATGAGACGCGGGGGGGCTGCTCCAATACTGAAACCGCCATCGAGACGGCAGCGGCTGCCAAGAGCAAATAAACTTGGGGATCGCGGAATTGGGCGAGGAGCCGCTGAATTGGCGACACGCGCCTTCCCTCTGGAATCACGTTCGGCCCCCAAAGCGCCTGGCGCTCACGCACCTGCTGAGCGCTGAGGCCGGAGTGAACATCCGTACCAAGGCTAGATTCGATCCTCGTCACAGTTTCATCGTGCGACGGGGTTCCCGGGTTCGAGAGCATAGTCATGGAGGGATTCGTAGTTCACCGGGGCATCGAGCTCGAGCACACTTCAATGTAATCTCGCCCGTATCACGGACGGTGTGTTTTCCGTCACAGCACACGTGAGAAGAACAACTTAGGATTGCTTCTCAAGGCAACGCCGAATGCCTGGTAGACGTTCGTCGTAAGACGATCTTTCGAACGCGTTGGCAACCTCAAAGGTTGAGTGGGCAATCAACCGAATGGTACGCGGACGCCGGATTGGAGTTCACGGGTATGAACCACAAAGGTGAAAAGGTCATCATTATTGGCGGCGGAATCGCGGGACTTTGCGCCGCAGTCTACGCACAAAGGTGCGGCTATCAAGCCGAAGTTCTCGAGATGCATGACTCAGCGGGCGGTTTGGCGACCAGCTGGCAGAGGGGCGAGTATACGTTCGAAACCTGCTTGCATTGGCTTCTCGGCTCTAATCCCAACGGGGAGATGTATTCCCGATGGCGAGAGGTGTTCGACATCGACCGGCTGAAGTTCGTGTATCCGGAAGAGTTTGTGCGCCTGGAGACTGAACAGGGCGAACACTTGAGCATCTACTCCAACGTCGACCAGTTGGAGAGAGAAATGTTGAGACGGGCGCCACAGGACGCCGTGGAGATTCGCAAGTTCGCCTCAGCCATTCGAAGTCTATCCAAATTCAAAATGCCCGACCCGGCCGAGGGCTTGGGTGGCAATTGGTTAGCCTACCTGCGTGACATACCCTATCTGCCATTGCTTCACGAGCTGTCGGCCATAAGCAGTAAAGAATACGGATACAAATTCACGGACCCGCTGATACAGCAGTTTTTCGGGGAAGGTGACTTGGCCCAAATGTCGGTTATCGCCCTTCTCTTTTCTCTGGCATGGATGAATGGGCGTGATGCAGGCTATCCGATTGGTGGGTCACAGGCTGTTGTCCAAGGCATCGCACAGAGGCTCACCAACTTGGGTGGACGCCTGCGTCTCGGCACCAAAGTTAAGCGCATTCTGGTAGACCGCGACGCAGCTGTAGGCGTGCAGTTGGCGAATGGTGAAACCATTGCGGCGGACTGGGTGATCTCTGCCGCCGATGGCCATGCCACTATTTACGATCTACTTGGTGGAAGGTACACAGACGAGGCCACCGCCCAGGTTTACCGCGAGCTGGAAACCTTTCCTTCCTATCTGCAGGTCTCACTCGGAGTAGCACTGGACCTATCCCAGCGACCTGGATTTTCAACCCGACTGCTCGAAACGCCCCTCCAATTGGACCCCGGTACACAACTTCGCCAGGTCTCGTTCCGCTTCTTTCACTTTGACCCGACTTTCGCACCAACCGGCAAGACAGCGGTGACCTCATTTTTGCCAACGTCGAATTTCGAGTTTTGGGTGAGATTGCAGCAGCAGGATCCCGCAGCCTATGAGGCAGAGAAAGCTCGCGTAGCTGAGGCCGTCATCACCATGCTGGAAAAAAGCGTGCCTGAGGTCCGCCGAGCGATCGAAGTCATCGACGTTTCAACTCCTGCCACCGTGATCCGCTTTACAGGCAATTGGAAAGGAAGCATGGAAGGCTGGCTCCTGACACCCACCACCGGGTACCGGCAATTATCAAACACCCTGCCCGGCCTGCGGCAATTCCTAATGGTGGGGCAATGGATTATGCCGGGTGGCGGCTTGCCGTCAGGGTTGCTGACGGCGCGCTCCGCTGTCCAGGCCATATGCCGACACGACCGGAGACAATTCGTGAATCGAGAGCCGGTGACCACGTGACGCGCAAAGGGTCATTCACGGTTATGGCCCTTGGTATTGGAGGGTTCGCTTGGATTGCCACGAGAGTCTGTAAAGTCGCACGTCGTACCTTTTTGAACCACATCGAGCGGCTGCAATGGACGCTGGAGCAATCGGCGAAGGCCTTGGCCGTCCGCACAGACCTCCCGCTGGAAGTGCTCGAGCTAGCCCGCAGGCTTGGTGTTCCCGGCGATAGTGGAGTTCGCCTCGTTCGTCTTACTCAGATTGGTGACATGTGGCTGAAGCCCGGTTCGAAACCGCTGGATTTCAGCGCAGTGCAAACCATCTCCGCAGTCGACGTCGGATTTCTGTGGAGGGCGTGGTTCAGGATGGCTGGAGCGTCGATGCAGGTCATTGATTACATGGTCGCTGACGAGGCCGGACTTGAGGGCCGGTTACTCAGTGCCTTACCGATAATGCGCATGACGGATACAGACGCCACATTTCGCGGTGAAGCTATGCGCTATCTTGCCGAGTTGATATGGAATCCTGACGCCATTCTGTTGAACCGGAGGCTCACCTGGCGTGTTCTCGATGAGCGTACGCTGCAAGTCGCGACGGGCAATGATCGCCGCCAATGCAAAGTTCGACTGATCCTGGACGAGGCTGGCGATCCCATCAGGATGGAGGCAGACGATCGACCGCGGCAGAACGGCAATAAGCTTGCAAACTGCCCATGGTTCGGCCGTGCAGGCCACTACCGAAACATCGGCGATCGACGTATCCCAACTCTCGCGGAGGCCGGTTGGCTGATCGATGGTGTCGAATTCGTTTACTGGCGCGGTCGCGTCGGGTCCTGGTCAGAGGAGGCCTGACGCCGTGACTTTGTAATGCGGCAAGGGAGCCAGAGGCTCTTCCGCCTTTGGTAACGCCTGCACCAGTCAACAGCAAAATCATTGGCTCCCGCATGACTTCCCACGTTGTTGCCAGGAAGTTCCGCGATTTAGCCGCTGCCAATTCCTTGAATCCGTCGGCCTCCAGCGTCTCTGCTGCTTCTGTTTCCGTGAGTCCTCGGAGGCGGGAGGAATAGTCGTTCGCCGATAGCATTGTGTCGGTCATGTGCTCTTTCATGACGCACACTCCTCCCCCAACGCAGGAATCTTCTGTACCTCGATCCGGTAATGGGGGAAATATCCATCCGCAGCGTATTGGAAAACCATCCGCTGTGAATTAAAAAGGGAACCATTTATGGCGATACCGGAACGCTCTATTTCAGCAAGCACGCTTGCCTGCAGGCGATCTGCACTTCATTGTGAGCCTGGCTCACTGAAATCACTGCTCTGTGGCTGACGCTTGCGTGCGGCTTTGAATAGTAGTTCGTGTCCAGGCACAGACTGCCGCAATGTCCGCATCCGTGAATTTGGCCGGTGGATGCAGCAGCGTATAAGCAGCTACCGGCATTTTCCGCTCCGAAGCTTCCTCGCAGGTTTCTTTTAGCAATTCCTGCTGCTTTTTAATCGAATAGGTTCCCCATTCTGAGAAATTCAGTTCGGCTCTACCGCGACGCACATCGGAAACAATAAGCCAGGATGCGGGGGCTACGTTGGTATACCAAGGCCATACGGTCAAGTTCGAGTGACAATCATTGCAGGAACGTATGAGCATGGAATCCACGACCGGATCGATAGGCAATCTGGCTTGGATTGTCTCTCCTGCGGTGATCGGAGGGTTGCTATGCGCTGGCCTTATTAACTGGACGAGTACCAAAATCACAACAGCAACCCCAATACCCCCTTTCCATTTATTACGCATAAAGCCTCCTTAGCATGCAATCAACGTCTACTTCTTCAAGTCACTAAGCGCGGCATTGAAAGCATCCCGATGCTTTGCCTCGTCCAGCCGGATTTCTTCAAAACGATCGGCAGCTTTATGATCCCCGGCTTGTCTCGCCTGTTGGGCAAATTCCCGGTACATAGTTTCTGTTTCGTAGGATTCACCCTTGATAGCATCTTTGAGATTGTCGGCATCCGAGCCTACCAATCCAGCAAGTCGCGCTTCTTCGGAGAAATGCTCGAATCGTTCCGTCTTGGCCGCACTCTCAAATAGATCAGCAACTTTGGAGTTTCCATTCTGGCGCGCATGCTCTGCAAACAACAGATATTTCGCATAAGCGAAGGCCTCGCCGTGCATCGCAGTCGACAGGTTCTTCATTGTTTGCTCGTTCATCTTTTTCTCGCTTTCAGCGTTAATGAGCTCCACTGTCAGGAACACCGCCACGGCTATCAATGCGGAAAAAACAAGTTTGCTTCTCTGCCATGGGGATCGCTCCAACTTGTTTGTCTTTTGCCTGTTCTTGTGCTCTCTGTTGCTCCGCCACGGCTTCAGCATCTCGAGCTGCCGCATCTTGCTGAGCCTGGAAGGTTGCCCACTTTGCCCGTTCATCGGTGGGATACTGAAACGCCAGACGAGACACGAACCGAACGGGGTCAGACACCAACCTAACGACTTAGGTGCGAGGGTCCGTCGGGATCATGAGGTCCGTTTCGAGGCCAGGCTCGATCGGCTTTATGACCATAAGCGGAGTTTGATCGAGCCCGGAACCGCTCATCACCGGGGTGATTTCCCAACGCCGAGAGTCTCCTATCTGTGGCTCACTTTGCAAATGCTCACCAGGTTGGAGTTCGACCGCGCAGACTCTGAGTGGAGCGCACACCATCACCGGCATGCCCTGCCCAAAAACGTAGAGCACTCGTCCATCTGGGCCGGGTGTCGGCGTTCCTACCGCCACACCTTCGCTTACCCGGATGGCCCAAGCTGGTATTGACCTCGCGACTCTCGCTGCCATCCTCGGCCACAATTCCATCCGAATCGTGCAAAAATACGTTCACCCCACCGCCGAGCACAAGAAACAGGCTATGCGGCGATTTGAAGAGAGCCTCGTGGCTATCGATGGAAGGGCATCCGGCGGCGCTGGAAGGGCTATCCAGTAAGGGGGATTTTTCTGCGTCCGCTTTTGGTCCGCTTTTGAGGCCGATTCAGGCCAATACGGCCCGATTGGGAACGAACCAGAACGAACGCGATTTCTTTGCTAACCTGCCGAATTAAATGGACCTGCACTGAAAGGATTGGAGGCGCGGGTCGGAATCGAACCGACGCATAAAGGTTTTGCAGACCTCTCCCTTACCGCTTGGGTACCGCGCCATCTTGAACAATTGTAATGCCGGGCCGGGCCGAAACCAGCCGGGCACATGCGACTTTCAGACCATTACGGCTCGTTTTGCAGCTAAAGATTGAGATTCGCAGACCCCGCGACCGGTAGCCACCTGGAGCGGGAGACGGGACTTGAACCCGCGACCCTCGCCTTGGCAAGGCGATGCTCTACCACTGAGCTACTCCCGCATACGTCCTGAGGCAGTATATCGGGCGGCTTACCGCCCGGTCAACGCGGGTCCCCCTCCCCGGCCGTGATGTAGTCTTCCACCACGGTCAACACCGCATCCGTGCCCGAGGTTGTATCGACCTCCAACTTCGCTTGCGTGATGGGCTCAGATTGCTGCTGGATCCGGCGATAAAGCGCCGGATCACGATTCTGGGCCGGATGGCTTGGGTCGGCGCGCGCCAGGCGCTCCTCGGCAACCGCATCCTTACACTTCACTTGCACGATGCGCCAACGCGCGCCGGCACGTGCGGCGGCCAGCAGGACATCCTCGATTTGAGCCTGCCTGGAAAAGGTACGGCCATCGAAAAAGATGTACTCCACTCGCTCGCGTTCGGTCAGATAGGTGGCTGCCTCCACGATCGCGCGCATGCACAATTCATCCTGTTGCGGGGTGTAGTCAGTCAACGAACCCGGGAACAACGCCCCACGGACGCGGTCTTTATCGAGGACGGCCGCGCCGATGCGCTCCGCGATGGCCCGCGCCAGTGTGCTCTTGCCTGTCCCAGGCAAGCCGGCGAATAAAACCCAGGTAGTCATCGATCGAAGGCGGGCAGCGGCCTAGGCGTCCAACAGATGGCCATCGCGCATGTGCAGGATGCGGTCTCCAATGGCTGCCGCCTCGGGGTTGTGGGTGATCATCAACACGGTCTGCTTGAATTCCTGGTTGCAGCGGCGGAGCATGGCAAGCACCGCATCGGAATTGGCAGTGTCGAGGTTGCCGGTGGGCTCATCGGCAAGAATAATGGCTGGGCGCGTGATGAGCGCGCGCGCGATCGCAACCCGCTGCTGCTCACCGCCCGAGAGTTCCGACGGACGATGATCGAGACGGCCGGCGATGCCGAGCATCCCGGTCAGGTACTTCATGAACTCCTGGTCCTGCGGGAGGTGGCTGCCGGCGATGTCGCGGGCAATTTCGATGTTGCCGCGCGCCGTCAGGGTGGGCAGCAGATTGAACTTCTGGAACACGAAGCCAATCTTCGTCTTGCGCAGTACAGTACGCCGCGCATCCGTCAGCTGGGCAAAGTCGACGCCATCAATCAGCACGCTTCCCTCTGTTGCGCGGGTAAGCCCGCCAAGGATGTAGAAGAGCGTCGATTTTCCGCTACCCGAGGGGCCGACGATGCTGACGAACTCGCCCGGGGGCACAACGAATGAGACCTTGCTGACAGCGGGGACCTCTACCTTCCCCGCTCGATAAACCTTGGTGACGTTCTTTGCCTCAATGATGGGCTGCACGTTTTTGATTGTAACTGGCAGGTGCTGGGGGATGAGGGTCTCACCCTCGCGCGTGCCGATTCCACTCAGGCGCTAACCACCAAAGGGACGCTGGTCTCGGCCTCGTGCTCCACAACATGCCCGGTGGCATGCTCCGTCATGAGCCTGCCGTGACCCTTCTTGGGGCCGCGTTTGCGGGCTACCATCACACGGATGCGCTCGAGCATTTCCACGGGGGAGCAGGCACCCTTGGGCAAGAAGGCGTCTGCGCGATTGGCGCGGTTGAATTCCTTCACACTGCCGCTGATCAGGATCGCCGGCACTTCCGGGGCCAGCTCCTTCATGCGGCGCACGAGTTCGTTGCCGTCCATGTAAGGCATGATGAGGTCGCTCAAGACCAGATCGATGCCTCCTTCGCGAAACAGTTCCAATGCCTGTTGACTGCTGGCTGCGGTCAGTACGCGGTATCCTCGAGTCTCGAGCATGAATTTGCGAACGGAAAGAGCCTGTTCGTTGTCGTCGACACACAAAATAGTTTTCTTTGGGCGCATGGGTGGTTCAATTCTCCTTTCCAAGGAGCTGTGAGTCGCGGGCACACATCGTAAGTGCGGGTCCGCCGGCTTTGGGGAGAACGGAATAAGCCGCGCGAAGATGGTGGCAGCTGTCAGTCGCACGAGGGCCTGCTCGCGGTCACCATGGCTATGGGGACAGCAGGTCTTCGTAGAGCGGCAGCGCGCATCCCAGCGCGTCCGGTCTGAATTCTATTGTCAGATTTAAAGGCCGACAGTTGCGTTGCCCCAACGGCAACGCTTGCACAGAGTACGAAGATGAACGGCATGTGTAAACGGAGAAGATCAAGCGAAGTGGAGCTTGATTTTTGCCTGAGGTTCCACCGCTACGCGGTGTCGTGTTGCCAGTGTTGCTTATTCGCATGTTTAGCCCTGTTGAAAGCATGTGAATCGTTCAAGGAAAAAGGGCTCTTTTGCTGCGGGATCAGTGCTGCCAGGAAATAAAAAAACGCTCGACTCGGTTTTGACGGTCTTTGCTTTTTTTATTTCCGTTCGCGGATTGCACAAGACAATGATCGACTCTGGCACACTCGCAACCTCGAAGTTTGACACCCCAGTCCGCCAGCTCTATGCTGGAAGAAGTTGAAGCCAGCATCCGCTGCTTCCTGCTTAAAGACATGGCAACCGCCTCTCAACATCCCGGCACACTCTGTTGCAGCTGCTGTTGCTGCTGCACGCCGCGGGTGTGTTCCTAGTTCGACGCTCAAGCCTCGAATCCTGACATACCATAAGCAGTCACCCGCAGGGCTCCCTCGTGCTTGAGGAGATTTCCCGTGCCGGTTCCTTCGAAGACGCGCGCAGGCGCACCAATGGCGGCGCAACAGGGCCGGCGGAGCGGGGCTGGCGGTAGAAACCTGGTACCTGGCGAAGAAGGACCTCGCCAACCAGGCAAAATAGGTACACTCTAAGGCGGGGCTTGCCACAAGCTCCGCCCTTCAGAGTGACGAGATGAGCACCGGTGGCGAAGTGGCTAACGCGCTGGTCTGCAAAACCAGTATTCGCCGGTTCAATTCCGGCCCGGTGCTCCAAACAACTATCGTTTCCGTGGAAGTGACAGATCCAGATCCGTGCCCGCCAGCTGTTTGGTCAGCAGGATGATCTGGCCGGTGTGCAATTGCAGGTGGCTCACGATGCGGTAAATCGCTTGCAGAATGGTCATTGGTCCCCAATTCCCGGTGGGCTGCGGGTTGATCATTTCCAACAAACGCTCAGGGGGGAGCGACGCGATCACCCGGCGGGATTCCGCTAGAGTGGCGGCAAAGCAGCTGCGCACCTCGTCGCAGCCGCGGGAGAGGGAGAGCGTGAATTCCTCATCCCGTTGCCGAACGTCGGGCTGGCCGTCAATGCCGTGCAGGAACCACTGCCGAATATTACCTTCGAGATGGAGCAAAAGGTTGGCGATGGAATTTTCGTGGTCCGCTCCTCGATGCATTATCTGGTCATCGGAAAGCCTGGCTAGACAGCGATTGATCCCATCCTCGGAAAGCTGCATGTGCCTTACCGAGGTGGAAAGGAATAGATCGGCAATCTGATCGGGCATAAGGCCCACATCATAGACGGGTCCGGGTGAGTTGTTCAAGCGCCAGGGCGAGCTGGTGCACGCCACGCCTGATTTCCTGCGGGTTGACCGCGGCAAAGCCCATCTGCAATCCTTCGCGCGGCAAGGGGCCGCGAGCGAACGACCGCAGGGGAATGACCTCTACCTTCCGGGCCTCTGCTGCTTTTTGCGCCGCCTCACTCTCTACGCCGTGTGGCAGCCAGCCTACGGTCTGCAATCCTGCTTCGACGTTTGAGAGTTCGAGCAATCCGCCGAGTCTCCGCCGCGCGCTTTCCATCAACGCCGATAAGCGCTCGGCATAGACTTCGCGCATGCGTCTCAGGTGCCGTCCGAAGTGGCCTTCGACGATGAAATCGCAGAGCACGGTCTGTTCAAACGGCGCAGTGTGCCGGTTGAGGATGGACTTCGCGGCTGCAAACTGCTCGACCAGATCGGGGGGCAGCACCAGGTAGCCGAGACGCAACCCGGGAAAGAGTACTTTGCTGAAGGTTCCCGCAAAGATGACGGATCCCTGGCGATCGAGCCCCTGCAAGGCAGGGATGGGCCGGCCTGTGTAGCGGAACTCGCTATCGTAGTCGTCCTCGAAAATAAAGGCATTGGAGCGGCGAGCCCATTCCAGCAATTGCAACCGGCGGGGCAGGCTCATGGTTGTGCACACAGGAAACTGATGCCCAGGGGTCACGTAGACTAGTTTGGCCTTGCGGGCGCGGGAACCCGGCAGTTGCATCCCTTCGCTATTGACGGGTACGGGACAGATCTTCGCCCCCAAAGCCTCAAAGGCCATGGCTGCTCCGGGATATCCTGGCTCCTCGACACACACCTGGTCGCCCGGATTCAGGATCAGCCGCGCGGCAAGGTCCAGCGCCTCCTGGGTTCCGGAAACGATCATGACCTGCTCCGGCTTACATTGCGTGCCTCGCGATCGGTTGAGATAGTCGGCGAGCGCACTGCGCAAAGGAAGATAACCCATGGTGTCGCAACCTAGCAGTTGTGGCAGGGAGAGGCGGCGCAAGCGACGCTCCGCGAGCCGGGTCCAGATTTTGGTGGGGAATAGGTCCAGGGCGGGGAGATTGGCGCGAAATGCGCGGGTAGTGCGGCTCTCCAGGTTAGAGAAGGGCTGAACGCGCCTTGCATAGTCGGAGAGCCGGCGCGGGCGCGGCTTCGGATCCGGGTGGGTGCGGCCGGCTTCCGGCGGCACATGGAAAAGGTGTTCCGGCAAGACACTACTTACATAGGTTCCGGAACCTGCGCTTCCATGGAGATATCCCTCGGACTTCAACTCTTCGAACGCGGTCACCACGGTTCCGCGGGAAAGGCGATACTGATCGGCCAGATCGCGCGTGGCGGGCAATCTTGATCCCGGGCGCAAACGGCCAGCCAGAATGTCGGCGCGCAGAGCGGTGTACAGCCAGCGGAACGCGGGCGCGCCGGCTTCGCGAGGCGGCAGCAACAGGGTGTAGGGAGCGGGGCGCCCGGTCATGCGCGGTACAAGCTGTTGGCGAATTTTACGAGGGCGGATAGCGGCGGGTGTGCGTAAATGTCATGTTTACTTTGCACGATCTGGCGTACCATCTGCCGACGGCCGACACCCAGCCTGGAAAAGTGGTACAGCGATTTATGCGACAAGTGGGCCTATCGGGTAATACCACTTATTGTTAGCCTTTTCGCATGCAAACGCAAGGGCGAATCTTCAACCTGTTGCTCACTTTATGTTGTTGCGGCATCCCGCAAACCAGCCCGGCATCGAGTTCGGGTCCGCCCCTCGACGCCCGCACACGTATCGTTTTCTCACACGCGTTACCTGCTATGGATCCGGCTCATTTGCAGGTCACGACAGTGGAAGTGACGTATCCGCCGGGCGGCTCTTCCATGCCCCATAGCCATCCTTGCCCGGTCATCGGCTATGTTCTGAAGGGCGCAGTGCGCATGCAGGTGAAAGGGGGGGCGGAGCATATTTACCGTCCTGGAGATAGTTTCTACGAAGAACCCAACGGCGTTCATATGGTTTCGAAGAATGCGAGCGCGACGGAACCGGCGACCTTCCTGGCTTACTTTATCTGCGATCATGAGGGTCCTCTGTCGGTCAAAGTGCCAACCGATTCGTCGCCAGGAGGTGCGAAGCCATGAATGCGTCTCAGGCAAAGAAGCTGGCGTTTCTGTATGCGCGGGTGGCGCTGGGAGATCGGATTTCTATCGGGCGTCGCCGACCGGTTCGGGATTTGGCGAGGCCGGAATGTTGGCTACGGAAACTTTGACGGCTTCGTGCGTTACACCGCGAAGGTGAACTCGTTCATGCCTGCCTCGTCGATTCCCTTCCTCGCCTGGGCAGCCACCGCCGCGGAGCTGGTTCTCGGGATCCTGTTGTTGCTCGGGCTATGGCTGCGCTGGACCGGTCTTGCCAGCGCGCTTCTGCTGATTCTTTTCGGCACAGCGATGGCTATATCGTTTGGCGCCAAGTCGCCTCTGGACTACTCGGTGTTCTCTGCGTCTGCTGCAGCGGTGCTGGTCGCCCTCAACCAACCTTCGTCGCAAACGATCTGATCGGAGGCAACATGCGTCGCAGATTTTTCATCATCGCCGCGGTGATCGCGATTTTCGCGGGGAGCACGAAGGGCTTCCCGGAAAATCCAGACGACCGCGGACAACTACTCAAGGTGCGGGAGGCGGTCTGGAGGTCCTGGTTCGCGAACGATGTAAGCACCCTCAAGGAACTGGTACCACCCGGGACCATTGTGATCAGTGCCGGCGAACCTGAGTGGAAACACCAGTCCGAAGTGCTGCAAACCGCAGTCGACTTTCAGGCCCAGGGCGGGAGGCTGGTCCGCCTGGAGTTCCCTCGGACAGAGATCCAACGATTTGGTGACGTGGCGATTCTATATAGCCAGTACATTGTTGAAACCGAAATGAAGGGAAAGCGCTCGGTCAGTGCAGGCCGTGCCACGGAGGTCTTCGTCCTGCACAATGGCCAGTGGACCAACCCGGGTTGGCACACGGATGCCGAGAAGTAAGATGCGCGGAGCCGGACGTTAGTCCTGGGAACACGGTGCGACATGCTTTTCCCGCGAGGCTCCCCGGGGCGCACCATCACATTCGCGGTCCGCGTTTGGCAATGGCCACTGTTACCAAAACGCGTGAGTGGCGGCCCCACGTCGACCACGCGCGTGGGCGAAATCAATGCATTGAAAACGCAACAAATGTATGAAGACTAGGGTAGATTCTGGTCCGGATAAACGGTTAGCCACAGTCATAGGTCGCCGATCTTTCATATTACGGGAAAGTCGTGAAGTGGCTCCCTTGACAACGATAACCCAGCGTGAATATAAGCAGTGACAGGTACGGAGACCCTTGGCCATCCGCACCAAAAAATATTGCAATAACACATCTATCGTCGGTCGATCATTTGCTCAAGGCAGTTATCCAGCCAGTCGAAAGGCGGATATGTACCGCCACGCCTCAGCTGTTTAATCAGAGCACCTCCGATATAGTCGCCATCGAGCGCGAAAGCTGCCGCTTAGGCAAACAGCGAATGCAGTATTTGGGAGGCCGGTATGGAACTGCAACAGCGCAGGGCGCTCGTCCTGTCCGTAATATTTGGTTTCGTTTGTCTGCCCAATCCCTCCAGTGCGCAAGCCATCTACGGTAACATCTTCGGGACCGTGACCGATAAGGCGGGCGCCGTAGTTCCAAACGCCACTGTAACGGTGACGGATGAATCCAAAGGCACCTCTGTTGAAACCCAAAGCAACGCCTCGGGCGACTACACCGTGCAGCACCTGATTCCCGATACCTACGACATCAAGGTGAACGCCGGCGGCTTCAAGACCTTTGCGCAGAATGGGATTACCGTCGCGGCATCCAGCTCTGCCAAGGTGGATGCCGCACTCGAAGTTGGCGGCGGGTCGGAGACGGTTACGGTGAACTCCGATACCGTGCCCGAACTCAAGGCCGATCAGGCCGACGTTTCCACTGTGTTCTCACAGAGGACGGTCGACAATTTGCCATTGGTCAACCGCAACTTTACCAGCCTTCAACTGCTGCTGCCCGGGGCTCAACAACTCGGCTGGAGCCACGCAGCGGACGAGAATCCTCAAGGCAGCCAGCAAATTCAAATCGATGGTCAGGCCTTCGGCGGCGTCGCCTACGAGTTGGACGGAACCGACAATCAGGATCCCATCCTTGGCATCATCGTTGTCAATCCTGCTCTCGACGCGATTACCGAAGCCAAGATTGCGACTCAAAACTTCGATGCAGAGTTCGGCAAGGCAGTGTCCGCCGTGGTTACCGTGCAAACCAAGTCAGGTTCAAACGGCTTTCACGGGAGCGCATTCGATTACCGTCAGAGCGCCGCACAATTGGCTCGCGATCCGTATTCCCAGTTCAGCCCCAACCCGGTTACCGGCCGGCTCATTCCTCAGGCCCTGTTTAATCAGTTCGGCGGATCGATCGGTGGGCCTATCAAGAGAGACAGGCTGTTCTTCTTCGGTGATTATCAGGGCGTCCGCCAAAAAGTGGGCTCTTCTGCCATCATGACAGTTCCGTCTCCCCATCTGATCAGTACTTGCCTTGGGCAATCGACCTCTGCCAGCGGCATAGCCGGCTGCGACTTCAGCGAATACGCAAACGCGCTCGCCGGTGCGGGCAACCCTTTGATCTACGATCCGGCAACTGGCAAGCCCTTCCCCAGCCAGGTAATCCCCGCATCGCGGCTGTCTCAACCGGCGCTCAACCTTTTTAAATTGCTGCAGCCGTATGCGCCCAACAAGTCGGGCAACTTTGGCTTATTGTCCTCGGGTAACTACGCCGCCGGGGGCACAGGCCTTTTCAACAACGATCAGTGGGATGAGCGAGTCGACTTTCAGTTGTCGCAGACAACCCACGTGTTCGAGCGCTTCAGCCGATTCACCGACACGCTCAGCGGCGGTACGCTTTTCGGCGCTGCGGGCGGGGCGGGGTTCGGAATCAATGGCTTCGGTGGCAATTCGACGGGGGCGAATGATAGCCTCGCTGCCGGAGCGGATATCGCGGTGAACAGCTCTTTGTTCACCGATTTTCGCATCGGCTACTATCGCTACAACATCGTCACTTCGAAATACGATCAGAATGTCCCCTTTGGTACACAGCTCGGGATCCCGGGCCTCAATCTAGGCGATAGATTTACCGATGGCGCACCCGGTTTCAACCTCCAGGATGTCGGCATCAGCAATCTTACGAATAACCCCAGCAACACGCAGAGTCAGGGGCCGCAATACGGCTCCGGCTTGAACATCACGCGCTGTAACTGTCCCACAACCCAGAAAGAAGATCAGCTTCAGGGCGTGAATAACTGGACCAAGGTCTTCGGGAACCACTCTCTCCGGGTTGGAGCCGACGTGCGCTATGCGAGAAATCTCAGAGTTCCCAGCGATACAGATCGTGCGGGGCTACTAAGCTTTGGCAATGGTCCTACCTCGAACGGCGGCTCCGGAGGGCTGGGCTTCGCTACGTTTGTTCTCGGGGATGTTACGGCCTTTGGACGCTATGTTCAGAACCCGGGTATCGCGGGCTCGCTCAACGCTAAGGAATTTCAAAAACGCCTATTCTTCTATGGCCAGGATACCTGGCGTGTGCGCCCAAATCTGACCGTCAATTATGGTCTCCGTTGGGAATTGTACTTTCCTGAGACCACCAACGGACCAGGGCACGGCGGCCTGGAGAATCTGAACGATGGATTCATCCGTGTTGCCGGTGTGGGGGGCGTTCCCAGCAACCTGGGTTGGGGTATTGCGTGGAAGGCTCTCGCGCCTCGAGTGGGAATCGCCTACCAGTGGCACCCCAAGACAGTCATCCGCGCCGGTTATGGCCGCAGCTTCGACCTCGGCGTCTTCGGTTCGATTTTTGGCCATACCATCACGCAGAACCTACCCGTCCTGGCTAACCAGAGCGTCAACAATAATGCCGGCGGAACAACCTCGGCAGCCTTCGCCCTGGAGCAGGGTCCTCCTGCGAACGTGTTCCCAACCGTACCTGCGAACGGGTTGCTGCCTGCGCCAAACTACAACGTGACTGTCAAGGCCAGGCCCGATCCAATACGGCTGCCTACGATCGACGCGTGGAATTTAAGTCTCCAGCAATCGATCAACCCGACCCTCTCGATCACCCTGGCCTATGTCGGCAACAAAGGTACCCACACTCTGAGCGCGCTCGACGGCAACAACACCAATCCCAATGAAGAAGCGGCGATTCTGCCGGCGTCATTTAGCATCAACGGGCAGCCGCTGCACTACGTTCCAAGTTCCGCGGTCTTGCCGACCGCGGTGAACGGAATCAATCCCGACGGCGGGACGAATACCAGTTCGTTCCTGCAACGCTATTACGCTCTCAGCCTCCCGGCCTGCCGAAGCGCGGCGTATACGCCCCAGCCCGGAGTGCCCGCCGGCGCCTGCGGATGGACCCAATCCATCCAATATCTTGGGGATAATCAGGATAATCATTTCAACGCCCTTCAAGTCACAGTGGAGAAAACATTCGCGCAGGGGCTTTCGTTTACAGCGAACTATGCCTGGCAGCGTGCGTTCGATTGGGCTTCCAACTTTAGAACCTGGGATGCCCCGGCGGTAAAGGGGCGTAACGACTCTCTGCGCGAGCAGCAGATCGTCGCCTATGGCAATTGGGAGCTGCCCGTCGGTAGAAATCGGGCCTTTCTATCCAAGTCGCCGGGCTGGGTCGACCAGATTGTCGGCGGATGGCAAATTAGCCCTATCGTTAACTGGTCAAGCGGCCTGCCCTTCACGCTCACCTATTCGGGTTGCGGTAATAACCTGCCTGGCGATGCCCCCTGTTATCCCAATGGTCCCCCAAAGAGCCTTTCAACGAACGTAGGGTCGTTCAATACAGCTCGCCATAACCGATCCTTCTTCCAGGGGTTCAACAATCTTTACGCGAATGGGCCACAGGGTAATTTCTCCGCGCCGGGACTCGATCAAGTCGGTAATAGCGGCCGGAACACCAAATTTGGTCCCAACTTCTTTGACACCGACTTAGCCGCCCAGAAAAATTTCCCTATCCGCTACCGGGGCGACGAAAATCTATTCGTCGCGTTCCGCTTGGATGCTTACAACGCGTTCAACCACATCAACGCCGGCAACCCGAGCGGAAACGCGTCCACGGTGAACATAGACCAGGGCCCGGTATTTATCACGAGCCAACCGCCGGGCGCAAAACCACGTCAGCTCCAACTCTCTGTGCGCATCCAGTTCTAGATACAACCTGACTGCAGCCAAAGGAGGCGAGCGAACGCTCGCCTCCTTTTCTAGGTAGCTGTGCATGAACGACAGCTTTGGGTGGAAGTCCTCTTCACCTCCTGATGGAGGAGAGGTGATAGCGAAGCGCAAGGGTTTTTTTGTTCTTCCCGTGTTGCTCGCACACCTCACCATCAAATGTTTTCATACCCTCACAATAACCGTCATCCTGAGCGGAGCGCCTCGTAGATCTGTCGCCCAAAGAACCGTTTATAGCGCAAGTCGAAGGACCCCGGCGATGCTTGTTTGCAGTTACTGTTTGGAGCTTTCCGCCCACATGGTGATAGAAGATGATAATTGCGCGCGAGAAGACGATTCCCGTAACCATCAAGCGCGAACCGCGGGGGGTATCGAGGTCTCGGCCTGAGTACGTCGACAAACCCCGGACAGTCTTCCGCTCAGAGCGGGTTGTGACTTTTATCTATGTGGTCGAAAAGCTCCGAACAGCAACTGCAAACAAGCATCGCCGAGGTCCTTCGACTTCGCACTATCAAACGCTTCTTCATGCGACAGAACCGCGAGGTGCTTCGCTCAGGATGACGACTTTGTGGGGGCTTCGAAAAAAAACACATCCCAACTTAAGTTAGCGCTTATGGGGCTTCAGCCCCACCCGCCGCGACTGCGGATCAGTCGTGGCGGGAAACTGCTTGAAGAAAGTTCCTTCTTCTAAGGGCACTGAGCTTTGATGTTGATGGTTATCACAAAAAGCCGCACTGGCGTTGGCGTTGACGTAGTCGTTGGCGTAGTGTCGAAGTATACCGACAACAACTTCACCGCTGTTCACCGCCGGCGAAAACGGGCCGAGGGATGCCGACGGGTACGGGTGATTTGATTTCCCTTGGTAACTCGGGATTAAACATTCCGTCTTCGATATGGTCCAAGAATCCGGCGTGTTGCACATCGAACAATAGTGTCTCGTTGGGGGTTAGACAAAACGTCCAATCCTCTTGGAGTCATTCCGTCTGGGGGCATTTTTATTGGTGCCCATTGATGATTATTCACCTTTCTTCGAGAGTTCAGTGAAAATGCAGTTGAAGTCAAATTCCCGGCCGCTCAAGGCCGGGGTCGGATAGGACACTGTGTATCTCCGGGTCTCCATTGAGAAGTCCTTTGGCTAATCCCTGCGTCATGGCCTGCTGGAGGAATTTGATAGCTTCCCTGCGGCTTCCCATTAACTCATAGGCATCGGCAACCTGGAGAAGAACGTATTGGTTATTTGGAGACAACGCAAGTGAGATCTTAATTTTCTCCAAGGCCTGGGTTCTATTCCCCTGTTTTGCGTACAACGCTGCTAGTGTAGCTTGTGCCTGAGCGTCCTGGGAATTTGTTTTCACGTCTCGTTCAAGAAGTACGATGGCCTTCAGTCTCGCGGCATTTGCCTTTTCATCTTCCTCGAGCCATTCGTAAGCAATCTTCAAGTTATCCCAAACGTTATAACTTTGGTCGTTAAGCTCGACAGCGGCAAGGCTCGCCGAAACCGACTCTTTAAATCGATGCTGTTCTATGTAAAGCATGGCGAGATTCGAGTAGGCACCAAATGTTGGGCTGATTGCGATGGATTTCTTGAGCGCTTTCTCCGCCCGGTCCAGCATCTTTGGGTCGTCGAAGCCCATGTAAGCCATTCCCAGGTTCGCGTATGGCCATGAGTTGTCAGGGGTCAATTCTATGGCGCGATTGAACTGGGCGATTGCGTCGTGCGGGCGGCCTATGTCCTGATAGAAATTACCGAGGTCGTTATATCCCTTCCAATCGGTGGGACGCAGCGTTGCGGCCTTGAGATACGCCGCCTCGGCTTCCGTATTGCGTCCGGCGTTTTGATAGGCATATGCCACTCCACCGAGAGCCTCCGGATCCCGCGGATCGAGGCTGATGGCCCGCTGACTCCGTTCAAAGGTTCCTTTGACGACGATGGTGGCGCCGAATTCACGCATAGCGGACGCAGCGTCCGTAATCTTGCGGGTGCCGAACTTCGCTGGCTGGGACCACCCAAAGAGAGTGATTCGCGGGATCGAGATTAGCTACCTTGCCGGCCAGCGAGTCCATGAGGCCATCTCCGAGCGCTTGCGTCTCCGGGTTTTCTCCGGCGAACTCAAGCGGAAGCACAGCAATATGCTTCTCTCTACTGGAGAAGAGAATCCCTCTCACCCGCTCTCCGATGGGTGGGATGAGCAACAGGCAAGAAAGAATAAGGACGAGAGCGATGGCCCCAGCGGCCACGGTACGAGGCCTTTGCCGGAGGCGCAGAAGGAGGGAGCTGGTCCGGATCGCCTGCTCTACTTCTTTGGCCGACTGATAGCGCCGTTCGGGATCGTACTCCAGACACTTGGAGACGACCTGGTCGAATCGGCGCGGCACTCCTGGTTGGATCGAGGATGGGCGCACCACAATATGAGGCTGGGCCTGAAAGAGACCTCACCTCCACGGTGACCGCCGCGACTGCGGGTTAATCATGAAGAAGGCCGGCTACAGGACGACGCTCATCGGAAAGTGGCATCTGGGCGCATTGCCGAAATTCGGCCCTCTGCAAAGCGGTTATGACCATTTCTACGGATTTCGCGGCGGCGCGATCGACTACTATACGCACGCAAATCAAAAAGACGATTTGTGGGACGACGACCTGCAGGTGCACCAGGTGGGCTATCTGACGGATTTGCTCGGTAGCCGTGCTGTGGATGCCGTCAATGAATACGCAAAATCAGTCCGGCCGTTTTTGATAAGTCTGCATTTCAATGCACCGCACTGGCCATGGGAAGCACCGGGGGACGAGGCGGAGTCGAACCGCCTCCGGTCAGCGAGCAGCTTGTTCGATTTCGACGGCGGCTCGCAGAAGACCTATCAGCGCATGATCGAGGAAATGGATCGCCAGATAGGCCGCGTTCTTGAAGCGCTGCACGCAGAATGGCCTGGCGGAGAATACGATCGTCATTTTCACCAGCGACAACGGCGGGGAACGATTCGCGGATACGTGGCCTTTCACCGGGCGCAAGACTGAACTGCTGGAAGGCGGACTGCGCATACCGGCCATCCTCTCCTGGCCGGCGCGCATTCCACAGGGTCAGACGACCGATCAGGTGGCGATCACCATGGATTGGATGCCGACCCTGCTGGCTGCCGCAGGTGTCCCATCGGATCCAGCCTTTCCGCCCGATGGCATTAATTTGCTGCCGATGCTCACGCAGAATACGGCAGCAGTTGAGCGCAAGTTGTTCTGGCGTTATAAGGCGAACGCGCAGCGAGCGGCACGAGACGGCGACTACAAATATCTAAAGATCCTCGACAACACGTTTCTGTTCAATGTTGTTGAAGATCCGATGGAACGCGCCAACCTGAAGGAGCGCCACAAGGATGTGTACGCTCGCATCTTGGCAGAGTGGCACGAATGGAACGCGACGATGCTGCCGGAAATCGATGATAGCTCCACCGCCAATTTCACCGGCGATCAGCTTGCAGACCACATCGGTGCGCAGAAAACGAGTGGCAAGGCGGACAATCCGGCGACGCACAAAACGCCGTCTGGAGGTCGATGACCGGCTCAAGCAACACGCCTGGGTCTGGTCAGTAGATGCTCCACACACCTGGGGTTACAACTTCCAGCAGATGACCGTCTGGATCGCGGAAGTAAAGCGCCTCAGCGCCATATTTCCAGGTTTTCCGCAGCTCAATCGAGATGCCCTGTTTCTGCTAGCCATTTCTCCCAAGCAGGCAGATCGGGACGAGCAATCCCAAACGCGACGTGAATGGCGCCCTTGGCATCCGTGTCACGCGTAGCGCCTTTTTTGAATAGCAGCAACACGCTCCGATCACCTGCGCGCATCGGCCATATCCGCGTGTCATCGTTTAGCGGGTCGCCAGGCTCCAATGGCTCAAAGCCGAACACGCGTTCGTAGAATTCTGCGGAGCGGGCGGCACTCTCCACATACAGCGATGTTTCCAGGATCCCGTTCACGCGGGGCGCCATGGTCGTAACCTCAGACATATCGATCCTCCGTAATTCGGACGCACGGGCCACCGATTCCTGGCGATTTCCCGTCTTACAACCATTGACGCCGGTGCGAACATCGGATTTCCAGTCTCCAATTGGGCAGTTTATGCTATTTCCACGCGCATCGCTTGACTCGACACGCGCACGAGGTCCCGACATTAAGCCGCGCGGGGCCCGGGAGTTCACAATTGCACTCAAGCGGAAAGTGACATGAATGACTTCGATAAGAACAACTCCGGGTTGCTTGAGGAGCTCAGAAGTCTGGAGACTGAGCTGCACAAAGATGAAACTCGTCGCAACCGGAAACGGATGGAGACGCTACTCGATCCAGAATTCGTGGAGTTTGGGCGATCAGGAGCACGTTATACTCGCGACGATATCCTAAGGGAATTCGGCCAGAGAAAGCCACCGTGTGCTTCCAGCCATCGCTTTCCGGAGACATTTTACATGTGGCTCTCCTGGGTGAAGGGGTCGCCTTACTGACATACCTTTCAGCCCATCGGAACGCAGGCGAAAATCTAGACCAGCATACCTTGAGATCCTCTGTTTGGGTCCGCACCGAAGTGGGCTGGCGAATGAGATTCCATCAAGGGACCCCGACTACGGGCGCAATCCTTGATCAGGAATAGATACACTTTGGGTGATTCGGTCCTGCGCGGAAAGGCAGCGTTTGGGCGCTAAAACTTTCGGCGCAATCTAACCCCGGCAAGCCGGATGATCGCAATGGCAGGCGAGCGCGGTCACGTTCTTTGAGTCCTGGCAGATTTGGCTGCAGTATTTCTGCTTATCCGGTGCAATACAGCTGCAGGCGGGATGGGCGCACTTCTTTGATTCGGGCATATCAATCCTCCTTGCCTTCAGGAACCCTGCCGCTTCGAAGGCAGGGCTCGATTGATGTAGGGACGCTGAAAACGGGGGCTTGGGTTTCCCGAGTCACAGTATGTTTCTCGGGGAATTGCACGAGTGGACCAGTGGCCCAGGCGAAGTTACTGAAAACTCGGCTTTTCAGGCACTTCACCCGGAAGCCGACGTCACCTGTCCGATTTGCTAACGTTTATCCTCGGCACTTTGATGGCAGCCACAATTGCGTAAACCATGCAACTTGGGGACGCTCCGGAGAATCTGGTTGACAAGTAAATATCCATTTAGTTATATAACCATTAAGTGATTAACGTTTCCGACAGACTCGACAAGACTTTCGCTGCTTTAGCTGACCCGACCCGAAGAGCGATATTGGCTCGACTCGCGTCAGGTGAGGCTACCGTTACCGAACTGATGCAACCCTTCGCCATTAGCCAACCGGGTATTTCGAAGCACCTCAGAGTTCTAGAGCAAGCCGGCCTGATTTCGCGAGGGCGCGACGCTCAAAGAAGGCCCCGCCGACTCGAAGGAGGCCCTCTCGCCGAGGCAAACCAGTGGCTCGAGCGCTACCGACAAGTGTGGGAAGGCAGCTTCGAGCGTCTAGATGATCTCCTGAGTGAATTGACCGCCCAAAAACCAAAGCACACCAAAGCGCGCCGTTCGAGCAACATGAGAAAGAGAGAGCGTCGATGAAGAACACGGGAACGTTGGCGGTTTCGACGCCGACACCGAAACAGATTGTGCTTACGCGCGTTTTCAACGCGCCTCGCATCCTGGTTTTCGATGCGTTCACCAAGCCCGACCTACTCCGGCGCTGGTTTGGTCCGCGTGGGTGGTCGCTCGTCGTATGCGAAGTTGACTTGCGGGTTGGAGGAGGTTTCCGCTTTGTTCTGCGGAGTCCCGAAGGAAACCAAATGGGCATGCGCGGAAAATACTGTGCCATCGATGCCCCGTACCGATCAGTGCATACAGAGAGCTTCGATGATCTTCCAGGAGAGTCGGAGGTAACCACCGAGCTCACGGAGCGCGACGGAAAGACTGTGCTGACGGCAACCATCACCTATACCTCGCAGGAGATTCGTGACGCGATCATCAGGTCGGGCATGGAGGATGGAGCCGCCGAATCCTATGACCGGCTCGCAGAACTCCTGGAACTCCTTGCTTCAGACGGGTTTGAAGGAGCAGGAAAGCCATGACCGGTGTCAGTGGAAAGCGTCGACTCGTGAGGAACATTCTCCTGGGGCTTGCCGGCGTGCTTGGGCTCGCTCTGGTGGGAATGATCATTGCAGTTCGCATCGAATTCAGTACCGAAGGAGACATGATGGGAGCCGTGCAGAAGACCGCAATCTCCAAGGATGGAACTGTCATTGCCTATGAACAAAGCGGCAGTGGCCCGGCGCTGATCGTGGTTTCTGGCGCCTTGGCTGACCGATCAGGAAACCGGCGTCTGGCGCGACACCTCTCAGACCTGTTTACGGTCATCAACTATGACCGCCGGGGCCGCGGAGCGAGCGGGAATACCAGCCCATACACGATCGAGAAGGAGGTAGAGGACATCGCAGCGCTGGTGGACGCCAGTGGAGGCTCCGCATTTCTGTTCGGCAGTTCTTCGGGTTCCGTGCTGGCACTGGACGCCGCTGCGCATCTCGGTCCCAAGGTGAAGAAGCTCTACATGTTCGAGCCTCCCTTCATCGTCGATTCCAGCCGTCCGCCCATGGATACGACATTGTCCGCCGCTATCGATCGCCAAATCGCGGTCGGCAAGCGAGGCGAGGCCGTGCGATTGTTTTTCACGAAGGGTATGGGGATTCCGTCGTTCGGAGTAACTATGATGCGATTCCTCATGCCTGGATGGTCGAAAATGTGCTCGATGGCGCATACGATCCCTTACGACCTCTTGATTCTGGATGGAACGCAGGCGGGCCAGCCGCTTCCGGCCGAACGCTGGAAGAACGCCACAGTTCCGATTAAGGTTTCAGTCGGTGGCAGGAGCGAGGCATTCTTTCACAGCGGAGCAAAAGGGCTCATTGAGACTCTGCCCTCCTCGCAATACCAATCTTTGGACGGCCTGAACCACGGAGCCGTCCTCCTGGCTCCAGGCGCTCTCGCTAAAGATGTCCAGGGTTTCCTGCTGAAAAAGTGAGCGTGGGTCTCGGCTTGATGCCGACGCTTCTGCGTGTGACCAGGCATGTCGGTTCCGCGCTCTATGCAGCCACGGAGTGAAGTCTGGCCGTCGTCTCGCCAGATCCTGTCTGATCCTGATCAGCTCGCGAGTAATCTTAGGATGGGAGAGCGGAGTGAGAACTGGAAATGTGGGTCGACCGAAGGGCGCACTGCAGGTCCCTCGCCTGCGGTCGGGATGACAAATAGGAGAGCGTGGTTGCAGGGATAGAACTGTTACCGAGGCGGGACGCCTTTCCCCATCGATAGCCATCAATTTGCGCGAATAAAAAGTCACAGCATCTCAGGATGACGATTGTGAAGGAAAGACGGTACCCTGAGCGGCGACACAGGCGAATCACGGTCACAGAATGTGCCGGCACACAGATGATCAGCTAGATTACTTCGCTGTGATCTTCAGGTTGGCGAAATAACCCTCAGTGGCAGGTTCTATCCATAATGCAACTCCGCCTGGCTGCGGCGGGAGCTTTAGATCGTTGACGATAAGGCAAGGTTGCGCCGCTCCGTTCACGTAAAGCTGCGCTTTGTGATCTTGCACTTCGATCTTGTACTTTGTCCAGACACCGGGCTCCAGATCAACGTACGATTCGTACTGTCCAGGAGACTCCTTCCGCAATCGGGCCCAGCCAAAATCGGGGTAGGAGCTGTATTGCGTGGAATGATTGCGTCTGAGTTGGTCGTCGGCTCGGCCATTGGTGGGCCGAAGATAGATGTATTCGTAACTTCCATTGGCCTGAAGACGGAAGGCGATGCCAATGAACCCACGCGCGTCCCCAGGGGCCCCAGCGACGGGCTGGCCAGCCAGATCCACTTCAATTGTGCCATCTCGAAATGTTGCGTCCTTGACCACCGCATACGTGGTTGCGTTTGCGGCACCAGGGATTGCTAATATTTGGATCGCACTGCGACCTTTATAGTCGGTCTGTCGAATCGACACATTCCTGGTTACGAGCTGGTTGGGAGTTTGTCCCCTAAGTGGCAGAGCAAAAAGAACGACCAGGGAGGCAATTATCGAAGCCGGCACCGAAGAAAGGTGTTTGTTCATCGCAGCCCTCCGCAAGCAGGCGACCAGCAATGGCTGGTTTTGGTTTCAGGGTTTCTCCGTGAGTGGCGATACCCTAGTCCATAGCCAGCACGCGGGTAGCCAATTCTGAGATTTTCAGTAGCAGTAGGGGGTCATCACGCCAATTCATTGGTTTGCTGCAGGGCCATACACAAGGTGCACCTCGCCGCGGCAGGAGGCACAGTTTTGAAATTCGCTCCAGGGATGTTCGGATGCGGACACTGTTGCTCCGAATATGGACGCCGGTGGAATGTTAGGTCTTCCTGCGCCTCGGGCTGTCCTTCAAAAGCCCGAGCCGCACCAGGCTTTCGCCGGTCGCGGTAAGGGCCTCTTCGTTCGACCGCGGCGTCCAGCCGAGCATCCGCCGTGCCTTTTCGTTGGTCGCGTTTTTGCGTTTGCCGAGCTCAGGCAGAATCAGCTTGATCGCCGGATCGCGTAGTGACGCCAAGCTCACCATCCAGTTGGGCAATTCTCGCACCGGCACGCGTCTGGCATCCGATCCCAGGCGGTCTTTCAAGATGCGAGCGATCTCGCGCATCCAGAGAAAATCACCGGCGACCGCAAGGAATCTTTCCCCTTTGGCCGCGGGCAACGTCATCGCACGAATGTGCAGGTCTACCACATCGCGCACATCGACAATTCCAAATGAGAGCTTCGGGCTGCCGGGCAGAGCGCCATCCATCAGGCGCTGCACAATCAGAATCGAGGCCGAATAATCAGGCCCGAGGACCGGCCCAAACACTCCCACCGGGTTAACGACGGACAGTTCCAGACTGCCACCCTCTTTGGCGATAAAATCCCACGCCGCGCGCTCAGCCAAAGTCTTCGATTTCGTATAAGGCGTTACATCGTCACCATCGAGATGGGTCCAGTTGGTTTCATCGAAGGGCGCGCTCTGTGGTTTGTAGCCATAGCCGACGGCCGCAAAGGAGGAGGTGAGCACAACGCGCTTCACGCCGGCATCGCGCGCGGCCCGCAACACGCGAAGCGCGCCGTCTCGCGCGGGGACGATTAACTCGTCCTCGTGTTTCGGGATGGCCGGCGGAAGAGGCGAGGCCACGTGCAGTACATACTCGCAGCCGGCTACGGCCTCGGGCCAACCTGCGTCGCTTGTGAGATCGGCGGCCACAAACGAAAGCCGGCTGCCGGGCTCGGCTCCGCCGTTGCTCAGCATGGCGCGCACATCGCCTTCGCGGTTCAGATTCCGTACCGTGGTCTGCACCTGATGGCCCCCCGCGAGAAGTTGCACGATGGCGTGACTGCCGATAAAACCTGATCCACCTGTGACAAGAACTTTGCTCATGTTTGTCTCCTCTCTACTCGAATCTATTTCGGCTAGGGGTTCCAGACCGATTGATGCCATGTGTCTGCAACCGTGGCTTTCGAAGAGCGGCCTTTCGGGTAGCAAGAATCGATGCTATCACCCGCAGTGGGTTGTCGCATCGAGATGACAGGGGCAGGCAGGATGACGGTTTCTGTGAGGGGTTGCCAACACTGGTTGGGTTTGAAAATCCGAACAGCACTTCGCTCGGGACGACAAAGGGGAGAGTGGTTGTAGACCTGAAAATGTGGGAGCGGCCGAAGGGCGCACTGCAGGTCCCTCGGCTTCGACGGGATGACAAGATGGAAAGGGCAACGGTTCCGTTGAGAATTGGTTGCCGAGACCGAAGCGGTTTTCATCACCTTCGATGAAGACGCAGTCCGATGAGTACTTGATGGGATGACAATAGGAGATGACGGCTATAATTCTGATTTGGACAGGCTTGAGGGCATTCGGCCTCGTCCGGGGGCGAAAAGCGGGTGATAATTTTGTTGAGGTCATTGACGGGCGATGAACACACAGGCAGAAAAAGGACAGGCATTTCAGGCACTTCACCAGCGCAAGGGTGCGTTCATTATTCCCAATCCGTGGGACCTCGGGTCTGCGCGCATGCTGGCGCACCTGGGATTTGAGGCACTAGCGACTACCAGTGGCGGCTACGCTTTTTCGATGGGGCAGCGAGACTATACCGTCGGCCGTGAGGCGGTGCTCGCGCACATTTCTGCGCTGGCTCCGGCTACCGACTTGCCCCTCAGCGCCGATCTCGAGAATGGCTTTGGAGACGCTCCGGAAGCAGCCGCGGAAACGATCAGACTTGCCGCTGCCGCCGGAGCTGTCGGCGGGTCGATTGAAGATGCGACCGGGCGTGCGGATGATCCTATCTATGAACCAGGGCCGGCTGCGGAACGAGTGCGCGCGGCGGCGGAGATGGCGCGTGGTCTGGGCTTTCCGTTCATGCTCACCGCCCGTGCGGAAAATTATCTGCACGGCCGCAGCGATCTTAAGGACACGATCGGCCGGCTTCAGGCCTACCAGGAAGCGGGCGCAGATGTTCTCTACGCGCCAGGCATCACCAACAAGGACGACATCGCCGCACTGGTCAGCTCGGTGGATCGCCCGGTGAACGTTCTGGTGGGAATACCGGGAGCCCCGCTGAAGCTCGCGGACCTTTCGGCCATCGGCGTCCGGCGCGTCAGCCTGGGGAGTGGTCTTGCTCGCGCCGCCTTCGGTTCCCTGCTGAGCGCAGCACGAGAAATGCGCGAGAGCGGAACCTTTGCGTTCGCGGAAAAAGCTCCCAGCAGCCGCGATATTGGTTCTATGTTCTAGCGTCATAAATGAACCTTTCTGGAGCGGAGGATACTCTCATGGAGAGCTGGAGGCCTGGCTGGTTCGATCAGGCCCATCTCATCCACGATTTCAAAACCATCACGCTGGATATACAGAGAGGAACATCATGACGCCGGAACAAGCGTTGGTCACGTCGACAGTGAATTCATGGAAGACCGTCATCGAGAGAGCTGACAAATTATTTTTGCCTCTCACTGAAGCACAGCTGCAAACGGAAGTGGCGCCAGGGAAGAACCGGTTGATCTATCTTTGGGGACACCTGACCGCGGTGCACGATCGTATGCTGCCGCTGCTGGATCTGGGTCCGCGGCTCTATCCGGAATTGGATGGCCCTTTTCTGACCAACCCCGATCGCGCTGTGCCTAACGCTCCGACGGGCGAAGAGATAAAGGGGTTTTGGAAAGAGGTCAATAGTAAATTGCTTGCGGGATTCGAAGGCTTTTCCCCGAGTGACTGGCTTAAGAGGCACACCTCGGTTTCTGAGGAAGACTTTGCCAAGGACCCTTCACGAAATCGGTTTGCGATTTTGCTGAGTCGAACAGGGCATGTTGCGTTTCATTTGGGACAGACTGCGTTGATCCCGAAATAGGTTAGGCCGAGAAAGGGCGGAGCCTTAAGTGTTTCAGCAGGTCCTGGTAGCGGGGATCGGGGCGACAGCCGTCGAAGAGGGGATCGACACCTAGCAGGCCCATCTCCCGATCACCGCTTCGTTGTGCACGGTCAAGCCAGCTTAGCGCAGAATCGCGATCACCGAGTGCGCAATAGATGACGGCAAGATCTACGCCAGAGACATAGCTGCGGGCCGAGAGGTCCTCCAATTGTTTTGCCATCTGTCTTGCCTGCTGGGTTGCACCGGCTAAGGCGAGCGCGTTGCCCTGCAGCGCCTGGACGTAAGCGGTGTCAGCGCCGAAAAGCCCGGAGGCAGCTTTTGTATGCGGCCAGGGCCTGTTCGTAATGCTTTTGCTGGGCGAGGATCTCACCTTCGGCCAGGTAGGCTTCGGCAAAGTTAGGATTACGAACCAGAACTTCGCGAATACGCGCCATGGCTTCGCCGGGATTGCGCGCCCAATAAGCCGTTTCGGCGGCATCGGTGCCGATCATGGGGGATAACGGATCCAGAGCTCGCGCCCGCTGGATCTCTATATCCGCTTCCTTCGTTCTTCCGAGGCGCGATAGATGCAAACTGTACCAATGATGCGCGGTCGGATACGACGGGTCCAACTCGAGGGCTCGCCGGTATTCCACCTCGGCTCCTGGCCAATCCCGGTCGCGCTCGGTTTTTACCGCGCCGAGAACGGTATGCGCTTCCGCCGCGGCCTCAGCCTCCCCTCCGCCCAACCGTAGAGCGGTTTCCGCGGCCTCCTGAGCCTTGGCGAGGGAATTGGAAGGGTCCGATCCGTAACCGCTGAGCACCACATAGGCGATTCCCAGGGCGGCGTACGCTTCAGCGTAGCCAGGGTCGGCATTGATCGCGTTCTGGTAATAGACGACCGACTTCTCCAGGCTGGCGGGCGTTCTTTTATTCCATAGAAAGCGGCCTCGCAGGTAGGAGTCCCGGGCCTCCACATTCAACGGACGCACTTGAGAAGTGGAGACGCCGCTCCCCAGCGCGAGAGCGACATCGTGCACGATGTCTTTGGTCACCGACTCCTGGATGGTAAGCAGGTCGTTGCCGCTTTCCTCATAGACTTGCGCCCAGAGGTGGCGATCGTTCCGGGCGTCAATCAGATCGGCTGTGATGCGTACCTGGGTGCCGTTGTGCAGGAATGATCCCTCGAGCACCGCGTCTACATCGAGAGTTTCGGCGATCTCCCGCATGGGCACCTGCACGCCTTTGTATTGCATGACGGATCTGCGGGAGATGACGCGGAGAGGGGTACTGCCGGCCAGGTCGGTGATGAGCTGGTCAGTCATGCCATCGACGATGTAGTCCTGATCGGAATTCTGCGCCAGGTTGACAAAAGGCAAGACCGCGATGGAATGGAATCCACCGATGGCGGTTTTTGGATCTTGCGCAGAACGAGATCGGTGCAAGTACAGGAAGGCGGCTGCGGCCAGCAAGGCAACCAGGATCGTCAGCACCACAAAAACAAAGGGCCAGCGGGTTGGGATGGGATGTCCGCGCCCGGCGTCCTGCTGCTCTATAGTCTCCGCAGATCCCGCTTTTAGGGGCAAGGGCACTGGCGGCACGGGAGTTGCCACCGCTTCAGGCAGGATGGGCTCCGGGCCGGGGGCAACGGCCGGCTCCTCCAGGAGCGGATCAGGGGCTACCTCCGCGATAAAGCGGTATCCCTGGCCTACAACCGTCTGGATAAACCGCGGATCCCGCGGATCGTCACGGAGAATGTAGCGGAGCTTGTTTACCGCGGTATTAACACTATGGTCGGTATCCTGGTAGGCGTTCTCGCCCCACAACCGCCGATTGATGGCCTCTCTGCGCACCAATTTGCCGTTGCTTTGGAGCAGCAGGATGAGCAACTCCATGGGTATTCGCTCGAGCTTGACCGCCTGGCCGGACCGGCGTAGTTCATAGCGCTCGAGGTCTAAATCAAATTCTTCAAAACGGAATGGTGCGGGCACAGACTAGCTCACTTGCTCGCGGACGTTGGTCCTGGCAGCTCTCCTTAGAGATTCCGCTCACTGCAACTCTGATTCGGTGTCGCCAAGTGTATCGCGAGACATGCTGCTCCGGCAACAGGTTACTGCTGCATGTTAAAGAATAAGAGCGGCTTAGAGGTTTAGATGGACTTTAGACGGGTTTTAGATCCTCTCTATTGACTCGGTTCTTCGATGGCGCTGATGATTCGCCTCGATCAACGTACAACGGGTTTCCCCCTTCCCGCGGTCGTCACTCGTAGGGCCCTTACGCGCAAGTCTTTGGTTGTTCCGGTGATTGCAGCCGTCAGCCAGTGTGTCTCGCCGCAGTTATCTGTATCAGGGGTCCGCCTCCCTTTAAGTGGCGGAAGGAGCAAGCATTTATGGAAAGACAACGGATTATGTCCGGAGCCGGGGTCAGAGTCACAGTGTCCGCAGGGGCGTGGTTGGCTGCGGGCGCCCTGTTGATGAGCACCGCCAATGCGCAGGGTCCCATGGGCGCAAAGATCAACGTCACGCCGCTTGCCAGTTACACCGGGAGCAGCCCGCTGCCTAAGCCGGCAAAGATCCTGGTTTATGACTTTGCCATTAATCCTGATGACATCCAGGTAGACAAGATCCAGGCTATGCGTCCGCGGCATTTGATTACCGGAGACCAGAAGCCGGATGCGATCGCCGCCAGCGCGAGCAAGAAGTACTCCACGGAACTGGTAAAGGCGCTGGCCAAGACCGGCATTCCCGTCGAGCATGTGGCCAAAGACGCACCACCCTCCGACAACGCGCTGATGATCCAAGGCTCGTTCACCTCAGTGAAAGAAGGCAACAAGACGGAGCGCGACACCATCGGCATGGGCGCCGGCGGGGCGGACGTGGAAACCAAGGTAGACGTGCACATGAAGACGCCGACGGACTCGGTCTTGTTCTCTCAGTTCACGACAGATACCAAGGCAGCCAAGAACATGGGGTCGGTCGTGCCCGTCGCCGCTGGATTAAACCCCGCGGCCGCGGTAGCCAAGTCCACCGTGGGAGACCGTAGGAAAAACGTCAACGCTTACGCCTCGAAGACGGCGGACGCGACCGCGAAAGAGATCATCAAGTCGATGGCCGCGCAGGGCTGGGTCAAGACCAACGACAAGGGCGAACTCATCGCCGACTCGGCCAAGTAAGGGCCAGTTCAGGCATGCAGTCGAAAGCGGCTAACCGCCGCCAGGGAGAAGATTTATGAAAAAGATGGTGAGTGTGCTTGCGCTGTTCCTGATGGCAGGCGCCGGGGGAAGCCTGCCCGCCAGGGCGCAAAGTAGTTCCGCCCCTGTCAAGGGCATGGCAAGCACGGTCGGGCTCTACGTTTACCCGAAGAATTCGCAGAGCGCAACGCAGCAACTGACCGATGAGTCGCAGTGTTACAGCGACGCCAAGACGCAAACCGGTTACGACCCGAACGCGACCACCACCGCAGCGGCCCCGAAGAAGGACGACGCCAAGAGCAAGGATGATCACGATATGGCGAAGGGCGCTGCTCGCGGAGCAATCATCTCCGGGGCTACGGGCGGCGACGCCGCAGCCGGCGCTCGCAGGGGCGCCATCATCGGGGGAATCAAGGAAAAGCGTAAGGACAAACAGCAGGCTGAGCAGGCTCAAAAACAGGCTGACGCAGCCAAGACAACGACGACCCCGCAACCACTCGATAACTTTAAACGCTCGATGTCAGCGTGCCTGGACGCTCGCGGCTATTCAGTTAAATAAACAACGGCGGCAACGGTTCGCTGCCGCTCCGAAATCTTTACAGGAAGCAGGAATATGAAAAGGAATCTGTGTCTTCTTTCGCTCTCGCTCATGCTTGCGGCGCAAATACCTGTAGCTTTTGCCAGTCCGCAGGATACGGCTTCGAATCCCGCTCAGGACAAGTTTAAACAGGATATTAAAGCCGCCGTGCTGAACGGCAGCATCACCATTTCACAGCTCAAGGAATTGCAGACGAACGCTGAGGCTCTGAAAGCCTACAAGGCGGAACAGAAACCCGGCGCACCCGTGGACTTTATCACCCCGTGGCAAACGGTTTCGAAGATGAAGGCCATCATGGCCACCGTCAAGCAGCCGGATCGCGACACGTTGGAGCAGGATCTGCAGGTGATGATGGCGAACAAGCAACCGGCAACACCGGTTTCGACAGAGGCCCCGAACCCGGGCGCGAAGTTGGGCAAAGACACCTTCACCGCCATCATGCACGGTAACCCCACCGAAGCCCAGGTGAAGACGCTCCAGGACAGTTTGAATTCCCTCAAGGACATCAAAACCGATGGCGGGGGGAAACTGCAGCAGTTCATGGCGCTCAAGAAGGCGAAGTCGGAAATCGAGCAAACCATGAATGCGGGAGAGTTTCGTCCCCAGGATCGCCAGGCGGTGCTGAATGACCTGAATAGCCTCGGACCGCAGGGTGGGGGCGGGGGTCTACGGCGAGGCCGTTCGTAGGATTGTTTAGGTGTTTCCTTTCCCTGGGGCTATTACAAGGGATGTAACTGGCCTCTACCAGGAGGATCCCAGGTCTCAAAAGCGAGACCTGGGGCACCCTTCCCGTTTCCAGGAATCAATCGGTTTGGAATGCTCATTCCTGGTACCTAGACGTAGCTTTTGGCATTGCGGGCCCGTGCACAAGAGAAATGCAGGAATGCGTTCGAGAATGATGGCGATTCGATAAATGATGCACGCGAGGTCTACAAAGCCGCTCGGCTGGGCGATTGCCGCGACCGCCTTCCTGACCGGGATGTTGTGCCGGGCGCAGGAGACCGCAGGCGATGCGCCGATTCTTTCGTTGTCCCAGGCGGTCCAAATTGCGCTGGAGCATAACCGCCCGGCGATCATAGCCAAGCTCGACATAGACAAGTCCAAGTGGACATTGGCGCAAACCAAGACCAAGCGATTTCCTGCGATCAATACTTATCTCTTTGCCTCGGGGGACATCACGTCGCCGACGTTCAATTTTCCGGCGGGAAGTTTTGGCTTCGACAAGCCGCAAAAATTCAAGCTGTCGAGCGGCATTACAGGGTACGCATCGGTGCAGGCAGCGCAGCCGATCTCGCAGCTTTACCAGATCCACCTGGCTATCCGGGAGCAGGAGCTGTCTGTCGATTATTCCGGAGCACAATATAACGGCAAGAGGCAATCGCTGGCGGCAACCGTCAAGCAGGACTACTACGCCGTCCTGCAGACGGAGAGCGCGCTGGAGGCCCAGCAGGTCCTGGTCAAGTCGTATGAGGAGACGGATAGGGTTACGACGCAGTACCTTACCCAGGAATCGGTGCTCAAGTCCGATAGCCTCCAGGTGAAGGCCAAGTTGGCGCAGGCGCAGTACCAGATCATCCAGCTGCGCGATACGCTCGACACCCAGAAGGAACAACTGAACGAGGTTCTGGGCCGCGATATCGATGTTCCCTTTCGCACCGAGCCGGTGCCTCCGGTCACTCCCGCCGAGATGGACCTGAAAGCCGCGCGGCAAATGGCCCTGGAACGGCGGCCGGAGGTGAAGGAAGCGGAGATCGACACCCATCGCGCCGACTACGACCGCAGGCTGTCGCGAGCCAAGTACATTCCCTCGATCGGCGCAGCCATCCACTATCTGGACCCGATTAACACCGGGATACTGCCGCAGAACATTCTCTCTGCCGGGATGGAACTCACCTGGGACCCCTTCGACTGGGGAGGCCGCAGAGACGAAGTGAAACAGAAGGACGTGAGCCTGCAGCAGAGCCACTATCAACTGCAGGAGACCAAGGCCCAGGTAACACTGGATGTCGGTAACAACTTCCGCAAGCTGGAGGAGAGCCGTACCATGCTGTCTGTGGCGCAGGCCAATAAGGACGCGGCCAATGAAAAGCTGCGCGAAGTGAACGACGCCTACAAGCATTCCGCAGTGTTGTTACGTGACGTGCTGCAACAGCAGGCCGCGGTCGCTAACGCGGACCATGACTACGAACAAAGCCTGCTCGCCTTCTGGAATGCAAAGGCTTTGTTCGAGAAAGCGCTTGGGGAAGAGTGAAGCTATGAATCCCATCATGATAAGAGTTTGTGTCGCAGGCGTGGCCGGCCCTCTCCTGCTGGGCGCGATTGGATGCAAGCAGCAGGATGCCGCTGAGACTTTGCCGGTACCTGTACACACTGCCATGGTGCAGACGATTGCCGTGGGCAATGGCGCCAAGTACTCCGCCAGCATTGTGCCCTATGCGCAGGTTGACCTGGCGTTCAAGTCCGGCGGGTATGTCGAGAGCATCCGCCAGGTCAAGAACCCGAGCGGCGGCATGCGCAATATCGACCAGGGAGACTGGGTGCAAAAAGGGACTGTGCTGGCGGTGGTCCAACAAAAGGATTACCAGGACAAGCTGCAACAAGCCCAGGCGCAACTTGCGCGCGGCCAGGCGGAATATGACAAAGCCAAGCTTACCTTCGACCGGACGGCAGCCTTGTATGCTTCGCAGAGCGCCACCAAGCCGGATTATGATTCAGCGCAGGCGCAGTTAGCCAGCACGGCGGCATCGGTTTCAGGCGCGCAGGCGCAGGTGAGCGAGGCCAATGTCGCGCTCGC
This sequence comes from uncultured Acidobacteriaceae bacterium, assembly GCA_963850235.1. Lineage (GTDB taxonomy): Bacteria > Acidobacteriota > Terriglobia > Terriglobales > Acidobacteriaceae > PALSA-350. The sequence continues at coordinate 168,847 of CAWKKM010000031.1, read as the reverse complement.
GTACTGCGAGTTGCGGGCTCCCTTCAGTGGCTGGGTGGTCAAACGCAGCGTCGATCTCGGAACCCTGGTGGGACCCGCAACCAACGGGTTCACGTTGTCGAATACACAGTCGGTCAAGGCGGTGTTCGGAGTGCCCGATACGTCCATTGGCCGGATACGGCTGGGTCAGCATCTTGCCATCACCACCGATTCCCTCCCCCAGCAGTTTGCCGGGCGCGTGAGCGCGATCTCGCCCTCGGCTGATCCCAAGAGCCGGGTGTTCTCGGTCGAAGTGACGATCGCCAACCCGAAGGACCAATTGAAATCGGGGATGATCGCGTCGCTGGCGTTGAACGGTGAGCAACTGCCGGCTTCGTTGCTGGCAGTGCCCCTCTCCGCGGTGATACGGGATCCGGCGCATGCCGACAGCTTCGCGGTGATGGTCACGGAAGGCGCGGGTGACCCTCCCACAGCGCGGCTGCGGTCGATCGAACTGGGTAATACGTACGGGAACATGATTGCCGCGAAGGGCGGTGTTGCCTTTGGCGAACGGGTCATCACGACGGGCGTCAGCCTGGTCAAGAATGGCGACAAGGTCCGTGTTATTCCCTGAGAGCGCAGATGAGCCATAAATCAGAAGCCGAGTACATCGAACGCACGCATAACACGGCGCGTTTTTTCACGGAACACCGCCAGGTTGCGCTGGTCCTGCTGCTGGCCGTGTGCCTGTGGGGCTGGTATGGCTACAAGCACATGCCGAAGCGGAAGGACCCGAGTATTCCGGTGCGCGTCGCCGTGGCTTCGACCGCGTGGCCTGGTGCGACGGCGCAGGAAGTGGAGCAGTTGGTGACGCGGCAGGTGGAACAGGTGATGGCGATGAATGCCTTCATCAAACCGCCTTTGGCGTCTGACTTTGGCATACGATCGATGAGCTTCCCCGGGTTGTCGCTGGTCTATGTCCAGCTGGATGACCAGGTCACCGACCCCAAGAAGCAGTTCTCGGATATCAACCTCAAGCTGAATGCGCTCAACAGCAAGCTGCCCCAGGGTGCGGGCCCGGTCCAATTCAATAGCGATTTTGGCGATACGGCGGCGTTGATGCTGACCATTGCCAGCCCTCGGGCAAGCGATGTCGACATCGCGTTGCGCGCCCGCTCGATCCGCAGTGCCATTGAGGCGACGCGTGCGGAGGAAGGCCGGCGCGCGCCGCAACCGCGGGTGAGCATCGTGTATGCGTTCCCCATCTCTGTCTCGCCTAACCTGGTGCGCGATGCATTTATGGCAGTGCTTCAGGCGGGTGGACAGAACAAATATATTTCCGACGCTCATTTCTTTTCCGGCAGCGGGTTTATTGGGGCCGACGTCAGTTCTCCTTTAAGCGATGAGGAGTTGCGCGCGTTGGGCGATCGCCTGATCGTTGAGCGGCTTCACCAGTCCGAGATTCATCCGGATAGTTGGCCGGCAGCGTTCATCCGCGATCCCGCGGATACAGAGGCTCGCCTCGCGGCGGTAGCCGGCGACAAGTATTCCTACCGCGAGTTAGACGACTTTACGGACTTGATGGGCCGGACGCTGCAAGGCGCGCCGGAAGTGGCCAAGATCGATCGCAAGGGCGTGCTGCCGGAACAGATCTTCCTCGACTACTCGCAACAGCGGCTGGCCGAATACGGCATGACGCCCAGCAATCTGAAAGACATCCTGGGCGCGCGCAACATCACGCTTCCCGGCGGCCAACTGGAGGTTGGGCCGCAAAATATTCAGATTGACCCTTCGGGAAAATTTACGAATCCGCAGCAGGTCGGCGACGTGATCATCGGAGCTTCGTCATCCGCCGCGCAGAGCCCGGTTTATTTGCGTGACCTGGTAGACATTTCGCGCGGGTACCAGAGCCCGCCGAAGTATTTGAACTACCTGACCTGGGCGGACAAGGAAGGCCACTGGCGACGCAGCCGCGCAGTTACGGTCGCGGTGCAGATGAAGGACGGGGAGCAGATCGACGCCTTCGGCCGTAGCGTCGACGCCAAGCTTGCGACGGTGAAGCAATATCTCCCGGAAGACCTGATCATCGCCCGTACTTCAGACCAGCCGCTGCAGGTCGAGGAAAATCTTAGCCTGTTCATGGATGCCCTCTACGAGGCCATCGCGCTGGTGGTGCTGGTCTCCTGGCTGGGCTTCTGGGAGTGGCGCTCGGCATTGCTGATGGCCATCGCGATCCCGATCACGCTGGCGATGACGTTTGGGACTTTGTATCTGCTAGGGATTGATATCCAGCAGGTATCTGTCGCCACGCTCATCATCGCTCTCGGGTTATTGGTGGATGATCCGGTGATCGCCGGTGATTCGATCAAGCGGGCGCTGGCAGAGGGACACCCAAACATCATTGCCGCGTGGCTGGGCCCGACGAAGCTGGCCACGGCGATCGTGTATGCCACGATCACCAACATTGTGGCTTACCTGCCGTTCCTGTTGGTCACGGGAAGCACGGGGGAGTTTCTTCACAGTTTGCCGATCGTGATGACGGTGGCGCTGATCGCCTCGCGGCTGGTTTCGATGAGCTTCCTACCGCTGCTGGGCTACTATCTTCTGCGCCCGGAAAAGAAGGTGGAGAAGACGCTGGAAGAGCAGCGCAACAGCGGGTTCTTCGGGCTGTATGCGCGAACGGCCAAGTACTCGATTGAACACCGATGGAAGTTCTTCTTCGGTTCCCTGATCTTCCTGGCTGTGGGGGTTTTCATCTTTTCGCGTTTGAACTCCGCGTTCTTTCCTGAGGACGTGCAGTACTGGTCGTACGTGGATGTGTGGCTGCCGAACGATGCCACGCTCGAGGCGACGAACCAGACCGCGCGGCAGGTGGAACAGATTGTGCGTGAACAGGCAGAGAAGTTTTCCAGGGAGCATCCGCAGAGCGACCACCCGGGTGATGTGTTGCGCTACGTCACGAGCTTCGTGGGTGGAGGGGGGCCGAGATTCTGGTTTTCGGCTTCGCCGCAATTGCAACAGTTGAACTACGCGCAGGTGTTGATTGAGGTCAAGGACAAGGAAGTGACGCCGCAGTTCATCAAGGAACTGCAGCCGGTGCTGACGGCTTCGATTCCCGGCGCGCGCATGGATGCACGACAGTTGCTCACCAATCCGATCGATTATCCGATCGAGATTCGCATTTCGAGCAAGGCAGACGTGAACGCGAAGGACGAGGCGGAGGATATTCGCGGGCTGCGGGCCATCGCCGCCAAGGTCGAAGATATTTTCCGGTCCATCCCGATTGCGGAACGCACGCGTAACGAGTGGGGCGACGAGAACACGCAGATTTCGTTGACCATCGATCCGGACCGGGCGAACCTGGCCGGCATCACCAATATGGATGTGGCCAACTCGACCACATCGGGCATGAGCGGCACGACGGTCAGTGCTTTGCAGGAGGGCCAGAAGCAGATCCCGATCGTGGCCCGGCTGCGGATGGATGAGCGATCGCAGCTTTCCGATATCCAGAACATGTATGTCTACGGGTCGCAGGACAATACGAAGATTCCCCTGGTGCAGATTTCGAATATCGATCACGACCTGATCACGGGGCGCATCATTCGCCTGGAGCAATTCCGGACCATTAATATACGGAGTTTTCCGGTTGCCGGGCGATTGAGCTCCGAAGTGCTGAAAGAGGCGATGCCGCGGCTGCAGGAGTTACAGGCTAATCTGCCGCCGGGGTACCAGATGCAGATCGGCGGCGAGTACGACAAGACCAAGAGCGGATTCAAAAACCTGGCGATGGTGATGCTGATTTCGAGCGCGGCCATCTACCTGGCGCTGCTGTTTCAGTTCAAGAACGCGATCAAGCCGCTGCTGGTTTTGGCCGCCGCGCCTTATGGCATGATGGGCGCCTTTGCCGCGTTGTGGATCATGGGCGAACCATTTGGCTTCATGGCTTTCCTGGGAGTGGCCAGCCTGATCGGTGTGATCGTGAGCCATTCCATTGTGTTGTTCGACTTTATTGAGGAGCGGCATGCAGAGGGAGATGATTTTGAGCTGGCGCTGATCGATGCCGGCATTTTGCGGCTGCGGCCGGTGCTGATAACGGTGGGCGCCACGGTGCTGGCGCTGTTACCGCTGGCCTTGCACGGCGGGCCGCTGTGGAAGCCGCTCTGCTATGCGCAGATCGGCGGCTTGCTGGTGGCGACGGTGGTTACGAAATTGCAAGTCCCGGTGATGTATGCGATCTTTGTCCTCGACTTCAAGATTCTGAAGTGGGACACGAATGAAGGTGAAGTGGCTGCTCCGGTGAGCGGCCCGGCACTCCATAAACCGAGTTTTTCTTAGGGATATTGCATGACGATGGGAAAGAGTTTTGCGCTTGCCTTGATGTGCGCTGTTTGTCTGCCGGCGCTCCAGGGACAGAAGAAAAGCCCGGACGCGTCTGCCGCGGAGCCGGGGATTCTCAAGGAATACGACCAGGCCATTGACCAGGTGGCGGAGCGGGCGATGCAGTCGGTAGTCGAGATCGAGGTTACCGGCTACGGCGTACCTGAGAAAGACAAGGACTCGGGGGATCAACAACAGACCCTCGAACGGCAGCGGTCTCTCGGTTCGGGGGTCATCGTCGATCCGGACGGTTACATCATGACCAACAATCACGTGGTCGCGGGTGCGATGCGCATCCGGGTGATCATCGCACCGGCCACGGTTGAGATGGTGAGCGGGAATACAAAACTTGGCAACCGGAGGCGGGTGTATGAAGCGAAGCTGATCGGAACTACCCGTTATGCGGACCTGGCCTTGATCAAGATTGAAGAAAAGAATCTGCCGTTTATCCCCCTGCCGGAACTGTTCAGTTTCCGCCTGGGGCAAACGGTGGTTGCGATTGGAGCACCCGAAGGCCTGGACCATACGGTGACCAAGGGCATCATCAGCGCCCTGGGCAGGCAGCCGGAGGTTGACCGGCCCATGGTTTATGTGCAGACCGATGCGCCCATCAATCCGGGCAACAGCGGCGGCCCATTGATTGACCGGAATGGCAACCTGGTGGGGATTAACACCTTCATTGTTACATCTGGAGGCGGCAGCGAGGGCCTTGGCTTCGCGATCCCGGAGCCGATTGTCCGCTTTGTCTACCATGAGCTCAAGGAGCACGGCATCGTCCCCCAGGTGATGATTGGGGCTCATGCCCAATCCATCACGCCTGCCCTGGCGGCCGGCCTCAAGCTGCCACAGGATTATGGGGTGATCCTTTCCGATATTGACCAGGGAAGCCCGGCGGCTACTGCGGGATTGCAAGCGAAGGATGTGGTGATGACCATGGATGGCCTCAGGGTGGATGCTCTGCCCAAGTACACGGCTTTCCTTTACGTACATAAGCGGGATACGCCGATCAGGATGGAAGTGTTGCGCGACGGCAAGCCGGTGACGGTTTCGGTCACTCCCGTGAATGCGCCTCCCGCGGTTGACAATCTTTCAGACCTTATCAACCCCAAAAGGGATTTGATCGCACCGCTGGGTATCTTTGTCATCGACCTGAAGCACTCGTCGGTTGGCGCCATGCTCAATCTGCGCTCTGATAATGGGGTGCTGGTGGCCGGTGTGATGGGAGGAGAACCCGCGACCGCTGCAGACGTGAGCGTCGGCGATGTTATCCGCGCGGTGAACGGGCAGCCACTCGAAGACTCTCAACAATTGCGACAGATTCTCGGCGGATTGAAACCCGGCGATGCGGTGGTTCTTGAGGTGGAGCGGCAGTCGGTGCTTCAGTATGTGGCGTTCGAGATGGAGTAGTGTTTTGCGTGGGTATAAAAGGGGCCGGTGCACAGCCGCTCGGCTTTACCTAAAGAGCTGTGAGCGAAATAGTCATTGTCCCGAGCAACTCTGTGCAAGCTTCAGCCCGTACGATAGATGTTGAAGATGACAATTCCGTTCGAGGATGATTTCGCGTTTCCAGAGACGCGTCACTGTAGAACGCAGATCTGCCGCCTTCGCTTCGCTCCGGTCGGGATGACAAAGGAGAGGGCATCGGTTGAATGGAGAGTCGGTCGCCGGACCGAAGCATTTTTCACCACCCTAGGCGGGACCTGGGTCGTTTTCCAGTCGTCCCTGCGGGACTTTCATCTCTGAATCAATACCCAGGACTACGTCCTGGGCTAGTTCAGCCGTCCCTGCGGGACTCACTTCTCCAATCCGCAGGTTCTCACAGGCGCTCTTCAGAACCTGGCAGAATTGCATCGGCTTCGATTTCAACCCTCCATTTGGGGTTTAGCATCTGGGCGATGACCATCGTGGCTGCGGGGCGGATGGCGCCGAAGACCTCTCCGTGCGCCCGCCCAACTTCGGGCCAGTCTTCAATTTTGGCGATGAACATGCGCGTACGCACTACGTGCTCGAATTTGGCTCCCGCCTGGTGAAGAGCGCTTTCGATCAGCGTAAGGATATGACGTGCTTGCTCGTAGGCCGGCAGGTCGTCCGCGCCAACAGGGCCGGTCCCGGCAACGTGGACAAGATTGCCGACGCGGACAGCCCGCGAAAAGCCAATGGTCGCCTCGAAGGGAGACGTGCCGGAAATGTTTTGCCGGTTCATCCATACTCCTTATGCATTCGATGATAGAGGACGCTGGCCGGTCAAGACGACCGATGTTTCGATCTGCCGCGTGGGGATATCCCAATACCTGCGTAGCAGCCGCTCTTTCTCCTCCTGAGAAACCAGGTGGAAACCGTGACGCTGGTAGAAGCGTATGGCCCAATGAGCAGCGGCCCAGGTACCGATCAATAGCGGACGCACAGCCATCCCTCTCAAGTGAGCCAAGAGTTCGGCGCCCACTCCTTGTTTTTGGTATTCGGTCCTGACGTAGGCGTGCCGAATCAAGGTTACGTCAGCGACGTCCTGCAGGCCCATCACGCCCACCAGGGTCTCATGATCCTCGCAGCCCCAGAAGTGCACGCCGCTCGCGACCTCGTGGTTAAGTTCCTCGGCTGTCATGTAGGGGTCGCGCAGGCAATCGGGAGGAACAACGCCGCGATAAGCGGTGGCGCCGTCGTTGATGATGGTCCAAATGGTGGCGAGATCAGCCTGGTGGCAGCGGCGAATGGCAAATCGGCTCATTGGATACAGATCTTAACAAAGAGAACGGACGAAATCCGCTGGTTCCCGTTCCCCAGTGGTGTTTCGTCCGTTCAGGGCGCGTTTACGTCACCATCACAGTTCCGACATTTATGTGGTGGCGGGAGCAGCGGCCTGCTGGTGACGGTTGGCCTTGCGGCTTTGCTTGATTTGTTCGTATTGCTGTTTTTGGGCATCGGTCAGGAGTGCCTCGATCCGGCTGTCGCTGTCCTGACGGATGCCGTGCATTTTTAGCTTTCGATCGCTGGGAGCAAGCGTGGTATCGGAGCGTAAAGTCTGCACCTGCTGGTCGCGGTCGGCCAGGATGGGCTCGATCTTCGATACCTGTTCGGGGGTGAGACCGAGGGCCTTTGCCAGTTTCTTAGCCTGATGGCGAGGGTTGGGAACATGAGCCGGCCGCGGCGCCGGCGACTGCGCAGAAACTGCCGGTGGCGCACTCTGGTCTTGAGCCAGCAGCGCGTTGCCCGATAGACCGGCAGCTAAGAGAGATCCGAGGGCGACTGAGGAGAAGAAGGTACGCATGGAAGAGACTCCTTGGGAATTTCGGTTGACATCCACTACGTCCATGCAGACCCGTTCCTTGAAAAGAGGTTGCGTTTGGGCCCTTTCGATGTTAACCAAGCGGTGCATTCCGGCCAAGCCTGTCTGCTAGACTTCTTTCATTTCACTCAGGAGAGACAAGATGGCCTGGCCAGGGAAGATGGCGGCAGTTCTGTGGGTTGCGGTTGGCTCTGCGATGGTTTTTGGACAGGCTGCGAAACCTGCCGGCTCGCGCACACTCGTCCGTGCAGGACATCTGCTGGACGTAAAGACGGGCAAGATCCTCGACGGGCAAACGATTGTGGTGACGGGTGACACGATTTCCTCGGTGGCGGCTTCCTCCGCGGTTCCCACGCAACCGGGAGACACGGTGGTTGACCTCGGAAATATGACGGTGATGCCCGGATTGATCGACGTGCATACACATATCACCGGCTGAACCCAACTTTGACCCATACTTTGAGCTGACCCAGACCGATGCGAAAGAGGCCATCCAGGGGGTGGTGAACGCGCGTACTACGTTGATGGCCGGGTTCACCACGATCCGCAATGTCGGGGCAGGCGGGTACACCGATGTCGACCTACGGGACGCGATCAACCAGGGGCAGGTACCGGGGCCTCATATGCAGGTGAGCGGGCCGGCGCTGGGCATCACCGGGGGCCATTGCGATGAGAATCTTCTCCCCATCAAGTATCACGTAACCGGGGAGGGCGTGGCCGACGGCATTGCCGGGGTGCAGCAGAAGGTGAGACAGAATATCAAGTATGGCGTCGACGTGATCAAGATTTGCGCCACCGGGGGTGTGCTGTCGAAGGGAGACGATCCGCAGGCCTCGCAGTACACGATCGAAGAGATGCGCGCGATTGTGGCGGATGCGCACCGGCTGGGCCGCAAAGTGGCGGCGCATGCGCATGGTTCCCAGGGCATTCTGTGGGCAACCGAAGCTGGAGTCGACTCGATCGAACATGGCAGCTATATCGATGACGCCTCGATTGCCGCGATGAAGAAGAACGGGACTTACCTGGTGCCGACGCTCTACCTGGAAGACTGGATGATCGAAAAAGGGAATTTGCCGCCGATCTATCAGCAGAAGATGAAAGACACCATTGTGGTCGCGAAGAAGAACATTAAACATGCCATCGAGTCAGGGGTGAAGATAGCGTTGGGCACCGATGCCGCGGTTTATCCCCATGGGCTGAATGCGCATGAGCTCGATGTGTACGTAAACCAGATGGGCATGACGCCGCTTGCGGCCGTTCAGTCGGCGACGATAAACGCCGCGGATTTGATGGGCTGGAGCGGGAAGACGGGTAGTCTCGAGCCGGGCCACTGGGCCGACATCATCGCCGTGGAACGGAACCCGTTGGAAGATGTGCGTGTGTTGCAGAATGTCAGCTTCGTGATGAAGGGCGGGATGGTCTACAAGAATGAAGCGGTCAAACAATGAATAGAGGCAGTGATTGGAGGCAGTGAGTAGAGGCTCTATTTGCTGGTGTAGAGGCTGGCGATGGCGTTGATGACTCCTTCCACCATCGGGGTCATGACCACATAACCGGCAGCGCTGGGATGAACGCCGTCGAGGGTCATGTCCGGCACGAAGTGGTTTCCATCGGGGGCCAATAGCGCGGAGTGATAGTCGGCCACCGGGATTCCCTTTGATAGGGCGTATCGTTCGATCCAGGCGTTCCAGGCATTGATGCGATCGTAGCGGGTTGGCGTAGAGTCGGCGCCCTCAGCCGTCGTGCAGTTGGAGGCATCGCAACCCCAGGGTGGAATGGTGGACAGAATCACATGAATACCGTTGGTTTGCGCCATCTGAACCATCGCTTCCACATTGGCCGGCGAGTTGATAGCGCTGGGGGATGGGTACAAAGTCCAACCGGGATAGACGTCGTTGGTCCCAATAAGGATGTGGACAATCTCGGGATGCAAGTCAATCACGTCGGTTTGAAACCGCGCCAGCACCTGACTGCTGTTCTGGCCACCGATGCCTTTGTCTATCCAGTTTGGATGGTCAGCAAACTGGGGGCCCTGGCCACTGCCCCAAATGGCCGTGATGCTGTCACCGATAAAGACTACTGAAGGTGGGTTGGGGATTGCCTTTCGGAGGTGGCCATTTGGGCCGTTTGGGCCGGTGGCCGCGCCGCATCCACAAACACTGACGGCTGCCACATATAAAACAACAAGCGCCCGGATCCGATTTAGTTTGCGCCGCGTTGTCGGGAATTCGGGAGCAGTTGCGTTGGAGTGCATCAGATTTTTTTCTCAAACGGCAGAGGACAACGCAATCATGCGCTGCGGTGGGTGAATTTCTCCTGTAGGCTGTGTTAACTGCAATTCATCGATTGAGGCTTCCCGAGTTGGAACAGTTCACTGTTATTGAGGATCGCGAAAAGGGACTGCGCCGCGGACTCACCTCTGCGCAGCTGAGCATGATAGCGATCGGCGGGGCCATCGGTACCGGTTTGTTCCTGGGCAGCAGTTTTGCCATTGGCTTCGCCGGACCTTCGGTGATCGTCAGCTATGTGATCGGAGCAGTCATCGCTCTTCTGTTGATGGGATGCCTGGCGGAAATGACGGTCGCCCATCCAACTTCGGGGTCATTCGGAGCATGGGCTGAGTTTTATATCTCACCGTTGGCCGGGTACCTGGTTCGCTATGCCTACTGGTCATGCAACGTGTTCGCGGTGGGCACGGAAGTGACCGCGATTGCCGTGTACATGCGCTATTGGTTCCCGGGAGTGCCGGGCTGGGTTTGGATCGTTGGATTTTCCTCCATCCTGGTGGCGGTAAACGCGTTGAATGTGAAAGTGTTTGGGGCGGTGGAATATGCCTTTTCCAGCCTGAAAGTGACCGCGATTATCGTGTTCATCGTGCTTGGCGGGTGGCTGATGAGGAGCGCCGGCGTCTCCAACTACACCGCTCACGGCGGCTTCTTTCCTAAAGGCGTGTGGGGTATGTGGGTGGCGGTGATCGTCGCGATATTCAGCTACCTGAGCATTGAGATGATCGCGGTCGCAGCAGGCGAAGCGGCTGATCCGCAGCGAGCCATTACCAAGGCGTTTCGCTCTACCGTGGCGCGGCTGGTGATCTTCTATCTGCTGACGATGGCGATCATCCTGGCTCTCGTTCCCTGGACGGAGTCGGGCAAGGGGCAAAGCCCATTTGTAACCGTCATGGCGCGCTCCCATGTGCCGCTGGCGGCAGGGGTGGTTAATTTTGTGATCCTGGTGGCGGCGCTCTCGGCCATGAACAGCCAGTTGTACATCACCACCAGGATGATGTTCAGCCTGGCACGGGCGGGTTACGCGCCGGAGCGATTCGGCCGGCTGAGCGCGCGGGGAACGCCGGTTTCCGCACTATTGCTGTCATCGATCGGCATCGCGCTGGCCACGGTGCTGAATGTGTTGTTTCCGGATGCAGCGTTCACCCTGATGTTTTCGATCGCCATCTTCGGCGCGCTGTTCACCTGGATGATGATTTTTGTGACCCACCTGTATTTCCGCCGGGCGCACGCGGGCGAGCGCCTGGCATTCCGCATGTGGGGGTATCCCTATGCGAGCCTGTTGGGCGCGGGACTGATGGCGGCGATTCTGTTGACCACAGCATTTACCAGCACATTCCGCATGACGCTGGTTTATGGATTGCCGGCGCTGGGCCTGTTCTTCGTAGCCTGGCGGATGCGGAGGCAGTCTCTCTTATGAATGATCCATTGCTGGCCTGGCGTAAGGAATTTCCAATCCTCGGCCACACCACCTACATGATCAGCCACTCGCTGGGCGCGATGCCTCGGCGGGTGTCTGAGCGCCTGCAGGAATTCGCTGATACCTGGGCGACCCGCGGCATTCGGGCCTGGGAAGAGGGCTGGTGGGAGATGCCGGTGAAGGTCGGCGACCTGATCGGCGCCATTATCGGGGCCGGACAAGGCGAGGTGGTGATGCACCAGAACGTCTCCATCTGCCAGTGGATTGTGGCGTCGTGCTTCGATTGGCGCGAGCCACGCAACAAGCTGGTTACCGATGGCCTGAACTTCCCCTCGAACGACTACATCTATTACGGTCTGGAACGGCAGGGAGCGCGGGTGACGCGGGTGGCATCGGCGGACGGCATGACGCTGCCGCTGGACCCGATGCTGGCAGCCATTGACGAGGAGACGCGGCTGGTCTCTGTATCGCAGGTTGCGTTCCGCAGTTCGTATGTGCAGGACCTGGCTGCGATCACGCGGAAAGCACATGCCGTGGGTGCGATGGTGGTGGCCGATCTGTATCAATCGGCCGGATGCCTGCCGGTGAACGTGCGGGAGTTGGGCGTGGATTTCGCGACCGGAGGGTCAGTGAAGTGGCTGTGCGGGGGGCCCGGCGCCGGATATCTGTATGTGCGGCGCGATTTGTGGGGACAACTGCAACCCGCGGCAACCGGATGGCAGGCACACGTTGAACCTTTCGGATTTGAAGCGGGACCCACGCGGTTCGCGGACAACGCGATGCGCTTTTTGAATGGCACCCCCAACGTACCGGGGCTCTATTCGGCGCGCTCGGGATACGAGATCATCCAGGAGATCGGGGTGGAGAATATCCGTGCGAAGTCGCTGCGGCAGACCCAGCTGCTGATGGATCTGGCCGATGAGGCGGGCATCCCGGTGCGCACCTGCCGCGAGGCCGAACGGCGTGCCGGGGTCGTGATCCTGGATGTGCCGAACGGCAAAGAGGCGACCCAGGAGTTGGCGCGACGGGAAATCCTGGTCGACTACCGGCCGCAGGCGGGCATTCGCATCGCGCCGCATTTCTATACGACAGACGAGGAAGTGGAACACACGGTGAAGGAGCTTTGCCAGATTGCTTCTGCTGTTCGCCGGTGAGCCGCCGTGATTCTCATTGGTATTGCCGCTAGATAATTAAGAAAAAGCGATTGTTGCGCTTCCCCCGGATTTCCTGAATACCTTGTTGGCGTTGGTGAACTCCATGCGGCTTTCCTTGATGAAAGCCGCACACGCGGATGTTGGTGGCGCCCCGTGGCAGGAAATCCGGGTCGCCCATCCTATTCGGCCCACGTACGCCGTGGCGAACGTGGGGCACCCGTCCGATTTCCTTCCGGCTCAGCTTTGGAAGGAAGTGATGGGGGATATCCCTTGTGCTTCTACAGGAAGTGTTGTACCTTTCCTGCAGAAGTGAAAGGGGTAGAACATGACCGGTGCTCGCATTGATCTGCCACAAGGCACGCTGGATTTGCTGATTCTGCGGACACTCGCGCTTGGTCCTCAACACGGTTGGGCCATCTCGGAGCGGGTCCAGCAGATGTCGAGCGATGTGCTGCAGATTCAGCAGGGCTCACTGTATCCCGCCCTTCATCGGATGGAGCGGCGCGGGTTGATCAAGGCTCGTTGGGGAACATCCGAGAATAACCGCCGGGCGAAATACTACGAGCTCTCCAAGAACGGGCGCCAGCAACTCGAAGTACAAACGGATGCGTGGCAGAAACTGACAGCCGCCGTAGCCCAGGTGCTGGGAACAGCTTAGGAGAGACCCATGCTCAGTGATCTGATATTCCGCCTTCGTTCCCTGCTTCGGCGCGGCGCGGTCGAGACCGAACTTGATGAGGAGTTGCGATTCCATCTCGAGCAGCAGGTGGAGAAGTATGTGCGCGCCGGCCTCACGCGGGACGACGCTCTGCGGCGAACCCGCCTGGAGTTCGGCGGACTTGGTCAGGTCAAAGAGGATTGCCGCGATTCGCGGGGCACAAGCTTTCTTGAGACCACGGTGCAGGATATCCGGTACGCACTGCGGCAGTTGCGTAAGACTCCGGCCTTTACGATTACCGTGCTGCTGACACTGGCTTTGGGCATTGGGGCGAATGCTGCCATCTTCACGCTGGTGAACGCGGTGCTGTTAAAGAATCTGCCGGTGGTCGACCCGGCAACTCTCTATAGGCTGGGCGACAACAACGCCTGTTGCGTGAACGGCGGTATACAAGCGGACGGTGATGATTACACTATATTTTCTACCGACACGTACGAGCAGTTTAAGAAGAACACGCCGGAGTTCGAAGATCTGGCTGCCATGCAAGCAGGCTTCGGCTTCGACCCCATTGTCGTGCGGCGCGAGGGCACGCAAACCGAAGCGCGCTCTGCCGTCGGCGAGTTTGTCTCGGGCAACTACTTCCGCACGTTTGGTCTACAAGCGGCGGCGGGACGTTTGCTGGTGGACGAGGACGATCGCCCGGGGGCTCCCATAGCGGCTGTCATGAGCTATGAGGCGTGGCAGCGTGATTACGCCGCCGACACTTCGGTGATCGGCAGCACCTTCTATGTGAATACAAAACCGGTGACACTTGTTGGGGTTGCTCCCAAGGGGTTCTTTGGCGACCGGCTGTCGAGCATGCCACCGGAGTTTTACCTGCCGATCGAGTCAATGCCGGTGCTGACGAACGCGCCGTATGTACACATGGCGGATAAGCGATGGCTTTATATAGTCGGGCGCATCAAGCCTGGCGTTGCTATTGCTCCTTTGCAGCAGAAGCTCAGTGGCCTGCTGCGGCAGACCCTGGCGACGACGTAGGACTTTTTACCTCGGAGCGCGGCAAGGCGGCGTTGGCCAGAGCCCATGTGGTACTCACACCCGGAGGCGCGGGGATCCGGGATATGCAGGAGCAATACGGTTCGCAGCTGCATTTGCTGATGTGGATTGCTGGGCTGGTGCTGTTGATTGCCTGCGCCAACATTGCCAATCTTTTGCTGGTGCGTGGGATGGCACGACGCGCAGAGATGTCCGTGCGCTCTGCGCTGGGGGCCGCCCGCGGAAGAATCGTGCGTCAACTCCTCACGGAGAGCGTGTTGTTGGCAGCAATGGGCGGCATCGCCGGTTTGGCAGTCGCCTATGCAGGTACGCGCATGCTGTTAACGCTGGCTTTTCCCGGAGCACCGACCGTACCCATCCACGCCCGTCCGTCGATTGCGGTGATCGGGTTTGCGTTTGGGCTATCGCTGGTGACCGGGGTTCTGTTCGGGGTGGCGCCGGCCTGGATCGCGGCGCAGGCTCACCCGGCCGATGCTCTGCGGAACGGGGCGCGGAGTACTGCGGCGAGTACTACTGTGTTACAGCGCGGACTCGTGATTCTGCAGGTGGCCCTTTCGTTCGTGCTGCTGGTGGGGGCCGGGCTGTTCCTGCAAAGCCTGCGGAAACTCGAAGCTACCGACCTGAATCTCGATGCGAAGAATCGATACATTGTGCACATCAACCCCCAGGCGGCCGGGTTTAGCCCAGAAACAGTTGGAAGCGCTGTACCGCACGATGGAAGACCGATTCCATTTGATGCCCGGGGTGACGAACGTGGGCCTCGCCAGCTACACGCCGATGGAGGATAACAACTGGGGCGAACGACGTCCAGATACAGGGAGATCCAAATCTCAACGTGGTTGCGTCGTTCGTCAAGGTCAATGCGGAGTATTTCGACTCGGTAGGCACGCAGGTGGTGATGGGCCGGGGCATCGGCAAACAGGATACGTCGACTACAGCGCCGGTGGCGGTGGTGAATGAATCCTTCGTGAAGACAGTTGCTGGGAAATCGCAATCCGTTGGGAAGACGTATGGGGCCGCCGGGCCCGAATCGTCCGGAGACTTTGAAATAGTCGGAGTGGTGAAGGACACTGCTTACGAGAGCGCGCGACTGAAGGATCATCCTATGTTTTTCGTGCCCCTTGATGCAGCGCAATGCGAGTGATAAGGAGCCGATGGAAGACGATGCGTCGCTGTATGCGGGGGCGATTGTGATCCAGACCGACCGGCCGGTGAACAACATGGAGGTGCTGGCACAAAGGACGCTGGCCGCCATCAACCCGAATCTCACGGTGGTGAAGTTTCAGACGTTCCAGGAACAGATTGCGGAGCGTTTTAACCAGGAGAGGATGATCTCGCGGCTCACCATGTTGTTTGGGGCGCTGGCGCTGCTGCTGGCAACCATTGGCTTATACGGGGTCACCGCGTATACCGTCGTGCGGCGGATTCCGGAGATTGGCATCCGCATGGCGCTGGGAGCGGGGCGCGGAGGAGTGATCGCGATGGTGCTGCGGGGGGCGTTGCTGCAGACGGCGACTGGGCTCATGATCGGGCTCCCGGTGGCATTGCTTTGCGTTCGATTTGTAAAGGCGCAGCTTTATGAGATCACCAGTGCGGATGCATCGGTCATCACGTGCGCGATCGTGGTTCTGGTGGTAGCGGGATGGATTGCTGCAATGATTCCAGCGCGGCGTGGAGCGTCTGTTAATCCGGTGCAGGCTTTGCGGGCGGAATAGGCCGGCGAGTTTGCGTGTTCAGACACACTAACCCGTATCTCTCACGGCCTGTAGCGTAATGAATGACGGGTGCCCCATATCTGCCCGGTTTTGGCAGATGTGGGATTCCGCGGATGTCCACCGGCCACTCTCTCTACAGGCAACAGGCCTTGAGGGTGGATCAGCTACACCTTGCAGACTCAGGAGCCGAGCTTCGTGGAATCCCACATCTGCCAAAACCAGGCAGATATGGGGCACCCGTCATTCGTCACGGTACTGACTACAGACTGTGTTCGCTATCTTCCTCTTGCATGGCCATAGGTGTGGGCGATATATTGCTCATATTGGGTAACAATATGAGCAAGGGGAAAACGTAGTGGGCGACAAGGCAGATGTTTGGCAGGGGACGCTGGCGCTCATGGTGTTGCGCACCCTGGAAACGCTTGGTCCGCTGCATGGTTACGGACTCGCGCGCCGCATCGAACAGACGAGCGGGGATGTTTTGCAGTTGAATTACGGCACCCTCTATCCTGCTTTGCTCAGACTCGAGCAGGAGGGGTTTATCCGGTCCCGATGGGGCGTTTCGGAAAATAATCGCAAAGCAAAGTTTTACGAGCTTACCAAGGCCGGCCAGCGGCAAGTGAAGAAAGCCGCTGCCGAATGGGAACAGACGACGGCGATTCTGGCGCGCTTCCTTGCTCCGGCCGGCGAAGGTTAGTCCCATGCGCAAATTGCGAGCCTTTTGTTTTCGCGTGCTGGGTTTTTTCCGGGGCCGCCGGGCTGACGACGAGTTTGCCGCCGAGCTTGAGTCGCATCTTGCGCTCCATACCGACGCGGGCATCCGCGCCGGTCTTACCGCGGAGGAAGCTCGCCGCCAGGCCCTTATCCACCTTGGCGGAGTGGAGCAAACACAGCAGGCTCATCGCGAACGCCGCGGTTTGCCTTGGCTTGATTCCCTTCTGCAGGATACTCAGTATGGCCTGCGCACGCTGCGCCGCAGCCCTGGTTTCACGATTACCGCCGTGAGCACGCTGGCCCTTGGTATCGGCGCATGCACTGCCATCTTCAGCCTGGTAAATGCGGTCCTATTGCGATCGTTGCCGTACGGGGATCCTCAGCGGCTGGTCTACCTGTTCACTCCCAACCCCCACATCTCCGTTCCCGCTGATGTCATGACCCCGAGCTATGCGGATTTCTTACGACATAAAACGGCAGAGCCATTCGTTCGCAAACATGTCTGCTTTGAGCAGGCGACCTTCAATCTCGCGATGGATGGATCGGTGGAACAGAGTGAGCGCGGCGCGGGTCGACGAGAACTTTTTTGACGACCCTGGCGTCTACTCCGGAAATCGGACGCATCCATCGGGGCCGACGACAACCAGCCCGGCCATGGCCGAGTCGCCGTAATCAGCCACTCGCTGTGGCACTCGATGTTTGCGGATCGCGCCGATATTCTGGAGCGTTCGCTCACGCTCGAAGGAGTCCGTTACCGAATCGTGGGCGTGATGCCGCCGGCGTTTGCCTATCCTTCGAGCTCCGACCTGCCCTATGGAAACCCCTCGATCAAGGCGACACATATCTGGATTCCGCTGGCACTGACGCCTAAACAAAAAGCCGAACGAGAACCGGGCAGCGATGAGGTGATTGCCCGTTTGCGACCCGGAGTTTCGATAAGCCAGGCGCAGTCGGAAATGAGCACCATCATGGTTCGCCTTGACCAACTGCATACTGGCCTCAGAGGCTGGGGTGCCTTTGTGAAAAACTTCATGGACAACGCCGTCGGGCCGGTGCGTCCCCTGATGTGGCTGCTGCTGGGGGCGGTGTTGCTGGTGCTGTTGATTGCCTGCGGAAACGCTGCGAGCCTGCTGTTGGCCAGAGCCGCCAACCGGATGCGCGAGCTGGGCATGCGAGTGGCGCTGGGCGCAGGCCGCGGGCGCATCGTCCGCCAGTTGCTTACGGAATCGCTGCTGATTGGGATGGCTGCGGGAGTCCTCGGCATTGGGTTCGCGTACATCTTCCTGCACAGCCTGCTGCATCTCGATCCGGGGGATATTCCGCGCCTCCATGAGGCATCGTTAGACACGCGGGTGCTGCTCTTCACTGTGAGCGTGTCTCTGCTGACCAGCGTGTTGGCCGGTATTCTTCCAGCATTGACCGTTTCGCGAGTGAGTATTAACGGTTTTCTGACATCAGGCGGAGGCGGCGCCGTGGCGGGTAAGCATAACCGCTCGCAGAGCGCACTCATCGTGGTCGAAGCGGCGCTGGTGGTGGTACTGCTTGCCGGCGCCGGCCTATTCATCCGGAGTTATCTGAATGTTGAATCGGTCGCCACGGGATTCTCACCCTCCACGGTCACGATGAATGTGGGCCTCGATGAGCGGTACGGCACGCCGCAACAGCAAGGTGCTTTTTTCAGAAACCTTATTGGCAAGATCGGTGCTCTTCCGGGTATCGACGCGGTAGGTGCAGTCAATTACCTGCCTCTTAGTCATGGCGAGAGCCTGGGATTCTTCTGGGTAGATGGCTTTGCGAACCAGAAAGATCAAATGGCCGAGGGGCGTACTGTCACGCCGCAGTACTTTCGAGCAATGAACATTCCGCTGCTTGCGGGACGGTTCTTTACCGAGGATGACGTCTCGAACCCAGCGCCGCCAACCATCGTGAACCAACAATTTGCCAAGAAGTATTTCGGCAGATCGCAATCCTATTGGAGGGCGGATCAGCACCGACGAAAAGGACCATGTTCACTGGAGCACGGTGATCGGCGTAGTGGCGGACGTGCGCCATGTCACCCTGGAAGAGGCTCCGCAGCCTCAGATGTATTCGGCCCGGTTACGAGTTTAGTGGCGCATATATCGCGGTGCGCTCCATGCGACCGCCCTCGGCAGTGGCTTCGGAGCTTCAACGAACACTCAAGAGCATTGATCCGAACCTGGCGCGCGGTGAGGTTCACACGATGGGCGATCTGATGTCTGAAGCAACTGCCCGGCGACGCTTTCAAACAACGTTGCTCGGCGTGTTTGCGGCCATTGCTCTTTTGCTGGCGCTGGTTGGCCTGTACGGTCTCATGGCCTATTCGGTGAGCTGCCGGACGCGCGAACTAGGGATTCGCATGGCCCTGGGTGCGCAGCGAACGGACGTGACGCTGATGGTATTAAGAAGGGCCGGGATTCTGTTGGGGTCAGGCTTGGCGTTGGGCCTGGCTTGCACATGGATGGCGACGCGAACCATCCAAGCGTTCCTCTTCGGCGTGGATGGTCATGACCCAACCACGATTTTGTTAGTCTGCGGATTGCTTGCGGTTTGCGGTTTCGTTGCGGCTCTGATCCCTGCGCGGCGGGCCGCGTCCATCGATCCTATGCAGGCGTTGCGGACAGAGTAGAACAGGATCGTGACTAGTGGACCGTACACGGGATGTACATCGGTTTCCGCCCGGCCGTGGTGAGCGCGTATTAGCGGGCGCGGCGGTTGTTGTCCGACGCGCGCCACTCGGCATCGACCGCCTTGGCGACTGAGTCGGTGCAGCGCCTGGTGCAGGGCGGCGTCTTCGCCGCGCCGAGGTCACGCCCGCGGGAGCGAGTGCGTGACGCTTGGAGCAAAGACCAGGGATGGGTAGGCCCGGTGAAGTCTTACCGATAGTCCTGCAGTTCGATCCCAGTGCGCATTTGGGCTCTGAACAGCAGCTGAATGAGCCCAAGGCGGTTCGCGGCGTTGATGGTCGCGTTTCGCAGCCACAGCCCGTAAGCACTCCTGGGGACGAAGCTCGCAGCAAAATCGCGCGCCCCCTTCTGCTTACGCTCCACATAGGGCCGCAGGCGCTGTTCATAGATTTCGAATGCGGACGCGTGGCCTCCCTGCGCGACAGCCAATTCCCCAGCGAGCGTGTAGGCTTCGGCCATCGCCATCGCTGACCCTTCGCCGGCGAGCAGGCTCGGACACGCGCACGCGTCGCCGATCAGGGCGACGCGGCCCTGGGTCCAACTCGGCATGACGATCTGACTGACCCGGTCGAAATAGAGATCGGTGCTTGCCTGAAGCGCGTGGAGCATCTCGTCGGTTTCCCAGCCACCGCCAGCGTAGAGGCGGGTCAGGACCTCTTTCTGACGCGAGGAATCGTGCACGGGAGCTGCGTTGGAATCGGATTCGGCGAACACCAGCATGAAGACCGTCGTGTCCTCGTCGACAGTGATTCGCCAAATCTGCCGGCCAGGTTCGCCGTAAGTCACGTATGCGTCCGGATCACGGAACCGGTAGCCTCGGGCGGTGAACGCAGCAACGTAGTATCCGAGAAAGTGTTCGAATCGCGTTTCTTCACCAAAGCAGAGTCGTCGCACGGCAGAGTGAAGGCCGTCGGCACCGATGACCAGATTGAACGTCTGAGCCTCACCTTCGCGAAGCGTCACCTCCACGCCGCGCGGGCTGTCTTCGAGGCTGGTCACGCTGTTTCCGAACCGCACGTCGACTCGGTCCTTGACCGCTTCGTAGAGCGCAGAAGCCAGCGCAGAACGCGGAAGGCTCATGCCCCGGCCCTTGATGAGCTTTTGCACCGCGCCCTGGTTGAAGCCGCTGATCCGCCGGCCCAGGCGATTGACGATCCGGAATTCCTGAACCTTGAGGTCATGCCGGCGGAGTTCGTCCAGCACGCCCATCTTTTCGGCCACGTCGTAGCCGAGGCCCCAAAAGTCGATGACGTAGCCGCCGGAGCGCGGTTCGGGCGCCTGTTCCACCAGGGTCACCGCATATCCGTATCGATCGAGCCACCAAGCCAGACAAGAGCCTGCAACCCCAGCTCCTGACACTAGAACGCTCCCAGGCATCCGACATTCTCCTATGGACCGCTTCTCTAATCGGGGATTCATCCCGGCGATTGAGAAACGACAACAGGTACACCAGTGTAACAATCCCAGCACGTACCAGGCATAGTGGGGCCGGGGATCCGGTAGCGGCAGCAGGTCGGTGAGCATCAAGGTGGGCTGTGTGCCGCGATCGTCCGGGGTCATGTTCTTGGCCTTGGCGTGACAGCAACGGCGCCGACGCCTTTCCAACAAGGGCCAGTACTAAACGTAAAGTTGAATGCTGGACGTTCGCCCGCGTGTCCTTCGGCAGTCCCGTACACAAGAGATGTACATCGGTTTACGCAATGCGCCGCGTCGAGTTCGCGTAGGTCCACCGAATAGGCTTGGGGACCTTGTTGTAATGCCGTCTGCCCGATCACCTCGCCGGTCTGGGTGTTCAGCGTGTCTGGTACACGCCACTAGGTTGTGTGGTTGCGGCAAAAAACATGAAACGATCGAAAAGTCACAGGTTCTCAGGATGACGATGTTAGGGCTTCGAAGAAAACACGTTAGCGGAGAACCAAGAGCCGGAACGGTGGTTCCGGCTCTTGGTTGTGTCCGATGATAAGTTACTTGAGGGCGATCAGCACTTCGTTGCCGGAGGGCCAACGCTGTTTTGCTTCTTCAACCCTGGTGGTGGGTTTGGGCGCACGGAGCTTCATACCGTCGCTGCCCTGCTCTCTCCAGATCTCGGCCAGGAAATATCGATCGTTGGCTTGCCGGAACACCAGTTTGTCGTTCTTTTTCCCAGGGTACTCGGGCTGGGCATGGGCGAAGATCGTGGCACTGTTCTTGCAGTTCCGGATCGTGACCGAGGAAGTCAATGGCTGGACGGTGATCCTATAAGTGCCGGCCGGCAGTTGAGTGGTTCCAACGTTGAAGGCAAAAGGTACAGTCGCCTCCACTCCATGTTGTGCGTAAGCGCCGGTGGCAGTGAAAAGAACCGAGAGAGCACCGAGCGAAAGGGTTGCGAAAAGATTACGTTTCATAACATCCTCCTTGGGGGCTCCTTTTACAGTGGAACCCGAACTGAATTTGCTGCGTGGAAAGCGATGCGCCGGTTATCGGAGCGCGATCTCGACGTTTGGCGTGGCGGCGGCGCTAGCGACCTCGACCTGCTGCTCCGCCTTGGTGGCCGGCACGGCCATGCCGGCGTTGCGTTCCCCTCCCCAAATCTCGGCCAGAAAGTATTGGTTGCCACGATGATGGAAAATCAACTTGTGGTTGACGTGGCTGGGAGTCTCCCGTTGGAACGCAGAGAGCACGGTGTCGCCGGTGTCGACATTGCTGAGCATGATGAACTTGTTATCGAAATCGGCGCGCTTGATCTTGTAGAGGCCCGCAGGCAAATGTGCGGTTCCTACGTTGAAAGCGAAGGGCACATCGGCTCGCGCGGGGGTTTGAGCATACGCGCCGTTGTTGGCGATCACGAGCGACAGCGCTACGAGCGACACGATACCGAGGTTGCGTTTCATAACACCCTCCCTGTGGTTCCTCGCAGTGGAACCCAAACTGAATTTGCCTCTCAAACCTTCAGCAGCTTCCCTGGAAGTTGGTGACGCATTCCCCTATTGCATGCACGCGGCCAAAGGCAAACGCGGTTCGCTGCAGGAAAGTTTTCCTTCATTTGCAACGACATAGCGGTCTTTTCCCTGCTTGACCAGGAGCGAAACGGTAGCCGATCGGATACCCTCGGGAGCCTTCCGGTTCCCGCACGCGTGGCGAGTGGATTCGACGATTCTCCTGAGGCACTTTCGGCTAAACTGAACCACCGGAGGCAGAATTGAACAACGCGCGGCTGGTGGCGACTTCCGGCTATCTGAAAGGAACAGTCTGGACGCTAACGAATGGTCCTTTGTTGATGGGGCGTGACGCCTCCAACCAGGTGGAGGTGGGAGACCCGGCAGTCTCGCGAAAGCATTGCTCCATCAGCGCACTTTCCAATGGCGCTTTCGAAATTGCCGACCTCGACAGCCACAATGGGACTTCGGTCAACGGAACCAAGGTGAGCCGAAGAACCCTCGAGCACGGTGACCGGATTCGCATCGGGAGCAGCGAATATGCATTTCTGACCGGCCCGGACGATGCGGCGATTGCTTCATCACACTCAGAGAATTCAGGGGGAGAGACCGCGCTCCTGACGGTTCACCTCGATGTTTCCGGCTTGCCTTCCGATGGCGCCGGGGTCGGCCGCATGGCGCGCGATCTGAGCGCCTTTTTCAAGATTGCGAACGTCATCAACTCCACCCGTGATGTGCAGGCTCTGCAGCGAGAGTTGCTGGTGCTCATTTCTGAAGTGATCCCGGCGGCTGAGGCGGCGATTGTGCTGCAGCCGAGCAGGAATGATTTGCCCCGGCCCCTATGTACCTGGAACAGGAAGGGTCTGACACAGACAGATATGGTCATTCGGGAAGAGCCGGTGCAGCAGGCGACCTGGGAGCGCTGCGCTGTCTTTTCCGCAGCCTCGGGTGACGCAGCTACGGAGCATGTGTTGTGTGTGCCGTTGGTGGCGGTGGAGAGAATCCTGGGAGTGATTTACCTGTCCTCTCCCGCTACGTCCCCGGCCTTCACGAAAGAACACGCCTACTTCCTGAGCTCGATTTCGCGGATCGCCGCGGTGACGCTGGAGAACCTGTCGCAATTGGATTCTCTGCGAGCGGAAAACCAGCGGCTGCGTGTGGAGGTGAAGGGCGACCACAGCCTCATTGGCGAAAGCCGGGCGATGATGCGTGTGAGTGAGTTCATCACGCGGGTGGCGAAAGGCAACTCAACGGTGCTGATTCGCGGCGAGAGCGGAACCGGCAAAGAGCTGGTGGCGCGCGCCATTCACTCGAGCGGCGTCCGGCCGGATAAACCTTTCATCGCCATCAACTGCGCCGCCATCCCGGAAGCCTTGCTGGAAAGCGAATTGTTCGGCCATGAGAAAGGCGCGTTCACCGGAGCGGCAGGCGTGCGCAAGGGAAAGTTTGAAGCGGCCGAGGACGGCACGCTGTTCCTGGATGAAATCGGGGAGATGGCTCCTCTGCTGCAGGGCAAGCTGTTGCGGGTGTTGCAGCAGCGCGAATTTGAACGAGTGGGAGGCAACCGCCTGCTGCCGTTCAATGCCCGCGTGGTGGCGGCGACGAACAAGAACCTGGAGCAGGCGATTAAGGCGGGCGAATTCCGGCAGGACCTGTATTACCGGCTGAATGTGGTTTCTGTCGCTTCCCCTCCGCTGCGCGAGCATCGCGAGGACATCCCTTTGCTGGCTTTGTATTTCGCCAACAAATATGCGGCTAAATGTAAGCGGGGCTTCAAAGGCATTGCTCCGGAGGCGCGCTCGCTGCTGATGCAATACAGTTGGCCGGGCAACGTGCGCGAGTTGGAGAACGCGATCGAACACGCGATCGTGATGGGACTGACCGATGAAATTCTGCCCGAAGACCTGCCCAATGCGTTACTGGAGGAGCAATCGTCGGGATTGGCAGCGGCGCGTTACCATGACACGCTCAACCAAACGAAAAAGCAACTGGTGCTGAGCGCGCTCGACGAGGCCGGCGGCAGTCCGGTCGAGGCAGCGCGCTTGCTGGGAATTCATCCCAAGTATCTACACCGTTTAATCCGGAATCTGAACTTGAAGACCGACGGGAAGCGGCCGGGATAAGCAGTGCGAAGCAGGAGCAAACGCTTGTCCAGTTATCTGTGCGTCGCGCAGATCCGCGTACTACTTAGGAGGCTAGCATTTGTCCGGGCCGGGTATCTCAGACCAGGATTCGACGGCTTCCAGCAGGAAGAGAGCAATCAGGTTGCCATCCGACAGAAAAACAAGATGGTCACCATGAATTTCTGCTCGCGATGCACTTACCAGTTGAGGCTGCAGGTCGCTTGATTTGAACCGTACCACAAAGGTCACATCTGCCATCCATGCTGTCCTCCGTGTGGATTCAGGGACGAGGGAACTGCCATGCACACCAAATCGAACGTTGGACGGCGACTTGCGTCAGAGGTTACGCGGTGCCCGGACCTTGCCTGATCTTCTGTTGGATGCTGCGAAGCGCCTGAGATGCGAATTGAAATGGTGTTTCTTCGAAAGCAACCGGGATGCAGCGGGAAGGCCTGACATCTTCCGCGGATGCAGGTGTGCTAGACTCGCGCGCATGACAAGGGAACATTTTCTTTCTTCTTCGAATGCGCGTTCTTGCCCATGCTGGATTGTTGTGTTTTTTCTGTGTTGCGCGATGCGAGGGGTGCAGGGGCAGGCGGGCGCCGTTGGACAAGCGCCTGCGGTCCCGGAATGGGCGCAGCCGGGTTCTCCCACCCACGTACAGGTACCCCCGCCCGCGGATTTCCATCGACCGAGCCGGAATTTTGAAACGCCGATCGGTGTGTTTCAGGGCCAGTCTGACGTTGGCGGCGCGGTGGTGCCTGGAAGTGCGAGTTACGACCCCGGCACGCAGCAGTACACCATCCAATCGGCCGGTTACAACATCTGGTATTCACGCGATGAGTTCCGCTTCTTATGGAAGAAGATGTCCGGGGACGTTTCCCTGGCAGCCGACGTCAACTTCCCTGACCCGAAGGGTTATGGCGATCGCAAGGTAGTGCTGGTGATTCGTCAGAATCTCGAAGACGATGCGAAGGAAGCGATGCTGGGCGAACACGGTGTCGGTATGATCCACCTGGCCTGGAGGGCGGATAAAGGCGCAATGATGAAGGATGCGGAGTTTCGCTTCGGGGGCACGCTGGCAGGGGTCAAAGCAAAGCGCGTGGGCATCGAAAAGCATGGGGACTCGATTGCCATCTTCGTCAGCTTGCAGGGCGAACCCATGCACCAGTTCGGCCCACCCATCACGCTGCACTTCGAGGAGCCGTTTTATGTGGGCATTGGTTTCTGCTCCCACTTGCCGGCCACATCGGATACTGCTGTGGTTTCAAATGTCCTGCTGGAGAACTCGGCCGGCAATGTTCGCTAAATTTCTCCAGACCACATTAATTGACATTGTCAACCAATATAGATGACAATGTCTCCCATGGCAACCACAGACAAAATG
This sequence comes from uncultured Acidobacteriaceae bacterium, assembly GCA_963850235.1. Classification (GTDB taxonomy): domain Bacteria; phylum Acidobacteriota; class Terriglobia; order Terriglobales; family Acidobacteriaceae; genus PALSA-350. The sequence continues at coordinate 143,097 of CAWKKM010000031.1, read as the reverse complement.
CTGCCTGGGGTGAGCGGCGAGATCGCTAAGTTCCGCCACTTCAATCGCGTGTATACGCGTTATCTCGGAACTCTCAACGAAGGGCTACTCAACAGCGACTACAGTTTGGCGGAAGCGCGCGTGCTCTACGAACTGGCGAACCGCACCGCACCCAAGGCAAGCGAGATAGCCGAAGAGCTGGGGATGGATGCCGGCTACCTGAGCCGCTTGTTGGGAAAGTTTGAGCGCGACGGGTTGTTGCAGAAGAAGATGTCAGAACAGGACGGCCGCTTCGCCGAACTGGTGCTGACAACGCGCGGCAAATCTGTGTTTAAGAAGTTGAACGAGCTTTCCAACCAACAGGCGCACGACGCGCTGCAGGGTCTGCCGCCCGCGGCCCGGGCTGAAGTGATCCACTGCATGCAGTCGATCGAAGAACTTCTCATGAAGACTGACCGGAGCCGCTCCCCGTACGTGTTGCGTCCGCATCGCGTTGGAGATATGGGCTGGATTGTCCACCGGGAAGGTCTGGGCTATGCGGAGCAGTATGGATGGGACGCAACGTTCGAGGCCCTGGTGGCCAACATCGTTTCCGATTTCATCACGCATTTCGAGCCGGCGCGGGAGCGGTGTTGGATCGCCGAGGTGGATGGCCGGCACGTGGGTCACGTGTTTCTCGTCAAGCATCCGAGTCAGGCACACACGGCGAAGCTTCGCCTGCTGTTTGTCGAGCCGAGCGCCCGAGGTACGGGCCTGGGCCATGCCCTGGTAAACGAGTGCGTCCAGTTCGCCCGGACCGCCGGCTATCGGAAAATCGTTCTGTGGACACAGAGCATGTTGACTGCGGCGCATCGCATATACCAGGGTGCAGGGTTTCGGCTGGTGAAAGAAGAGCCCCACCATAGCTTCGGACATGACCTTGTTGGCCAGGAATGGGAATTGGACTTGATCTGAAGGTGTCAAAGAGAAATCCCGGAACTCTTCGATTGACCTTTGCCAGGAGGATCCCAGGTCTCAAACGCGAGACCTGGGGCACCCGTCCCGTTTCGGTCGGCGGATTTAGAACTGCAAACGCAGGCCTAGCTGCAACTGGCGGACGTTGAGCGCGAAGTTGCTGTTATTGATGCCAGTCACTTGCCGGTATGGAGTGGAATACGGGGTGAGGGTGTTGCCTGCCCCGATTGTTTTTGAGCCGGTTTGGAGTATGTCATTGACGAAGTAAGCCGAGGAATTGACCGCGCTGACGTTTGGGTGGTTGGCCAAGTTGAAGGCTTCTCCCAGAAACTCGAGCCCGTAGCGCTCACGGAACAGTAGCCTTTTGGAAATGCGCAGATCGGCGACGTAGGTTGCCGGTTGCTGGAAGGCGTTGCGATCCGCGATCGGAACCCGGTTCGATGCACTTGGAGTCCCGGCCCCGTTGAAAGATCCGGTATTGACGATCTTCTGCACGGGGGCGCCGGGCGTGACGGTGAGCGTGCTCGACGCGCCGCTGATGCCGACCGAATATGGCAGACCCGTTTGCGCGGAGAAGCCGGGCGCCACCTCAAAATCGTTGGCCAGATAACCCCAGGCTCCATGCAGATGCCAGGGGGAGTTGATCACGGCAGCCATCACCAGCCGGTTGGGCACGTTCTGGTTGGAGTTTCCCTTGTCCAGACGGATGTTGGTGGGATCGAGCAACGCGTTCGCCGAGGCTCCCGTAGTGTTGTTCTCTCCGAAGTCGAGAGCATGCGACCAGGTGTAGTTCGCTGTGAATTCAATCGAATGCGAAAGCTGGTGCTTGAACTGCCCCACCAACGCCTCGTAACTCGACGTCACGCCGCTAAAGATATCTGTGATTGAGCTGAAATTGGGATTGGGCCGCAGGTTCTTATTGGCAGTGGCAAAAAATGCGTTCGTCTGGAAGGTCGTCCCATTGGGGATGGGGCCCTGCTGCTGCGGGTCGACGATGGTAAAAGAAACAGGCGTGGGCGCGGGCAGGTTGACATCGACAAAGTCAGGCAGGCGGCGGCCGAACGATCCCAGCCAGGTAACACTGAACACATCGTGGTTGGTCACCTGGGTTTCGACGGTAAGGTCGGCCTGATGGATCTGTGGAACCTTGAAGTTGGGGTTGAGGTAGACCACGGTCGCGTTGCCGCTCGCTGAGCCAAGGCAGGCGCCCTGTTGCGCAGGAGCCACTACCTGGGGGAAAACGGGAGCGCAGTTCTGTCCGGCGTTGAATTGTGGATTGGTTTGGCTGCCTGCGGCTCCAGTGCCGATCAAGGCCTGGTAGAGGGTGGAATTGATAGCCCGGGCGAAGAACATACCGTATCCGCCGCGCACGATGGTCCGGCCGGTACCGTAAGGATCATAAGCAAAGCCGACCCGTGGACCAAAATTGGTATTCATGTCGTTCAATTTCGAAGTTTGCGCAACGGCGGAGTTCACCAGTTGCGCCCCAGGGAAGCTCTCATACTCCCAGCGAATGCCCAGGGTAAGGCTCAGCCGTCGGGTAGCCTTCCACTCGTCCTGGGCAAAGAGAGAGTAATCGCCGGTAGTAAACGGAATTCCCGCTAGCCCCGCACCCTGGTTGAAGAAAGTGTAATGCGAAGCCTTGGAGGCAGTGCCGGCATTGCTGGCGAGGTATGCGTCGGAGATGTAGTTACCTAACAAGGTATTGCCGCTATAGGTGTAGCCGCCATACTGGTTATAGAGATTGGAGAGCAGATCGTAGGTGTGAACGTAATCTCCCCCGAACTTGAAGTTGTGGTTTCCGTGAACCCAGTTGACGGTGTCGGAGAACTGCCAACGGCGCTCGTCGGGATAGGCGGCGCGGAGAAGGAACTGCGGGGTTCCGATCTGAAAGAAGCCGGTCAGATATACGTTCGTTGGTAGACCCAACGGGTTGGTGTAAGTTGGCGTGTTGATCAGGGTACTGGTTTCATAAGGGGTGGGCGCCTGGTTGGTCTCGTATTCAAAATCACGCCCGTACATGTAGCGCGCTTCATTGCTCCAGACTGGCGTGAACAGGGTGTCGAGTTTCCCGACAATCCAGGTGTCGCGCACATAGTCGTTGCCGAAACTCGAGAGGCCGTAGGCGACGGCAGGAGCGGTCTGGATGCCGGCCGGAGACGTCCATCGCATCCGGTTTGCTTCCACCGAGACGTGGTTCTTTCCGTTCACCTGCCAATCGAGTTTGGGGAAGTAGATAGTCTGATCGCCAGTTCGCGGCGCCGTACCGAGGGTTGATTGCAGTCCGGCGATGCCCGCGTTGTAAACGTTGTAGGAATCGGCATAGGTCAGGCCGGCATTGGTTGCGATCTGGCAGACGTTGGCGTCTTGATAATTGGGGGCCGCAGAGCCTGTGGCCCCGCAAGTCTTCCCGGCAGGAAGAGCGGAATCGGCGGGAGTGTAGAAGTTAGAGTTGGCGCTGGCGCCGGTGATGGTGGCGGCACCTGGAAAGTCGTGATAGAACTTGTCCGCGGCAAAGAAGAAGAAGACTTTGTCCTTCCAGATTGGACCGCCGACAGCCAGGCCAAATTGGCGGCGTAGGTCGGTTGGCTTGAAGGGAACCACCTTGTAGGTCGGCGGAGTGTTGGAAACCTCGACCGGGTGCGTCACTGTGCTGTTGGTAGCCGCCCAGGCGCTGTCGCGATCAAAGTAGTAGCCCACGCCATGAAAGCTGTTGGTGCCGCTCTTGGTGACTGAGTTCACGATGCCGCCGGCGGAGCGGCCGTACTCGACCGAGTAGTTCGACGTATTCACCTGAAATTCCTGGACCGACTCCTTGGCGGTGGAATAGCCGGCGCGGGTGCGGCCGCGCTCCTCGGAAAAGAAGGCCTGATTGTCATCTGTGCCGTCGATGGTTACGTTATTCAGCAGCGTGCTTTGGCCGCGGAAGCTGAGCAGCCCGTAGCCGTTCGAGTCATTGACCACGCCGGGAGTCAGCAGAGCGTAACTAGACCAGCGGTAGTTGCTGACCGGGAGATCGTGAAGGACCTTCTGGTCGATGACGCCGGCAAAATCCGGGTTGGTTGTGTTCACCAGGGGAGCGGCGCCGTTGACCTCAATTGTCTGCGAGGTCGATCCCACCTGCATGTGAGCATCGATGGTGGTCAACAGGCCAACCTGAACGATCGCGTCTACCGATTTGTAAGGCTCGAAACCGGCCGCGGTAATGGTTACGCTGTAGGTTCCTGGCTGGAGGTGTATGACGCGGAAATATCCGGCGTTGTCGGCCTTGGCTGTTTGTTCTGCGTTGGTCCCGTTGTTGAGAACCGTGACGGTTGCTCCGCCGACGATGGCGCCCGAGGCATCAACCACCGTGCCACCGACGGCGCCATCGACGGCCGTCTGAGCCGGTGTGTTCAGAGTCGTCAAGGGGCCAAGCAGGATCAGCAGGGCGAAGACACGGAATCGAGAAATTTGGGGCATTTGGCTCTCCTCAAAAATTGGGGTCGTTCTTCTATTGATTTGAATCAGCATCGAGCCCGGGCTGAGGCCGGTATGGCGGGTGGTGTTTCCCACCCGCAACTGCTATTGGTACGAGCGTTGTCGCAAGTCGCTGACAAACTATGGCAGAGTTTTTTTACACGAACGTAAATTTTGAGGCCGAAAAAGCCTTCGTTCACCACGTGAACAAGGTCCCTTACCGGATTCACGGCAGTTCCCTTTTCTAGAGACTAACGGGCCGATCGAGCCGCCTTTGGCAGCCCAGATTTCTGCCGGGCCGGCCCGGTCGATTCACGGACGATGAGTTCCGGCGCGACCGCTACCTGCGGAAGGGCTTTGGCTTCAGAAGGCCGGAGCTGTTGGAGCAGTAGCTCGACGGCCAGTTCGCCCATTTGCTGAAGAGGCTGGCGAATGGTGGTGAGACTCGGTGTCTGAAAGGCCGCCTCTTTAATGTCGTCGAATCCGACCACGGAAACATCCTCAGGAACCCGCAGGCCGGAATCATGGAGGGCACGAATGCAACCGATTGCGGCGACGTCGTTAAAGGAAACAACGGCAGTGAAGGTGCGATGATGGGCCAGCAACTGCTTCAGGACGGGATATCCAAGTTCCGGCGAGGTCAGGTCTTTCTCCAGCTGGATGGTCATTTCGGGCCGGATGGCGAGGCCTAGATCTTGTGCCACCTGAACGATACCTTGCCACCTTGCGTCGGAGTCAGAGCTGTAAGGCTGGCCGCGCATGAACGCGATGTTGCGGTGCCCCAGTTCGTAAAGATGACGCAGCGACAGTTCCGCGGCGCGGTGGTGGTCAAGCACGACATTGGTGACTCCACTCAACCGGCGATGGCCGGCGATGGCCACGACCGGAAGCGGGAGTTTGTGGACCAGGTTGGTATCAATCGCTATCAAGCCTTCGGCGCCGCGGCTGATCAGCATGCGAGGATACTGCTCGATCAGGTCGGTGCGATGCCGGTGGTGGGCGATGAAGTAGAAATAGTTTTCTTTGAGCAGCCGGTCTCCGATACCGGTCATCACTTCCGCGTGATAGCCGTCGGCCAGAACAGGCACCAGGATGCCAACGGTCATGGTGCGACGATTTCGCAGGGAGCGGGCAAGGAAACTGGGCTGGTAGTTGAATTTGATCGCTGCCTTGCGAATTCGATCCCGGGTAGCTTCGGGGATGGAGCGCCCAGGCACTTCATTCAAGACGACCGATATAGTGGTTGGGTCGAGATTCAGGTAAGCCGCCAGGGTCTTGAGGCTGACACGTGCGTCGGCCTGGCCGCTATCGTTCTTGCGCTTGCCCATGGGACTTACCGTGTCCTTGCTGTTTCAACCAAGATAGCAGCCCCGACCCATGTAGACAATAGTTTGTCTAGATACCTCCCCGGGCGGGCGCAACGCCCTGCCCCTCCTTGACCAGGTAGAAGTGATCCGCTTTCAGATTGGTCAGCGTCTCTACCCTGCCGGAGGGCCAGAAGATCTCCAGCTTGTCGACCGTTTCGTGGCCGCCGAGGCCAAAGTGGATCCTCAAATCGCTTTGCGAAAGATAGCTTCCTCCGCTGCGGACCTCGTCCAGCTGGACGAGATCACCGGCGGTGGCGCGGAGCCGGGCGTTGAGCGCGAGCGGGCTTCCCTTTGCCGCCTCGAGTGCAACGCTGATCCAATGATTGCGCGGGCCTCCCTCGGTGCGCAGAATCATGGGTTCGCCTTCCAGGTTCTCGACCACAAGATCGAGGCGGCCATCATTGAACAGGTCGCCCACGGCCAGGCCACGGCTTACCTGCGGAATCTGTATCGCGGGACCGGCAAGCTTGCTTATGTCGCGAAAGGTGCCGTCGTGCTGGTTGAGGTACAGCAGCTTCGGCTCGCGGTATTTGGTACCGATATCTTTGCTATCCACTTGCGGGTAGACATGCCCGTTGACGAGGATCAGGTCTGGCCAGCCATCGTTGTCCAGATCGAAGAACGCGTCTCCCCACCCCACGTAGGGCGTGGTTGCGCGAGCGATCCCCGACGGATAAGAGACGTCGGTAAAGCTGAGTCCGCCGTTGTTGCGGTACAAGGCGGCGTACTCCTCGCTAAAGTGGGTGATGGCGATGGAGAACAGGCCCTTGTGCTCGTAGTCGCCCAGCGCCACACCCATGTTGGCCTGTTCGCTGCCGTCGAGGTTAACGGCGACACCGGCATCGAGCGCGATATCGGTAAAGTGGCCATTGCCGTCGTTGCGGTAGAGATAGTTGGGCTCTCCGTCGTTGGCGACAAACAGGTCCAGCAATCCGTCGTGATTGAAGTCACTCCACACGGCAGTCAAGCCAAAGAAGCGCTGAGGGTCGGCCACTCCGGCGGCTTTCGATACCTCGGTGAACGTTCCGTTGCCATTGTTGTGATAGAGCGCATCCGGCGACCCCTTCAGGCCGCGAGGGCCACACTGTACAGCGATGCCGTGGTATTGGCAGGTGGGCCTGGAGCCGAATTCCGGCAGATCCTTGAGATCTAAATCCACATAGTGAGCGACAAACAGATCGGCCCATCCGTCGCCGTCGTAGTCACCAAAGGCCGCGCCCGTCGCCCAGCCGGAGTCAACGCCGAGTCCCGCCTGGGTGGTCACATTCTTGAAAGTGCCATCGTGATTGTTGCGATAAAGCGTAACCCCGCCGAAGCAGGTGACCAACAGGTCGGGCCAGCCGTCGTTATCGTAGTCCCCAATGGAAGCGCCCATGGCCCAGCAGGGATTGCCTACTCCTGCCTTGTCGGTCACGTCGGTAAACGTGCCGTCGTGGTTGTTGTGGAAGAGCGCGCTCGGTGCTTTGCGGCCGGCTAATGCCATGTCGATGCCGGGCGCGTTGGTGAAGTAAATATCTGGCCAGCCGTCGCGATCGTAGTCGATGAGTGCGACCCCGCCGCTCATCGACTCTACGATGTACTTCTTTGCCGGGGAAGACAGATGATCGAACTGGATCTTTGTGGAGCGCGTGATGTCGACCAGTTGGGGGATCTGCGGGGTGGGCCCCAATGACGACTGTTGGTTAGCGGGGTATTGCGCTCGGCTCACGTGAGGCCGACAGCAAAAAAAGAACGAGAGGAACAGGAGCCCTACCTTGCGAAGCCTGCGCGCGCTTCGCATCTACCTCTCCCGCGGGTTGGTGCCGGTGGCGGTTACTTGCTATCCTCCTCGGTGGACATCCCGGCCGGATGGAGCTGCATTTCCTTGAAGACAGCCTGCAGCTTTTCCTTCATCAGCTTGTATCTCTTGTACTCCTCCACCTCGCGTTGTGAATCGGCGTTGCGGCCCATTTCACGGTAGAGGGTGCTAAGGCGAAAGTGAGCGGCAGCGTTGGTGGGTTCCAGTTGCACCGCACGTTCGAGGATCGGCAGTGCCTTGGCTTGCTGGTTCATGGCGATCAAGGTCTTGGCTAACCCGAAGCCGGCTTCCGCGTCGTCGGGCTGCAGACGAAGGGCGGTGGTGTAATACTGCAGAGCCTGCGCAGAATCGCCTTTGCGGCTGGACAGATCCCCGAGCCTGGTTTCTGCTTTTTCATCCAGTGCGTTTTCAGAGATCGCAGCCTTGTACTCCGGCTCTGCCTGCGCTTTGATATTTGGATCTTCGGAGAGGCCCAGCAACTCCCCCAACTCAAAATGAATGCCGGGGATTTTCGGGTCTATCTCGAGGGCCTTCTGGTACTGGACGCGAGCGCCGGCGTTATTGCCCTGCTTCACCTCTTCATGGGCCATGACCAGATGCATCTGCGCGGAATCGGGAGCAGCCAGTGCCAGGCTCAGCATAGCTTCGCCTGCAAGGTCAGAGTAGACGCGATAGGCCGCATAGAGTACCGCAGGATTGGCCGGGTCCGCCTGGCGCATGGCGTTCACCACCGAGCTGGCCTTTGGTAAATCCTGACTGGCGGTGTACAGCTCCACCAGTTCCATGCCGACTTGAACTTTTAGCTTTGGTTCGTCCACGGCGGCAAACGATGCTTCGAGGTGGGTGCGCGCATTTGCCGTGTCGCCGGTTCGCTTCTCTGCCATTCCTAGCAGGGCTTGGATTTTGCCCAGGTTCGGCTGCATATCGAGGGCCGCGTGCAGATGGGGCACAGCTTTCACATAGTCGCCCTGAAAGAAGAGCAGAACCCCGAGGTTCCCTTGCGCATCCAAGTTGCGCGGTTCGAGTGAAACCACGGCCTGGAATTCCGGAATGGCTAGGTCGGGCCGGCGCTGATTCAGGTATTGCTGGGCCAACCGGGAATGCTCTGCGGCCTGGTCCTGGGAACTACCGGGTGCCTGGGGAAGGAGGGGGAGGGCGGGGAGGAACGCCAGCAACAGGATGCAAAGTTTTTTTTTACGCACATCGCCTCCGAATGATACCGCGCCAAGCCGTTCTAGAGAAAGAACGCTTTTCCTGGTCGCGGCGCGTCCAAAGGAGAGCCAGACGGGTGATTACAGCGGATGGAGGGCAGTTTCGCCCCCAAGACACACGGTTGTTCTCTGATTACATGACTTTAGGCAGCGTCCAATATAGTGCTTGACAACTTTAGGCGGCATCCTGTTATATTGCTCGCGCGCGCCGAAGTGTCGAAAGACAACCGTTTGTCTTATCGAAATCACCGGCGAAGACGACATTCACGAACCATGACTGGACAATGCGGTAACAACTTTTTGGAGGTTAGGTATGAAATCAGGAAGATTAGCACTGCTGGTCGGCGTTCTTCTCGCAGCATCATTCGCAACAGCCTTTGGGCAGGCCACAAATGCCGGTGACATCAGTGGTACGGTGACCGACAACACAGGGGCGGCCATCCCGGGCGCAACCGTCACCGTGCTGAATATTGATACCGGGGTCGCCAAGGCTTACACCACCAACGCAGCCGGCGTCTACGACACCTCGTCCATCGTCGCAGGAAACTACAAGATCACCTTTTCAAAAGAAGGCTTTACCCAGCTGGTCCGATCTTCCGTCACGGTAAACGTCGGAACCACCCCCGTGAACGCGCAGTTGGCGGTGGGCGCGGTGAACACACAAGTGGTCGTAACCACCGATGTGCCACTTCTCACCACCGATAGCGGGGCGATCGAGACTACGTTGAATGCGCAGACACTCTCGCAGCTCCCGCAGGTAGGCCAGCAAGGGCAGGATTGGTCATCTTTCAACATCCTGCTAGCCGGCGCCGCGGGTGCTCCTGGAGGCAACCAGGGAGTTGTGGGCTCCGGTACCTCGAATGGCACCATGCTCGCTGTCAACGGCAACTTGCCTTTCAGCACGGTACTCGCCGACGGAGCGGAAACGACCCTGCCGGCCAGCGCGAACTCAGATATCAATGTCCAGGAAACGATTGAGGAAGTGAGGACCAGCAGTTCGGCTTTTTCTGCCCAATACGGGGTTGGCGGAATTCTCTACAACCAGATCAGCAAGGGCGGCTCTGACAGATTTCATGGTTCGGCCTACGAGTATTTACAAAATACGGCGTTGAATGCGAACAACTACGCCTTTGGCGCGAACACGCCAACACCACAGATACATTTTCATGAATTTGGTGGTTCGATCGGCGGTCCGATTCTCAAGAGGAAGCTCTTCTTCTTCTTCGCCTATGACCAGATCATCCACAACGGTGGCAGCCAGGCCAGTTTTTACACGGTGCCCACTGCCGCGGAAATCGCCGGCAATTTCGCCGGGCTCCCCACTATCTATGATCCCGCAACCACCACAGTCATCCAGCAGACGGGCACGTACACCTATCCAGGCGCGAGCTCCCCGACCCAGTGCCCGTGCATTACCCGTGCAGCCTTCCCGGGCAACATAATCCCGGCCGACCGCTTTGACGCTGTCTCCAAAGCTGCCCAGGCTTACTTCCCTGCCCCGAATACCGCCGGGACTGTATCCAACGGACAGGCTCAGAACAACTACACTTACACTGCGCCCAATAAGAGCCCTTTCAAGAAGTTCTTCGGACGAACAGACTACGACATTACCGGCACCAACCGGCTCACTACCTCGGTGACCGAGGGAGACAACCCAGGCCAAAGCTTCGGTCCCGGACTGTGCCCAATCGCGTGCCAAAGCGGCGACGTGAGCCGATACAACGCACAAATCACCGATGTTTGGCAGATCAGCTCACATGTGACCAACGAAGTGAGACTGGGCTATACCAACCAGCTGAATTTCTTCCAGCCCACTACGCTCGACAACGGATACCCGTCCAAACTTGGATGGCAGTTTGCCAAGTCGGATAACTTTCCCAATATCAATATCACCAACTTCAACAACGGCCCCAACGGCAACACGGTGCTCTCCTCGCAAACCAACGCGGTCTACAAAGAGCATGCGTTTGATCCATCCGATGTCGTCACTATGATCGTCGGCAAGCACATTCTGCACTTTGGCGGCGAGTTTCTGATTTACCAGAACAACTCCACGGCGTGGGGAAATCTGAATGCCGGCCAGGTGAACTTTACAGGGCAATATACCTCGCAATTTGTCGGGAGCACGACCACCGGTACGCCGTATGCGGACTTCCTTCTGGGGCAAGCGCAACACTGGGAAGCAAATGAAACACCGGAATATGGCGGCCGCGAAAAACTTCCGCAAATGTTCGTCCAGGATGACTACAAGATCCGTCCCAACCTGACCTTGAACCTCGGCCTGCGCTACCAGATTCAGACTGGCTGGAGCGAAGTGAAGGGCAATGAGGCCACATTCGATCCGACAATACAAAACCCGGCATCCAATTCGCTGGGGGCGATCTGGTTCGGATCGACCCATGCCAACGGCCGCACCCACCTTCAGAAGCCTGTCTACAACACATTCCTTCCGCGAGTTGGATTCGCTTACCTGCTGAACCCGGTCACCACGATACGAGGCGGTTTCGGTCTCTTTTCCTATAACTGGAGCAACGATATTTACGGCGGCGGTATGGGCCAGGCTTTTGGCTCGAAAGGCAGCGTGAGCGACTCAACCAACGGAATTACTCCCGTGGTTACGTTTTCCGGAGACGGTGCGAATCTTCCGTACGTGAGCAATTCATCGGCTCCCGACGCGTACAACGGTCAAAGTTTCAACTACAACCCGTACCACCAACCTGTTGGTGGCTCCTACCAATGGAATGTTCAGGCGGAGCGTCAACTGAGTACGAATTTCGCGGTGTCGCTCGGCTATGTGGCCAGCCACGGTCACAATTTGCCTTTCCAGGTGGATCTCAACCAGGTCCCCGAGAATTTGCTCTCGGCCAACGATCAGGGATCCCGGCCCTTCCCTCAATTCCAGTCGCTCAATGTGTCCGGCTCACCGTCGAACACGAACGCGATTTCCAACTACAACTCGCTTCAGGCTGTCATTGAGAAGCGTGTGAGCCAGGGTCTCAACTTCAATTTCAGTTACGTCTGGTCGCACTTTCTGGACGATTTAGACACGGCCGGCTGGGGAAGCCACGGGGGATCGCAGTTCGTACAGAACTCGTACGTGCCGTCGAAGAACTACGGAAATGCGAACTTCGATATCCGGAATGCATTCAAAGGCTTCGCGATTTATGAGTTGCCCTTCGGCAAGAACAAGCGGTTCCTGAACAACAACTTGTTGCTCGACGAAGTGGTGGGTGGCTGGCAGCTTGCAAGCACGATCGTTGTCCAGAGCGGTCAGCCCTTTACGGCAATCATGGCGAGCGGCACCAATTCGTATTCGCTCGGTGGAAACAATTTCAAATGGTTCCCCAATGTCGTCGGAAATCCCAAGCTGCAAAACCGCGGTCCTAAACAGTGGTTCAACGAGGCTGCATTTGCGGTTCCAGCCCCTGGCACCTTCGGGGACGAACGCCGCAATCAACTTACGGGACCAGCGTTTAGCCTGGTCAATCTCTCCCTCGGCAAGACATTTGCTGTTGCGGAATCTGTCCGGTTGCAAGTGCGGGCCGACGCGAACAATGCATTCAACCATCCGAGTTTCAATTTGCCTAACCAGGAGCTTACCGTCTGCCCATCCTCTGGCACATTGCCGAGCGGATGCGGCGGATATGGCGCGATTGCGACAGGAACCTCGACCATTACCCAGGTGACGGGTCTCGGCCGTACGCTTCAGCTCAGCGCGCACCTGACGTTTTAAGCCACACCCTACTTGTTGAGTAGGTCCTCCGGGGTACCAGGCATTCTGGTACCCCGTCTTTTTTGGGGTATTGGTGGGTATGAGAAAAGAAACCGCAGTTCTCTACCCTGCGGCTAGTTTCTCCGCGCCGGCCCAGTGGATTCGCGGACGATCAATTCCGGCGCCACCGCTATTTGGGGAAGCTCGCGGTTGTTCGAAGGACGGAGTTGTTGCAACAGCGTCTGCACCGCCAACGCTCCCATCTGGCGGAGGGGCTGGCGAATGGTGGTGAGACTCGGTGTTTGAAACGCCGCCTCTTTAATATCGTCGAAGCCGACCACAGATACATCCTGAGGCACCCGTAACCCTACATCGTGGAGAGCACGAATGCAGCCGATCGCGGCGATATCGTTGAAAGAGAGGAATGCGGTAAAGCTGCGATGATGCGCGAGGAGCTGCTTCACCACGGGATAACCTAGTTCGGGAGACGTGAGATCCTTCGTCAGCTGAATGGTCAACTTCGGCCGGATGATGAGGCCGAGATCCTGGGCCACCCGCACGATGCCCTGCCATCGGGCGTCGGAGTCGGAGCTATAGGACTGGCCGCGCATGAAGGCGATGGTTCGGTGACCCAGATCGTAAAGGTGACGAAGAGAGAGTTCAGCAGCCCGCTGATTGTCGAGGACAACGTTGGTCACTCCCTCGACGCAGCGGTGACCGGCAATGGCCACCACCGGCAGCGGCAGCTTGTCTACCAGGTTGGTATCAATCGTGATCAGGCCCTCGGCGCCGCGGCTGATGAGCATGCGAGGATACTGCTGAATCAGATCGGCCCGATGCCGGTGATGAGCGATAAAGTAGAAATACTTCTCTTCGAGAAGACTGTCTCCGATACCGGTCATCACTTCGGCGTGATAGCCGTCGGCCAGCACGGGAACCAAAATGCCGATGGTCATGGTGCGGCGATTGCGGAGCGACCGGGCGAGGAAGCTGGGCTGATAGTTGAATTTGAGCGCTGCTTTGCGGATCCGCTCCCGGGTTGCCTCGGGAATGGATCGCCCGGGCACGTCGTTCAGGACGACCGACACAGTAGCCGGGTCAAGATCCAGATAAGCCGCAAGGGTCTTGAGACTGACGGTCCCTGAAGGCGGATCGAGCGTGCGTTTGGCCCGTGTCGTACCCATGCTTCGGCTGTGACCTCATCGATCGAGTTCTCTCTTGATACGAATAGTACCGCTCGGCGGTTCCACAGACAAGGGTTTGTCTAGAGCACTTTGGTGTGCCCGCGGGGCCGGAGCTAAAGCGTGCGCTTGAACAAGGGAGTCGCGATCGCCAGCGCGGCGATACCGAACGCAGTCAGAAAGAGCAAATCGAAGCGAATCGCGGTAAAGCCGCCATCCTTGAGAAGAATAGCCTTGAAACCATGTACGGCATAGGTAAAGGGATCGATGTGCGCGATGACCTGCAGCCATTTCGGTAATCCCGAGACAGGAGAGATGGCCCCGCTGGGAAAGAACAGCAAGGTATTGAGCACACCGAACATGGCGCGCGGAACCAGCGGATCCTCGACCCGCACCATCATCAGGAACATCATGCCGTTGAAGGCAACGGACGTGGAGATGATCATCAGCAGGAGAAGCAAAGCCGTCAGCGGGTTGAAGATGACACCCAGGCCGGCTAACAACGAACCGATAACCACGATACAAACGCCGGATAAGACGGCCTTGATGGTGCCGGCAAAGTTTAATCCAAGCACTAACTCCAGCCGGGTGATCGGAGTTACCAGGTATCCCTCGTGTACGCCTCTTGCTTTGTCGTCGATATACAGCATGCCTCCACCGATCATGACCGCCACATACATGGCGAGGGCGACCGAGCCGGCGAGCAGATACTTCATGTATTCGACATAGGGATAGAGCTCGACGATCTGGAGCGCGATCCGCTGGATTACTTTTTGCTGGATGACCGGAGCATTCAATGCGTCGACCAGGGATTGCATCTCCGCTGTGAGACTCGCACTCATGGTTTGGTCGCTGTTGTCGACGACCAGACCAATGGCCGGAGAATCGCCGGCCAGGACGCGGCGCGAATACTGCGCCGGGATGATGACGGCTCCGTCGATCTTGCCCGTGCGCACGTCTTCGCGGGCCTTCTGTTCATCGTTGTACGAAATGGTGGTGAAGGTGCGGATATTGGCGGCGATCGAATTGAAGGCCTCTTCGACTTTCAGCGCCTGGGAGCCGCGATCATAATCGACGACGCCCATCCGCGCGCCGCGTATTTTGCCACCGAGGGCGTTACCAAGAATGACCAGCTGGACCAGCGGGAGGGTCATCGAGACCATCATCAACGCCGGCGAGCGAAAGAACTTCCGCATCTCCCGTTCTACGATTGCCATCATTCGTTTCATCGTTGCATCCCCGGGCGCGGCGGCATGATGGAGCCCTGCGCTTTTACTTGTTCATCTCGCAGCTGGCGTCCCGTGTAATACACGAAGACGTCGTCGAGGGTGGTGTTCTGTACGGTCAACGACTTGATGGTTTCGCCGTATTTGTTCACCATCTCGACCAACTGGGTGGTGGTCAGCGAGCCGTTGGAGGTGAGCAGGCGGTACATGCCTGCGCTCTTCGATTCCACCGCAGTCACCCCAGCCAGGTGATCGAGCCGTTCAGGCCACTCGGCTGATTCGTGGGTGAAATGCACTTCCACGACATTGTCCCCGGGAACGCTTTCCTTAAGCGCCATGGGCGTGTCGAGGGCTACCAGCTTTCCGTGGTCGACGATGGCGATGCGATCGCACAGGCGGTCCGCCTCATCCATGTAGTGGGTGGTGATCAGCATGGTGAGATTGCGGGTGTTCCTGAGGTGGTTGAGCATTTCCCACACGGCAACGCGTGAGACAGGATCGAGCCCCGTCGTGGGCTCGTCGAGAAAGAAGATGCGCGGGTTGTGAACCAGACCGCGGGCGATCTCCAGACGCCGGCGCATTCCCCCGGAGAGTGTCTTGGTTTGCGCGCCCCGCCACTTGAGCAGGTCCACCGCCTGCAGCAGCTCGTTGATATTGCGCTCGCGTTGTGCCTTGGGAACTTCGTAGAGCTTGGCATAGATAGATAGATTTTCTTCCACCGTAAGATCGACGTCGCTGGTGAGCGCCTGGGGAATGACACCGATGGCTCGCCTCACGGCGTCAGGCTCGCGGGAGACATCGTGGCCGGCGATGATGGCCTTTCCGCCGGTGACCGGGATGAGCGTGGTCATCATGCGGATAAGAGTGCTTTTGCCCGCGCCGTTGGGCCCCAGCAGACCGAAGATTTCCCCTTCCGCGACCTGGAAGGTGACACCTTTCACGGCCTCAAATTCGCCGTACCGCTTGACGATGTTTTCTACGGCGATGGCCGGTGCGGGCGGGGTCGACGGTGGCTTGGTCGACAGTGGCTGAGTCGACGATGTCTGGCTCATCGGTTCACCAGCTTGCTCTTGGGGATATACACTTCGGCGAGCATTCCCGGGACATAGCGCATCCCGGGATTATCGATGAGCAGCTTCAGCCGAATGGTCTTGATGTCGCGCTTCCGCCGGCTCACGTCGCGTTGAGTGGCAAAGTCCGCTTCGGCTGATTTGGCGATGACCTTGCCGTAAATGGTGGCTCCGCTCGGCATGACCACGCGCAAGCTGTCACCCAGCTGGACTGCGTCGGCCTGGGTTTCCGGCAAGGGAGCGTAGATCCAGGTCTGGGTAAGATCCGTAATGGTTACGATTGGGGTCGAAGCCGCCACCACTTCGCCTTGCCGCGCCGCTCTCACGTTGACCTTGCCGGAAATGGGAGATACGACGTTGGCATAGCTGAGCTGGATTTGCGCTTGATTGGTCAGGGCTTGTGCGTTGAGCATTTCGCCTCGAGTGGCGGCGACGGTCTTGGCTGCCGCCTGGGCCTGGATGGTATTCGCCATCGCCACCTTGAGAGACGCTTCCGCGGCGGCGACATTGGCCTTGGCGGAATCGACCGCGGCCTGCGCGGCGTGCAGCGCGGTAGCCGCTTCATCCCGCGACTGATAACTCATGATGCCTTGCTCCGCCAACGCGACGGTGCGCGAGGTATTGGCATTCTGATGTTCGTACTGGGCCTGTGCCTGCACCAGGGCCGCCTGTGCACTGCGCAGCTGGGCTTCGGCGTTGGCTACCTGGCTGGACATGCCTCCGCGCGTCTGGCGTTCGGTGTCACTGGCTCCCTGCAGTTTGAAGTGTTCGCTGACCGCGGTTGCCTCGGCAGCTCGCCGGGCCGCCGCCAGGTCATCGCTTTGAATGGTGGCGATCAGTTGTCCGGCTTGTACGCTGTCTCCCTCGTCCACATTCAGTGTCTGGATCCTGCCGGGAATGCGCGAGCTGACCACTACCTCGTTGGCATCGACGGTGCCGATCAGCTGCAAATCCGCGGAGCGATTCGCAGTGAGGAAGTACCAGCAGAGGGCGATCACAAAAAGGACACCGAGGATGATAAAGACACGATTGCGTGCGTTCATAGGAACTTTCTCCCGGCTCGAGCGGGAAGCAGCCTGGGCTTGGGCATGGGCATATCGGTCAGAACGCGCTTGACCAGCCTGGCGCCGTGAGCGCGATCCACAAAGAGAGCGTTACCGAGGTACTGCACCGCGGCCTTGCGCCGGCCTTCGATCGCGGCCGGACTCATCGGGTCGAAAGGCAGCACGAGACGCATCATCGGCGCGCTTAGAAAAAAGAAGACGTTTGCGCCCATGGCGGAATAGACAACCTGGAGCCAATCCACCGGGCAGATTTCACCCGACTTGATGCCGTCGTCGACGGCTTGCTTTAGCTTGCTCAGTATGGGCTTGAAGACGTTCTCCAGCATGGATGGCAGCGCTTCGCTCTCGCCGCGCCGCATGCGGACCATCTCCTGTTGCATAAGACTTTGAAAGTCGCGTTGGGTGAGGATGCGGTCAAAGTGACTGAGCGCTGTACGCAGCAAGCGCTCTCCGGCGCCGAGTTTGGGATCCAGGGCGGCGAGGGCGCGCTCTGCTACCACGCTGGAAGCGTCTTCGATGGCAGCTGCGTAGAGGCCGTGTTTGCTTTTGAAGTAGTAGTAGAGGAGGGCCTTGTTTACCTTGGCCAATTCCGCGATGGTGTCAGTGCGCGCTCCTGCCAATCCGTGAGCGCTGAACTCGCGGATGGCTGCGCGGAGGATCGCTTTCCGGGTTTGGTCAGCGCGGCGATTCGGGTTTTGGTCTTTACCCGGCATTGATTAACCAGTTAGTTAATTATAGCCCGAAGGACCGCATTTCAATTGTGGTCGCGACCGATCGCCTGGTTCGTAGGCGCCACGACCGTTGGAGCAAAGAACCAGGCCGGCACCACAGACCGCGGTTGGGAGATCAAATTCACATACAGAATTCGCAGTGACTTATTGGGACGATCAGCTCGCAGGTTGCAACATCGCTGACTCGAAACGGGTTCTTCGCCCCGTTGCATGGCGTTGCAATTCACCGCAACGGATCATAATCTTATTTATTTTCATAGGCTTAGGCCTATATGACGGTTGCAGTCTGCCGTATCGCGCTGCAGACTATACCGGCACCAGGTGCCAACAGAACTGCCATGAACTGTCGAGGTTCCATGCAACGAAGGTTAAAGGTTCCATGACTGCTTCACTTGTAGAATGGTGGCCATGATCAACCTTGACTTTTGCTCAGCGGAAGAGATCCTGCCGGTGCGGCGAACTCTTCAGCGCGAACTTCTGGCTCATTCGGGGTTGCGGGACATTCGCCTTGCGGTGTTGGGAGGATCAACCACCCAACAGATGGTGAATGTGCTGGAGTTGCTGCTGCTGTCGAGCGGGTTCCGGCCGACCATTTACCAGAGCGAGTATGGCCGCTTCTATGAAGATGCGGTGCATGACACTCACGCGCTGGTGGAGTTCAAACCGGACATGGTCTACGTTCATACGTCCTGTCTGAATGTGCGCTCCAAGCCGCCGCTTAACTGCACAGAGGATGAGTTGCCGGGGTATGTGGAAGCGGAACTCTCACGGTTTCGAGAGATGTGGGACTCGCTTGACCGGGAACTGGGGTGTCAGGTGATTCAGAACAATTTTGAGATGCCTGCCAATGCGATCCTGGGTAACCTGGACGCGGTGGCTGCGGGCGGTGAGAGCCGTTTCCTCATGGAACTGAATCTTGCGTTCGCGAGAGAGGCGGGCCGGCGGCCGAAGTTGATGATCCAGGATGTGCATGGGTTGTCGGCGCGGATGGGCTTGGATCACTGGTTCGACTGGGACCGGTACTTCAGCTACAAGGTGCTGCTGACGCCGCAGGCGAACCTGGAGCTGGCGCGATCGCTGAACAGCATGGTTCGCGCGATTTATGGCAAGAGCCGGAAAGCGCTGGTGCTGGACCTGGACAACACGATATGGGGCGGCGTGATCGGCGATGATGGCGTGGACAAGATCCAGATCGGTCGTGAAACTCCGGAAGCGGAGGCGTATACCGCTTTCCAGGAGTATTGCCTGGCGCTGCACAGCCGGGGGATCTTGCTGGCGGTGTGTTCGAAGAACAACGAGGAGATCGCCAGGTCCGGTTTCGAGCATCCGGATTCTGTGCTGAAGCTGGAGCACATCTCTTGCTTCAAGGCGAACTGGGAACCGAAGCACGAGAATATAGCGGCGATTGCGAAGGAGTTGAACCTTGGCGTCGATAGTTTTGTTTTCGCCGACGACAATCCTGCGGAACGGGCCATTGTGAACGCACAGATTGCGGGTATCGCCGTACCTGAGATCGGGAAAGAGGTCACAAAGTACGCGGGGATTATCCAGGCTGGACGGTATTTTGAGCCTGTGCGATTGTCGAAGGAAGACTTCGAGCGCACGGCGCAGTATCGCGACAACACACAGCGGCTGGCACAGCTTTCGAAGTTCGCGAACTACGGCGAGTATCTCGATTCGCTGGACATGGTGGCCGAGATTGATGACTTCAAGCCGGTGTATATGGACCGGATCGCGCAGCTTACCAATAAGACGAACCAGTTCAACCTGACCACTCGACGGTACACGCTGGCTGAGCTCGAGAGTGCGGTCAAGGACAAGGGTTGCATAGGGATTTACGGAAAGCTGAGTGACCGCTTCGGCGACAACGGGCTGATCTCGGTGGTGCTGGGGCATCGCGAGCAGGAAGACCTGTGCATCGACCTTTGGTTGATGAGTTGCCGCGTGCTGAAGCGCGATATGGAAGTGGCGATGCTGGATGCGCTGGCGCAGCGTGCGTTGCAAGCGGGACTGCGAAGCCTCAAGGGCCTTTATCTACCGACGGCCAAGAATGGGCTTGTCGCGGAGCATTACAAGAAGCTCGGCTTCGAGCCCGACGTAGTCCCACAGGGATGCCCCGAAGGAAGTACGGCGTGGCAGCTGTCGCTCAATGGCTATGCCCAACAAAATTCACATATCAAGATACTGGAGTCAACTAATGCCTAAGGTCTCTCCCGAGGAAGTGCTGGAGCAGCTGCAACCCATCTTTCAAGAAGTTCTCGACCAACCTAACTTGAGAGTGACGCGGAATTCGAACGCGTCGAACACTGAGAACTGGGATTCGCTGGCGCACATCGACTTGATCGAGATGGTGCAGCAGCGATTCAAGGTGAAGTTTGCGCTGGGTGAGCTACAAGACCTCAAGGAAGTGGGAGACCTTGTGGACATGATCGTGGCCAAGGTGAACAAGGCCTGAATATTCCGCCGGACTGAGCGGCGGCAGGGGCTGTATGCTACAATAGGCGCATCCACGAACAAATTTGGGGGCCAGCTTGCTTTTTTCATCAGGAGTGTTCCTGTTCCTGTTTCTGCCTGTAGCCCTGCTCGGCTATGAAGTGTCTACCCGTTTCGGACGCCAGACCGCGCTGGCGTGGCTTTCGTTGACCTCCCTTTTCTTCTACGCCTATTGGAGCCCTCGCTACCTGATTCTCCTCGTGGCGTCCGTAGTAATGAACTTTCTGTTTTCGCTAAAGCTCGTGGAAGGCAGATCCGAGACGAGCCGAAGCCTCTGGCTTAAGTTAGCCATCTTAGCCAACCTGCTCCTGCTGACCTACTACAAGTACCTGTTCCCGGTGCTGGGATTTCTTCACGTTCACGGGATCATTGAGCACGGATTCGGGACTGTCATTCTTCCGCTGGGAATTTCATTTTTCACGTTCACGCAAATCGCGTACCTGATCGACCTTCGGCAGGGAATCGCCAAACAGCAGGGGCTCGTGGCGTATTCGGTGTTCGCGACGTTCTTTCCGCACCTGATCGCGGGACCGATTATCCATCCACGAGAACTGATGCCTCAATTGGACCCGGAAAATATTCGTAGCCTCGATTCTGAAGACATGATGTTGGGATCGACGTGGTTCGTGATGGGGCTGGCCAAGAAAGTTCTTATCGCGGACCGGATCTCTCCGCTCGCGGACCTGCTGTTTGCGCATCCGTGGAATGCGGGGATGGGTATGTCCTGGCTGGGCGCACTGGCCTATGCCATGCAGCTTTACTTCGACTTCTCGGGTTACTCGGACATGGCGCTGGGGCTGGCGCGGATGTTCCATCTGCGTTTCCCTATCAATTTCAACTCACCCTTCAAGGCGCAGGGCATCATCGAGTTCTGGACACGCTGGCACATGACGTTGTCGCGGTATTTAAACGAATACCTCTACACGCCATTCCTGATGTGGAGTAAGGCCCGCCGCAGCGCCAAAGGATTGAAGTCGAACATGAAGGCCGCAAGCACGCCGAGCGGGTTCATTGACATGGTATTTCTGCCCTCGATGTATACGATGGGCATTGCGGGCATCTGGCATGGAGCCGGCCCACAGTTCCTGGTGTTCGGCCTTCTGCATGGCGTGTATCTGACGATCAATCACGGGTGGCGGTTCCTTACGCCTCCGGGGTCGCGCTTTCACAGAGTCGTTCCCGTGCCGGTGATGGTTGCGATCAATTTTCTAGCCGTGCTGCTGGGGCTGATCTTCTTTCGCGCGGCCAGCGTGAGTGACGCGGTCCATATCGCAACGACGATGTGCGGGTTTCACGGACTGGGGCCAGGGTTCCACGCAGATCCCTGGCTGGCAGAGTTGTCCGGAACTGCCGCTTTCCTGACGTCGATCAAGGGGGCGGTAATGGCGCTGGCGATCTGCGCCTTCATCGTGTGGGGATTGCCGAACACGCAGGAGTTGCTGGGACAGGCGCCGGCACACCAGGAACAAACCTTCAGCCTTGGATTCTCACGATCATGGCGGCCACTTCAAGTTCCGGCGTTGTGGGTTTCGATTTTTGCACTTGTCACCTACTTCATCCTCTTCCTCGGCGAACGGCCTAAGACGTTCCTCTACTTTCAATTTTGACGGCGAAACAAAAGCTCTCATGGCGCGCCTCGGGGTTGTGACTGGCTGCTGATCGCGGTGGTAACGCTGGAAGGTTGCGCCCGCATCGAGGACAAGGTGCTGCATCAGGCGCTCTCGTTTGCTAACCGGCCGGCTTTTCGCATCATCCGTACGGACACTGAGTGCGTACAGATTGCATTCTTGACACATATAGCCACTACGCATATAGTGTGGCCATGGCTGACGACGTCAAGGCTCTCCTTCCGCTGCAACCAACCACCTTCCATATCCTTCTGTCATTGACCGACGAAGACCGGCATGGCTACGCCATCATTCTCGAAGTGGCCAGACGCACCCAGGGCGAACTCAAACTGAGTGCGGGCACGCTCTACCGTTCGATTCAGCGGATGCTCGAGACGGGCCTTATCGTGGAGACCAGGAGCAGGCCTGCACCCGAGATGGACGATGAACGGCGCAGGTACTACCGCATCACCCCCTTGGGCAAAGCGGCTGCGGAGGCAGAGGCTGGGCGTCTTCGAGATTTATTGAAGATGGCGCGCTTGTGCGGAGTCGCGCCCCGGACCACCTGAAGGACAACCGGATGAACTTCTATCGTTTGCTTCTCCACCTTTATCCTTCGTCGTTTCGAGCGGAGTACGGCGACGAGATGAGCGCCATCTTTAGCCTCGAGCTTGACCGTCGGAGCGGGTTGCCTGCGCGGTGGGGATTTTGGCTCTCCGCATTGGCCGAGGTCGTGTGGAACGCCGCCATGGTGCATGGGGAAATTGCCCGCCGTGATCTCTTCCACTCCGCGCGGTCACTGCTACGCTCTCCCGGGTTCACGTTGACGGCGCTTCTGTTAATCACCATCGGCATCGGTGCGAACGTTGCCGTTTTTACCTTGGCGAATTTTGTTCTTGTCAGGCCGCTGCCCTTTCCTCAACCGGACCGGCTAACCAAAGTCTGGGAAGTACACCCGGGTTATTCAAGGATGGAGCTTTCTCCGGCCAACTATCGCGATCTCGAGGCCTCGAACAACTCGTTTGCCGCTCTGGCAGCCTATAACGGCAACTCAATGAGCCTGGTGGGCCGGGGTGAGCCCAAAAGAATCGAAGGCGCCACGGTGACGGCGAATCTATTTTCTGTGCTGGAAAGCCCGGTGCTGATTGGCCGGTATTTTCGCCAGGAGGATGGCCGCGCGGGCGCACCGGGAACCGTGGTGTTGAGCTATCCGTTGTGGCAATCTGCCTTCGGAGGCGATCGAGAGATCGTTGGGAAACCAGTCGCTCTCGATAACCAGTCGTACACGGTGATTGGCGTCATGCCGGCCGATTTTCGCTTTCCCACGCGCGAGACACTCTTCTGGACACCGTTTCGCTTTCAGGAAGGCGACTATCGGGACCGTGACGACAATATGCTGGAGGGTATTGGCCGGCTCAAGCCAGGAGTAACGCTGGCGCAGGCGCGTAGCGAGTTGCAGCTGATCGCCGCCCGGTTGCGGAAACAGTACCCGAAAGAAAACGAGTCGGTCGATTTGTCGGCGTTCGCCTTGCGTGACGAACTTTCGACGGAATCGCGCCTGCTGCTCAAAGGCTTGTGTGGGGCCGCGCTGTGTGTGCTGGTCATCGTCTGCGCGAACCTGGCAAATCTTCTGCTGGCACGCTCGCTGGCCCGGCAAAGAGAACTCTCGATTCGCTTATCGCTGGGCGCCAACCGCCGCAACCTTCTACGCCATCTGCTTACCGAGAGCCTTTTGCTGGGTCTGGCGGGCGGCGCCAGCGCCACCGCAGTCGCCGTCGCAGCATTGCCGTTGCTTTCCCGCCTGGTGCCCAACGGACTGCCGGTGCAGCAGGTTCCTCCGGTGGACTTATCCATGCTGTCGTTTGCCCTCGTTCTTACGCTCATCACCGTGGTGGCTTTTGGCATTGCGCCGGCGTTGCGGGCGTCCAGGGGCGCGGGATTGAGCGGACTTCGCGTGGGTGTGCGCACGGGTGGAGCGGGCGGACACAGAGCTCGATCTGCGCTGGTGATCGCCGAGGTCGTGGCGTCGGTGGTGCTGCTGGTTTCGTCAGGATTATTGATTCGCGCGCTCTGGAGAGTCCAATCCGTGGACCCAGGATTCAAGACCAACGGCATCTTATCTCTGCGCACCGAGTTACCTTTCCCCAAATATGACAACGTCAGCACGCGAGAGCAGTTCTATAGCAACGTGCTCACCGGTGTGCGGCGGCTGCCTGGAGTCACCGATGCCGCGTACATCACGGCTCTCCCCATGACGTGGGGCGGCGGCATCTGGCCGGTCGAAGTGGATGGCCGCAGCCAGATTCGGACACGAGGCACTTCCGCCAGCCTGCGTTTTGTGACCCCCGGTTTATTTTCAACTCTCGGGTATTCCCATCAAATTAGGCCGCGGCGTAAGCGAAAGCGACACTGCGGATAGGCCCTACGTGGCCGTGGTCAGCGAATCGTTTGTGCGCAGATACTGGCCTCATGAACAGCCGATCGGACGCCATTTTAAATTCGAGTTTCGCGATCGCGAGGTGATCGGCGTGGTTGGGGACATCCGGGCGCGCGGCCTGGAGAGAAACAGTGAACCCCAGGTATATCTCAGCTCCAAGCAGGACCCCGACAACACTTACTACGCTCCCAAAGACCTGGTGATCCACTCGTCGCAGCCGCCTGAGAGTCTATTGCCGGCAATCCGGCAGATCGTCCATGCGGCGGATCCGGACCAGCCTATTTCCAACATACGAACCATGGACGAGGTGGTCGCAGGTGAGACCGAATCGCGAACCATCCAGATGCGAGTGCTGGTTGTCTTTACCGCGGTAGCGATTGTGCTGGCCGGTTTAGGGATATATGGTCTGCTCGCGTTCACGGTCTCGATGCGGCAGCAGGAGTTTGGTATCCGCATGGCGCTGGGCGCAGGGCATGGCGATATCTTCAGAATGGTGCTGATCCAGGGCGCCCGGCTGGCCGTGGCCGGGTTGCTGCCCGGGCTGGCACTCGCGTATGTGGCTGCGCGACTGATGCAAAGCCTGCTGGCCGGCGTGCGGCCGGCGGATGCGCTCACTTTCTCGACCGCGGCAGCCGTGTGCCTTATCACGACCCTGCTCGGGACTTTGTTTCCTGCTCTTCGCGCGGTCCGGGCTGATCCCACTGCCGTCATGCGGGCGGAATAGCGGTTCCTTCCAACCCTTTTTAAAAAAATCAAAATGGATTGTCCATTTTGTGCCCTCCTGAACGACTATCTGGTGAACAGAGCAGTCAAGCGGTTCAGGAGGGACAAAAATGAAATACCTGTGCTTGGTCGTGATTGACGAGAAGGCCCTGGAAGCGATGTCTGAAAGCGCGTCGCAAGCCTTGACCGACGAGAGCCTCGCCTATGACCAGACTCTTAAGGATCGCGGCCACTTTATCGCGGCCCAGGCGCTTGAGTCCGTCAACGCCGCCACCACGGTGCGGGTGCGCAACGGCAAAGTGTCGGTGACCGACGGGCCTTTTGCGGAAACCAACGAACAGATCGGCGGCTTCATCCTCATCGAGGCTAAGGACCTGAATGAGGCGATCCAGATAGCCTCGAAGATTCCGGTCATTCGGCTGGGCGCCATCGAAGTGCGCCCCATCAAGGAACTATTCGCCAGCACCAGTAAATGAAACAGGAGCGAGACCGATGTGCCCTGATTGCATTTCAGTGATTGCCGTGGCCGTCGTGGCTGCTGCGCCGCCCAGCTTTGTAAAGGCCCTGCTGGCGCGCGCCGCAGAGCGCATCGCAACGCCTGTGAAAACAACCTTCGCGTCTTCCCAAGCCAAGGAGAGCTTCCGCTATGATTACCCGAAGAGAACACCCGAACGTCGTCTCGCCTCACGAATGGCTCGCCGTCCGCAAGGAATTGTTGGTTAAGGAAAAACAGTTAACGCGTCAACGCGACGAGGTTGATCGGCAGCGGCGCGAGCTACCGTGGGTCAAGGTCGAGAAAGATTATCTTTTCGACGGCCCCCAAGGGCAGCGGAGCCTGGCCAGTCTCTTCGAGAATCGGAGTCAGCTGATCGTGTCTCATTTCATGTTTGGTCCAGGGTGGAAGGAGGGCTGCGTGGGCTGCTCCTTCCGGTCTGACCATGTCGATGGCGCCCTGGTGCACCTGGAGCATCACGACGTTTCCTTTGTCACTATTTCCCGAGCTCCGTTCGCCGAGATCGAGGCTTTCAGGAAGCGCATGGGCTGGCGTTTCCTTTGGCTCTCCTCGTATGGGAGCGACTTTAACCACGACTACCAGGTGTCGTTCAAAAAGGAGGAAATTGCGGCCGGAAGGGTTACCTACAACTACGAGGTCCGCGACTTCGTCAGCGAGGAAGCGTCGGGTTTAAGCGTGTTCTACAGGAGCCCGGCGGGGGAAATCTTTCACACCTATTCCACCTACGGACGCGGCGATGAGATGGTCGACACCACATATATGTATCTCGACCTGACTCCGAACGGCCGGAACGAGCACGGTCCTCACCACAATTTGGCCGACTGGGTGCGGCACCATGACCGGTACGCTGCCGCGGGCTTCGTCGATGCAGGAGGGCGCTTCGTGGCCGAGGAGCATTCGGAGCCGGGATGTGGATGCGGACATGAAAGAGAGGTAACTCCTGCGGAAACGAAATGAAAAGCAGCCTCGGCGGATAATGAACCTTGGAGCCCTGCCCTGGGCTCGCACTGTTTCGCTCAATCCAAGTCCAGATACGATGGATGCGACCAGGAGTCAGCCATGGGTGTCCGGCAGCAGGGCGAAGAAAAAGACACAGTAGGCCAAACCGTAGACGACATCTATCGTTCCGAATCGCGCCGTGTTCTGGCCACCCTCATCCATCTTTTGGGTGACTTCGATTCCGCCGAAGAAGCCATGCATGATGCATTCGCCGCGGCGGTAGAACAGTGGCCGCAGAAGGGCGTGCCAGCCAATCCTCGCGCATGGCTGGTCTCGACCGGACGCTTTAAAGCCATTGACGCAATGCGGAGACGCGCAAGGTTTGATACATCACTCGAAGATCTTCCCCAGCAGCCGATGGGGCCAACGTTCGAGCCGGAAGAATGGGACGAGCAAAGCGTCGAAGACGACCGGTTGCGGCTGATCTTTACCTGTTGTCATCCCGCTTTGCCGCCCGATGCGCAGATCGCGTTGACGCTTCGAGAGGTTTGCGGGCTCACCACGGAAGAAATCGCGCGTGCCTTTCTAACCGGCGCACCCACGATTGCCAAACGAATCGTGCGCGCCAAGGCGAAAATACGCGATGCGCGCATTCCCTATGAAGTGCCGTCACGCGCCGATCTGGCGCAGCGGCTGGATGCTGTCCTTCAGGTAATCTACCTGGTGTTTACGGAGGGCTACTCCGCTTCTTCGGGCGAGTCGCTGACACGCGCGGATCTCTCCGGCGAAGCTATCCGTCTGGGGCGGCTGCTGGTTGAGTTGCTGCCGGAACCGGAAGCGCGGGGTCTGCTGGCGCTGACGTTGCTGCAGGAATCGCGTCGCACTACGCGTACTTCGCCCACGGGCGAAGTGGTGCTTCTGGACGAGCAGGACCGGTCGCGCTGGAATCGGGAACTCATCCATGAAGGTATTCGGCTGGTTGAGCTGGCGCTCTCGTCGCGCCCTGTCGGTCCTTACACGTTACAGGCAGCGATCGCAGCAGTACACGCGGGTGCGTCCTCGGCGGCTGCGACAAACTGGACACGGATCGTTGAACTTTACGACTTGCTGTTCAAAGCGAGCCCTTCCCCGGTGGTGGAGCTGAACCGCGCGGTGGCGGTTGCCATGCGAGATGGCCCTTTGGCTGGTCTCACGCTGGTCGATAACATCCTGGCGCGCGGCGAGTTGGCAGACTACCATCTCGCCCACGCGGCTCGGGCGGATCTCTGCCGGCGGCTGGGGAAAACGGCGCAAGCTCGAGCATCCTACGAAAGAGCGCTCACGCTGGCAGGGTCGGAAGCAGCGCGGCGGTTTCTCCTGAAAAGACTGAACGAGTTGACCGCAGAGGCTTAACCATGAACCTGGAAGAAACTCTCGTGTCCGTCTGGCAACAAACGTTCGCCGTGAACGCAAAGACAGTAACCCTCGGGGATGCAAGTTATCCCATACGTCGCACGACGCGGTCCAAATTGCGCGAAGTAGATTTCAAGTTCGGGGATACCACCTATCGTGGAGTAGAGCAAAACCCCAGCACAAACTCGCGTTGGGCAAAGTTGGCACGAGAGGGAAAGAAGGTGATGCAATTTCTCGTTGACGGCCGTTACGTGGCCGGGGTCGCCGACGGCAAGGTTACTGTGTACCATGCCCCGGGCGGGCGGTGACGTTGCCTGGGAAGTCAGGAGGCAGCAGGCCGTATGTCGTCGGATTGAAGGTTTGTCCCTACTTTGCCGCGATTCGGCTTACATCGTCGATAGGAGTGCCATGCCCAGCCCAGAAAGTGCGGGTTTGCCGCTAACGTGTCCTGGACGACCTTGAGCATGTCGGGAAGCTGTTGCTGGTAGTCCGCGGTGCGCAGGCCTATGGCTAGTTTCGCAAGATTGGTTCCGCTGAGCCCCTGATAGGCCGCATCCATAAACTTTGTACCGGCTTGGCGAAGTTTGTCTTCCTGGGCCGCGGTGCTCTGCCCGCCACCTCCACTGCTCAGCTCATACAGCATCAGCGTCAAGCGCGGCAGAGAGGACATCAGCGCTTGACGCTGAGTAGTATCCGTCTCGAGAAATTCCTTGGGGATGTCGGCGTTCACCGTCATCTGGTTCTGCTGCGCCACAGCGAGCACTGCGCGATAGGTATCGAGCAGATCAGGTAAGAACCCCAGGTTTCCTGGCCCCATGTTCTCCTGTCGCTGCTGCGGCTCAATATGGAGGTGGATACCGTCAAACCGCTGGTGAGCGTGTGCGCGATTGAAGGTCACCACTTCATTCACGTGCCCCATCAGCTTGTCGCGGTTGTTGCCCGGCTCGTCCGCATCGTCGCCGGAAAGCAGCGCCTCAACCCGGATGTGCGATTTGTGTAGAAGTTCAATGAGCTTCTCGATTTCCCGCTGCTCCGGCTCGGCGTTGTTTTGCGAAGTGAATGATAAGTAGACCTCATTTATTTGGTTGGATCGGCAGAAGTCGCGGAGAGCCTCGCCGCGGGCGGGCAGGTCGAGGAGAATAGGTGTCTTCCATACCCAGACACCATGCACAAATTGATCTTTTTGACCCTGAGCTGCGGTCCCAGGGACCCAACAGAGCAACGCCGCGAGTAACGTGACCGCGAACCTCATACAGACTCCCCTCTTGTGACGGCCCAAACAGCATAGCGGATAACTGCGCCCGTGGCTTGGGCATCTATATGTCTATACGGAGAGCAAACTATGCCGAATGAAACTCGTACCGAAAAATCACCAAGCATGGAAGAATTTCATACCGCGAAGACCGGCGAAGACAAAAAAATCGATCGAACTGCTGAGCAAGCTGCCGAGAAAGCCGGCAAAACGGAAAAGCGCTACGATCAGGACCACGATATCTTCACCAAGTAGTTTGCCGGCTTGAAGGCTCCCACGGCATGCCGGGGCAGGCAGGATGGCGGCTTTGTGGACGGGTTAAACACATCCGCCGGGAACCCGCTGGCGGTGGCCGGTTTACCTGCCTTCCGGCGCAGACTAGAATGACGGCATGGTGAAAATCAATTTCCCGGGCCGCCGATGAACTTCCCTGAACATGAGCTCCACTTCTTTCAGAGGTTTGGACTAACCGGGCGTCTCATCGAGCGGTGTCTGGGCGAGGCCCTTTCCGCGGGCGGCGATTTTGCCGACTTGTACTTTGAGTCCATCACGTCGACTTCCATTTCCGTCGATGAGTCCCTGGTGAAATCCGCCAGCCAGGGTGTAAGCGCGGGATGCGGGATTCGCGTCTGCTCCGGGGACCGCACCGGATATGCCTACACCGACGACCTCTCGGCAGACAGGCTGATGCGTGCCGCACGCACCGCGGCCCTCATCGCCGACGGGCCCACCCGGCAACAGGTTGCCGGGTTCCGCGAAACTCCAAAAGCAAGCCTCTACCCCATCACTGCGGCTGATGTAGACGCGGGAATCGCTCCCAAGCTCGAACTCGTCATGCGGGCCGACCGCGCCGCCCGGGCCTATGATCCACGAATCGTACAGGTGCGCGCCGGTTTCAATGACGAGATGCGGCACATCCTGATCGCCGCGTCGGATGGAACGTTTGCTCACGATACGCAGCCGCTGGCCCGCTTGAATTGCTATGTGATCGCGCGCGATGGATCGAAGAACTCCCGCGGCGGCTCCGGCGGCGGCGGCCGGGTGGAAATCAATTTCTTCGAGGGCGACAAGTCGCCCGAACACTTCGCCCTGGAAGCTGCCCGGCAGGCGATTTTGCAGCTCAATGCCGTTCCGGCTCCGGCAGGCGACATGGAAGTGGTTCTGGGACCGGGCTGGCCGGGCGTTCTGCTCCATGAAGCCGTGGGTCATGGTCTCGAAGCCGATTTCAACCGCAAGAAAACCTCGGCCTTCGCCGGCCTTATCGGGCAACAGGTCGCCAGCTCGAAGGTGACGGTGGTCGACAACGGCACCATGCCTTCGCGCCGGGGATCGTTGAATGTCGACGACGAGGGCTCGCCCACGCAGGAAACCGTGCTGATCGAAAACGGCATCCTCAAGGG
Source organism: uncultured Acidobacteriaceae bacterium (assembly GCA_963850235.1). Classification (GTDB taxonomy): domain Bacteria; phylum Acidobacteriota; class Terriglobia; order Terriglobales; family Acidobacteriaceae; genus PALSA-350. The sequence goes on along the minus strand of CAWKKM010000031.1, from coordinate 112,588 downwards.
CTACCTCAGCGATAAGCTTTCTGCCCGCCTCATGGGCATGGCAGATACCGGCAATGGACGCCGCGAAAGCTACCAGCACATTCCCATGCCGCGCATGACGAATACCTATATGCTCTCCGGCGAAGACAGCCCGGAGGATATTGTGCGCAGCGTAAAGCGCGGGCTGTACGCGGTGAACTTCGGCGGCGGCCAGGTGGATATCACCAGCGGCAAGTTCGTCTTCTCCGCGTCGGAAGCCTACCTGATTGAGGATGGCAAAATCACGGCTCCGGTCCGCGACGCCACGCTGATCGGCAACGGGCCGGAAGCGCTGAAATATGTATCCATGGTCGGTAACGATCTCGCTCTCGACGAAGGCATCGGCACTTGCGGCAAGGATGGGCAGAGCGTGCCTGTCGGCGTGGGGATGCCCACGATTAAGTTGGACCGGATGACGGTAGGCGGTACGGCCAGATAATGTCTACAGCAACTCCCATATCGGCAGCCGAAAACACCTCGAACATGCAGCAGCTTGCGGCGGATGTGGTGGAGCGCGCGCTGCGTGCCGGAGCCACGGAAGCGGAAGTAGTGATCCGCGAAGGTGACGAATTCTCCACCGTCGTGCGCCTCGGCCAGGTGGAAACACTGAAGGAATCAGGCGCGCGCGGCATCGGTCTGCGGGTGTTTCTAGGAGAGAGCGGATCGTATCGCACCGCCAACACCTCTACCAGCGACTTCTCCGAGGCCGGCCTGGCTCACCTGGTTTCCGGGGCCATCGATCTGGCCCGGGTCACCTCGCAGGATCCCTTCGCCGGCTTGCCCGAACCGGGTGCCATGGGCCGCCTTACGGGAGAACTCGGCCTTTATTACGACGACGTGTATTCCCTGCCGACAGCGGAGCGCATCGAGTATGCACGGCGCGCAGAGGCGGCAGCTCTCTCCGCGGATCCCCGATTGACGAAGAGCGACGGCGGCAGCTTCGATGCGGCGACCGGACACAAGGTGATGGCCAATTCGCGCGGCTTCTCGGGCGAGTATCGCCGCTCCTATTGCTCCCTTTCGGCCATGCCGATCGCAGAGACAGAAAAGGGCGGCATGCAGCGCGACTACTGGTTTTCGAGCGCCCGCACACTGGCCAGGCTCGACTCGCCGGAGAGTATCGGGGCCGAGGCGGCCCGGCGGACACTGCGCCGCTTGAATGGCCGCCGGGTTTCGACCCAGCAGGTGCCGATCGTCTTTGCTCCGGAAATCGCCCGCTCGCTCATCGGCAATATTTTCGAAGCCGCCAATGGAGACAGTATTTATCGCGGCGCCTCCTTCTGGAACAACCAACTTGGCCAGAAGGTCGCCAGTGACAATGTAACCGTCATTGATGACGGAACCTTGCCTGGACTGTTCGGCACCGCACCCTTCGACGGCGAGGGTTTGCCCACGCGGCGCACGGTGATTGTCGAGAACGGCGTGCTGAAGAATTACCTGCTGAATACCTACACCGGGCGCAAACTCAACATGCCGAGCACAGGCAATGCTTCCCGCGGTTTGGCGGGAACCCCCGGCATCGGAGGGGGCAACCTGTTTCTCGAGAAAGGTTCTGTCTCTCCGCAGCAGCTGCTTGCCGGCGTGCAAGCCGGCTTTTATGTCACCGAGCTGATGGGTTTTGGCGTCAACATGGTGACCGGCGACTACTCCCGCGGCGCGGCGGGTTTGTGGATTGAGAATGGCGAGCTGACCTTCGCCGTCGAGGAGGTCACCATTGCCGGCAATCTGAAGGAGATGCTGAACAACATCACAGCGATCGCGGACGACCTGGAATTCCGCGGAGCGGTAGCCTCCCCTACTTTGCGCATCGACGGAATGACCATCGCCGGGGAATAATCGTTCCGTCTCCTTATGAGAGCTGGTCTCGCTCATTCGATCCACTTCGATCCGGCCGACCCCAGCACTAGCCTGAGCGGCCTCCCTGAGGCTCCGGCTGTTTTTGCGCTCTGTGCCGCTGACCCCGCGGCCGAGCCCTACCTGAGCAAGACGCCCAACCTTCGCCGGCGCCTGATGCGGTTTCTGCGTGGACCCCAGAACAACGCGACGAGCCGTCGGCTGCAGCTCGCGCACCTGGTCGACCAGATTGAGTACACGGTCACCGGGTCTGAGTTCGAGTCTTCGCTGTGCCTGTATCAGGCTTCGTGGCGCGCCTTTGGTCAACGGGCGCAAAAACGTTTGCGCCTTCGGCCTCCGGCTTTTCTTCGTATGTCGGTCGATAATGCGTATCCACGGGTTTATGCCACTTCGAAAATCAGCAAGACGGCGGCGAATGCGCTGTTTGGTCCGTTCCCTTCGCGTGCGGCGGCAGAGCGTTATGCGGATGAAATGCTGAACCTGTTCTTACTGCGGCGTTGTAGCGAGGAGCTCAAGCCGGATCCTGCATTTCCCGGATGCGTTTATTCGGAGATGAAGATGTGCCTCGCACCTTGTTTCAAAGGGTGCTCCGACCAGCGGTACCAGCAGGAAGCGGGTGAGGTCTTTGCTTTTTTGGCTACACGCGGCGGGTCCATGATCAGCAGGTTGGAAGGGGAGCGCAACGCGGCTTCAGAGGCGATGGAGTTTGAGCGCGCGGCAGCGATTCATCAGCGGATGCAGAAGGTGCAAGGCGTTGCCCACCTGGTGAGCGAGGCGGTTCGTCCGCTGGCGGAGTTGAGTGGCGTCCTGGTGCAGCCATCCGCCGAGCATGGGTATGTGGCGCTGTTTGCATTGCGCCGCGGGGTTTGGAGTGGACCTGCGCTCTATTCTATTGTGGGAATGCGGTTGGCGAACGAGCGCTCTGGGTCCAGTTCCCTGTTTGCCCATCCCGTGGCTCTGGAGCCTGTTCCCCTGGAGGGCGGGGCTGCTTTGCCGGCAAAGGATGTGCTGGAGTCCCGGCTGGTGGAGGCGTTACGTGCACTGGCTCAATCGGCTCCCAGGACTGTTTCTGCACAAACCTTATCGGATCACCTGTCTCTTTTCACGCGATGGTATTACCGGCCCCATTCCACCGGGGAGATGCTGTTCGCCGAACCGGACGGGACCGTGCCGCGCAAGCCTTTGCTGCGTGCTATTTCCCGGGTGGCCGCGCGCTCTCATAGCGCCAACCCGGAAGAGCTGGCGAAGCCCCCAATCCAATGGCACGCCTAGGGCGGGGAGAACACCATTCTTGAAGACGAGAGCTGAAAGCTAAGTCCATGTCTGAGCAAGATGGCCAAGCAAGATGGCCAAGATGGACGTGAGCGTGAGGGCTAAGTCCTTCTGTTTCATCAAGGTGGCCAAGATGGCCAAGGTGGCCAACATAATTAATTGGCCATCTTGCCTGGTTTTCTTGTTTCCGGCCTCCGAGGTCACTTAGAGCGAATCTGTTTTTTGGGCCGTGATGTGGCTTACTGATTGGATGCGCTTTCGATGGATTATGTGTCAGTCCTCGGCAGATGGAAACGATTCAAGCCCGGAAGGGACGGTTGAATCTCAAGAGGGGTTTCGATTAGCGGAGAAATTCGCTTTCTGGCGATCCGATCTTGTTGATGGCTTTAAGCAGCAATGCGATCGAACACAATCAGGTTGGTTCCCTCAAGCGGCAGTGTGAAGGGCAACGAGTTTTCAAGCGATCATTGTGCAGCGGAAGGAGGCTGCCGGACTCCTGTACACTGAGGAGAATCGAGGGGTCATCATGGTTGAATTGGTGCCATCCATCCTCTCTGCCGATTTCTCGAAGCTGGCCTTGGAAATTGAGGCCGCCGAGCGCGGTGGCGGCTCTGTTATCCATATCGACATCATGGACGGCCACTTTGTCCCCAACCTGACCATGGGGCCTCCGGTGGTCAAGTCGCTGCGCAAGGTCACCAGCCTGCCGCTCGATTGCCACCTGATGATCGAGAATCCTGACGATTTCATCGAGGAATTTGCGAACGCGGGCGCCAATTGGATCGCCGTGCATTATGAAGCATGCCGCCACCTGCACCGCACCCTGCAGTTGATCGCGCAACACGAGATGGAACCAGCCGTGGTCATCAATCCGGCGACCCGGGTGGATTTTCTGCTCGACATCCTGCCTATGGTCCATCACGTGCTCGTGATGAGTGTTAACCCGGGGTTTGGCGGTCAAAAGTTCATCCCTTTTTCGCTGGATAAGATCCGGCGGCTGGCCGAGTTGAGGGCGGAACTCGGGCTCAACTTCAGGATCGAGGTCGATGGAGGGGTGGCCCACGATACGATTGCCTCGGTTGTCGAGGCGGGGGCGGATTTGCTGGTCGCAGGGAGCGCCGTTTACGATTCGGGGCACCCGGAAAAAGAAGCCCGGGCGCTGCTCAAAATGGCGCAGGAAGCCGAACAGGCGCGTAATGGCCAAAATTTCCATTCCAGGCAGGCTGCCGCCATTTAACATTAAGTAAGTAAGTAATGCGGACGGCAGTGGCGGGGCACCACTACCGGGTCACGATTCTGGCTCCTGGCCGAGTTCTTGCCCATGAGGTGCTATGCAGCGTTTTCTATCCCGGCTCCCTATCCTGTGTCTTCTCTGCGCTCTTCCCGCATGCGCTCAGTTCGGCATCTTCAAGCCTTCCAAACCGGCGACCAAGCCAAGCCCCGAAAACCCGATGGCCGGTCATGCTTCCAAGCAACCGGACAAAGAGCTCTTCGATAAGGCCCTCATTGCCATGAAAAAGGGCAAGTTCGACGTAGCCCGTTTGGATTTGCAGACCCTTCTGAATACCTATCCGGAATCCGAGTACCAGATGCGCGCCAAGTTATTGGTGGGCGATAGCTGGTTCAAAGAAGGGGGCACCGCCGCTTTGACCCAGGCCGAAGGTGAGTATAAGGACTTCATCACCTTCTTCCCCAACACGCCGGAAGCGGCCGAAGCGCAGATGAAGGTCGCCGACATTTACTACATGCAGATGGAAAAGCCTGACCGCGACCCCAAGAATGCCCAGCAAGCGGAGCAGGAATACCGGAACATGATCCAGCAGTTCCCCGATTCGACGTTTGTGCCTCGAGCCAAGCAGCGTCTGCGGGAAGTGCAGGAAGTCCTGGCGGAACGTCAGTACCAGGTGGGGAGTTTTTACGCCACCCACGAAAACTGGGCAGCCACCATCGCCCGCCTGCAGACCGTCACCGACAGCTATCCGCTCTATAGCCACAGCGACCTGGCGTTGATCGGGCTGGGCGATGCGTATGCCGCCGAAGCACGCTACGTCCAGGGCCTGCAGCAGATCAGTCCCAAAGCGAAGCAGGAACTCATGAAGGCATACGATGACCAGGCCGCGGACGCCTATTCCCGCGTGGTCACGCACTACTCGATGGCGGCACACGTGGAAGATGCGCGTGAGCGCCTGATCGCGCTCAATCGCCCCGTTCCCGAGCCCACCAAGGAACAACTCGCCGAGAGCGAAGCAGAAGAGCAGAGCCGTACGGGGATCACGTTCAAGGACCGCGCCCTGCTGCTGGTCAAGCGTGGCCCGGTCACGGTGAATGCTGCCCGCATCGGCGAACCTACCCTGACGGATCGTCCACCCGTGACGGCGCCCGAGGTTCACAAACGAGACACCGCCCTATTCACCGCCGCGCTCAACAATCAGCCTTTGCCGGCAGCGGCCCCGGCGGCGGGCACTGCCCCGGCGGCGGCTAACACAACTGCCGCTCCAACGGAGGCCTCCGGCTCGACGTTGCAATTGGAGAACGTGCAGGGTGCGACGAGCGGGGCACCCGCAGCGAGTACAGGCGGGCCTGCGATTGGCGCCGAAATTATCGGCACGGGCCAAAACAATTCTGGTCAGGCTCCAGCGAACTCGACACCACCCACCTCCGGCGTTCCTGTTGGCCCCCCCGTAACTCCTGAGGGTGCGGCTGCGGCCGCTGCCGCGGCCGGCGTTCCGGGTGCACAAAACCCGGGTGGATTAGCAACGGTCGGTCCGACCGACAACAAGCCGCTGCCTCCGATAGAGAAGCCGGCAGACGCTCCGGCACAAACCAACGACGTGCATAACGCCCCGCAGGTGCAAACCGGCACCGATGCCGGCGCTACGCCGAACGGTAAAAAGAAGAAGACGCCCGCGCCCAAGTTCGACTCGAGCGACGAGTCTTCCAGCAAACACAAGAAAAAGAAGGGCCTCGACAAGCTCAACCCGTTCTAGAGCATTCTCCGCTTTAGTACGTTCAGGATGATGCTGAGGTGTTGAAAGAAGACGCCCCCCATGCCCCGTGATCTACCAAAAGCCTATGACCCGGCCGCGATCGAAGCCCGATGGGCGGCCTACTGCGTCGAAGATGTCGAACGCCGATCGCCAGATATCGAATGAGAGCTTTCTGGCGAAGGCTCCGGCAAACGTGGTAGAAGGATTGCGCCGCCGAGCGGCCGAGCTCAGCGTGCTGATTCCCAAGAACCACGCAGCGCTGGACAGTCTCAACTGCGACAGCCAATAAAGGGGGGCTAATGGATTGGAAGAGCAGGCGAGTTGAGGCCACCCTGGAACAAGCCCTTGTGGAAGACCGGGCGACCAACGACGTCACGACTGCCATCACCATCGAGCCCGGATTGCGGGCCTCGGGGACGGTTGTGGCAAGGCAGGACTGCGTGATATCCGGCTTGGGGTGTATCCCGCGCTTTTTGGAGATTTTTATCCGGCTGGATAAGAAGAATGTTGGGCGGTTCGAGGTGATCAACCACCCGGAGATGTTCGACGGGGTGCGGGTCAAGAAGGGTCAGGCAGTGGCTGTGATCCGAAGCAATGCGCGCACCATTCTGGCCTGTGAACGCGTCATTCTGAATCTGATGCAGCGCATGAGCGGCATTTCCACCGCCACCCGGCAGTATGTGGATGCAGTGGAAGGCACGAAAGCGAAAGTGCTCGACACGCGTAAGACGGCCCCTGGTCTTCGTGTGCTGGACAAGTATGCGGTGAGCTGCGGCGGGGGCGAGAGTCATCGCTTGGATCTATCCGACGGGATTCTGGTCAAGAGCAACCACATCGCTCTGGGCGGCGGCATTCCCAAGGTGATTGCGCGCGCATTTGCGGGACGAACCCCTGGCCAGACAGTTACGTGCGAGGTGCGGAGTATCGCTGAGCTGGAGGAGGCCCTGACTGCGGGAGCGGAGTCGCTGCTTTTAGATAACATGAGCCCGGCTGAGACCAAGAAAGCCGTGGGAATCGTGCGCGGACGCGGCCTTACGATTCCACTGGAAGCATCAGGTGGAATCACGCTCGAGAATATTCGCAAATATGCACTCGCCGGCGTCGACCATATTTCTGTCGGCGCCTTGACGCAGTCCACGGTGGCCGTGGATTTGAGCATGCGGGTGACGACGGACATTTTCTAAGGTGCAGGTGAAACCGTAGATCTCGTGGCTTCGCTCAGTTGAAAACATTGCCACGAAGGGTGCGTAGAAACCGCAAGTCTCCGCTTCGCTCGGAGGTTGTGACCTTTTATGTTTGTGGCCGGAAAGCTCCGTATAGTATCTGCCAATCGTCATCACCGGGGTCCTTCGACTGCGCGCCTAGGCCCAACGGTATGCGACAGATCTGCGAGGCGCTTCGCTCCCACGGCTCGCCGGGGCAGGCAGGATGACGGTTTTGTGGAGGTTTTGAAAACATCTGGTTGGGTGCGCAACACGGAAAGAACGAAAAAGTCACAGGCTCTCAGGATGACGGTTTTGCTAAGGGGTTGAAAACATCTGTTTGGGTGTCCAAACATCACCAGCGAACTGTCGGGATGACAATGGGGAAGGTTGGCGCTCCCAGCTGGGATGTCGAAAAACATTTCCACGAAAGGTCCGTAGAACCGCAGGTCCCTCCGCTCCGGTCCCACGGCACGCCGGGGCAGGCGGGATGACAAGGGGGAGGGCAACGGTTGCATAGAGAGTGGTTGCAGGTTAAGCGAACTGCAGATCCGGCTCGCTCAGTCGAAAAACATTTCCAGGACACGGCGGTTGTGGGACGGGTAGGCCTTTTCCATCGACAAAAAGTCACAGGCTCTCAGGATGACAAAGGAGATGTTTTTTTGACTCCCTCACATCAGGATTCACGATTGACCAGCTCAGAAGATACCTATGATCTGCCGGCATTAAATACTGCTCTCGCAGGAACGCCCTTTGCCGGCAATATCCGCTACTTCCCTACCATCCACTCCACCAACCTGCTGGCGATGCGGGAAGCCGACGAAGGGGCTCCGGAAGGTATGGTTTACCTGGCGGATGAACAAACCGCGGGACGTGGCCGGGGAGCGCATGGATGGCACTCGGCTCGCGGAGCCGGGCTCTACGTCAGCGTCCTGCTGCGGCCGCAGGTCGCACCCGCCGACATCCTTTGGCTTTCACTCGCCGCAGGTCTCGCGGTACGCGAGGCGGTGCGTCAGGTCACGTCGCTCGAAGCGGACATACGTTGGCCCAACGACCTGCTCTTCGGCAATAAAAAATTCTGCGGCATTCTCACGGAACTGAACGCTGAGGTCACGCGGGTACGCCACGCAGTCGTCGGCATCGGGATCAACGTGCACCAGGAGGGTTTTCCGGGCGAGTTAGGGCTCATCGCCTCCTCGTTGCGCAGCGAAACCGGACGCATGTGGGCCCGTCAGGATCTGCTGATTGCTTTGCTACAATCGCTGTACCGGGAAGCGCAAGCACTGAGTGCGGATACCGCCGGCGCGGCCGCGAACATCCTAAGCCGCCTGGAACGCGCTTCGACCTGGATTCGTGGCAGGCAGGTGCATGTGGATGAAGGCTCAGGGTACTCCGGCGTCACCGCAGGCCTGGACGCGCGCGGATTTCTTCGCGTGCGCACCGCGGAAGGCCTTCGCACCGTACACTCCGGAGGCGTCCGGGATCAATGACGGAAGATTCTATGCTGCTCACCCTTGACGTAGGCAATACCAACACCGTCCTCGGCCTCTACCGCCTCGCTTCCGATGAGTTGATCACTCACTGGCGCATCAGCACGCTCAGGGCGCAGACCGTGGATGAGTACGGTGTGCTCCTGCTCAGTCTCTTCGCCATGAAGAAGATCGATGCAAGTGAAGTCTCGGCCATCATCATCGCCTCTGTCGTCCCGCCCCTAGAACCAACTCTGCGCCAGGTATGCGAGCGGTACTTCAACCTGAAGCCCATGCTGGTGGAACCCGGTATCAAGACGGGAATGCCTATCCTGGTGGATAATCCAGCCGAATTAGGTGCGGACCGCCTGGCCAATGGTGTTGGGGCGTTCGCGAAATACGGTGGTCCGTGCGTGGTGGTCGACTTCGGCACAGCCACTACCTTCGACGTGGTCACCGCCAAGGGCGAGTACGTGGGCGGAGTGATTGCGCCAGGCCTGGCGATTTCCGCCGAGGCCCTTTTCTCCCGCGCGGCAAAACTCTCCCGGGTGGATGTGAAGAAGCCTGCCAAGGTGGTCGGCACGAATACCATCGCCCACATGCAGAGCGGGTTGTACTACGGCTACATCGGGCTGGTGGACGGCATCCTTGAACGTATTTTGAACGAGACCAAGGGCCCGGAACCGGCACCTGGCGAGGCGCCTGCTGCTCCGAAGATTATTGCCACCGGCGGCCTGGCGCGGCTCATTGTCGACGATTCCCGGTTCATCAAAGTCATCGACGACATGCTCACGCTCGATGGCCTGCGCCTGATCTACGAACGCAACCGCGCGGTCAAGGTCAAGCACAGCCACGGCGAAGCAGCGGGAAAGCACGCCTGACGCTGTCGTGCAAAATTACTTCAACTATTTCACTGAGATTGAAGAACACTTCCAGCGCCGCCGCGGGTCGCTGCTTCTGCTTTCGACCATCGACTGGGCACTGATCGAAACCTGGCGCGAGGCGGGGATCCCGCTGGCAGCAGTACTGCAAGGCATAGACGCAGCCTTCGACAAATACGACGCGCGCAAGAACAAAGCCCGCGTGCGGCGAGTGAACGGGCTGGCTTATTGCGCCCAGGAAGTCATCTCCGCCATGGACGCCATGCAGGAGGCCGCGGTGGGGGCCAAGCCTGCCCGGCCCAAGTACGGAAGAGCAAGGCTTCGAACAGGAGCGCATCGCTGCCCACCTGGAAGGAGCAGCGCAGCAATTGCGCACCGCAAAAGGTGGACTGGGCGAGATTGCCGATCGTCTGCAGGCGCTCGCTGGAGATGTACGGGCCAAACTTCCGCAACTCGAAGAACTGGAACAGTCGCTCACGGTGTTAGAAGAAAAGCTCTTCGCCATCCTCCTCACCAGCACGCCCGAAGCCGAATTGCTTGCGCTCCGTCAACAGGCCGCGGCCGAACTGGCTCCTTATCGCAGCCGGATGCCGGCGATGCAGATCCGCCAGGTGGAGCAGCAGTTTCTCCATAAGCGGCTATTGGAAAAGTGCAACCTGCCGCGGCTCAGCCTTTTCTACATGAGCCAGGCATGAAACTGCGCATCGAGAAAGCTATTTACGGCGGCGACGGACTGGCACGCGTTCCCGAAGGCAAGACGGTGTTTGTTCCGGGAACGCTGCCGGGTGAACTGGTGGAGGCCACGATTACCGCGGACAAACGCAGTTTCGCCACCGGCGCGCTGGGTGCTGTCCTCGAGCCGTCCGCGGAGCGCGTTGTGCCCGGGTGCGAATATGTTCCCCGTTGCGGTGGCTGCCAGTACCAGCATGCAAGCCCTGCCTTCCAGTTGCAGATGAAGCTCGACATTCTGAAGGAAACGCTGACGCGCGCACACCTTCCAGTGCCCAGTGAACTTGACAGTTTGGCCGGGCCATCCTGGGGTTATCGCAATCGCGTCCGTCTGCATGTAGTGGGTTCCTCCCTCGGATATAGGCAGCGAGGTTCGCACAGGCTCCTGCCGGTTAGCCGCTGCCCCATCGCAGCTCCTCTTCTTGAACAGGCGATTGCGGCAGCGGCAAAAGACACTGCCCTCGCGAGCCTCTGTGACGAGGTGGAGTTCTTCACCAACGGCGAGCAGGACCAAATGCTGGTGTCCCTGTGGTCTGAGAAACCACGGCGCGTGCGCGAACCCAGCCTGGAAGCTTTTGCCGAGCGGCTAAAGGTGGAGATCCCTGTAGTCACTGGCGTTGGCGTGGGCACGCAGCTGAGCTCGTCCATCATGCACTGGGGACAGCCATCACTCACGTACATGGCGTCTGGGGTTTCGTACCAGGTGAGCCTTGGCAGCTTCTTTCAGGTGAATCGCTTTTTAGTGTCGCAACTGTTGCAATTGGCGATCGGAGGTCGATCGGGTAGGCTGGCCTGGGATCTGTACTCAGGCGTAGGACTCTTTGCACAGGCGCTCGCCTATGAAAACGTAATCGCTGTTGAATCTGAAGGGTTTTCGGCGAACGACCTGAAGAGAAATTTAGAAAAGAAAAGACACCGTGTTGTCCGTTCCAACACCCTGGACTTTCTTCGCAGTAAGGAGTCCGGTCAGGTGAAGCCCGAATTGATTGTGGTCGATCCGCCCCGCGCCGGCTTGGGCAAGGAGATTTGTGGCCTTCTGGCAAGCGTAGCGGCACCGGAAGTCGTTTACGTTTCCTGCGATCCTGCAACCACTGGCGAGGGACTTACAGCTACTGTTACCGTCTGGCTATCGCGTGGAACGGATGACGCTGATTGATTTATTTCCACAAACCTTCCACATGGAAACGGTCACGTCCCTTAGACGGAATTAATGTGTTGCTCCTCGTGACAATTGTGGGAAGATTGGCTCCGCTAGTGATCTAAACGGCTGCTGGGGACAGTCCCGAAGGGACGGCTGAACTTCAAAGCTGTCCAAATTAGCGGAACGATTGGCTTTTTGACGGTGCAACTTGTTGATTGCTTCGAGGGGCGTTCGGCTGAACAGAATAAGGTTGGTTCTTGGTTGGTGCATGAGACGGGGAAAGATGGGACTCAGTTCGCCATTGGGTTTAGAAGAGCGTACCTCAGGGGCTAAAGCCCTCATTGGCTCCCCTGGTACGGCCCCAAGCGCCGGCGTGGCTCGGAAATGCGCGCATCCCGCAGAGTTGGCTTACGATGTGTCGTCATGGCGCTGAATCTATTTTGGCGCTGGCTGAACTTAGCCGATAGGACGCGTACTGGGACCCAGACCAAGAAGAAGGACGGCGCGGGTGAGCTCCACCCACTGCATCGTGTTGCCTTGGGCCTGATTCCCGCCCGACTGATTCTCGCAGGACTGGAGTGGCTGGTGAGAAGACGCGGCCTCGACCGGCTCTCTTTTGCCACTGCGCCTGCGCTTTATGCGGCCGTCTGGCTTAGCGCGGGGATTGTGCTTGCCGCTTACCGGTGGGTTGCTCCCGCCACACTCATCGCGGCCATCCTGCTATTCGTTCTGCTCTGTCTCACGGCTACGGAGAAGGCTTTACGCGTCGCCTTACTTCCGTTGGCGGGCGTCTGGCTGACGTTGGGTCTGCTGCTCAGCGAAATCGAGCCGGCTCCTGATCCGCAAACACAACTGAGCGTCATCGCAGACGCTGGTGAGGCAACGGCTATCCGTGGTGAAGTCACGCGGACCACACCCATCCGCATCACTGAGTCCACCTCGCCCTTCGGCGCCGCGGTGCGGGAAGAACAGAGCGAGAGTTTCGATGTGCGGGTGGCTTTCGCGGATGGCCGGCCGGTGTCCGGTGGACTGCGCGCAACCGCCTACGCACCCGCGAATCAACCATTCCCTGCCATCCACTGCGGAGATCAGATCGCAACCACGATGGCGATGCACTTGCCCGAACGCTATCTCGACCCTGGCGTGTGGGATGCTACCGCGTGGCTGCGGCAACAGGGCATCAGGCGTCGTGGGCTCGCTCAAAGCGTCGGCACTCACGCTCACACCAACCCGCGGGCACGGCGGTTTTCATTGCTGGCTGCATTCTGTGCAACAGGCGGGCAGCCAGCGCCTGATCGCGTTTGCCGGCTCCTCCTCGACTGCATCGCGCTTGCCGCGATGGATGCTGCTGAGCGAATCCGACGCCGGCATGCTGAGCGCGATGATCCTGGGCGATCGCACCTACCTCGATCACCAGGCCCGCGTCGGCTTCGAACGTACCGGCTCTTTTCATCTCCTGGTGGTCTCGGGTATGCACCTGGCGATCTTCGCCGGGTGCATTTTCGCCCTGGCGGCATGGCTGCGGCTGCCTCGCATGTGGTCTACAGCCGTCACCATTGCCTGCTCGTTCGCCTACGCCTTACTGGCCGGCTTCGGAGAACCGGTGCAGCGGTCCTTCTGGATGGTGACCCTGTACCTGCTGGCACGTTTGCTTTTCAGGGAACGCAATAGTCTCAACGCCATCGGCTTCGCCGCCCTCTGCCTTCTTGCGCTGGACCCCAGTTCGCTTTCCGGAGCCAGCTTCCAGATGACGCTGCTCTCGGTGTTGATCGTCGGTGGAGTGGCAGTCCCCATCGCCGAGCACACGTTCGGGCCTTACCTTCACGCGACGCAGAACCTGAGCCTGATCGCGATCGATCCTGAGCTACCGCCTCCGGTGGCCCAGTTTCGCGTGACGCTGCGCTTGATCGGCGCCCATCTGCAACCGTTCCTCGGCCGGCGAATGGCGCAGACCGTGCCCGCGGCTTTCGTTCGCGTCCTCCTGCGCATCTGCGAGCTGCTGCTGGTCTCAGCGCTGATCGAACTGGCCATGTCTCTGCCCATGGCAATTTATTTCCATCGCGTGACGGCGCTCGGCTTGCCGGTGAACCTGCTGGTGGTGCCGCTCATCGGCCTGGCGCTGCCTTCCGCGCTGCTCACGTTTGCTGTCTTGTTAATCTGGCCCTCGCTGGCCATCGTGCCCGGCACGGTAACCGCAGCGCTGCTCCACGCTATCAACGGGATCGTCCATCTCTTTAGCGGGATGGCCGCGGGCGATATCCGCATCCCCGATCCCGGCGCCCTGGCCATCGTTGCCGGCATTCTGCTCATCGGCCTGGCCGTTTGGTCGGCGCGCAATAGCCGCTTCCCGGTGGTTTTTCCCATTGCTGCGCTGGCCTGTTCGGCGGCGTGTGTCTTCTATCCCCGCGCGCTTGCCTACCATCCTGGCGTGCTCGAGGTGACGGCCATCGACGTGGGCCAGGGAGACTCGCTGCTGCTGATCTCCCCCGAGGGAAAAACCCTGCTGATCGACGCGGGCGGTCCTACCGGCGGTGGCTCCCAGGGACCCAGCGGCAACTTTGAAATCGGGGAAGACGTAGTTTCCCCGGTCCTTTGGTCACGCAACATCCGCCGTCTGGACGCCGTGGCTCTCTCCCACGCGCACAGCGATCACATGGGCGGAATGGTTTCGATCCTGCGCAACTTTCGACCCCGGGTGCTGTGGGTGGGGACCAATCCGGAGACCCCGGCCTACAATGCTCTCCTGGCCGAAGCCGCCCGGCTCGCCATTCCCGTGGAAGCGATGGCGGCCGGCAGCAGCTTTACCTTCGGCGGCGCGCAAGTGAATGTCCTGGCCCCGGCCGTCGATTACCTGGCAGGCACCGCCGCCAGCAATGACGACTCGCTGGTGCTTCACGTGGCCTACGGGAAGACCTCGGTGCTGCTGGAAGGCGATGCCCAAGCGGCCAGTGAGCGGCAAATGCTCGCCGAGCGAGCTCCACGCCGACCTGCTGAAGATCGGCCATCATGGGAGCAAGACGTCGACCACGCCCCGCTTTCTGGCCGCGGTGTCGCCCACGTATGCCGTCATCTCGGTCGCCCACCGCAATCCGTATGGCCATCCCAAATTGGAAATCCTGCAGCGCCTGCAGGACGATCATGTCCGGACCTTCCGCACCGACGCTCTGGGAGCCACGTCTTTTTATCTCAATGGAACGTCGGTGACCGCCGAGCCTTGGGCGGCAAGGTAACCAAACCTTTTTTGTATTTCCCTGCCGCCGGTTCGGGTATAGGATTCGCAACAAAGCAAGGAGAGTAAACTCGGAGGAAGGGCTATTACATGGGGTCAAGCGAGTCCGATCGCAACGAGGAATCTTCCCACCACACGCTCAATTCGCCACCTGCTCCCCAATCCCCCCAGGAAAAGATGGAGGAGCAGCGCAAGATCCGCCGCCTGCAGATGATGATGGATATGGTGATGTCCGTGATCAGCCAGGACGGCAGCCTGACAGTGGATCAGGCCGCGGAACTGGTAGCCGACAGCAAGAAAGCCGCGCTGGCCATGTTTCCCGATAAAGAGCTGGCATACAACATCATCTACAAACCCAGGCTGCAGCGGTTAATGCGGGAGCGTTACCGCATTCAGTAGCGGGTTATTTGGACGTCGTGCTGACCAGGCGCATGGTGATGGTCCCCCAGAAAAGCCTGGCGCGCATCTGCACCGGCATGTGACGTTCGTCATCGGTGTACCAGATCCAGATATTGCCTCGATTTTTCACTACGCCCGCGTCGGCGATGGGCTGCACCCGGATGGTCTGAAAGGTTCCAGCGAGGGTCACGACCTGTTCCCGAGCCTCGGCCTTCATGGTCACGTCCACGACGCGCATGGCGTCGGCCACCGGCATGTGAAAGCTCGCTCCGGGCTGCAGGGGTTGCGAACCGCCGTAAAAGATCGCGGACATCAGGTCAGTCACGCAGGGCGGAATCGGCGCCTCCTGCGATTTGCTGGTTCCGGACACCAGGTTCTTCTCTTGCAGTACCTGCTTGCCATCCATAAACCGCAGGGTGCTGGTGACCTGGCGCCGGCCCTCCTGGAGTTGCTTGGCAAAGCTGGCTGAGCAGCCGGTGGTTCGATTGAAGTAAGACTCAAAGCGGTCGTTGACGCGGAACAGCAGGTTGACGGCGCCGGTCGACTCCCCGGTAGCGATCACATGCTGCATGGTTCCCGCCTGCTCCAGGTGAAAGGTGACTTGGCCGGCGGGGAACACGCGCCAATCCACGGCATAGTTGAGAGTCTGTTTGGCCGGGAAGGAGAAATTTGCGGCTGGGGGGAGGAGAGGCGGCGGAGGCGATTGGGCGATGCCGGCCAATGCCCAAAAACATACCATCCGCACCACGAGTTTCGGACACCGTATCACCGTTCACTCACTCCAATTGAATCAATGGCGGAGCCACAGAGTAGCAACCAGCACAGCGTAAACGGCACAGGCACCTAGAAGTGAATTGTACTCGCGGTGCTGACGGTAGAGAGTGCTGGAAAAGCTACCGTCTCCCGGGAATTTCGCAGGTGTGAGGCGGGGCAGGAGCCGGGGTACGCGTTGGGCATAGCTTTCGAAAGCGGGGAAGGTGCCGCGGAGGAATTGTTCTTCGCTGTAGATGGTGGGCGCGTAAATGAGGACGAACAGCACCGCCAGCAGCAGGGTGATCCACAGGCTGCGCGATGCGGCGGCGAAACCGAAGGCCATCATCATGGAGCCGAGGTAGAGAGGATTGCGGGTGTAGGCGTAGGGTCCGGTCATGGTCAGCTCTGCGTTCTTCTTTACGTAGCCTGAGGCGTAGGCGCGCAGGAACAGGCCGGGGATTACCAGTAGCAGACTCCAAGCCAGCGAGGTTGGACTCGGGCGGGCTCTCCACAGGTAGAAAGCTGCGAAGAGAAAGCCTGCGGGCACGCGAATGCGCCGCGCTACTTTGCTCCAGCGGTTCAGCATGGCTCTTTCAAGCCTTTCCCTTCCGCAGAACGACGGGTGCCCCATATCTCGCTCGTTTTTCGCGAGAAGTGGGATGCCACGAACCTCAACCTTTTGTGTGTGCGGCCAAGACTTCGTTGGTCGAGAGCAGTGGTCTCCCACATCTCGCGAAAAACGAGCGAGATGTGGGGCACCCGTCGTTTGGTGGAGGGGAAAGATTTCAGGGCCGCGTTTTTCATTGCTTTCCCGCCAGCAGCTCGTTCGCGGCTTCGAGTACTTGTTGCGGCGTAATGGTCAATAGGCCGGCTTCCGGTTCGGCGTGGCGGGTGTGGTCGCGCTTGCTTTCGGGGTGACGGAGTACGCGAAAGGGCACACCGAAGGGACCGTTGCGGGCGGGATCGGTGGGCCCGTAGATGCCGACGACCGGTTTGCCGAGTGCACAGGCCAGATGCAGCGGCCCGGTGTCGCCGGCGATGACCAGGCAGACCCGGCGGGTGAGCGCAATGAGGCGTTCCAGGGTAAACTCCGGCGCCTGGGCAACATCCCCGCTGGCGCGCACGACCTCGGCCGCAATGGCCCGCTCCTCAGGACCGGCATTCACCAGGACCAGGCAGCCCTGCTGGTGCAGATCTCTTGCCACCGCTCCATATCGCTCTGCAGGCCAGCGCTTTGCGCCCCAGCCCGCACCCGGGCTGAGCAGAACCACCGGCCGATGGCCCACATCGCGCAGCACTCCGTCCGTCCACAGTTCCGCGTCGCGGTTCACAGGAAGGGGAGGAAGAACCGGGGACAGCGGTTGCCCTACAGCGGCCGCACAGACCTCTACCGCCTGCTCGATCACGTGTACACCGTGGGTGTGTACCCGTTCGCCGAAGAGCCAGCGCGCGGCCCATTCGCGGGGCTGGTCTTCTCCAATCATCCGCGGCGCCCCCGCCAACCGTCCGGCGAGAGCCGAACGAACAGCCCCCTGCAGATCGATGCACAGATCGTAATGTTCGGCGCGCAGCCCGCGACGCAGAGCACCGATCTCCCGGAGCGTTCGCGTTTGCAACGGGGAACGAGCCCAGTCCTTTGCTTTTACCAGGTGGATGCAATTCACTAAGGGCATTTGACCGTCGTCCGCACGGAGCAGAGGGCTCCAACGGGGCTCCACTGCCCACCCCACATACCACTCCGGGTGGGCCTGCCGGAGAGCAGCCACCGCGGGCAGGGCATGCAGAATGTCTCCCATCGCGCCCAGCCGCATAATCAGGACGCGCATCTGCTCATCGTGCGGTGACAATGAGTGATTTTCTCATATCGTCGAGAGCCGCCTTCTGGTCTGCGATTTCGACCGTAAGCGCCGCTATGCGCAGCGGCGCAACCGTGTTCAGCCGCAAGCGCATGGCCGCATCCAGCTTCACTTCATCCTTGGCGGTGGTCACAAACGCGTCACAGCCGACCCGGCTGCCGAGCTTCGCCAGGCGCTCGATATCTGCCATGGTGTAGGGATGGTGATCGCGAAAGCGCACCTGCTCCGCCACGCCAGCTCCCGCCGCTGCCAGGCCGGCAAAAAACTCGGCCGGCCGCGCGACGGCGCAGAAGGCGATCGCACGCTGCACAGGGCTGGGCAAAGCAAGAATGCGGCGCACGCGCCAGAAACGGCATTCCGGCCGCGTATAAACCTGGAGAGTCGACTCGAGCTCCGCATCCTCCTGGCGAAGCACGACCACCCCGGCACGACGCAGCGACGTCAGGGGCTCACGTAATCTTCCCGCCGGCAGCAGCCGCTGCTGCAAGTCGCTGCGGTGCATCACCACGATGTCCAGGTCCCGCGCCAGTTCGCGATGCTGAAATCCATCATCCAGTAGATGGACGCCCGGGCTGCCGGGTTCGCTTTCCGCCAGCACGCCCGCCTGGTAGCGGCTGGCGCCCACGTATACCGGAACTCCTGTAGAACGCGCGATGAGCAGGGGTTCATCCCCAAATCGGTCTGCGCTCCCGGCCGGGTCCACGCGCTCCACGGTCTGCCGGGATCGTCCGTAACCGCGGGAAAGGACATCGGGACGGTAGCCTTCCTGCTGCAGCAGCTGCGCCAGGCAGATCACCAGGGGAGTCTTGCCCGCGCCGCCCACGGAGAGGTTGCCGATGCTCACCACAGGCCAGCGCAGCCGCAGTGGAGGTGTGCGGTCAAAGCGGGCATTTCTAGCCCGAATGACCGATCCATATACCAACGACAGTGGGGCCAGCAAGGGCGGCGTCATGCGGTGGGCAACAAGCCGAGCAGGGCGGTCACGGCGCGGCCGGTAGCGCCCGACTCATGGTGGAATACTTCGAGCGCGCGCACGCCAAGCGCATTGGCCGCCTCCTCATCGGTGAGCAGATTCTCCAGCATCGGCACCAGGGTTTCCGTGGTGGCCAATTTCAACGCCTCGGCCTGGAGCAAGGTGTCGATGATGGCGCGGAAGTTGGCATAGTGGTTTCCCATCACCACAGGTACGGCAAACTGCGCCGGCTCCAGCGGATTGTGGCCGCCCGCCGGAACCAGGCTCCCACCGACAAAGGCAACCGACGCCAGTGCATACACCGATGCCAGCTCGCCGATCGAATCCAGCAGGATCACGGTGCCGGGCTTTATCTTTGCCGGACGCTTCATCCAGTTGGAGCGGCGCACGCAAGTCTCCTTGCGGTTCTTCATCAGCTGGACCACGCGCCCGAAGCGTTCCGGATGGCGTGGGGCGAGGATCATCACGCAGTCCGGGATGGTTTTGAGCAACTGATGAAAAGCATCGAGCAGGATCTCTTCTTCGCCCTCGAGCGTGCTGCCACACACCAATACGCGGGTCCCCGTGGGCAGTTTTTCGCGCAGAGTGGTGGTGATCTGGGCCGGCTCCGCGCTGCGTACATCGAACTTCAGGTTTCCCGCGAACGAGACGCGGTTCGCAGGGGCACCAATCGCTTTAAATCGCTTCACATCCTCCTGGCTTTGCGCCAGGAAGATCGAGACCCCCGTTAAGATTTTCGCCCAGAGTTTGCGCAAACGCAGGTAACGCGGCAGGGAGCGATCGGAAATGCGTCCATTGACGACCGCAACCGGGATGCCACTCTGACGGCACGCCGCTAACAGATTAGGCCACAGTTCGGTTTCCACCAGCACCAGCAGGACCGGATCCAGGACCCGAAGATAGCGGCGCACGATCCAGGGAAAATCCAGCGGGAAGTAAAACGCGTGGTTGGCGCCGGTGCGCTCCCGGGCTAACCTTTGTCCGGTCCGGGTGGTCGTAGATAACAGCACGCGGTATTGCGGGGCGCAGGCACTGAGTTCGTTCACCAGCCGGCTGGCCGCCAGCACCTCGCCCACGGAGACGGCATGTACCCAGATGGTCTTTCGTGCGTCCCCGTCCCGCAGCCGGCCGGGTACCCAGCCAAGGCGCTCGCTGAGCCCTTCCCGGTACTTTCCATTGGTAGCCATGGCCAGCAGCCAGTAGGGCAAGCCAAGCACCAGTGCCACGAACAACGCGAAGGTATAGAGGATGAGCGTCACGGCCGGCTAGTCCTCTTTACTCGCAACGACACGAAAGCTCATAATCGAACCCGGGAATGCTTCGCCGATCTGTTCTTGTTGTAGGGCTGATCGCTGTGCTGCTCTGGTGTCCGGTATTGTTGTTCCGGGCCGTCGCCGCGGAACATGCACCGCCGCCCGCGGGCGTGGCGACCAGCTACCCGTCGTTCGACCTGCATCCTGCCGAACAGGTGGCGATCGCCGCCGAACCCTACAATACGCCGGAAAAAGCTTCGATCTTTCGCTTCAAATATCTGCAATACGGTTTTATGCCTATCCGCATCATTGTTACCAATAACGGGGACAAGCCTATCTCTCTGATCGACGCGCGCATCAACTTCATCACTGCCGCCGGGGATAAGATTCCGGCCGCCGAGCCGGAGGAAGTGGAGCGCCGCATCGGCGGCATCAAGCGCCCGGACGGCGGTTACAAGTTGCCCGGTCCGTTGCCGCGCATCGGGAACAAGTCCTCTTCCAAGAATAAAGACGTGGATCAGGACTTTCATGAGTTTGAGTACTCGGCGGTGGCGGTTGAGCCGCACACCACACGGGCCGGGTTTCTCTTTTACGATGTGGACGGCGTGGCGAATCCGCTGGCGGGCGGCAAGCTGAACCTGCGCATGCTGCGCAGCGCGGATGGCAAGGAGCTGTTCTACTTCGAGATCCCGTTCGACAAGTATCTTCACGGCGGAGCGACTACGAACTAGAGCGAGATTACTCGTAGTAAGTCGCCGTGGTCGCGTCCGTCTCCCAGATGGTGCAGTCCTTGACGGCGACCCGGCCTCCGGTCATCTCGTTGAGTTGGCGGTTGGTCTCATCGTAAAAGTAGCGCGCCAGGTTTTCTGCCGATGGATTGAGCTCGGTGAAGGGTTCGAGGTCATTGAGCATCTGGTGGTCGATGCGGTCGATCACGGGACGCATCACCTGTTTGAGGAGCTTGAAGTCCAGGAGCAGCCCGGTGGGGTCCAGTTCCCTGCCCCGCAGCGTCAGACGAACCTTGTAATTGTGGCCATGAGGATTCTCACACTTGCCGCGATAGTTGCGCAGGTAATGTCCGGAGGAGAATCCCGATTCGACGGTTACTTCGTACATGGCCTATGTTGCCCTCTACCTGACTGATTGTAGCTGGTTCACTTCCGGCGCTTGTTGCGGCCGAGGCGGGAGAGATCTTCCTGGAGCTCGCGCCGCATGCGCTCCTGGCTCCGGCGTTCTACCTGCTCGAACATGGCGGTCAGCATGCCGGCCAAGCCGGTGAGAAGTGAGGTTAAGAGAAAAACCAGTCCGATGGTCTTCAAGACGGAACCGTTGACCGGCAGGCCAGGCTGGAGGGAGTTGGGCACAAAGCTCATCCCGCAGGAAATCAGCGAGAACAGCAGCAGAGAAGCTGCCAGCAGGTAGAGGTTGCGGGACATTGCGCCTTTCATTGGGTGATCACTCCGCGGGAGCAGTGAAACTACGGATCAAGGGAAAAAACATTTCCAGGAAAGGTCCGTAGAACCGCAGATCCCTCCACGGCACGCCGGGACAGGTCGGCTTCGCTCGGGATGACAAAAAGGAGAGGGTTGTTGTAAGGAGAGGACCGTTGCCGGAAGAGGCCTTTTCCTTTAGCAATCGCCCTGTCCTTGCAATAACCCTCTCCTTTTGTCATCCCGAGTGGTCCAGGGCGTGCGTCCCACCCGAAGGTGATGAAAAAAGCCTCAGTCCAGCAACCACTCTCAAATTCGACCGTTGCCCTTTCCTTTTTGTCATCCCGAGCGAAGCCGACCTGTCCCGGCGTGCCGTGGAGGGATCTGCGGTTCTACGAACCCTTCCTGGGAATGTTTTTTCTCTTTCAACCTGCAAAAAACTTTTCCACTTCCCCAATATCCCGCGTTAGCCGGTAGGGCGGGAGGCTCTCCAGAAAAACCTTGCCATACCGTTGCCGCTCGATCCGGGGGTCGAGCAGTACCAGCACGCCGCGATCTTCGAGCGAACGGATCAGCCTTCCGAATCCCTGTTTGAGCGTGATCACTGCCGCCGGCACCTGGTAGTCAAAAAACGGATTGGCCCCTGCCGCGGCAACCGCTCGCATGCGCGCAGAGACCACCGGGTCCGTGGGCACAGAGAATGGCAGCCGGTCGACAATGACACAGCTTAACTGCTCTCCCTGCACATCCACGCCCTGCCAGAACGAGGAAGTCCCAAAGAGAACGGCGTTTTCAGTATTGCGGAACTCCTCCAGCAGGGCTTTGCGCGGGGCCGTGCCCTGCAGCAGGCAGGGATAGTCCAGCTCGGGCAGCAGCCGCTCGTAAAGATCGCGCATCTGCTGATAGCTGGTAAACAAGCAGAACGCCCGGCCGCGCGTGATATCCAGTACCCGCTGGATGGTGCGCGCCGCCTGCGCGGCGAAGGTAGGCTCGCGCGGGTCGGGCATGCCGGGCGGTAGATACAGCAGCGCCTGCTCTTCGTAACGGAAATGGGAAGGCACCACCAACTCGCGCGCATCCCGCAAGCCAAGCCGTTTTCTCAGGTGAGCAAAGCCGCCCTGCACAGTCAAGGTCGCCGAGGTGAGAATCACGCTGGGGTATTGCTCAAAAAGCAGATCGGAAAGCAACTCGGAAACATCGATCGGCGTGGCTTGCAAATAGGTATTGCGGACTCCCTGACGCATCGCGGAGCCGCCTCGGCGTTCGATCCAGAAGACGGTGTTTACACTTTCCGCTTCCAGCAAAAAGCGCAGGTGCTCGCGGATGTCGGCTACGCGCTTCTTCAAACCCAGCGACTCTTCCACCCCGCGCAGCCGCTCCAGTTCACCCTCCATGCGGTGCAACGCATTGGTCACTGCCAGATAAAGATCGCCGTGCTCTTCCAGGAATTGTTCCCGCTGCTCAAAGGGCATGCGGCCTTCTCCCTGGAAACCGCCCGCTCGCGGGAGTGCGCCAAAGAACATCCGTGTGCGTTCCCGCAGCGTGTCGCCGCAGCCCTTCAGCGCGGAGGAGTAGGACTGGCGAGCACGCAACACCGTCTCCACGTCGCGCACCAGCTCTTCGACGCGGACATTGCTGAGGCTGATACCGAAATAGCTGGAGGCCACATCTTCAAGCTCGTGCGCCTCGTCGAAGATGACCGCAGCGGCCTCCGGCAGCACGCCCGCGTCGGGAGCCGCCTTGGCTTGTTGCTTGATGGCCAGGTCAGCAAAAAAGAGATGGTGGTTGACGATGATCACATCGCTTTCAAGGGCCCGCCGGCGCATCTCGGTGATGAAGCAGCGTTCATAATCGGGACAGTTTTGGCCCAGACAGGCCTCACTGCGCGCGTCCAGCTTGGACCAGACCTGGCTCGCCTCGGGCAGCGCATCGATTTCCACCCGATCCCCGGTCAGGGTGGTCTTTTCCCAGGCCGCGATCTGCTGAAACTGGTCAATTTCCTCCAGGCCGTTCAGAATCGGCTGGTCGCGCAGGGCATACAGCTTGTTGCGGCAAAGGTAATTTGCCCGGCCCTTCATGTAGCAGACGCGCAGCGGTCCCAGCAATGACTCAAGAAAGGGCACGTCACGGAAAAAGAGCTGTTCCTGCAGGTTCTTGGTGCCGGTAGAGATGATGACGCGCTGCCCGGTGCGCAAAGCCGGTAACAGGTAAGCCAGCGTTTTGCCGGTCCCGGTACCCGCCTCCACGATCAGGTGCTTGCTCTCCTGCAGGCTGCGCTCCACCGCGCGGGCCATATCCAGTTGTCCCCGCCGGAACTCATAAGGCAGCGTGGAATGCGAGAGCATTCCTCCGGGGGCGAAGAAGTCGTGCAACGAAGGCAGCGGCTGCGCGGAGATGGTAGCGGTCGACAAGGAAAAAGCCCGGTTAAAACTCTAAGTCTATACGGTCGGATTCCGGTTGTATGAAAGACTGAAAATCATGAAGCCAGTGAAAGGAACCAAGGCCAGAAAGCCCAAACCGCATTCCCTGAGAGGAAAGCGAGCCGCGGTGGCCAAGGCCGCCCGGCGTCCTACACCTGCAACCCGGGGCGAGCACTCGCGGGCTGAGGTGAAGCGTAAAGCAGCGGCGAAAGCAACTGCCGAGGCCAGCGCTGCGGCGCGCCTGGGCAAGATCCGCAAACGCCCGGTGCAAAGCCAGACGCCGATGGGGCGCATCGATGTCGAGTTACCCGAGCTGCCCGATCCACTCGCCCTGCCGCCCTCCTTCAACCGCGAAGTCGCGATTGACACCTCGTCATGGCCGATCCTGGCCATCGTGGGCAGGCCGAACGTAGGTAAGTCCACACTGTTCAACCGTCTCACCAGCTCGCGGCGTTCGATTGTGGGCGACGAGCCAGGCATCACCCGCGACCGGATATATGGAGAAATTGAGTGGTCGGGCCAGAATGCACGGGTGGTGGATACGGGCGGCATCCTGCCCGACGACCCGGAGTTGATTCCCTCGGAGATTTTTCGCCAGGCACGCACGGCGCTCGATGAGGCCGACTCGATCGTGATGGTGGTCGATGGGCGGACGGCCCTGGCCGCTCCCGATTATGACCTCGCGCGCATACTCCTGCGCGGCGGGAAGCCGCTGCTGTTGGCCGTCAACAAGATCGATACGGAGAAGATGGAAGAACAGACCGCCGAGTACCGCCGGCTGGGGATTCGCGAAATCCTCCCCATCTCCGCAGAACACGGAGTGGGCATCGGCGATCTTCTCGATCATGTCTTCGCCACTTTTCCCAAGGCAGAACCCGCCGCCGCGCCGGTCGAAGTAGAAGCCGAAGTGGCCGAGGAAGGCGAGTCAAGGCATCGGACCCATGGTGAGTTCCAGCAGCACGAAACCTCGATTGCCATCATCGGCCGGCCGAATGTAGGCAAGAGCACGCTGTTGAATGTCCTGACCGGTTCTTCGCGAGCGATCGTCTCGCCCATTGCAGGAACCACGCGCGACGCGGTGGACGAGGTGATGGAATACGACGGCGGTCTGCTGCGCTTTGTCGACACCGCGGGTATCCGGCGCAAGGGCAAAACCAGAATGATGGCAGAGAAGCTCTCCGTGGTCATGGCGCGACGCCACCTCGAAGCGGCCGACGTCGCCCTGCTGGTCATCGACGCTACCGAAGGAGTGACTTCAAACGACGCTACCATCGGGGGGTACGCCCATGAGAGCGGCCGCTCCGTGATTATGGTCGTCAACAAATGGGACCTGGTGACCACCGGGCGCACGGACGGCAAGCCCCCGGCGGATAAGGGGATTTTCGAAGAGCAGCTACGCAAGGTGCTCAAATACCTGGCCTATGCGCCGGTGGTATTTATCTCGGCGGCAGAAGGCAAGAACATCCATACCGTGCTCAAGCTGGTGAAGGAGGTTGCGGCCGAGCGGCGCAAGCGCGTCTCCACCGGGCAGATGAACCGTTTTTTAGAAAAGATCGACTTCCAGCGCGCCACCGTGCCCGCCGCCAACAAAATGCGGATCTTCTATATGACCCAGGCAGCGGTTGCCCCGCCGACGTTCATCCTATTCACAAATAGGCAGGTTAAGCTGCACTTTGCCTTTCAGCGTTTCCTCGAAAATCAGATTCGTGCTGCCTTTGGGTTTCATGGGTCCCCAATTTGGTTCAAAGTGCGCGCCAGGGAGAAGTAGTGCACCTTTCTTGCTATTCCCCGACCCTTTTTTTCATGGGATCGTCGATGAATTCGCTATCGCCGTTCGTCGAAGAAGGGCAAGGAGTAAGCACAATGTGGAACTCGATCGGTTCTTGGTTTTGTATTATGGGCCTCATTATCGGGCCTTTCTCCATCGGCATCCTGTTTGAAGAGAAGCTGCAACGGGCCAACCGTGAATTAGGCTCGCGGCTCCTGCGCCGCTACTAGAGTAGTGCGTCAGTAATAAAGGCGATTATGTCAGCTGCCGTATCCGCTGCGATCGGGACTGACGTCCCTCAAGGATGTGTGCCGCCCCTACGGGGCTCGATCATTTTGCGATAGGTACCCAGGATTCCGTGCTGCGCACTCCATCCTGGGCTACGATCGGTCGTCCCTAACGGGACTCGGCGCAATGTAGCTTGAAAAGCACGGCTTACCAGCTAAGAGCCGACACAGGATCATCCGATGAGATAAAGGCCCATCTGTGTGACGCACTACACTAGCAGCCAGCGCCGACCGCCGGCATTCAATTCACCGCATGCGGCGCGACGATATCTGACAACAGATCCTTATCCTTCGGTTCGCGAACCAGGCTTGAAAGCAACGGCTAAGGGAGAGGCCTGCGTCCACCGTGGCCTCGCGATTCCACAAAGGCCAGAGCAGATCAGCCTTGTGCGCTGCCTCCAGGTTCCGAACCATACCTGTTTCGTTAGCTGATTCCTCACTATCCGGCGGAGAGTCCGTAGTACGTTTGCTTATGAAAGTTCGGTTGATCGCTCACCTGAGCGTGCTTCTGCTTGCCTGCTCGTTCTTCTCCAACCCTGGTGTGGCGCAGACCAGGTCCGCTCAAGCCTCTATCGTTATCCTTCACGTAACGGTCATCAACCCCGGCATATCCTTAGAGTCAGATAGAGCCGTGACGATCAGCGGAAATCGCATTTCCGCCGTTTCAGACGCAAAAAGCTTCCACCGGACAGGTCACGCACGGATCATCAACGGATCAGGCCAATTTTTGATTCCTGGCTTATGGGACATGCATGTTCACATGGCCTTTGGAGATTGGTTTCCGGGCGGACGTGAAATCATCCTGCCTTTGCTGGTGGCAAATGGCGTCACCGGTGTCCGCGATATGGGCGGAGATATTCCGGTGTTGTTGGCGTGGCGCAAACAGATCGCGAGCGGCGAGCTGATCGGTCCGCGGATGGTGGTTTCAGGACCTATGCTCGATGGCTATCTGCCGGGTGGAAAAACCTTTCGCTTCCCCAGCAGTGTTCCCGTGACCACACCCGAAGACGCGGTAGGCGCGGTCGATTCGCTCAAGGCTCAACAGGTCGATTTCATCAAAGTGCAATCGTTGATCCCCCACGACGCCTACCTCGCCGCTGCAGCGGAGGCGCATAAACAGGGCCTGCCCTTTGTCGGCCACGTACCCGATGCGGTGCGCATCGATGAGGCCATCACCGCCGGCCAGAAGAGCATTGAACACATGATGGGCAGCTCCGCGGGCTGTTCCACGGTCGAAGACCGGGCGATCAAGGGTGAAGCTGACACGCAACTGCTGCTCAATAACTTCGACCAGCAAAAGTGCGACAAGTTGATAGCGCGGCTCGCCCAGCGCCAGGTCTGGCAGGTGCCCACGCTGGTTTGGGAACGCGGCGGAACCTTTCTCGACCAACTCGATTGGCAGCACCAGCCGCTCGATCGGTACGTTCCCGCAGCGTGGCGTGATGTAACCTGGCAGCGTTTCAAGGAGCAGATGATGCCTGGGCTGCTGAAGGATCCGTTGGCGTTGCGGCAGCGATCATTTGCACAGGAGATGTCTCTGGTGGGGGCCATGCATCGTGCGGGGGTGCCATTCCTTGCCGGCACGGATTCCGCTCCTGGCATCTACATCATCCCCGGCTTTAGTTTGCACGACGAACTGGCCAACTTTGTCGAAGCCGGATTCAGCCCAATGGAAGCGATGCAGACAGCAACCACCAACGCTGCCCGCTTCCTGGACAGAACGGATATCGGCTCGGTGAAACCCGGCGCGCTGGCCGACATGGTCCTGCTGGCCGCAAGTCCGATCAACAACATTCAAAATACAAAGAAGATCAATGCCGTGGTTATCAACGGCCGATTTCTCGACCGCGCAGCGCTCGATCGCATGCTGGCACAAGCGGAAGCCGCGGCCAAAACGCAGAAGTGAGGTCTGCGAATCATGTGTGCCTTCCCATGCATCGGATCATGTTGAGGTTCAGTGACCGCACTCAAGAGAGGATTGCATGAGAGTAGCAAAGTGTATCCACGAAAAAGAACATGTGAAGAAGGTCAAGCCGCATACCAGGGGCTGTGAGGAATGTCTCAAGATCGGAGACAGCTGGGTGCACCTGAGGATGTGCCTGGAGTGCGGGAAGGTGGGGTGCTGCGATTCGTCAAAGAATCGTCATGCGACGGCGCACTTCCACGAGGTCGCGCACCCCATCATGCGGTCGATCGAACCGGGCGAAGACTGGCGCTGGTGCTTTATCGACGAGACGATGGTCGGCTGAGCGAGTTTGGCAATTGATTACAACTGCTCTAAGCGACCTCTTCCAGGTCAGCGCGCCGGTCTGGGGTTTCGGCTTTATCTTTGACGAGAATGAGTGCGACGCTGGCGACGATCAAGGTGGTGCCCAGTAGCATGCGCGGGGTCACCACTTCTCCGGCAAAGAAATAGCCCAGGGCTACGGCCACCACGGGATTGATATAGGCGTGGCTGGCTACGCGGGTCGCAGGCATGCGGCCAAGCAGCCAAACGAAGGCGCTGAAGCCGACCAGCGAGCCGGCCACCACCAGATAGAGGAGCGCACCTACGGCCTTAGCGGAAAGATGCGGGAAGGGGTGCATCTCCCCGGTCGATGCGGAAAGAATGAGCAGGACCGCGCCGCCCAACATCATCTCTGCGCCGGCGGTGATCCCTTTGGAACTGGGCAATGGCAGAGCACGCGTGAGCACCGCTCCCAGCGACCAGGCAACTCCTCCCCCGAAGATCGCGATGCAGGGCAGGATAGGCACATGCTGGGCATTGTGCATCAGCAGCAGGAGAACACCCACAAACCCAACCGCGATGGAGACCAGAAGGCTCCAGCGGAAGCGCTGCTGGCGAAAAACAAAGACCTCTAGTCCGATGGTGATGAGCGGCAGCGTCGCTTCGAGCACCGAAGTGAAGCCGGAAGGCACGTACTGCTCCGCCCAGAACACGGCGCCATATGTGACCACGAACATCAACACGCCAAGCACGGCCAAAGTTCCCCACTCCTTGCCTGTTGGCGCCGGC
Source organism: uncultured Acidobacteriaceae bacterium (assembly GCA_963850235.1). GTDB lineage: Bacteria > Acidobacteriota > Terriglobia > Terriglobales > Acidobacteriaceae > PALSA-350. The sequence continues at coordinate 83,651 of CAWKKM010000031.1, read as the reverse complement.
CGCCGGTAGAAGCGCATGACGGCGTAGAGCAGGGTCCCAGCCAGAAAGAAGCGGATGCCCGCGGCAAAGAGGGGAGGCACCTGTTGTACGGCAACTCGAATGGCCAGGTAGGTCGATCCCCAGAGGATGTAAATAGCCGCGAACGCGAGGACTACGCGCACGTCGAAGCCGCTTTTTTGTTTCGCCGGACTAACCGTTATCGCTGCCATGACTGGTTACATTGTATCCGTTTTTCTGTAACCGCTAAAAACATTTTTAAGGGTTATAATCAACCATCATGAGCGGGCCCGAACCCTTCAAATTGCATGCTGGACACCCGGCGCTCGAGTTGGTGAACACCCTGGATTTTCGCTTTTCGGGGCAGACCGTCGATCTGATTCCTACGTATAAAGATCTGCTCCGCCTGACCACGCAACTGCAGATGTTGACCGCAGAGCAGGCAAGAAAGCTCGTACGTACGGCAGGCGAAGAAGCAGCACGGTCGGTGGTAGCGTCGACGGCAGAATTGCGCGAAGCACTCGCGAAGGTGCTTTACGGCAGGATCGATGGAACCAGGCTTCCGGCTGGACAGATTCGCGTGCTGGAAAAACAGTTTCATGCCGCCAGCCTGCATCGCCGGTTAATGACTGGGAAGTTGCACCTGGAGTGGAGCTGGTCTGGTGCGGAACGGCAAGCGGAGATCCCGTTGTGGATGCTGGCCCAGGCGGCTTCGGATTTGCTGGTATCGAGCGATGCGGAGCTGATCAAGGATTGCGGCGACCCGACGTGCCGGTGGCTCTTCCTCGATGTGAGCAAGAATCATACCCGGCGATGGTGCGATATGAAGACCTGCGGTAACCGCATGAAGGCGCGACGACACCACGCGCGTGCCCAGGGCGATGGAGATTAGCCGGCTTCAGAGTCTTCGTCAGAATCGCGTCGATCACAAAATCAGTTGGTTCTTGACTGGTGAATGAGACGGGAAAGAGGGGACTTAATTCGCCATTAGGTCCAGAAGAGCGTACCTCAGGGGCTAAAGCCCTCATCCGTTGAGCCGGTACGGCCTCGATCTAAATCGTGCCCTGAGTACAAAGCAACAGAGCAGTGGTTATCGGAAAATGCGCGCATTCCCACAGAGTTGGCCGTATCGATAGGTGTGCCTTGTCTAGATTGGCAAGCTGAAAAAATCTAATTTGGACAGGTCTGAACTTCCGACGTCCCTACGGGACTAGGTTTGGAGATCCCGGTTCTCACGCAGGCTATTCAGCCCGTACATCAACCAAACATAGGACGCGCTTTAGCCCTCAGGGGCTACATTGCCTTGCCCCTGTACGGCCCGACTAAAGTCGTTCCCTGATACAGAGCATCAGAGCAGTGGCTATCGGAAAGTGCGCGCGTTTCCGCAGAGGTTGGGTGTATCGATAGGGTGTGTTGTCCAAACTGGCCCGACTCAACAGGCTGCGGAAAAAGAAAGATTTGGTTCAGAGAGAAAGGAAGAACATGCCTCAGGGCCTAAAGGCCGAATGATTTTTGCTGCGTTTATGTACGGGCTAAAGCCCGTACCTACCTTTTTTCTCGCGTCGGAAATCGAAGGGCTTCCGCGATCGAGAATCCCCGATCCGCTGCCCAAATTCAGACCGTTGTAGACTGGAAGTTCCGACCATGCACTCTATCCGCCCTGCTACAGCTGCCGACATCCCTTTGATTTTGGAACTTATCCGCGCTCTTGCCACCTACGAGCGGGAGCCCGATGCGGTGAAGACCACCGAGGCCGATCTGCTGCGCGACGGCTTTGGCGAACACCCGCGCTTCGAGTGCCTGATCGCCGAGAACGATCACGGCGAAGCTGCCGGGTTTGCGCTCTACTTCTATAACTACTCCACCTGGCGGGGACGGTCCGGGATCCACCTGGAGGATCTTTTCGTGCTGCCCCGCTTCCGTGGCCATGGGATTGGCAAAGCGCTGCTGGCAAGGGTCGCCGCACGCGCCGCGGAGCAAGGCTGCGTCCGGCTGCAATGGGACGTTCTGGAATGGAACCAGACCGCGATCGATTTCTACCGGAGTATGGGCGCGCAGTTTCTCGACGAGTGGCGGATTATGCGGGTGAACGACGAAGCCATTGGCTCACTGGCCAAGCTGGCGCCGGAGCCAGTCAGTTGAGCCGAGCCCGGATTACGGTCATCGGGGGCGGGTTGGCCGGCCCCGAAGCGGCGCTGATGGCGGCTCGCCGAGGCTGCGACGTCGACCTGTACGAAATGCGCTCAGTCGTAGACGGCACCCTGCACTCGACGCCGGCGCACCAAACGGCCGATTTTGCCGAGTTGGTCTGCTCCAACTCGCTCAAGTCGGAGAGCGAAAACAGCGCACCCTGGTTGCTGAAGCAGGAGATGCGCCGTGCCGGGTCCGCCCTGCTCAGTTGCGCGGATGCGAGCGCGGTGCCCGCAGGACACGCCCTGGCCGTAGACCGGGTGGAGTTCTCGCGACTGGTCGCTCGGGCCATCGAGCAGGAGAGCCGCATCACTGTTCACCGGGAAGAGGTGACGGCGCTTGATCCCGAGCAACTCACGATCGTCGCCACGGGGCCTCTTACCTCGGGGTCGCTTTGTTCTGAGCTTGCCCGGCTGACGGGTAGCGGCCACCTGGCCTTCTACGACTCCATAAGCCCTATCGTGGAAGCCGATTCGATCGACATGGAGCGAGTTTACTTTGCCGCTCGCTACGACAAAGGCACCGCCGATTACATCAACTGCCCCATGTCGAAAGAGGAATACGAGCGCTTCTACGATGCGCTGGTCTCCGCGGAACCGGTCGAAAGCAAGGAGTGGGAGAAGCTCGAATACTTTGAAGGCTGCCTGCCGATCGAGGAACTGGCGCGGCGCGGCCGGGAGACGTTGCGCTTTGGCCCCATGAAACCGGTCGGTCTGCGCGATCCCCGCACCGGCAGGGTTCCGTGGGCGGTGGTGCAGTTGCGCTGCGAGAACCTGCGCGCCGACTCCTACAACCTGGTCGGGCTGCAGAACCACCTCAAATTTGGCGAGCAGGCACGGGTGCTGCGCCTCATTCCCGGCCTGGAGAACGCCAAATTCCTGCGCTTCGGCCAGATTCATCGCAATACGTACGTCAATGCTCCCCGTGTGCTGACCGAGGCGCTTACGCTCCGCGACCATCCCCGGATATTCATCGCCGGGCAGCTTTCAGGGGTGGAGGGTTATACCGAATCCATCGCCACCGGTATGCTAGCCGGCTTGTACGCTGCCCAGACGACCCATGGGCAACCGGTGGAGCCCGTCCCGCGTCCCACCGCCCTGGGTTCGCTGGTGCACTACATCACTCATGCCCGGGCCGATGACTTCCAGCCGGCCAACATCACGTTTGACCTGCTGCTGCCACTGGAAGAGTCGGAGCGGAAGCAGATCCGGGACAAGCGGGAGCGGCATCGCCTGCAGTGCCAGCGCGCCCTAGCGGTTTTTGACGGCTGGTGGCAGCAGCAGGCGGTGCTTTCTACGATTTGAAGGTCTTTTTTCAACGGTTTGGCGGAAAAATACATCTAAGTCGATCAGGGCTGGAAGGCTCCGGCCTTGAATTGTTTTTGCCTTCCATTTAACGTTGTCGTGCTATGCGGGAGAGCCATCGGCTGCCCGCTTTGAGGAGAACTATCATGCGTTCGAAACCAAGTTTATGGCTCGCTCTCGTCGCGCTTTTTCTAATTCCGGCTCTTGCAGGCGCCCAGGACACGACGGCCAAAATTCACGGACACGTACAAGATCCTGCCAACGCTCCGATCGCCAACGGCCAAGTGGTTCTTAGCACCGACGGCAAGACTGCCCTCTATACGTTTAATACCGATGCGAATGGCGACTACAAGGGCGAGGGCATCAAGCCCGGGACCTACTACGTCACGCTGTTCGCGACCCCAGGGAAGGCAGTTGACCGCTTCGACAATGTGAAGTTCTCAACCGGTACGGACACCCTGCAGGACTTCGACCTGAGCCGAGCGGATTACGTAAGCAAGCTGCCTGCGGAGCAGCGCAAGGCGCTCGAAGAGGCCAAGTCGAAGAACGCGGAGATTAATAAGGAAAACCAGAGCGTCGGCAAACTGAACGACCTGCTCAAGCAGGCGCGGGCAGCCAATTCGGCCAAGAAGTATGACGACGCCGCTACGGCGATGCAGCAGGCTACGACCATCAAGCCGGACGCTGCGGTCCTGTGGCTGGAGCTAGGCATAGCCCAGACCGGGCAGAAGAAGTACGACGATGCGGCGACTTCCCTGAAGAAGGCGATGGATCTCGATACCGCCTCGAAGAAGCCCAATCCTGAAATCCAGGCAGCCGATGACAACGCGATGGGTGAGGTTTACGCCAACACGAATAAAGTCTCAGACGCCGCGGCATCCTATGACGCTGCAGCCAAGCTGCAACCTGCAAACGCGGGCATGTTCTACACCAATGAGACCATTGTCCTCAGCCGCGCCGGGCAGACCGACGCAACCATTGCCGCCGCGGACAAGGCGATTGCCGCTGACCCGACGAAGGCAATCCCCTACTACCTGAAGGGACAGGCGCTCATTTCCAAAGCGACCGTAGACCCCAAGACCTCAAAGATCGTAGCGCCGCCGGGTACCGCGGAAGCTTATAACAAGTATCTTGAATTGGCCCCCACCGGTCCGATGGCACCGGAGGCGAAGTCGATCCTGGCGGAAATTGGGGAGAAGATCGACAACAAGTACTCCGCCGGCAAAAAGCACTGATTTCGATCTGCGATCGAAACCTCGTTGAAGGGACGCTGCTTCTTGGCGTCCCTTTCCTTCTATGGAGGCACATCTCCTGAACACTCAAGCGGCATCCAGGGTGGTGAGTTATGCGGAGGCCAGTGGGATTGTCGGCGACCATGCCGGCCGGTTGGTCGCGCGGCATGCCCCCCAGTCTGCGGATTTGCTCGATACTCTCGGCAGGGTGCTGGCGGAGCCGATTCTGGCCGATCGGGATCAGCCGCCGTTTCCCCGCTCCACGCGGGATGGGTTCGCCTGCCGCGCCGCTGACGTTGCCTCCGGCATACCTCTGGAGGTGATTGGATCGATACGCGCCGGTGACGCGGTGGTGATCGAGGTCAGCGCAGGAAAAGCAGTTGAAATTATGACCGGCGCGCCCGTTCCCGCCGGGGCCGATTGCGTGGTGATGGTGGAGCACGTTCTGCGGGATGGGGATACGCTTCGCGTCGCTTCTGGGCGCAGCATGCAGCCCGGCGAAAACATCGTTCCCATGGGAGCTGAGGCTCGAGCCGGAGCAGTGGTCGTGCCTCGAGGTACGCGCATTTCGCCCGCGCAGGTAGCCGTCGCCGCTGCCTGCGGCGCGGGGAAGCTCAGCGTGTTTGGGCGCCCCCGGGTTTCCATCGTCGCCACCGGCGACGAATTGGTTGAAGTGAACCAGCAGCCGCAGAGCCAGCAGATTCGTAACTCAAATAGCTACTCACTGGCGGCGCAGGTTCTCGCCGCGGGAGCGGAGCCGGTGCGGCTCGCCATTGCGCGTGATGAGCGAGCGCACCTGGAAAGCATGATCCGCATCGCGCTGGAAACGGACCTGGTTCTACTGTCGGGCGGAGTTTCCATGGGCAAGTACGACCTGGTGGAAGAGGTTCTGCTTTCCCTGGGCGCGGAGTTCTTTTTTACCGGGGCGCTGATCCAGCCGGGCAAGCCCATTGTTTTCGGAAGGATCGGAGAACAGTATTTTTTCGGACTGCCAGGCAATCCTGTGTCGACCATGGTTACGTTCCTGCTTTTTGTCGAGCCGTTGCTTGGGAGCGCTTTGCGGGGAGGTTGGACGAGGACCCCGATTCGCGCAGGCTCGCCTGGTGGGCGAGGTGCGGGTAAAGACCGGCCTGACTCGTTTCCTGCCGGCACGGTTGATGGATGGCAAGGTGGAGGCTGTCACCTGGCAGGGATCGGGCGATCTTGCGAGCACCAGCCGCTCCAATTGCTTCCTGGTGGTTCCTCCCGACCAGCCGGTGCTGGTTGCTGGTGAGACGGTCTCGATCCTGCTATAGCATAACGACAGCATGGAAAAGCTCTCGCATTACGATGCGGAAGGGTCGGCGCATATGGTCGACGTGAGCGCCAAGCCGGCGACCCGGCGAGAGGCGGAAGCTTCGGCCTTTGTTGTGTTGTCGGACGCGGTGCTGGCTGCGTTGCCGCAGAATCCCAAGGGCAATCCGCTGGAGGTGGCGCGCTTTGCCGGGATCCAGGCGGCCAAACGTACGGCGGACTTGATTCCTATGTGTCATCCGCTGCCGCTGAGCTTTATCGATGTATCGGCGATCGTGGTCGCCGGGGGGATCGAGATCCGTAGTACTGCTGCAACGGTGGCGGGCACGGGCGTGGAGATGGAGGCGCTGACGGCAGCGGCCGTGGCAGCGTTGACGATTTATGACATGTGCAAGGCGATGGATAAGTCGATTGCCATTCGCGAGATTGTCCTGGTGCGTAAGACGGGTGGGAAGAGCGGTGAGTATGTGCGCAGCGAAAGTGCCGGTCGTTCTGCTTCGCTCGAATAACCGTGAACGGACAAAATCTGTTTTGGGGTACGACCAAGGACCGTACTGGGGAAATCAAACGAGGGAAAAGACGCTACGTTCTTTCAAGGTTGCGCCGGAAACAACGCGGGGCGTGATCGTTCACTATCCCGGAGGCCTGCATCCAGGCGTACACGATGACCGGGCCAACAAACTTGAACCCGCGCTTTTTGAGCTCTGCCGAGATCGCTTCGGAGAGCTCCGTCTTCGCCGGCACCTCGCCTGTCTTGTTCTTAATTGGTTTGCCCCCAGCCAACTTCCAAACGAAGGCAGAGAAGTCCTCGCCGCCATGCCTCATTTCTTCGTAGATGCGTGCGCCGGCGATGGTTGCTTCGATCTTGGCGCGGGAACGAATGATGCCTGGGTTATCAAGGAGCCGGGTTATGTCCGGCTTGGTGTACGCTGCAACCTTCTTTGGATCGAAATGGTGAAAGGCCTTACGGAAGGCTTCACGCTTGCGCAAAACGGTGATCCAGGCGAGACCGGCCTGAAAGCCCTCCAACATCAGGAGTTCCCAGAGTGCGCGACTGTCGTGCTGCGGAACGCCCCATTCTTCATCGTGGTAAGCGCGCAGTAGCGGATCGCTTTCTGCCCAGGCACAACGGTGCGGCTCCGTCATTGGGCAATCACCGAGAGACCTTCGCGCACCATGGGGAAAACGCCCTCGCCGAGCATAATTTCATCAGGAAGTGGTCCACCCGCTGAGGCGGGTGTCCTGTTACCCGGATTGGATGCCTGGATGCGCAAATGGTTTCAGATCCGGTTGTCTCGGAACCTGGGGACGGTTGGAACTGCAAGCGACGGCTCAACGCGTCAGGTTGGCTGAATAGAGGGTGAACTGTTCATGGGTCAGGCGAAAGCGATCGACTGCGGCATCTTCGGAAGAGAGCGGATGCGCTGTTTCCGATAACTCCTGCAGAAATGGAAATTTTTCCAGCACGTGCGTGTAGCGCGGATTACGAGCATACAGCAAGTAGGTAGTCCGGGGGGAGTTGCGGAGCTGCGTCTCCAGATTTGCAAGGACCCGGCGAAGCACCGGAGCCAGGAAGGGATGGAACATGAGAAGAACTAACGGGCCTTCGGGATATGTAACAGAGGCTGCATCCTCATTGAGGATGCTGGCCCGGCTTGCCCAATCAGGCCTGAGGGTGAGGTTGGCACGGGCAGCGACGCAGAGCTCGGGAGCAATCTCCACGCCTAAGAGGCGGCGAAATGGGAATTGGGCAGCAACCAGGATCGCCCTTCCCTTGCCGCAGCCCACATCCACAAACGTGAATTCACCGTAGTTGATTTGCAGAGTGGAGAGCGCGCTCGAGAGTGCTGATGGGGCAATGCCGTAGTACGCAGTGGTGTACAAGCTGGACAGCGTGTTTCCGTGCAGCTCGGCGCTGGAAGTATATCCGCCGGTGTCGGTGCCGTACTGCAAGTCGAAAGGATGAGGCGGCTCCGGCGCGTCTACGCCTGGGGCAACCGGGGCCTTGATGAAAGCTCGACTGAGAGTACCGCGCAGGCCATGGCTCTTGAGGGACCGGAACAATCGTTGAATGGAGTGGACGATAGCCCCGCGAACTCCGTTGGCCTCGATCGACCGAACCAATCGGCGGAGAAGCTTCAACGGTGGACTCGGACGAAACTTCATGGATCCTGACCTCTTGACGATGTCCGCCGCTCCTGTTGTGACTTCTTTGCAGGAGCCTCTGGAACATCATAGCGGGCGGTGAGACGGCCGGCGCCTTCGCTGGTCTGTTTGTCGGCCAGTCGATATATCATTCCCGGTACGCCCTGAAGAACTTTTCAGGCTTGTTGGCTCATTCTCTCCCAACGAAAGGATTCCATGCGCCGTCGTTTCGTGCCTTTGCTGCACACGATTCTTGTCCTGCTCGGTTGCTCGGCTTCGCAGTCCACGTCAATGTTTGCCCAGCGGGCCTCGGCTGCCGGCCCACGCCATGATTACGAGGTCGCAGGGAGTCCGGTTTCGGCCTCGCCGGTCGACAAGCAGATCGCGGCCGCACTTCAAGAAGTTTCAGCGGAGAAGATCAAGACCAACATCGAGACGCTGGTTGGGTTCAAAAATCGTAACACCACTGCCAGCACAGAGAGCGACCTTGCTGCGGGAACGGGGGTGTCGGCCGCGGCCGACTGGCTGAAGTCGCAGCTCGGAAGCTACAGCCAGGCTGTGCGGCGGCTGCCTGGAGGTCAAAGAAGATTCTTTCGTGGAGCAACCGCTCGCAGGGTTTGCCGCTTACCGGTCACGCATCGCCAAACCGACCCCGATTCGCAATGTGTATGCGGTGCTTCGCGGATCCGACCCGAGCTGCCGCTCGGCGAATGTACCTGGTCACCGGGCACTATGACACGCGAGAAACCGATGTGATGAATACGCATGACCCTGCGCCAGGTGCGAATGACGACTCGAGTGGCACGGCGGTGAGCCTGGAGGCGGCGCGAGTGCTGAGCCGGCTGAAATTTCCAGCTACGCTGGTGTTTGTGTGCGTTGCCGGAGAAGAGCAAGGCTTGAATGGGAGCCGCCATCTGGCGAAACTGGCAAAGGAGCAAGGCTGGCAACTGGAAGGTGTGCTGAACAATGACATCGTCGGCGGAGATACGACGCCTGGCGATTCGCTGCAGGATAAATCGCTGGTCCGCGTATTCTCCGAGGGAATCCTTCCTTCGGCTCCGCACGAAACGATCCAGCAGTGGCTCACGCTAGGTATGGATAACGACACTCCTTCACGCCAACTGGCGCGAGAAGTTCTCGCGGCTGACCGCACGTACTTTGCGCCGCCCCGACTGAGTGGACACGCCGCGCCTGGGCACACCAAGGCATTTGCCGCAGTCATGGAACTTCGACTCGACCGCTTTCTGCGCGGGGGAGATCATAGTTCGTTTAGTGCTGAGGGCTTTCCGGCAATTCGTTTTACCGAGTGGCGGGAGAACTACAATCATCAGCACCAACACGTGCGGGTAGAGAATGGGGTTGAATACGGCGACCTGCTGAAGTTCGACGACTTCGGATATATTGCGCAAGTTGCTCGCCTGAACATCGCGACACTGGCGACGTTGGCGTCTTCGCCGGGGATGCCGGAGAATGTGCGGGTGGTGACGACCAACCTGGATAACAACACCACCCTCAAGTGGGATCCTCCCTCCGCAGCCAGCGGTGCGATTCGTTATCAGATTGTCTGGCGCGAGACCACTGCCAATGACTGGCAATTCGCTGACGGATGCGCAGAAGTATGGGGTGACCAGCGAAAAGAACATCGCTACGCTTCCGATTTCGAAGGACAACGTGTTTTTTGGAGTTCGCGCCTGCGATGAGTTTGGCCATTGCAGTCAAGCTGTGGCGCCTCTGCCGGAGCGCAGGTAGGCGGCGGCATGTACTAAACACAGCTACAGTTACGATTCGTGACGGGAACCGCAAAGTAGAGCCCTTGTGCGTCTTCGACGACACTTTTCCTTGCGAACAAAGGCCTCCGATGTCGAACTAGACACGCCACTGCACCGATCGCTGTCCCCGCGTTCTCGAGAATAGGTTTTCCTTTCGTCGCCCAATGTCGAGGTAACACCTCGGCTACGGTTACGTTCGTTAACGTACGAATATTTACATCAGCGGCCAGGCGCTCGAGAGGAAAAGTTACACGCTGGGAGTCGCTCCCACAATGAGCATCGTGGAAAGATGCACCCCGATTGAAAGTAATACCTCGCGATCCAGTAATTCTTTCATCAGCACAGACCCGCGAGACGGCGCGAATGCTGGCGCTTCGCTATGAAAACTTTGACCTCTTGACCTGCGATACCGCTCTGCTATCGTAACCGTATTGATGTTGGTCGCACGCGTGAACAGTAGAGTTACGTTTATTCAGGCCGGCGCGGCATGATGACCAATACTCAATGAATCGTTCTTCAGGATCACATAGACAATCTGCGGGCGAAACTGCGACTCGTAGCGGTTGAAGCCGCAGCAGATTATTCCTTGGCACTTCAATCAAAAGGACAAGTGATGCGCTCAGTTTACGCACAGGACTCGTCGCGCCCGAAATATTCGGAGGGCGCCAACTCACCACTTTCCAACCGTCATGAATTCGCCTATGCAGACCAGGCCTCATCGCTTTGACGATAGGCCGGCACAGCTGGTTGGTATATCCTCATCGCCGCGGTCTTTTGGATATTCGGCTCGTCTCTTGCGAAAGCAAGTACCTACTACCTTTCGCCTTACGGCAGCGATTCCAACAGTGGTACCTCCGCCAGCGCCGCCTGGGTATCACCAAACCACTCATTGAATTGCGGCGACATGATCGTAGCAACGCCAAGCACAAGTTACTCAGCAAGCAATTTTTATACCGGCAAGTGGGGGCATGTTAACTGCCCGGCGGGGAATAGTGTTGCTTGGCTCACTTGCGCGACCTTTGACGGTTGCAAAATCAGCAGCAGTTCCAATATGGGCATGTGGGTGGACGCAAGCTACTGGGGAGTATCGGGCTGGGAAGTCACCACGAGCGCATCCGACACCTACGGAACATGCTTCATCGCCGAACCCAAGTGGTCACACCGACCGAAATCCATCACATCATCTTCGCTAACGATATAGCGAACGGTTGTTCGCAAGGTGGATTCGCTATCGTGAACCATGGCTCTACCGGAGTTGACTACTTCACCGTTGTAGGAAGTATCGCTTACAATGCCGCACAGGGAAATCACAGCTGCACAAGCGGAATATCTGTTTTATCAGCCAATTCAGTCGGATTCGGCGGCGGGCACCCATATCTACGTGGCGGGGAACTTTGCTTACGGCAATATGGAACCTAGCCAATGTGCGGGCGGGGCTCCGACAGATGGTGAAGGAATCATCTTCGATAGCTTCGATGGGTCGCAGGGTGGGCCTTCGCTCGCCGTATACGGCTCAGGCAGTCGCTGCCAATAACATCCTTGTGGGCAACGGAGGTAGAGGGATCGAGGTCTTCAACAATGCCGCCGGCTCTTCCAATGCGCCTATCTATGTCAAGCAAAATACGAGTTGGGGAAACCTCACTGACCCTCACCAATCAGGGTTAGGCTGTGGAGACGTAGCTGTGAAGGTAAGCAAGGATGTACAGTTTGTCCGGCAACCTGATTTCCACCAGAAGCGCGACAGGATGCGGTGGGCACCCTATTTATGCCGCAGACGTTTCCCAGGGGGACGGCTCCGATTCATTTGTCAGCAACGTCCTGTACGGGTACAACGGCTACAACGAGTTTTCCTGGGATAGCGGATCCTTCGCATATGCGATCGAGCAATATCGTCGGGGTCGTTTCCAAACTTCACAAACCCCGTTACGCCGGGCGCACCACAATGCGGGGGCACGGCGAACGTACCCAGCTGCATGTCTCGGTCATCAACAACTTTGTGCCGAGAACGTCATCCGTTAAGGCCTTTGGCTATCAAAGACCTTCTTCCGGATCGGTCCACGACCCGCTCTTCCCGCGATGGTTGTGCACTGCTAACGTTCCTTCGGGGTTGATTACGATGGGATGCAGCTAGAACGGAGGAGACCCACTCATTGGGCTCTTGATCGCTGCCTGCTTGTTGAAGTCGATGACGGGCAGGCAGCGATTTATTTGACATCACTCAGTGGGTTGAAGCAAACCGTGGGCTAGCCGATAGCCTGGCTTGGTATATACGCAGGTTGGCGTAGGCCGCCTCGAGCAACGGCGTGGTTACAGCAAACTTCCGTCCTCGCTCCAGCAGGTCACCGAGGATTTGATCCACCTCGACAAGGGCGTTCTTGCTCATGTCGCGATACATGGATGAGGTTAGGGTCGAGCGGGGAGTGGTCAGCATCTTTTCCGTCCACGCCAGGAAGGTCGCGCCCGGGACGTAACCATACGCGGCGGAGATTGCGCTGCATTCGCCGAGAATTGCCCGCGCGAGATCGGCGCCGCCGGGTATCGCTTCTATCTCTCCGATGTTGCCGCGCATGAGGCAGGTCGCCGCACCCAGACTGGCCAGCAGTACCCACTTCTCCCACATGTCCTGAAGGATGTTTTCGGACGCTCTGGCCTCGAACGACGCTCCATGGATGGCTTTGAGAGCATCGATCCGGGGAGAATTGCCCCCTTTGCGCTCTCCATAGACCAGCCGGTGAATGTCTGTCAGTTGTACGATGCGTCCCTCGGCGTCAACCTCCGCGGCAATGAAGCAAGCTCCCCCGATCACGCTGTCTTCTCCGAATCGTCCGGCGAGAAGCTCGAGGTGACGCATCCCGTTCAATAGCGGAAGAATGGTGGTGTTCGGTCCTACTGCAGCGGCGAAGTCGTTCATTGCTCCCGTCAAAGAGTACGCTTTGACGCAGAGGATGATCAGTTCGTAAGAACCTGCGATCTCATCGGCCAGGATCAGCTTGGGTTGTAGAGTCGCGTTTCCGTGGGGACTTACGATGCGCAAACCGTGTTTGTGTATCGTTTCTGCCTGGCGGCTACGGATAAGGAAGGTCACATTCCTTCCAGCTTCGGCTAGACGGCCACCGAAATAGCCACCGACGGCGCCAGCGCCAATTACCAGGATGCGCATGGCCGTATTATGTGGGATTCTTGCTTTCTTTGGCCAGGCCATCGGCCGCGCGCGACGGATTCTGCTGGAAGACAGCCAAGGTTCAGTTTTCCCGGATTCTGCGATACTGAGGAGATGGGTAATCTCTTCCGGGTCTGCGCCCTTGTCTTGTGCGTACTTTTGGCGTGTCAGCCCTCCGGGGCATACTCCCTGCTCACCCACGAGCAGTTGATTGACCTGACGTGGAAGAGTTCGATCGTGCCCCTGCTGCGCGGCCGGTACCCAAAGATCACCGATGCGCAGTTAGAGGAGGCGCGCTCATACGCCTATGCCGGGTGCGTGGTTCAGGATGTGGGTTACTATCCCTTCGGCGACCCTTTCTTATCCGACCTGACGCATTATGTCCGGACCGGCGACTTCATCGTTCACCTTTTCCGTGATGCCAAGGATGCGAACCAGCTTGCCTTTGCCGTGGGGGCGCTCTCCCACTACGTGGGCGATAATATCGGCCACTCGCAGGCGACCAACCGGGCAGTGGCCGTGGATTTTCCCAAGCTTGCGGCGAAATATGGACCGGAGGTTACGTTTAGCGAAGGCGAATCCGCGCACGTGAGGACAGAGTTCGGCTTCGACATCAACGAGATTGCGCACCACCGGTTAGCGCCGGTTCACTACGTCAGGCACATCGGACTCAACGTGCCGACGCAACAACTGGCGGCGGCGTTTTACGATACGTACGGGCTGAGCGCGGACTTTTCGAAAGCACGAGCGAGGCGGGTGAACGTCAGGGGATTTCGTTTCGCAGTACGGAGCTTTATTCCGCGCATTGCGTACGCAGTGACTCTCCTGCATCGCCGCCATGTGCCGCCTGACCCGATGACCCCTGACATGCAAAAGCTGTCCTCTGAAGTGGCACGAGTGGCCGCGGAGAACAATTGGGATCAGTACCGCAAGAAGGCGGGCATTGGGACTTACACGCTCGCCGGAATTATCTTTGTCCTGCCTAAAATAGGTCCACTCAAGCTGGTAGCGGTCAAGATCCCGAACCAGGATACCGAACAGGAGTATGTTCGCAGTGTTAACCGGTCTACGGATCTTCTTGGATCCACATTGGCGCGGTTTCGAACGTCCCACCAGACGCTTCCCAACCGCGATTTGGATACCGGGATCCCGGTTCGTCCTGGAGGTTACCGGTTGACGGATCAGACCTACGCCAAGCTGCTTCATTTGCTGGTTGCCGATCCTCACCATACGATTCCGCCAGGCCTTAAGGCGGACATCCAGAATTATTACGCCGATCCCAATGCCCCTATCTACACCAGGAAGAACGCGAAGGATTGGGCACAGGTTCAGGCTGACCTTCAGGTTCTGCAAACCATGGCGGTGAGTAATCAACCGATTGAAACGGAGACGGATTAGATTGGACAATGTGACCGGGAATTCCCCCGCGGTCCCAGCGTTTACATGTCCAGGAAACCACGCTTCAAGGCGATCATGACAGCGTGGGTACGATCGCTGGCGTCGAGCTTGGAGAGAATGCTCTTGAGATGGCCCTTGACGGTGTGCTCAGAGATGCCAAGAGACTCAGCAATAATCTTGTTTGAGCTGCCACTGGCAACACCGCGAAGGGTTTCCAGCTCTCGGCTGGTGAGTGCGTCATCCGCAACGTGCTGGGCCATTTCCACTGCGATTTCCTGAGGAATGCGACGATGGCCTGCGTGAACCAGACGTATGGTGTCCACTAACTCGGTACGCAACATACTCTTCAGCAGATAGCCGGAAGCTCCCGCCTTGAAGGCGCGCAAGGCCTGCACGTCTCCCCCGTACGTGGTCAGGACGATGATGCGAGCCGAAGGCCACTCCTTGCGAATCGCGGTGATAGCGTCAATTCCATTTGCCTTGGGCATGCGCAAATCCATCAGCGTGATGTCGGGATGGTGAGCTCGAAAGCAGACGACCGCCTCGTCGCCATCGGTCGCCTCAGCCACTACGGTCATGTCGGGCTGAGCGTTGATCGCTCCAGAAATTCCACCCCTCAAAAGAGGATGATCGTCTACCGTAAGCACCCGGATCATGCGCTGGCTACCCATAATGCCCCCTCGCGCAAATTCTACTCCCCGGGCGTGAACTGCACCTCCATCAACTGGCCTCATCGGCATTGCCCGCTCGCCGCGCCGTTTCCGTAGATCCCCATCCAGACTCTCCGAGGGGAGTAGGGCCGGTCTCGCTCGAATGAATTCAATGGTCCGGAGCGTAGTATCCGGAACGAACATCGATGGTGACTTTGTCTGATGGGCTGGAAATTCCCACGTAGATTTGGTGGAACCGCCCATCGTGCCTAAGCTCTGCGGGCCTATAAACCATCCAATATTGGTTGCGGAGTTCTGACTCGATGGTGTTCAGGTCGTTAAAGATTCCGGCTCCCGCATCGTCGAGGTGGAACAATCGTCCGCCAGTCTGCGACGTCAGTAGCGCCAGGTTCCTCGGGCCCGGGGAGGAACGTTCGCTGGGTTCGGGGTAAAAGGCGTAGATTGCAGTATTGGTACGCTGACAGACGTCGACGACACCCTTGAGATCCACGTGGCTGGTGTTGTCTTCACCATCGGTAAAGAGCAAGATGAAATTTCCGGTAACGGGATGATCCGTTTTGCCGAACTGGTAAAGACACGCGCTAAAGACAGTGTCGAAGATGGCCGTTCCACCTCGGGGGTTGGCGTGGCCGACTGTAGCCTCGCTGATTCCGCGCGCGAGAGCAGTCTGGTTGCCGGTCCACGGTTGGACAATTCGCGGGATGTAGCCGAAGTATTCGATGAAGGCGAGATCGGTCTTTGGCCGGAACCACCGCTCAACGTACTGGCTGGAAACTGCGCGGTCACGAGCAACGAACCCCTCCATAGAAACGCTGGTATCAAGGAGAATACCGGCGCGGATGGGCGCATCCCGCAGGGCCTGGAAGGCAAGAATTTTGCGGGGCAACTTGTAATTGTCGTAAATGATCAGGTCACTCGGCTTTAGAGCAGTGACGGGCAGACCTTGTTGATCGGCCGCATGAAAGGTAAGGCTGACTTCGTCGACAGCGACATTGAACGTCGCAGGGGGCACGCTCTGTACGGCGGCGGGTCTTGTTTGTGAACTCGTCGCATCAGCAAAGAGCGTGAGGGCCAGGAGGCGGCAGATGATCCCGAAGTGACGCATTGCGCAGATAATTGGAGAATATACTCCCTTGCGGCGAGCAGACGGACTTGGGCAGGATCTCCATTCCCAGGCCGGCCAATATACCGTTGCATGGAAGAATCGGTAAAGACAAGCGACTTTGCAAGCGCTCGTGTTTACTGTTCACTTTTACGTTGTGCAAGGTCAGGCAACATCTTGAATCATTGCTCCACGCACCGCAGAGGAGGATCGTCATGTACTCAAAAGAGCAAAAACGCCGAAGCTTCCTGTACGGGTTGGCGGGGCTTGGCGTCAGCCAAGTATGGGCGCAAGGCATGAACCCGGCTCAGCATGCGCCACCACAGGGATATGTACTCGGCGCTCAAGAAGGCGAACATCTCGTTCATTTTCGCGACCATGGCCAGATCTTTATCAAGGCCGGCTCAGCCACAGGGTGGGACAATCTCGCCTTGGGCACCCAGCAAGTGACGATCGGTGCAGGCATTCCGATTCACCGACACTTAAAGATGGATGAAGCCTTCTACGTTCTGGAAGGCAGTGGGGTTGTCACGCTGAACGATGTGCCTCACCCTTTTGAGAAGGGCGGAACGATATTCATTCCAAGAAACTCGTGGCATGGGTTTGCGAATCCCGATCACGAACTGCTCCTACTCTGGCTTATGTCGCCTGCCGGTCTGGACGGCTTTTTTCGTGAGACCTGCAATCCGCCCGGCGTACCGCCAAAGAAGTTCACCCGGGAGCAGATCCGGGAGATAGCCCTTAAGTATGGGACGGAATTCAGATGACCATGCCCCGCAATTCACCGTGTGCCGCCCCTACGGGCTAGATCATCTTGCTATAGCTACCCAGGATTCCGTGCTGCGCACTCCATCCTGGGCTACGATCGGTCGTCCCTGACGGGACTCGGCGCGATGTAGATTGAAAAGCACGGCTTACCGGCTAAGAGCCGACACAGGATCATCCGATGAGATAAAGGCCCATCTGTGGGACGCACTACACTAGATTCCGGAAACGCATAGGTCCTGGATTGTCGGTCACTTTTGGCAGTAACGGATGCATGACAGTCCCTCGCCAACGATCCGCAGTCCGGAATCGACAGAACAGCGACCTCAATGGGATTGAGCGTATGCTTTCTTGATTGTAGATTTCATCCACTCACGCGCCGCGCAGTGGGGAAATGGGGTTGTGGTATGCGATGGATCCTGATTGCGGCTTTGCTGCCCGTAATTGCAGTCCCATCATGGGCAGCAAAGCGAATGACGGTTGCGCAGCTCGAGCAAATGCTGAGCACGGAGAAGGCCGCGCACAAGTCCGACATTGAAATCGCGCGAAAAATCAGTGACGTGGAACTCTCAGAGCGGCTTACCGATTTAGCGCTGGGCCGAATTGAGCAAACAATTCGCGGGCGGCTCCCAACCAGCAATGGCACTGCTTCTGCTGGCAGATAGGTCGTCTTTTCTTGATCCGCCTGCGAACGAATTGCCAGCCACGCCCGCACCCGACGCCGCCACGCAACAGCAGTTGCTGCAGGCCGGCAAAAAGTTTGTACTCAAGACACTACCGAATCTGCCCAACCTGCTCGCCACGCGAACCACCTTCAGCTTCGACGACAGTCCCCAGCAAGTGACGAACGCGGGGTATCCCCAGCGCATCGGGCTGCACTCGATCGGCTCTTCGAAAGCAGAGGTTTCCGTTCGGAACGAAAAAGAGAGTCCATTGACACGCACCGGGGTAGCTTCCTCGCTGGCCCCGGTTGGGCTTACGACCTGGGGCGAATTTGGATCTCTACTCTTGATCATTCTGAGTGATTCCAGTGAAGGGAAGATCGAATGGAGTCACTGGGAAAACACTGCCGCAGGCGTGGTAGCCATATTTCAATATGAGGTTCCCAAGACAGCATCGCACTATGAGATCAATACTCCCGTCGAACAAATTCAGCATAATACTGCTTCCACTCGGTGGGCTTCCGACGGGGGGATGTCTGCAAGGTTCTCGACTGCGATCGTTCACAACAGACCCGGCTACAAAGGATCTTTGTGGGTCGATCCAGCTACGGGGACAATCGTTCGTGTGACGCTGGTCGCCGATTTGAAAGGGGATTCGGCCATTTGAACGCATTGCGATTCTCGTGGACTATGGCCCGGTTCGCATTGCAAACAAAACGGTGATATGCCCGGTGCGGAGTCTGGCACTCGCGTCTGCGCCGGCCACCGTCAATGCAAGTCTTAAAGGCGCTGCGACCGAGTGGCTAAATGAGAACCTTTTCACCGACTACCACATGTTCGCTTCTACGTCGCGAATTCTCACCGAGCAGTCTGCGGCAGCAGTCGTGCCGGCGCCATCTGGTACGGAAAACGCACCTAAAGTCCAGGCTTCCCCTGCCGCCGGGGAGAAGTCGCCTCTCGAAACCGCATCTACCCAATCTCTGCCGCAGCAGGCGGCAACCCCATCCGTCAAGGCCCCCACGGCGTCCTCGCGACTGTTCCGGTTGCGAAGGTAGAGAACACGGAACAAACTGCCGCAAGTGACGAAGCCGGCTCCATGTCCCAACGGCCGCAAGCAGCAACCCCAATTCTCACCGCATCAGCCCCGGCAACCATAACCCCCAGCCAACCAGGACCAATTTCTCCGTCGCCGCTGTCGTCCATCTCGAAGGCCGAACCGCAGTACAGTGCCCCTCCGATTGACGTCAATGTTAACCGGGTGTTGTTGCCCGTCGTGGTACGCGACAAGCAGGGCCGCACGGTCGCAGGTCTGAAGAAAGAAGACTTTCAAGTGCTGGACGAAGGCAAGATCCGATCGATCTCTGCATTCAACCTGGAGAAACATGGTTCGAGCGGAAGCCAGTTCCCAACCGGCGCCGAAGTCGACGGCAAGCCGCAAGTAATGGCTAACCAAGCAACACAATCGTCCATCCTGCCAGAGCGCGTTACTGTGATGATGTTCGACGACTTGCACCTGACCTACGAAGATACGACCTATGTGCAGAAGGCGGCTTCGAAAGTTTTGGACGGGGTATTGAGCGGCTCGGATGTTGCTGCAGTGGTGTCCACATCGGGAAAGATCAACAGCGGCCTGACGCGCGACCGCGCTAAGCTGCAGGATGCGATCGTAAGCGTACGGCCGGAAGGTATCAACCGAACCGACATAGCCGACTGTCCCAAGATTAGCTATTACCAGGCAGATCTGATCGAAAACAAGCACAACAAGGAAGCACTGGAGGATGTCGTGAGCCAAATCATGCAGGTTTGCGACCCTCGAACCCCTCAAGATGCAGCCGAGAGATTCGCCTATTCTGCAGCGAGACATGCATTGGCTCTTGGCAGCCAGGATATATTGGAAACCTTTGCAACTCTCAGAGAGATTGTGCGTAGGATGAGCACGCTGCCGGGACAGCACTCACTTCTCCTGGTTTCCGATGGATTCCTTCCGATCGAGGAGGGGGCGCGATACGCAGAGTCGCAGTTGCTGGATCTCGCAGCGCAGTCGAATGTGACTATCAACGCAATTGATGCACGCGGGGTATATACCACCTCCCTTACCGCCAGCGATGACATGCGAGGAAGAAGTCCAGCAAAGGTCCTGGAGTACCGTCAAAACTCCTCGAGCATCGAGGAGCGGGTGATGGGAGAACTCGCCGACGGAACAGGTGGAACTTTCTTTCACAACAACAACAACCTTGATGCAGGATTCAAGTTCATCACGCAAGCACCAGAAGTCGTCTACATGCTCGAACTTCCTCTCGATGGCGTGAAGGCAAACGGCAGCTATCATCCCCTTAAAGTAAAGGTTGATCGAGAGGGGACGACAGTTCAGACGCGACGCGGATACTTCGCGCCGAAGCCGGAGAAGCGTAACAATTAGAAGACCTGCTCAACACTCCGAATGCGCGAAGCGCGGGGAATTCCCGGATTCAGTGAGGATTCTCGCCAATCCGAAATAATGCAGCCTTCGATGTCATGGAGTTTGGAAGGAGTTCCTTGTAAACGGGTTTTTCGGTAAATCGCTCGTTCTGACGCCTCCAGCCGGGGAAGTTACCGAGAACCCGACTTTCTAGGGACTCCGCATAGGTGCAGCCTGAGATAGACCCACCAAGGTACGTACTGCGCTGGCCTCTCTTTGCTTGCTCACATCCTGGGTAGGCCGCATACTGATCCGGATTGGAGGAATCATGCCCAATTCCGAGCTGCTTGGAGCATTCGAGGTTCACTCCGCCGAAGGCATCAGAGAGGCGCTCGCTACTGGCATTAGCCCTCACGCCCCGATTAACGGGCGCAAGCCGATTGATCACCTCATCGAGGCGTACCTTCGTTCTTCTCGCTTTGCGGACTGTCTCCGAGTCATGCTCGATGCTGGAGCCGCAATTGATGACCCTCTGGTTCAAGCGGTGCTTCTGGACGATGCCTCAACGTTGCGCAGCCTTCTTACGGAATTTCCCCAACGGCTCCATCAGCAACTGGATTTCCTGGGGGCGTTCACATCCTGCCGGGGCGTCACCGCCCTTCACGTCTGTGCTGAGTTCAACTCCGTAAATTGCGCTCGGGTGTTGATAGAGAACGGCGCGGACGTAAACGCCGTTGCTTCCTGCAACTCGGATGGGATGGGTGGCCAGACCCCGATCTTCCATGCGGTCAACAGCATTCTCAATTATTGCCGCCCTGCGATGGAGCTTCTCGCAGAAGCAGGAGCGGACCTCCAGGTAAAAGTGAAGTCTCTCCTCTGGGGAGCGTCTATGAGTTGGGAGACCGTGCTCTACGATGTGACCCCAGTGTCTTATGCTCAATGCGGACTGTACCGGCAATTCCATCGGCGGGAGGAGGATGTGTATAGCAATCTACAGTACCTCTACCGCTGGAGCTACGGTACCGACACGACGTTGAGAAACGTGCCAAACAAATACTTGGTAGAAGGCCGCTGAGGACAAGCTCCTCGCACCCATACCAGACCGTACAATGCTTGTGAAACGGGATTTTGAGTAACTTGCCCGCCTCCAGACATTCCGATGGGTTTAGACGAGTTCGAATTTTTGGTAGTTGTGAAGGGATCGAATGATCAAGTTGAGGCTCACCAAGGTGCTTTCGGCCATTATTCTGGGACTGCTTTTTGCGGCTTACATTAGTCACAGCTATTCAAAGTGGGGTGTACACGGGCGCGACGCCTTCCTGACCTACGAATCAGGCCGCTTTGATCGCTATATGGCACCGAACCATCCGCTATCGGTATCTACTTTTGGCACACTCGCCGTAGTCTTCTTTGCTGTAGCACTTTATGAGGGACTCGCAATGGCTCTTTCCAAGATTCTGCATGATCGCAACGCTGACTGAGCCTGGATGCAAGGCACGGGAAACGGGTTTCCGTCAGGCTTTCCGGACCTTGGCGTTCCTCTGCTTGGAGAAGCTCCGTGAAAACGGGGTTCTCGGTAAATTCATCTCCGAAATCCTGATCAATTGGTGAATTATCGCCCTACCACTCACCCAGAACGCCGGCCACGGCCATGCGCGTTGATTCGTATACACACAACGGGTAAGAGAATCACCGAAAAGCAGCGAAACCTAAGCCTAATGGTGATTGCTGTTGGCTCTAGTCCTGGCGGAACATGATCGGGAAGACCTAACTGGGAGGACACGACGATGAACGATCAGGCATGGTTAGACGGTCAAAAGAACGGGCGGATTGACCGGTTTCGGGGGACCAAAAATGAACACGCCTGGATCGTTCTACTCAACGAGGGCTATTCTCGCAGTTACTCCCTCGGTTACCGCCACGGTTGGACACGTCCAAATGAGGGAGCGCTGTAAGAACAGCCACCTGAACGCGGGAGCAAGAACATATCCCGCCGAAATAATCGGTCTGGGAAAGATGGGGCCGGACAAAGCCCAAGCGATTAAGAGCCTGTCTGAAGGAAGGGCACGGGTTTAGCCGTGCCACACCGCACTCGCACTCATGAGGGCTTGAGCCCCAGAAGTACGTTCTTCCAAGCGTTTGTGCCGAACGCAGCAGGAAGGCGATGACTTCGCCCCGTACGAGTCGAAAAGCGTACCTCAGGGTACCTCAACGGCTAAAGCCGTCAAGCGCGCAGCCATTTACGGCACGGCCGAATCCGTGCCCTTCGTTCGACTGTCTCTTCCCCGGCCTTTCAGGTGCTGTCCAGATTCGCCAACCGAAATCGGGACCATTTCCCGTTGATTTTTTCAGTCTTCCCTACGGGACTTTTCAATCGTGCAGGGTAATCCAGGACCGTCTCCGACGCTAAGCAACGGCGCTGACGCCTTTTGGCCGGCTAGCTGGATCGGTTTGGTAGATCGACAGGTTTTCCGTGCGGGGTGTGTCGATAGGCGTCGGCCCAGGCTTCTTTGCGAGCCAGCATCTCGTTTGGATCGGAGAGTCCTTTCGCAGTCACGAGACGTTCGAGCGCAGCCAGCCAGTGTTCGTAGTAGCGGGAACCGTCGTCCGGGTGGCCACGATCGGCTGCCGACTTGAGTTCATCGGCCAGCACGGCTGCCCACTCTTTCCAGGTGAAGTAGCCTTGTGCGGAAAGCCTCACCGCCAGCGCAAAGGCCTGGGCTTGCCAGGGCTCCGCAAAGACTGGACCGCCCTGGTCGCGAGGGAGCGAGGGCAAAGACGCGAGCCGGTCGTGATCGGATTGCATTTCAGGCATGATCGAGATAACTATCCCACAGATCGATGTAAACAGAATCGCGGGGCGAGGCGTCCTCACCCCACAACTCCCGCGCGGCAAAGCGAACGGAATACAGGTGCTGCGGTTGCTCGCCCAGGAAATGTGCGTTGGTGTCCGGGAATACAAAGACGCCGTGGCAGCGAACGATGGAGCCCTTCTTGCCTCTCGCATATCGGGGCAGGCGCGTGTGGCCCAGCGGATTCATATTCCGGGCGCGGACCTGCTGTCCCAGCTCGAAGCGAGCCTTGGCGTCCGCTTCGGGGCGCATAAAATTACCGCGGAGCCCGGCTATTGCGGAAACGGCGGCGGCAGTCAGGGGCGGAGCTGCCTTCTGCGATCCCGGTGCGGGCTCGCCGGTTTCGATCTCCTCGCGCGTCACCAAGCCCGACTTCACGAGCAACTCCAGGTTGCGGGTTAGCCATTTCTCGTAGTAGCTCATGCGCAGATAATCAGCGGGGGGAAGAAGTTCGATCGCGTAACGGCCTGCGTCGATATTCCACTTGCGCCACGCTGCAATCGCGCGGTTCATGGCAAACACGCGGCCTTCCCAAGGCTGGTGAAATACGGGTTCGTTCTCTTCGCGCTGGATCGGACCCATATCCTGCATGCCGCCCATGTCGTGGATTCCGTTCATGCCCGGACTCCAGGAGGGGGTGGGACCTTGGAGACCCCGATCATGGAATCCCGTGTGACCAGGGCCACAAGCTCCTCTTCGGTCATGTTTTCCGTGCCAGCCGGTCTTTCGGGCAAGACGAGGTAGCGGACCTCCGCGGTGCTGTCGGAGACTCGAACCTCTACGTCCTGAGGCAACTCCAGGCCAAATTCGCGCAAAACACCGCGTGGATCGATCACCGAGCGCGATCGATACGGCGCGGACTTGTACCAGACGGGTGGCAAACCGAGGATTGGCCAGGGGTAGCAGGAGCAGAGCGTGCAAACCACCAGGTTATGCACGCCCGGACCGTTTTCGAGCACGACCATGTGTTCGCCCTGCGCCCCTCCATAGCCCAGTTCAGCGATTGCCGCCGAGGCATTGTCGAGCAGCCGTTGCTTATATGCCGGATCCACCCAGGCGCGCGCCACTACGCGAGCACCGTTGCGCGGTCCAATCTTGTTTTCGTAGGCGTCCACCAACGCATCCAATGCGGCCCGATCGACCAGGCCTTTTTCCACCAGCAACGATTCCAGTGCCTTGGTTCGCAGCGCCGGATCGGAGGGAACGACCTGGTGGTCGTGATGATGGTCATGATCATGCGCGGACATGCTTCGGCATCCTCGATGGCGAACATCTTACCACCCAGGCACCCTTCGCATAGTGCTGGTGTTCGAAACGCCTATTCCTACATCTGTCCGCGTTTCTCGCTGCTCGGGGGAACGATGCCCTTTATTCGTAAATAGGTGACCATGTTTCCGTAGTGTTCATCGGTGTGGCCTGTATTGACGGACAATACCCCAAGCTTCGCCATGTCGTGGTTCATAAACTTGACCGTCTGGCTGCCCTGCGCATCGGTCATACCAGCGTAGGCCTTATTGCAGAAAGCTACGGCGTCTTTCAATGCGGCCACCAGATCGGCCTTAGAGGTCTTGGTTTTCTCGATGTCTTTCATGGGACTTGCTTCGCCTGTTGCCGTCGAGCAAAAGAAGTACTGAGCGTCGGCAACATGGCCGACCAGTTGTCCGAAACTGCGTACCTCCGGGGTTGGCTTGAACGAGTAGTTTTGTTCCGGCATTTTCTCGGCAGCAGCAATGACTTCGCCGCTCACCACTGTGTAAAATCCTTTTTCGCTGGCGGAGATCGGATTAGAAGACGCGGCCGACGGCTCTTGCGAGTGCAGGGCGACCGGGGCGACAGCCAATACGATGAGCATGGAACAGAGTCTCTTATTCACGTAGACCTCCATAGAATGTGACCTGCTAAGTCACTGGACCGAGAATAAAGGTACGGCTGCGGCAGTGTGTTACAAGAACGCAATAAATTGCAAAGAGTTGTGAAGAGACAGGATCATGCCACTCTCTTAGATTAGAAGATGAAGATCCTCAGCACTAAGAATTAGTTCATCTAACCATCTGTTTCCAGGGGTCTAAAAAGTGCTACCCTGCTTAACGTATCAGGCTGGCGCGCATGACCACCCTCAACCGGACGATCCGGCTGCTTCCGTCTATGGTGCTGGTGACGGTCGCAACGATCAGCAGCGGCCAGCTGAGTGCGGGACCACAAAGAGCATCCCAATCGCAGACGGTGAGCGGGCAGGTCGTCAATAGTGTCACCGGCGAGCCGATCGCACGCGCACGCGTTCAGGTGGGCGCCCAACAGGCCGCGCTCACCGATCATGATGGCCGTTTCGAGTTCGACAATGTGAGCGAAGAGCCTGCATACGCTTTCGTGTCTAAGCCGGGATTCTTTCCAGAAGACAAAGCAGCGCCGGTGCAGGGCCAGTCCATCACGTTGAAGCTGATACCTGAGGCTATTCTCTTCGGAACCATCACCGATCAGAACGGCCAGCCCATCCAGGATTTACCTATCCAATTAACTATGCTTCGCGTGGAAAATGGGCTCAGGCGTTGGCGCCCGATACAGGGAACCACCACCAACGTGGAGGGGCAGTTTCGCTTTGCCGAACTGCAGGCCGGCCAATACTCCCTGGCCACCGGCTTCCGCATCGAAGGCCTGGTGGATACACCTTCCTCACTTGCGTTCATGCCCGTTACGTTTCCGCCATTGACGGGAGACGAAATTCGCGGCGCCCTGACGCTGATGCCCGGCGAACAGGTCGAAGCCAACGCGAGCCCTGCGATGGAGAAGCTCTATCCAGTCACGGGCACGATCAACGGAATGACCGGTCAGGGTGCCGGCTTCACTGTAAAAACCAAAGACGGCGAACCCCTCGACGCGCCCGTCAACGAGTATCCAGACGGCGCGTTTCGCTTGAGGCTGCCCACCGGCTCCTATCGGCTCACGATACACTCCGCGGTAGAACATGAGCAGCAGCTGGTGGCCACACGCGAGATCTCGGTCAGTGAGGCTCCGCTCCAAGGGATATCGCTCACTCTCGCACCAGCGATCACGCTGCCGATTGAAGTGGAGTACCAGGCCGTGACGACGGCCAGCCAAAATGCACCAGGTGGCCCGCTGCCCTATTTGAATGCCTGGTTGCAGGACGAGGATCCTCGAGGGCCGGGGCAAATGTTTCCCGCGCAGCCCCGCAAGCCGCCTGGGCGGGTACAGGCACTGGAGCCAGGCGATCCCATGGTTTTCCGCGACGTCGAATCAGGCCGATACACACTGGAAGCGCAGCCGCAGCCACCCTGGTATGTGGCGTCCGCTTCGTGCGGTAACCTGGACCTCACGCGCGATCCGCTGGTGATCGGAGCCGGCGTTGGAGCCTGCACAGTGCGCATGGTGTACAGGGATGATTCCGCTTCACTGAAGTGGTTGGCCTCTCCGGCGGAGGACGGCAGCGGCGCCGGCAACGAGGTATTTGTCCTTGCCATCCCTCTGGATGCTGTTACGCAGCCGGCGATGAACGCTAACATCATTGCGGATCATCCGTTGTCGTCGGATTCGCCGGCGGAGGGATCGTTCGAGGGCCTTGCGCCGGGCCGCTACCTGGTGATGGCGCTCCCGCGCCGTCAGGA
Organism: uncultured Acidobacteriaceae bacterium; assembly: GCA_963850235.1. Classification (GTDB taxonomy): domain Bacteria; phylum Acidobacteriota; class Terriglobia; order Terriglobales; family Acidobacteriaceae; genus PALSA-350. The sequence goes on along the minus strand of CAWKKM010000031.1, from coordinate 57,093 downwards.
TCTGCCTTACCGCGATCATGAGGCGATGCAACGGTATATGTCTCTGGGCCAGGAAATAACGCTCACCCGTGGTGGCAAATCGGAAGTCCAGCTGAAGATCGTGACCGGAGAACCGTAGATGTGCTGTTTCTGTATTAGGCTCACGGCTTTGCCTCAGCCCGCGACACTGATGCTTGCGCTGCTGTTGTGGTTTCATTTGGGCCCGGCAACAGCACAGCAACCCGGTTCATCGACGGCCGCTGCGGCACAGTCATGGCAGATCAGCGGCAAAGTGGTCGATGCGCGTAGCGGCCAGGCCGTAGCGCGCTGTGTGGTTGAGATCACCCCGACCAACCATCGCAGCCAGTCACTCTCATTCGAAACGGGAGACGATGGCCGGTTTGAATTTCGCGGCATTCCCCCGGGGAAATATGAACTAATCGCTGCCAGGCGCGGCTATCTTACACAGTCTTACCAACAACACGACGAATTCTCCACCGCCATTGCCGTAGGTCCGGATCGAGTATCCGACGACCTGCTTTTTCATCTCACGCCCCAGGCGGTCTTCTATGGGACGGTCAACGATGAAGCCGGTGAAGCCATCCGCAGAGCGCAAGTTCGCCTCTACGAGGATCGAGAGCGTGATGGAATTCGTTCCACACGACAACGGCAGACGGTCATCACCGACGATCGCGGCATGTATGAAGTTGCCAATATCCCACCAGGTAATTATTTTCTCAGCGCATCTGCTCAACCCTGGTACGCCGGGCCCGCCAATCGACAGCACTCGCCGATAGGGTTCAACAACACACAGCCGGTCGCAGTGGACTCCGCTCTCGATGTCGCTTACCCCCTTACCTTTTATCCGAACGCGATCAACTCCGACGACGCTATCCCGATCCCAATCAGAGGCGGCGAGCGGATCGAGGCCAACATGACACTCAACGCCCAGCATGCCATGCACCTCGAGCTACCTCTTACCAGGAGCGGGGAGGGGGGCTTCGGCGTTTCCATGGCGCAGAACGTTTTTGGCCAGCTGGAGCAGTTGCCCACGAGCATTCAGTTGAATGAAGGTGGCGTTGAAATCAGCGGTGTGCTCCCGGGGCAATACGAGGTTACGTTGACCCGATCTGAGGGCCAGTCTCCACCGGTTTCTACTCATTTCACAGCAGACATTGCCGATGGGGCAACGCAGTTAGCCGCGGACAGCGGTGGGGGCGAAGTCACCGTGTCGGGCAAGGTGACTTCGCTTGATAACAAGAGCCGATTCGCCGGTATTTCCCTGGTAGCTTTGCATCCGCAGCGCTCCTATTTCGCCCAGCTCAACGATGCCGGGGACTTCACCTTACAGGTACCTCCCGGTGAATACCAGGTCATCGGTCAGATTCCGCAGATGTACCTTGCCAGGGTCACCTCCCCGGACACGCTGGTGAAGGGCCGCATGGTGCAGGTGAAGGCGGGCTCCGCTACAAGGCTTGAGATCGTGGCAGGCAACGGGTACGGTCAAGTCGAAGGGTTGGCGGAACGCAATGGGAGCCCGGCTAGCGGGGTCATGATCCTGCTCGCACCCGAGGATGCAAAGGATAACCGGATTCTTTTCCGGCGCGACCAGAGCGACTCCGACGGCACCTTCTTATTGTTCAATATCATTCCAGGACGCTACCGGCTGCTGGCTATCGACGAAGGGTGGGAACTGGATTGGGCCGATCCGAACGTGCTTGCTGCATACCTGAAGAGGAGTATTGCGGTCCGGGTGGATGCCCATGACAAACTCAAGCAAACGGTGGAAGTGCAGGACCGTTAGCTTTGCGAGATAAGCCACACACTGTCGCCTGAAATCCGAACCCCTCAGGTTATGAAACGAGGAGCATTCGACCAATAGCAGTTGTCGCTATTGCTCGGTTGACAGCGAGGATGAACCGGATATACAGTCGTTCATCGATATATCGATCATCGAGGATAGATGCCAAAACGAAAACTTGACCCGCTACCCGCCGCGGCGTTCCAGATTATGCTCGCCCTCTCCGATGGCGAGCTGCACGGATACGGGATCATGCGAGAGGTTGAGGAGCAGAGCAGCGGACGCCTTCGCCTGGGACCGGGAACCTTGTATGGATCCATCCAGGCGCTACTTGAAGGAAAGCTGATCGAGGAGGTCGACCGGCCCGGCGACAGTGAGGAACGCCGGGAGCGCCGCCGCTATTACCGGCTGACCGTAGCCGGCCGCAAACGGACGCGCTCGGAGGCGGAGAAAATGGCGGACGTTTTGCGGGTTGCGCGAGCCCGAAAAATCCTGAGGGGGGATTATGTCTGAGAAGATGTTCAGCCGCCTGTTTCGTTTGTACCCTTCCCGTTTCCGTAAGCAATATGGGGATGAGGCGCTGCAACTGATTCGGGACCGTCTACGGGACGAGAGAGGGTTCCTCAAGAGAGCCCGCCTCGGGTGGGACCTGGTGGCGGATGTCCTGGCCGGACTCCCGCAGGCGTACCGAAACTCCTATACGGTCACGCAACAAACGCCGGCGTCATCCGATGCCGAGGGCATTCCGTCCTTCAGGGTTCTGGACAGTGAACCGCTCGGGCGCGGATCAATTCTCATCGGCGGCACACTTTCGCTGGGCACAATCGCTGCTTTTGGGTTTTTGCTGAGCCGGCCGATTGCTTATATGACGCTCCCTGGTTCGAATGGGCGTGTATCTCCGATCGAGTCCGTAGTTGAGCGCCTCAATCGAGGTATGACGCCAGATACGACCGGCGATGGCGGTGAGCCGGCGACCAAATCAACAGCGGGGGGAGCAACCGAAGAACAGCCACGTTCCTCGCCAACCGCAGCGGCGAGCGCATCAAAGCCTGAGGCGCCGGCATTGGCAGCAGAGAGCAAGGATGGGATCGACGAGCTTGTTTCCGTCCAAACGCAGAATGCCTTGCCGGAAAGAATAAAGCCGGACGGCGTTGGCACAAGCGGGAATGTGCCTGGGAACGGACTGATCGCGTCTATCCCTGGAGCAAGCCACGACTTGAATCCTGTCACTCGACACGAGCGGAGTCCGATCCCCGTGGAACAACCGCGAGTGCAGAATGCCTCCATCGCTATGACTCGGTTGTTTCATAAATACGACGTGGTGATGTTCGGCGAAGCCCACGATGCTGAGCAGGAGTACAGATGGCTTTGCACGCTGGTAAAAACGCCGGGATTCTCAGACCAGGTCGACGATATTGTTGTGGAATTTGGAAACGGGCGTTATCAGAAGACTGTCGATCGCTATGTTGCGGGCGAGGATATCCCATTCACTGAAGTTCAGGGGGCATGGCGAAATATGGTGGGCGATGTGCTCCCCGTTTCTCCCGAATATGGATGGCTTTACAAGGCGGTTCGCGAAGCAAACATGGAACACCGTGGCAAGCGCGGCCTTCGGCTGGTGATGGGGGGTCCGCCGGTGGATTGGGACAGGATCAGGAATTCAGCGGATTTGGCTCCATACGAAAGCGAACGGGAACAACGGTATGTGCAGGTAGTGAAAACGGAGGTGCTGGCAAAGCATCACCATGCTCTACTCATCATGGGTGCAGGACACTTTCTCCGTGGGCAGCAAGAGGCGGTGCAGTACGAACTTGCGGCAGAAGAGCATCGCGACCTGCCGCGGCTGGATAGGATGAAGCTCCACCTCGGCTATGTCGAACGCGAGATTCGGGCGACGGGTGCAAATCCTTATCTCGTCGTCTTCGGAACCAATGCGGTAGATAACCACGGAGATGTGGATAGGCGGTTCGATTCCCTGCCGGCGCCTGTCCTGGTGCCGCTTTCCGGGAATTGGGTCGGTTCGCTCCCGGCGCAACCGATCATATCGGGCGGACACGCACCAGCAATCCCTCTCACACTGGCTGATCAGGCCGACGCATTGTTGTATTTAGGCCCATGCAGTGTTTTGCGGAGGCTCTATCTGTCGCCGTCAGATCTGGATGAGACGGCCTACTGGCAGGAGATGACTCGGCGAAACATCATCGAGCTCGGCCATCCGGTAACTTTTCCATACGGTACAGTTCCACAATGCGCACAGCCAGAAGCGCCGGCCCACACCTCGACGAACGTGGAGCACCCGTGAAGGTGCACTGAGAAAGCTCGCCGAGGAAATACATGAGCCAAAGGGCTGGAAATCATCCACGCCAAAGGAGGGACATACTACGATCTAGGGGTTTCTTCCCATCTTCCAGACGAGACGCTAAGCTAAGGAAGCCTGGTACGTTGGGTGTTGCCCGGAACGTTGCTTATGAACGCAGCTCTTCACACCGCAGTGTGTATCGTAGGCGGAGGACCAGCCGGGGTTGTTCTCGGCCTGCTGCTTGCACGCCAGGGGATCGATGTGATCGTGCTGGAAAAGCACAAGGACTTCAACCGCGACTTCCGCGGCGATACCATTCATGGCGCTACGCTTCGCGTGATGCAGGAGCTTGGCCTGCTCGACGCACTCCTGCAGGTTCCGCATCAGCAGTTTGACCATGCCTTCGCCTCACTCGGCGACCGCAGCTATCTGATCGGAGACTTTACTGCCCTTCCACCGCCCACCAACTTCATCGCCCTGATGCCGCAGTGGGATCTGCTCAACTTCCTGTCCACCGAAGTGCGCAAACATCCGAATGCCCGCATCCTCATGGAGCACAAGGTCACCGGTCTGCTCATGGATCCCCAGACGGGCGAAATTGCCGGCGCTCAAGCCGAAAGTCCCAACGGCCCGGTCGAGATTAAGGCGCCGCTCACGGTCGGGTGTGACGGCCGCCACGCTACCACGACCGACGCCGCGCACTTCCAGCGGATTGAGCATGGCGCTCCCATCGATGTTCTCTGGTTGCGGCTGTCGCGCCGTCCGGAAGATCCGGAGACGGCACTGGGAAATCTGAACTTTGGCCGCATGATCGTCATGATCAATCGGAAAGACTACTTTCAGTGCGGCTACATCATCCGCAAGGGCAGCTTCGAAACCCACATTAAACCAGCCGGATTAGAAGCCTTCCGGCACGATCTGGCACACTTGTTCCCTTCCTCGGTATACCCGGCCCCGACGGTAGGTCCCGCGTTGACGAGATCCAGTCGTGGGATCAAGTCTCGCTTCTTCCAGTCCAGGTGAACCGATTGCGCCGCTGGTGTCTCCCCGGCCTGCTCTGCATCGGCGATGCGGCCCACGCCATGTCCCCGGTCGGCGGTATCGGCATCAATCTCGCAATTCAGGATGCGGTGGCTGCTGCGCGCATCCTCGCTCCTGTACTGCGCACGACGCATGCAGGGGATTTGCCTGTCAGTGAAGTCTTGCTCGCCAGAGTTCAGCGCCGCCGCGAGCTGCCCACGCGTATCACGCAGACCTTCCAGACGACCGTTCACGGCTTCCTCAGTCGGTATCTCGGCCGTCCTGGGCCGCTCAAGGCTCCCCTCCTGCTCCGCGTGCTCAGCCGCAGCCGGCTTTTCCATCGGACTACGGCCCGGTTCATCGGCCTGGGGGTTCGCCCCGAACACATTCGTTAACCCACACTTTTCGCAGCAACGAGGAGGGGTGCACGAGGGGGCGTATTGACGTTGCAACATTCAGTATCATGGAGAGCGGGCCGGATACCTGGACCTGAATTGAGAGTGCTTTGAAGAATAAGAAAGATTCGCCTGACGCCACCCCGGATCAAGCGCGATCACGCCGGAGTCGCGGAAGGACAATCCCCCGGAGTCTCGTTGAAGCAAGTGAGGCTCAGGAGGCGGCACTCCGCGCGCGCGAACTCCGTACCTCGCAAACGCAGCAGGAACTTGCCGTGATTGTGGTGGTCGAGTTCACGGGAGAACTTCGCAAGCGCAAGCAGCTTACTGCATCCGCTCGACTCGCCCGCACCGCGGCCGCAGTCGTGGCGGGAGAAGAGGACCTCCCGGATCCTGCCGGCGGCACTCTGGACATCGACGCCAGCCGCGCAGAGTTTGAAGAACTGGCCCGATCCGCAGGTGCGACCATTGCTACCACTCTGGTACAGCGCCGGCAGTGGCCGGATCCCTCCAGTCTTGTCGGCCAGGGCAAGCTGGACGAAATTGTGGGCGCTGTGGCGAGCACCAACGCGTCGCTGGTTCTCTTCGACCACGACCTCACTCCGTCGCAGCTGCGCAACATCGAAGCCCGGCTACCCTGCCACGTGATCGACCGTTCGCAGCTCATCCTCGACATCTTCGCCCGCCATGCCAGGACCCGCGAAGGGCAGTTGCAGGTAGAGCTGGCGCAGCTGGAATACCAGCTGCCGCGCCTTGCCAAACGCGGTCGCGCCATGTCGCAGCTGGGCGGGGGCATCGGAACGCGCGGCCCGGGCGAAACGCAACTCGAGACCGATCGGCGCAAGATCAACCTGCGCATCAACGAGATCAAGAGCCAGCTGCAGGCGGTCCGGCGCGTCCGTCATCAGCAGCGGCAGCGCCGCGAGGCAGTTCCGGTCCCGGTGGTCGCACTGGTGGGTTACACCAACGCAGGGAAAAGCACCCTCTTCAATGCGCTCACCGAGGCCGGCGTGCTGGAATCGGCCCGTATGTTCGCTACGCTTGACCCCAAACTTCGGCGGCTGCAACTTCCTTCGCGCCGGAAAATCCTGCTGTCGGATACGGTCGGCTTCATCCGCAATCTTCCCCACACCCTGGTTACGAGCTTCCGCGCCACGCTCGAAGAGGTAGAGCGATCAGAAGTTCTTCTCCACGTGCAGGACGCGGCCAGCCCTATGCGCGAAGAGCAGAAGACCCAGGTGGAAAAAGTCCTGGCCGAGCTGGCCGTCTCGACCAAGCCAGTCATCCAGGTCCTGAACAAGGTCGATCTCGTCTCGCCCCAGGGCCTGGTTCAGATCTCGAGCGATCACGATGCGATTCCCGTCTCCGCTCTCCAGCGCACCGGCCTCGACCAGCTTCTGTTGGCCATCGATGCGGCGCTTGTGGCCGACCCGCTCGTGGAGTCGAGCTTTCGGGTTCCGCAATCCGAAGGCTCGATTCTCGCGTCGCTCGAAGGGGGAGCGATTATTGAAGAAAAACGCTTTGAAGGGAATTTGGTCTTTCTACGAGCACGCGGACCAGCTTCGCTTCTTAGCCGGTACCGGCGTTTTCGTGAGAAGGGTGAATCTGCGGGAATGGGTTAATTTGTCGCAGTATTGGTATTCTCAGCGCGGCTGAGCCGTACTAGAATGACTCCCATGAAACCGGCGCCCTTCTCCGCCTCTGGCGTCTCGTTTGGTATCCATGAGTGGCGCGGCAGCGGCCCTCCCACACTTCACCTCCACCATTCCGATGACGAAGCCTGGCACGTCCTGGACGGGGAACTGACTTTTCGCTATGCCGATCGAAGCGAAACAGCCGGCCCTGGAACGACAGTGTTTGTCCCCGCTGGTGTCGCCCACACCTACACCGCTGGAGGAGATGCGCGTTATCTGATCGTCCTCACGCCGCGACTGCGCGCCCTGATCGCCGCGCTCCAGGCCGATCATGACCCAGCCCACCAGCAGGAGATATACCGACGTTTCGATTCCGAATTACTGGAGTAGAAGCGCATTTGACTTGTTCGGTCAATGTCGTGGCGAACTCCCTGCCGAACTTGCTTTCGGCATCGACCTCTGCACGCCAGCCTTGATTTGATCTGCCAAACGGGCGTACATTTCGCGACAAGGAACACGCGGGAACGAAGTTCCCGCGAAAAATTCGCTCGGCGCGAGTGAAAACAGCTCCAAAAGGAGAGCCCTATGGATTCGAAGAGAAATGCGGCATCGAAAAAACCGGCCGACGTGACGAAGGCCAGCCGAAGGAGCTTCTTGACGACCGGCGCCGCGGCAGCCGCGTTGGGCGCCGTCGAAAGCGTAACCGGAAAATCATCGACTGCCGAAACGAAGTCGCTGAAGGACCTGGTCGCGTATGGCGAACGGTCGCACTATATAACGTCGCGCCGCGTGGCGGTAGACGGGAGACCTTCGCCGGACGAATTTGGGCTGACGTTTCACGTGTTAGCGCCGCTGCAGGATACGGTGGGCATCATCACACCATCGTCGCTTCACTTCATCGGCACGCATCGCGGCTCGATCGTACCGGATATCGATCCCCAGCAGCATCGGCTGATGATTCACGGCATGGTCGACCGGCCGCTGGAGTTCAGCATGGATGATCTGAAGCGCTTTCCCTCAGTATCGCGCGTTCATTTCATAGAGTGCCTGGGCAACCATTCCAAGCCGGAAGACAAAACGGTGCAAGAGACTCACGGGCTGACGAGTTGCAGCGAATGGACAGGCGTGCTGCTCTCGGCTTTGCTCAAAGAGTGCGGCGTACAGAAGGACGCCTCGTGGGTGGTGTCGGAAGGCGCGGAAGAGGTAAAGGGCGCCGGCAGCATCCGGCTGTCGAAGGCGATGGACGATTGCATCGTCGCCTACGGGCAAAATGGCGAACCGATACGCCCGCAGCAAGGTTTTCCGTTGCGCCTGGTGACTCCGGGATTCGAAGGGATATACAACACCAAATGGCTGCGGCGGATCAAGGTCGTGGACCGCTACTACATGACGTACAACGATTATGGACATATTTCGAAGGATGAAGAAGTGGCCGCGTTGACCTTCCAGTGGGGGCCGAAATCGGTGATCACGTTTCCGTCAGGAGGGCAGAAGCTCCCCGGTCCTGGAATATACCAACTGACAGGATTGGCGTGGTCGGGTGGAGGCGCGGTGCGGCGCATAGAAGTTTCCGCGGACGGCGGGCAAACGTGGAAAGACGCGGAGATCCGCGGCGCGATCCATCCGAAGGCGCATACGCGATTTGGCATGGAATGGAAGTGGGACGGGCGGGCATGCGTACTGCAGTCGCGTTGCACCGATGAACTTGGCCAGGTGCAGCCTTCGCGCGCGGAATTGGCCGCATTTTTCAAGGTGCCGCCGGATCATTACAAGACCCACGGCGTCCAAGGCTCGGACAACACGATTCAGCCGTGGCGGGTGGCGGGCGATGGGAGCGTGCACAATGCGATTTAAAGCGCTTTCGCAATTGCTGTGGTCAGATATGGATCGCGAGGAGTGGTTTTCCTTGGTAGAAAACCACAAGAAAGTCCCTGGCTTCGGACTACACCAATTGCGAAACCGCTGCAGTGTTCTGCTTGTGGCGCTGGTTGTGTGCGCGTGCGGCGCTACATGGGCCCAATCGCCGACCTATGGCGTCGGAAGAACGCCGACACCCGAGGAGATTCGCGCGGAGGATATCACCATCAGCCCGGACGGAAAGAATCTTCCACCGGGAAAGGGAACGGCAAAAGAGGGCACGGCGATTTTCGCTCAGAAATGCGCGATGTGCCACGGAGAGAACGGTTCGGGCGGGCGGGCCCCGATGTTGATCAAGCCCGCAACGCCTGTGAAGAGCTCGACGCCATGCCTTGAGCCATGCATTGGACCCGGAAGTGTCATGGCGTTGCATGCGCCTTACGCGACCGTCCTATGGGATTACATCAATCGCGGCATGCCCTTCATGTTGGAAGGCTCGCTCAAGCCGGACGAGGTGTACTCGCTCACCGCGTTTCTGCTGTACAAGAACGGTGTGATTCCGGAGGATGAAGTCCTCGCCCAAACGACGCTGCCGCAAGTGAAAATGCCCAATCGAAATGGATACGCCATACCCGATTGGAAGCCGGGCATGCCGCGCCCGTTTCCGAACGGGCACTGAGAAGTTCCGGGAACCGCCCCTCGAAAAGCGTCGGGCCCACAGGGCCACCACGCTTATCGCATCATTTGGATGCTCAACGACTGTATAGACGCCTAAAGCAGACGTCTGAGTGCGCAAATCAAAAAATCCCTAGGGTTCTTCCGTCCCCATCCCGAAAACTCTCCGCGGAACTTCTCCCATTCGACCAATACGGGTAAATGCTTTTGTCCTGTAACAAAACGCTGCGAATTGCCGATGAGCTCATCGTCTGCGTCAGAACGAGCCAGTGAACATGTCGATCTGCGACGGACCAGTGACAAGAGGGGGCGCAAGGTGGCATTTTTCACAGGATCGATCGGCGGTTCAAGCAGGATTTACGCGTCATTACTCATCGTTTCAGGTGTTTTTCTGCTCGCCCTGGATGCCGCTGCGCACGCCCAGAAGGCCCACTTGAGCGTAGCGCAGGTTACGTTGCCCATCGGAGGAGTCACCAATCCCTACGGGATGGCGGTGGATGTGAGCGGGAACGTCTATGTCGCCGATAATGCCGAAAATTCGCTGTCGAAGCTTACACCGTCGGGATTACTCTCCACCGGTTCTTCCGGACCCGCTTATTTGAAAGGTCAGGGCAGCCCGTACGGAGTCGCGGTGGATGGCAACGGCAACCTCTACATCACCGACAACCAAAAAAATGAAGTAGTGAAACAGACTCCGCACCCCGGCGGCTACTACACCAAAACCGTGTTGCCGCTCAGCGGCCTCAGCAGCCCCTTTGGGATTGCGGTGGATGCCCACGGCAACGTGTACGTCGCAGATTTCCTGAACGACCGGGTAGTGAAAGCGACGCCATCGGGCAGCACCTACACGCAAAGCACGGTACCCACCAGCAGCCTCAAGCTGCCGAACGCGGTGGCCGTAGATGGTTCCGGCAACCTCTATATCGCCGACAGCTTCCACGCACGCGTATTGAAGGAGACCCCATCCGGTACCGGCTATACCGAGAGCGTCGTCGTCACCCTGCACTACTTCGGCGGGGGGTTTGCGAGGTCTATTGCCGCGGACGGCGCGGGGGACGTTTTCATACTCGAATACCTGAGTGACGAAGACTTCACTGTGCTGAAAGAGACGCTTTCGGGAGGTGTCTATACCGAGAGCTCGGTGCCGAGCTTCGGGCAAAACCCCTATGCAATCGCTGCAGATGCCGCCGGCGACGTCTATATCGTTTCTCCGGGAGGCAACCGGCTCTTGAAGGAGTTTGGTCCTACGACGAACTTCGGCCCGGTCAACGTTACCGGTACGAGTTTCCCCATTTCCCTGACCTTCACCTTTGATACGCAAAGCACGCTGAGCAGTCCAGCGGTGTTGACACAGGGAGACGCAGCGTTGGACTTTTTGAACGCCGGCGGCGGGACTTGCGGAAAACAAAAAACTACCTTTGTCTACGGCCCGGGCGATACATGCAGCGTCAACGTGATCTTTAAGCCGCAGGTTTCAGGAAGCCGGTCTGGTGCGGCGGTGCTCCAGGATGCCTCCGGCAATACACTTGCAACCGCATACGTCTCCGGTACGGGGGTGGCGCCGCAGATAAGCTTCCCTTCGGGGCCGGCGGTGCCCATCGGCAATCGCCTGGTCAGGCCTTCCGGCGTAGCGGTCGATGCGCTCGGCGACGTCTTCTTCGCGGAAAGCGGCACCGGCAATGTGTATAAGGAGACGGTGTCCCTGCTCGCGTATGCCAAGTACGCTTATTCCGGGAAAATCATTGCCGGCGGGCTTAACCATCCCACCGCGGTGGCGCTGGATGGAGCGGGAAATGTCTATGTCGCCACTGCCAGCATGGTTTATAAAGAGAACTTTTCCCACGGTGCATATGTGCAAAGCCAGATCGTCACGGATCTAACCGATCTGGTTGGCATGGCGGTCGATCGCAGCGGCAACCTCTATCTCACATCTTCGGTGTCAGGAGACGTGCACAAAGAAACGCTGCAAACGAACGGCAGCTACACGGAAACTGCGGTCGGCTTCGGGATCGTCAGTCCAACCGGAGTCGCGGTAGATGGCGCCGGAGATATCTTCGTCCTCAGTGCGAAGAACGGGGATCTGTATAAGGAGACGCTGCAGGCAAACGGCAGCTACCGTCAAACAACGATTGCCCTTGCGATCTCTGAACCTGACAACCTGACTGTCGATGGCAACGGGAGCGTGTATGTCGCAGATGCCGCCCGTGGCGTGATAGACAAGCTAACGCCACAAGCGAATGGGAGCTACGTAGAAACCATCGCCAGGTCTGGCCTGAGCGAGCCTTCGGGGCTAGCGGTGGATGGGCACGGGAACCTATATTATTCCGAAACTGCCACAGGCGAGCTCAACATGATCGACGCTGCCGATGCGCCGGCGATTACCTTCGCCATCACTAAACCCCAAACGACCAGTACGGACAGCCCACGGCACGTGACAGTTGCGAATATCGGCAACGCTCCTCTGGTTTTCCCGGTTCCTGCTTCGGGGACTGATGCCTACACAACAGGCGGCGCCGCCTTTCCTCTGGATGGAGAATCCACTTGCCCGGTGGTCGGAGTTTCGGGCGTGGCCGCCAGTCTGGATGCTGGTAGCTCCTGCGTCTACGGAGTCAGCTTCATGCCTGAATATCGCGGAACCTATCTCGCCGAACTGGTGCTGACGGATAACAACCTGAACGCCGTAGGCGAAGGGTCAGGGCAGGACGTCCAGCTGAACGGGACTACCTCAACCTCTGATGCGACGCGAACCACGATCCGGGTCAACCCGAACACGGTCAAGGTGGGTCTCGGGGTGACGATCATCGTCACCGTAACGGATACCAGTACCTCAGCTACGGTTGTCCAGGGCGGAGTCAGCTTCACCGACAGTGTGGGCGCCCAGGTGCTTTCTTTGAATGGCGGCGCAGCCGTGCCTCTTAGCGATGGAAAGGCGATGCTGACCATGGTCGCGAGCGTTGCCGGCGCGCACACAATCACCGCGCACTATGGCGGGGTGGATAATAGTTTCCTGGGGAGCACGGCCGAGGTGAGTCTCACCGTCCAGCAATAGCGAGTTCCACAGGCGCGATGAGAATTCGCAGGTTGAGAGGATGGTGGCGCCGGGAGTTTCGCCAATTTCCTCAGGAACAGGACAGGCAATTTCCCCAGGCGAGACGGTGAGGCGGTGGCTGCGTTACCATTTCACTGTTCAGGAGAATACCCGATGCGGAGATTTGGCTCGGACGAATGGAATCGTCGAGGGTTTTTGGGCGGCCTGGGCTTTCTGGCCGCTTCAGTATTTGGCGGGCAGGCATTGTGGGGGGCACGTGGTGCACCCTCGAATAAGCAAGACGGCTGGACGGGGAAGATCACAGGCCTGGGTAAAACCGGGAATGTGTATGAAGAGCTTGGCTTAACGACGGTCATCAACGGCCAGGGAACAGAGACGGTCCTTGGCGGTTCGCTCATACGTCCGGAAGTAAAAGCAGTCATGGAACTGGCATCTCAGCATTTCGTCGTCATCATGGACCTGGAAGCAGCGGCGGGAAAACGGATTGCAGAGATGCTGAAGTTACCGCAAGGATATGGAGCGATTGTCACTTCCGGTGCAGCGTCGGCAATCCAGAATGGATACTCAGGAATTCTCACCGGCAGCAATGAAACGAATATCAAACAGATTCCGGATTTAACCGGAATGAAGTCAGAGGTGATTATCCAGCGAGCCCATCGCAGCGGTTGGGATCACCAGATTCGAACGACCGGCGCAAAGCTGGTTGAAGTTGAGACGGTGGAAGACGTTCATAAAGCAATTTGCGAGCGCACCGCTGCTATGCACTTTTTGAATTTAAGCGACCCGGATGGACAGATTAAGCGAGCGGATTGGGTGAAGCTGGCGCATGCGGCAGGCGTGCCGGCGTTTCTTGATGCTGCTGCGGACATACCGCCGAAATCCCGTTTGTCGGACTACGCCAATATGGGCTTTGATTTGATCGCATTCAGCGGCGGCAAGGCACTCAGGGGGCCACAGTGTACGGGTCTGCTGATTGGACGCCAGGATATGGTGCACAATGCGTTGCTGAACATGAGTCCGAATGAGGACACCATGGGGCGGCCGACCAAGGTAGGCAAGGAAGAGATCGTGGGTGTAGTTAAAGCGCTGGAGCTCTTTCTGGCGGAAGATCAGGCCGTTTTGGACAAAGATCAGTGGCGGCAACTGGATACGATATCCGCGAAAGTATCGAAGATCGCTGGGGTGAGAGTGACACGAGACGTGCCGGAGATTGCCAATCATTTTCCCGCACTTCAGATACATCTGGACCCGGCGCGCTTCTCCGCTAACCCTCATGAGATTACAGAGCAGCTTGCCAGGATGAAACCTTCCATCGTTCTCACTGAGGGTTCAAGCACGATTGAAATGACTGCGATCGACTTACAACCCGGGGAAGACAAGATGATCGCGGATGCATTGGCAACTGTTCTCCTGGCGCATTCTGTCAGCCCAGCTTGAGGACAGGGCTGCGGTCGGAATTGTCCAGAACGGGTTATCATCGGAGCAAGATTGCTGGACGCCCGGCACATGACTGCCAAGGGGAAAGAAGGCGCCTTGACCGTCGCTGTTACAAAGAGTAGCGTTGTTGCGGGTTGTTGACCATGAACAAAAGATTGTTACGTTTCGTGATTTGGTCATCGATTACGTTAGCCGTGCTGTTCCAGGCGGCGTTTCTGGTGGAACTTCACAGCCCTTTGCCATCCGGCGTTCCTTTGTGGTCCCTCTCTATCCTCAGCGTTGTGTGCGTGGGTGTTGTTCTACTTGCTCAAAGAAGCGCGGCTACAACCGCAAAGATGAGCTACACGTCTGAAAGGGTTTACCTACATCACCACTTTGATGCTGGAGTGGGATACCGGGCTCAGGGCGCGTATTGCGTAGTCCTTTGCCGCCAACACGTCTCCCCGGAGACCTATCCCCGCACCAAGTGCTTCTACCTCTGCGAATCCTCGGCTGATCGCGCCTTAGCGGCGGCCTCAGCTGAAAACCCCCAATGGCGTGCTATTGGGATCGAGCCAAACAACGTGTCTGCTCGCAGGCCGCAAAGAGACGACTCACTCTCTACGTCTCACACGGGGCACGTGGCTTAAGCCCGACGGCGCGCCGAAGGTGAAGAACATTCAGTTATCTGCACGGATGCTCCGCGCGGTAGTAGTTCTTGTCAGTGAAGAGAATGGTGGCTTTGACGAGTTCATCCGGTGTTGGAATACCTCCTCTTCGAGCAGGCGGTTGAGGTCAATGGCATTCGCGGCGGCCTGCCCCTCGGCCACCTCGGGTTTAGGCAACCTTCTGTGGCCCAGCTTTATCCTAAGTTCATAAGACTGGAG
The DNA here is from genome assembly GCA_963850235.1 of uncultured Acidobacteriaceae bacterium. GTDB lineage: Bacteria > Acidobacteriota > Terriglobia > Terriglobales > Acidobacteriaceae > PALSA-350. Next base: position 42,081 of record CAWKKM010000031.1, on the reverse strand, counting down.
CGGGTTGATCCAGTTCCATGAAGGAGAGCTAATTCTTGGGGGAAGCTCTCCTTCATGCTTGCTCTATCTTTGTGGCAAAACCATTTGCTTCCCGCACGCTGGGTTTTCCCAGTCCCGCTTCATCAAATGAACTGCTTCATTCGACTGTCCACACCTTTGGGTTGTCGTGCGCAGACGGGCCGGCCCTCTTTGGCGGTGTGGAACCTCAGACTTCCTCAGGCACCACGAAAGGCGCCCGGTAGCCTCGATCGCCGTCGCGCAGCAGTCTCTGCGCTTCTTCATCGCCGATCACCTGCTGCGTGTCGGGATTGAAGTTAATGGTCCTGCCTAGCCGATAAGACGCATTCGCGAGGTGTACAAGCGCACATGAGATGTGCCCTTCCTCAATGGGCGCATTCAGATTCTCCTTGTTCCGGCTGGTTACGCAATCGATGAAATTTTTGAAGTGAGCCAGCTCGGCGCCGCCGTGCGCGACTGTCTGTTCTTCTTGATCGCGACCCATCCAGACGGCATAGGTGTCAGCATCTTCATCACCCGTCGCAAGATATCCCTTTGATCCGTAGAAAATGTTGCCGACTGTATTGTGGCTGCCTGCCATGGGGCCGAGCTTCTCGGTGACGGTCGACTTCTTCGGCTCGGGCGTGCCAAGACGAGGCGTTCCGATCAGGGCCTCATGATTGGTCATCCAATGCCTGACTTCGAACGTGATCATGCGGTGCTGGCCGTTCGGCAGGTCGAATTCGAAGGCGCAGTTCAGATCGTTTGGAGTCTGCTGATCATCGTCGAACATAAAATGGCCGCCGATCGCGCTTACTTTGTTGGGAAAACCCAAACCCATCCCCCATCGAGCCACATCGACCTGGTGAATACCCTGGTTTCCAAGATCGCCATTGCCGTAGTACCAGAACCAGTGCCAGTTGTAGTGGAAGCGATTTTTTGTGAATTCGTGCTCAGGCGCCGGTCCGGTCCACAAATTGTAGTCAACGCCTTGCGGAATGGGCTGTACGGGCGTCTTTCCAATCGTGTCTCGCCACTTATAGCAAAGGCCCCGGCCCATATAGGTCTCCCCGATGGTGCCGTCCCGCACTTTCTCGATCGCCTCGCGGATGGTCGTTGCGGAGCGGCCCTGCGTTCCATGTTGGACGATGCGGTTGTAGCGTTGGGCCGCGCTGACCAATTGCTTGCCCTCCCATAGGTTGTGAGAGCAGGGTTTTTCCACGTAGACATCCTTGCCCGCCTGGCACGCCCAGATTGCCATTAAAGAGTGCCAGTGGTTTGGGGTTGCGATGGAGATAGCATCGATCGATTTGTCTTCAAGCAGTTTTCTAACATCGGTATAGGTGGCTGGTTTAGGCAGCCCCATCTTCTCCATCTGCGCGAGCCGCTGTCGTAGGACGTTCTCATCAATGTCGCACAGTGCGGCAATCTGCACATTGGGCAACTGTGAGTAGTTGTGGAGATGATCCCCACCCCGCCCGCGCACGCCGCAGATCGCCACGCGTACGCGGTCGTTCGCTCCCATCACCAGCTCCGGGCGGCCAAGCAGAGCTGCGCTCCCCAGTGCCGTGAGCCCGGCCGCACCGGTGATGAGAAAATCACGGCGATTGAGGTCTTTTTCGTTTGGCATAAATCTCCTTACGCAAGGTGATGCAGCGTCTCGTCAATGAGCTTCGTCGTCCCCGCAAAAGGGTCTCCGCCATCGGTGTCGAACTCCATCGAGAAATATCCACGATACGAGCTCTGCCGGGCTATTGCGAACATCCTGCCCAGGTCCACGTGATAGGTTTTACCATCGAACTGTACCGTCCCCTTTACATGGCACATATTGAAGGCCTGCTTCAGCATCGCGGCCACGGCCTTCTCGTTTCCTTCCTCCCCGTATTTGGCAATCGAATTGCCGAAATCGGGGAGCGCGCGCAGGTAGGCATTGTTTACCTTTTCAACGGCGTTCACGATGAAGAACGGATCCTCTGCAGTGGGGTCGTCGTTCTCCAAATTGACCACGATATTCCGTTTTTCGCCATAGTCGGCTAATCGCGCGAGATGGACTGCTGCCGCGTCCAGGTCGGGCTTCTGCCCCTTCTGAGCCGACAGGTGCTGCCGTACGCTGGGCGAACCAATTGCGGCTGCGATATCGATCCATTTACAGCCGTCCCGGACGGCTGCTTCGCCGATAGTGGTGTCGGTCGTCGCAAAACATCTTCCGGGCAGCCCGAGGTCAACGATATGGGAACGCACCTTGACAACAGCCTCACGAAAACTCTCCAGGTAGGCCGGATCTGTCGAAGGGAAATGATTCAGTAACGGATTGACGTTATAAATAGCAAATCTTTCCACCACCATCGCAGGGAACTCTTTGATATCCATGCTTGGAACGCTGAGCTTCCGGCCGCGATTGGCGGGACTTTGAATGTAGTCCCGGAAAGGCCACGACGTGACGGCCAGCCGATCACGCGGACGGGTCGGAAACTCCAAATACGGGTGACGACCCTGGTTCATGGGTTGAGCCGAGTCCTCGGCGGAAATGCAACACGAGCAAGCGAGAGTCGCCAGCTGCTTCAGGAAGTCACGGCGTAGTGTAGGCAAAGCGGCCTCAGGCGAGCGCAGGGAGGTAAACACCAAACAACCTTATCGCAATCAATCATAAACACTCCGGAAAAGTACCAGTCCGGGTCGCGAACGCAGTGCAGAACTGCAATGTAAACGCATAAGATTCAACGGCGGCGGACAAGCATAACGATCGGTGAGGTTTCCGCCGGGACGTCTTCCGGCGTGGCGCGGAATTGCAGACATCCTGAGGTACCATCCGCACATCTTTAAAAACTAGGACTTGGAGCGAGTTTCGCCGCGGGTGCGGCCAAGGTCGCTTCGTCAGCAAGGTGGTGATTTTGTGATCTACCACGAGCGTTCTTCTTTCCGGCAGCGCCTGTCGAAATTGCGATGGAATGAACTCGCGCGGTTGCTACCTCACCCTTGTCGGTCAGGCGCCCTCGATCCGACTGCAGCCTGCGGCGGATTCGGTTTCGACCCTCCAGAACACGCGGAGGCTCGCACAGATAAGGCACAAATGATTGAGCGTAATCATTTGCACCATTTAGACCTGGTGCTGCTTGGCAAGACGGTCCTCTTGCTCGTCGAAAGACAGGAACTGCTGGTTGATCTTCGAGCCATGACCCAACGAACCGAAGATAGAGTACCCATCGAAGCACCAGTAAAGATCCTGTGTGGTCCGACGTACCATGCGGGAAATGGTGGGACCGCAGTGACTACGGCCAACAAGCGGCAACGAAGCTCGCAGGATGAAATCCGCGGGAAAGTGAGACTTCTCAAGTCTCACTCTGCGATACGGGTACGGGTAAAGATTCGCAACGTTTGCGTCAGGAGCAGGCACTTCTCTGTAACTGGTTTTCGAGCTCGAGGCAAGCATTGCGGACTCCGTCCTCTCTCGCAATCGTTTCGCTAACCTCGTTTGAGCGGGACCAATATGCGGACGTATTGAAAAGAATACTCAGTTCCCTGGCTGCCTTTTCCGCCGTATAGGATTTTCTTGCAACAGTTCGCGCAATGCCCAATGCGCCCGCTCGTGCTGCGTTATCGAATTGATCGAATCCGAACGGCATGATGAGCATTGGCTTGCCGGCCCGCATAGTCTCCGCGGTCGTACCAATCCCGCCCTGGTGAACAATCACCGACCCATGAGGAAAGACTTTCCGATACGGAGCATACTCGCAGACGATAACGCCATTGGGAAGACTCTCGTTTGGCCGGTTGCGCGGATCGCGTCCGACAAGCAGCACCGCTCGTTTTCCAAGCAGCTTCGCCGCCCTCGCGCTTTCCGTATAAAAGTCACCGGCGTCCATCACTGCTGACGATCCCAGCGTAAAAACCACGGGAGGATCTCCGTCTTGAAGAAAGGAAGCCAACTCCTTGGGCACTTCTGCGGTCTGTTCCCCGTCATAGAAGGCAAAGCCTGTGGCTCGCGCATTCGGCGGCCAATCTTGCTGTGGTTTTCCAAGCAGTGGGGAGAACATACCTAAGGTAAGAGTGGGCGAAAACTGGCCTTCGAATATGGGATTGTGCTTCGTTGCCGGCAATCGTAATTCCTGACGGAATGCGTGCCATGGTTTCGCCCAGTGCGCCAAACTTTTCTCCATCAAGCCCATTAGCGGACGGAAAAACTTTGGACCCAGGGGACGCAACCTGGCGAGCCAAGGCATTGGCGCCAACACCGGTGGATCATAAACTGACCAAAAGGAACTCGGCGCTAATGCGACCGATACCCAGATCATCTTCTCTGCGTGCTTTTCCGCGAACAACTGCGCCCCATACGTCAAAGGGTGAGTCACGAGCATGTCTGCATCAGCCGCTACAGCACTTAGTTCCTGGTAAGAGCGTTTGAGATGTGGCATCACCAGCCCGCGGATCACAAACTCAGGCCCCTTTTTTTGATCCATGACCTGAGCCATGAAAGCAGATTCTTCCCCAACTTCTGCGATATCCGGCGCCACAGCATGAAATGGAAGCCCTGCCTCCTCCACCCTCTGACGATGCGATTCAAGTGTTGCGACCACGACGGAGTGGCCGCGCTCCTGCAGGCCACGCCCCAGCGCGATGTACGGATGAAGGTCGCCCAGCGACCCAAAGGTCGTAAGCACAATCTTCGCTTTCGACACTGAAACCCTTTCTTGCCACGACGCGACGGGCGGGGTAGCGGAGTCGAGGTTTTGTGCGCCGGTGAACCGTCCGCGACATGAGGAAGACACCAGTTCTAAAGCGGTATCATTCCGTGATGACGCGGTCCGCCCATTCTACAAGCGAGACAAATATCGTCGGGCTGCCGAATTTTGCGCCCCACTGGTTCAAATCCGCTTCCGTGACTCCACGGGCCCGGCAACAGGCTCCGCAGGCAAAAATTGGAATATGCTTCGCAGCAACTTTTTCGAGGGTTCCGAGCAGTGGCGGCCACCCTACCGGTGTCATTGCCTCCACTGTTGGCTTCCGCATGATATAGGTACTCTCGCCAAGCAGGAAGATCTGCACATCGTGGCCGGCCTCCGCCAACGCAAGTCCATGTAGAAAGGGGAATGCCGCCCGGGTTGGGTCATCCGAGCCCCATGCACTCTTCATCATGATTTTCAACTTTTGCGGCTTCTTCGACTCCTGCCCTGTAGCCATGTTCAACACGAGCAGAGGCATCGCCGAGAGCCACGAGAAAAGACGTCTACGTTCCATGTGTTCATCCCTCGTTGTTTGAAGTCCATTGTGATTAGTAATCGCCGCCAAGCTTACACCAAATCGGTTAAGATCCTGCAGACTCGTTCGGTCGAGAGAAAATCCGGCTGGGTAATCGACCGGAGTCATCGCACGGCCTCGACTGCGCACTGAGGCAGCGGTCAGGCCTTCTGGCCCGCGGCAGTAATGTTTTCCGTGGCCCGCTCACCGAGCCGATCACGTAACTGAGACAGATAAAGACTGCGCGGCGTCACGTGCCTGTCGATCGACTCGATGTATCCACCTTCCTTGGTTGGATCCTGAAACGCAATGTTGAACGCCACCGAGTCCACACCGATGTGGCCGAAGGAGAAGTTCTGCGCGGTGGGTGGCTTCTGTACCAGGAACGGTCCTTCGCAGTTCCAGAATACTGTGTTCCCGCCGCCCCATCCGATGACGATGTTCTTCCAGAACCGCGCAGTCAACGGAGCGTGGACGTTATCGTAGAGACCGCCCGTTGCCCACTGCTCGTGGGGCTCGCTCGAGGAGTATGGATTGGTCGCCACGCAGTCCAGATATACATTGGATGTCGCGGTTGGCTGGCCCATCATGAACGAGTGGCGTCCCTTGTCGGAGTGACAGCGCTGCACCAGCGTAAGCTCTCCGCGCAGGCCGAAGGTGAATCTTCTGGCTCCCATCCGGCGCGAGACAGGCTCGCGTGAAACGCAGTCCTGCACTGTGATCCATTTGGCGCCGCGCTGCGTTCCGACCATGCTGTTAGCGAAATGCAGGGCCGTCACGTTCCTCACCCAGCCATTTCTGATGTTGTCAAAGGTGATGAAGTTCCAATAATGATCCTCGTCGGCGTAGTATTCCTCTGCAACGTAATTCGGCCGATCCATGTTGCCGTACTCTTTCGTGCGCTTTGTAGGATCGAACTCCGACATGCCCCGCAGGTTCTCGATCCCGACATTCTCGATGCGTCCAGGGTCGTCATACTTGATCACTTCCCCTCCGCCCCATCGTTTTTCGATGGCGCAGGTGATGGGTGCGTCGATCATGATGATGTTTCCCTGAACGTCGGTTACCACCCGATCCCACTCAACGTCGAAAGGTTTCCAGCGGTTGGCCGGCGTATCTCCGTTCATGCCCATCACGTCGATCCAGTCCTGATTTCCAATGCGGCGGACAATAACGGTATCCCCAGCCTTAAAGGCACGGGCTGAAGCCACGCGAATCCTGTGAGAGCCAACCGGAACGTAATCGTCGGTGACGGATTGCTTCGATTCGTCCTTCGTGACCCACCCGGCTGCGCCCGCAACCTTGACCAGGGTTGGCGGGGTGCGGCCGCGGGCGGGCCCAGCATCTGCGCGGGGATTACCTGTGCCGATAAGGATGGTACCGGTGTCGCCCATGCCCTCTCCCCGCAGGACCACCCCACTCGCCTGGATGGTGATGGGAGTAGCCATTTTGTAGTAGCCCATTTTGATGAGGACGGTTCCCCGGAAACCAGTCTTGTCAAGAGGCAGAGCGGAAACGCGGTCGATCGCCGCCTGCAGGTTGGAAGTATTGTCGCCAACGACTGGCCAAACTGTTTCTCGAATGGGCGCAGAAGGAAGCGGCGTTCCGCCTCCGGCATATCCGGCATGGGAAAAATCAGGAATGGTATTTCCCTGCTCGTCGGGTACGTACACCAATCTGCCGTCCGTTCCCGGATAGACACGGGAGACGGTGGGAGCCAGGTCTGCTTCTTGTGCCGGGACGAGAACCGCGGGGACCATCGCCGCCGTCATCTGCAATATTCTGCGTCGAGATAGAAGAATCTTCATGCGTTACCTTCGCGTGTCTATACTACAGAATCGAAGGTTGCGAGCGAGCTTACGATGCAAGACCATGAGGAAGGTAATTGCTGCCATTCTGCAGCCATCGCTCGATCGAAGCAGCGACCGAAGAATCGAGGATATAGATGAAAAGTGATCGGAACAGATGGGTCTTGAATTATCTCCCGGTTGGAGCGCACGTTGTGCTGGCAGCCTGCCTGTCGATGCCTGCTGTATTGAACGCTCAGACAGTTGCTCATACTGTTCCATCCAACTTTCACCACCTGGTCAGCGTTCATGACGGAGCAGGAACGATGGACTTCGGTCCGCTGCTCGGTGCGGATGCGCTTGATACGAACCTGTTGTTCCTCCATCGTGGGGTGATCCAGCCGCATAGCGGCATCGGCGCGCATTTTCACAATCGATGCGAAGAGATGTTCGTGATCCTTGACGGGGAGGCGCAATTTACGGTGGATGGGCGTACGGCGCTTCTGCCGGCGGGTTCCGGGGCGCCGGCACGGTTAGGGCATTCTCACGGCATCTACAACGCGACCGATAAACCCGTGCAATGGATGAATATCAACGTGGGCCTCACCAAGGTATATGACACGTTTAACCTTGGAGACAGCCGGGTGGGTGCGCCCCTCGACCCGGTTCCCACCTTCATCACCATGCATTTGGACAAATCGCTGCTCAAGCCTGTGGACAAGATGAATGGCGGCACGGGCACGGTGCGCTATCGGCGGGTTCTGGACCCAAGCATCTTCTATACGGCCTGGTCATATGTCGATCACCTGTTGATTCCGCCGGGATCGTCGGTCGGACCGGACAGCACTCCGGACATGAGTTCGTTCTTCTATGTGCTTGCCGGTGCGGGCGAGGTGACCGTCGATGGCAAAACAGCGCCCATTGTGGTTGGGGATGCGGTTCCGGTGAAGCTGGGGCAGACGAAGTCGATAGCCAACCATGGCAGCGAGCCACTGGAGCTGATGATTGTGGGCGTTGCCCGCGACCTCAAGGCGAAGGAAGACTATATTGCAGCTACGTCGCACGTGAGGAGATAAGGCGCGGAACAAGGAAAGTCGCTTGATTTCGCTAGGATGATTGGCAAGAGATGCATCAGGACCGGAGGATAAATGAATCGTCGCTCGTTGCTGAAACTTTGCGCATGGCTGACTGGAGGAGGGGCCGCCGCAGCCTTCGCCGCCCCGCCCGTTGCTGCGCAGACAAACCACTCTATTGTTCTTTACTGCGACATGTCCGTCGACCCGGCGCGGGAGCAGGAGATGTTGGACGCATTCCATCACCACTTCAAACCGGTGGCGGAGAAATTCGATGGGTATATCGATGTCAAGATCGTGAAATTGCGCAAGGTAGTGCAGGGTGGTCCGCCTCCTCCTGCAAGCGTCAATTATCGTTTTCAACTCAACTACGAGAGTGAAGAGAAGCGTCAAATATGGATCCATTCGGCGGTGCATCAAAAGGCATGGCCGTTGATTGAGAACACGTTTGTCGATAAAAATTACCTCACGCTGTTGACCGATAACCAATGATGGAAACCCCACAACCATCGCCGCGCCCTGGGTGGCTTTCTCGGGCTGCACTGACCCTGCAAATGCTGTGCATGACTCTGCTGGTGGCGGCTCCCCTGGGGGCCGCTACGCCGAAGCCACCGGCAGGCGCGAACGACGCAGCGCCGATGGAAATACTGCGCCTCGACAAGGACCTGGACGCGGTGATCGCACCGGGCACGCAGATTGAGCGGGTGGCTACGGGATTCAAGTTTGTCGAGGGGCCGATGTGGCGCCAGGGCAGGCTCTGGTTCTCGGACCTGGTGGCCAACAAGATGTATGCCGTAGCTCCCGATGGCAAGGCCGAGCTTCTGATCGATCACTCCGGCGGCCTGGAAAATCCGCCGCCCGGCTCATTTACAGGCTCGAACGCCATGGTCACCGAAAAAAGCGGATCGGTGCTGATGCTGCAACATGGAATGCGCCGAATCGTCAGGCTGGACGACCATTTTGGGATGCATCCGTTTCTCGAGCGGTTCGAGGGAAAACGGTTTAACAGCCCCAATGACCTGGTATTCGCCGAGCGACGGTGCGTTGTGGTTCACCGACCCTCCGTTTGGCCTTTCGGGGCAGGATCACGATCCTTTGAAGGAGTTGGCTTTCAACGGCGTGTTCCGATACAGCAACGGGAAGCTGACTGCGCCCATTCGCGATCTGCATTTGCCAAATGGAATTGCGTTCTCTCCGGATGGTAAGACGCTGTATGTCTCAAACTCCGGACCGAAAATGTTCGTCATGCAATACCGGGTCGGGCCGGACGGAGCGCTCACCGAGGGGAAAACACTGATTGAGTATCCGGATGAGAAGACGGGTAGCGTGCCCGATGGAATGAAGGTGGATTCCGCGGGCAATATCTGGAGTTCGGGGCCGGGAGGCATTCGGATTATCGCGCCGAGTGGAAAGGTTCTGGGCCAGCTCAAGCTGCCTGAAACCGCGGCCAATCTTGCCTGGGGAGATGACGGCAAGACAGCGTATATCACGGCGTCGACCAGCATCTACAAGCTTCGCATGCGGATCAGTGGAAACCTGCCTGTTTACCGGCGATGAAACCTGGCATCTGTTGAGTGCAAGCGTAACGGGGAGAACATCGAGTTATAGAACAACCACAGTTACGTTACCGGGGAGCCGCGCCGGGCGGGACCTGAAGAGCGGGAGCATCTGCCGGCTGAGGCATCAATCCAAAGTAGCGCGACAGATAGTCGCGTACGCGGCCAGCCGTAGCGTCGTCCCCCGGGGCTCCTCTGGACCTCATCTCCTGGATCAGATCGTGCCAGCCGTCCGGTGACCGGCGAGTTGCCAATGCAGTGCTTATTCCATGGCAATTGCTGCACATGGTTACAAATTCCGATTTTCCGGGGCCGTCCGGGAGATTGGCTACTGTGTTTATTGAGAGTGGGGGTGCAGCGGCCTCCGCCAGCGTGGAGCTCCGGTTCCCCGTCCCCGGTGGACCCTCCACCGGAGCATACTGCGCCAGGTCGACTGCAGCTTCTCCCGGCTTGGCCACTGCGTAGGCTATCAGTACCTGGTGATAGCTGGCGTTGCGCCCCGGCACCATAAGAGTTCCTGGCCCTCCCGCTGCAATCACAACGTACTCACGGCCGCTGGCGCCGCGATAGACCGCCGGAGTGGAGATTGCCGGGGAGGGCAAGGGTGTAGTCCAGACCAGCTTGCCGGTGCTGCTATCGAAGGCACGAAATCGCGAATCTACCGTGGCGCCGATAAAGATCAAACCGCTCGCGGTCGCGACCGATCCACCCATGGTGTTCGTGCCGGACGTCGCGCCGCGCTCTCCGTACGTATCTGCCGAGCCCAGCGGTGTGCGCCATGCGATATCGCCGGTGTTGGCGTTGACGGCAATCAGTTCGCCCCACGGCGGGTTGATGCAGGGCCAGCCCTTGTCATCAATAAACGGCGTATATGCGCCCTGAAGCTTATAACCGCCCGCTGCGTCGGGAACCATGCGGCTGGTGGTCGGGCGGTTGGATACATTCACGAAGAAATAGCCGCGATGCGGATCGGTCGAAACGCCTCCCCAATTACCGCCGCCGGAGGTGCCGGGCATAAAGACCGTCGTGCCCTGGGTACCTGCGGGCGTGTATGGACCCTGGTTGTGCAGTTGCAATTTGTCCCATAGCGCGGTGCAGTAGCTATTCGCCTCCGGGCTCATCGTGCTCAAATCTGCCCGGCTTATCGTCATCCGCACCAGTGGAGGCGGCTTCAAGGGAAACGGCTGCGTCGCCGAAGTGTGCTCCCCGGGCACGTCGCTTTGGGGTACTGGCCGTTCCTCTACGCCAAAAACCGGCTTACCCGTGCGCCGGTCCAGAATAAATGCGAAGCCCGACTTGGGAACTTCTACGAGCGCCGGGATCACCTGGCCGTTAACTCGTATGTCGAGCAGGCTGGGCGCGGACGCGGCATCGTCGTCGTTAATGTCATGATGCGTCATCTGGTAAAACCACTTCAGTTGCCCGGTATTGGCGTCGAGGGCCACGATGGAGTTGGCGTAGTAGTTGTTTCCAGGACGGTCGACCCCGTTATAGCTGTCGTCCGGGTTTCCAATGGGCAGAAACGCCATTCCCATCGCCGCGTCGACCGTTACGCCGGCCCACGCGCTCGGACCGGCGCGATCCTTCCATCCCTCCGGTCCCCAGGACCCCGCCTGCGGCTCGCCCGGTTGCGGTACGGTGTGGAATCGCCACACCTGCTTCCCGGTGCGAATGTCGAATGCGCGGGGATCACCGCTTGGACCTTTGCTGCCAAACTCCTGAGTGGACGGCGCAATGATGGCCAGATTCTTGTAGATACCTGCCGGCGAACTGATGGAGTACGCGGCTTTGGGATACTTGTCAGCGACATCATCCCGCAGGTTCACCATGCCTTTGTCACCAAAATCGGAAACAGGTAAGCCGGTCTTGGCGTCGAGCGCGTACATACGGTCAGTGACGGTGTAGATGATGCGGGGGCCGAGCGCGCCATCTCCCGGCCAATAGGCGACCCCTCGATCACGCCCCGGTCTGGACAGGCCGGAAGCGGTGAACTTCCAGAGCTGCTTGCCGGTCTCCGGATCCAGCGCTGCGGCTCCTCCGGGAAGCGAGATATACATGACGTTGTCGACGACAATCGGGCTCACCTGCCAGCCCCGCCCTTTTGAGCCGGTGTCATACACCCAAACTGGTTTCAAATCGCCGGCATTTTTGGCGGTGATCTGCGCCAGAGGGGAATACCGAGTGTGCCCAGGGTCCAATCCCGTTACCGAACCGGAGCGCGCGGTCGCGGTGGCCGCACCGATGACGTACAAGATAGCTGCAGCCACAAGTTTCGCGGGGGCATTTCGAATGCCAGAATACTTTGTTCCCGTCACATCCATTATGTTAACCGCGACCGGAGAGCTGAGCCGCTTGAGCAAGAACAGGCGACTTGTTGATTGCTTCGAGGAGGGCCGGCCTTACTCTTCGTCCCCCTCAGCTTGGCAACGTTGCCAAATAAGTCCTTTGTTTCACGAAGATGGCCAAGATGGCCAAGTAATTCATTTGGCCATCTTGCTTTTTGACGGCGGGTACTAATCCTCCGGAGGCGGGCAAAGTCCACCACCAAACACCTGTTTCCGTTCGAGCTACGGACGCCGATATCGAATTTGGCGCTGCGCAGGCGCTTGCTCCAGGCTTGAAGGCCCTGCGGTGCTCTCGGCGCGGGAATCGGGTGAGGACGGTTGCTTCCAGGCAAGGGGCTTGGCATATAAAATCTTGTCCTATGTCCGACAGTAATACGCCTGGAAGGCGCCGTCCATGATCCTGGGAAATAATCATGTGGAAGAGCGGGTAGTAAACTCGTGGTTACCCCCTGTTGTTCAAGAATGGCGAATTAGTTAATCCCGTTTTTTGGTAACGGTCTGTCCAATCTGCCGGCTGTCTGGCAACTCACCGAAGACCTACTGTAGTGCGTCAGTAATAAAGGCGATTGCGGCCCGACTAAAAGTTGGGCCCTGATACAAAGCAGGAGCCCCGCGACCCCAGGAAGGGCCGCATTTTCACAGATCGGGTTGTACTCCTGAATCAGCTGTTACAGGCCACTGGCAATCTTCAGTCGTCCTGCGGGACTCATGTTGCAGCCGACAGGTTCTCACGCAGAATCTAAAGCCCGCAGGGGCTAAAAGCCCTCATTGGCTTGCTCTTGCGGCCCGACTAAAGTCGTGCCCTGATACAGAGCATCAGAGCAGTGGCTACCGGAGAACGCGACGCGTTTCCGCAGAGTTGGGTCTGACGTATTCCGCAGACTTGAGTCTATGGATAGGTTGTCTTGTCCAAATTGGCTAGCTGAAAAAACCTAATTTGGACACGTCTGAAGTTCAGACGTCCCTACGGGACGAGGTTTGGAAATCCCGGTTCTCACGGAGACTCAAAAGGCCGCCCGTTCAAAAGGCTAGTGAGCCCTCTCACAGATTCTCCAGGTCAACCTTCCGCATGGCAGACATCAACCGCGTGGGCGGGAGAGGGTCGCAGTCTTCTAGAAGGGCATTTGTTCCGGGACGGCTTCTCCGTCGGCTCGAGGATCGGTTGCGCCGTAGTGGACAGGAGAGGAGTCGTTCGCCTCAACCGCATTGCCTCGGCCCATGCCCTGGAAATAGCGCGGCCATACTTTTACGTCGTGTCCCTGGGTGCGCAGGCCCGCGATCACCTCGGGCGCAACTCCATTCTCGACCCATACACCGCAGCCATCAAAGTCGCGCTTGGTGAAGCGAGCTGCTTCCAGGGCGGCTTCGATATTCATGCCGAAATCGACGATGTTGGAAACAAACTGTGCGTGCGCCTGTGCCTGGTTGAAGCCACCCATGATGCCGAAGGCGATGCGGCGATCCCCGTTCTGCATGAACGCGGGGATGATGGTGTGCAGCGGTCGCGTTCGCGGGCGAAGCGTATTCGGCCGGCCCGGCTCGAGGGTGAATCCACCGCCGCGATTCTGCAGCGGGAAGCCGGTGCCGGGGGCCACCAGCCCGCCACCGAACGCTCCCGCATTGCTCTGGATCAGAGAGACCTGGTTGCCATCACGGTCAACGACAGCAAGATAAGTGGTGTCGCTCGATAGATGGGCTAATCCCTGCTGCACATCGGAAGGCAAGACATTGCAAGCCGCCTTATCCGTGATCAGCTTCGCCCGCTGTTTTGCCAAGTCTTTGGAGATAAGCGCTTCCGTCGGTATGTGGGTCGCATGGGGATCGCCCACATATTGCCGCAGGTCGGCGTAGGCGAGTTTCTTGGCTTCGATCTCCAGGTGCAGGGCTTTCTGGCTGTTGTGCCCCCACTCCCTGACAGGAAATTGTTCCATGATGTTCAACATCTGGAGGGCGGCAATTCCCTGCCCGTTCGGCGGCATCTCGTAGATGGTCCAGCCATGGTAAGTGGTGCTGACTGGATCCACCCATTCCGGCTGAAATTCTGACAAATCTCCGGCTTCCATAAAGCCGCCAAGAGCGCGCTCCAGCTTCAGGATCGCCGCCGCCGTCTCTCCCTGGTAAAACCCATCGCGGCCATGTTCCGCGATGCGCTGCAGGGTCTGTGACAGTTCCGGATTGCGAAACAACTGTCCCGCGACCGGCGCCTTGCCGCCGGGAAGAAAGACCCGGGCAAATTCAGGGTCATCGCGGAAAGGCATTCCATAGGTATTCCAGTTGTCCGCATCTGTCTCGGTGACAGCTATGCCCTTGTCCGCCAGGGCGATGGCGGGCGCCATGTCCTCGGCCAGCGAGAGTTTCCCCCAGCGTTGATGCAAAGCGTCCCACCCGGCGACGGTTCCCGGCACCGTGACCTCATCAATGGTGCGCAGCTTAGTTAGACCCTTGCCCTGCAGAGCTTGCGGAGTTAAGTTTTTCGGCGCCCAACCGCTGGCATTGAGACCATAGAGATGTTTCGCCTTCGCGTCGTAGACAACGGCGAACAGATCTCCACCCACTCCGTTCATCATGGGCTCAATCACCGCCAGAGCGGCGTTGGCCGCGATGGCCGCGTCCACTGCGCTGCCTCCCCTGGCCAGTATGGCCGCACCCGCTTGCGAGGCCACAGCCTGCAGAGTGGCCACGACGCCGTACTGCGTCATGACCATAGAGCGAGATTGTTCACGGGCTGGATCATCCGCAGCGTTCATGGACGGCACAGTGAACAACACAAGCACCACGATGGATATGGATTTGTTGATGGAGTCGCGCATAGATTTTGTGGACCTCTTTCACCATAGCAAACTGGATCAGCCACGGGTGCCGGCGTACATTAAGCTTGAACGAAAGGCGCCGGACAGACAATCGCCAAACAGACAAAAGGACAGGCTCAGCATGGTGCTCATCACTCGCCGGGGGTTCGTCAAAGGGGCCTCTTTCCTCGCGCTTGCGAGCATCGAGGCCAGAGTGTTCAATGGCATGGCCGCCGGCCTGCCCAACTCAGTGTTTGCGTACGAGTTTGGTGATATCAGTCCCGAACAGCAGGCAGGATTTGCACGCGAGTATGGCTTCGAGGGAACCGTCTTCGATCATGCGCGAGAAATGCCCGAGCGATTGCGAGCCCTGGACGAGGCGCATCTCCAGTTGTTCTTTCTTTGGTTGACTGTGGACATCAGCCATGGCCAGATCAACTATGAACCGGGGATGGAATCCGCAATCGCGGCTTTGAAAGGGCGCGGAACCGTAGTATGGATCGCCATTCAGGGGGCGACGCTGGGGCGGCGCCGGAGCAGAAGAGCGGGCGATCCAGGCTGTCGATCGAATTTCCGATCTCGCCTCTCAATCCAATCTTCGCGTCGCGCTATACCCACACTATGGCTTTTACCTGGCCCGGTTCAGGGACGTCGTGCGGCTGGCCGAGCGCGCCGGGCGAAGTAACGTGGGTGTCACCTTCAATCTCTGCCATGAATTGCGCGCCGGGTTTGATCCGGAGTTTCCTCGTTTGCTGGATACGGCCATTCCGCGGCTGTATGGGGTCACGATCAACGGAGCGGATCGGCACGGACGGGATTGGGACACGCTGATTCAGCCGCTCGGCCGCGGCGACTACGATGTCACTGGGTTGGTCCGCTCGATCACAAGAGCCGGATACCGGGGACCATTCGGCATCCAGTGCTATGGGCTGAAAGGTGATCCGGGAGTGTACCTGAAGCAATCGATGACAGCGTGGCGTGCACTTTCCGCTCAGGACATGCAGGGCAATCATTGAACATCACGCTCCGGTGTAAGATTCGTCTTCTGAGGTGAAGTGATGGCTAAAACCTTTCTATCGCGACGCAAGTTTCTACAGACTTCCGCCGGGGCCGCAGGAGCCTCCTTCGTTGCCGGCACCACTTTTCTGGAGTCTGCCTCCTTCGCGTCCACAGGCAAAGCGACGCCGCCCAGCGATCGAGTTCGTTTTGCGATGGTGGGTGTCGGCATGGAAGGCTCCGGGCTGCTCACGACGGCGGTTCGAGCTACCCGGCGTGGAATGCGTAGCTGCGGCTGATCTCTATGACGGCCGTCATGAACTGGCAACCGAAATCGTGGGAAAGCCGATCAAGACGACCCGCCGCTATCAGGAGTTGCTGGATGATAAAGCAATCGACGCCATCATCGTCGCTGTACCTGATCATTGGCATAAGCAAGTGGTGGTCGATGCTCTGGCCGCGGGCAAAGACGTCTATTGCGAGAAACCCATGTCGCATAGCCCGGCCGACGGCATGGCCATGGTCGCGGCGGCAAAAAAGACAGATCGCATCGTGCAAGTGGGCGCCCAGCGCACAAGTTCCGTCTTATGTGCCAAGGCGAAGGAGCTTTACCACCAGGGGGCCATCGGAGACCTGAGCCTGGTCGAAGCCTCTCTCGGCAGAAATAGCCCCACAGGTGCATGGGAATATCCCCCTCCTCCAGATCTATCTCTCAGCAACCTGGATTGGGACACGTGGCTGGGAACGACGCCCAAAAGACCTCTCGACCCAAACGTCTTTGCCCGCTGGCGTTGCTGGCGAGAGTATGGCACCGGGGTAGCTGGAGACTTGCTCGTACACCTCATCAGCGGCATGCAATTCGTGCTGGGTATCAATGAAGTACCGAAACGCGTTTCAACGTTTGGCGGCATTTACCGTTGGAAAGATGGCCGGGATATGCCTGATGTCCAGGCGGTTCTCTTCGAATACGCCAACGTTCCGGTCTATATGCGCTTAACGCTAGGCACAGAGTCGACCGAGGTTACACGCTTCATGGGCGCGAAGGGCTTGATCGAACTCCGTGGAACCAGCGTTACCTACATCCCACAGCCGGGCGTAGATCTTAGCCCCAGCTACTACACGAGCTCTTATCCCAGCCGCCTCAAGAGTGCGTACCTGAAACAGTGGCATGAGGAACATGACCCTGTTCCCGGCAAAGAGCCTATGCTCGAAACGCCAAACCTATCGCGGGGATGATTACGACGACCTGGGGCCGCATCTTTGGAGGTTCTTTCAGTCAGTCCGATCGCGGGAACCGGTGGTCCAGGATGTTGTCTTCGGACACCATGCGGCGCTCGGCTGCCACCTGGCAAACGAATCTTATTTCAGGAAGAGCCCTGTGGCCTGGGACGACGGCGCGTCGACCATCAAATCCGCGTGTTGATTTGCAAAGCAGTCCCGGAGGAGGTACGCGTCAAAACGACTATGGCAAGGTCAGCAAAGAAACCTCAGGCTCTAGTATAGTGCGTCAGTAATAAAGGCGATTATGTCAGCTGCGGTATCCGCTCCGATCGGGACTGACGTCCCTCAAGAATGTGTGCCGCCCCTACGGGGCTTGATCATTTTGCTATAGCTACCCAGGATTCCGTGCTGCGCACTCCATCCTGGGCTACTATCGGTCGTCCTTAACGGGACTCGGCGCGATGTAGCTTGAAGCTCAAGGCAGTTATGCAAACGCTGCGGCAGGATATTGGTTCCGACTCTGACACAAATGCGGTTGTCCCTGTCTTTACGCTGGACGCCATGCACACCCCGGTCCTGCGAATCGGCGCGTGAACGGCCATTTCTTCGCTGATCCGATGAAGCTTGGTGACGCTACCTTGCCGTGATCCGATGCTTTCGTGAGAGTGCTTCATCGACTGAAAACGGACCGGAACCCGCGAGCACCAGCGCAACCAGGCATGCCAAATAGAGCAAATCGCACTCGTATCCGGGGGGTCCGAATTTGGCTCCTGCAGTCGTTACCGCTAACAGCTTGATCGAACTAAAGCCGTAGCGCCAGTGCACACTGAACATGGCAACCAACAAGACAGCGGCCATCGGCAGACTGGCCAGCGGGACAAATGCGCCGAGCAGCACAGCGAGCCCGCCCAGCAATTCAGTCAGGATGGTCAGCCACGCCATCAAGTGCGGGGCAGGTACGCTCAGAGCATTTAGGATGGCGGCGAAGTTCTCGGGCCCGTGGATGAGCTTCGCATAGCCATGTTGTATAAAGCCAAATCCCACCATAAGGCGCAACGGAACCGGAGCCCAGGCGGGGAATTTTATTTGATTAAGCATTGTGTTCACTCCTTAAATACATCTCGTAGACTTCTGATTGATGAAGAACAGACCGAGGTTTGGCGCCGCGCGCGATCTTCCGTCTGAGAAGGTCATACGCCGAGCAAGTAGCGGAGGACGCCTACAGCAGAACTCGCCAGAATCAGGTAGATCAGGTTGAGTTTGATTCGCTGAAGCAACACCAGGGAAACCATCGTCCACCCCAGGGAGAGCGTTTCCAATCCTCTGAGCGTTACGGCTCCTGAAGGGAAGAAGACGGCTTTGCCAAGAAACAGCACCAGGTCAAGGATGGCGGCAACGACGACGGCGGTGACCAATCTCAAGACACCCTGGATCATCGGCTTGCCATGGGTTCGCTCCACCAGCGGCGCACCTGCAAATACGAAGAGAAAGCACGGCAGGAAAGTGTAAAAGGTTGTAGCCAGCAACCCCACAGTACCCATCCACAGTGAGCCGTGAAAGTGATTGTACGCAGCCATGAATCCGACAAAAGCCACCACGATAATCAGAGGGCCGGGTGTCGTCTCGGCGAGCGTGAATCATAACGTCCTAATCCAGGCAGGCTCCACAGAATACCGAGGTCTCGATCGAGCCCCTTGCGCTATCTGATGGGACTTTTCGCAATCTGGGTGTAGACGAGGGTTGGGGACAGAGGCCCGGTGAACCGGGGAGGTGGGTTTGGGCTCCTGATTTCTATCGGTTACGGGATTCCTCCCACCATCACTTCAGGGGGCAACGGGTTTCGCATCTGCTTCTCAACCGCATTTGAAGGCGCTCGAAAACCTGGCGCCCGTCTGACAATTCTTGTGGATTCAGCAGATTTCCAATGAGATCCAGAGGGATGGTCTACACTGGTCTGCCAGGAGGATCAAAAAATGCCGCAGGTGACCGTGTACAAACCAAATGGTGAGACTCTTTTATCAACGAACGCGAAGAAGTTTGAGCAGACCAAAGGAGGCATAATCCTTCACCTTGAGGGTGAACATGCCAAGGTTTACGGCAGTACCATGATCACAACTTTGCCTTACGTGATCCTGTGCGGGCAGGGTTGTTAGATAGTCCCTGGCATACGTCTTTCCCATCGTCTGCGGCGAATGCAGCAGCGGGGAGATGATTTCGCCCTCGATGTACCGAGAAGCGTGCCTCAGCGGCTTCTAACGCCGTCAAGCGCATAGCTAATTTACGGCACGGCCGAGCCCGTGCCCGTCGTACGAAGTTTTCCGCAGCTGTGAAGCCGTGCCTCTCGTTCGACAGCCTTCCGCGACCTCTAAGGTCAATGAAGGCTTCCCTGCTCATTGGCGAGCTGAAATATCTAATTTGGACAAATCTGATGTCTACCGCCAGCGCGAGCGATGCGCTTCACGGGGTATGGTCCTCGATTCATGATCAGCTACCGAGGGCGGGCAAGCAGGTTGGCGCCGCCCATGAAGAAAATCACGCCGAACACCACGCTATAGGTTGCAGTGGCCCCCACTACCACTGCAGCGGCAGCGGATTATTGGCGCTGAAGCTCAGAATACCGTCGATGGAAGCAGTCATCAGCAGGTTCATCGTAATCAACCCTGCCAGGAAGACGCCCAATCCCGTCAGTCCTAGGGCCGCTCCGCCGAGATTGGCAGCCAGTAGAAAGATGAGCAACTGGCTCGGGGTCTCCGCGGCGACGCCATGGATAGCACCGATCAGAAACACGATGGATGGGGCCGCGATTCTCTGTCCCGGAGAGTACGACCAGGCCACGCCGTTCGCTTCGACATGCTTTTGAAGAAACTCCGGCCAAAGCAAATTTGAGCCCAAGGCCGATGCTAGATGCAGCAGGACTGACTCGTTAGATTGGCCGATGGCGAGGTGCGTCTTATGGAGCGATCGCTCGCGCCAGCGATATCAGATTGTCATTGCTCCAATCGTCGCGGGGCTCCGCTGCTGCGCGAGCGAAAGTCCATAGCCGGACACGTTCGTATTCAAGTTCAGCAAGATCTGCAAAATTTCGGATAGTCCTGTCCGGATGCAATCGCAACCGCGCACGACAGTTCAGAAGGTGCTGAGTCGCATCGTAGGCGGGGTCTCCGACGAACGGCTTTGGATCGATGACCAGCCATGGCTCACGTTCCGCCCGAACTACATTTCCCGCGTGTAAGTCGGTCGCGAGCAGCGCTGTTCTGAATGCACTCGCCGGCAACTCTTCAAACAACCGTAAGCCTGCGCGCACCAGCCCCATATCGATGGCCGTCTCCTGTTCGATCTGGCTTCGCGTCTCGTCGGCCCAATATCCTGTCAGAGCTGACAACGGGCGAAATGGGTACGGTTCCAGCGGCTGCCGCCACAGTCGACGCAGCAGACCAGAGATCACCACGTCCTGATCCTCCTCCGTCAGCGCGCGCAGCGGAGATCCCGGCAAACAGCGTTCCAGGAGCATGGCCCCAAGCTCATCGTCGAACGCAAGCAAGCGCACGGTAGGGTCTCCCTCCCAAAAGCGCAGACCCTGAATTTCATGCTCTCCTTCCATGTGGGGCATAGAAATTTTGAGGACCGCAGACATTCCGTTCGCAGCTCGCACGGCGGTCACGTAAGAGCAACTCGGCTCCTCACCATCGAGGGGGGTGTCTGGCGTCAACGACCACCGCTGCTCCAGTTCGCGCAGGACCTCGGGCAGTCGGTCAAGCCATGCCGCAAGCGCTGGGACCTGGAGGCAATGAGCTGCCAGCGAATTCGGGATTCTCACTTTCACACGCTCAGTCTGCCGGATTTATCTCTTATTCGTCGAACTATTGAACGCGACTGGAGGCTCGAACAGTAGAGAAGTCGCGGCTAAGTCCTATCCTTGCGGCGGACTCATCGAGTGCAGCCTGGGTAAAGAAGAACAGATGGCCGGGATTGGAATCAGGGTAAAAGCGGATAATGATGTCCGGTTGTGTGACCGATTCGCTCTTGCCATCGAGAAAGGGATAGCCGAGTTCTTGCAGCAGATGCAGAGAGCCCTCATCGCCGGTAGGGTTACCGGTATCGCCCACAATGGCGAAGGCGGCTCTTCGAGTCCGCTTTGAATATACGGCCACGAAGTCGCCGACCTTCACGCCCCGCCGGCGGGCATCGTCTCCCCGCACCACATAGTTGATGTTTCGAGCGTCGACGTAGCGCCTTGGATCCCGCTCGTTGCGATTGGCTACGTTCACAAAAGCCGTCTGAGAGACGTAATAGCCGGGAAACGGATCATCTGGGCCCTGGAGGATCGGATGGCGCGTGTCGTCGAGGAGGAAGCCAACGATGGCTTGATCGGCCCGCTCGAGATAGTGCGCATTTTCAAGGACGTCGAGCGTTGGTTTTCCGGGTGGCCCATAGGCGTTGGGAGCTCCATCGACATCCACATCCATGCGGTGAGTGAGCATTTCAAAAGACGGATGATGCGCTGACGTTTGGGAGCTGGACGCTCCCGCAGCCGCCAAAACCAAGCCTGTGACGATGGCGGGCAGTGCCGTCTTGAAATCCCGCAAATGCGAGAAACGTCCTGCTCCAGGATCGTAACGTCGTTTCACAGGGTCCAATCCCGACCCGTTATCAGATGACTGCTCGCAAGGCAACGGTCACGCTCTCACGTGCAGCCCTGACAGCACCAACGACCGTCTCACCCGCAGCCATCGTATGTGCGAGCGCCGATCTCTTCCGTTTTCCCGGGTGCTTGATTGCAACAGTTTCAATCCCGCCGCCGAAAAGCGTGTGCTTCTCTTCTATCCGGTCCAGCGCGGCATTCAATTCCTCAACAACGGACTCCGCCTCATCGGCGACGACCATCAGTTCGACATTGATCTTTTTGTAAAGCATCTGCGCATCTCCAGCCTCCAATTCTATGCTTCCTGACCCAGAACTCCGCCACTTCTCCAGCATAGCCGAACCGGGGCTCCACTGTGGTCACATCCCAACGCGGCTACGAGAAGTCTCTTGACTGCATCCCTTACACCTGTTTACTCTATGCCTGTAGCGAACATACCTATGACCAAATCCTCTGCTCGCGATCTGTTTCCTGGCGCACTCGAAATGATGATCCTCCAGTCGCTGCGCCGCCAGCCGGCGCACGGCTATGCGCTGGTGCAACACATCCAGCAGCGGTCGAACAACCTCCTCCAGGTGGAGGAAGGCTCGCTCTATCCGGCGCTGCAGCGGCTGCTTAAGGCAGGCCTGGTAAAGGCGAAATGGGGCGTTTCCTCTACCAATCGCCGGGTGAGGACTTACTACATCACCGCTTCCGGACTGGGGCATTTGGAGAAGGAGATTTCCAGCTTCGAACGAATGTTCGAAGGGATCGCTCTCGTCCTTAACCCCGGAAAGTCCACGGCCATCTAAGAGGAATTTCTGATGAACTGGCTATCCCATATTTTCCGCCGCAAAGAACTGTACGGCGATCTCGCCGAGGAAATGCGTCTTCACCTCGAAGAGCGGACGGAGCAATTGATGAGCGAAGGTATGAGCCGAAAAGAAGCAGAACAGACGGCCCGCCGCGCATTTGGGAATTCCACCCTGCTCCAGGAGCGCAGCCGCGAGGTGTGGCAGATGCCCTTGGTGGAATCGCTCGGGTCTGACTTGAAGCTGGTATTCCGGCGCCTGGGAAGGTCGCCCGGCTTCGCCGCGACGGTGCTGCTGACCCTGGCCATCGGGATCGGCGCCAACACCGCAGTGTTCAGCGTGCTCAACAGCGTGCTGTTCAAGCCTCTCCCCTATCCGGACGCCGAGCAACTGGTAGCCGTCCGTCTGATCGCTCCCGGGGCAGCGGGGCTGGCGGACTTTTCCAGTGGCCTTCGCCTCTCACCGTCAATGTACTTCACGTTCTCGGAGCAGAATCGAACATTTCAATCCTTGGGCGTCTGGACTGCGGGCACGGCAAATGTGACCGGCCTTGCTCAGCCCCATGAGGTCCACACCGTCTCGATCACGGACGGCGTGCTGCAAGCGCTCAGTGTGCCGCCATTGCTTGGCCGTTGGCTCCTGCCCGCGGAGCAGAATCCTCATGGTCCGAAAGCGGTCATGCTGAGCTACGGCTACTGGCAGCGCCGCTTCGGCGGAGATCCATCCGTGATTGGACGCAGCATTGAAGTCGATTCGCAACCACGGCAGATCGTCGGCGTGATGCCGCAGGGATTCCGCATGGTGAATGCGGACTTTGACCTGCTTGTGCCGCTGGGCTTTGATCGCAACAAACAAACTCTGGCGGCGTTCGGTTTCCAAGGCATCGCCCGGCTCAAGCCCGGTGTCCCCATCACGCAAGCCAACGCGGACGTGGCCCGCATGCTGCCAATCTGGTTGGACTCCTGGTCAAACGGCCCCGGCATCGACTCTCACTCTTTTTATAGGAAATGGAGAATCACGCCGGCCCTTCGTCCACTGAAAGAGGAAGTCATTGGCAGTATTGGCAACGTGCTGTGGCTGGTGATGGGTACTATCGGTGTGGTTCTGCTGATTGCCTGCACCAATGTGGCGAACTTGTTGCTGGTGAGAGCAGATTCCCGCCAACAGGAGCTTGCCGTGCGGGCCGCACTGGGCGCGGGACGAGCGCGCATCGCGTGGGAGCTGCTGCTGGAAAGCCTGTGCCTCGGGTTGCTGGGCGGTGTGCTCGGAGTCGGAATCGCCTATGAGGGTCTGCGGCTTCTGGCAGCAATCGGCCCCGCAAATCTGCCCCGCCTGGCGGAGATCTCGCTGGATGCTCGGTCGCTGGGGTTCACCCTCGGCCTTTCGGTGCTCTCAGGCCTGCTATTCGGATCCATTCCGGCGCTACGTTATGCTCGGGCGCGAACCAGCGCCGCACTTCACGGCGCCGGCCGAACCGCGAGCCTGAGTTGGGAACGGCAACACTCCCGCGATTTGCTGGTTGTGGCCCAGGTGGCGATGGCACTCGTCCTGCTGGTCAGCGCCATGCTGATGATTCGCACTTTCCAGGCGCTGCGCCATGTTGAGCCGGGGTTCTCCCGGCCGGAGCATGTGCAAACGATGCGCACTTCGATTCCCGCTTCTTTCGTTGCCGACCCGCAACAGGTCACGCGGATACAAAACAGCATTGCCGACAAGCTGGCCGCGATTCCGGGCGTTGCATCGGTGGGTTTCGCAAGCTCTGCCCCGATGGAACGGATCGAGTTCCTTTGGAACTCGATTCATTTCGAGGGGAAGAACATGGGTGAGGTTACTCCCATGCGGCTGTTCAAGAATGTATCTCCCGATTATTTCCGGACGACCGGCACCAGGCTCATTGCCGGACGCGAACTCACATGGACGGAGGTTTACGGGCAAAGGCCGGTGGCGATCATTTCTGAGAATCTTGCCCGCGAATCGTTTGGCACGCCTTCTGCCGCGCTGGGTAAGCGATTCAGGGAGTTTCCAGATATGCCGTGGCATGAGGTGGTGGGAATTGTCGAGGACGTCCGAGAGAACGGCGTTCAGGACAAAGCACCCCCCATAGTGTATTGGCCGTCCATGACGTACGGAATCTACGGCCCCCATACCTTTGATGCACAACGCACGGTGACGTTCGTCCTCCGCAGTGATCGGGCCGGCACTGAGGGCTTACTCGGCGAGATGCGACAAGCGGTTTGGTCGGTGAATGCGAGCCTGCCACTGGCCTCGGTGCGGACGATGCAGGAGATTTACAGCCAATCGCTAGCGCGAACTTCGTTCACGTCTGGTGATGCTTGGTATCGCGGGGACCATGGCTTTTGTGCTCGGCATCATCGGGATTTACGGCGTGATCTCGTACTCGGTGTTACAACGCACGCGTGAAATTGGCATCCGGTTGGCGCTTGGCGAACAGAAAGGACGGCTGAGGTGGATGTTCATCCGGTCCGCATTGCTACTGACGGGAAGCGGCATTGCTATCGGTCTGGCCGCAGCAGCCGCATTGATGGGGCTGATGAAGTCGCTGTTGTTCGGTGTCAGTCCGCTGGACCCTCTTACTTACGTTTCAGTACTGATTGTTTTGACAGCGTCCGCTGTACTCGCCAGTTATCTGCCGGCCCGCCGTGCCGCGGGAGTAAATCCCGTGGAAGCTCTCAGGGCTGAGTGATTGGGTTTGGCTGATGACCTCAGCACCCGCAACTCTTCATCAAAGAGTGGCATGATCGTGTACTGCTACGAAGTCATTCGGAGTGGAGTGTCGTGATTGGATCGACGCGCATGGCACGCACCGCCGGGATATAGCTGGCGGCGAGCGCAACAGTGGTAAGCACAACGGTGACGCTAGCGAAGGTGGGCGGATCGGTAGGCGACACGCCGTAGAGCAGCCCGGCCATCAGATGAGAGACGATGAGCGCACCGGCGACCCCCAACCCGGCGCCGGCGGCGGCCAGACCGAGTCCCCGGCCCAGGACCATCTTGAGGATGGTGCCTCTTTGAGCTCCCAGCGCGAGGCGAATGGCGATCTCACGTTTTTGTTCATTCACGACAAAGGAAATGGTCCCGTAGATTCCGAGTCCAGCGAGCAACAAGCCAGTGGCTGCAAAAAATGCCACCATCTCCATCGAGAATCGCCTGACAGAAAGCGAAGTGGAGAGCACCTCATCCAGTGTCTCCGCGTGGAAGACCGGAAGTCCGGGATCGACAGATTGAATCTGGCTTCGCTCCTCTCCGAGAATGGCACTTGGGTCGAGTTGTCCGCGAAGAAAGATGGCCAGGCTTTTGGCGGGATGCTGGTACACGCTACGGTAGATCTGCGGAATCGTCGCGTCCGCCAATGATTCCGTCCGGGCATCCGCAATCACGCCGACGATCGTGGTCCACACTGGCTTAGAACTCGATGGCTCGCGGGCATCCAGGTGCAAACGGACGCGTTTGCCAAGCGGGTCCTGGTTTGGCCAGTAGGTGTGAGCCGCGGCCTGATTGATGACCGCAACCTGGGGAGTGCCCTCGAGGTCCTGGTCGTTGAAAGCGCGTCCGCGCAACAGCGGCATACCCAGCAAGTGGAAGTATTCGGGCGAAACGATGGGACTATCGATGACAGGAGCCTGATTGTCCATCGTCTCGATGCCTTCGCGAATCAATGGCAGCGGGCTGGGATGGCTGTGGCCCAGGGGAAGAGCGTCCACGTCGCCGATGGCCGCTTCTTCTACGCCCGGCAGGGTTCGGCTACGGCGCAGAATCTCGCGCAGCAAAACTGATTCCTGGGTGGCAGTTCGGTACATATCTTGACTGGGATCGTTAGGCCCCGGCAACCAGGTCTGAATGGCCATAACGCGGTCGGGATTGAAACCCGGCTCCGCCTTGTACAAGTCCCAAAAACTGCGCAGCAGCAGGCTCGCGGCGACCATGAGCACCAGAGAGAGCGCCAGTTCACTGATGACCAGCATCTGGCGGGCGCGTGAGCGGCCAGGTGATCCGCTTGCCCCGCGTCCTTCCTGCCTGAGCGTACCGATCAAATCGACACCGCTCATAAGCCATGCGGGGGCGAGTCCAAAGATTGTTCCGGCGGAGACGGAGACGGCCACAGCAAACAACAGCACGCCCCAGCCAACCGCGATCTCGTTGAGGTGCGGCAGGCTTTCCGGAACAAGCCGCAGCAGGAATCGCTGGGTACAAAAGAGAATGGCAAAACCGGCGATTCCGCCAAGCAGGAAGAGCAGCAGAATCTCGGTCAGAAGCTGGCGGACGAGCCGCGTTCTTTGCGCTCCCAGAGCCTGGCGAACGGCGATCTCACGGCCTCGCCCGCTGGCCCTGGCGAGCAGGAGATTGGCGACGTTGACGCAACTGATCAGCAGGACCAATCCTACCGCGCCGAGGAGGAGAATGAGAGATTGGCGAACGCTGCCGACCACCGTTTCGCTGAGCGGAATCAGGCGCACGGTCCATGCGGTCTGTGCCGGATACTCTGCCGGATATTGCTTTTTCAGCGATTCAACCAGCGCGTCGAGGTGCGCCTGCGCGGCCGCAATCGAGAGGCCGGGCTTCATGCGCGCGACCACGCGACTTTGCTGACGGGAACCGCGCACCGGGGGCGGAAACGGCAGGCCGGCCATGCCGGCCGCCAACCAAACCTCCGTATTCAGCTCCTCGTTGGTTGAGCCCAGATCGCGGAAACCGCTCGGCATGACGCCTACGACGTGGTAAACGTCGTTGTCCAGGAGCAGAGCTTTGCCGATTATGTGCGGGTCGGCTCCGAACTCTCTCCTCCAGAGCCCGCTGCTGATCACGGCCTCCAGGTTGAAGCCGGGAGTGGCATCGTGGGGATTGAATGTGCGGCCTAATTGCGCGTCTACACCGAAGACGGCGAAGTAATTCGGCGTAACGTGCTTGTAGCTGAGACGCTCCGGCTGTGCACTGCCGGTCAGGTTCACGTCTGCTCCGTGACCCGAAATGGACACGGACTGGAATATCCCGGAACTCTGCAGGTCGTTCCACTCAGGCACGGAGATGCCGACGTCTTGCGCTTCGACGCCGGGAAGGTCGTCCTCGATGCGCACCAGTTGTTCGGGTTGTGAGTAGGGCAACGGGTGCAGCAAAGTGGCGTCGATCACGCTGTAGATAGCAGTCGTTGCTCCAACGCCCAGCGCCATTGTGGCGATCGCAATGACAGACAATCCAGGAGACCTTAGAAGCATGCGAACCGCGTACTTCAGGTCGAAGACCAGATTCTCGATGAGGGGAATGCTGTGCTCCGCGTGGTGCTGTTCGCGGACCACCTCGGCCGCACCAAGCTTGAGTGCGGCCTGCCGCCGTGCCTCGGCCGGCGACATACCGGCGCGCATGTTCTCTTCTGTCTGGAACGCCAGATGTCCGGCGATCTCTTCCTGCAGGCGCTGGCCGGCACTCCGCTTTGCCGCGAAATTGGAAAGGCGAATCAGGAAGCGTCGCAGGAATTTCACGGTAAATCCTCCGCCTTGACTTTGAAAAAGCGCGCGATGATGGCCGCAGTTTGCTCCCATTCGCGGGTCTCCGCCTGGAGTTGCTTGCGGCCAGCCCCGGTAAGCCGATAGAAGCGGGCGCGGCGGTTGTTTTCCGATGCGCCCCACTCGGAGGCAATCGAGCCTTCATGCTCCAGCTTGAGCAGCAAGGGATAAAGCGTGCCCTGGTTGACAGCCAGAAGGTCTCCGCTGATCTGCTCGATGCGTCTGGCAATTCCCCAGCCGTGCTGCGGTCCCAGTACATCGAGTGTCTTGAGGACCATCAGCGCGAGCGTACCTTGCAAGACATCCGGCTTTTCCTTCATGGCGAAACAACCTTTAGGTTCCCAACAGGAATAATGGCACGGCTCCTTTTGGAAAGCAACAGGACTTTTGTAGAGGGTAACGTGCCGGGCAAATCGCAGATTGCGGTGAAATCGCGGATCGCTGCACAGATAAGCGCTTCGGTATTGATCCGTTGGCTGGAGACTTTACGAGCCCCACAAAGCGATTTGAGTAGATAGACGAGGGTCAGATGTTGACCGAGACGCCACCCCAGCTCTCTGGGTCTACGTCTGCTAGAGTTTCAGTGAAGTCCCATCTGTGGCCGTAGAAATCTTCCGCATTGTACTGACGCTCGCCATAGATGTGATCCTTCGGCTCCGTCAGGATTCTGGCGCCTGCCTGTCGGGCAAGCTCGCAATGCCTGGGCACGTCCTCGACACGTACCTGTACAAGAATGGAATGGTTGGGGACCATGATGCCCTCTGCGACTGTAAAGCAGCCCTCCCCGGCCCGCATTTGAATTCTGTGATTGGCGATACGTAACCGTACAGTAAATCCGAATGCCCTGCCGAGCCATTCCGCCGCCACGCTGGGATCTGGATAGAAGAGGACGGGAATAACTGGGCAGGGTGGAACCGAACGGTTGTAACGCATGCCGACCTCCGATAAAACGCGCGCTCAGATTAGCACGCCGGCAGCTGATCTAGGCCCGTCCCTCACGAGGCCGAAGCCGAGACCGCTTCTCTGGAACTCCCGAGGACCCTGGATTGAGGTTGCGGTTAGTCGCCACCCAGACAGAACGGCATTGTTTAGGTTTACTTCCGGATAGACGGTGACTCGCCCGGAACAGGTCCATGAGTGAATCGGCGATTTACCGTAAATCCAGAATCTGATGCCGTCGTCGCGTTTCGCCGCAATCAACATCTCCTATTTCACAAGCGCGGCGAGACGAGCTTTGCTGATCTTCAACACCATACCGGCATTCCGGTCAGCAACTTCACTGACATGGTATTCAGCGGCAGTTCCAAGCACCTGCGCAATCTCGGAAGGCGTAAGCTTGTAGTCTTCTTCAAGCCAAGAAGCCATATCGCCTGTGGCTTCTTTGAAAGCGTCGTCGAGTGAGCCGTCGAGACCCATGGTTATGATGTCGGTGGCCGTCTCGATCCGCGGATCTCCGATGCGCTTGTTGGGATCGAGTAGTGCTTGAGGTGTTCTGCAGGGGTTTCGGGAGTTGCAGTTCCCGCCACTCGGTCGAGATGCCAACGAATGGATTTACCGTTCTCCTTGACCTTAACGGCGAGATCGCTATTCAAGGCACGCTCATCAAGCCCGTCGTCGCTCTCGGCCCAATCGCGATTCAAGGTGAGTTTCTTAATATGGACAACGAGCACGTCTCCCGGCATTGCTCCCTTTATGTAAAACGGGCCGGTCTGAGGATTGCCGCCGAGCGACCTTTTGATCCCATTCATATCAGTCCCGCCCGCATCCACCGTAGTCGTGTGAATTGTGTCTCCTGGATTGATAGTGAGGACCGGTTTGTTGAAGGCGGATACCTGACGATAGAAGACCGTCGGCGTGAACTCATGAGTTTGGGGCCGGGGATGTTCCAATGCAGGCGCCAAAACAGCAGTGAATTTGAGAGTCAGCGGGTGCGCCTTATCATTGGCGCCGGTTTCTGTATCCGTTCCGTCCATCTTGCCGTCTGCGAGCGTAGCGGTGATTTCATCCGTATTGCCCTCTTTATCCGTGGCAATGAGATGCAGGGCAGTCCCGTCGAGAGTGCCGACATACTTGTAGCCCCGGCCTGTGGCCGTCACTTTATCACCGGTCTGTTCAAGGTTGAGGAGAGGAGTCAGAGGAGTGCCGAAATAGTCTGTCGAAAGAATCCAACGACCTGTGTTCGAAGGTGTCTGAGCGACAGCGGGGAGAAAAGACAGACCCAACAGCATGGGTACACCGGCGTAGGCCCGAGTGGGACAGTGCGAACTAAGCCGCAGGTGATTTCAGATTTCACGTCTGGTGATTTGAGATTCCAGTCCATTACCACCCATGACGTTCGAGTGCGCGTTTATGGAAATGCGGCGGTCGAGACAGGCCTCTCAACAATGAATGGGCAAGATAAAGGCAACGCAGTTCCCCACGACACTCGCTTTACCAGAGTGTGGGTAAAGCAGCATGGGGGCTGGCGACTGGTCGCCAATCACTACTCGTCCAACGTGTCGCGTCAATAGGGGCTGATTTCGCTAATGGCCCGCTGAACGACTTGCAGGAAGGGCGCGCCCTGAGAGAGGCGAATTCCTGACTTTCTAGGCAAGGTAAGTCGATTTTGAGGAGTTTCCAACTACGTGACCCTTCTCCAGTAAACGCACAGACGAAGATCGCGCTGGCCATTCAGGGCACGGCTGAACCCGAGCCTTTTTTCAACAGTGCCCGCTAGAAGCCGACGCCGAAGTGCATGGCGAAGGTAACAGGGGTGGTTGCGGTTCCTCCGGTGGGGCGATCGAAACGGACCGGCAGGTCGGCCTCGAAGAAGTAAGCCTTGAGCAGACCGGGCTTCTCGATGGGCCAGCTCTTGTTTACCAGAGGAGTGAATCCGTATGTGCTGGAGTTGACTACGAAGGCCGCGCGCACCCCCACTGCGAACCCACGGCCCACGGCTTCGACGAAGCCAGGATGGACGGTGAGGGATACAGAGCGCGGCGATTTTTGAATCGACGGGACGAGTTCCATGTCGAAGGCCAGGCGCCCCGGTCCCTTGAGCGTGATTCCGGTGGGAAAGCCTATGGAGAATCCGTCGGCGAGGGTCGTGGTGGACCCGTCGGAGTGGGTAACCAGGGGAAGGACGAACCCGATGTGACCGGCGACACGGGTTTGTCCCACGGCGCAAGGGGCGAGTGTTCCGAATAAGGCGGTAAGGAATAAGGCGAGAGCGAAGTAAAGCTTCATGAAAGGTCTCCCTACTTGCGGAGGGGGGTTGCGCTGCCTGTAGGCCCTATCGGCGGCAGGGCGGTGTCCCTTAGCCGAAGCCACTTTTTTCGGGATTCATGCCGCCGGCAGGTTCAGTGGACCGAGGCGGCCGCGGTTTTTTCGGTCCATTGGCAGATGGTCTCCACCTCCGCCGGAGTCAAGTGAGTATGCGGATGTATCCTCCGGTACCGGGTCAGGGGCATTGAATCCGATCGCAATTCCTCGCAGATGCCGTTCAGGGCGGCTCCCTCCTCCCCTTTGCCCTTGGCGATGATGGCGCTCCAATCGGAGAGGTTCATGTATGAGCGAGCACGTTTGACGTCGTCGGCGAGAACCCCGGACACCAGCGGCAGCCGGCTGTACCACGGCCAGCGGGTCTCGTAGGAGTGGCAGTCCTTGCAGGAACGAGACAGAATCTTCTCCACGCCGCCGGGCAGGCCGAGGTGGGCCTCGATGGGGTGACCGGCAATCACCGGAGGATTGTGTGCGACGCGCCTGGCAGGCCCCATGGAAAAGCAGACGATCGCCACGACGGCTGATCCGGCCACGGCGAGCGGACAGTTTCGGGATCGTCACGGAGCTCCGCTTGATGAAGGGATGAGAGTTCTGCGACCGGGTCGCCGATTACTTCACGTGAACCAACAACTTCATCCTGGGATGAATGGAACAATCGACCTCGACGTCGCCTGCCTTATTAAAGGGAATCGTGGACGAAGCGCCGGGGGCCTGGCGGTGAAGATCGAATTCCATCCCGGGAGTGGTAGAGAAGACATTGTGGGTCACTTCATCGCCATTCTTGAAACTGATTGTGTCCCCCACCTTGATGGTGATTTCGGTTTGAGAAAAGTGGCGGTCTTGTTGATTGATCTCATGGTCTGCCGCCAGCAGTGGAGAGGCGCTCAGAGTGGCAAGCGCGATCGTAGGGAGAGTACAGGCGAGGATTCGATTGATCATTGGTGAACCTCTTTATCTGGGAAAGATGGGGAATTCAACCGGCTTGTCGACGCTGGTTAACGTACTCAGGAAGGCAAGCAAGTCCTTTTTCTCTTGCGCGGTGAGGCGCAACGGAACCATTTCCGGCGATAGGCTCTTTCTGCGGGCGTCGCCACCCCGGTCGTAAAAGTCGATGACTTCTGCCAGGGTTTGTTCATTACCTTCGTGCATGTAAGGAGCACGACGATCGACATTGCGAAGGGTGGGTGTTTTGAAGGCGAACTGCATGCCTTCCAGCGGCAGGCGCTCGCCGCGCCCGCGGTCGCTATCGACCAATCCAACGTCGTGGAACCCATTGTCGGTGAAGTTCCACTCGGAATGACATTGCGCGCAGCCGGCCTTGCCGTTGAACAGATCGAAGCCGCGTTTGGCGTCCTCGCCGATGGCGTTTTCGTCCCCAGAGATCCACTTATCGAAGGGCGCCTGGCCGGATATAACGGTGCGCTCAAAGGTGGCGATGGCACGGGCGACAGTCTTTTCGCTGATGGGGTCACCGGGGTACGCCTTGGCGAAGAGAGTTTTGTATTCCGGGATGGTCTGGAGGACTTGAACCATGGCATCGAGGGGCATGTTCATCTCTCGTTGTGAGGCAATCGGGCCCAGCGCTTGCAGCTCAAGACTGTCGGCCCGTCCATCCCAGAAGAGGAGATCGGACCAACCCGCGTTGAGAATGGTGGGTGACCGGCGGCCGAGTTGTTTCATACCAGTGCCGACACCCTTGGCAAGTCCGTCGCCCCAGGAGAAACCAGGATTGTGACAATTCACGCAAGCAATGGAGCCAGACTGAGAGAGGCGCGGGTCGAAGAAGAGGGTCTTACCCAGCAGTTCACGGTCTTCGGAATAGAGGTTGTCCGCTGGAAAGGGTGGGCTTGCGGGCCGTATGTATTTCATCCTCCATTGGGCGCGGGTCAGAGTTCTGGAGGATTGGGGGGTA
Organism: uncultured Acidobacteriaceae bacterium; assembly: GCA_963850235.1. Lineage (GTDB taxonomy): Bacteria > Acidobacteriota > Terriglobia > Terriglobales > Acidobacteriaceae > PALSA-350. Next base: position 8,957 of record CAWKKM010000031.1, on the reverse strand, counting down.
TTGTCGGCGGCTTTTGCGCGGTCCAAAGATAGAAACCCGGGGAGCGATCCGATCATGCCTAGGACGAGCATCAGGAATAATGCGCGGGCTGGTGTTCTCATGAGAGCAAAACTCCATTCTTCGCGGCCATCCCATCCATTCAGCGAAACTCGTCCCCCTGAGGATGAGTTCCATCGACCGGGCGGCCGGCGTCGGCCGCGCAGGCGGTGCGGCGGCCATTGCCTGAAGAACCTATCGGCACGAAACTACAAACAATCAAAGACCCGCGACTCTCCCAGGCGGATCAAGGAGTCCGGCGGGGTGCCGATAGGAAGACTCAGGAACAAGTTACCCGGCGTGACGCCTTGCACCAGCCTGTTCCTGAAAAAGGCAAAGGGTACCAGGGTGAAGAACGATGGCAACGTTACGCGATTTACGCATGACTACCAAACTCGTAGCTGCATTTGGGGTGTTGGTGACGATTACGGGGATTGTGAGCTACCAGGGCCTGACACGGATGTCGCTGCTGAATGCGGGCGCCCAATCACTCTTCAGTCACGACCTCTCGGCCATCTCCGCTATTAAGGAAGCTGCCATTTTTCAGGTGAAATGCACACGGGTTTTGCGCGATGCGGTGCTGGCGATGGGGGACAAGGAGGCGCTGGAGGACGAGAAGGAGACATTGGTTGAGCTTGAAACTTCAGTAAAAGATTCGTTGGATGCGGCTGACAAAGCGTTTGCTGATGCGCAAAGCAGGCAGAAGGTGACGGAAGTGCGGGAGAAGCTGCCCCTGTTCCAGGATGAGGCAGGAAAAGTGTTTCAGGCCCTTGCCAAGGGCGACCAGGAGGGGGCGAAGGCGGCACTGAAGGAGACCAATTCGCTTGCGAACAGCATTAACCTGAAGATTGCGGAGATATGCCGTCTGCGGGAAGATGCCGCAGGAAAATCGCGGCTGAAAGGCGAGGCGAGTTACAAGGCGGCGCGTTTCACCATGCTGTCACTCGCCATCGGTGCGGCGGGGCTGGGGAGTTTTTTTAGCCTGTTCATGACCCGGTTGATCTCTCGCCCACTCGGACGGATGATGGATCTGCTGCTTAAAGCTGCACAAGGGGACCTTACCGGGAAATTGGCAATTGAGAGCAACGATGAACTGGGACAAATGGCGAGCGCCCTGAACCGGTCGTGGGAATCGACGCGATCGGCGTTGTCACGGGTCAACGAGACGACGCGCCAGCTGATGTTGGTTTCGCAGGAATTGATTGTTGCGTCGCAAGCGCTGGAGCGCGGTTCGCAGCAACAGGCCTCCGGCCTGGAGGAAACTTCGGCAAGCCTGGAGGAGATTACCGCAGCGGCGAAGAATAATGCCGACCACGCTTCGCAGGCCAATCACCTGGCGCGCGACTCCTGCGAAGCGGCGGTGAGCGGCGGAGGGGTTGTTTCAACAGCTATGACCGCAATGAACGAGATCATTGCCTCCTCGGCGAAGATCGCGGCCATCGTTTCCGCCATCGATCAGATTGCGTTCCAGACCAACCTTCTGGGAGTCAATGCGGCGATCGAGGCTGCGCGCGCGGGTGAGGAAGGCCGCGGCTTTGCGGTGGTCGCGTTCGAGATCCGCAACCTGGCGTTGAGTAGCGCCTCCTCTGCCAGGGAGATCAAGGATCTGATCGAAGACTCAGTTCGCAAAGTCAAGCGAGGGTCTGAGCTGGTGAATCGCTCGGGCGAGACCCTGCAGGGTCTGGTCGCATCGGTACGGCACGTCACACAATTTGTCGGCGAAATTGCGACTGCTTCCCAGGAACAGAGTACGGGAGTCGAGCAGGTTACCGCAGCGGTGACGCAGATGGACCGGGTCACCTGCAACAACTCCGCGGAGGCTACCAAGCTGACTTCCACAGCTCAGTCATTGGCCAGCCAGGCGGAACAACTGCAGGAGATGGTTGCTTGTTTCCGGTTGACGAACGACCCAGCCGCGGATGGGGGATTTCCCGGAGACGAACGCCACGGTGGCCAGCCTTCTCATTCCGTCAAGAAAATGGCCCTGGCAGAGAGTTTTTGAAAAAATGCTGCATGGCCAAGGGTTATGGGCAAATGGGGCTCGGCCGAAGCCTTCCCTCGGCCCCCGAGATTTTTCCGCGGCGCTCACGGTAGCCACCTTGTCATCGTACGGATTGCAAGAGAAGAAGCGGTCGACGCGGCGACTTCGGTACTCAGATGGAGAGTTACGGATAGTAACATTTCTGCAAAATCGTCTGGCGTTACTTGTATCGCTCCGCTACATTGAATCAAGCGAACCCGAGAGCCAAACCAGACGATTGGCGCCTCGGGTCACTTAAGAGGGCGCGGAACCCAAAAAGAAAAGGGAAGGGTCTGCAAAGCCTTATTTGGTGGTTCAATTCCATCCCGCGCCTCCATCTCCCTTTAGTCATCCCGCGAAGTCTTAACCCTCAGGTATTCGCCCTGCCCGGATCTTTCGATCTTATGATTTTCTTGCGCATGAAGACGGTAGCCTGCGGGTTGTCGTTATATCGTTCGCACCGCTCATAGCCCCGTCTTTCGTAGAGCGCTATCGCCGTTTTCAAATCGTCGTAACTGTCCAGGTAGATCCATTCGAGGCGTTCCTGGCGGGCGTGCATTTCCTGTGCGTCCAGCAGTTTGTCCGCAATGCCACGCCCGCGCGCCCAAGGTTTCACATAGAGGCGCTTGCACTCGCTACTCTTTGGCTTGAATTCCAAACGGCGTAACACGACACAACCCACGACCTCTTTCCCGATGTAGGCGAGCCACACGCCCGATGCCGCGGCGTCGATGATCGCCTGGATGGCTCCCGGCTTGTCGCGGACCAGGACGTTGACCGTTTCGTAGTACTCCCGCAGGATGGCCTGCGCAGCCTGAGTTTCTTTGGTCAACCGGACAATCCGGATGGGCTCTGCTCGGGTAAGAATCCGTCGAACCTGCGACAGAGACGAAACGACACTCTCGCGATCCGCTTCGCTCAGACTGTCGAGGACACCGTGAATCTGCAACGCTGACTGATGGTTCAGTTGGTCGAGCTTACTTTCTCCCAGGGAGGAAAGGCTAAGCAGCTTCTCCCGCCCGTCGGCCGGCGAAGTCTTGTATCTCACCAGTTTGCGGCGCGTCATCATAGCAAGAAGACGGCTCAAATATCCCGGATCGAGGTGGAGGGTAGTGTGCAGCGTGGATGCCGTGACATTGGGTGCTGCCCCGATTTCATAAAGTACGCGCGCTTCGGTAAGGGAGAACTCGCCGTCGAGATGCCGCTTTCTGAGTAAGCCCAATCGCGCCGTATAGAAGCGGTTGAACTCGCGCACAGCGGCGATGTGTTCGGGGCGGCTCCTGGCGGGCATGGCTACGAGGTTACACGGAGATAGTTGCTAAAAGCAACCTATGGCCAATAGGGCACTGGTGAGGCTGGCGAATAGAATGGCGAGCCTCATTCGACGCTTACACCTTCCAGATGCTAAGCTCGCGACTCAAACCAGGGTGCGCAGAAACCGCCATCCACCGCGGTCGTATGGATACTGGTGGCGAACGACAAGTAGTCGCGACGAATTCGATCGCGCAAGGGGATGACAATGGGAATGAATCGAAGAGCATTTGTTACATCCATGATTGCGGTTGCGGCGGGACGCGTGGTGAAGGCACAGCAGACTACGGAGACGGCGAACCTTTGGGGACCGCCGGTGATCGACTGTCACTTTCATCCCCGGCCCACGCTGGAGGCGAACCTGGCTCACTTGAACGGATCAGGTTGCCAGGCGGCGTACATGCTGGCGCGGCTTACTGCGGCGGACGACGCCAAGCGCTTTATGGCGCAGGAGCCGACCCGTTTCGCGGGATACTCCGTGGGCACCGATGTTTCAGCACCCGATGCGGTCAAGCTGCTCACTGAGGCGGTCAAGGCCGGAGCGCACGGATTCGGCGAGGTAAAATTTCATGTGGAAGCCGATGGACCCGAGATGCGGCGGCTCTATGCGGCAGCAGCCGAGCTCGATGTGCCGGTGACTATACACTTTCAGGAAGTGCCGCACACACCGGCCGAAGGCGTATTCAACACCGGGTTCAAACGGTTCGACACTGTTCTCAAGCAGTTTCCCAAGACCACATTTGTGGGGCATTGCGACGCATTCTGGGCCAATGTCAGCGCGGACTATGCCAACGACAAGGACTACCCGAGAACGCCCATCGTGCGCGGCGGCATCACGGACAAATGGCTCTCCGACTATCCGAATCTCTTCGCTGATCTGTCGGCGAATTCGGGCAACAACGCGCTCACCCGCGATCCATCGTTCACCGCCGATTTCCTCAAGCGACACAAAGACAAGCTGTTTTTCGGTAGCGACTGTGCGTGCAGTGATGGGCATGGGGCCGGGATCTCGCAGGGAGCCAATCCGGGCGCCGCGAGACTTGCGGGCAAATGCGTGGCACGCGAAACCCTGACGGTTTTGAAGGCGAATACGACGCCCGAACTTTTTCGAACCCTGGTTTGGGAAAATGGGCACCGTATCTACAAACTGAAGATGACAAGAGTGTAGGAGAGCCGCTTTTTCCAGGCGAGGATCAGGCCTGGTTGAGAAGCCATAGGTCCGCCTCAGCATCGGCGAGCGGCGTAGCTTTTCTACACGCTGCGTAGCTTTTCTACACGCGGCGTATCGCGATGGCGCGGATGCTGGGCCCGCGAGACCGAATTGTCCGAATTGTGACCGAAATGCGGATGTGGGGGAATCGCTGAGTCACCTGCAAATATTTGCGATCCGAAACAAGCGGACGTAGCATGATTCGAGATCGGTTGCTAATAATCTATGCCGATGTTGAATTGAGACCAACGCAGTGACCAATCCCATACAACAAACCCGACCTGGAACTCCTTCGCTGTCCGCCAGCAGGGACCCGATGCTGTCGTCTGCAAGCATGGCGGCAAGTCTATGAACCGAGTTCTTCCAACCATTCCCCCGCACCTGCAAATCGGTACTGACCCGGCTACAATTATTGGCAAGAGCCTGCAGATCAAGGGTGAAGTGATCGGCTCCGAATCGTTGTACATCGACGGCAATATCGAGGGCACGATCCACTTACCTGATTGCCGGGTGACCGTTAGCCGGGACGCTCTGGTGGCGGCGAATATCACTGCTCGTGAGGTGGTGGTCCTGGGCAAGGTGAGCGGTAATGTCTATGCCAGCGACCGGGTTGATATCCGCAGTGAAGGTTCACTGACCGGAGATGTGACTACAGGGCGCATCACGATCGGCGAGGGTGCCTACTTCAAGGCGGGATCGACATTCGCAAGTCGAGCCAGGGAAAGAACAAAGTGGTGATTGCCGGACATTCCGATGGTCACGCACAAACGGCAGCGGACGCGATCGAGGCAAAGCCGAGCGCGCTCAAGGCTTCGTAGACATTCCGTTGCCGCTATTGCTCACCACCGGGGCAACGGAAAACTTGCTGACTCATAGGCTCACCGTCGGTGGCGATAGCGGCGGGACGTAATTGTTCGCCTCTTTCCTAAAGGTCCGATAACGCGCTTCTCCGGCGCAGCAAAATCGAACAACCCGCGATCGCAGCCTGCATCCAAGCTAGCGTCCGTACAACCCAAATCCATCGAATTTCTGGGCCAATTATTTCCCGGGGCACACATCCTCACCATTCGTGAGCGAATGCGGGGACAGCTTCTATTCCATGCAGAAGAGGGGAAGTCACATGGAGCCAAACCTGTTCAGGCCGCTATCCGGCTTGCGTCGTCCTCTGCGCACGATTGCCGTTGCGGCAGCAATCGTAGCCAGTAGTTTTGTGCCGCGCGCCCGTGCGCAGGCCACAACGGGGGACGTGGTCGGCACCGTGGTGACTCGACCGGATCGGCGATCCCGGGCGCGACGGTCGAGCTGACGAACGTGGACACCCATGAGAAGCGAACAGTGGTCACGGGCGATTCCGGCCAATACACCTTCACATTGCTGAAACCAAATCGCTACTCCATCGCAATTAGCCGCACCGGCTTCAAGAAGTCGACCACCAACACATTCAGCCTTGCGGCCGCGACCGTGCACGCGAGGATTCTACGCTGCAGGTTGGTGGAGCGGATCCAAACGGTTCAGGTAGAAGCGCAAGCGCCTTGTTGCAATCTGACAGCTCGGTACTGGCGGCCACGATCACGAATAAAGCGACCCAGGATCTTCCACTGAATGGCCGCAACTATATCAACCTGGTGCAGGTCGTCCCCGGTGGAACAGAGGGATTAAACAACGGGCTGGCCAGCGGGAATCGTCCCGATGACCGCCGGCAGACATCCTCTGTTTCGATCAATGGGCAGGCTGACGTAATCAACAACCAGTTGATCGACGGCATGGATAATAACGAGCGAGTGATTGGCTCGATCGGTGTTCGGCCCTCGGTGGAATCTATCCAGGAAGTCAACGTACAGACGAACACGTTCACCGCTGAGGTCGGACGGTCGGCCGGCGCGATCATCAACGTGCTCACGAAAGCGGGCACGGATGACTTCCATGGCTCGGCTTATGAGTTCTTCCGCAACACCGTACTGGATGCGAACCCGTACAAGTTTGGCGCCAGGGATCCCAAGCCGAAGTGGAATCAGAATCAGTTTGGTGGCAGTCTGGGTGGTCCTATTCAAGCGGGATAAGACGTTCTTCTTCGGCGACTACGAGGGCTTTCGCCTGATCAAAGAACAGAACCCCACGCAGACGACCGTGCCGACGGCCTTCGAACGAGCGAATCCTGGAAACTTCACCGACAACCCATCCATCAATCGGGTCGTGGACCCTACTACCTTCGATAAGGCCGGGTTGCAGTACTTTAACTTGTTCCCGCTACCAACCAGCACAGGCGTCACCCAACAACTACACGGTCGCCCCGTCCTATGCGCAGAACGCCACCACGGCGGACGGTCGCGTCTCGACCACAACTTCCGTGATGGCGACCTCTTCTTTGTTCGGTATACCTACAACGCGGTCAGCACGACCATCGGAGGTCTCTTCCCGACGGTCTCGGCGGCCGGGCTTTCGGTATCTCCGGGAGGAAACCTTGGCAGCTATCCTGGTCCGGCATTCAGCAATGCACACCAGGCGCAGTTGAACTACGTCCACACCTTCACCCCGACGACGCTGCTGGAACTGAAGGCCGGGTGACACCCTGTTGCATACCGCCCAGGATCCACCCGGTTTTGGCCAGGCGGTCAACACAGCGTTTGGACAACCGAATATCAACATCAACCAGCGCACCAACGAACTGGCGCCGATTACGATCAGTCTGGGGGGAACGACGCTCGAATTCCATCCGCCGATTATCTATCTTGAGAATACGTGGCAGTACGTGGGAACGCTGAACTGGAACCATGGCAGACACAACTTCAAATTTGGTGCGGAAGTCATTCGCCGGCAGGACACCTCTACGCAGACGGACTGAGCCGCCGGCACCTGGACCATCCCAACGTTCGCCGACCTCCTCACCGGAACATTTAGCAGCGTATCCCGCAATGCGATCCTCATCACACCACACAACCGAAGCTATGAGCCCCATGCGTTCATCCAGGACGACTGGCGCGCCGCGTCCAGACTGACGCTTAACCTGGGCCTCCGCTGGGACTACTATCAGCCCTATACCGAGATCAACAACTATCTCTCTAACTTTGATACCGATGTGGGAACGATCGTGGTTGCCGGTACGCCAGGGGTTGATAAATATGGCAACGTGCGTCCGGACTACACCAATATTGCGCCGCGGGTTGGCTTTGCCTATACGGTGCTGCCAAAGACTGTGGTGCGCGGCGGCTTTGGCATGAGCTACGCACCCGAAAACCTGACGTCGGGATCTGCGCTGGTGAATCAGCCGTTCACCGGTTCCTATGGTCCCTGTGCGACGGTACCCGGCGTGGGCACGTCTACGGGGTGCAGCAACACCTACTCCCACCTGGCAAACGGACTGCCGCTGCCAACCCCACGAAGCGCCACCAACCCTTCGGGTTCCGTGAGTGCGGCGCTCGATCCGCACTTCAAGTCAACCTACCTGGAGCAGTTCAATGTAGCAGCGGAGCGTGATTTTCGGGGCTACGGTAGTGGTCTTACTTACGTTGGCGAACTGGGCCGCAGGATGGCCTACTATCTGCAGGATGCAAACACGTTCCCCGCTAACACCGGCGTCGCGGGCGGCGCGGGTTTGCGCACATACGCCGGCACGGCCCCCAACGTCACCACCATTCCACAGTTCACGTCGCGCGGCAAGGGATCGTACAACGGTCTGCAGTTTGTTGCCAAACGGCGACTGACCAACGGCCTGGATCTCTCTTTCAACTACACCTATGCCCACGGGTTGGATGACTCTGAGGCGATCAGCAACGATGGCGGTGACGGCTTTGGATCGGTTCCGTCGCAAGTACCGACGGTGGAGTACGGCAACTCAAACCTGGATATTCGTCATCGCTTCACGGGAACGTTCAACTATGCGTTACCTTTCGGCAATAGTCTAACGGGGGCCAAAGGGATCCTTGGCAGGGGCTGGCAAGCCAACGGTCTCGTCTCGTGGAACACGGGACTTCCCTTCTCGGAAACAAACCTCAATAATGTCGGAGGAACGCGACCCGGCACAACCAACTCCGATCGGCCCAATCTGGTTGCAGACCTCAAACCGGCTCATCGTTCGGTTGCCCAATGGTTCAAACACCTCAGCATTCCATGCACAGGCCCCGGGGACGGTGGGGAACGAGCATCGCAATCAGATCCGTGGACCAGGCCTGCAGCGGGTCGATCTCTCCCTGTTCAAGATCTTTGACCTGACAGAACGGTTCAAGCTGGAGTTTCGTACCGAGGCATTCAACGTGCTCAATACAGCGCAGTTTGCCTTCCCAACGGCTTCCCTGGGAAATTCAGCCAACGGCAAAATTTCGAGCACGGCAAACGCGTACAATCCGCGGGTTATTCAATTCGCCGGCAAGGTGACCTTCTAGC
>CAWKKM010000030.1:0-387308 GCA_963850235.1 uncultured Acidobacteriaceae bacterium | reverse complement strand
GCACATTGGCCTACACCAACCATACCTTGTTGCCGGAAGCGCTTGAGAAATGGCCAGTACAGTGGTTTGAAGACATGCTGCCCACAGTGGGAAATACCATCTGCAATGAGATCAATCGCCGTTTTCTCGGCGATGTTCGCCGCCGATTTCCCGGCGACGAAGGCCGCATTCAGAGGGTGAGCCTTATCGAAGAGGGTCGGAAGAAGGTTCGCATGGCCAATCTGGCGGTGGTCGGCTCCCGATAGCACCAACGGTGTGGCGTTGATTCACTCGGACCTGTTGCGAAAACAACACTGAAAGACCAGGCAGAGATCTTTCCGGAACGGTTCAACAACAAGACGAACGGAGTCACGCCTCGCCGTTGGTTGCTCCTTTGCAATCCCGAAGCTTCCGGGCTCATCACAAATGCAATCGGAGACGGCTGGATCCTGTGACCTCAGCCAGTTAAGCAAGCTGAAGGACCTCAGTTTGGACAGCGCGTTCCGTCACGACTTCCTCAAAGCCAAGCGCAACGCCAAGCGGAACTTTTGTGATTGGTTCAGGTGGTCGACAGGACAGGTCCTTGATCCTGAGGCGATCTTTGATTGCCAAGCTGAACGGATCCACGAGTACAAGCGTCAGCTGCTGAATGCCTTGCGCATCGTCGTGCTTTACAACAAGCTACGGCAGGACCCTGGCCTCAACATGCATCCACGAACATTTCTCTTTGCCGGCAAGGCTGCTCCCGCATATCGGCTCGCGAAACTGATTATCAAGTTCATTAACAATCTCGCTGCCACCATTGACGGTGACCCCGCCTGTGCGCGGACGGATCAAGGTAGTATTCCTGCCCGAGTACTGCGTCTCGCTTGCAGAGCATCTGATCCCCACCAGTGTAATGCTTTCTCCAACCAGATTTCGACGGCGGGCTACGAAGCCAGCGGCACAAGCAATATGAAGTTTATGATGAACGGCGCATTGACGATCGGGACACGCGATGGCGCAACGATTGAGATGGCTGCCGAGGCGGGTGAAGAAAACTTCTTTCTTTTCGGACTCACGGCAGAGCAGGTGGCCGCCAGTCACGCTTGGTACAACCCGCACTGACACTACAATCACGAGTCCGAGACCCGCGAAGCGTTGGACTTGATATTCTCCGGCTACTTTAGTCGCAATGAACCAGGAACTTTCGCCCCATTGCGGGACGCATTGCTTACCCAGGGCGATCACTATATGCACTTGGCGGACCTAAAATCGTACCTCGAAGGACGACGAGCGGCTGCGCACGTTGTATGACCAACCGGACGAGTGGGCGCGCAAGGCGATTTTGAATGTGGCGGGCTCGGGAAAGTTCTCCAGCGACCGCACCATCGCTGAATACGCAGGCGAAATCTGGAACTTACAGCCATGTCCACTGCCGGGGGAGGGGGTAATGGAAAAACCGCTTCCACCCTCCACGACTGGCCGTAGTTTTCCAGTGGGTGCCACGCTAGTCAGTGGCGGTGCTAACTTCTCAGTCTTCTCGCGTAGCGCGGCTGGTATCGACCTGCTGCTTTTCGATGGGGTGGATGGCTCTCGTCCTTCGCGCATTATCCCCATTGATCCTTTAACGAACCTTACCTACCATTACTGGCACTTGTTCGTGCCCGGCGTCGAAGCGGGTCAGATCTGTGGATTTCGCGCAACGGACCCTTCGACCCGGTTCGGGGTTTCAGGTTCGATCCATCCAAACTACTGCTGGACCCATACGGGCGCGCTGTCGCCGTCCCGAAAAACGATAGCCGTCACGCAGCTTGTCAAGAAGGGGACAACACCGCAACGGCCATGAAAAGCGTGGTTACGGACCCCCACTCGTATGACTGGGAAGGCGACGTGCCGTTGAACCAGCCCTGGTCACGCACCATCATCTACGAGATGCATGTGCGCGGCTTCACCGCACATCCCAGCTCCGGCCTGCCGGAATCCAAACGTGGCACATACGCTGGATTGATCGAGAAGATACCCTACCTTCACCAGTTGGGTATCACCGCCGTCGAGTTACTTCCGGTATTTCAGTTCGACCCCCAGGCTGCGCCCGCGGGCCTGACGAATTACTGGGGCTACTCACCCGTTTCTTTTTTTGCGCCGCACCACGCGTATAGTCTGCGTCAGGACCCGCTGGGTCCCATAGATGAATTTCGGGATATGGTGAAGGCTCTCCACCGGGCGGGCATCGAAGTCATACTCGACATAGTTTTTAATCACACCGCCGAAGACGGGGATGACGGGCCAACACTCTGCTTCCGCGGCCTGGACAACCCCACTTACTACCTCCTGTGTGAAGACCGCTCACGCTACGCGAACTTCAGTGGGACAGGAAACACACTGAATGCGAATAATCCTATTGTAAGGCGCGGGTTTGTAGACGCCCTCCGTTACTGGGTGAACGAGATGCATGTGGATGGGTTTCGCTTCGATCTTGCATCCATCCTGGCGCGCGATTCTTCTGGCGCCGTCATGCCGAATCCTCCAGTGCTTTGGGACATCGATTCGGACCCGGTCCTGGCAGGTACTAAGATGATCGCGGAGGCATGGGACGCGGCAGGACTTTATCAGGTCGGCAATTTCGTGGGCGACAGCTGGAAGGAGTGGAACGACCGGTTTCGTGATGACGTCCGCGATTTCTTTCGGGGCGCGAATGATTCCGTAGGGCGCGTAGCCGATCGTCTGCTTGGCAGCCCAAGCATTTATGGCTATAGAGAGCGCGAAGTCGAAGAGAGCATCAATTTCTTGGCGTGCCACGACGGGTTTACACTCAACGACGTCGTCTCCTATAACCACAAGCACAACGAAGAAAATCGCGAAGGCAACCGCGACGGACGGGACGACAGCCGAAGCTGGAACTGCGGCGCGGAAGGTCCGTCGGACGATCCAGCAATCGAGACCCTCCGCAACCGGCAGGTGAAGAATCTTTTTACAGCTGTCATTTTGGCGGCGGGTGTGCCCATGTTTGTTATGGGCGATGAGGTGCGGCGTAGTCAGCATGGAAATAATAATGCCTACTGTCAAGATAATGATACGAGTTGGTTCGACTGGAATCTCCTGTCCAAACACGCCGACGTTCTTCGCTTTGTGAAGCTGCTGATTGAGCGCCGTGCGATCCGAGACGTGGAACATGAACGCCGGCGTCTCAGTTTAAGCCAGGTTCTCCGCGAACAAACACACGCCTGGCACGGTGTGAAACTCAGTCAGCCAGACTGGTCGTTCTTCTCGCACAGCATTGCTATTAGCGGCGAACTGAAAGACGAAGGAGTATCGGTGCACATCGTTTTCAATGCTTATTGGGAACCTCTCGAGTTCGAACTTCCTTCACTGGGAGATGGTAAAGAGAATTGGTGGCGATGGATCGATACTGCACTGGATCCGCCGTATGAAATTTGCGGATGGAATGCGGAGAAGCCAGTTATGGGGACAACGTATCGCGCTGGAGCGCGGTCGGTGGTAGTGCTCCTCGCCGGTGTGGGACGAATCACGAGCATTGCAAGTCGACTGCAATCGACGCCCGCGAAAGTTCCTCGCAACGCCAGGAATGTGCTTCCGCCAGTTCAATCGATAGGCCTTTTGTCGGTAAAGTGACACAAACATGACTGCATTCTCACAACTAACCTACGGCGCAGTGCTGGTTGCGGTTCTTATCGAACAACTCGGCCTGCCTATCCCGTCGGTCGTTTTTCTGATGGCCGCAGGTGCACTTTCGGCACGTGGAAAAATGCAGATAGGCATTATTCTTTCGCTGGGCATTTTGGCTTGCCTGGCAGCGGATTCGACATGGTTCTGGTTCGGCCGAAAGTGGGGTTCTCAAGCTATTCGGTTGCTCTGCCGCTTGACTGCCGACCCGCGAGAAAGCTCCAGGAATGCGCATGAGATGTTTAGCCGTTATGGCCCCCGTTTATTATGCGTGGCCAAATTCTTTCCGGGACTAGCTGCCGTCATTCCGCCGCTTGCCGGCGCGGAAGGAGTGTCGCTCGCGCGTTTCCTTGCCCACGATATGTTAGGAGGCTTGCTCTGGTCAGGCTTCTATGTAGGGCTCGGCTATCTCTTTTCGAATGAACTCGACCTTGCCACTCGCTGGGTCACACATTTTGGGACCGCCCTCGCGATCGTGATTGGGATTCCGATCGGTCTTTATATCGGCTGGCGTGGGCTGGTTCTGGTGCGAATGATCCATCGGTTACGGCTGCGCCGCATCAGCCCGCCGATGCTCGCTCGCAAACTGAAATCCAAAAGGAAGGTGGCAGTGCTCGATTTGTTGAACTTCGAGGAAGAAATGGAAGGTGAAAGCCAGGAGGCTATTCCTGGCGCTCTCAGAGTAAATCCTGCTCGCCTGCGAAAGTCTCCACATATCACTGTTCCGGAGGATGTCGAGATTGTTCTCTATTGTTCTTCTGGAGGCGACACCTTAAGCGCGCGCGTCGCCGTGGCATTGAAGCGCATAGGCGTTGACAAAGTATGGGTGCTGGAAGGTGGACTCAAGGCGTGGCGCGAACACGGCTTCCCTGTCTCTCAGTCCCTGGAAGCCCCTGAAGTGGTTGCAGCGCGCTTTGGAGTTAGATTGCCAACTCCACAACTAGCTCCGATGAGAGCAGATGGTTATAACCAGCATGTCGAAAAAAGCCTGTGAAAGGCTAGCAGGGATTGACTTGGCCTTGTAATGGTTGCGTATAGCTCGTGCACTCAAACCGGATTTTTGGTGGCCCAACAAGTCAATTGGGATGTTAGAGATAAGGAGGCAACGAGCGACGCCAGCCCTTTTTCGGCCAAAACTGCCCAAGAGAGCAGCATTGTAATCAAAAGACCCTTATCTTAAACGTCAACGGCCTCCGGCGTCTCGGATGCTTTTTGGCTGATGGTGTAAATCATTGATTCTAAATGGTGGCCAGAGACGGGATCGAACCGCCGACGAGTCCCCGGACTTGAGGAGGTCTGTGTGTCAGTGATCTCGAGTATGCCATGTGCTCCTCTGTCGTTCATACGAAAACGAAGGGCATTGCGGCCGTCGTACGTAATTTCATGAAGACGCAGAAGTAGCAGTGGACCGGGGCCTACTCTGATACTGTCTCCCCTGAGATACCGCATGGACCGCTTTACGGATCAGGTCCTTTCCTTCGATCCGACCGGGGCCGTCTTCGCTTCCTTGTTCCACCCGTGAAATGACGATCGGTCGCCCGCGTTCCATGCATCGCGGAGCCCCGGGGCACTCAGATCCCAGTCAGGCCGAATCTCGCTTGTAACGCTGCGCAGGTCGTGCCAGAGATCGACGGTTGAGGGGCGGCCCCAGAACCAGTAGCCGTTGTAGATGCGGTGAATGACAAGGCCCGGCATGAGGACCAGCGTGTGCGGAATCATCGGATTGTGCTCGGGATCGGTGTACTCCTGGATGTCGAGGCCCATCTGCACCATTCGTTCTGGATCGGACAGAAACGCCCACTGGGCACCGACGGACGCGCGGAACTCCTGTAGTGTGTGATGGTCGTCGGTGGAGATGGTAGCGATCTGAGTGTAGCCCACGGCGATCTTTGGATAGAACGAGGCCAGTTCCAGATGTTGCTGGTGTTCCTTCGGACAGTAATGGCCGCGGGAGAGCATGAGGATCAGCGGATCATCTCCCTGTAGTTCGCTGAGCTTCCGCAGAGTGCCCGTGTGATCAGGCAACTGATAGTCGGGGAAAGTGTTCCCCGACACGATGTCAGAACGCATATGCGACTCCTTCAACGAAAATCAAGTGATGACAGCCCCTTCCCAGCAGCCGGGATGAAGTTTTGCCGGGAAGGGTGACTTCCTGCCATCACGCTGGGTACAGTGAACTTGATGCATGAAGACGACGCGCTCCTTTGTTTGGTTGACGATCCCCGGCAATGTGGCGATCACGCAACCGCAGCGATGTCGTCCTTCGGCGTTACTTCCCTCAGTTCGCCTGTTGACAAATCAAAAACAAATCCACGAATTACTACCTTCGAAGGAATCCACGGGTGCGACCTGAGTTTCAGTACCTGCTTTTGTGTCGCCCGATTCACGTCGGAATAGAAGTGGAATTTGTCGGGAGCTACTGCCCACACGCCACATTGTGTGTGAAGGTGGTTCTCGAACTCTTCTTCCGAAAACATTTCCATTCCGCAGCCAGTGTGCCCGATGATCATGATCTCGCGCACGCCCAGAACGTGAATTGAAAACATGAGAGACCGCACAACATCTTCCGTTGCTGCCGTTCCGACGTTCCGAATCACATCCGCATCCGCGGGTTTGATGTCTAGCCATTCGAGCAGTTTGTTCATGCGGGGGTCCATACAAGTGAGGATTGCTACCTTAGGAGCTGGCTTGTTTGCCAGCGAAGGATCATGGTGCGCTGCTGTCTTGGGGTTTACCGCAATCGCGTGGTCGATCAAGCTCATTTGCATTCTCCTGAATCGCGTTGTAAGTCCGGTATTCGCTTTCCGGCAACGCGTCATGTTTATACGGATCCAACTCTCTCGTACGGAGTCCGCAGTCTGTTGTCAAAGCTCCAGAGAGGATAAGCTTCAAGATCACTCATGTCGTTTCCCGTGGCATTGACCAGTCTTCCGGTTCCGAGGGGCTGGAAATCGGAGAATCCTGGGCTCGGCTCCAACGAGCATTGCTCCCAGCGCCTCACGTGATCTTGGTCGTGAGGCTGATGTATTGATTAAGCCAGAGGAACAGAATTGCAACAATTAGACGAAGGTATCGACCGATACCTTCGTCTGACGTATTTCGTAAACCAGGGATGACACTTGTCGATTAATTGCCATGCAGGTACCTATCTGGAGTTTTCAATCAATGCGAGAGATGGTCCCCTGGCTCCCGGAGAATGGTCCAACAGACCACTTGTCGATAACATTTTCAACACCGGTGTTCCAGCACGAAATTCAACCTGGCTCGCCGTTCAAGATCAGAAGCCACATCCAACAGCGAAGCACATAGCCGCATTTCGTGTATGCTTTGCCAGGTTTTTCGCGTCCCTTGATTTTGCCTCCTCGATTGAAACCTTCGCGCGGAGTTCCCCGGTGAGAGCATTCCGCGATGAGAGCGGTTCAAGTGATTCTGCTTCGATTGCATTCGCCACTCCACTCAAGAACACTGGAGGACTCCTCTTCCACCTCCTGAACAAGCACCTCTACCTCGGCTGCAGCCAGGCTTCTGTGCTGCAGAAGTCCCCGTCTTCAAGAGCAGGAACGCGCGCAACTCCGGCAAGAGCGTTCCAATGCTCCGGTTCACCAGACTTTCGGGCCGCGTTTTCGGGAAAGGCTCAAAGGCGTACAAATCGGCAAGATCTCGCAGCTTGTCGATATCCCGGCTAATTTTCGAACTCTCCGCAGTCAACCGCTGATTCGCCTCTCGAAAAGGCCCAGCCGGGACCGCCTTGAAGTTCGCCACGTTGCGCAGCGTTCCCAAGAGTAGACCGCGGACAGATGCACTGGAAGTCTGTGCCCAGAGATGGTCAAACACAAGCCACATAGCTACAACCCCCAATAAGATACCCAGAACCGCGTCGCGAGAGGGCACAAGGGAGGTATTGATCGTGAACCTGTTAAGGTTTACCAAACTATAGGCCAGGACAATCTGAAACCCGGAGAATGCTATCCGTGGTCCGGAAGTCGCTACCCAGGAACCAATCCAGACGACCGACGTGAATAACAGAGCGTACTCCGCGATAGTGTCTAGCTGAGGAAGAATGAACACCTCGGTTCCTAATCCGAGAACGCCTGCCCCCAGGAAGAAGCCCGCAAATCGGAGGCTCTGCCTTTGCCGGCTCGCGCCTGTCAATCGACGAGCAGTAAGGGTACATGTTAAGAGCGACGAAGTCCCAAGGCCCATCCAACCTGTGCTCATATAGAACACATAGCAAAGGAGAGCGGAGAGCGTGCCGCGCACTGCAAATTTGGAATGTTCTGTATTTCGAACGGCTTCAGCGACAAACTCACTGATCGACATGCTCGGAGCTGCTGCCGGCAAGAGGCAATGTATACGAAGACTCTCATTACAAAAGCTCTGAGCGATTAAATCCGTCGTGCGTTCAATTTCCAGCAATATCGGATTTGACGCGTGACTTGCAAAAGGAAGATCGATCCATTCCGGAGGTTCCATGCGCACGAGGCCGGAACGAACCGAACCTAGATTTCGCGCAATGGCTCGGCAACGTTCGCGGTCTTCGATAGATAAGATGGGAGCCGATTCGACAAGAGTCGAACCCAGCTCTATAAGCTGCCTCGTGAGAGCGATCACCGTGGCGAGCAAATCGCGAAAGCCGCGCGTCATATCTTGAAGTTGCGAGGAGCTCGCACAAATCGTCCACACCTTTTGCGGCAGAACGAGCGAGCTGAATCCTCAACGTTGAGGAGGGAAACTCTGCCGCCGAGGCTTCGCTCAACAGCGTTTCTACCAGATTCAAGCGGCTGCGAGATTCCCTCGAGCACTGCGTCCGGCGGATTCTTCTTCGAGAATACGGTTTCAATTAGGACGGTGACTGTACACGCTATAAGAATCGCGAGCCAGGTGTAGAGCGTACGTTCCACGCGTACTTCGGCAGGGATTGGATAGTCCCATATCCGGATGGCAATCGCGATCACCGCGCTGGCAGTGAGAGACGCATTCGAAAAGTTCAAGCTGCTGATTGCGTAGAATGCAGCGAAGAGGCTCACCATCACCCACATCACATGAAGAAATGGTGAGCCGGCCGTCAACATCCCACCGACAATTACTTCAGCAGTTGCGATGGAACAAGCCAAGCCGATCTGAAATGCAGTTTTCCGGGTAGCTTTCAGATTGTCTCGCGAAATCAATATCGGGAAACCTGGCGCCTAATACCGCGCCGGGAATCCGAAAGATCTCGGCCAGCAACACCACACTCATACAAGCGAGCACCATTCTCCCCACCAGGGCGGGCCGGCCCGGGTACCACGCAAGTTCGGTGCGCAGCATTTCGATAAGATTCTGAACCGACGGCTTGGACTCGCCATATGCTGTCATGGCTAGCCTCAGCGATCCCGGCGGGGAGGCCGCATCACGACAACTGCGACCTGACCAACACGAAGTGTCGCCGGAGGCGGGTCAATAATTTTGACGCGTACCGGGTATCGTGACGCCAGACGTACCCAATTTAGGGTGCGCTGTACATCCGGCAATCCCTCCGAAAATTTTCCCACTACATCTGGGTCGGGTGTGACGCCAAAACTCGCGCTCTCGACAACGCCGTGGAATTTCGCGGTTGGAATCGGACACGAGGAATACGTCAACGGGCGTTCCGGGCCGGGTATGTGAAATTTGGGTTTCTCTGAAATTTGCCAGTACCCACCAATGTCCGATTGTCGATAAGGGTGAACAATTGCTGGCCCACCTTCGCGTATTGCCCCTCGGATATGGTGAGGTTGGTCACACGGGCATCGAATGGTGCTACCACGTTGCATTGCTCATAGTTGTACCGGGCTAGTCGAACCGCTGCAGCCCGGCTATCGCGCTGCGCAAGCAAAGGCGCCAGAACCAGAACCGAATGTGCCGATTCTTTGATCTGGGCGCGGCTCTGCGAAATCTGCGCCGTTGCTTGCTGCTTTTGAGCAGAAGCAGCAAGCAAACTCGCTTTCGCCAGCTGCAATTGAGACTGCGCCTGGTCCACTTCCGCCGTCTTCGCGTCGGCTGAAGTACGAGCTCTGTGCACATCATCCTCGGTCACAAAGCCTTTCGCAAGGAGCGGCTCAACTCGATGAAAATTGCCTATGGCGTAACTTTCGTCAGCCTGCGCTTGCTTGATGTGCAGCTTCGGATCGCGCAATCGCCGCTTCCGCGACCTCGATTTCATCGGCCGCCCTGGTCTCATTCGCCAGGGCGCTTTGCTCACCTGCGTTCGCCACATCGACGCTGTTGACCTGAGAGGAAATTCGACGGGATTCGTTCTCAATCTCGCCTTCGAGCTCCGCTTGCGCAGCAAGTGCGCTCTGCAAAGCATACAGATAGGGTCGATCGTCAATTTTGTACAGCAGGTCGCCTTTCTTGACGAAATCGTTATCGTGAATAGGTAGTTCTACGACGGGACCATCAACCACGGGCGCTATACCGATGAAATTCGCTGTCACTTCAGCGTCATCCGTGCGCGGATAGAGCACGACCCCGTGAAGTACCAACCCTGCGGAGATCAGTGCAGCGATGACAATGCAAGCGCTGACGATCGATCCTTTGCGTCGAAACGTTGGTGGAATTGAAATTTGCAAGGCAATTTCCTCCTTACTCGAAAAAGACCAGCCAGAGGGTGCAACTGAAAAAACAGAGAAGCGCTGAGTAGACGATCGATAGAGGCCAAAGCTCATCCGCAAGCTTCTTCGTGGTAACGAACGCGTGAGCCAAAAACGTCAATCCAATCGAGATTGCCAGGCATACGAGCCATGACGGGAAATACGATCCCAGCACGTTGAACACCGGAGGGGCCGGAGCAGCCGGCGCTTGCCAGCACAAAAAGGCTTGTCACCAGGCTGATCCACAAATCTACGGAGTTTCGGAGAACGCTCAAATGACTGGTGATAAGAACTCATGGATGATTGCCTCTCGGATGATTTGTCAATAAGTCGCCTGTTCGGAAATCAAGATCGGTGAAGGTTTGAAGCACCTGGGTGCGCGCGGTAACGTCGATAGCACGGGCTTGTGCCAGAGCATTCTCCGCCGCCAGCACATCCAGGAAGTTGCGGACACCGTCTTTGTACGACTCCAGCGCCGCCGAGTACGACTCGGACGAAGCACTCAATAAGGCTGCCGCCGCCTGCCTTTGCTCCAGTGCTGTCGCTGCATTTTGCGTAGTCATTCCAGACTTGATTTGTAATCTCGTCTTGACGGTCGCGAACCTCGTCTGTCGCTACTTTCTCTTCTGCCTTCGCCTGACTGATGCTGTTTTCCCGGCGGAGTCCATCGAAAACCGTCCATTTCAGACCGAGTGTCGCATCGTAGGTATGAGTCTGCGCATAGACACCAGGCCAGCCGTGTTGCTGTCCGAAGGCGCGGATCCAACCTTTCGAACCGTCAAATGTCAACGATGGGTAATAGGAGGCCTGAGCATGTTTTACTTCAGCCTGTGCCGCCCGCACACGTGCCTGGTCAGCCTCCAGGTCGGGGCGATCTTTGAACGCCGTGTTTATGGCATCCTCGACTGATTGATCCAGCTTGTCTGGAATCTTCAGTTGATCGAGTGGTTCCACTTTCAACGGTTTCATCGGATTCGCGGTAATCGCCCTGGCGAGATTTCCTATTTCGACGCGCTCAGCACCGATCGCACTCTGCAAATCGTAGGCTGCTTTTGCAGTCGCAGCCTTAGCCTCCAGTACTTCCGGCACGGTAGCAAGCCCGTTATTACGTCGTTCCTGCGCAGCGGTCTCTGTGGTCCTGGCGTCTTTAAGCGAAACCTCTGCTGCTTCCCGCAATCCTCTCGCTCCGAGCAGGCTGAAGTAGGCTTGGCTGACTTGCCGGATAAGATCCAGGTGCTCATTGTTGAAGGTCAGGTTTGCGGCAACAAGTCGCGCTTGAGCTGCGCTAATCTCCGTACGCCGTGCACCGAAATCCACAAGCGTATAAGCCAGATGGACTCCCGTATCAAAGACGCCCAAATCCTGCTTGACGAAGGTTTGATAGAGGAGTTCTGGATTAAGATAAGCTCTTCCAGAGGCCGCTGCGATGATGGTCGGATACAGTTCGCTCTTTGCGATCCCGACCGATGAGGCAGTCACCTTAGCCCGGTTCCAAGCTGCTTGCGTCGCAGGGCTGTTCGATTCTGCAATGTCGATCAGCTCACCTAAGCTGTAAACGTGGTCGCCATCTATCGACGCTTCATGAGGCGCGACTGTGGTCGTGTGACGCTCCAATAATTGCTGGTTCTGCTAACCAAGGCACATTCGGCGTGTTCGGGGCTCTTTGACTCCATGCTGCAACCGATAGCAAGGATGTCATCGCCACGCCAAGCTTGAGTAACCGTGAGGCTACTGCCCGTGACGAAGTTTGCTTTGCCCGATAACGAGATCTCATATCAACGACTTTTCATCACTGGTTGATTCATTACTGAACAAGCGCTTGCGGGAAAGTGAGTAGGAAGGAGATGGCCACTCTGTTTAAACCATGGATATGCGTAGCGCGCTCCTTGCACGTGAGAGTCTTGACTTGACCGCCGAAACAGTGATGCCAAGAGATTGCGCGATTTCCCGCATGGAAGGTTCTTTTGCCTGCCGGAGTTGGATGACCTCGCGATAGACCGGTGGCAGCTGGTGGATGGCTTTGCGCAACAATTGATGTCTCTCTCCTCGGACGTAGTGGCTCTCAGGGTCGTCGATAGGGGACCGCGGCTCCCAGGTCGCGAAGATTCCCGCACGGTCGTCGACACTGTCGATCGGAGTGTCGTGGCAATGGCGCTTCTTGCGCAGGATCATGAGCGCCGAGTTGATCGCAATTCGCGTAAGCCAGGTGGAGAAACTGGATCTCCCCTCGAAATCCTTCATGTGAGTAAACGCATTCAGGAAGGCTTCCTGGAGTGCATCCTCAGCATCCTGCCGATTCCTGGTGACTCGATACGTGGCTTGAAAGACCCTGTTCGCATGGCGTTTGCTGAGTTCGACAAACGCGTCCGTGTCTCCAGATTTAGCTCTGGACACCAGCAGCTCCTCGTTCATCTCCGTCGGGCTGTATTCCATAGCAACACTATTCACCGCTAGCATCGGTAGACTCATATTGACCTCCTGTGTGATTGGTCTCTTCGGACGTCCCGGGGGCATTCAGTGGGGAAGCTTCTTGGCCAGGAGATTTATTCGCTGACTCCAACAATATTCTGAGCTGTTGGTTCTCGACCAGGAGCTCGCGTACGCATTGCTGCAATCTCCGCGAGTCCTCTTGCAAGCCTTCCCCAGTTTGCAAACACGGGTCTTCGTGCGACGGGCTCGCAAAGGATGAACTCGTCGACTGCTGCTCTGTGGAGATCGGGGTCTGGTTGAAGCGTTCTCGACGCGGTTGTGAAGTCATAAAGATCCTCCAACTCAAAAGGTTGACTACGCGTTCCAATGAGTCGAGATACTTTCCATGCGTGCCATTACGCCAGAAGCATGAAGTCAAATCTATTAGACGATGGTGTCGGCGATACTTTGGTATCACCGGCGTTCGATGACAGGCCACCCTGACGACTCTCTTGCTGCGCGGCTTTCACACATCGTTCGCATGTTTCGCAGCCTCATCTCAGCGCCGTCCGGCCCGCCACGGTTCCTCGCTGGCGGCAGTCTATGGAAATAAGGCCGCAAGTCTTTCCAGAGCTTGACGGGACCTGAATCGAACCTGGTGCGATGAGGAGAGCTCCGAACGAAGCCGCGCGGCCATTCTTACCAGGTCCGCGAAAGATTCAGCTTTCATCTTTCGCATCACCTGACCCCGGTGTGCCTTTACCGTGATCTCGCTGATGGCCAGTTCCGCACCGACCTCTTTATTCAAAAGTCCCGACACCACCAAGGCCATGACCTGCCGTTCACGATGGCTAAGTGACGCATAGCGATCGCGGAGCGACCGCATTCCTGCCTCGCGGTTAAGGGCAATGGAGCTACGTTTGAGCCCTTCCCGGATGGCGTTTAAGAGAACCTCATCACAGAACGGGTTCATCAGGAATTCAATAGCTCCCGCCTTCATGGCTTGAACCGATGTGGGCACATCGCCGTGACCGGTGACAAATATGACCGGCGTTTCGGGGCGTTCGACGACGACCCTTCTTTGTAGATCAAGTCCATTGAGATCCCGCAGAGAGACGTCAAGCACCAGGCAGCTCGGAACCAGTGGCCGGGCCCGGGCAAGGAACTCCCGAGCGAACGCGAACGTCTCGGACTGCCAGCCGTGGCAGCGAATCAACGATTCCAGGGATTCGCGTACAGAGGTGTCGTTGTGGACAACGAACACGATTGGCTGTGCGGGAAGCGGTTCGAGTATGTACTCCGAAAGGTTCACGACGATTGCCCTCCACCCTGCGTAGGTCGTACTTGGAAAAGGGAGTCGGCAATCAGGAGAAGTAACGCCACCTAGCGGCGAAACTTGTCTCCTGAGGCCAGATCTTGCTTGAGCGAATGTTCAGTTAGTCCCGACATCGTTCACTACACGCTCGTCTCGACATTGCGCTTTTGACGAGCCATCCTTTGCTCCTCGAAACGGGGCAAGTCGCAGGTGAAACACTTGATGAATTCATCTTTATGTCTCCACAGTCATAAGGTTTTTGTACCGCTGTCGTCGTGACCTAAAGCTGAACGGACGGTTTGGAGTAGTTGCTCGTCACTAAAGGGCTTGCCTAAGAATGCGACAGCACCGGCTTGCATCGCCCGCCCGCGGGCTTCTTTATCGTCGTAAGCGGTGATGAAGATGATAGGAATGCCGTAACCTGCGGCAGCCAGCTCGCTCTGGAGCTCGAATCCATTCATGTCCGGCATCTGTACGTCAAGGATGAGACATGAGGTAGCATGCAGTTGGCCAGATTTCAGAAAGCTTGCGGCAGATTCAAAGGCGGCCGCTCGAAAACCGAACGATTCGATGAGTAGCGTTGTGGTTCTGCGGATGGACTCATCGTCGTCAACCACCGAGATCAGATCCTTTGTCGCCTCGACTCCCCCTCGCCAGGCTGAACGAATGATCTGGAGTAGCTGCTCGTCGCGAAAAGGCTTGCCCAGGAATGCAACAGCGCCTGCTTGCATCGCTTGCTGACGCGAAATTTTGTTTTCGTAAGCGGTGATGAAAATGATAGGAATGTCGTAACCTGCGGCCGCCAACTCGCTTTGGAGCTCGAGTCCATTCATGCCCGGCATCTGAACGTCAACGATGAGACACGAGGTATCGTGCAGTTGGCCCGACTTCAGGAAATTTTCGGCAGATTCAAAGGCGGCCGCTCGAAAGCCGAAAGACTCGATGAGAAATGTGGTGGTCCTGCGGATGGACTCATCGTCGTCAACTACCGAGATCAGACCCCTTGTCATTTTCACTCCCCATTAACCCCAAGCTATTCCCGGGCGGAAAAGGAATCAATTGGATGTTGGGATATCCGGTGTCTCAAAAAGGTGTATGCGAATAAGCTTTCGCTTATCGGGTGTTTCCCAGGGGGCCTTTGAGCTTCTCCATCATTCTGATGAGATCGACAAGAGATTCCGCTTGCATCTTCTCGATTGCCCGGCTGCGCTGGACTTTCACGGTACTCTCCGCAGTTCCAAGTTCGTCCGCAATTTGTTTGTTGAGCATGCCCGAGACGACCATGGAGATCACCTCCTGCTCGCGCGAAGTCAATGAGTCGAAGCGCCGTTGGAGGATCACTACATCTTTATCCTGTTCACGTCTGGCGCGATCTCGCTCCAGAGCAATGCGGACAGCATCCAGCAGATCCTGATCGCGGAATGGCTTGGTGAGAAATTCGACGGCTCCAGCTTTCATAGCGCGGACACTCATTGGAATGTCGCCGTGGCCGGTGAGAAAGATTATCGGAATACGAGCGTTTCTTGCTGCGAGCTCGCGTTGAAAATCGAGTCCGCTCAATCCAGGAAGTCTCACGTCAAGCACAAGACAACTGGGTACATCCGGCGACTTCTTATGCAAGAAGGCATCCGCCGAATCAAAACTTTCCACGTGTAGGCCCACGGTGCTCAAGAGGAACTTCAGGGAAGAACGTACGGATGGATCATCATCGACGACAAAGACAATGGGAGTGCCAGTCATGAGGGACTCCGCCCGGTTGCTGGTAGGGTGAAAGAAAATATAGCGCCGTGGGGAGAGTTGGGCGCGGCCCAGAGTCGACCGCCATGACTTTCAACCAGTGAGCGGCTGATCGACAAACCCATTCCCATCCCGTTTGCTTTCGTTGTGAAGAAGGGATCGAAGACGCGATCCAACTCTAAACCAAAACCAGTGCCGGAGTCGCTTACCGCAACAAGTACGTCCCCAGATTCGTCGATCCGGGATTGCACCCCGAGCAAACGCGGTCGATCTGTGACCGCGGCCATGGCTTCGATGCCGTTCATGATCAAGTTCAGCAGGACCTGCTGCAACTGAACGCGATCAGCCAACACCGACGGGAGATCTGTTTTCAATTGGTGGTCAGGCAAGACTTGATTCTCATAAAGCTCACGGCCGGCCAGGACCAGCACCTCCTGAAGCACTTCGTTTATATCCAATTCGCTTTTTTCAGCAGGTTCCTTCTTTATGAATGCGCGGATCCGGGCTAAAACGGTACTCGCCCGAGTACCATCGGCAATGATTCCTTCGAGAGCCCGGCGCAGAACCTCAGGTTCGAGATTATTGTTGGCGAGGAGTCTCAGGCACGCGCTGCCATTATTGGTCACCGCGGTCAATGGTTGGTTGACCTCATGCGCTATCGACGCTGCGAGTTCGCCCATGGTTGTGAGCCTGGAGACGCGGGCAAGCTCCGCTTGCGTCATTTGCAGGTTGCGCTCGCTCGCGCGAAGCCGATCCTCGGCTTGCTTTCTTTCACTGATATCGCGGATGAAGCCGGTGAATACTTTATGTCCATTGCTTGTCAGTTCCCCAAACGAAACTTCCACCGGGAACTCCTGGCCATCCTTACGCTGAGCGGTAACTTCGACGCCTTGCCAGTCGAGATGCCGCTTTCCAGTAGCCAAGTATCGCCTGAACCCATTTTCATGCAGTTTCCGCATCATTTCCGGCATAAGCATTGTCATGGGTTTACCGGCGATCTCGACCGGGTCATAGCCGAAGATGCGCCTGGTGGCGGGATTCGCAAGCAGGATATCGCCCTTTTCATCCATGCTGACCACTGCGTCGTGGGCCGCTTCAACAATGACGCGGTGTTTTTCTTCGCTGCTTCTCAGATCTTCCTCGGCGTGTTTGCGATCCGCAATTTCCTTTCGCAGCTCTTCGTTGGCCGCGGCAAGTTCTGTAGTTCGTTGCGCGACGCGTCGATCGAGTTCACTCGTGACCCGCTTCTGTCCGCTCCGCAGCCATGCCTCCTGCAACCCGATGGATGCCTGATTCGCTGCCACGCTTAGAATAAGTCTCTCGGTTTGCTGGGGAAAATCAGCTCGCTCTGACCCTGCTACGAGTACGCCAATTTCACCCTGCAGCCCTAATCCCAGGGGCACAATCGAAATGTCTCGGTCTCCCAAAGGGTTCCGCGCGAGCGGAGGCCATTCCTGAGGGGTTTCCCCTAGCCACTGTTTAACTACCTCGCCGATCTCGTGCGGGGCTATGTGTTTTTGCGATGGAGCGAACCGAACCATCTCGATTGGCGTCTGGCCGGCCGTTTCCTTCAACCGTACATAGACAAGATCCAGCTGGAGCATACGCAGCAGTGCGTCAAGCAAGGTATGAACAATCTGGGATGGCTCGCCACCGCTCCACATGGCTGGAAGAGCGAGGACGCTGACCAGATCGTTCACGCAGTGCTGAAGGTGCTTGATTTCCTCTGTAAGATCTCTGGGCGCTACATCCATATCTCAGGCCGCCGCAGGCGAATGACTCCGACCCGCTCGCCGTTGACGAAATTCTCGCAGGAATTCATCCGGCGACACAAAGAAAGGATTCTCCTGAAGGATGCCGCCGATGATGACCATCGGATGCGTGCGCATGATGTCAATCACCGCGTCACCCCCAAAACGGCCGAGATGGTAGGTGCAGATGACTGCGTCGTCGTGCCGAAGCCATACGTCGTTCACACGCGATTCGAACTCAATCACGTCATCGACGTGAGACCTATTTTCAACCGCCCAGTCCATACGACAACAAATGCGGCTCAGAGGAAATCCGCCTTTAGCGTTTCCGCTGGCCAGTTGCTCAAATACCTCCAACATCCGATCCTGATCGAAGCGGCCATCTGGAAGGTAGACTTCGGTGTTGGTCCGAAGCTCGAGCTGCCCATTCTGCTGCGCCACCGCGGGATCGATGCCTGCCGCGATCAGGCGTTGCAGGTGGTCCTGACGTTGCTCCGGGTTTAAGACGTGAACGGCTTTGTCTCCAGATTTCAACCCGTCCTTGATGAACGGTAGCAGGATGCGATATTCTTCCTCGTCGTTGTTGAAAAACGCACAGACGTGACGCGTTTTGCCCAGCTGCGAGCCGGCAAGGGAAATGGGTGCTGAAGCGCTCTTCATGGCCTTTTCCTCCCATATGGATATTGTGCAACGCGGCTACGCCGAAGGTGAGCAGCCTGCAATTCCTGGCAGGCATGACCCGCAAACTTAGCAAGCCATTCGATCAGGTTCGGCAGATCCAGCGACTCGCTACTGTGTTTCGTGTTGTGTGTCTCAGCAATCATGTCTTGCCATCTTAATGCTGCAGGGAATCTTCGATCTGCCAGGGGCGTTAGGGCTGAGACAACAGGAGTGCCCTTACAAGTGTGGATGACCATGTCACCTGCCTATCTATCCTGACGGCAGAGTTTGCTCGGGCGAAAACGCACGGTTTTCCGCACAATGATACTAAGGTATTGCCAATACCATCGTCTAGTTGCCGGATGGCCTCGGTCCTGGCCCATTCAGATCTGTGCATCGAATCTGGAGCGCAAATTCGACAAGGCTAACCCTCCTTCTGGGATCTCAGTAGCGACGAACCACGGGCGAACCCAAGGGCTGCGGCTAGTACGGCCCCAAATGGTCATTCGGGCGGCACAGTTCGCCGGGGGCCATGTGGCTGTCCATAAGATCGGCACAGTATCGAAAGATAACTTTGTATTCGCCTCCCGGTCGAATATGCCCAATGCTCGCGTCGTCAAGGCCTCAACAACGGGCAAGCGCAACCATAAGAATGAGCTCGGGAACGGACGATGCATGTCCCGACTTACGCCGATCTGAGGGCTATGGGCGCAGTCGAAGGGCTCAGTGGCCGCCTGGTTGAGATGGGCGATTCGCCACCGTCACGGTGTGGTCGCGACATAGCTCGCATGATTTTGGTCGGCCGATACCAAAGTATTGCCGATACCTTGGTCCAATTGTTCATCTACTTGCCCTTCTGTTGTGATCGTCTCATTGCGACCCGATCCGATCGGGAAATGCGACGAAAGGGAGAATGAACATGAATGTCACCGGCTTCCCAGACGGAGAGGAAGAAGAGGTCCTGGTAGAGAATTCCGCGGGCTCAATCGCTGCGGCCCAGAATCTCATCAACCTGCTCGCCCGGAAAGCCGCTTAGGGATATGACATGCGACGGAGACCCTGGAATGAGCTACTCCTGCTTAGTTCCACGCTTTTCGGCGGAGCAGTGGCCGTCGCACAGTACAACCCACCGGCCACGCCTGCGCCGTACAACCCGATTGCTCTGGCCGAAATAACAGGAGCGCCAAGGGCAGCGGTCCAAGCCGGCCAGAATAACTATCAAACCTTGTCGCAGAATCCGTACCTCGGAGGGGTTCCTGCGGGAACACTCAGCGCAACGCCAGTGGCGCTTTCCCTCGAAGACGCCGTCGCCCTCGGGCTCAAGCAAAATCTCGGTGGAGTTTTGGCGACGGATGTTGTTGCCGACGCGCGGGGACAGCACTGGCAAGCGCTGAGCGAGCTGCTTCCCAATGTTGTCACCGATACGGGTTTCGGTGTTCATCAAGTCAATGTGAAGGCGGCCTTCGGTCTCACCATTCGTGGAGAACCTCCGATCATTGGCCCATTTCGCTATTTCGACTCGCGGGCTTATCTCACGCAGTCCGCTTTCGACTGGGCATCCATCGAGCGGGCGCGATCTTCAACGGCGCAGGTAAGGTCGGCGGAGTTCAGCTCCAAAGATGCTCGCGAGATTGTCGTACTTGTGATTGTCTCCAACTATTTGCTGGTCATCGCTGACCAATCGGAAGTTGAGTCAGCCACATCGCAACGGAACACCGCGAAGGCACTGTTTCAACAAACCTCCGATCAGAAGACCGCAGGCGTCGCCTCGGCCGTGGACGTTCTGCGGTCCCAGGTGCAACTCCAATCACGGGAACAGAAACTGATTGTCGCGCAAAACAATTTAGCGAAGCAGAAACTGGTTCTGGCGCGAGCCATCGGTCTCCCTCCGGGTCAAAAGTTCGAGACTACAACCCGCGTCCCGTACCGGGAGCTGACGCGGTCGAGTCTCGATGAGGCGATCCAAAACGCGTACAAAGCTCGCGCTGATTTTCAGAGCCAGGTAAATCAGGTCCGGTCCGCTGAGCTCGCGAGAAGAGCGGCTTCTGCTGAGCGGTACCCATCGTTAGGCGTGGAGACCGACTATGGTCTCTCGGGAGTTAGCCCGGGCTCGTCGCACGGCACCGTGGATGCGGCCGCCACGCTCCGCATTCCTATTTTTCAGGGCGGAAGAGTACACGGGGACAATCTCCGGGCCGACGCTTCGCTAACCAGGGAAAGACAGCGGCTGGAGGACTTGCGCGCCAAAATCGATCTGGAGGTTCGCGACGCGTATCTGGATCTGGAAGCGGCTGCGCAGGAAGTTTCTGTCGAGAAAAGCGCGGTAATGCTCGCCACTCAGACCCTGGAACAATCTCGCGATCGATTCATTTCGGGAGTTACAGACAACATTGAAGTCGTTCAAGCACAAGATGTGCTGGCAACCGCTACTGACAGCTACATTGCCAGCCTTTACAGTCACAACCTGGCAAAAATATCTCTGGCAAGAGCGATCGGCGTCGCGGAATCAGGCTTTGCTGAATACGTGGAGGGAAAATGAGTATGGCTGAGCAAAATCAAGCAACGAATCCACCGCAAGGGCCAAACGTTCCAGCCGCCGGCGCAGCCGACCCGCCAATTTCAGCGTATCCCCCAACTTCAGCTTATCCAACGAAGCGCTCCTACAAGCGTTGGATATTGCTTACCTCATTCGTTGTTCTGGCCGTTGCCGGTGCTTTGCTCTGGCACTATCTTTCCGGCTTCGAATCCACCGACGATGCGCAGGTGGACGTCCATCTTTACCCTGTCAGCGCTCGCATTTCCGGATATATCCAAAAGGTCAAGGTTGAGGACAACCAATGGGTCGAGGCAGGTTCCACACTTGTGGAAATCGATCCAAAAGACTATGAAGTCGCATTAGCAAGAGCGCAGGCAACGCTCGATACCTCTGAGGCTACCGCGAAAAGTTCGAATATCGATGTACCCATATCTTCCGTCGATACCTCAAGCCAATTAAAATTCACGTCCTCGGATATCAAGAATGCGGAAGCAGCGATCCAGGCAGCAGAAAAGCAAGCCGCGGCCGCCCACGCCCGCGTGTTGGAAGCCCAAGCGGAAAATGTAAAGACTCAAGATGACGTAACACGCTATCGCTTGCTGCTCGCGAAGGAGGAGGTACCGAAGCAAGTCTACGACCATGCTTATGCTGCCGCAGCGACCGATGTCGCCGCCGTAGCCGCGGCAGAAGCAGACGAGGCCGCAGCTCAACAAGCTGTTCAAGAAGCGAACAGCCGTCTCCCCGAGGCTGAGGCACACTACGAAGATGCCCAAGCCGGACCTCAGCGCGTCGCCTCAACGCGCGCCAAGGCCCTTTCGGCGATGGCAGATGTACACCAGAAAAGAGCTGCTGTCGAACAAGCGCAGCTGAATCTGGGATACACCCAAATATTTGCACCCGTAGCCGGAGAAGTCACGAAAAAGGTTGTCGTCGGATTAAATGTCCAGCCTGGGGAGCAGATGCTCACAGTGGTTCCCCTGGATCAGGTATGGATCACCGCGAATTTCAAAGAGACCCAACTCAAACACATGCGCGTGGGCCAGAAAGCAAAGATTGTCCTCGACTCGAACGGCCGCACGTACCGCGCACATGTCGATAGCATTGCGGCAGCAACGGGGCCCATCTTCAGCTTGCTGCCGCCCGAAAACGCAACCGGCAACTACGTGAAAATCGTTCAGCGGGTACCGGTAAAGATTGTTGTAGAGGCGGGCGAAAATCAAGACCATCAGCTTCGGCCGGGTATGAATGTCGAAGCGAAAGTGTACTTGCGATGAGCGCCACAGCGCTGACTCTTCCGTCGGAGCAGGCCGTCTGGCGGCCCAAGGTAAATCCCTGGGCGATTGCCGCCACCGTGTCGATGGCGGCGTTTATCGAAGTCCTGGACACGAGCGTTGCCAACGTTGCCTTGCCTTACATCGCCGGAGGCCTGGGAGCCAGCTACGACGACAGCACCTGGGTACTTACCTCGTACCTTGCTGCGAACGCAATCGTCTTACCCATCAGCGGATGGCTCGCGGAGTTGATTGGCCGCAAGCGGTACTTCATGATGTCGCTTGCCATATTCACTGTGAGTTCACTGCTTTGCGGGTTAGCGCCCAGTCTGCCGCTATTGCTGTTGTTTCGAGCCGTGCAAGGCATCGGTGGCGGCGGACTGCAACCGATGGCACAAGCCATTCTCAACGATACGTTTCCTCCGGAGCAGCGCGGCTCGGCGTTTGCTGTCTACGGCATTACTGCGGTTCTCGCTCCTACCGTCGGGCCGATGCTGGGGGGCTGGATTACTGACAACTATTCCTGGCGTTGGATATTTTTCATCACGCTGCCCGTGGTCCTCCTGGCTCTTTATTTGACGCACACCCTGATCGAAGATCCGCCGTTCCTCCGTCGCATAAAGAGGGGGGGTATCCGGGTGGACTACATCGGAGTATCGATGTTGACGCTGGGAGTGGGTTCGCTGCAGGTGGTTCTGGACAAGGGGCAGGAAGACGATTGGTTCGGCTCGCATTTCATCACAACCCTGGCGGTAACCGCTACGGTTTGCCTTATCTCGCTGGTCATCTGGGAGTGGTTCCGCAAAGATCCGATCATCGACGTCCGCATGTTCAGGAGCTTCAACTTCGCGACAGCGAACTTGATGATGTTCATGATGGGCTTCATGCTGTTTAGCACCCTGGTCCTGATTCCAGAATTTTTGCAGACGCTCATGGGTTACACGGCAGAGCTTGCGGGCCTCGTCCTATCCGGCGGCGGAGTTATCTTGCTGGTGATGATGCCCATCGTCGGGCGGCTTACCTCAAAGATTCAAGCGAGATGGCTGATCGCGACTGGATGGCTGTGCCTTGCCATCGGACTGTTCTATTGTGCGCACCAGATTGATCTGTTCGTCAGCTTCCGTTTTGCGATGTGGCTGCGCGTGGCCCAGGTGATCGGAATCGGATTTCTATTTGTCCCAATCACCGCGGCGGGTTACATCGGAGTGCCGCCGGAGAAAGGCAATAGCGTCTCCGGCATGATCAATTTCATGCGCAATATCGGCGGCAGTATCGGAACTTCCGTCGTGACCACGATGATTGCCCGGCGGGCTCAATATCACCAGCAAATCCTGATCGGCCACATCACTCCCGATTCCCCTGCTTATCGTTCGGCACTCCATGCACTGAGCTCAAAGATCGCCCACTCTGGGCTTCGGGCCGCTGACGCCGGCGACCAGGCGATTGCGAGATTCTACGAATTGGTGCATCAACAAGGCGGCGCACTGTCCTATATGGACATCTTTTGGGTGCTGGGCGCGCTCTGCTCCATCATGTTTGTTCTTGCGTTTTTCTTGAAGAAGAATGATCCAGGAGCGGGCGGAGATGTCGCCGTGGGCTGAGGATAAAGATGACAAATGCAATGGTTAACGCAATCACAATTGAGCGCGAGTTCGGCTGCGGGGCATCCGAAATTGCCAGTTTGGTCGCCGGCCGCCTTGGATGGAGTCTCTGGGACGAACGGTTGACACAGGAAATCGCGCGACTGACCGAGAGTACGCCAGAGGCAGTCGAGAAGAGAGAGTGGCGAGCTGATCCCGTCGTGTACAGGTTTTTCCAGGACTTTCTTCGGGGCGGATTTGAGGGAGGCTTGCCGCCCACCAACCGGCTGCATTTGCTCGATGCGCGCCGGATCGGCGCTGTTTCAGAAATAGCTGTCAAGACAGCACTTTCCAGCGGTCCGTCGGTCATTGTCGGCCGAGGTTCGCAGTTTTTTCTCCGCAATCGCAAGGATGTCTTCCATGTATTTCTCTATGCATCTCGCGATCAGAAGATCAACAGGCTGATCTCCAGGGGCGAAGCTCAGGACAAGGCAATCGAACTCGTCGACACAACGGACAAAGCGCGAGCTACGTTCGTCCGACAGTATCTCGGGCTGAAATGGCCAGAACCCCACTTATACCACGCAATGTTTAATACCGAGATGGGGGCGTCTTGTACGGCCACCATGGTTGTTGAGTGTGTCCAACTGTTCGAGCGTGATTGAGCGGTCTCAATGGCCAGACGGGGCAGACGTAACTACGCACCACGTCCGATATGGCCAAAGGACCTTGAAATGGCGCGGCATCGAGGCGCTCTTCACACGATGCGCAGAATAGTCGGATCGTCGGACTGTCAACGCTGCTTTCTATAAGAGACCCTTTTGCTCGCCGTACGCTGCAACCTGACCGTCCCGACCAAAAGCCAATTAGCAACCTTGACACAATCAGGGCTTCCCACGGCATGACAAACTGCACGACGTGTTGACTTACATCACCGGAGTGCATCTGAAGGCGGGTTTTATCCTGACGGGAACAATACGGGAACATCGTTGATTGAGCAGTTTCAATAACTTAAAGCGCGACCGGCCTTGCGCTCCTCATTGCTGCTGCTAAACGCAGCCACGTCACCGCTTTGGACAGCGAATTGTGACGCCTGGACCAGCAGCGTAGACGAATGTGCTGAACCCTTCGATGCCTACGAAATGGACGCCGAGGCCGGCGAAATAGCCTTTGGTGCCGGATCAGCAAAAGCGTCGACTTATGTGGCATGGCATGTTGCTCTATCTCCTCGGAATGATCACGGGATTACTTGAGCAACGCGTTTCTACGTTACGGTTTGGTGGTCGCCACGGCCTTCCCCTTCCGGCGTCTTTGATTTCCCGACCGTGATTGTGTGGCCGATCAGGTCTACCTGCCTCCATTGCGCTGTGCGCAATGAGAGGTTGAATGCGTCCGGGTTGCCACCTTTCGATGGCTTTCAATCCAGGCGAGAAGCCATCTGCGATCCGGCCCGCAGTGTTGACTGGGTCCAATGGCGGGCCTGATCCGGAACCAGACTTCACCGTTCACGTTCCTTACTAAGACTGCTAACCAGTCGCTTCAATCGTGTATTCTCCTCTTCCAGCAAACGCAGTCTCTCGGCCCTCCGCCGTGGATTTGGAGCCTTTGCCCGTGGATCGGGATGCGATTCCGTCCTGGCGCGACTCGACGAGAGCACACGAAAGCGGCGGTTTCTTTGAATACCGCTCCTCCCACGGCCTAATTCGACAGCGTGTACGTCTGGACTGTACTTTAACCTCGAAATAGCAGACAAGACCTTAGATCTTGTATGAGAGGACACATTTTCGGCCCCATTCATGACACGGGAGACTGTTGCCGTCGAAACTCCTGCCAGTTGGGCAACATCTCTCACAGTACAAGACACGATGTTCTCTCCAGGAGACACTTTGTCACCACAGTCCCTCTCGAACATAACTTCCCATATCAACCAAAGACTCCGGGCATTCACTCCTCGTTCCCAGAACCCCAACAAGTTAACTCAAAATTGCAGCTGGCCGTTGGAGTGAACCAGCTCCGAACTTGGAGGTACCCAATCGGGGTAGTCGAGAGTTGGAGAAACAGGCAGCCCCACACCGGGCCTCACTTCTGCAGGCTCGCTTGCCGCTTGGGTTTGTTCGGAGCTAGATGCAAGGTCAATACCCGATCCATATAGGGAATCATCTGTACTGGCCCCTCCATGCCGCAGATGTCAATAGCAGGCAATATATGATGCCGAGTCCCGACGGCGCGCTGATTTGCTTCAGTGTTTGTGATCAGGATTCTGAGTTCGTTTTCACCCGGTTTGATAAACTTCGAAATATCCAGCCGATAAGGCCTCCACACTAGCGTGCCTGCATGCTCGCCGTTAACAAATACATCCGCAACGGAACTTACGCGACCGAGGTCGAGCACGATTCGCATGCCGTGGAAATTAGCCGGGAGGTTGAAGGTTTTGGTGTAGATCGCGGTCCCGGAGAAATTGACAAGCCCGGTTTGCAACCATGGTTTGAGCGAAAAGGGTGTGGCACCGGTCACGAACTGAACTGGAGAGACCAGCGAATCGTCCTTCTTTGCCATGATGACCAGCGTGTTTTTGTCGTGATGAAGGCTTGATTGAATGTCGATCGGAGCGTCGTCTTTGAGGCGTAGCTCCTGTCCGTTCAGCAGCATGCGATATGGCCCGTGAAATACAGGCGGCACAAGAGCAACGCAACCTGGCGGCACTTCGATCCGGTACCAACGCATTTCGCTACTTGTTGCACTTGTTTCATCCACGTTGTTTGGAGAAGTGCTGGCAGTCACTTGAGAGAGTGTGGTTCCATTCTGATCCGCGACTCGGAAGGAGAATCCATAGAATCCGCTGGGTGTCCCTCTGCTTTTGCCGACCTTCACCAAGACTTCGTTCCAACCTTTATGCAGGTCTACTGGAACACGATCAGCCCAGTCATCGTTAAGTTCGTACCAGAATGGAGTCCGCAACTGCGCAAATACCTGCTCGTGGTTAAGCCAGATGCCGACCCAGTTATCAGCAGCGACGATGAACTGTGCATGTTGGTCGCGAGGCGAATACAAGTAGGTATGGGCATAACTCACGATCCAGCTCTTATGGTCTGTCAACAGCCCTGGGTTGAAGTTCACGATATAGCCAGTGTCCGAGAAGCCGCCGCCTTCGGTTGTCTTCGAAAAGTCACCCCAGCCGCCGTCCTTCGAGAGGTACGGCTCGTTGGCGTTGTAGTCTTCCCAGCCCACTTGTCCGTCGAGTCCGTCGTATTGTTTGTGAAGATCGAATTCCTGCTCAGGTGGATAGATCTTTGCGAAGCCATCGTTGTCTGTATTCGGAAAGGGGCCGATCATTTGCCACTGCCGAACCGTATTCTGTTCCTCGTTCAACCACAGCTCCGGCCAGTCTGTATCGTCGAAACCAGAGGCAGCCCAGCCCAGCCTTTCGCCCGTTACCTCTGGTGCGTCACTCACCTTGGCATAGGGAACAGAGACGCGATCAGGCTTCGGTCGAAACTGCCAATCACCACCCAATGTGAGCGGCCGTGCGCCGGCATTCGATACTGCACCCCTATAGACCTGCGTACCGCTGCGCAGCTCGACGAACGTTTCAGAACCACTTACTGGCCCTGAAACATGGACATCAAATGTAGTACCGTGGCGAGAGACGCTATCCAGTTGTTCTGCATTGGTCGCTTCCAGAACCGTGTCTTGTGGAGACTCTTTTAAAGGACGGAACACCATGAAGAAGGCGTCCCATGGATCAAGATTGAGACGTACGTCCGTGCCCGACGGGCCGTTCACATAGAAGAGCGGCTCTTGTGCTCCAGTAAGTGCATCCCACTTCTCCGGGATCCCTCTTGCGGCAAAGTGGATTTCGTTCGTCCGCCTCCGATCTGTATCATTGACGACCCAATAATAGTCCTGATCCAGCTTGCGGCGATGTTCAAACAGGAGGTGTTGTGCTGGACCAGACACGACTTCCACGTCTTTGGGCACTTGTTCATCAAGCGTGGCAATCATGGCATCAACGGAGTCTTCTATATAGAAGGAGCCACCAGATTTCGCATCAACTCCTTCGCCGCCGGATTTCTTAGCACCTGTCACGCCGGGACCAAAGATCGAGGCGATGCCGGCCTTGATCACCGAGTCGTTATCGCCAGCTTCCGGCGATGCTGTGGGCAGCAAGCGTATGCCAAGAATGATGCCTCCGGCCTGATGAAACTCCTCAAGCTTTTTGAGTGTGATCCGACTGAGTGTGGTGATAGCAGGAAGAATGATGGCGCGGAATCTCTGGGGGCCAATGACCAACTCATTGCCTTCGACACGCGCGCCGGCAATGTATTGGTCGTCCGCGATATTGTAATCCCAATGATGATTCGTTAGTTCGAGGATGGTCCGCGTGTAGTAGTCATTAATGAGAATTGTCTGGTTCTTCCATGCTCCGGGTTCGCCTATCCGTTGATAGTCGGCCTGGCCGGAGAATAGGGGAGCGGTGTCTGCCCAGATCGTTGTGATGGGATAGTAGAGCAATACCTTGGTCTCATGCCGGCTGTCTGCGTTCATGTAGCTTATGCGTCGCGTGTAGTCGGCGTAGGTGTGAAAGAAAGGCCAATATGGCTGATGCATCCAGTCGGGCGGATAATTGCCTCGGCTTGGATCATAGTTGAAGGCATGAGGGATGAACAGATTTACCCCTGACGCGCCGATTGCGTTCGTTCCCTTGCGAATCGCTTCCAGATCGAGATAAGAGTCGGTCCCCTGAACTCCTTGGTTCTCGCAGGCAAAGCGGCGGCCTTCAAAATCAGCAACCGATTGTGCAACCTTGAAGTTTAATGGCTGGCGGCCGAAGTCGAAGAGCGAGTCTACGCCAACGGGATTGAGCCCTCGCTCGACGGTGAAAAGATTTCCCTCCAGCGCCGCGGCCCATTGCAGGCTTTCTTCCCAGGCATGACCGGTGCGATGGATTCCGATCTCCTCTGCCGACTTGGTGATACCTTGCCAAAAGGAACTTCCATACAGATCGGTCACCGTCGAGAGGTAGTCGGTACGGACCTTGGTAGTCAGATCGCCGCCGTTGTATATGAGCATCGGCAACATCTTGCGTAGATCGTAACCTGTGCGCTCGTGAAATGCC
This sequence comes from uncultured Acidobacteriaceae bacterium, assembly GCA_963850235.1. GTDB lineage: Bacteria > Acidobacteriota > Terriglobia > Terriglobales > Acidobacteriaceae > PALSA-350. The sequence goes on along the minus strand of CAWKKM010000030.1, from coordinate 358,677 downwards.
GTAAACAGCTGCGGCGTCCAGGCGATACGATAACCATAGTCTCCTTCGTGATCGGAAAATGAATAATGAATCGTGTTTCCGAAGTAGGAAGCGAAGCGCCGGTGATATTCCCCGTACACGAGGTTGAAGAACAGCTTCGTGGCATCGGGATTCATGAGGTCGACGAAGCCACCGTCGAAACCCATCGCAGGTTTTAGACTAAACTGCACGATCACCCATTCACCTTCAGGAGCGGACCAGTGGATATGTCCATCCTTTCCACTTGAATCGAGCACGGTCAGAGTCGTTGCGTCGATCTGATTCTTTCCAAGCCAACGGGCAGCGACGATTGCCTGCGAATCCGGAGTGACCGGCAAATCGACTGCCTGTGGCCCTGCGATCATCTTTGCCTCATAAGACAGTGTCTTCATGCGAAGGTCGGGACGCTTCGCCAATACCTCACTCTGATGATTAGCCAGCCATCCATACGTTTCGTACTTCGCCGCTGGGCCAGTCGTATTCATCCAAAAAGTTGAACTCAAAGCCCGATCTTTTCGACTCTTCGAGGCCGGCGCCAATTGCCTGAAACCATCCTTCGGAGAGATATGGGGTTTCAAGGCCGTCGCGCCCGTGGAGAAATGCGCCATATACGTGCTGGTCAACCATGTCTCGAATCTGCTTCTGAATGAGCGGACCTTCCATCTTCCCATTCCAGAACCAGAACGGCATCGGAGAGAAATCCCGAGGAGGATCGAGGAACCCCTGGTAGAGCGAGTCCGCGTCGCTAAGGGTCGTCTGCGCGGAACACTCGAAACTCAATACGGTAAGTACGGTAAACAGGGCAAACAACATCACGGATCGCTTCATCAATGACGTCTCCAAAAATCGGGATGCGAAGAACCTATTGGTCGCTCTCTCACAGTTCCAACGGCGTGGGCCGCAGCAACGGTGTCACGCAAAGGAGACAACTAGGATATGGCCGCCTCATCTGCAACACCCGAACTATTCGTAGGAAACAACTATTCCGAAGCGGCCCGACTCGCATCTCTGAATCCTTGATTCATCGCTCGCCGTTGCTGAGCTCGGACATTAGGGCGTTTCGCTCGGCCGTGTTGATTCCCTTAACCTTTGACAGCTCTATATTTGCCTGTTCCTTCATGCCGAGTTTCTTCAACACTTTGGCCACCCAATAGTGTGCCGACGCGTCGCCTTCCAGTGCTGGGAAACTCGCCTGGAGTTCTCTCAAAGAGTCCTCGCTTCGTCCCTCAAGTTCCAAGACACGCCCGACAGCGAAGTGCGCTTCACCCGATTGCGGCCGTTCTCGCAAAGCTCGCTCATACCACGTAAGAGCCTTCGATAGTTGGGCATTTCGCTCTGCGATATCACCAAGGAAGTGCATCGCAGAATAAGAGTGCGGATCAATAGCGAGTTCTTGTTCAAAGAGTTTCTCAGCCTCAGGAAGTTGATGGGCCTTCCACAGTAGGAAGCCGAGCTTCGCATGCAGCCCAGGCGCATCAGGATTACTTGAAACCGCTAAGGACAGCTCCTTCTGTGCTTCAGCGCTCATATATTCTTGATCCGACGTCTCCCCGATCAACTCATGTACTAAGGATGAGTCCGGAAAGCCGGTCCTCAGTAGTTCGAATGCTCTCTTTGCCTGATCCGGGTCCTGGGACTTGCGAGCAGCGATCGTCAGCATGTAGTAGGTCTCGGCGGTTCGGCTACCGCCCGCTTCGGCACTGAGGAGTAGCCCTTTCGCTTCGGGCCAGTTCTTTGAAACAAATGCGCAAAGGCCTTGCAGGTACTGTGTTGCTGTTCGATGCTGAGGCGACGGAACGGAGACCTTGAAGTACCTTTCAGCGATCTCACACTTATCTTCACGTACGAGCGTGAGGGCGGCGTTGAACGCGTAGTCAGGGTTGGCTGGTTGAAGACCCGCTGCATGCTGGAATGAATCAGACGCCTGCGACAAGTTACCTTTAGCGAACCACGCGGTGCCCAAGTTGCTCCAAGCAGCTGCTGATGAGGGCTCGATCTGCAGGATCTCCCTATAATCGGTAATCGCCAGATCGTAGTTATGCTCGCGAAGCGCCTTGTCGGCTTGATTCGAGATTTTGATTGCATTCGACTGTTGACAGACGCCGAGGACGGGCAGAAGCAAGACGAGAGTTGCAACGATGATGAAGTGTTCCGGACCGGTTCTCCACCGATATGTTTGGTGGCCCGTCGCCCAACCTGGTGTCGCCGCCAACGGGATTCTAATCGATGCCTCTCGGTTACCGAAGAACATTCAGACCACTCGACGCCAACATGATGAAATGCGGGCTCTTACGTTATTGAAGGCGCGCCGGGCGGAATTCTCCCGGCGCACCAAAGAACGAGTTCGACGTTAGAAGGTTATCCTTCCAACAAGCTGCATGATTCGCTGATCGGTAGGCGAATTTACAAGGCCCGGGTTCGGCTCATTCGGCCCTATTCCCGTATTCACACTACGAAAGCTGGGGTGGTTTGCGACGTTGAAGGCCTGAGCCTGGAACTGAAATTTGAAGCGCTCAGTCATATCAAAGGTCTTGTTCACTTCGAAATTGAATGCGACCTCCTTAGGTCCTCGGATCGTACCGTTGGACGCATTACCGAAGAATCCATATCCCGGAATCTGAAAAGCGTCCGGGTTGAACCTCTGGTTTCGGTTGCTACGGATGTGGATTGGCCCAACCTGGTTCGGGCGTTTGGCAAGCCCAGTGTTGGGGGCCGCAAGGCTGGGCGACAAAGCGAAACCGCTTTGCGCAATTGCAATCCCAGACACGGACCAGCCACCCAATGCGTTCTTCAACAAGCTATTCGGCCCATTCGCATAGAACGGAAGCTGATAAATCACATTTCCCGAAAAGATATGCGTACGATCGAAGTTAATAATGCCCTTCTCACACGAGATGCAGTGACTGTTCTGGACAGAGCTATCCGATTCACGGAAGCCCAGACCGCCTGCGTTGGTATCTCCAATCACCTTGCTCCAGGTGTAGTTGAGCGTTGTTTGGACAACTTTCTTTTGGTACTTGAATTGTGACTGCAACGAGTTGTAGTGCGAACTTCCCTCATAGGCAGGGAAGCTAAGGCCGCTCCAACCCGGGTAGGGACGCTCGAAGTCCGCTGAAATGGCGCCCCGTGAAGTTGAGCCCGCGTTAAGGCACGGGTCGTAATTGTAGGTTGCCGACGGGGCCTGACCCGGGGCGAGGCAATCACTCGCGAAGGGGGTGCTTGTCGGCAGCACTTGGTTTGAGTCGATATTCACTCGACCATCTCTTGCAAGGGACCCTACATAGCCAACCTGAAGGACGGCTCCGTGCGTTATCTCGCGCTCCACGATCGCGCTGAAGCTCTGAACCGAATTTGGCCGGAACTTCGTATTCGTGAGCTGCAGGGATTGCGGCCTGGGGACCTGCACTACGACGGTGCCGGCAGTCGGGTTCTCAAAGGTACCCGACGTATAGGAGACAGTTCCAACACCCGGGGGGTTGGAACTGAAGTTGTTCAGGATTTGGAATGGAATGCGGATGTAACCGATGCCGTATCCCGCGTGGAAGGAGGTACGTCCATCGCCAGTCAGGGCATACGCAAATCCTACACGCGGACCAACATACACTTTTTTCGAATTGTAGAAGCCCCGTGGCTGTGTGGGATCGGTGTTGTACACCAGACCATTCTGCAGATTGGCTGTAGTCCCTGCGTTGGTGATGGGTATCCCGGATGCATTCGTCAGGAAGCTTCCGTCTGGATTTACAACCGGTGCCTGCTGCAGGTTGATAGGCTGAGAAGTCGAAATTCGTCGTCTCCAGCGTGGCGCCGTTCGGCTGAGTCAACCAATCCGGCGAATAGTAAAAGAACCTCGATCCCAGATTGAGGGTGAGTCGGCGATTCACTTTCCAATCGTCCTGGAAGTAGAACTCAATCTGGCGATAATGGGGCGTGTAATGGGGCTTGCCATTCGCCTGGTTGTAACCGTGGTGTAGCCCGAGAAGGAAGTCCGCGGCCGCGCTTCCCGTGTAGAAACCGTCAAAGGTGAAGTTTCCCCACGGATCGGTGAATACATTCTGGTTCTTGATTCCGAAAATATAGAAGATGCCTGTTTGCAACGAGTGCTTGCCGCGTGTGATGGTGAGGTCGTCGTTGAGAATTCCTTCGCCATCGCTTGCGTTGATTGGGAGAGTCCCCACGCCGATGGAGTCGTACCCCGAAACCCCGATGTTTGGTACCGAGTTGGTGACATTGGCATTGGTGAAAAATTGATTAATGGTAACGCCTGAGGGTATCGGCGCCTTGCTGGTATGGAGGCGAGGCTTATCAAAGGTTTCAGCAGCGGAAACTGAATTCACGATCGAGGGCGAGAGAACTGAAGTCAATCGCACCACAGCGTTCAGGCCGCTTGTAAAGATTGAATTTGTAATCGTCGGGACACTACCGCCCCCCCACCCGGAGTTAGCCGGAGTAAAGTCGTTGGTCTGTTCATACATGACGCGCCCCATTAATGTTTCATTTGGCGTAAAGCTGTGATCGACACGATAGTCGTGATCGATCTGTGAAAACGTGTTCGCTCTGTTGTTTATGTAATTGAAGTTCGGATCGCTCGCATTTTCAGTCGGCTGATATGCCTTCAGGACCCCCATCGTGTCTGGATCGAGACAAGCAGAGTTCAATGCTGTTGCGGATGCGATGCAATTCGTTTTTCCTTCAGCCGCGAGCAATTGCTGCCCTAGCGGCGTCAAGGTGAGGCCACCTGCCGGCAAACCTCTGCTGCCTGCAAGATTGCCTGTCCGCATCTGCGTAGTAATCACATTTGTCGTGAGTGTGCTGCCGATGGATTTTGACCACCACTCGTCGGAGGCGAAAAAGAAGGTCTGCTTCTTGCGATCCCAGTTGTAGAGTTTTGGGATTTGGAGAGGGCCGCCGAGACTGTACCCATAGGTGTTCTGATGGAGAGCGGTCTTCTTCCCCCGACTATAGTATGCACTCGCATCCAAGGCGTCGTTGCGAAGATAATCCCATGCTGACCCGTGGTACGTCGATGTCCCTGATTTGGTATTCACCAGTACCACGCCACTCGCCGAGGTCCCATATCGCGAACTGTAATTCGATTTGAGGACGGTAAATTCAGAAATGGCGTCCATCGATGGCGTGATGTTGATGTTGACGTAGTTGCCGGTGTTCATATTGTAGACACCATCAACCAGGTAAGTCGTGTTGTCGGTGCCCGTGCCACCAATTGAGATGGTTGTATTTGATGTCAAGCCGCCACCGGAGTATTGATTGTTTCCGGTGGTGTTGTTTACGCCGGGCACAAGGGTAGCAAGTGACTGAAAGTTTCGACCGTTAACCAAGAGGGTCTTAATCTCTTCCGCATCAATTGTGGAAGAAACCTCCGAGGTTTCCGTCTTGACCTGCAGCGTATTTGCCTCGACGCTGACTACTTCGGTTGCCGTGCCAACGGTCAAAACGAGCGAGGCTTCACGCCGCTGCCCGGGATCAAGATGGATGTTGTTCACATCAAGCGTCCCAAACCCCTGCTTGGCGACCGTTACCTTGTAGTCTCCGCTCGGAACCGATTCTGCTGAATAGAATCCGGAAGGGTTCGTGGTGATGGATTTCACGCTCCCCGTCGCAGTGTTGGTCACGGTAACGGCAGCTCCCGGTACTAGGGCTCCACTCTTGTCGGTAACGCTGCCAAAGATCGCGCCAGAATCGGCACTCTGGGCCCACGCGGGATTCTGGAGTTTCGATGTACCAATCAGGAACATGCATAAGAACGCCGCAACGCGCAACGCCCTGTCGTCAAAATGGAGATATAGGTGTTTCATTGGCCATGCCTCCGAATTCGTGTTGCGTGGGCAGTTTTAGGTGCTGCCATGGATCAACGAGAGGAGGCGTCAGCGAGGGGTCGGTTGACAACGGCGAAATGTCAATGGTTGATAACTTGCGGAAAGCGCAATGGGTGCTACACTCCGGGCTTGGGGAAGATGCGATCTTCCCAAGTGATGCGGCGTATTTCCGCCTCTTGGAGTGAATATGTGCGCAGCTAATCGGGACAATTCCCAATACAGGCTTGAGACGGTAGCGAGGGCTTGCAAGATCCTGCACCATTTCACGGATGCCCAGCAATCGTTGAGCCTCAGCGACGTAGTGGAGCGAACTGGATTCGAGCGCACAATAGTCTTTCGTATCCTGAAGACTTTGGAGGAAGAAGGACTGTTGCGTCGTCCTGAAGGGCGGCGGTATTTTTCCAATGTCAATATTGTGAATCAGAAGCGTTTCCGCATCGGCTACGCCTCACAAAATAACGATTCATTTTCCAGGGCGGTCACCCACGGAATTCGCTTTGCTGCTACTCGACATCAGGTCGATCTGATTGAGGTGGAAAACCTCTACAGCGCCAGGACTGCTTTGCGCAATGCGCACAGACTGGCACAGCAGAAGGTTGATTTGGCGATCGAATTCCAGGTATACGAACGCATCGGGCTCCAGCTATCGACCATATATGAAGAGGCTTCGATACCGGTGATTGCCGTAGAGATACCTCAACCGGGCGCGGTCTTCTTTGGCATCGACAACTACAACGTCGGCCAAATGGCCGGTAAAGCTTTGGTCAAGGCTGCCCGACAACACTGGCAGGGAGAAATCGATGAATTGCTAATGCTGGATCTTGAAGTGGCCGGATCCCTTCCGCACCTTCGGGTTTCGGGCGCAGAGTCTGCGGTTCGCAAGCTACTACCGGGAAGCTATCACATTCTCCATCTCGATTCACGTGGTGAGTTGGAGCGCTCTTTTGAACTGGTTCGTAAGCATCTACAGTTTTCCCCGAAACGCAAGACACTCATTTTCGGAGTCAATGATCTCGCGGTTTTGGGCGCACTTCGCGCGTTCGCGGAAGTTGGCAGGAGCCAGTTCTGCCTTGCGTTGGGAGTGGGTGCCTTCCCGGAGGCACGCCGAGAATTGCGCTCTCCACAAACAAGGATGATCGGTTCGATTGCTACATTCCCCGAAAGATATGGAGACAATCTCATTCAGGTCGCATTCGATATCCTCCATCACAAACCGGTCCAACCGGCCGTTTATGCACCGGTACAAATTCTTACGCCGCAAAACATTGAGCAGTTTTATCCGAGCACTCTGTTCGCTGATGCCGATAAGGAACAGTAGCCATGGAGTTCTCCAGGGGGGCCGAGGTTCCCCTGGCTAAGGTACGGATGGACGAAACCGCAGCCTCTCACATTGTGAGTTGATTTGCGATATGCGCAAACTGCGCCATGCTTCGCTTTTAGTCTTGCTCTACCAGTACACCCGCTCTCATGATCCGACGCTATTGAATCTGCCGCAACGGAGAGGGCCGCGGAATGAAGATCTCGCAAATCAAGCTGTATAGGATCAGATCGGGGAATACCGGGGAAAAAGGTGCGCGGTTCGGGGAATCTCAATATTGGGGAGGCGGTTGGCAGACAGGTTCACACATCGCAAACCCGATGTCTATCTATCCGAAGTATGCGCAGGTGCGCACTCTGTGGATGGGGCCAGGGCAAGACCCATACGCCATTGAAATTTTCACGGACGAAGGAGTCACGGGCTGTGCAGTCAACTATGGGGGTGGGAACTTCGCTTGTGCTGTCATTGAACAGCACTTTAGCAAGTTTCTGATTGGACAAGACCCTTTCAACATAGAGCTTCTCTGGGATCAGATGTACCGCTCCACGATGCCATACGGGCTCGGCGGGGTGACAGCCATGGCCATGAGTGGCGTAGACCTGGCGCTCTGGGACCTGATGGGAAAGGCGCTGGGCCAACCCGTATATCGTTTGCTTGGCGGCCAAACGAAAGAGACCATCCCTTGCTACGTGACCACACATCCGGACTTGGTCTCACATTGGAAAGATAGCGGCTTCCTGGGTGTCAAAATTGCAGCTCCCTGGGGCATGGCAGACGGTCGTACGGGCCTGATCAAAATGCAGAAATGCCTCGAAGACTGCCGGTCTGCGCTTGGCGACGCGATGGAGCTGATGGTGGACTGTTATCTTTCCTGGGATATTGAATTCGCGTCGCGACTGGCGGAGCGTGCACGCGATTACGATATCAAGTGGTTTGAAGATCCGCTGCAAAATGGATGGGCGGAGCACATGAATGCAGAACTGCGCACGCGCATCAATCCGATACAAGTCGCCATCGGGAATCTGGAGTACGACGTGAAAGCATTCGCCGCAATCCTGGCTGCGCGGGCATGCGATGTTATTCAGCCAGAGATGCAATGGTGCGGTGGCCTCACCGCGGTTCGCCGGATAGCTGCCATCGCCAAGCCCTACGATGTTCCCGTCATTCCGCACGGCTCTGGCGTATACAACTACCACTTCGTGCAGTCGAATCTGAACTCACCATTCGCCGAGTATCTTTCGGTCGGCAATGGAACGACAGTTCGGCCCATCTTCGAAGCGGTCGTCGGGGAACCCCTCCCTGTCAACGGACATGTCACACTCGGGGCGAGCCCTGGCTTCGGGGTTGAACTCAATCGCGACCTGCTGGCGCCCGTTGACTTCCAGGCTTAGAGGAGCACCCTGTGCAGAAAAAGATCAAATGCGGAGTTATTGGGGCGGGATGGTGGGCAACGTTCGCCCACATCCCTGCGCTCCTCGCCCATCCCCAGGCCGAACTTGTCGCAATTCAAAATAACAATCCGCAAGAGGCGAACAGGATTGCTCATGACTTTGGAATCCCTTTCGCCTGCACTTCCGCGAGTGAACTGCTTGCCATCGAAGGTATTGCCGCAATCGTAGTCAGCAGCAGCCCGCACCTTCATTACGAGGACGCATTCGCGGCTCTCGCGTTGGGTAAGCATGTCCTGATCGAAAAACCGATGACGCTCACGGCCGCCGAAGCCATGGATTTGGTGAAGATGGCTGATGAGAATGAGGTCCAGTTTCTTATCAGTTGTCCCTGGCATCACACCGCGCATGCCATCGAGGCGCAGCGCCTGATACATGATGGAACTCTTGGCCAAATACGCATGATTAGCGTCTTGATGACGAATCCAATTGACGATCTTCTTCGTGGCGCCAACACGCAGCCAACACACGGAAAGCCGTACATGCATCCTCGTGCGGGGACCTACAGCGATCCCAAGGTAGCTGGAGGGGGGCAAATCTACGCGCAAGTCTGTCATGCAGCGGCCTACCTGACATTCCTGACAGGAGCGCGCCCCCGCGAGGTCTTCGCCCGCTTCCACAACGACGGCGCTGCTCTCGACATCTACGACGTGCTCGATCTCCGAATGGACGACAGTTCGATTGTCACCATTGCCAGCACTGGCGCGACTAGTCTCGGACGCAAAGACTTCGAAGTGCGGGTCTTCGGGACGAAGGGGATATTATTTCTCGATCTTTGGCGGGGGAGATTGGAATTTGTACCACTTGTCGGAGAGCCCCGTGTCTATCCTGATCTTGAAGATGATGCCGTATATCCTCATCGGGCTCCAGCGACGAACCTGATCGATTCCGTCCTGAATCCGCTCTGCAATCAGTCACCCGCACCTTTAGGCGTTGCTGCGATGGAAGTGATCGAAGGGGCAACCCGCTCCGTGAAGAGCGGCAATAACGTTTTTATTTCCTCTCTCGTGGAGCAACCCGCATGAAGCAGGTTTCGCTGCGCGGCATCACCTGGAACCACAGCCGAGCCCTGCCGCCTCTCGTCGCCACTGCCCAGCGTTTCGAGGAAAAGCATCCAGGTATCCGGGTCCAGTGGGAAAAGCGAAGTCTGCACGAATTCGGGCATGCGGACATTGTCACTCTTGCCCGGAATTTCGATCTGCTCGTAATCGATCATCCGATGGCAGGCGATGCGGAGGCGACAGGGGTGCTGACCGACCTCCTTCCGATGCTCTCTTCCGAAGAAATCAAGGACCTTCAACAAGACTCGATTGGCCCGTCATTTTCCAGCTACTTCTACCACGACAAACTCTACGCACTGCCGATCGACGCCGCTGCCCCCGCCGCAAGCTTTCGTCCTGACCTGTTGAATCAATACGGGCTCGAGGAGCCAAAACTCTGGGCGGATGTGATTGCCCTGGCACGGCTGGGGTGGGTGCGGATGCCCGCTTTTTCCGCAGACATCTTTCTCAACTTTATGGGGCTATGCGTTTCGCTGGGAAGCGCCATAGCCTGCAATCCTGAGCAGTTGGTCGACCATGAAATCGGCGCCAACTGCCTGGAGCATCTTCATGAGCTTACAGCTCTGATGCCTGATGAAATATTTAGTATGAACCCGATAGCCCTGTACGAGCGAATGGCGAATGAACACACCATTGCCTACTGCCCGTTCGCTTACACCTACAGCAATTACTCGCGCAACGGTTTTGCAGCGAATCATGTCCGATTCTCAAATCCGGTCGCCATGGATAGAGATACACCCATGCGCACGGTGCTTGGGGGAACGGGGATCGCCATCTCTGCTAGCTGTACGGACACCGCTCTCGCACTTGAGTACAGCCTGTTTGTCGCTGGTGAAACCTGCCAGCGCACACTTTATGGGGTGAGCGGTGGTCAACCAGCTCGACGGAGTGCTTGGAATGATTCACTCCTCAATCAGATGACCGACGAGTTCTTCTTGCGCACTGCCGCCAGCATTGAAACCGCCTATGTCCGGCCCCGATACCCCTGCTATGTAGGCCTGCAACAGCGCGCTGGAGAGGCCATTGTTGAATATTCGAAGGATCATGGGAACGCGCAGAAGGCCCTCGAACAAATAGACGCCCTGTATCGCCTAAGTCGAAGAGAGGGAATGCAGCATGTTTAAGTTCTCCTGTGCGGATTTCACTTTCCCTGTTTTGGAGAGGACCGCGGCATTGAAGCTGGTGAAACTGCTCGGGTTCGACCACGTGGACATTGGTTTATTCGCGCGCAGTACACACTTTTCACCAATAGATCTGCAAGCCGCTCCGCAGAGCTACACCGCACAAGTCCTGCAGGATTTGGCTGAAGCTGAATTACAAGCGTCGGATGTATTTGTCCAGATCGGAGTTGATCCATCCGAGCGAGCTGCGAACGATCCGAGGTCGGACATAAGAATCAAGAATCGCGAAGTCTTTTCACGTGCACTGGAGTTCTGCGTTGCGGTGCGGTGCAATCACTTAACCGGCCTTCCAGGCGTCTTTCATGCGGCGAACCCAGGGGAGAGAGACTTGGAAATCGCTGCCGAAGAGACCGCATGGAGGATAAAAGAGTGTGCCTGCGAGGGGAGTCGAGTATGCCATTGAGCCCCATGTCGGATCGATTTGCGGGGAGGTCGAAAGTGCTCGCGCCTTTCTGCGCAGAGTTGACGGGTTGACGTTGACGCTTGACTATGGGCACTTCATCATGGCCGGCGAGAGCTCCGCACGTGTACACGATTTGCTCCCATTCGCTTCTCATATACACGTCCGTGGAAGTGCCCCTGATCGGCTGCAAACCTCTGTCGACGAAAACGCAATCGATTTCACCGGCATGCTGACTGGCTTGAACCAACTCGGTTTTGACGGCTTCCTCACCCTTGAATACGTGTGGGTGGACTGGAATGGTTGTAATCGCACTGACAACGTCTCTGAAACCGTTCTACTCCGGCGTGAGTTGGAATCGAAGATTTGCCGATTGACGGAAGCAAGTTGAGTCAAGCCACACTCACGTCGTCGCGAGGAATAAGTGAACCAGATCGATTTGAAGAACCGTCACGCAGTGGTTACAGGGGGAGCTCAAGGGATTGGCCTGTCTATCGCAACTCGCTTACAGGCTTCGGGCGCGTCCATTTCAATTTGGGACAACGATCGCGCCGTATTGGAAACATCGACCCTGAAACTCGAAAGAACGGGCGACGCTACCGGTGAGGTCGTTGACGTTTCTGACTCTGCTTCGGTGGACCGTGCGGTTGAATCGACAATCAAGAAGCATCGAAATATCGACATACTCGTCGCGAATGCCGGTATTGCCGGATCCAATCACAAAACGTGGGAGTACCCGGTTGAAGAGTGGCATCGCGTTGTCAGCATCAATCTCTTTGGTATCTATTATTGCTGCAGAGCCATCGTGCCCCATATGATGCGTCAAAACTACGGGCGAATTGTCAATGTTGCCTCGATCGCGGGCAAAGAGGGCAACCCCAATGCATCAGCCTACAGTGCTTCCAAAGCCGGCGTAATTGCCTTGACTAAGTCGCTAGGCAAGGAGACAGCAACAAACAACATCGCGGTAAATTGCATCACACCAGCTGCGGCTCGCACCCGCATCTTCGAGCAAATGTCAAAAGAACATGTGGACTACATGCTAAGCAAAATACCGCGTGGACGTTTTCTGGAAGTGGACGAAGTCAGTGCGATGGTCGCCTGGTTGGTATCGGAGGAAAACTCCTTCACCACCGCCGCTGTATTCGATCTAAGTGGCGGAAGAGCAACCTACTAGGAAGGAACTGTCTGATGCGCGTGTGGAGCAGCGAGATGGATCGGCGTTCATTCTTACAGCTTGCAGGAGTAGGCTTAGGCACAGCCGCCTTGGGATCTGCGGCAAATTCCCTCTCCTTAGACAACAGACAAGAGCCTCAAGTAGCTTTTGGTGTCAAGCCGGTTCTTCGGATTGAACCTGATGCCCAGCACGCTCGGGTCGCATTCTTGAGCTGGGACTCAGAAGGAGGAAATAGGGCGCAGACAAACCTGCTGCGGTTGAATTCTCCTCTTGTCCTCCGTGTTCGTGTTGGTGGAATGTGGCGCACCAGCGGAGATATCGAGGTTCGGAGGGAAGACCATCGGGACGGTGGAACTTCCTATGCGTTTGCTGTTGCAACCGGCGCGGAACTCCATTGGACCATTCGTCCATCTCCAAGCCGCTTTGTCATGACCGTGTCTGGGCATGGCCACCGTATTCGAGATGTCGAAGCAGTTGAAATGCTATTTCCTTTTGATCCTATGGTTACCCCGACGACGATTCTTCCCGAAGCCTGGGGTGAGGATGGATCCGGAAAACTGCCCGCCTTGATCTCGTCACCAGATTTCGGCCAGCTCTTACTGGGAGATGCGCACTCTGGTGTCAAAGCGAGACTAGAGGGCGACCGCGACAAACACACTGTTGATTTGATTCTGGAACTCCCCGGAATTGGGACTGGTCACGGCTGCACGCTCACCTTCACTCCAGTGTGTTTGGCGCCCCCAAAAGGAATGACCGACAGAACTCTTTGGCGAGAGGTCCGGCGTGGTTGGTTTAACACCTGGCAACCTAGCTCGCGGTGGGGCAACCAAGACAGACCATTCAGTGCACCAATAGGTATCCTCGCCAACAATGTCATCAGCGATCCTGTTAGTTTTGCCTTGCCGTTTTATGCGGACCAGGCGCTATGGACTCCCGAAGTTGCGTCTGGAATCTCGGTGATGAACCACGTTCGACGGTCAATCGACTGGTGGTTGGAACATCGCACAGATCCCTCGGGAGAAGTCATCGGCTATTGGGATTATCGGCACTTCCTGGATGCGAATCCTGGAATTCTCATATCCTCATGGGACTACGTGGAAGCAACAGGCGATCGCGTTTGGCTGAGGGACCGTATCGCACGACTGGAGCTTCTCTCTGCATTTCTGGAGCAACGCGATATAGACGGCGACGGGATGGTGGAGGCCACACAGAGTGGCAATGATGGCACCCTGGTGGAGCCTGCCCGATCATGCTGCTGGTGGGACGCGTTGAACTGCGGCCACAAGGATGGCTACACCAACGCAATGATCTATCGTGCATGGCGATGCCTGGCCGAACTTGAAGCACTACTGGGTCGCGTAAAGCAGCAGGAACACTACACTGACCTGGCAGAGCGTTTGAAGGCTGTCTATTTCAAAACCCTCCACAATCCGGCCACCGGCTGGCTCGCCTGGTGGAAGAGCGCCGACGGTCAACTCCACGATTACGCCACTCCGATTGTGAATGGCATGGCAATCGAGTATGGCCTCGTTGAACCAGGCGAAGGGCGCGGAATACTTTCGCGCCTACGGCAAAAGATGCAGGATGTTAACTTTACTCGCTTCGATCTGGGGCTTCCTTGCACGTTAGAGCCGGTGCGCAGAGCCGACTACCTTCAACCCAATGGTCTGGGCGTGCCCAGCCGCGAAGATGGCGCAGATACGTTTCAAAACTACATGAACGGTGGAATCTCGGCAGGCCACAGTCTACATTTCATCATGGCCTACCATATCGTCGGCGAGCCACAAAAGGGTGACGAAATCCTCCGGGCGATGTTGGACCGCCAAGCCAGTGTGGGGTTTCAAAACGGCGTCCAAAACAACGCCAATAAAGGGATCGATTGGACCAATTGGAGTGGCGCACCGAGAGGGTACGAGGGGTACCTCGCGGACGTGTTCATCTTCATGCAGGCTTCTGTCTTGCGAGAACCTTCACTTCGCGCTCGTTTTTACCGGCCATTCGCTGCCCGAAAGTCAACCCAGGCTTAGCCTGCTGTACCTGATTACCCTTTACCCCGACTCGGTGGTGCCGCCTTTTGGAAATCAAAAGGAGATGGAAGACCTTGGGCACAAATCCGTTATTGGGATTGTTTTTGCACTGGCATGGCCGCCTTGCATCGTAAGTAGTCTAGGGCCCTCAGTTGAGGGCTTGCTAAAATAGCTTTGCCCCGAAATCGTGGAGTCAGTTAAGGGTTAACTTGCAGAAACTTTGGATTCTGGCCAGTCTTTTGGGTGCCGCCCGATGACGTTAAGTGGGTTAAAATCTGTTGATCAGATCATGCCCAATTCCTGACCCTCAACGGTGACTCGACATGTTATCCCAAGCCTGGACAAAGTACCGCAAATAAGACTTTTCGGGTGTCGGCGAAGCGCCGGCACTCGACCGATCTTGCCGCCGATTCATGACCCGGTGCGCTCGAAGACCCGCAAGAAGCCTCATCATCAAGACCCCATCGTCGTGCCAATGTCTTCGACCGCGAAGCGGACACAAAGCGTCCAAGTGAGCTCGGAAGCGCTTAGGGCTGCTTTGGAGTGCGATGAGCGGCTAAAGGCAGAACAAGGAAATGGAATGCGCCCGGCGTCACTGACGACTCACTGCGGAGGAACCACATGATTACCGCACTCATTGGAATTGCAGCCACAATCTACATCTTCAAATTCGTCATCAGTCTCTTTAAACCGAATCCAGCAGTTTGGCGCTGCGCGCAAGTCGATGGTGGCTGTGGCAATGGGCCCGAACAGGCATGCGAGTGCAGCGATGAGGCGAAAGAGCGGTGGATCAGGCAGGGCTGTAAGGAGTTTCACCTGAAGACATCTGGTTGATGTGCTTGATTCGCGAGAACAGAACATCTTTGGACAACGAGAGCGACGCGCAGCTGCAGAGTTGTGTTATAGCAGCACTCTGCACAACACTTGGAGGAGATAACAGGCAATACGGACTCATCGAGAGAGTACGGCTTCCAGAACTGACACGCCCCTCTTGATCTCACTTGCACTACACCCTGCGAAGCCCAGAAACAGCGCGGGCCTCTGCTCGTACTTGCTGACGAATGAGGAGATTGGAACTACTTCCAATCCCACCTGTTCCGCCCGTCGCGCCAACACCATTTCGGTGACACGTGTTTTGATCCAGGCCACGGTACACATCCCAGATTGCGGGTTCTCCACATCAAGCAAACCGGAAAGACGCCTGTTCGCCTCTTCTGTAAGTAGCTGCGAACGCTCCGAGTAGACCTGCCTCATGTTTCTAACGTGGTGGCCGAAGTGACCTTCGTTGATGAATTCCGTCAGCACGGCCTGATCTAGCGTGGGAGCATGGCGATCGATGAAGCTTCGTGCGATTCTAAATGCTTCGCCTACCCGTTCCGGAACAACGATGAACCCAATGCGAAGAGCGTTGAACAGCATCTTCGTAAACGTTCCAACATAGATGACCGATCCAGATCTATCCAGGCTGTGGAGTGACGCCAGAGGCTTCCCGGAATAGCGATATTCCGCGTCGTATTCATCTTCGATAATCCATGCCCCCGCACGCGCCGCCCAGGAGAGCAGTTCGACTCGTCTCTCTGCGGACATGACAATGCCAAGCGGAAACTGATTGGCTGGTGTTACATACACCGCACGGGCGGCAGGAGATGACTTTATCGCTCTTGCAACATCTATACCTTCGCCATCAACTGGAATCGGAATCACACTCGCCCCAGCGTTCTGAAAGGCTTGAGAGGCTCCGGGGTACCCGGGATCTTCCATCCACACCTCGTCGCCGGGATCGAGAAGCACTCGCGCCAAGAGGTCCAACGCCTGCTGCGCGCCCGATGTCACGATGATCTGTTCAGCAGAACAACGTACTCCGCGGGAGTGGCCCACATATTCCGCGATGGCTCTTCGCAGCGGCGGATAACCGCCTGCATCACCTTGCCCATACAAGCGTACGCGGTGCATTGCGATAAACGCGTGCCGCAATCCGCGCCCACAGTTCGACTGGAAACAGGTCGATGGCCGGCTCGTAGCCCCGAAAGGCCTTACCGATGGAATGCGAAGCTGGCTGGAAAAATGTGGTTTTAAGAAGACTCTGCGTTCGATTTGCGATCGTCGCTCTGGAGATTACCTGCCGAGGAGATCCTTGTTTAGCCGGAGAGGCGATCTTCCACCCTGGCGCCGGCACGACAAATGTTCCGGCACTCACTTCGGACGAAACGAATCCCTCAGCCTGAAGTTGCTGGAATGCTGCCACGACTGTACCCCGGGCAACGCCATATTGTGCTGCCAGATTTCTCGTGGACGGTAATCGCGCCCCAGATTTCAATCGCCCGTCAATAATTGCGGAGCGCAGCTCGGTATAGAGCCAGCGCCAGATCTCCTGGCCACCATCCTTCCTTGGTTCTAAGACCAGATCTTGAAATGTCTCTACTTTCGGCACTGCCTTACACACCTGCTCATGGACTAGCCACGCTGATGATTATGGACCTTCCAGCCTCTCATTCCAATCATCAGATCTGGTGAAAAGGAGAACAGGTCATGAAGATGAAATCGAAACAGGGAGGGGACCGATGAAGGCGATTGTAGTGACGGATCAGGCTGCGGGAACGGCTGGAGTGAAGCTGGTGGAGCGGCCCGAGCCGCAGGCAGCGATCAACGACGTCGTTGTTCAAATTCATGCGTCGGGATTCACCGGGGATGAGCTGACGTGGCCCTCGACTTGGACCGATCGCACCGGGCGCGACCGGACGCCTTCCATCCCCGGCCACGAGTTGGCCGGAGTGGTCACAGCTCTCGGCTACGGCACGACGGGACTGTCGATTGGACAGCGGGTATTCGGTCTCACGGACTGGTATCGCGATGGCACGCTGGCGGACTATGTGGCGGTCGAGGCACTCCGCCTCACACCGCTGCCGGCCGACGTTGACTTCACGGTGGGCGCGGCCCTGGTGATGCCGGGTCTGACCGCATGGCAAGGGCTGTTCGAGCACGGCCGCCTTCGCGCGGGGCAGAGCGTCCTCGTGCACGGCGCGGCCGGTGTCGTCGGCTCGATGGCGACCCAACTCGCCCGTGAGGCCGGCGCGTACGTCATCGGCACCGGCCGCGCCGGCGGCCGTCAGACGGCTTTGGACTTCGGCGCACAGGAGTTCGTCGACCTTGATAACGACGCACTGAAAGACGTGGGCGAAGTTGATCTGGTGTTCGATGTGATCGGCGGCGACATCGCGAAGCAGTCCGCGGGCGTGATCCGCGCCGGAGGAACGCTGGTGACAGTCACCGGCCCGATCGAGGCGCGGCCCTCCGGCGGCCTGACTATCGACTTCGTCGTCGAGCCCGATCGTGCCCAGTTGAGTGAGCTCGTCCAGCGGGTCCGGGATGGCCGGCTTCGGACAAACATCGGCAACGAGGCAGCCCTCGATGATGCGGTTGCTGCCTTCAACCGGACCGCGCGGACCAAGGGAAAGACGGTCATCCGCGTTTATTCGTAAGGGCCCGGGGATTACCTGACGCGCACCAAGGCGTAAGTCACGCGCCGAAGGAGAGCTCAAAGAAAACATTTCGCCTAAAGCGATATTCCCTATGTGGAGGCACGTATGAATTCAAGAACCTCGCAACTCACCGAGAATGCAACAGAGATTGTCCGTCTGTTCGCACGGTATTCGCTGGGAGCTTCCTTTCTATCCGCTGTGGCTGATCGCTTTGGCTTATGGGGGCCATTTGGAGCAAAGAACGTATCCTGGGGAGATTTCGCTCATTTCGCGGAGTACACGGGCGCGGTCACGTCTCTCTTCCCCAGTTCATTGACGGTGTCGTTTGCATGGGTAGCTACCGTCGCGGAAACACTCTTTGGGATATTGCTCATCGTTGGTTTCAAAATACGAATGGCCTCCGTCCTCTCCGGCCTTCTCCTTTTGTTATTTGCTATGGGCATGGTCACAGGTCTCGGCATCAAGACGCCATTCGACTATTCGGTCTTCTCCGCGGCCGCTGCGGCATTCTTACTGACGTTCTGGGAGCCTGACAGATTCACGCTGGACAAGCTCCTTAATCGATTACGAAATTAAGCAAGAGGTTCAAATGAAAACGCAAAAGCGTCGGCTTATGTGGCATGGCATGTTGCTCTTTCTCCTCGGACTGATCACGGGATTACTTGAGCAACGTTTCACCAACGTGCGCATGGGCCTGTCGGCACACCTGGAGGGTCTGATGAATGGCATCTTCCTCCTTGCGCTCGGTGCCGCATGGAATGAAGTACGACTGCCTGATCCGGTACAGGTGACGGCCTACTGCACTGCACTTTACGGCACCTATGCGAACTGGCTAGTGACCTCGATAGCTGCGGCTTTCGGCACCGCAGCAAGTTCTCCAATCACTTCAGCCGGCCACAGCGGGCAGCCATGGCAAGAGAGCTTTGTCGCAGTGGGATTTATCACCGTGACGATCGCAATCATCGCTACGGCGATACTGGTTCTTTGGGGTCTTCGAGGAGGAGCCGCGAGGTCAATGTTCGTTGGATAGCGTGAAGGCTACGCGTAATGGACACAGAGAATTCAAAGGAGAAAAGCAATGCCAGAGTTGAAAGCAATGGAGTTTACCGACGAGCTCAATCTTGAGCCCGTAACACGCCCCGTACCTCAACCGAAGGCCGGAGCCTGGGTAGGTTGGATCGATCCGATCGGACATGCGTTTCTGCGTTACGGTCTCGTGGTCGCAATTGGCTGGATCGCAGCGATGAAGGTCACCGAATACGAGGCAAAAGGCATTCAACCTCTCATTATGCATAGCCCATTTCTGAGCTGGGGCTACAGCGTTTGGAGTGTGCATCATTTCACGATGATCATAGGCGCCATCGAGATGACTATCGCGACGTTGATTGCTCTTCGGCGCTGGTTTCCAAAGGCATCTGCCGTCGGAAGTCTGGGTGCGGTGTTTATGTTTCTGACTACGTTGTCATTCATCATCACAACTCCAGGTTGGGAACCGAGCCTTGGCGGTTTTCCTGCGCTTTCAGGCGATGTAGGGGAGTTTCTGATCAAAGACTTCGTTTTACTCGGAGCCGCGCTGTGGACACTTGCTGACTCTCTCAGTGCCGGTTACGTCTCTCGCGTTCGGGCAGCGGTTAACAGTAGTGGACGGTACAGTTGAATCGGTAGATACGGCCCGACTAAAGTCGTGCCCTGATACAAAGCCGAGTTTCTCCGCGGCCTGTAAAAGCTCACAGGCAGATCGACAGTTACTTGCGGAAATAAGCATTTCACCAAGCGAGTGGAAATAGAATGCGGTGCGGCAACATGCCGCTTCGTCGTTAACCAACAGCTTCACAACGAAAAGAGAGGTTTGTATGCACTTCAAAGGAAAAGTAGCGATCGTCACCGGCGGCAGTTCCGGTATTGGCAAGGAGGCGGCCAAGCGCCTCGTTGCCCACGGCGCATCCGTCGTTCTTAGTGGACGGGATGAGGCAAAATTGCGCTCTGCAGCGAAAGAGGTCTCCCCGGAACCTGCGATGGTCCGGGTCTTTGCTGGAGATATCGGAAAACCCTCCACCGGAACGGCCCTCGTAGACCTGGCGGAGAAAGAGTTCGGAGGGCTGGACGTTCTGGTCAGCAATGCAGGAGTCTTTAAGCCGAAACCCTTCCTCGAACTGACAGAGGAAGAATACGACTGGTTTCTGGACACCATTCTTAAAGGGAAATTCTTCCTGGCCCAGGCCGCTGCCAAAGCTATGAGGAAGCGTGGGGGCGGGTCGATCGTCCATACTGGTTCGCTCTGGGCCCTTCAAGCCATCGGCGCAACACCGTCTGCGGCGTATTCAGCAGCGAATGCAGGGGTGCACGCACTTGTTCACAATCTTGCGTTGGAACTGGCTGCGGATAAGATCAGGATCAATGCCGTCGCCCCAGCCGTGGTCGAAACTCCTATCTACTCCACTTTCCTTTCCAAAGAGGAGGTTCCCAAGGTTTTGCCGACCTTCAATGCCTTCCACCCGCTCGGAAGGATCGGGCAACCAGGAGATGTAGCGGAAGCTATTCTTTTTCTCGCATCCGAGCAGAGCGCATGGATCACAGGAACCATACTGCCGGTCGACGGCGGCGTGATGGCCGGTCGAAACTAGAAGGATGACGGGATGGCGCATAGTGCGATGCTGTCGCCATCCCTCGCATGCAATTGTGGGCGGGTTCGGGAGGTTTCTGTGATGCCGTTCGACTGAACAAAATAATCCGTTCACGATGAGGGGATTTCGCAAAAAGTCGACGTGGGCTGGTGTCGACCTTCCGGCTGCGCCAGCCCTGGCGGAAGCAATCTGACAAATCGGCTCGACGTAGGGATCTCACGAACATCCTGTGAGGACGGTATCTGGCGTGCAGTGAAAGGAAATTGCTATATGGACGGGCAAAGAGACCCAAGGAAAAGTCGCTTTGAGATCGAGCGTGACGGCGAGACCGCATACTTGGCGTACGAAGTTGATAACACTACGCTGCAGCTTCTTGTGTGTGAATTGCTTCGGAGGAATCAGGAGCTGCGTTTTCAAATTGAGGCGCAAAGGGATTACGCTGAAGAGCTACATTCTCGATAAGCGTTGTTTCTCTTGCAAATCCGTTTGCCGATGCATTCCTCCGCCGCCCGCGGCGCAAAGCGCCTGCCCCTTCCGGCGTTCCAAATTCCGTGCTGACCGTGTCGATTACTAACCGGGTCACTTAAACCGATCACCTTGGTGCTTCGCTTGGCGAACTCGTCCTGCAGAGCGGCCACGCTGCCCAGCTCGGTGGGTGCACACGGGGGTGAAGTCTTTCGGGTGGGAAAAAAGGACGATCCAACCGTCGCCGATCCACTCGTGAAAGTGAATGGTGCCCTGTGTCGTTTTCCGCAACGAAATCGGGAGTTGTGTCATTCATTCTGAGGGACATAGTGTTTCTACTCCTACTACGATCTAATTGGCCGCCGCCGTTGCTGCTGCCCTGTTCCGGGTTACATCTTGAGCGAGGAGTTGTTCGATTTTCGCAGTAAAGTCTTTCTGCAGCTGCTTATTGAATTGACCACTGGCGGGAGAGGCAAAGCCCGAGTGCACTCCCTTTACAATGCCGTCCCGTCCGACGAAGATTGTCGCCGGCCAGGTGTTGAGATTGACCAGTTGGGGCAACTTTTCTCCAATGTCGGAAGGAGCGCCTGCGATCAGATAGGTGTACTGCACACCATACTTCTTCACGAAGGCTCGTTGACGTTCGAGGCTCTTTTGTTGCTCCGGTTCCTCGAAGTCGAGAGCGACAATGGCTAGTCCCTTGTCGCGGTATTTTTTGTCCAGCTGAACCAGGTACTGCGCCTCATCATGGCAGTTCGGGCACCAAGTGCCGGTCACGATGGCGAGAACCACTTTGCCCTTAAACCGCGAATCCTCGTTCGATATGAGTTTTCCGTTCACGTCTGGGAAGCTGAAGGCAAACTTTTCGTCAGGATTACGAACCCTGGTGTGCGTGTCGTAGTCTTCAGGTTGTGGCAGGCCTTTTGCTTGAGCCACATCAGCTCGATAGGCCACCAGCCTGGAGCCGGCGGTCTGATTGCCTCTGTTACTGGCGTCGTCCTGAACGGCCGCTGGTTGCGGTCGCGCGCTGATTTGAAGAATCTCGAGGGTTCCATCTTTCGCCTGAGAGACTTCAATGACACCGGGCCGCGATCCATCAAAGTGGCTGAGCACCCATTTCCCATCTTTGAAGGTGCCGCTGTACGCTCCGGTGTCTCCGTCGACACGCAGGATCGACGCCGCGACCTCCGCACCGCGCTGTTGCACAATGAGCCGAAATGCCTTTTCGCCTTTGGAAGATGGAATATCCAGCGGAATTATCCACGATCCGGCGATTGCGGGCACGGCAGCTGCCGTATTCGCTCCATCCACATGACGCGTAGCCCGGAAGGCGTATTCAGCGGTGGAATCCCGTGATTGAGAGACCATGTTCCCGACGAGTTGACCATCCTTCAGCGTCGCGGTGATGGTCGTAAGATAATGTTCGACCTTGAGAACAAGCTCGCCATCCTGGAAGGTAGCACTTGTGGTGCCTTCGTACGGACTGAAGCCGTCATAGAAGATACCCTTCAGGTCGGGCCCTGATCCAACAATATCGAGCCGGAATGGTATGACGACCCCGTGGCTGGTCAGGCTGGCGTCCCAACTGCCGGCAACCGAGTTAGATAGTTTGGTGTTTTGCGTGACGGCCATCAACGCGCTGAGACTTGAAAAAAGGATTGCGATACCTGCACTTCTCCACCACGCTCTCATGTCATGCTTCCTTTCGAAGTGTTTCTGGCGATTCGGATCTAATAAGCGTCTCGTGGCGCACAATTGGCAGACCCATTGTGCGCCATGCCTGAAATCCACCAACCATGTCCGTCGCGCGACTGAGTCCAAGATCCTGGAGAGCTGCGGCTGCGAGACTTGACGTATAGCCTTCGGAACAGAACACGATCACGTGGAGATTGTGATCGGTCGCGATCGGCAGTCGCGTGCTGGAGGCCGGGTCGAACCGCCACTCGAGCACGTTACGTTCGACAACCAACGCCCCCATAATCGTGCCCTCGAGCGCGCGCTGGCTTTCCGGGCGAATATCGACGAGTATCGCCTCTGTCATGGTTACCGCCTCATACACCTCATCCGGAGATAGCCGTTGTAGCCGAGCGCGTGCCGCTGACAGCATTTGCTCAATGCTCATGGCATTGCTTGGGGCTACGTGCCTCAGCCTCTGGGCGCGCCGCTCCTCATGGATAGTTTCTGTCTCGACAGACGTGCGTTCGCGCGGAATCAGTTGACTCCCATCCAGTTCGTATTCGTTCATCTCGTTCAGTGGAGGGGAATATGCGTGAATGCTGATGGCCGGCGCGAGCGAGAGGTTACGGACGTCATGCGTGTAATCGGCACCGAATGCGCGCGGCTTGCCCGGATGTATCACGCGAGCCCGCTCACCAGGACGATGTTCCTCAAGAATCCCGGTCGCTACGACGAAAGCTCCCGAGGACGCACCGTGGTCGTGGAAGCCGGTGGATTGCCCGGGTAGCCAGCTGATCACCCATACGTCATAATCCGGACCGTGATACAGCCGTTCATACCAGCGTCCGTCGGCGCGCAGCCGCACTTTATCCACCCATCCATCGGACGATGCGAACAACGAGACGATGCCGGCGAGTTCCTCAGGCGTTCTCAAAAGAGAGGCGACAGTTGAAAACTTGGGTTTGGTGCAAGCAGCGAATTGCATAAGATCTCTCCACAGCTGAGCCGTCGCAGACAAGCCCGACACGAATGCCGGCTTGTGGACGGATAACGGACAACGATGAAGCATTTCGGATGAGCTGTCGGAGAAGGGGCTTCAGGAATATCTGAAAATGGGCGGCTCACCCAAAGAAGGGTTGATCGCAGCGACAACAACGTAGGAGGGGAAACGCCATGGTTTGACGCTAGCATGACCTCAATAACCGGGTCAATGTTTGAGCATCGGCCAAGCCGGTACACCTGTAACCATGGCTTATAGAAAGTCCTTTGTACAAGCCCATCCGAGTATGAATTCAAATTGTGCGTCTCTCATCACTCGAAAGGGGGAGGACTTGCCGTTGCGGGCGACGTAGCCTGTGTGTGTTCGTGTGGCGTCCGCATGAGGTATGCAGATGCTGGCACCGGAACGCAGAAGGCATTTGTTAATGTCATCGACCAGAGTGTCCCTGGGCCTTAGCGGTTGATACCGGCGCACAAGTTCCCAGGGGCAATCCCGATTTTGTCCTAACTCAGAGGAAAAGGAGCACCCTAATGGCTACTCAGCGTAAACCCAGCATTGTCTTCGTTCACGGACTATGGGCCGACGGCTCATGCTTCGCCAAGTTGATCCCGACACTTCAAAAAGAAGGCTTCGAGGTAATCGCATCCCAGCACGGTTTGGATTCCCATGCCGGAGATGTCACCAACGTTAAGAGAACTCTCGGCAGAGTCAGCGAGCCAGCAATCCTGGTCGGTCACTCCTATGGGGGTTCCGTAATCACTGCCGCCGGGACGGACCCTCGCGTCGCTGCGCTCGTTTACATCGCTGCATTCGCACCAGATGCGGACGAGACCACACAAAGTCTTCAGGAGAAATTTCCGCCAACTGACATCTTCTCGCATATTGAGGTGGCCGATGGACGCGTTTGGCTGAAACCAAACGGGGTTGCTTCCTTTGCGGGGGATCTGTCAGAGGATGAACAGAAGCTCGTGTGGGCAACACATGCAGCACCTACGGCGGATCTCTTCAGCCAGAAGGTCGAAGGAACCGCCTGGAGGTCCAAGCCAAGCTGGTACATCGTAGCCACCAAGGATCACACCATCCAACCCGATTTGGAACGTTTCGTAGCAAAGCGGATGGGTGCAACAACCTTCGAGACGGACAGCAGCCATGTCACGATGTTGTCTCAACCCGATTTTGTGCTGGACGTTATCCGGAAGGCTGCGAAAGCGGTCATGGAGAGGGCGGCGGCTTAGGCGTCCCTCAAGTTCATCTCATGAGGAAGAGATCACCGGAAGGGTGATCTCTTCCATGCTTAAAGTTCCGTGTACACCCAATGCCGAGCGTTTCGCGAATCACTTCCGTCGCCGCCGAAATATGCGAAACAGCTTGGAAGGGGCGTTCGCAGTGTAAGCAATGCCGGCTCGCAACTTCAACTCCACCTCGGTCCCACCGGTCTCGCTGCGGCTGATTCGGAGCATGCCTCCAATGTTCTTGGCTCGCTCCTCCATACCAACCAAACCCCAGTGTCCGTGCTTACTTTTGGCCTCAAGAACTTCCTCGGGAATCCCGCAACCATTGTCTCGGCAGACGAAACGGAAGTGCCGTGGCGCAAATTGAATCACGCACTCGATCATAGTCCCGCCTGCGTGCCGGGATGAGTTCGCAATCGCTTCACGAGCAATCATCTGAATATCTTCATAGACGACGGAGTGGATGGTCCTCGAACCGCCTTCCACAGTCAGCTGAAAAGCGGTGTGACTGCCCGTATTCAAGTCGTGACCGAAGCGGCCAAGGTCTACTGCCAGATCATTACCGGATTCGCTTTCTGATCGAAGTGCGCTTACCTTATCGCGTCCCTCCCGCAAGGTCCCCTCAGCGCGTGACAAACTATCTTCCATCAGGGTTCTTACTGGATTCTCCGTTGAAATCATGTCACTAATCACTTGAAACCGAAGAACGAGCATTTGAAATCCCTGAAGGAGAGTATCGTGAAGTTCACGAGCAATCCGGTCGCGTTCCATCATGCGTTCCCCGAGTTGAGCTTCAATCCGTTCTTTCGATTTCCGAAGACGTAGAAGAAACGACATCCAGATGAACGTGGCACCCACGAAAACGGTAAGTGTTCGGAACCACAAAGTTTGCCAAAATACAGGTTCGATGAAGATATCCAACGAGGCACCTGGCTCATCCCAATCGCCTCTGCTCGTAGCGCCCTGCACTCGGAATTTATATTTAGCCGTAGGCAAAGTGGTATAGCTCGCCATTCGTTGGTCGCTGCCCACCTCATGCCACTCGCGGTCCAAGCCCTCTAGTTTGTATCGATAGCGATTCGCGGGGGCATTGAAATAGCTGAGCGTCGAGAACTCAATGGCAAAGATGTTCTGCCAGTGAGAGAGAGTGATCGAGTGAGTGTACGTGATGGATCTAGTTAGCGGTGTGCCCGAGCCAATAGGGACCGATATGCCCGATAATTGGAAGTCGGTCAGCACAGTTCTCGGGACAAAGGAATTATCCGTAATTTTGCCGGGATAGAACGCTATAGCGCCGCTAAAGCCACCGAAGAACATCTCCTCCTCGCGACTTCGGAAGCATGTAGACCAGCCTGTGAGATCAGGTCCAGGAAGCCCGTCGGCGACTGAATAGTTCTTGAACGTCTCCGTCCGCGGATCGAAGCTCGACAACCCATTATTGGTCCCCATCCAGAGTAGTCCGCGCTCATCTTCGAGAATGCAGCTCACTACATTGCCCGGAAGACCGTCCTTTTCGTAATAAACCTTGGCCGTGCCAGAACCTGGATCAAATTTGTCGAAACCATCCTGGGTACCCAGCCACATTCCGCCTGACCGATCAAAAAACACGGAGTTTACTCGGTGGTCACTTACTGAATGAGAATCGTCAGGGTCATGTTTGTAGACCGTAAACTGTCCTGTCTTTGGGTCAAAGCGCTGCAATCCTTCCTCGCCACCAAGCCATAAGCGGCCTTTTCCATCCTCTTTAATATCCGAATAGTTGACTTCGTCCACCGGATCTGGCTTATAAGTAGTAAAAGTTCCGCTTGCTGGATCGAAACGGCTCAGACCTCCCCACGTTGCGGCCCACAGAGTTCCGGCATGATCGAATAAGAGCCGCATGATGGCGTTGGTGCTCTGGTTAGAAGGAATGCCACGGGGGGAATGATATGGCTCGGCTTGCCCAGTGGCTGGATTCAGCTGCTGCAGTCCCTCCCGGAACGAGCCAGCCACCAGAGTGCCCGAGGGGTCCTCAAGAATCGAGAGGATCTCTCCTTTGACGCCCACGCCTGGGGCCACGGTATTCTTGCCATGGGTTCGATCGATTCGGTTTAGGCCTCCGGTAGATCCAATCCAGAGCACCTTGTTTCTATCTTCATAGACGGCCGTCACGAGGGCCCCTTTCAAGCTCCCGCGCTGGTGGGTAAAATTCTCGAAAAGCGGCGGCTTTTCAGAGAAATAGTAGGGCATTGACTCGTGCAGGTCGACCCAGATCTGGCCTTCACTATCCTCAAACAGAGATATCACGCTGTTGGCGCCGAGGCTCTCAATGTCCTCAGGATGGTTCGTGTAACGAACGAGTCTCTTTCGTTCGCGATCGTACCTCAACAGGCCCCCGCCCTCAGTTCCCATCCACATCGTGCCGTTGCGCGATTCGAGCATCGAGTAAGTCGCTGCAATTGACGTTACCAGATGGGTCCCTTCATAGATGGAGTAGCAAGTTAGCCGATTATCATTGCGGTCCAGCACAGCTAAAGGACATCGGGATGCGTTGCCGGCAATCCAGAATGTTCCGAACTTGTCTTCGTGGAACGTGAACCAGCCGTCCATGGCGATATGCCGGGTGACCTTTCCGGTGCCTCGATCAAATGCATCGAGTCCTGCAAAACTCGCGACCCAGAAGGTCCCTTGCCGGTCTTCGTCAATGAAATTTAGCCCATCGTTGCTGATGGTCGAAGGATCCTTGGGATCATGCGTAAACCGACTCGTTTGCCCGGTTGCTGGATCAAGCATGAACAGACCCTTGAGGGTGGCTATCCACAACTTGCCGTTTCGATCTTCTTTAATGTCAGTGGCGGGACCAAAACTTTCATTTGAGCCTTTTCTGCCGATGCGGAAGTGTTTAAAGGTTTCCGTGACCGGATCGAACTTGTCGAGAGCCCGATCGCAGCCAACCCAGAGGTCACCATTGTGGTCAATAAAAAGTTTATGGACATACACTCCGTTCAAACTGCCTGACTGGCCCGGAACATGTCGGAATACTTTGAACTTGTAGCCGTCGAATCGATCCAACCCATCCTGCGTGCCAAACCAAAGAAAACCTAAACGATCTTGCACAGTGGGCGTGGCCCTTGTCTGAGACAAACTATTCACACCATGGATCTGATGGAATCTGATATCGTCGCCGTCGATCAATCGCAGCGGAACTCTCTGGATAACCGGTTTTTCGGTTATCACACGCTGGTAGACAGGGAAAAGACGAGGATTGTTTTCGCTTGGAACTCGACCTTGAGCAACTCCGGTTGCCAACAAAAGTGCGAAGAAAGCCGCAAAGATCTGACGGTATGTGGAGCCTCGTGAAGCAATGTTTCGTCTGTTGATTCCAGATCCATGAAGCTCTTCTGCCGATTCCATGAATTCGGACTTCCCCCATCAGGATGATAAAGCTGCCGCGTAGAGGGCGAAAAAAACAATCTAGAACACCGAACGACACTATCGCACATCAGCGCGGCAACGATCTAAGCAAACGGTCGCTCGTAAGCGCCTTGATTTGAGAATTGTAATCATCCATGGGCGAACTTAAGGGTACGCTTTGCAGATACACGCACCGGCTTTTCGAGTTGTTGCAGTTTCGTTTGTGTGGCACGCTTCTATGGAGTACAGAACCAAGACCCGGTAGCAAGCTCATCATGCGCCGCATGAGAGCTGTTAACGGATCACACGCCGACGCCCAAAAAGAAGTGCGTCAATAGAAAAGGCTCCAGGTCCCAGAATACCGATCGCTATGCTGAGGATCAACATCGCGACGTGAACGAGGAAATGGTTTTGGCTTGCGCCGAATAGAGCCCACAGGCTGAAAGCAGCCGCGATGGCTCCTGTTACAGGGGTGAAGAGCCCGAGGCACAGGCCAAGACAAACGACATGTGGGATGAGCGTGATCGCAGTGAGACTCCTGGTGGAAATATCAGGGAACCCGTCTGCAAACAAAAGGATACCGAAGGAGAACCGTACGAGGAGACGCGCGACTGCGCCCGCGCCTCGGGGGTACCGATATAAGCTTTCCACATCCGGATTATGGGTGGCAAATTATCCGGAGCGAACACCCTTTCGGGTGATGGCTGCTCGGACTTGCTGTACTATGTTGATCGCGGAGCTTCGGGCATACAAATAAGACATGATTCCCCATTGTCAAACGATGCCAATCGAAGGAAAAGTCCGAATTCTGTGCGTGGATGACCACCCGCTGGTCCACGACGGCATCTCCTTCGCATTACAATTTCGAAGCGATATGGAGCTGGTAGGGTGCGCCTTCAGTGGTCAGGAGGCGATCGAAAAATTCCGGAAACTCCAACCTGACGTAACGCTGATGGACCTTCAAATGCCGGGAATGGGAGGACTCGAAGCGCTAGGAAATATCCGGCGGGAATTCCCGAAAGCCCGAATCGTCGTGCTGACGACCTATTCTGGAGATGTACATGCCGCCCGCGCGATCTCAAACGGTGCGGTTGGGTATCTTCTCAAGAGTTCTCTTCGTACAGAACTTGTGAGGACAATTAAGGAAGTTCACCAAGGACTCCGTCGCATATCTCCGGAGATTTCCGATGCTCTGGCGAAAAGGTATGACGCCGATGACTTGACCGCAAGAGAGATCGAGATTCTCCGCTTAGTTGCAGCAGGCAATTCGAATAGGACTGTGGGTGATCGTCTTTCAATCTCCGAGGACACTGTGAAGAGCCACATGAAAAGCTTGATGGCTAAACTGTGCGCCAACGATCGAACTCATGCAGTCCTGATTGCCATGACCCGCGGCTTTCTGTCTATACTCTGAGCGCTGCCTTCTTCTCACCGCCGCGATCGTGCTGAGAGGTGACGCAATCTCTCATGGATCCGCGTCCAGGGGTCTACGCCCCCACGTGGAGCTTGCTAAAATAGCTTTGGCCCGGAATCTTGGGGTCAGTTAAGGGTCAACTTGCAGAAACTTTGGATTCTGGCCAGTCTTTTGGGTGCCGCCCGATGACGCTAAGTGATTTAAAATCCGTTGATCAGCAAATTCGACTCCCACTCGCCGCCCCAGTTGAAGCTGCTTCTGCCTTCATCTGGCAGAGTTAAGTTTCCGGTGGAAGACGCCACGTGAACACCCCATCCTCCTCTTCCATGCCGGCCCCCAGTGCAAGCCAGACCGCATCTCCGGGCGCCGTCGCTACCCGTATCTGGCTGGGCTGTTCCGGCTGGGCCTATCCCACCTGGAAGCCGGAATTTTATCCGCCCAAAACGTCTCCTAAGAAAATGCTGGAGCACTACGCGACCCGGCTTAGCTCGGTCGAGGTGAACTACACCTTTCGCCATCTGCCGTCGGTGTCCACCATCGATGGATGGTTGGCGCAAACCGGTCCGGACTTCCGCTTCTCCTTCAAAGCTCCGCAACGCATTACGCACATCAAGCGACTGAAGGAGTGTAGCGATGCACTCTCAGTCTTTTACTCAGCGCTGCTGCCGGTCATCCGCGCCGGGAGAATGGGTGTGATTCTCTTTCAGCTGCCGCCTAACCTTAAAGCCGACACTGCCAGGCTTGCGGCCTTCCTCAATGAGGCCGCGCCGGAGGGCACGGCCACGCTGCGCGTCGCTTTTGAATTCCGCCATGCATCGTGGTTCACAGACGAAACCTTCGACTTGCTCCGGCAGCATCAAGCCGCTTTGTGCGTGGCCGAGAGCGATGAGCTCCAGACACCCGATGTGGTCACAGCCCCGTTCTGTTGCTACCGGCTGCGCAAGAGCGAGTACGCGGACGCTGACTTGCAACAGATCGAAACCCAGCTGACCACGAGGGCCGCGCAGGGAGACGTCTTCGCTTACATCAAGCATGAGGATTCACCCAAAGGCGCGCTGCAGGCCGCAGCCTTACTGGCCACGCTGAGGGCGCGATGAGCGAAACCAGCGACCTGGTTGCCGAAACCGTAAGCAACCTGGCGCAGGTGGAAGAATTTTTTCCGCGACGGTTTCTGCGCAATGGCCACCTGCAGACGCTGGTCGGTAACTTCAAACCGCGGCAATATGTCTTGCCTGAGGCTGAGGCGCGGCTGATCGAAGTGGACGCAGGAAAGGGGGCCGCAGGCGAAAGCAAACCCTCGATCCCGGCGGCATCCGAGGGGCTACAACAGGCGAAGGCCGATGTGGCTGCGCGTGGAGCAAGCTTTGTGCTTTGCCATTGCCATTGGCAGGCGCATGCCGGCCAATGCCCTACGGTAGTGCTGGTGCACGGCCTCGAAGGCTCTTCCCGTTCGCAATATATGCTGGGCAACGCCGCGCGGGCGTGGGCCGCGGGGTGGAATATCATCCGCATGAACATGCGCAACTGCGGCGGCACTGAGGATCTGTCACCGACGCTGTATCACTCCGGGCTTTCCGGCGACGTGGCGGCGGTCATGCGTACCTTCGCCGGCGAAAAAGGCCTCGAAGCCTTTGCCCTGGTGGGCTATTCCATGGGCGGCAACCTGGTTTTGAAGCTGGCCGGTGAGTTGGGCGAACATCGGCCGGATTACCTGAAGGCCGTAGTAGGCGTCTCGCCGGCGATGGACCTGGGCGTCTCCGCAGACGCGCTGCACAACCTCTCCAATCGGGTTTACGAATGGAAATTTCTCATTGGCCTGCGCCGGCGGTTTCGACGCAAGGCGGAGCTGTTCCCGCACATCTATTCGACCGTTGGCCTGGAAAGGATTGCGACCCTTCGCCAGTTCGACGACCAGATAACCGCTCGCTACTCCGGCTTTACCGGCGCGGATGACTATTACCATCGTGCGTCGAGTACAAGGGTAGCATCGCAAATTACCGTGCCCACGCTGGTTCTGCATTCGCTCGACGATCCTTTCATCAGGATGTTGCCATCGACGCGCGCCGCTCTGTTAAGCAATCAACGGGTCCGGCTCATCGAGACCGCGCACGGAGGCCATTGCGCCTTTCTGGCGCCGGCAGCCGGATATGACGGCTACTGGGCGGAGAAGATGCTGCTCGACTTTCTGCTCCTGGCCGGCAAAGCCTGATGGAAGCAGACTGGACGGTTGCGCTGGCGTCCGGCGACCCGGTCATCACCGTTCCCTGGGCTGCGCCCGGCGACGACATTCACAGCTGCAGGTTTGTTGATTTGCGTCTGGGCGCGCCCCTTGTAGACGAGATAGAAGAGGCCCGTTCGCGACCGGCCTTGCGCTCCGCATTGCTGCTGCTGAACGCAGCCACGTCACCGCTTTGGACAGCCAAGTGTGACGCCTGGACCAGCAGCGTGGACGAAGGTGCTGAGCCCTTCGACGCCTACGAAATGGATGCCGAGTCCGGCGAAATCAGCTTTTGGCGCCGGATCGTACATTGATCTGCTACCGCGAGATGTTTCTTTCCTGACTGGTTTCGAACTTCAGGAGCGGTGGATCCGCGCAATCACGGAGGCCCTTCGTTCCACCCCGGCGAGCGCGGCCCGGGTAGAGCTCGTGCTGCGGCGTGCTGAGGTCGAGGGGACATCGGGATTTGCCGTGACGTGGTTCGTCGAGGGCTGTGGCTCGACTGCTGAGCGTGCCGGACGAAGGTGGGCCCAGGCGCTGGATCTCGCGTTGGCCGTGGTGATGGATGTTCGCCTGATGGTAGCCCGACCCGGCGCAGGATAACGATACAATGGCAGCAACGGGCGAGTAGCTCAATTGGATAGAGCACCGGCCTTCTAAGCCGGGGGTTGTGGGTTCAAGCCCCGCCTCGCCCACCACTTCCTGCCCCTAGATGGCACCTACCGAAAACAATGACGCGACCGGCGACACATAGTGTCCGCAGGGGCTTTGGTCCTATACCCGACAGTGACGGGATATGCCGCGAAGGAACTACGGGTACGGCCACTGTTTTCCTAAGGATTGTTGAGCGACTCTTCCAGACAAGTAGCAATGTCTTCTGCGCCCTCCGCCTTGAGCACATCTTTGGCCCTTGAAATTCTCTCGGAGCTCTCGCAGCGAACGCCCAATAATACTCCGCCATCCTTTACCCGGCCGTCATAAAGCTTGGCTTCGAACTCCGGGATACCCATGCCGACAAGAGCTCCCGCAAAACCACCCACAGCCCCACCTACACTCAAGCCAGCCAATGTCGCCATCATGGGGCCGGCAGCAATGAAGGGGCCCACCCCCGGCAGTGCCAGGACGCTCATACTCGCCAGAAGTCCCAAGGCTCCCCCGACGGCCCCGCCAACTCCGGCTCCGGTCATGGGCCGTTCTGAATCCGCTGCAGTGCTTCCGGTTGCAAGCTGTCTCGCTCCATCCTTGTCAGAGAGCACGACGGAAAGGTCCTGGCTCGAAAATCCTGCCGTCGTCAGCCCATCAATAGCAGCCTCAACATTGGCGAAGCTTCCGAACATCCCAAAAGCTGCTGCATCCTGACGCGCCATCACTCTCTCCCCTCATTCCACCCCAGTTGTGCAAACCTTCCGTTACATGGATGCGAGAAGCCGCATGGGGGAAAGGCCGGTGGGGATAACTTTTGCTGCAATGCCGGATGGCACCTGCCTGAGAAACATTTCGCTAAATCTGGCAACACAGCCGGTAGGAACAGCATCCACGTGGAGCGATGCCCCGGAATAGCGATGTAGCCACATCCCGTCTGCTCTCGAGGTTGCTGGCCGTCATTGTCACCGTAGTCTTGATCACGACGCTCTACCTGGCGAAAACGGTGGTTCTGCCGCTTGCGCTTGCCCTGCTTCTTTCCTTCGTGCTGGCGCCTCTGGTCACTGGCCTGGAACGGATCCGGCTACCCCGAATCGTGGCCATCCCTATCGTGCTCCTCACCACCGGCGCTGTCGTGGGGACCGTTGGCTGGACTGTCCTGGTGCAACTGGTCGAAGTCACGGATGCCTTACCGGCATATAGGAACAACATCCATGACAAGTTACATAGCTTCCAGAAATCGAAGACGACCAGCTTCGTCCGCGCTCAAAAGGAACTGGATGGTTTAGGCAAGCAACTCGGCGATCTGAGGTCCGAGTTTGCTGACAGCAGCGAGCTCCTCGGCGAAACCGGGTTAGGTTCTTCTTCCGCCCACCCAGTCTCCGTGCGTGAGGTGGGAGGCAGTCAAGGCAGGTTGGAGACGATGAGCGGCCTGCTGGGCGTGGTGATTTCCATCGTTTTGGTTGCCGTGTTTACGTTTTTCATGTTGCTGAAGCGGGAGGATCTGCGCAACCGCCTGATTCAACTTAGCGGGCACGGAAGGCTCAACCTGATGACTCAGGCCATGGATGACGCCAGTCATCGTGTCAGCCGCTACCTTACGTTGCAATGGCTGGTGAATATCACCTTCGGGCTGATTATTTTTGTGATCTTGCACCTGATGGGCCTGCCTCACGCTTTGCTGTTCGGGGCGCTGGCCGGGCTTCTGCGCTTCATTCCTTACATCGGCGCGCCCATCGGTGCTCTGTTGCCCACCGCACTTTCCATTGCGGTTTTCAACGGCTGGACCAGGACTCTGCTTATTCTGATCATCTTCTTTTGCATGGAGATCGTGACGGCGAATCTATTGGAACCCCATATTTATGGGAAGCATACCGGGCTATCCTCTCTTGCAATTCTGGTAGCGGCAATTTTCTGGGCCTTGATTTGGGGACCGATCGGCCTGATTCTTTCTGTGCCTCTCACCGTGTGCCTGGTGGTTGTGGGCGCACACGTCCCCAACTTGCAATTTCTAACGGTTCTTCTTGGCGATCAACCGGTCATGCCGCCGGAAGCGCACTACTACCAACGATTGCTTGCCAACGACCAGCGCGAAGCCAGCCAGGTGCTGGAAACACACTTGAAGGGTTCCTCGCTCGAAAATCTTTTCGATACAGTGTTGATCCCGGCACTCAGCCTGGCGGAACAGGATCGTCATCGAAATGAGCTCGACGACGCGACAGTAGCCTTCATTACTCAAACCACAAAGGACCTGATCGACGACCTGAGCCTCAGGCACGACGACCTCAAAACAGCCGATGTCGCGCTGGGACGGGCCGCACGAGAGAAGGTCGTCTGTCTTCCCGTAAGAGATGATGCCGATGAGCTTGTCGGCATCATGCTGGAGCAACTGCTGGACCGCGCTGGATATTCCGCGACGGCAATCCCGATTGGGAGTGTCGAACGAATGCTGGCGGAGGTCGCCAGCGCGGACCCGGAAGTCGTATGCCTTTCTGCCTTGCCTCCATACGCCATCTCCCATGCTCGCGCCATCTATCGGAGACTGCGTGCGCAGCAATCCAGCGCCAGGATCATCATCGGGTTGTGGAACTATACGGAAGACCCTGTAAAAGCCGCGGCCGAAATAAGCGGGGGTGAACAGAACCTGATTTGTACGACATTGGCGCAGATGATCCTGCAGGCAGGATTAGCCGCAGGAACCTCTTCGAAAAGGGCTCCGAGTCTGATGCAGAGCTAGAGGGCCTCTAACGCAATAATGTGGATCGCTCCGACAAGTATTTTCAGGAATTCTTTTTGTTAGCAGCGAACAACTGTGGTTCCATTTCAACTTGGGCACGCTGTCACAACGAACAAAAAAAGCAAGGAGGGGAGCGTGGTTCCGCTCCCCCTCAACAAATGACACGAGGCTCACAGGTCAAGACTTACTTCGATGCCCGGTCAGCGCGGCCCTTGCGAAACAATTCGTTGACCGTCGCTTCAAAGTGACGTGCGCCTTCAGGCGTAGGAACCTCACCACTCAGGATCGTCTTATACGGAATGTCCTTCCCGTAGTATTCCCGGGTGTCGGCAGAGTTCTGGTGCACCTCATCTCCTGTAAGGTCGACTCCTGCGAACAAG
This sequence comes from uncultured Acidobacteriaceae bacterium, assembly GCA_963850235.1. Lineage (GTDB taxonomy): Bacteria > Acidobacteriota > Terriglobia > Terriglobales > Acidobacteriaceae > PALSA-350. Next base: position 322,952 of record CAWKKM010000030.1, on the reverse strand, counting down.
CCCTTACTACGCGAGTAGGTCAGAAACTCCGCGTTCGCAAGCTCTGTAGTGGATGCTTGTGCGTTACGACCGACGGGACCGGCCGCAGCAGCAATGTCTCCACCAAGCTTCACTTTGTCTTTCAAGAGATCGTCCAAGCTGTGAGCGTTCACACCCACCAGAACCAGGTCAGTGGACTGCCCACCAGCCTGCAGTCCGAAACTTGCTCCAGTCAGCTGGATAAATACCGGGGCGCTCCAACCCGTGCCCGTACGGCACGTCGCTACACCTTGGCCGTATTGAGCGCCTACGAGAAACGCTCCCTTTTTGAAGCCCGGTATCACGAGAACGCAGCGGGCTTTAGCGGCAATATCCAGCGGAATTCCCTTATCCGGGGTTGCCATCAGCTCGTGCAGGACGCTATGCGCAGCTTCTACACGTGCATCCAGCTTCGAAACATCGGCCGCATTTGCGGCGCTCGCACAAGCAAGACCGATACCAACCAGCGAAATAGCCATGAATTTTTTCATTTGTCTTCTCAACTTTCACGGAGGCCCTATCAATGGCACTGAGCCTCTACAAATTCCTTGGATGCAACTTTTCGTATGCCGATTGTCTTATGACCCTGTTTTCTACGCCGGGCTGCGCTTCAAAAGATAGTCGAGGCCACACACGCGGTACCAGCGGTAACCGTACGGTTCAAGCAGAACCCTATGCTGGTCACCAGCTTCCGGCTGGCTATGGCTATCCGACAAAAGGTTGACCAATGTGCATGCTTCTCCCTCGCCGGTACTAACTGCAAACTTCACTTCTCGCGGCAGGGAGCTCAAGTTGTGAACCAGGATGACCGAGTTATTGCGCCACTCATAGCGCATGATCAGGACCTCTTTGGCGCCAGCGGAAATGAAACTGAAATCGCCCCACCCAATCTCGGGTACTTCCTTACGCATGCGAATGATGCGCTCCATCCAGTTCAGCAAGGAGTTCGGGTCGCGGCGCTGCTCGGCTACGTTCACATGCTCGAAACCATAGGGACCGTCGCTGATGACCGGCAAAATCGGTTTGGAATTTTTGGTGAAGCCGGCGTTGGGCTCCGTAGACCATTGCATGGGAGTACGCGCGCAGTTGCGCTCCGGCAACTTGAGATTGTCGCCCATCGCAATCTCGTCACCGTAGCGAATCACCGGCGTGCCGGGCAGAGTCATCATCAAGCTATAGGCAAGTTCCAGGCGTCTGCGGTCGCCCGCCAGCATAGGCGCCAGGCGGCGGCGGATGCCTCGATTGTAGAGCTGCATCTCGGCTTCTGGTCCAAACGCGGCAAATACCGCCTCGCGCTGCTTGTCCTCGAGGCGGCCGAGATCGAGCTCATCATGGTTACGTAAAAACAGACCCCATTGCGCCGTCGCCGGACGGCGCTTCGTAGACTGAAGAGCCCGTTTAAGCGGTTGGCTTTCTGCGGTAGCCATGGCCAGAAAAAGATGCTGATTCACGTCGAAGTTGAACATCATCTGCACCCGCTCGCCTTCGCGCCCGAAATACGACATGTCGGTGTCCGGCTGCACATTGGCTTCTGCCAAAATGATCGCCTCCCCTTCTCGCCAGCTTAGGAATTGGCTGAAGGTGCGCAGCATCTCGTAATCCTCCTGCGGCTTGCTGACCCTGGGTCCCTTGGAGGAAATCACAAACGGCACTGCGTCCATGCGGAAACCCGACACGCCGAGTTGCAGCCAGAATCCCATGATCTTGAGGATCTCGGCCTGCACTTCAGGGTTGGCCGTGTTCAGGTCGGGTTGGAAATTATAAAATCGGTGAAAATAGTAAGCCCTGGCAACTTCATCGTAGCTCCACGTCGTTTTCTGGACCCCGGGAAATACCACGCCGGAAGCGGCGTTCTTTGGCTTTTTCTTTGACCACACATACCAGTCGCGATATTTGGATTTGGGATCGCGCCGCGCTTCCTGAAACCAGGGATGCTGGTCTGAAGTATGGTTTACCACCAGGTCTATCAGCACCCGCAGTCCGCGTTGCCGGCAGCCGCGGGTAAACTCCACGAAATCTCCCAACGTGCCATAGCGTGGATTGACTCCGTAGTAATCCGAAATATCATAGCCGTCGTCCCTCCCTGGAGAGGGTTGAAAGGGCATCAGCCAGATCGCTGTCACACCCAGCCCTTGCAGGTAGTCAAGCCGGTTCATGAGGCCGCGAAAGTCTCCGATGCCATCACCATCGGAATCGAGATAGGTCGCGATGGATAAGCAGTAGATGACGGCGTTCTTGTACCACAGATCGTTGATCATGCCAGATCGCTTCCGGTTGCCGGTGGATTAAGAGAAGCAACTGGTTGGGATGCAAAAGAACGTCAGGCGGCGCGCTGTGACCCAGGATCCGGCAAACTCGAATGTCAACTGGATGATGCTTTTTTAGTAAAGCTGTCCATTCTCCGGGCCTAAACGCGATTACCTCTGACGCCGCTCAACCGATGAATGTGCTTACTACGCTTCCGGCCAGGGAAAACATAATAAAAGGGTTGAGCTTACCTTCCGCACTTCCGTGCAGAGTAGAAGCATTACATGCAGAGCAGGGATGATTACTAAGGTTCCATGGACTACTTCAGGTCCCTTTGTTAGTTCTCTAAGGGAGTTAATGAATTCTTGCTTTACCTGTAGCACGGGATTGATCTGTCTGCCGTTCAGTGTTCTCTCGGAATTGGGTATCTCCGGTATTTCTCCCCTGGAACTAGCGCCGGTTAAGGTCGCCCGAAGCGGCGGAATCGCGAGTTCGCGATGTTTGCGTCCCTGTCCACGCGGGCTTTATCATCCGCCGGCGAATCTGTGGAGATCAGCGTGAATGGTATTAGCGAGCGAGGAGCAACTCCTATGGCGGAGCCACACGCGCGTCAGTTCATTAATATCCTGGGGATCGGTCTGCATCCGATGCGGTTTCTGGCGGCAGCCGATCTACTGGAACAATGGATTGCCGAGCGGCTTCCCCGCATCGTCTGCTTCCCGGGCTCCGACATGCTGGCCGCCAGCCAGCGGAATGCGAAGCTGGGCTCTGCGTTGAACGGCGCCGATCTCACCGCTACCGACGGCATGATGTTGGTGAGGTTATGCCGCTGGTTTGGGGCCACCCAGGCGGAGCGCGTCTACGGACCCGATGTGATGTTGGAACTGTGCGGGCGGTCTCCCGGTCGTGGATACCGCCACTTCTTCTACGGTGGAAAACCAGGTGTGGTTGCCACACTCGCCGCCCGGTTGCAGGAGCAGTTCCCTGGCCTTGCGGTTGCCGGCACCATTTCGCCGCCCTTTCGTCCTCTGACGGAAAGCGAGCTTGCTGAAGACATTCGCCTCATCAACGAGAGCCAGGCGGATGTCGTTTGGATCGGGTTGGGCTCTCCGAAGCAGGAGCTGTGGGTCACCGAAAACCGCAGCCGTCTTCACGCACCGCTCCTGCTTGCTGTGGGCGCAGCGTTCGACTTTCATGCCGGTTCCGTTCGCCAGGCCCCCCGTTGGGTGCGCGAAGCCGGAGGGGAGTGGTTGTTCCGTCTTTGCACGCAGCCACGACGTTTGTGGCGCCGTTACGTGGTGCAGGTGGCCCAGTTCCTTGGCCTTCTCGCCTTGCAAGTTACCCGTTTGCGCAAGTTTCCCACCTCCGCTGTCACCAGCGAGGGAGTGTGATTCAGCCGGAAGCGGTCATCCCGTCTGCGGTACCTGCCCGGCCCTACCTGACTATTTTTCGAAGGGATGAATGAGAATTTCGCTTTCAACGCAAATGCCCCGGCTCCGCCAAACCACTTATCGCTTTTCCCACCCACCCAACTCGAGCGCTACCGTCATACAAGCTTCGCGCAATTCATCGCCATGGGTTCGGTTCTGTAACGCCCGAGCGACCACCATGCCACCCACGCATAAGGCGGCGATCGCCTGCGCCCTGGTGCAGCGAACACGACGACTCTGCTTCAGGCTGCGGTCCAGAACGCTGACCATCGCGCTGAACACCGTCTCGAACGCTTGCTTCGCGCTCTCCCCGCTGCGCGTCACGTCGGTCGGCAACGCAATCATGGGGCACGAGTTCTCTACATCTTCGAAATGTTGGCGAGACAAATAAGCACGCACCACCTGGGGGCCTACGTCCCTTGAGGACAGATCTACCTCAACACCTTCCCAGCAGCTCTTCCATTCCGGATCGGTGAAGAAGCAGCTCAGAACCTCAGCATACAGATCGCTTTTGCTCTCGAAGTAACTGTAGAAACCGCCCCTCGTGAGGCCCGCGCCAAACATGATCTGATCGACCGAGACGCCATCGAAGCCATGCCGGTTGAACAGCCTGCGTGCGCTTTGAATGATCTTTCCTTTGATCTCGGCGCGATGGCCAGTGGGATAAGGCATACGTTCTCCAGTTTTCTGTGAGCCGGAGTATTGCGCAAGCCATCCTGCTTCGTCCAGCAAAATATGATCTTGAACATAATTTCGGCGCGTGATTCCATGCAGTGAACGTTGAGTGGCCAGGAGAATGCGATGACCCCAAAAAACAAGCCGGCCGGTTTGGAGTACCGGGCGACACGAAGACAGATAGCTACCGGTATGGCCATGGCCCTTTGTGGTCTGGTTTCCACATCCAGTGCATGGGGGCAAGGTCCGCAACCGCCGGAGCAGGAAAAGCCGGGAACCTCGCCCAATCAACCGCGCACATCACTCCAGGAAGAGATCCGCCTGAAGTCCAGTCCGCAACGGATTTATGCGATTCTTCTGGACGCAAAACAGTTCGCGGCATTCACCGGCCAGCCGGCCGAGATCGACCCCAGGGAAGGCGGACCCTTTTCCTTATTCGCAGGACAAATCGTTGGGCGAAACGTCGAGCTGGTCTCCAACCAGCGGATCGTTCAGGCGTGGCGCCCCGCGCATTGGACCCCCGGCATGTGGTCGCTCGTAGCCTTTGACCTGAAGCCGCAGACGGCAGGAACAATCGTGTCGTTAGACCACAAAGGTTTCCCGGTAGGCGATTTCGATCACCTGGAGTGGGGATGGCAAGAGCACTATTGGAAACCACTAAAGAAATTCCTCACTTAGGCGTGAGAGCACTGGATCAAGCAGGGGCCAGAAGCAAGGCGGCCGCGAGCGCGGCGGTTTTATGATCCTTGGTCCAGGGTGGACCAACCGTACGGCCAAGGCCGGCGAGCTCGCTCGCCTTATTCATTCCAGCATCAAGCTCCCGCGCTCGGATCGCGGTAACCGGGATCTGCAAGCCTTCGCAAGCCTGACGGACAGCCTGGCGGAAGAATTCGCCCTCCGCCGTATGGATGAGAGGATGCGCCCCGAGAATTTTGGCCAAAGGAGGCAGGGGCCGGCCCGAAGCCAACACGATCGCTGCCCCGACGATGCGATAGTGGCGTTCGTCCAATTCTCGAATAACTTCCGCGATCGCGGTTGCAGCCAGCTGACAGGAGGACGCCGCGCAGTGCGCCAGGTGTCTTTCCTGCTCCGGAGGTTTGAGTTGGGCTGCGAAGTGATACGGCTGGATGGCTCCGTGCACTCCGGGTCCGCGACCTCGATGCGCCTGCGGTCCAACAATGTAACCGCGTTGGCATCTTGTGAAACGGCTACCACCACTCCCCAGCCGGAATGCATTTGAAAACCAAGGGCTGCTCGCTTCATACCTACCTGGCCTGCGGTGAACGCTTCATGAGTTCTGTCAGCTTGTCGTGCGGGAGCGCATCGACGGTATGGCCGTCAATGCCGGTCATGGTTTCAGCGCCAACCATGGCGTTAACAATGGCTTCTTCCGTCGCTTCGACGGTTGCCTGGAACAGCGGGCTGATACGTTCGTTCGAAACAGTGAGCACGGAGTTGGGACCAGGTTCTTTGCCCGCCCCGCGATTGGCGGTCGAAAAGGCGATGAAGATATCGCCGGAAGAATTTCCAGAGCTGGAGCCGGTGCGAGCGAGGCCCATGGTTGCCCGGCGGGCAAGCCGCTTCAATTGCCCAGGCAACAGTGGTGCGTCTGTGGCCACCACGATAATGATTGACCCGACATCGCCCCTCACTTCTGGTTCCAGCATTGCCCTGGCAGGTGCAGCGGGAATGAGCTTACCGACCGGTACCCCAGCGATGGTGAGTTGAGGACGTCTGCCACAGTTACATTGCACCAGCACCCCAACGGTGTATCCGCCGGCATCCGCAGCCAGAACACGGGAGGCTGTTCCATCTCCGCCCTTGAACCCGTAGCAGACCATGCCCGTGCCTCCGCCAACGTTGCCCTCAGGAACAGGGCCGGCCTTCGCGGTGTCGAGGGCCGAAAATACATCGGCCTGCTGGACATGAAATCCGTTGATGTCGTTGAGGTATCCATCCCACGTTTCAGCAACCACCGGCAGCGACCAGGGCTGTTGGGCGAGCCGGCCGCTTTTGAGTGACCAGGCAATGATGGAGTCACGGACCATGCCAACGGAGTGAGTGTTTGTGATGCCGATTGGACCTTCGAGAAACCCGGATTCCTCCACCCAGGTGGTGCCGGTCATTTCGCCGTTTCCGTTCTGTGAGAACCATCCGGCGTACACAGGATCCGCATCGGCACGGCCACGAGGAAAGATCACCGTGACGCCAGTACGAACCGGCCCCTGGCCGACAACCAGCTTACCCTCGCCTTGAATCAGCGTGGTGTCGCCTACTTCCACTCCTTTGACATCGGTGATCGCATCCAACGAGCCGGGCGTGCCGTCGAACGGTACTCCGAGTGCGCGGGCACGCGGGCCCGTCTGGGCAAGTCCGGTCGCGCAAACTGCGAGCAATGGCAAAAGAAGGCGCAAATTCATGCGCGAAGTCTAACACGCGTTATTGCAGTTCTAAGTCGATCCCTTTGCCATCCTGAGCCACATTTACCTCGTGCGGCTGAGAGTCTCTTTCCGCAGACTCTCAGCCCAGTTTCATGGCCTCGGGATCCCAGTGGACAACGGTGCCTTTTTCGTAGCTGAGGTTGCTGAGCAAAGCGGCTCCGGCCGCACGGAAGCCAAAGACTCCATCTTCCACCACGGGTTGGCGCGAACGGACCGAGGAAAAGAAATTACGGAAGTGATCGTAGCTGTCACTGTATCCAGCCGCTGCTACGTATTTCTCGTATCCCAGCTGCGGCGCTCCCATCGGGTGCTCGCGCGGATACTTTTCGTAGTACTCTTCGGTAATTTTCTTTTGCATCGCGTCGGTGAAGCTTCCGACAAACAGGCCGGGACCCTTCTGCAGAGGTGTACGGCTTACGATCACGCTGTTGCCGGCTATCTCCATGGTGCCTTCGGAACCGGTAAAAATGAGCCCTTCGTTTTCCTCGCCGCCATCCACGAAGTTCACGCGCAGGCTCAAATTGAAGCCCTCAGGATAGTCAAAGAGACCCAGCATCACGTCGGGTACGTCGCGTCCATCTTTCCAGAAGCGCAGTCCACCCGTAGCCATCGCGCGCGTGGGCCCGTGCGCCCCGGTGATGAAATGAGTTCCGCTGAACAGGTGGACGAAAAGGTCGCCGGCTACACCGCTGCCGTAGGCCTTCCACTTGCGCCACTGGAAAAAGTGTTCGCCATTAAAGGGGATCTTGGGCGCGGTGCCCAGAAAGCGCGGCCAGTCGCAGGTCTCGGTCGAAGCATCCAGCGGCACCGTGTAGTTCCACGCGCCGATCGACGAATTGCGATCCCAGCGCGCGGTCACCATATTCAATTGGCCGATGGCGCCGGAGGCAAGCAGTTCCTTGGCCTTGGCGTAGATCACCGAGCTTACGCGCTGGCTTCCGACCTGGAGGATGCGATTGTTCGCGTGGGCGGCTTCGATCATCTGCGGGCCATCGGCATACAGATGGATCATCGGCTTCTCGCAATACACATCTTTGCCCGCCTTCATCGCATCCACCGCAACCTGCTTGTGCCAATGGTCGGGGGTTCCGATGATGACGGCATCAATATCTTTGCGCTCGAGAATCTGGGCGTAGTCGCGGGTGGTAAAAATATCGTCGCCCCAGAGTTCCTTGCTGTGCTGCAGCCGGCCGTCATAGCAATCGGCGACGGCAACCAGCTTCACCCCGGGAACCTGCACCGCGACCTTGGTATCTCCCTGGCCCTGGCCGCCGGCACCGATCAAAGCGAACTGAATATGGTCGTTGGCTGCGACAGGCTTGGCTGGTTCGGTTTGGGCTTGTGCCAGCAAATGGGTTCTGGCGCCCAGAAATGTTTCCACGGTTGCGGCCGCCCCGGCCGCTTTCAGAAAGCTTCTACGATTCAAATCGAGCACAGTCGTCCTCACCACGTTAAAGATATCTGCCGTCTGTAACCATACAGCCTCGGTGCCCGGAAGGGCACCGTTGGCTGCAAGTTAAAGTTGATGGAGTTGGGACTGGCGGAAGGGGTTTGGGGGGCGTGGTGGAGGGGCTTACATCACGAAGGCGAGGTTCTCCAGTTCGGCCTGCATGCAATCGAGGTTGCAGCCCATTCCTTCCAGGCGAGTGATGGCATTGCGAGCATGTTCTGCGCTCACGCCGTAGCCACGGCCAGTGAGGAAGCCACTGAGGACTTCAGCCGCCTGCCACGAATCGATCCCCGATTGCAGGAGCTCGTTGCGCAGGTTCAGCAGCTCGCGTGCGGAAAATTTTTCGATCTTGGCGCTTGCAGACATTTTCATTTCCTCTCTCACCGCTTTGTAATTCAGGCCCAGGCACAAGCTAGACACCTGCCGACCAACTGCTGAACAACAATCTGCGGGAAGAGCCCTTTCACTCGAACCAAGGAACATACCGCAATCGTGCAACCCATCTGAGGCAGAAACCAACCGTTTCGTGTCTTCTATATCTATCAACCCTAAATGACCCTACTTCGTTGCGCCGACCATCTTTTGCCTAACACCGAAGTAGCATCCGGGCGAAGAAGTTCCAGCTACGATCTTTTCATTTGATGCCGGAATGCTCTGCAGGATGTATCGGATACGCCAACCATTTCGACGAGTACACCGAATAGCAATCTCAGGTTTTCTACTCCTCAGCATCATTTTCCGGGAAAGCCCTGTCCCAAAATGATGACTCGCGCGCTCCGCCCCGCTCCCCTTCTAAACGCTTCTAACTAATAGACTAATTTCCTGAAAACTGGTGAGCAGCAGGACGAAAAATTCCCAGCGATCACTCGAGCGGAGGCTCGGATGTCGCACGATGCTCAAGCATGACGGGAATGCCGTCCTGCACTGGATAGTAGCGGCCACAGCCGGTGCAATGCAGCCACGCATGAGTGGACTGATTAGGACCGGCAATCACCGGTTGATGGCAGACCGGGCAAACCAGAATCTCCAGCAGAGTCTGAGAAAGAATCGGCGTCATTCCATGAGTCTAGATCACCGGTGCAGCTCCTTCCCGGCAGCAGGCATTTACCATGTGCAAGAAGGATGGTGCATGGCTAGAGTTCTGGATGGAAACGCAATTGCCGCCGCAATCAAGGCGGAAGTCAGGGATGAAGTGGAGCGCCTCGCACTGCAAGGCATAAGACCGGGGCTGGCGGCAGTGTTGGTAGGGCATGTCCCAGCCTCTGAAATATACGTGCGCAGCAAGGTCAAGACCTGCGAGGCGCTGGGCCTTTTCAGCGAGCTGATCACGCCGCCGGAGACGGTCACCACTGACGAAATGCTGGCATTGACAGCCAGGTTGAATGCCCGCGAAGACATCGACGGCATCCTGATTCAGCTACCCCTACCGGCGCATGTGAACGCCAAGTTGCTGCTCGAAGCCGTGAGTCCCGACAAGGATGTGGACGGCTTCCATCCCGTCAACGTGGGCCGATTGCAGACCGGCCAGCCGGCTCTGCCTCCATGCACAGCCGCGGGGATCATCGAGATTCTCAAGCGAAGCCAGCTGCCCATTGCAGGGCAGAATGCGGTGGTGGTGGGGCGCAGCGACATCGTGGGAAAGCCCACCGCAATTCTGTTGTTGGCGGAGAATGCGACGGTCACCGTGTGCCACTCCCGGACGCGCGACCTGGCCGCGTTCACCCAGCGAGCCGACATCCTGGTGGTGGCGATTGGCAAGCCGGCGTTCGTGACTACGGAAATGGTCAAACCCGGAGCTACGATTCTCGACGCGGGCATTAATCGCATTACCGATCCAGCGGAATTCGAACGCTACTTCGCCGGCGATGCTCGCCGTGAAGAAACCTTCCGGCAGAAGGGTTCGGTCATTGTTGGAGACGTACTTCCCAAAGCCTACTCCCTGGCCGGAGCCTATACCCCTGTGCCCGGCGGGATTGGGCCGCTCACCATTGCCATGCTGATGGCGAACACGGTGCGCGCCGCGAAACTCCGGCGCGGGCTGCCGGTCTAGGATGCTTCGCGTCGGATTGACGGGAGGGCTGGGCAGCGGCAAGAGCACGGTGGCGGGCATGTTTGCCGAACTTGGCGCGGCCGTCATTTCTGCCGATCAACTCGGGCGCCAGCTGATGCAACCCGGAAAGCCGGTTTATGCGGCCATCGTAAGCACCTTTGGAACGGGAGTGGTCCGAGGTGATGGGTCGCTCGATCGCAAGAAGCTAGCCGAATTGGCCTTTCAACATAACCAGGCAGACGCGCTCAACCACATCGTGCACCCTGCCGTAGTTGCCGCGGAAGAGGAATGGATGCGTGGCGTCTTCGCGGAGGATCCCACGCGTGTGGCCATAGTGGAGTCTGCCCTGATTTTCGAAGTGGAAAAGTGGGGCACCGCACCCGGGTGGGTGCAGCGATTCGACAAACTGATCCTGGTCACCGTACCTGACGAAGTAAAGATTGCGCGCTTTATTGCGCGGATGGGCACCCATGACGCGGCGCAAAAGGATGCCCGCGCGCGGCTGGCAATGCAAATTCCCGATAGGGAAAAGGCGGCCCGGTGCGACTATGTCATCGACAACACCGGCACGCTCGAAGCAACACGTGCTTTGGTTGAAAAGACTTACCAGGAGTTGGTGCAGGCGGCCAGGTGAAAAGAACAACCGCAAATGATCTAATAGACGTTAGCTCGTTATGAAGATTCGCCCTTTCATCCTGATCGTTTTACTGGTAGGCGCGTTCGTCTACCTCACCTCCTACAGCAACTTCCGCGGGCTCCCCAACGCTCCTTTGGCGAAGCTATGGCGCGAGTCGCCGATGCACCTGACCGAGGCAGATGCACAGCCGGCCTACACGCAGGAAGAAGCCAGTCGCATTGCGGTCTACAAGCGAGCCTTGCCCTCCGTGGTGAATGTCACGTCTTCGGCCTTGGCTTTCGACTTCTTCTACGGGGTGGTGCCGCAAAACGGGCAGGGATCGGGCTTCGTGCTCACCAAAGATGGGCGCATTATCACCAACTACCACGTCATCCAAAATGCGCAGAAACTCGAGGTGACCACCAGCGACAAGCGCACCTACAAAGCGCAGATCATTTTGCAGGATAAGGCACACGATCTGGCCCTGCTGCAGATCAACGCCAAGGACCTCACTCCCTCCATCCTCTCCGAGTCGAGTGACCTGCAGGTAGGTCAGAACGTCTACGCGATCGGCAATCCGTTTGGTCTGAATGGGACCATGACTACCGGCATCATCAGCTCCATCCGCTCGGTTCAGGAACCGCAAGGTCCCACCATCGATAAGGCGCTGCAAACCGACGCCGCCATCAATCCCGGCAATTCCGGCGGCCCGCTGCTCAACTCGCGCGGTGAAGTGATTGGGATGAACACGCTGATTGCCACCGGCGGCGCGGAACAGAACTCCGGCATTGGCTTTGCCATTCCCATCGACACCATCAAAGCGGTTCTTTCGGATTACAGCAAGTACGGACGGGTGCGCCGTCCCTCGCTGGGTATCGCTTCGCTGGCCATCGGCCCCGATCTCGCGGAACAGATTGGATTGCCGGCTGATTACGGTGTGCTGGTGCAGAAGGTCATCCCCGGGGGCGCCGCGGAACGTGCCGGGTTAAAAGGCGGCACGCAGCAAGCCTACCTGGGCAACACGCCGATCTATCTGGGTGGCGATCTCATCGTAGCCATCGACAATGACCGGATAACCAGTCCGCAGGATGTCGCCGAGATTATGGATCGCCATCAGGCGGGGGATACCGTCACCGTGACATTCTTCCGCGGATCGCGAAAAATGACGGCGAAACTAACCCTGGGCGAGGCTCATTCCGTTTCGGTTTGAGCCACCACATAACGGCGTCCGGCGAAACGATATTTTCCCGAGATGACCCGGTCGATGGCCTCCGCATAGGCCACATGCTCCTGAACGAGAATGCGTGCCGCCAGGGTATGCTCATCATCGTCCGCGAGCACCGGAACGGTCTTTTGCAGCACGATCACGCCGTGATCCAGTTCTTCGTCCACAAAGTGCACGGTGCATCCGGAGACCGTGACCCCGTATTCGAGGGCCTGTCGTTGCGCATCCAGTCCTGGGAATGCCGGCAGCAGCGAAGGATGGATATTGAGAATGCGCTGCGGAAATGCGCGCACGAACTCTGGGGACAGCAGCCTCATATAACCGGCGAGGCAGACCAGGTCGACCTGATGCTCTCTCAGGCGGGAGACAATTTCGGCATCCTGTTCGGCGCGCTTTCGTCCCTGGGATTCGATCACTTCGGTGGCGAATCCCGCACTGCGTGCGGCGGCAATGCCAGGGGCATCGCGACGGTTCGATATCACGACCGCGATGGTGGCATTTGCCAGGCTCCCCTGGGTGATGGCTTCAGCGATGGCTAGAAAGTTCGATCCCCGGCCGGAAAGCAGGATCCCCAAGCGGTGCACTCGGGGAGATTCTGAAATCACGTGTACAACACCTTGCGGTCACCCTTAACGGTGCGGCCGATGACGCAGAATTTTTCTCCGGCGCGGTCGAGCATCGATTTCGCCCGCTTGAATTTGTCGGCCGGTACCGCCGCGATCAGCCCGATGCCCATGTTGAAGGTACGCAACATCTCTTCGGGCTCTACGCTGCCCAGTTGCTGCAAATGAGAAAAAATTGCGGGCGGGACCCACGAGCCGGTTTCCACTACGGCCGAAATCGTCTTGGGCAGAATGCGGGGCAGGTTTTCCGTGATGCCGCCGCCGGTGATGTGAGCCATGCCCACTACCAGATCCGCAGCAGTCAGCTTCTTGATCACGGCCAGGTAGCTGCGATGGACCTTCATCAACGCCGCTCCGGCCTTATCCTTCAATTCGTTTACGTATTGATGCGGCGCATAGCCGGCTACGTCGAAAAAGAGTTTGCGCGCCAGGGAATATCCGTTGGTGTGCAGGCCGGTAGAAGGAAAGCCGATGAGCACGTCGCCCGCCTCGATCTTGCTGCCGGTGATCAGTTTCTGCCTGTCCACTGCCCCGACAATGAAGCCGGCCAGGTCGTACTCTCCATTGGAGTAAAAGCCGGGCATCTGGGCCGTCTCCCCTCCGATAAGGGCGCAACCGTTGGCGCGGCAGGCTTCGGCTACACCGCTGACCACGGTTTGCGCCACTTCATCGTCGAGTTGGCCGATGGCCAGGTAGTCCAGGAAGAAAAGGGGCGTCGCGCCCTGCACAGCAATGTCGTTCACACAGTGGTTGACCAGGTCGGCGCCAACGGTGTGGTGCATCCCGAGGGCAAATGCCACCTTCAGCTTGGTGCCGACTCCGTCCGCACTGGAAACCAGGATGGGCTCGGTGTACTTGGCGGTGTCGAGGCGGAAGAGGCCGCCGAAGCCGCCAATGTCTCCCAGCACCTGTTTATTGAAGGTCTTCTGCGCTAAATACTTGATGCGCTGCTTGGTGCGGTCGCCCTGCGAAATATCCACGCCCGCCGAGGCGTAGGTGGCAGGAGGCTTATTCGATTTTCGCGTCGATTCTGGCAAGGCTTTTCCAAGTTCAGTTGGGATGAGGTGTTTCGATGGGATGGAATCGATCCCCAGGGAACTGCCAGTTTAACATCGCAAACCGGCCGCGAGCAGGGTCCCCTATACTGAATCCCGTGAGCAGAGAACTCAGCCGTTCCCAAAAATTGCAGCAGCGTGCGGAGCAGTACTTGCCGGGTGGGGTGAATTCGCCGGTACGCGCTTTTCGAGCCGTCGGGGGAGATCCGCCTTTCCTGGTACGAGCCGAAGGAGCCTACCTGTGGGACGCCGATGACAACCGCTACCTGGACTACTTCGGGTCCTGGGGACCTATGATCCTCGGCCATGCCCACCCGCTGGTGGTGGAGGCGATTCAGCAGGCCGCGCAGCGCAGTGCAAGCTTCGGCGCATCGACCGCCGCGGAAGCTGACCTGGCCGAACTGGTGATTTCGGCCATGCCTTCGATAGAAAAAATGCGCTTCGTCAGTTCCGGGACAGAGGCCACCATGTCCGCCATCCGCGTGGCCCGCGCGTTCACCAAGCGCCGGTACGTGATCAAGTTTGAAGGCTGCTATCACGGGCACTCCGACGGGCTGCTGGTGAAAGCGGGATCCGGACTGGCCACCTTTGGCCTGGCAGGGTCGGCCGGGGTGCCGCAGGAGATTGCCCACTGGACGCTTCCCCTGCCATTTAACGACCTGGCAGCGGTGGAGGAGGCCTTCGCCCAACACCAGGACGATATTGCCTGCGTAATCGTGGAACCCGTGGTGGGCAATATGGGCTGCGTGCCTCCCGACGCGGGATATCTCGAAGGTCTACGGCGTATTACGCAGGAGAGCGGGAGCCTGCTGATTTTCGACGAGGTCATGACCGGCTTCCGGCTGGCCCTGGGAGGGGCGCAGGAGGTCTTTGGCATCGATCCTGACCTCACTTGCCTGGGAAAAATTATCGGAGGGGGCCTGCCCTGCGCTGCGTTTGGAGGTAAGGCCAGGATGATGAATCTGTTGGCGCCCCTGGGCCCGGTCTACCAGGCCGGGACGCTGAGCGGGAATCCACTGGCGATGGCCGCGGGGACGGCTACGCTGCGTTATCTGGCTGCTCACAAGGCTGCGGTGTACGCGGGGTTGGATAAGATCACGGCGGCGGTCGCCAAGGGCATCGCGGCTGCGGCCAAGGACGCGGGAATCGCAGTCGAAACCAATCGAGCGGGATCCATGGTCACGTGGTTCTTTACCGGGTCGCCGGTGACCGACTTCGCGACTGCGGCGACGTCGGATACAGAGGCTTTTGGACGTTTCCACCGAGCGATGCTGGATCAGGGTGTATGGCTCCCTCCGTCACAATTCGAGGCGGCTTTTCTGGGCACGGCTCACACGACCGCGGATATTGATTTCACGGTGGATGCTGCTCGTAAGGCGTTCGCATCGATGCATGCGACACGCTACTAGCCTCGAGGCCTTGTCGGTGCGACTAGACGACGGGTGCCCGAGGTCTATTTGAGCGGATGATAGCTAGCCTCTATCCCCACGCGTCCACGGTGACGAAGCGCAGACCGCTTCCAGCCCAGCTATCCAGCAACAAATGGACCGCAGTGAGCGTGATCGAGCGATCCGTTCCCAGCCCCCGGTGGCCGCCGTCGTGCAGCAGGATGTTGCTGCCGCGGTGGCGTTTCTGGTTGTGCTGAAGGCCGCGCCGCACCCGCGCTGCCAGATCCTGCGGATCCGTGGCTTCCCAATCGTAGGCAGTCACATTCCACATCACCGGCGTTAGCCCCAGTTCCCGCGCAATGCGCAGCACATCCGGCCTGCGCGCTCCGAAGGGGGGCCGAACATGTCGCACAACTTTCCCGGTTGTATCTTCGATGATGGCAGTACACGCCATCAGTTCCTCTCGAACTCGCGCCGGGCTTGCCCACAACAAGGATGGATGGTTCATGGTGTGGTTTCCCACCAGGTGCCCGGCACCATGGATCGCGCGGGCAATTTCCGGACGCTGGCGCACGAAGCTCCCCATCAGGAAAAATGTCGCCCGCACCTGCCTGCGGTCCAACAAGTCCAGCAATTGCAGAGTGTACGGATCATTGGGGCCGTCATCGAAGGTCAAGGCCACTTCGTTTACGTCTGAACCCGCGAGAACAGTTCTTCCGAAAACCTGCGAAGTGGGCCATTGCGCGGCGTAGAGATACGCCCCTGCCGAAAGTCCCGAGAGCAAACCTGCGGAGACAACCTTGGTAAGCATGATTCAAGAGTTTAACTGTGTTATCTTCGGTTTTTCTTCATGGCAGATTTCTTTGAACCGCCCAGATTCATCGCTATCGAGGGACCGCTTCGCGTCGGTAAATCGACCCTGTCCAGGATTTTGGCCGAGACCCTACACGCCCGGCGAATCGTAGAACCGGAGAACAATCCCTTCCTCGACCGCTTTTACCAGGAAATGAGCGGAATGGCTCTGGCCACCCAAATGTGGTTCCTGGTGGAACGGTACGACCAGATGCGCCAGGCAGCGAAAGATCTGGCCGGCAGTGATCCCTGGCCAATCGTGGCTGACTACCTGTTTGAGAAGGACAAGCTCTTCGCCTACATCAATCTCAGCGATGCAGAGTTGGCGCTTTACAACCGCTACTATCAGGATTTTCGCAACGAAGTGCCGACGCCAGACCTGGTGATTTATCTGCAGGCATCGCCCGAGGTGCTGAAACAGAGGCTCAAACGCAAGGGCCTGACCCAGGAGCAAGCCATCAGCGATGCCTACATCGAGCAGGTGGCGAAGGCCTACGAACACTTCTTCTTCCACTACACAGCCAGCGACCTGCTGGTGGTCGACACATCAGAGATCGATTTTGTGAACCGCGAGCAAGACCTGGCACTGCTGTTAAAGCGGCTCTCCGAGCCCATCAAGGGCAAGCAATACTTCCTGCCTCCCCCCAGGCCGAACGGCGCGTGAATCCTGTGTTCGCGCTATACTTTCGTTGGCGTATCGGACGTCCCCGTGTCCGCGGGCAGGGCTGAGCCCACCGGCTATTCTGATCTTCACAATTCGATAGGCGAATCTTCTTTTTAGCCCGACACGCGGACACCGGGCAGCGACAAAAAGGAGATCGTCATGTCCGACACCGGTTCCCATCCAGCGTCCTCACGCCGTCTTCCCGAGCAACCAAGCCTGGAGCAATTGCGCAAACAAGCCAAAGAACTTTTGCAGGCATTTCAGTCCGGTGAGCCCGGCGCAATTGCTGAAGTGAATCGATTTGAACGCACTCGAGAAAAAAGCTTCGCGCTGAACGATGCCCAGAGGGTAATTGCGCGGGCATACGGCTTTGCAAGTTGGCCCAAGCTGAAGGCCTTCGTCGATGGCGCGAACATCGCCCGGTTTGCCGAGGCGGTGCAGACGGGCGATATGACGCAGGTTCGCTCCTTACTCGCCAGCCGCCCCGAACTCGTGTCCATCGACCGGGCAGGGAACGATGAGCATCGAGGGCTGCACTATGCAGTGCTGCGGCGCGATGCCGCGATGGTGCGCTTGCTCATGGAAGCCGGTGCGGACGCGCGCAAAGGCATCTATCCGCATCGCGATGCGACGTCTGCTTGGACACTCGCGCGTGAACGGCACTACGACGATATCGTCGCCGTGATCGAAGAAGAGGAGCGCCACCGGCGCGAGGAGATGAGCTGTTCGAACGCAACGGTCTCCCCCATGCAGGACCAAATCAGTGCCGCCATCGCGCAGGGTGACGATGCAACTGCGATGCAACTGCTGGACCAGGACCGCACCCTGATCCACGCCTGCGACCGGGACGGTTTGACTCCCCTGCATGTGGCAGCACGAAGGAACCGGGTGGAACTGGTTGCGTGGCTGCTGCAGAGACGGGCGAACGTGAGCAAGAAGGACCCGAGTGGCCTGGCGCCGCTCGATCATGCTTCGCTGGGAGTAAATCCGCGGAATGACCGGGCAGAAAGGTTCCCACGTGTCGCGGCACTACTGCTGGACCATGGTGCAGTGCTGACCGTGCGTGCGGCGGTCGCTCTGGGAGACCTGCCCCGCGTCCGGCAATTCATTGCCGCTGAGCCAGGCTTACTCAGACAAATCACTTTCTCCGGCGGCCTTCTGACGCTCGCTGTGAACCATCGCCAGTTGGGCAGCGCTGAACTGCTCCTCGATCTGGGCGCCGATGTAGACGAGCGCATGCTATTAGAAGAGCTGGAAGAACCGACCCTAAGCTGGGGTACACCACTGTGGCACGCGGCGTTTGCGAACGATCTGGCGATGACCAGGATGCTGCTTGATCGAGGTGCGGATCCGAATGGAAATGTTTATGCCTCTGGATGGCCGCTTAGCCGTGCGTGGGGCCACGCCGACGACCGAGTAAAGAAGTTGCTGATGGAGCGAGGAGCCAGGAAACAGCCGTACATGGTCGCTGCGACGCATGATGTTGAGCAAGCGAGGAGACTGTTGGCGGAGGTGCCCAACGAAGAACTGACGCATGAATTGGCTTGGTCGGCGGCGGGCCACGGGTGTCCGGAGATCGTTGCGATGGCAATTTCTCATCTCGATTGGACATCCAACGATCCTCGCTGGCACTGGGTCCTGATCCAACCGATCCGCGACGCGGGAGAGGACCCCGCGCAAAACGAGGGCCATTTCCGCAGCCTGGAAGTACTGCTCAAGCACGGTGTGGATGCTAACGTTCATCGTCGCCACGAAACAACCCTGCACTTTACCGCCGCCCGCCAAAGTGGCCTCTCTGGAGACGACCGGGCCCGGTTTGCCGCCATGTTGATAGACCACGGTGCGCGGTTGGACATCCGCGATGACCTGCTCAAATCGACGCCGTTGGGATGGGCTTGTCGCTGGGGACGCACGGAAATGGTTAAGTTGTTGATTCAGCGAGGGGCGCCCGTGCGGGAGAAGGGTCGCCGAAGCCTGGGCCACACCCGAGGCCTGGGCGCAGAAAATGGGCCATCTTGAGATTCAGGCGATCCTGAAGCAGAACCTGGAACTGCACTCCGGGTCAATGTAGTCAGCACTTTGCCGGGAGTATATCGAACGGCGTATATTGGTTTGCGGTACTGATCGGGCAGCATCCCTGAGGGGAGTTGCACTGGAGTTTTCCATGAGCCTCACGCATTTCCGCAGCGCGGATCACTCCGCGTCCGCTGCCCCGGCCCGCCGGGTGACGATCCAAACACTTCACGACAAGAAATCCAAGGGCACACCCATCGTGGCCCTGACCGCCTACGACTACGCCACGGCGCGACTGGTGGATGAAGCCGGCGTCGACTTCATCCTCGTTGGGGACTCTCTGGCGATGGTGGTCATGGGTTATGACAATACCCTCCCCGTTACCATGGACGAGATGCTGCTTCACACCCGAGCTGTACGCCGCGCGGTCAAGCACGCGATGGTGGTTGCCGACATGCCCTTTGGCTCCTACCAGGTGAGTACGGCGGAAGGGATCGCCAACGCAGTACGCTTCCTGAAGGAAGCAGGCGCCCAGGCGGTGAAAATTGAAGGTGGGGCGAGCCGCCTTGATCTGGTCCGGCAGCTCACCGAGGCTGAGATCCCGGTGGTGGGACACCTTGGGCTTACACCGCAGTCCGTCCACCGCATGAGCGGATACCGGGTCCAGGGCAAGTCGGTCGTAGCTATCAACCACCTGGTGAAGGATGCCCTCGCTCTCGAGGCCGCCGGTGCGTTTGCAGTGGTCCTGGAGGGGATTCCCGCAGAGGTAGCGCAGCGGATCACTGCTGCTTTACACATCCCGACCATTGGTATCGGCGCCGGACCCTGCTGCGACGGTCAGATACTGGTGCTGCACGATCTGGTCAATCTGTCCTTTTCCGCGCCCGCAAAATTCGTACGCCGCTATGGTGACGCCGCGGCCTTGATCACGGATGCGGTGCACCGGTACCGCGACGATGTGGAAGGACGCCAATTCCCCGGTGCAGCGGAAAGCTATCATCTGGGCAAAGAAGCGATGGCGGCTTTGCTACTGGAAGAAGGCACGGCCCGGCGCAAGGCGTAGCCCATGTTGGTGCTGCACACCATCGCTGAAACCCGGATCGCGTGCGCGCGGATCAAGCTGGCGGGCAAGACCTTAGGGCTGGTGCCCACCATGGGGGCCTTGCACGCAGGCCATCTTTCCCTGGTGAGGGCGGCCCAGGCAAGCTGCGATGCGGTGGCAGTTTCGATTTTCGTAAACCCAACCCAATTTGGCCCCAAGGAAGACTTCGCAAGCTATCCCCGGACCCTGGAGGAGGATTGCCGCACGCTCGAAGCGGCGGGCGTTGACTTGGTTTTCGCTCCCTCGGTCCAGGAGATGTATCCCAGTGGCGCGACCACGTTCGTAGAAGTCGCAGGTTTGAGCGACCGGCTGGACGGAGCTTCCCGTCCGGGCCACTTTCGTGGGGTGGCTACGGTGGTGGCTAAGCTGCTCAATATATTCACTCCGGAGCATGCTTTCTTCGGGCAAAAGGATGCCGCTCAAGTGGCTGTCCTGCGCAAGATGGTGAACGATTTGCGATTTGCTGTCCAATTGGACGTATGCCCAATTGTTCGCGAGCCCGATGGGTTGGCGATGAGTTCCCGCAACCGTAACCTGAGCGACGAGGAGCGGCGGCAGGCGCTGGTTCTTTCCCGGGCTCTGTTGGCAGTCCAGCAAAAGGCTCTGGGTGGGGAACATAAATCAACCAAGCTGCTTGCTGAGGCCTTGCGTGTTCTCGCTGCGGAACCTGCTGCGCAAGTGGACTACTGCCGCATCGTCGATCCTGACACGCTCGAGGACATACCGAATGTCGATGCCGGGGCACTGGTGGCAGTGGCGGCTCGGGTGGGGACAACGCGGCTCATCGATAACCTGCTGCTTTAGCTCTGAGCCCGAGGTGCCAACCTGCGGACGTTCCGTTAGCTACGCTCACCCCACCCCGAATAAACCAAGCGCCGTCTCCGAAAAGGGTAGCCTCTGGCTCAGAAATGCGTCCTGAACCCTTACCCTCGATCCCGCAACGGTATATCCTGTCAGCAGACGATTTCGGCAGGCAGCGGATGCTCGCGTCTCCGCTCCTGGCCGGCAGCTGCCGATAGTTTCGGCCCTTACGCGAGCGAAGGACAGTATCACCACTGTCCGGTGCCACACCTGGTCCCCGTCACAAATCAGCACGCTCAAGCATCTCGCTGCGGCGGGAGTTCTATGGATTTCTAACCTGCATCCCCCCGCGGGTAAGGCGGTCTGGCAATCGGCGCAAGCGGAAAGCGAAGCACTCAAATACGCGAAACAATCGAAAAAGATCGAATTTTATCGAATTTTACAAAATCACAAATTGAGAGGACATTCTCGAGGCAATTGTTCCTTGACGGGGCCTTGCGTCCAAATCACACAATCCGTCTGGAAACAAAGGGGTTACCGGCAAGGAGGAAGCGGGCCGGCCGATCGGCGGCTTTGCTGATACCGATTCTTGGTGTGATCAGGACGTCGCCGGCTAGAAAACCATCGTCCCTGATTTGCAGATCGGAGTTTGGTGACGTGAAATCGGCACCGTTGTCCCGGTCTCGGGTCACCCCGAAGGCTTGGCATAGGCGCCCAGGTCCGGAGGTCAGCGCGGCGACCGCGGTGGCGTCCAGTCCGCGGTTCCTCGCCATTGTCTCCAGACCGGCGATTGGCTCCAGTGCGCGAAACAAGACGCCAGCCCCACGGCCCTCTTGTTCGCAGGAAACATTCAGGCAAAAATACATCCCGTAGATGAAGTAGACGTAGGCATAGCCGGGCGGTCCGAAGAGGACAGCGTTTCTTGCCGTTTTGCCGGCAAAAGCATGCGCCGCAGCGTCGGTCTCCCCGAAATAGGCTTCCACCTCGACGATGCGCCCGACCATTTCTCCTCTGACAAGCAGCTTTCCCAGCAACTTCTGGGCGACGAGGTCAGGGGAATCCAGATAAAAGTTTCGGGAAACGAGCGTCGTCCTGGCCCGGGCTTTAGCCACGAGCGGCTTTGACAGCGGCAAGTACCTCCTCGGCGTGCCCCTCCGGCTTTACTTTGGGAAAGATTTTCAGCAGCTTCTGGTCCGGTCCGATGAGGAAGGTGGTCCGCTCAATGCCGATCACTTTCTTGCCGTACATATTCTTTTGCTTGAGAACATCAAACTGTTTGCAGACTACTTCGTCTACATCTGCAAGGAGGGTGTAGGGCAAGTTGTACTTCTCTCTGAACTTCTTCTGCGCCTTCGGCGTGTCGCGCGAGATACCGAGAACAACGGCGCCTGCCTGCTGTATCTTCTTGAAGACGTCGCGAAAGCCGCAGGCTTCGATGGTGCAGCCGGGAGTGTCGGCCCTGGGATAGAAGAAAAGCACTACTGGTTTGCCGCTGTAGTCCTTCAGATGTACGGTTTTGTCTTCGTCCGTTTGAAGCGTGAAGTCGGCGACTTTGTCGTTCACTTCCATGAAAAGGTCCTTCCCCTAAACGAGATGCAATGCAACGAGATTATTCCATGATGATGAAAGCCGCGAGCAGTCTCGCTATGCTGCTTACGCTGGCCGCGCCGGCGTACGCCCAGTATCCCGGCCATGTCGAAAATGCCAAGAAGAAGGCCCCTGGCGTTCGCGCAATCGCCGTGCTCGAGTGGACGGGCGATATGGGTAAGCCGAGCGCCAGCCGGATCATCCCGATATCCGTCTTCGATGGGGAACAGTATCAGCCTGGAGGGCTCTACCTGGCCAAGCCGGAGCCGCTGGCGCTCGCACCGGGAACCGAGTACGTACTGCAGGATGCCGGGATCGCCCGTGGTTTGTTCGACATCAACACGGCACAGGATGTGGACGGCTACTGGTTCGGCTATGGTTCGTGGAAACCAATGGCTCCTCCCCCCAAAAAGGCGAAGCCGAAGCAAGGCCGAAACCTGCCCCAGGTGGTGACCGAGGCAGGGAACGAACGGCCTCACTTCAAGGGCCGTGACTCGAGCGGCAGCTCTGCGTCTACAGATTCATCCTCCGCTTCTACGAATCCACCGGCTCCGAGCAATTCGTCTGCCCGCGATCCGGATCGTCCTACCCTGCGCAAGCGCTCGGACTCATCCTCATCAGCCCCTGCCAGTAGCGCCAGCACCGGGGATACTGCAGCACCCGAGGTCCCGCTCGGGGTCGCCGATCCGGACCGGCCGCACATGGCTCACGGGCAGCAAACGCCGAAGGACGATATTCAACCTGCCCAGCTCACGGGAGTACCCACGGGGCTGCAGCAAATGATCGCGGTCTCGGATGCCGGCGAGGGGGAGGCGCATCCTTTTGTGTATCTGTGGTCCGACCCGGGTGACTCCGACAAGATGAAGGAACAAATGGAGATTGCGGCTGCCGGCGTCATTGCGGCCGCGGCGCCCCCAGCGAAGACCACGCCGAAGAGCCACACGGGCAACTACTGCTGCACAGAGGCGCAGGACAGCTACCACAGCGGCGGCCGCTCCCAAGCCGGTGTTTACCAACGAGCGGTTCAAGGCTTATGAGCTCACTTACAGCGGTGGGGCAACGCTGGTTTTCTCGGGGGAGACCACAGATAAGGACGGCAAAGTGAAATACGTTACGCTGATCGCCCAGCCGGACTTCAACGGCGTGCCCAAGGTCGTTTTCAAGTCTGTGACCGATGACGATCACCTCGACGTGACGCCGAGAATGCGGTTGGTGGATGCGGTCGATGCCAAGGCCGACAATCGGGGAGACCTGGTTTTTGAATTGCGCAGACACCGCGATCGGGAATTCGTGATCTACCGCATCTCCGCCGGACGGGCAGAGCAGGTCTTCACCACCGGGTCGCTGCCCAATTCGAATTCACAAGGCTGAAGTTTCTACATTTCGGGGAGGGTGGACAAAGCGTACCTCAGGGCCTAAAGGCCAAATGATTTTGGTGGGTTTATGTACGGGCTAAAGAGTCTGTGTGAGAACCAGAATTTGGGAGTTTAGTCCCGGAGGGACGGCTGAACTTAGCCCAGGACGTTAGTCCTGGGTACGCCATCAAACATGACTAAGTCCCGTAGGGACGGCTGAAGATTATCCGGGATCGCGTCGCGGCCTATTTTCAGCCGTCCCTTCGGGACTGGTCGTCCTTCCAAATCCAACCCAGGACTCGCGTCCTGGGCTAAGTTCAGCCGTCCCTACGGGACTAGGTTTGGAACTGGAGTTCTCACACACGCTCTTTAGCCCGTACCACCTCGACTCAGCGAGTGGGCAACTTGGTCGTGTCCCAGCCTCCACCCAGGGCCTTGACCAGCTGCACGCTGGAGACAAATTCCCGGGTGGTAATGTCTGCCGCGGTTCGCTCGTTGGACAACTGCGTGGTCTGCGCCGTAATCACTTCAAGGTACGTGGTCACGCCGCCCTTGTAACGATTGGTTGAAATGCTCAGGGAACGCCGGGCCGACTCCACTGCGCGTTGTTGTGCTGCTGACTCGCTGTTCAGGATGCGAAGCCCGGAAAGATTGTCTTCGACCTCCTGAAACGCCTGCAGCACAGTCTGCCGATAGTTGGCTGTGTTCTGTTCGTAGACGTCCCGGGCCTCATTGGTGAGTGCATGCCGTCTGCCGGCGTCGAACAACAACTCTACGGCGGAACCACCCAGCGACCAAAGCGAGCTAGGTCCCTGGATCAATGTAGTGGCGTTCTTGCTTTCAAAGCCGCCCGTGCCGCCGATGATTGATGGTGGGATAGTAGGCTGCGATCGCTACGCCTATCTGGGCGTTCGCGGCATTCGCACGCCGTTCGGCGGCAGCGACGTCGGGACGGCGTTCGAGCAATTGCGACGGCACACCTACTGGTACCTGTGGCAGTGCCAAATCGAGGGGCGCAGGCGGCAGGGAGAAACTGGATGCCGGGACACCGGTGAGCGTAGCGATGGCATGCTCAAATTGGGCGCGCGCGACGCCTACGTCAATGGCCTGGGCGCGCGTCTGGTCAAGCTGGGTCTGCGCCAGGGCCACATCCGATTCGGTCGCTACTCCGCCTGCGAACCGTGTCTTGGTCAACTCCAGATACTGTTCGAATTGCTGCACAGTGTTGTCGAGCAATCGCTGCTGGGTGTCAAGGCCCCGCATCTCAAAGTAATCCAATGCCAACTCAGAGCGCAGGCTTAGTTCGACGTTCGCCAGATCCGCAGCCGTGGCCTGAGCGGTCGCCCGCTGCGCTTCTACCTGCCTGCGGATGTTGCCCCATAGATCGGGCTCCCAGGAAACCTGGCCTTGCAGAAACAGGTCGTTGTAGGTCGTCTTGCTGCCTGGAACATAGAGCGGACGGTTTTGCGATTGGCGGTCGCGTGCAGCCGACGGACCGGCCTGCACAGTGGGGAAATACTGCGCTCGAGACACCTGGATGGCCGCCCGGGCCTGCATGTACTGCTCATAGGAAGCCTTGAGCGTCTGGTTGGAAACAGCAACCTGCTGCTCCAGCTTGTCCAGTTGTGGATCCTGATAAATTTCCCACCAGTTGGCCCGCAGCGCGCTGTCATTGGGACTCACCTGCTTCCATCCACCATCGGGAAGATTGGGTGGAGGGACCACGGCGCTCTCCTTAAAGGCAGGCGCGGTGGGTGCGTCGGGCTTATGGTAGTTGGGCCCTACGGTGCATCCGGAAACGAGCAGCGTTGCAACCAAAACAAGGCCACCGAAACAAATATGCGGAAGCTTCATTCCGAAGCGCCCCCAGAGGACTGCTTCGCAGGCTGAACCACGCGCACTGGTTCTCCATCGATCAACGAGTCCGGCGGATTCTCGATGACGCGCGAGTCGGCGGTGAGGCCGTCGATGATTTGCACCGTTGACCCATCGTCCTGGCCGATTGTCACCTGTACGAGTTTGGCCTGGTCTCCGTTCGGCCCGTTGACCACCGTACCCACCTGCAAACCATGGCTGCGGAAGATCAGAGCGGAGACCGGAATGATCATCGGGACGACCGTCTCGTGCACATTCATGCGGACCTCAGCGTAGGCCCCGGGCATGAGCTTGCCACTGCGGTTGTCGACATCGATCTCTACCAGCAGGGTACGTGAGCTGGGGTCAATGGCCCGCGCAGAGCGCACGACTTTGCCGGTAAATGTCTGGCCGGGAAATTCGGAAAACGTAAGCGTGGCTGTAGTCCCGGGAACCGCGGTCTGCGAATAAATTTGCGGAACGTTGACATAAACACGCAACGTGTCGATGGCCGAGATGCGAAACATCACGGTGCCGGCCCCGGCAGTTGATCAGCTGCCCGACATCGACACCGCGGGCGGTGATCACTCCACTAAAGGGCGCATAGATCTTCTCGAAGGCCTGCAGCTCCTCCAGACGTTGCACGTTTGCCTGAGCGGACTTTACCGCGGAGCTGGTGGATTCCGCCTGGCTGGTGAAAGTATCGGTGTCTTGCTTCGAGACGGCGTTCTGCGTAAGCAATCCCTGGTAGCGGCCGGCATTGGTCTTGGCCAAACCGGCGTTGGCTTCCGCTGTGTTCAGGTCCGCGCGCGCCTGCAGCAGTTGCTTGTCCACTTCCGGCGAACTGATGATGGCCAGCAGCTGGCCCTGGCGGACATGGGCGCCAATATCGAAAAACCACTTGCTGAGATAACCGTCGGTGCGTGCGATAGAGCGGCGCATCGCTGTAGGCATAAATGTTGGCGGGCAATATGAGCTCTTGTCCGGTAGTGCCTGGCTTGGGGGGAATGGCAATCACCGTGGGAGCAGCGAGCGCGTCGGTCTGATCCTTTAACGTGGTGCGAGCGCGCACCCGCGGCACGATCCCGGCAACCACGATGACCACGCCTACCAGCAGAAGAACCACGATCAGGAGCAGGGCAACGCGGCCGGAGAGAGGCGGAGCGTCAGGAGGCACGCCAGGTGCTTCATTCGCCGGTTGTGGCTGCTCAACTCGTCTTTCCTGATTCATCTCTTTGCTCTCTTCCATTTCTAGTCTTCCAGACTCGGCAAGTTTGCTGCGGCCCGTTTGCGGCGCTTCCCAAGCCATCCATGGATCACGCTAAAGAATGTGGGCACAAAGAACAGGGTGGCCGCGGTCGCGAACAGCAATCCACCGATAACCGCCCGGCCGAGGGGAGCATTTTGCTCTCCGCCGTCGCCCAGTCCCAAGGACATCGGCACCATTCCGATAATCATGGCCAGAGCGGTCATGAGCACCGGACGAAATCGTGTATACCCGGCGCGCAGGGCGGCGTCGCGGGCGTCGCCGGCATTCTCTTCCATTTGCTCGCGAGCGAAACTGATCACCAGGATGGAATTCGCCGTGGCCACGCCCATGGTCATGATGGAGCCGGTGAGAGCAGGCACGCTGATGTGCGTGTGGGTGATGAACAACATCCAGGCAATGCCGCACAACGCGGCAGGCAGCGCAGCAATGATCATGAACGGATCAAGCCACGACTGGAAATTCACCACGATGAGCAGATATACCAACAGGATGGAAAATGCCAGGCCGCTGGTCAACCCGATGAAGGATGAATTCATGGTCTGCACCTGGCCGCGAAGCACTACCTGCGAACCACGGGGCAGCTCTTTGCGATGTTGTTCCACAATCGCAGCAATTTTGTCAGACACGCTGCGCAGATCGCTGTTCACCACATTGCCGTAGATATCCAGTACCGGCGCAATGTTGTAGTGACTTACGTTAGCCGGTTCCGCGGCGCGTACGAAGTTGGCCAAGTTGCCCAGAATCTGGATCGGCTGCACCCCAGGTGCGTTGGAGGAAGCGGCGCCGGTGGTGACCGGCGTAAAGTTGGCTGCACCTACCGAAGCATTTGGACTGGGGATGGTTGTGACCCCGGCACCGGGCGTGGTCACGGGGATATTTTCCAGGTCAGAAAGAGACTGCAAATCGTATTGCGGGGTCTGGGCCGCAATGTTGTAACTAACACCGTTTCTTGGATCGAGCCAGAAAGTAGGAGTGGTCTGAAAGCTGCCGCTGGTTGAGACCAGCAGGCTGCCGGCCACATCCCGCTGCGTCAACCCAATATCCTGCGCCTTGGAGCGGTTCACATCCACAAGAAACTCCGGATCATTGAAGGGCTGCTGGATATGGAGATCAGCCGTTCCGGGCACGTAAATTATGTCTCTCAGAAGGCGATTGATGAACTCGCGATTGCCCTGCAGGTCGTGGCCGATTACCTGGATGTCGATTGGAGCCGGAAGGCCAAAGTTCAGGATTTGCGTCACCATATCCACGGGCAAGGTATAGAAGATGGTCCCCGGAAATTCCGCGGTCAGCTTGGTCCGGAGTCTCTGCACATACATATCCGTGGGATGGTGTTTTTCGGCGAGCGCCACCGTGATGTCCGCATCCGCAGCACCGACCACACCGGTGCTGGTGTAGGAAAGGTTCAAACCGGAGTAGGGGATGCCGATGTTGTCGATGATGCTGACCAGTTCACTCTTTGGGATTTCCCTGCGAATGGCATTATCAATCTCATCGCACAGCCGGGCGGTTTCTTCGATGCGGGTGCCGGTCTGCGCACGCATGTGCAGCTTGAACGAACCTGAGTCAACTGAAGGAAAGAAATCCTGGCCCAGCCACGGATACAGCAAAGCAAAAGAGCCGAGAGTAAAAACGAAGAAAAGAATCAGAAAAACCGTGCTGTGCGCGATGGCGAGCTGCAACACGCGGAAATAGAAGACGCGAATCTGTTCAAACCTACGCTCGAACGCCAGCTGCGCGCGGACCAGTGGATTGCGGCTTTGGTGCTTCTTCTTCTCCCCGGCCGGGTCATGCTCATGGAGAAGGTACTTGGCCATAGTGGGAACCACGGTGCGGGATAGAAAATAAGAGGCCAGCATGGCAAAGATCACAGCTTCAGCCAAGGGCACAAACAGATACTTGGCCACTCCACCCATGAAGAACATGGGGACAAAGACGATACAGATCGAGAGGGTGGAGACAAATGCGGGAATGGCAATCTGCGCGGCGCCGTCGAGGATCGCCTGCTCCACCTCCTTGCCTTCTTCGAGATTGCGATTGATGTTTTCGATTTCCACGGTGGCGTCGTCGACCAGGATGCCCACCGCGAGCGCCAGCCCACCCAGGGTCATGATGTTGATGGTCTCGCCCAAAGCCCCGAGGACGATTAACGAAACCAGGATGGAAAGAGGAATAGAAACCGCGATGATGAGGGTACTGCGCCAGCTGCCGAGAAATACCAGGATCATGACGCCCGTGAGGCAGCCGGCGATGATGCCCTCGCGCACCACCCCGGTGATGGCGCCCCGTACAAAAATGGACTGATCCGACAAGGGTGTAATGCGCAGCTGTGGCGGCAGCTGGCTGGCAATCATCGGCAACATCGCGCGAATCCTGGAAATGACGTCCAGGGTCGAAACGTTGCCGTTCTTGAGCACTGTCATCAGGCTGGCACGCTGGCCGTCCACACGAACAATGTTGGTTTGGGGTGGAAACCCGTCGCGTACATGGGCAACATCCCGGATGTAAACGATGGCGCCATTCACACTTTTGATGGGGAGATCGTTCAGGGCCTCGATGGTGGTGGGGGCGCTATTTGTGGCCAGCTGGTACTCGAACGTTCCCACTTTCACGGTTCCAGAGGGCAAAATCAGATTCTGGGCGCCGATGGCGCTGACCACGTCGGTTGGCGAAAGTCCCCGTGCCTGCAGCTTCTGCAGATTCAGATCAACCTGCACCTGCCGCTGCTTGCCGCCGTAGGGGAAGGGGCTCTCAGCGCCCTCAATCGTGGCAAATTGCGTGCGGATGAAATTCAGGCCAAAGTCATTCAACTGCTGTTCGGAGAGCCCTTGACCGGACAGCCCAAGCTGCAGAATAGGCACGCTCGACGCGGTGTACGTGATGATGAGGGGCGGAGTTGTTCCCTGAGGGAGCTGCCGCAACTGAGTCTGCGACACCGCCGTGATTTGCGCGATGGCCGTGGCCAGCGTCACCTTGGGCTGGAAATAAACCTTCACCACCGCAACGCCCACTAACGATTGCGATTCAATGTGGTCGATATTGTCGACGGTGGTGGTCAGTGTACGTTCGGTCAGTGTGACGATGCGGTTGGCCATGTCCACGGCAGACAGGCCCTGGTATTGCCACACGATACTGACCACCGGAATATCAATATTAGGAAAAATATCCGTGGGTGTATTGAGGATCGAAAGCGGACCGAGAATTAACAGCAAGAGCGCGAAAACGGCGAAAGTGTACGGACGCCGCAACGCAAGACGAACAATCCACATTTGCTAGCTCACTCCTAAGACATTCTCTCCGGAGGTCACAATGACGCGGGAAGAAGGGTGAAAATCCGGCAAAGAAGAGCCCACGGGCTCGGACGGAAGAACAGGCGAATATTGTGCGAGCGTCGTGCAGGGTCCCGGGCTGTGAAAGCCTTCCCACTCCCGGAATCAGGGGCAACAGTTGGCCGGTGCAGCCGTTGGAGCATTCAGCAGCCGCGTCAAGCCAATTTTGCCTTCAGTCCAAGAGAGAGAGGTGCTTACGAGCTTTGCTTAAACCCTCTGCAGAGATGGGGTTTCTTGAGCGGACTCGCAGCCACAATCAAATTATACGTTTTTTTGCACGATGAAAGTGGCATGCGGAGACCAGTTCCTGACTTGCCTCCAACATCAGGTTTGATGTTGAGCGCCGGGAATTTGACTCACGTGCTGCGAGCAATTAAAAACCGGACAGGGGCTGACCCTGTCCGGTCGCTGGTCAGACCACTCTTATTTGGCCAAGGCCGATTCCAGGGCGGCGCTCGAAATGCTGACACCGCGATCCGGATAGTAGGCGTTTGAAATGTATTCCTGGAGCATGCGATGTGTATTGAAGAAGGAGCCGTTGAGCGCGATGGTGGAGCGCATCACGTTCCGCCACTGCTCGGGATTTCCGTAATAGAGCGGAAGGATGGTGGACTCAAGTTGCTGGTAAAGACTGGCAACCTCATGTTCCGGCGTATCGCTATCCGGTATGGCCCAGCCGGTGACACCCTCAATGCAACCCTCGACCCACCAGCCATCAAGGACGCTGAGGCTGGGGACGCCATTGAGCGCCGCCTTCATCCCGCTGGTGCCTGAGGCCTCAAAGGGGCGCCGGGGTGTATTCAGCCAGAGATCGACGCCCGCGGTGAGCATCGCCCCCAGTCTCCATTCATAGTTTTCCAGGTAGACGATCTTAAGGGCGTCGGAGTCAAGCCGCGCGGCCACTTCAAAGATTTCCTGGATCAGCTTTTTGCCTGGCTCGTCGTGCGGATGCGCCTTGCCGCTGAAGAGAATCTGCATGCCGCGGAATTTCTCCGCCAGGTGAACGATGCGCTCGGGATCGGTCAGCAACAAGTCGGCCCTTTTATAGGTGGCCACCCGGCGGGCGAAGCCGATGGTGAAGACGTTGCTGCGCAGCGTGATCCCGGTCCTCTGCGCCACGGCGTCGATCAGATTCTGCTTCGACTGGGCATGTGCCTTTTCGATCTCACGCAAGGGGATATCGATCGCGTAGCGAAACTGAAAATTGTCTTTGCGCCAGCGCGGAATGCTGCGATCGAAGATCGCCTGCATGGGAGGGGCAGTCCATGTGGCCGCGTGCACACCGTTGGTGATGGCATCGATGGCGTAGTCGGGAAACATTTCACGCGAGATCTTGCCGTGCTGCATGGCAACGCCGTTCACAAAGCGCGACGACGCCAGGGCGACGTACGTCATATTAAGCATCCCGTCGTGACAACCGCCCATGCGCTCCAGCAAGCTGGCAACTTCGGGACCGAGAATCCGGTGCATCTGCTCCAACGAAAATCGGTCATGTCCTGCCGGCACCGGGGTGTGGGTGGTGAACACGCAGCGGTCACGGACTGCCTCTGCATCACGCTCGCCGATGGGCCGGGTGAGATCACCGCCTAACTGAAGTTCCATCAAGCCGACAGTCAGGAGCGCCGCATGACCTTCATTCATGTGGTACACGTTCACGTCATAATCGAGGGCTTCGAGGATGCGCACCCCGCCGATTCCCAAAACGGCTTCCTGGCGAAGCCGATAATCCGTATCCCCACCGTAGAGTTGATCGGTGAGCTCGCGATCGCGCGGATCGTTCTCCGGCATATCGGTGTCGAGCAAATAGATGGGAATCGTGTGACCGGTGACTCCCTCGAGATCGTAGCGCCAGGCACGGACCATGACCGGGCGGTCCTCAATCGTCACCTCGACGAGAGCTTTCTCCAGTTGCAGGAATTTTTCCAGCGGCCACGGCTGATCTTCCGCACTCTGGACTCCCTGCGGGTCGAGGTGTTGGTGGAAATATCCTTTGCGATGCAGTAGCGTGACGGCGCATAGTCCCAAGCCGAGATCGGCTGCGGACCGCATGGTGTCTCCTGCGAGCACACCGAGTCCCCCGCTGTATGTGGGCATATCCGGGGCGATGGCGATTTCCATCGAAAAATAGGCTACGATGCCCCCTTGCTCAGAGAGGCCGTTCGAAGAAAAGTCGCGCTGCTGGTTCGAAAAATGCATCCTGCCTGTCTCCCTGTTTACTGGTTCCGCGGTTGCTGAGTGTGCCCCCAACTGTGGGACCACGAAAACGTTTTCCCCTCGGTCCAAACCCTACGATGAAACCACTTCAGGCACTGCCTTCGACGAGATCTTCACTCGCAAACTGTGGGACTCGCAAAATGTAAGACAAGGCCCCCTGACAGCCAAGCCAAGTCGTCCGAATGTACCGAAGTAGTGTCTATTCTAACCATCGACCGGCTGGCTTTTATCACGAATCGAACTGACACTTCTGTTAAGCGGTCTAGTGCTTCCGTGGGAGCACAATTCCACAGATTTTCCATTTCAGCGCGTCAACATGGGGTCAGCGAGGGATGACGGCGCTATCTGGCGTTCGAGATTGAGCCAGCACCTCATCGGTCGCATGGCTCAGTTTGCTCCAGATCATCGGCAACCAATCAAGATGTTCCGGCTTCATGAGGACGGAACGGAGGCAGGTAACGACCTCATGCTGGTGCTGGTCTGTCCACGAATCGGGAGGAAAGAATCTGCAGGGCAACTGGGCCAGCGCGAGATGAAGGTTGTCGCGGGCCGCGGCAGCAAAGACATGTTGCGCCAGCCGCGATGATGCAGCAACGCTGTCGGCGCGCACTGCCCAGACCAGGATGTCGAGCTCCGGCGGGAAGGGAGCGAGCCAACGGTTGTCGGCGGAGATTTTTTGATGCATGAGTATCGCCGCCTCCCGGCTCGCGCGTAATCCGCCGGCAAATTCACCTGCCTTGACGAGCGGGAGCAACTGTTGTGTGGCCCACAATGCGACAGCCGAAGCGCCGGCACGCGAGCACTCCAGGCTGATTTCGCCCAGATGAAGATCCTCCGAACTGAAGTAGGTATACGGCGAGTCATGTTTATAGAAGCGGCCCACGGCCGGATCGCGAAAGAGAATGCAGCCGCAGCCGTACGGTTGCAGGCCATGCTTGTGTGGATCGACCACGATGGAGTCGGCCTGGGCCAGGCAGGCAAAGGCTCGTGCTGCGTTTTCGCCCAGGTTCGAGACCAGGGTGAAGTATCCGCCATAAGCTGCATCGACGTGTACGCGAAAAGGATAGCTGTTGCGCAGGGCAAGCACTTCATGCAGCGGATCGACAGCGCCGGTGGCCGTGGCGCCCAGAGTCACAACGACTGTGCCGACATCCCCTTTTTTCAGTGCGGACTCGAGCGCCGCAAGATCCATGCGGCTATCCTGGCCCGCGGAAACGGCGGTGAAGGGCAGGCCGAGAACGGCGCTGATTCTGCCATGCGTATAGTGCGCCTGCTCCGAAGCAACGACACGCTTGCCGGGAGCCAGCTGACCGGCGACCCAAAGTGCTTCGAGGTTGGCAAAGGTTCCGCCGCTGGTGAGATGCCCCAGATATTGGGTCCAGCCAAACATGGCGGCAATGGCGCGAACCGCTTCTACCTCCATGCGCGAGCTCGCGCGGCCGCCGTCGAGTGCGTGGTTGTTGGGATTGATGGCCATGGCGAGAGCGTAGGCGGCACGAGCCAGGGGGTGGGGCGGCTTGAGCATCTGGCCCGCATAGAGAGGATGAAAGTAGGGAAAGTTGTCCGCCATTCTCTCGGCCACCTGGCTCATCACGGCGGCCATGGAACCGGTAGGAGAGTCGGGCGCCGGGGACGGGGGCAGATCGCGAAAGGACGCTTCGAGCTGTGGCAAAGCAGAGGCAAGCAGCCGCAGCACTACATCTTCAGACATGGTTATTGAATTTTAAAGCGGGCGTGACGATTCGTGACGTTTTCAAGATGTGGAAAGCGCTCGTGGGCGGTGGCATTTCGCAGCTGCACCAAAACAGGAAGCATTGTGAACGGGCCGGCATCTTTTGATCTCTCCGAATCAGTGACGGTTTTTTCCCCAGCGCTTCAAGCGCATCACAAGCGGCGTTCAATCCGTCCTCACGGCGGAGCTGTTCGCCAATCCGGTTTGCTCGCCGGCGCATGCGCGGGCTCTCCAGCAGCAAGGCGATCTTACGCGCCGCTATTTCGGCTGTGTACCGCCGCCTTCTGATCACGCGAGCCACACCCAAACGGCGGACCCGGCGCGCATTGTCCGGCTGATCGTGGCTGTAGGGCATCACCAGCATGGGTTTGCCGGACATGAGTGCTTGCGCGGTGGTGCCCACTCCGCCCTGGTGGATGATGGCCGAAGCACGAGGAAAAAGCCTCGAATAGGGCGCGTAGTTAGCCACGCACACATTTTGCGGAACCTCCGCGGGGATATTGCGCGGATCGCTGCCTACCAGGAGCACGGCGCGCTGGCCGAGCGAGGCCGCGGCCAGTGCGCTCTGCTGGTAAAAGTCGCCGGCATCGAGAACAGCGGCCGAGCCCAGGGTAAAGACCAACGGAGGGGGTCCTTGTTGCAGGAACTGCTCAACCGCCGGAGGTAATTCCCGTTGCCCGGCATCACCATCGTAGAAAACGAATCCGGTCACCTTGGTGGCGGCCGGCCAATCCGGCTGGGGCTCGCCCAGCAAGGGAGAAAACATGGCAAGGACAAGATACGGCGAGTGCTTCGCTTCAAAGATGGGATCGGGGCCGCGGCCCAGGCCGAGCTCAGCACGCAGCTGATAGATCGGCTCTGGCCAGCTTCGGGTTACCCAACGCGCGAACCGGGCGATGACTCTTCCCATCCCGGGTAGGGCTGGTTGCAGCCGCGCCAACATGGGATAAGGCGGCAGCACAGGCGCATCATACCGAGAAAAAAAAGACAGCGGCGCAAGCACGTGCGACGCCCAGGGAATGCCGGTCACCTCGGCCACGATGGGGGCCTGATAGACCAGCTCCCCGGCGAGCATCAGGTCGGCGCCACCTTTGGCCTCGACGGCTGCGAGCAGTTCCAGGTAGCTTTGCCGAATGGCGGGGAACAATATCTCGCGCAGGGTGCGCTCGGTTCCCTTGCGAATATCCATCAGCATGGCCACCAGGCGATTGTCCTCCGGGTCGAGGATGGGGCCCACGGGCGCGAACTCCAGGCCCAGCGAAACGATCTTAGACCGGAAGAGTTCCGGGACTGCCAGGACTGGAACATGCCCCCGCCGCTGCAACTCGAGCGAGAGGGCTATGAGAGGATGAATGTCGCCAAGAGTGCCGAAGCTGGAGAGAACAATGCGCATGCGCTGCTTCTGCAGTGTAAATGCGCGAGATGAAAGGAAGGCCAGAGGCGTCTCACGCACACTCTATTGGCCCCGGTATTGGCCTTTGCGAGACGATCTAGTGGATGGAGTCGTCTTACGGCCTGTACGACTGCTCAAGCTACAGCTTGACGGTGACCGTCTTAACCTCCGTATACTGCTGCAGCGCATATTCACCCATTTCCCTGCCGATGCCGGACTGCTTGTAGCCCCCGAATGGAGCAGCCGCGTCGAAAACGTCGAAGCAGTTGACCCACACCGTCCCAGCGCGGACGCTATTAGCGATGGCGTGCGCCTTGCCAATGTCTCGCGTCCAAACGCCGGCTGCGAGGCCGTACTTTGTGTTGTTGGCCCGCTCTACGACCTCGTCAATATCATGGAACGGGATGATACTCATCACCGGTCCAAAAATTTCTTCGCGGGCGATCTTCATGTCGTCCTTCACGTTGGCAAACACAGTTGGCTCGATGAAGTATCCGCGGTCTCCCACGCGCTTGCCGCCGGTAAGTAATTCGGCGCCCTCGCACTTGCCCGAATCGATGTAGGACATGACCTTGTCAAATTGCGTGCCGTCGATCTGCGGCCCCTGCTCTGTGTTTGCATCGAAGGGATCGCCCACCGTGCGCCTGCTCGCGCGAGCCACACTCTTCTCGACAAATTCATCGTAGACTTTGTCTTCTACAAACAGGCGCGAACCTGCACAGCAAGCCTGGCCCTGATTGAAAAAGAGCGCGAAATGGCTGCCTTCGATCGCCTGATCCATATCGGCGTCCGCGAATACGATGTTCGGGCTCTTGCCGCCAAGTTCCAAACTGACCCGTTTGAGATTGGACCTGCCCGCTGCCTCCAGAATCAGATGGCCCACTTCTCCCGAGCCGGTGAAGGCGACTTTATCGATGTCCATGTGATTGGCGATAGCCGCTCCAGCCGTCGGCCCATAACCCGGCAGGATATTCACGACTCCCGGTGGATAGCCGGCCTCGATGATGAGTTCCCCAAGCCGCAACGCAGTCAGGGGAGTCTGCTCGGCCGGTTTGAGCACGACAGTATTGCCCATCGACAGCGCCGGCCCGAGCTTCATGCCGTACATGAGAAGCGGAAAGTTCCACGGGGTGATCTGCCCCACAACGCCAACCGGCTCATGCCTTGTGTAGCAGAAGTAATCGCCGTTGATTGGAATCGTTTTGCCATGATTCTTGTCGGCCCATCCGGCGAAGTATCGGAAGTGGGCGACGATGAGCGGCACAGCCGCATGCCGCGCTACAGTCAGCGGCATTCCGTTATCAAGCGTTTCAAGGACCGCAAGCTCCTCTGCATTCTCCTCGATCAGGTCGGCGAGCCGGTTCATGAGACGCCCGCGCTCCGATGCGGTCTTCTTACGCCATGGACCGCGTTCAAAAGCGTCTCGAGCCACCTTGACCGCCTTGTCCACATCCTTGGCGTCGGCTTCGGATATTTCTGCTAACGCCTCGCCTGTCGCGGGGTTGAAAGTCGTGAATGTCTTGCCCGACTCGCTTGGAACCCACTCGTTGCCGATAAGGAGTCCGGTTTTCGTGTCGATCGCTCTGGACTTCGGGATACTGGACGTTGCGGTTGCCATGGAATTCTCTCCTTTTACAAACGTTCGAAATTTGAAGAAAGCTCAAACTCCCGGTGCGAACGCGCTTTCTTCCTGGCGCAGAGCGCGTCGCTGAATCTTGCCGCTCGGGCCTTTGGGCAGTTCATCCCGAAAGATGATGCTTTCGGGAGTCTTGTAATCCGCCAATCGTTTTCGCGCGAACGCAATCAACTCAGCCTCAGCCACAGCCTGGCCCGCTCGCAAAACAACAAAGGCGACTACAACTTCTCCCCAGACTTCATCCCGTCGGCCCACGACACCTACTTCATATACCGCCGGATGTTGGCAGAGCGCCGCCTCGACCTCTTGTGGGGAGATATTGCTTCCCCCGCGAACGATGATTTCTTTCTTGCGACCTGCGAACCAATAGACGCCGTCGGCATCGCACCTTGCCAGATCGCCGGTATGGAACCAGCCGTTCTTGATAGCCGCTGCGGTAGCGTCCGGATCGTGCCAATAGCCGGTCATCAGATGCGGACCTTGAACGCAAATTTCTCCCACCTCTCCGGGTGTCACGTCATGACCAGCGGAATCAACTAATCGAAATGCAATTCCGTCACCGGGGCGGCCAATGGAACCAACCCTGACGTCATTCGGCCGATTCCAGGCTGCAGGAGTTATCTCCGTCATGCCGTAAACTTCACACACAGGGCCCAAGGCAATTTGAAAAGAGTCCTGAAGTGTCGGAGTCACGGAGTCTCCACCGCAGAAAAAGAATCGTCCCGATGTCACATTTCGGGGTCGCTCAGCCTGCTCGTGAAGTAAGCCATGGAACATTACGGGAAGCCCTAAGGTGAAAGTGCATCCCCAGCGTTCATAGGCTTCCAGAACACCTTTGAAATCGAATGGCTGAGTGATCACCACTGTTGCTCCGTTGAGCAGACCTGACAAAAACATCATCCCGAATCCAATCAGGTGCGACATGGATGACATGACGGCCGCCACTTGATCCTGATCGAGATGCATGTTACGCATGGCGAGTGCGGTTTGTAACAGGCTCTCATGCGTATGAATGACTCCCTTTGGCCGAGAAGTCGTGCCGGACGTGTAGAGAATTGCGGCGGCCTGATCGGGCGTGATCTCCGGAAACGGAAGAAAGCCAGCTATCGGCCGCAAAAGTTCTTTGAAAGAACGTGTCTGCATACCCTCCGAATCGCCCGTTAGATAACGGAGTTCAAGAGCAGCGATCGCTGAACAGGAGCTTGCGGCCTCAACATAAAGATCCCGTTGGCCGATGTAAAAAGCCGATCCGCTGTGACGAAGAATGTAGTCGATCTCCGGTCCCTTTAGCCGTGTGTTGATAGGAACCGCAATTCCCCCCGCTTTCAGGCATCCGAGGTAGCCAAAAGCAAGTTCCGGCCCGTTCGAAATATGAAATGCGACCCTGTCGCCTGGTTCCAGTCCCGCCGCCAGCAAATTGCAGGCTACGTTATCGGTAAGTTCGTCGAGCTCCGCATAAGTCCACGCTTGCTCGCCAAACACGATGGCGGCCTTCTCAGGGTTTCGATTTCGAGAACGAGTCAAAGCTGCGGCCAGTGACATCTTGCACCCGAAAACAGTGTGCTTGACCTGTCAGTGATCAACAAGTTTGAAACGGTTTCAATCGTTGATCATGGCCCGCTGGAACGTTTGTTGAAAACACGACTCGTGGTAAGTGCAGCCTTTGGAGAATGGAGTGAAAGCGTGGATCCTCACGCAATGGATCGAATCGTGGATCTGTTGCCAGGTAGATAAGCCAGCCTGCACGCTCGTCGCAGCTGCGTTCCAGCCAGTGGAAAACCTTGTCGTCTCCCAGTCCTAAATGAATCAATACACGTCCGTATGGCGACACGTAACGATGCTTCGCAAGGTCGTCCAATTTGTCCAATAGTAGCTGAGCGTCCCTCGTTCTTCCCGCGAGTGCATAGACTCGGCCCAGCGCTCCTATGGCTGTAGGAACATTGTCTGAAATCGCCATCGCTCGTTCGTAACAGACGATTGCCTCTTCATAGTTCCCGCGAGCTTCATGGCAACGCCCCAGTCCGACGATCGCTCGCCAGAAATTAGCGTCCAGATCCAAAGCGCGGCGATATTCGAGTTCCGCCTCTGAAATTCTTCTCGCCATCAAAAGCACTGGACCTTTGGTTGCCGGTACGAAGAGAGAGAGCGGATCGATTCGTTTTGTGTCTTCGAGGACGCCGAGAGCTTCATCGATCCGGACCATCGGCAAAAGCAAAAACAAGGCGAACAAATGCCCCGAGAGCTCGCTTCGGGGTTGGGTCTCAAGCGATCTCTTGAACAATGCTTCAGCTTCACTCCAGTTCCACTCAAACACGGCCTTGGTGCAGGCTAGTACGGACAAAGCGTCACCATTGCAAGGATCCATCTCAAGCGCTCGGGCGGCCGCCTTCTGGGCATTCGGCATCGCCTCAAGCGGGGCATCCATGGCAAACTGGCCCAGGTAGAGCCAGGCCACTGCCATTCCGCTAAGCGCCTGGGTGTACCCGGGACTTCGTGCAGCAGCCTCTTCAAAGCACTCAATAGCCCGGTGAAACTCCTCTCTCGTCTGGCGGTTCAGATGATGGCGGCCTCGAAGGTACCATTCATAGGCTTCAAAATTGCTGGTGTTCCCGTACAGGGATGCACGTGATTGGGCGACGGTGTCGGCGCGTATCACGTCCGCTATCGCTACGGCAATTTCATCCTGGACTGCGAACAGGTCTAGAAGATTACGCTCATAGCGCCGTGACCATAGCTGATAACCGTCCGAAGTACTGGCCAGCTGCACGGTCACGCGCAGCACATCCCCAGTTCTACGAACGCTTCCCTCGAGAACTAAATCCACATTTAATAGTTTCCCAACCTCCCGGGCATCGGCGTTCCTGTGTTTGAGAGCGAAAGAAGATGAACGGGCAACGACCCGAATTCCCCGAATGGAGGACAACGCATGGATGATCTCTTCCGTAAGACCGTCGCTGAAATAGTCCTCAGGCACAGGGCTGAGATTCGAGAAAGGAAGAACCACGATGGTCGGCTCGGCGATGGCAGTCGCAGTTGGCTGCGGAGGCTCCGGCTGTATCGAAGCTTCACGAAAATGCGGCGTATAACTTCCCTTGGTCAGATCGATAATAAGGCGGTCTGCGATGCCTTCGAACGAGTAGTATTCCCGAAGCTTTGCCCGCAACCGGGTAGCGTCTACTCGGACGACGGCAGTAATTCGAGGATCAAATTCGCCATGAACGGCATAGAGCTTAATTCCAATGATCATCTCTTTCAGGGGCTCGCCAGGAGATGACAAAGTGTGCTCTACGACAAATTCCAGGAAGCGTCGCATTCGCCCGGCATTCGCAAAAGCAGTGCTTGCGAGAACCTTTTGAAGTTGCGATCTGATCTGGCCCGGTGATTGAGCCAACATAAGTGACGACAGTTTACTGCAGACGTCGCCCCGCGATCTGGACGCCGAATGTCGCCAAGGGTGCCGACGCTGGAGAGAACACCGGACAGACCCTATGGAGTCAGTGTCTTAGCAAACATTAAAGGAATCTCCAAAACCACCGATTGTAGTCGGGGACAGCCCAAAGCTCAGGCGCGAGAACTTCATTTCCGAATTCCCGGTTCGCGCACTGATACCCGCTTTACAGGCCCTGCTCGAAGAGTTTGAAGCGTCGTTCCAGCTCAAACTGCTGGCGGGCTTTTTCGCTTGTCCCCAGGAGCGAGGCGCAGGCTCCGGAGGCCTTCTCTGTGCCCAACTGGGTGCGACACGCGGCTCGTGGGCGGGTGTAGTTTTCCCATGGTCCCGTCTGCTCCCACAGACTGTCGCCGGGCAGGAAGCTGTGTTCGAGCCCGGTGCGCACCATTTGCTTGAAGTCGCTGTAGGTGAGCGGGTAGGCCATGGCCGCACGCACATATTCATGGGTCATATTGATGCGGGAGACTCCCTCGTCGTCAGTGGAAAGAGCAACGGGCACATGGTAGAGGCGGTACATCGGCAGGGGATGATCCGCGCCTTTGACATTGAGAATGACGTCGTTGCTGGTGAGGTTGATCTCGGCCATCACGCGTTTGGTGGCCATCTCTTTGAGCAACTCGTAGGGACGAGCCTCCTGCATTACGTCGACGCCATGGCCAATGCGTTCCGCATGGCCCTCTTCCACGGCAGAGCGAATATGAAAACTCAGGTCATCCAGCGGTACCATCCCCGGCCCGAGTTCGCCGGCGTGCAGGGTGATGTGCACCTTGGGATAGAGGGTGTGCAGCGCCTGAACCATCTGCATCTGCAGGCGGTAATTGGCCAGGCTGGCGCGCCAGTCTTCCGGCTGCACCATGTTGATACCGACCACGAGCGGATCGGAGGAGGCCAACTCAAAACCGCAGAGCAGTTGGATAAACACTGCGGATGAAGGCAACGCGCGCAACACCTGGTAGAGGAACCGGACCTGGAGATTGCAGGCTGGGGTGGCGCCGCTTGCACCGCAATGCTCCAACTCGTGGCGCTGATGCTCGCCTTGCTCAAACTCGGCGCGCATCACGGGCAGATATTTCTGCAATCCCGCATCGAGCAACTGTTGGCGCAACTGGGCAAAATCCGTGTGCGCGTCCACCGTCCCCATCTTCTCTGCCAGAGCCAGCGCCGGGCGGAAGTTGGGCGTGTGCATGATTTCGAGGTACTGCTCATTTTGACTTGCGGCGCGGTTGGCCAATTCATCCACCCACTCGCCCAGGTGGCGGGGGTCCTCTGCAGCTTGAAAGTATGCGAACGATGCGAAAAAGTGGTCGTGTCCCGACTCCTCGGTGGTAGGGACAAACGTTCTCATGGAAAAGATATTGATCAGCTGATCGTAAAGCTTCTGGTTGGTGAGAGCGTTGGCG
Organism: uncultured Acidobacteriaceae bacterium; assembly: GCA_963850235.1. Lineage (GTDB taxonomy): Bacteria > Acidobacteriota > Terriglobia > Terriglobales > Acidobacteriaceae > PALSA-350. Next base: position 281,084 of record CAWKKM010000030.1, on the reverse strand, counting down.
GCAGGCTGGCCCTCTTCACCACACACAGGCTGCGGAGGCAGACTGCGGGTCATCGCCGTGGTCTTATAAAGCACCAACGTTTTGGAGTTCACGCACAGGTTGTCTTCCACAGCGTCGCGGATGAAGCTTTCTGCGTACACGGCGCCTGCCAGGTGGGTGTGCAGGTCGGCGCCTTTGGGCATGTCATGAAAGAAGGCATAAAGGGCGAGCGGTCCTTGTTGACGGGCGTGCTCGAGGGCTCTTGCCGCGCGGGTTTCACCAGTTTGGGCGGCGGCTTGGGGCTGTCCAAGGGCGGCGGTCGTCAGGCAAACCAGGATCGTGGCAGCGGCCACGCGAGTTGCGGCACGGGAACGGAACATAGGCTGGAGAGGGAACCGGCGTCTTTCAAGTTGTGGACTGCGAGCGTCCAGTGTACGACAAGGGATTTACCGGGTATGGGTTTTGCGTACTGCGAGCCGATTGCTATACTGACGTTTGTTGCTTGTGCGCAGTTGCTGACCTGGCCGGGCCTTCGCCTGAAGCTGCAGACTCAGACCCAACTTAAGCGAAAGCAGCGTCCTTGGAAGTCCCCAAGGCCAGATAGCTCAGTGGTAGAGCGCGGCCCTGAAAAGGCCGGCGTCGGCGGTTCGATCCCGTCTCTGGCCACCATTTAGAATCAATAACTTAAGCAGTGCAAAATACCGAGCCTCCCCTGACGGGAGGCTTTCGTATTTTTGGCTAAAGGACCTTTTATGAGTAACTTGGAACAGTTCGGGAATGGTCGTGTATTGGTCGTGCGTTGCCCTTGCCGATATAGGCGCTCTTCTACGTCTATGAAAACGTGACAGATGTCGTCTATCAGAACGGCGGGCGCCAGCCTATTCGACAATTGCTCCTCATTGTTAGCGGATCTGCGCACAGCCTTGCCCCTCCCGAGTTGCGAGAGAGAGCGCGTGAACAAGATGCGGGTGGAAGTTGAGGTAGATGCACCGCAACTACGGAACTTGTGATTCAACACTCACAGCGCGTCACCGCAATTCCTGCTCGTGGAACCAAGGACTGGCTAGATCTCTGGGACTTCGGTCGCGCTTTCGATCTAGCGAAGGCACCGGTCGCGGCAACTGCCCTATATCTCGGCTAGCGTTTTACCATCGCATCCCAGTGTTCATCGGCTTTGCCGCTGACAATTCTCCACATGTCAAACCACGTTGTTGTGTACGGCTTCCCTTCTGAATCCTTGAGACTGGCGACAGTGACCACGGTCACGAGATCGCCGTCGGCTAAAACAGCGACAACTACTGTTTCGCCACATCAAGGTCGATGGTCAATTTGACTTCATCACCCACAACAGCGGACGGAAATTTGGTCGCAATTCCGAATGCTGTGCGGCTGATCGTCGTTGTAGCTGAGAACCCGGAGTGAGGCTTCTTATCCATTCCGGGCACTGGTCCGGTGGGGCCCTCCACTTGGAGGACTACAGGTTTGGTAACGCCGTGCAGCGTCAGATTTCCTGAAACCGTCAGGCCGTTGCCGTTCTTCACGACGGCTGTGCTGACAAACGTTGCAGTCGGAAACTGGGCAACATCGAAGAAGTTCGGGCTCTTCAAATCGCCGTCTCTCCCTGCAACGCCAGTGTCGACAGTATTCACGTCGATTGTCACGTTAACCGTCGATTTCGTGATATCGGATTCATCGAGGACGATAGTGCCTCCGATGTTTCCGAAGTGACCTCGCACACGCGAAAGACTCATGTGCAGAATGGAAAAATCCACTCCACTATGAGCCTTATCCGGGATCCAAGTAGAAGACTGGGCCTGCGTCAGCGAGGCAGACAGCAACAATAGTCCGAAAATGCATGAGAACCGTTTACTCATTCAAGATTCCTTTCAGTGTTTTGGAGTCAATGGGCGGGGAAACCGGCAACACGCCGGGACCCGGACGCCAGACAACGGAACTGGACAAGTTCACACGTTCGATCAGAAAGGACTCACCCTGCGGTCTTCAAGGCTCCATTCGCTCCCAGAAGTCCCGTTCCAGACTGAACGGATCGTCCACCACTTTGCATTCGGCGTTGATCATCATCGTCGCGCGCCGTGTGGTGTCGTAGGCTGGCCAGTCCGGCTGTCCTTTTGCGCCCGGCTTTCCGGTTCTCGCAAAGGTGCTCCACATCTGGCTCATGTTCTCCGCAGTCTTTACGCTGGCAGGCCCGGTATCCATCATGGTGCGGGTCGCCGTCTGCGCGGGATCTCCGGCCGAAGCTTTCTCGGTGGGTTGGATCAGGTCGAACTTGTAGGCGATCTCGAGCGCGTGCGCCGCGCCAACCTTGTGCTGCGTGCCCGGAACGATGCGTTGCGACTCGTAGGTGAAGATGTAGGAGTAAACGGGCGCGCCGTGCTGCGCAAATTTGCGTTCGGCGATCGTGACGGAGCCGAAGCCGATCATCCGCGCCGTGCTGATCGCGATATACAGGTCCGTCGGAGAAGCTTCAGGGCGGCTCTTGTGGTAAACGCTGTAGACTTCGTCCGCGTGCTCCCCAAACTCCTTCTGCAAGCCGCTCCTTCAGCGATGCCTCTGTCAGGTTGAACACGTCGGTATTATGCGACTCCATGAAGAAGAAGATGGTCTCGTCGCGGTTGTAACCCACCATCAACGGCTTGTCTTTCGAGATTGCCGGCGCTTCGGGATCGAACGGATGATGAGGCAGAATCGTGCCATCCACCACTGGCCCAAAGCCGCCGGGACGTCCTCCGCCTCCTATCCCCTTGCGTCCGCCGCTCATCGTCAACGGACCGCCGGGGCGCTTGCCCAATGCAACCTGAATATCGAGAAGCTTGTCTCCGGGCACCTCGAGCAGCTTCCGCCAATCGGTCTTTCCCAGCCCGAGTTCCTTCAGCACCATCATGGTGGTTTCTGTCGCCATATCGCGCGGCATCATGCGGACGCCCGGTCCGCTCTCGATCGATGCCTTGTTGAAGTAGGGCGCCGCCGCGGGCATCGCGTAGAGGCAGGAAGTTTTGGCGCCGCCGCCGCTCTCGCCAAAGATCATCACATTGTCGGGATCGCCGCCAAAGCGCCCGATGTTCTGGTGCACCCACTTGAGCCCGTCGCAAATGTCGAGCAGGCCCTGGTTGCCGGAGGTAGCGTACTCTTCGCCAGCCAGATCGCCGAGATAAAGAAATCCCATCAGGCCGAGCCGGTGATTGGTTTCGACCACAACCACGTCCCACGTGCGCGCCAGCGTGCCGCCGTCCTGGTACGGAGCGCTTCCGGATCCCGCGAGAATCCGCCGCCGTGGCTGTAGAACATGACGGGCCGTTTTTGTCCGTCGGCTGCGGGGGTCCAGACGTTCAGAAAGAGGCAGTCTTCCGCAGGCAAGGCCTCGCTGATTCCAAAGTAAGGTCTCAAGGGAGTCTGTAGCGAAGGCGCGCCGCCTTTCAGTGCATCGCGGACGCCGGTCCAGGGTTGTAGCGGTGGCGCGGCCTTGAAACGATGCGCACCCGAAACGGGACCGCCATACGGAATGCCTTTGAAGGTCTGAAGTCCATTCGTCCGTAGCCCGCGAATGCGGCCATAGGTCGTCTCGACTTCGACATGCTCCTGGCCTGCTGTTTCAATCGCCCCGGCATAACGGCTCAACGCGGCGCCGCACGTGAGCGCCATGGAACCCTGTAAGAGAAAATTCCTGCGTGAGATATTCGATCGTGTCAGCACTGAACCTGGCCCTCCGTCGTTCTCCTCTAAGCTCGACTGCGAGTTGACGATCAACAAGGTTCTAAACGGTTGGGCAGAAGACGTTACGGCGATTCAGCCTTGAAGCCTTTTGGAATCAGTCTCAGCAGTCTGCGAGGTTAAGGGCTCTATCGGAGGTGTGGAGGGCCAGAAAGCCGCGCTCTGTTAAGATTCTTGGGCACCGGGTCAAAAGGAGCTGCGAGTACGAGATGCCGCGGGCCGCAAACAGTTCGGAACCGATCGGAGCGGAGAGCTGGTCCGTTCGGTGCGGAGTTCCAGGCGGCGGTCAGGGCAGAGCTCGAAGCAATGCTCGTGACCCCCATCTTCGTTCAAAGCGGCCGCTGCAAAAGATTCCTGAATTACATCGTGGAGCAGACGCTGTCGGGGCATGCCAGTCAGCTCAAAGAACGCACGATCGGAATTAACGTCTTTGAGCGTGCCAACGATTACGACACCGGCGATGATTCGATCGTTCGAGTCACCGCCAATGAAGTTCGCAAGCGCATAGGCCAGTTTTACCAGGAATCGCCCCAGGCACATCTGGTTCAGATCGATCTTCCCAGAGGATCGTATGTGCCGGAGTTTCGAATTCAACCATCGCGCCAGGTTGAGACACCGGTTGAGACCAGCCCTTCTGGTCACGTAGAACGCGAGCCAGCGGTGCTTGCCGCTTCGACGGACGATCCGCCGCCAACTGCCTCAAACTTCGGCATCCCGGGTACAGACCAGGAACTGTTGGCGGCCGTTAAAGTCTCGAGCCGAGGCATGCAGCGCAGGCGACTGGTGTACCCGATCCTCTTGCTTCTGATCGCCGCCACTATCGTAGCGGTCTGGACGTGGAAGGTAAGGAGCGGGGAAAAGGTCCCAGATCCCTGGGCCGCCTTCGGCATGCAAAGGTTCCTGTTCTCGTCTGCATCGATACGCATAACCTTCAACCGCTCGCGCCCGAACAAGTCGCCAGACCGGGACAGGTTTGTGAATCTGGTGCTTCGCCGACAGATCATATCGCTCGACGATGCTGCGATCCTCTCCTCTATGGCGAGCGAGCTTGGTAAGAAGGGTATCCCATTCCGCGTCGTGGGAGCCGAGCTGACCTCGCTGGCGGACCTTCGCCGGCAGCCCGTGATCCTGATTGGCGCCATCGACAACAAGTGGACACTTCGTCTGACCCAGAACCTGCGCTATCGCATCGAAGTCGCAAATCCTCCGGATCTGGATCAGCCAAAGAACCTATCGCGTCCATCGTTGATTCTCAGGACCCCAGCAACAATCTCTGGATCACAGACCTTTCGGTCCCCTTCACGCAATGGAAGAGCGACTATGCCATCTTGGCCCGAATGGATGATCCAACGACTGGGGTCCCTGTCTTGATTGAAGCCGGCCTGGGGAACGATGGGACAGTTGCCGCAAGCGAACTGCTCAACTCGGGCGCGATGGAGAAAATCCTGGCGGGCGATGCTTCCTGCAAAGGCAAAGCCAATTTTGAGGCAGTCGTCGGCACAGAGATCATCGACATGAAATCCGGACCGGCCCACGTTCTGCGCCTCAACTGCTGGTGAACTACCAGGGTTCGCCAGACTAGAGCAAGCTCACCCCGCTCAATCTGGCCAGTGTGCCGATGAGCCGCGCGCTGCGGATTTCTTCATGAGCTTATCAATCACTGATGGCATCGTCGTACTGAGTGTGTGCTCCTATTCAGTGGCATGCATTTTGCTGAGCGATTCATCTATTGAAAGGCGCCGGGGCACACGACCAATACACGACCATCGTACGGTCGAAACCATCCCAAATGGTCCTAAACCATCCTGAAGCGCCAAGACCATAACCGCCGTTCATCATTTACCAAGACGCGAACGTGTGGCGCAGATCGTGAAACCAGAAGTTCTGAATTTTCGCCCTCACGAGCAAATCATCAAGACTACCCTCCAGACGAGGACGCCCCGCTTTCTCGCCCCGCTTGTGCCGCAGCGGTGCGTCTAAGGCTCCATCACACTACGCTTGCCTTGTGTTTCCAGCATCGCCTCGCTCTCCAGCAAAACACCTCTAAACATCTCGATCATCCGAACTCGAAATTGGCGACTGTGGAGAGTTGCGGACTCCATTACCAGGAGCGTCGACAAGTTTACGAACCGGTGCAATACGGATTTAAGTAATCGCTGTACGATGTCTCATACATTTTTAAGCTGGCTACTACGAGGGTGGAATGAAGAGAATCCTTCTTCTCGGTGTCATCTGTCTGGGTCCATTACCGCTTTGGGCCGATGCCCATGGGCCCGCATTCGGCTATGGCACCAGCACTCTGGGCGCCGGCAATAGCAGCATTGAAACGGTGGCCATGTATCGCTCCCGAACCACCATGTTGGGTCCGAGATTCACCTACGGAGTGAATGAAAACCTCCAGTTTTCGATCTCGGCGCCATTTCATCTCAATCACGGGGACCACCCCGTCGGCCGCTTCACCGGCATGATGCCCGGCGATCCGGAAGCCGAAGCCCTCGTCGCCTGGCGGTTTCACCACGCCATTTCTGGAGTCGGCACCCGCAACGAGAGCACCCTTTACCTCGGCGCCTCCGGCACAACCCAGGCTGTACCACGCACCGACGGCCCCCCTCTCAGTCGCCAGCCCGGGTACTATGTCGCCGCGGCGACCGGTCACATCTCCCGGACCTACTATGCATGGGTAGGCGGAGGTTATGAAGCCCACGGGCATTGGGGCGACAGTGAAGATCATCAGAGTAACTCGCTGTTGACCAGTGTCGTGCTGGGTTGGCGGCCCCAATTCTTTTACAAGGACTACCCGAAGCCCGATGTTCGATTCTTTTGGGAAACGACCGGCGAGTGGGTCGGCCAAGCCAGGCGAACTGCGGAGCCGCCGGGTACGCCGGTGCCTCCTGGCCATCACGTCTCCCGCACCATCCCGCTTCTTCCGCACTCCGACGATAGCGTTGTGCTGCCAGATTCAGGAAGTACAGGGATCTTTTCGGGCCCATCGTTTCTGTACACTTACCGGGATGTCGCGTTTCAGGCCGGCGTGATGTTTCGCGCCTGGAGCCAGGTGAATGGTAGCCAACCGGCTCAGGGGATCAGGGCGGTCATCGGTGTGAGCTACTTCTTCTTGAAGGGAAGGAAATAGACTTGGGTCGGAAAATGAAATTACGGGTCCTCACGCTGTTTACCCTGCTGCTCGGGTGTCGGCCGCTAACCGCTGAATACCTCCAGATTCAGCTAAAGGTGTATGGGCTCGATTGCGAGTTATGTGCTCGGGGTGTGGGGGCTTCCGTTCATCGCATGACCGGTGTGAAGTCAGTCGAGGTAAGCCTGAAAACAGGCCTGATCGGAATTCAGCTCATGCCCGGCAATACGCTGAAAATGGGTGACCTGCGCAAACGGATCCAGGACAACGGATTTCGCCCGATGGAGGCGAGGGTCACCGCACGCGGCCGTCTCAACGGCTCAAAATTCGAAGTTCTCGGAACCGGTGAATCTTACGATGTCCCCGACCCTGACAAGAACACCGCTGACCCCGAACTCACATTCGACATCCATTGATCCGCGACCAGAGATAGTGAGAGGTCTGCACCTCGGGCGAAGCGCAGACCTCTCCTTCCTCTTCCCTTACGGCTTCGCCGTATGCCAGACATTGCCTTTGCCGTCGCCGGTCACTTCACCGGCCTTGTTATCGTGGACGAAAGTGTAGAGGGGCTTGCCCTTGTACGCCCACTCGGCGGTGACTTCTTCGAATCGGTCCCGGAGGCCGACCTATACCTGCTGCGGTACATCATTCACGACTGGGACGACGAGTCCTGCCTCCGCATCCTTCGCAATGTTCGCAACGGGCTCCAAGCGGGCGGGCGTGTCATGGTCATCGATGCGGTGGTCGGCGACATCGGTGGACCACCAGCGGTGCCCGGCATGGACATCAACATGATGGTCGTCTTGGGCGGCCGAGAACGAACGATCGCCGAGTTCAAGGCACTCTTCGAGGGCGCGGGGCTTCGATTCGTCAAAGCCACGCCCATGAGCACTCCGACCGCCATCATCGAGGCAGTGGCGAGCTGAGGAGAACGGAAGAACACGTCGCCCGCACGATCGTTCCGCTGCCGCAAGAGCTTGGTCGCGACACTGTGCGGTTGGCTTCGACATGCATGTCAGCGATCGCCGGACCGGAGCGATGCTGTTAAACGGGCAGGAACGCGCCAATGAAAACTAGTCTCGATTAAAATCAACTTGTTACAGGACTCAGTTTACAGATCCCTCTTTTTTACCCTTGGTCACTTCCAGAACCCGTTTTGGTGGGATAAGCCATAAAACCGCAACCGCAACAAGCATCACGATCGCGGCTCTAATCGAGTGGTAAGAAACTGGAATGACTCCTATGTAAAGGGCCGAGGAAGTTGCCTGCTTTATCGGACTGCCGGCTAGAGGCAAATGAGTCCGGTGTCGAACCACGATCGAGAGAACCATCCAGGAAATAGCCGGAAGTACGCAACAGATCGTATAGAGCGACAACGCGAACGGAGTAAGACCGCGTTCGCCGACCCACGCGGTTCCGAATGGGATCAGCGACAGTGTGAATAGAAAACCCAGGTTGGCCCAGAGCAGGCCGTGACTGACTTGTTCTACATCATCGACCATGTAGTGATGATTGACCCAATAGATGCCCACTTCCACAAAGCTTAGAGCATAGATCATCAGCATCGGGAGTACCTTGCGCAGCGCATCGAGGTCCTGCAGATCGTGGGCTGGAACTCGAAGCTCAAGCACCATGAGGGTGATGATGACGGCGATCACACCGTCAGAGAATGCGGCCATACGCCCTGCTGTGAGTTGAAGAGACATTTGTGGTAATCCTCGATGTTCAGCCTATGTTCCCACAACCCAGGAAACTCAGTTAGGTATGATCGGATTGCCACTTTGGGTTCTCACCCTCCGGGAGGCGAGGAACTAAGCTGTCGACGAACATGACCGTCTCGTCGAGGGGCGCCCGGCCCGTATGGTCTTCATGCACCGCGACGTCCTCGAACCCGATCGACATGCCGCAGTAGAGGATGAGCTCATCCGGGGGTGACAGGAGTCTCCGCGACGGTCCTGCGATACACCGACCACGCCATCTGCAGGCAACTGTGCAGCCCTTCGCCGCGGAGCAGCAGCATCACGGTCTGCAGATACCCGCCGACGTCGGCCCATTGGGGCAGGCCCATATCGCGGTCGATGTAGCAGAACAACGCGGCCGGCGCGCCGAAACAGTTCCAGTTCGCGGCGGCGATCTTCTTGCGCGCCTCCCGGTCCTCGCGCGAAACACCGAGTGTGCCGTAGCGCTGCTTGCCGAAGGCGGACCGGCGCTCGTGGTATGGCGACTTCAGTGCGGGCGGGTACATCTCGTACTCCCGCTCGTCCCCGGGGTCGCCTGCGGCCACGCGCTCGCCGGCGCGCCTCTTGAGTTCGGCAAGCGGCCCGCCGGTCAGTATGTAGACGTGCCACGGCTGGATGTTCGATCCGGACGGCGCCCAAGCCGCCGCAGACAGCACGCGCTCCAACACCTCCTTCGACACAGGCACGCCGGTGAATCCGCGCACCGCCCGCCGGCTTTCGACCGCCATATATACGTCCATTGATCACCTCCTCCTTCACCAGGGACAAGCTGGAGAAATCGCGAACACCCAGCTCCCCGCGTGTGCCTACCGTTGCCGCAGTCCGAAAGCAGACTGCGGCAATGCGCGATGTTCGACGGGGCGTACTTTCCCGTAACCCGTTCACGAGTAGTGTCCGCGGCGACGATATCAGCTGGCTTTTTCTTGCCTCTCATTTTCCTTGGCAACCACTGCGACTGCGGGTTGAGGATGCGCACCCGGAATTTGTGCCGCGGGCTGAGTGAGCCATGTTTCGAAACTGGTCTCGCCGAGCCGGGCATTAGGGCCGGGAACCAGTGTTCTCTCGCTAAGCTTCGCCCCCGAGTAAAGTGCGTTTGGGTCAGCGACAACTTCGCGGGTATCCTGGAGTGCGGCTAAGCGCCGCCGGACTAGTTCATCCACACGAAACGGTTCCGGCCCTGCTATTTCGACAGTGCCATTTACCGGCGGGCCCACCGCGATCCTGCCTACGCCAGTCGCTACGTCGTCGGCAGCCATCGGCTGGAAAAGCACTGGCGGCAAGTGCACCTTGGCACCGTCGAAGGAAATGTCGGCAAGCCCTTTGAGGAACTCGAAGAACTGCGTCGCTTGAACGATCGAATAGGGAACAGGTGAGTTTTTGATCAGCTTCTCCTGCGCAATCTTTGCTCTGAAATACCCGCTTTCGGACAGCCGTTCTGTTCCCACCACTGACAACGCAACGTGATGTCCCACGCCTGCGGCCGCTTCATAGGCGAGGAGGTTTCGGGTCGATGTTTCGAAGAACTTCATCACCGCCGCATCCTCCCAGGAGGGAGAATTCGATACGTCAACGACTACCGATGCGCCCTTTAGCGCCTCGGCCAGTCCCTCGCCCGTGAGCGTGTTAACGCCGGAATTAGGTGATGCCGCTACCGCTTCGTGCCCGTGCTCACGAAGCTTGCTGACCAGCTTTGATCCGATGAGTCCACTACCGCCGATTACTACGATTTTCATGACTGTCCTTTCGTTGTGCTCACAATCGAGCAGGTTGAATCCGTGAATGCCAACCGTTGTGATTGCAGAAGTAGCCGCCGGACCTACTTCACTGGAACCAGAAGAGGCGCCTCTTTGTCTTTGAGCATGACCACCACGAACCTGGCGGGTGCCGTCTTGCTTGCGTTGCGACCAATGGTGTGAACATCGTTGGGGCCTTCGTAAAACGTTTGTCCGGCAGTAAGTGTTACGGGCTGTCCGTCATTTACCGCCATGATGATACTGCCTTCCAGCACATAGACAAACGCGTGCGCGTTGTGCCGGTGAACCGGGTCGCTACTACCCGGAGGATATTCAACCGTAAAGACCTGAACGTCTTTCCCTGGAAAATCCGGCAATGGCTTCTCCATCAACGGAGTGACCTTTGCTTCCTGCGCAATGAGCGGGCTGCATACCATGAACAATATGAGCAGAATCTTCTTCATCGCTACTTCCTCCTGTGTTATGAGCTGCGGGATCTCATTCCCGGCTGCCGTAGAGAAGTGACTGATTTTTATGCAACCCACAGGGTTCCCTGGTTGTCCGCGATTCTCCTTCACCAAGAACAAGCTGGAGAAATCGCGAAAACCCAGCTCCCCTGCGTGTGCATCCCTAGCTGCAGTCCGAAAGCAGACTGTGCCAATACCTAATGCACATGCATAGCCAAAGGAAGATGATTGGATGCATATCGCTATTCTGCTTAGAACAAGGGGACTTAGCGCGAGGGGATACCAGGACGAGTCAAAGGGGACTCCCGACATTTCGTCATCCACCCATCGTGTGCCTTCTGGTTCACGAAATATCGTGGGCCGCGAGACGTCCGCGGAGTTTGGCAACAGCCTCGTGACGAACGAATGGGATGAGAGCGAACAGAGTGGCGGCTGGATGTCAGGGTCGATCCGCTCGCCGCAGAACCGCAATTATGGATTGTGATTTAAGTTAACTGGGTTCAGCCAGGCGCCGCTACCCGTCGAGTCCCATACGGAGAGCCGGATCCACTTCTTTCCGGTCGCGTCGAAGGGAATGTTGAACTCCCTGGTCCCGAAAGGCATGGTGTCTTTCAGGTCGATGTACTTGTGCTCGGTCTTGACGCCATCGCTCCACACCAGGTCTGCGAAATCCAGTGGGAACGTGTATTCGATCCTGGCTGTATAGACGCTCTTCGCACCCGTGCCCTGGACGCTCCAATCGTGAAAGAGCACTTCACCGTTCGTTCCGTAAAATTCACCGCGCCGGATTCCCTCGAGGACCGGAGACCAGCTTTCGTTGTACAAGGGAACTTTATCCAGCTTGATATAGTTGACGGCCAATTGAGGGTAGGTCTCATCATCGGGCCACTTGGTGTAAGTGTCACCTTCGGTAAGCATGTACTTCACCTTGGGTGCCCAGTTGCTCATATTGTCTTCGACTCCGAAGCAGCGGACCTCGCATTCTTCTTTCTCCGACAAGTCCACCGGCAGTGATTCCCACGATGCGCCGACAAACCGGTCGCTCAGGAAGAAGTCCTTGTCCTTATAGGCCTCGGGATATCCTTCGGAGTTTTTGGTCTCCGGGTGGGTGGTCCACATGATGGCGTTCTCTTTATTGACGAAGTTCAGGACGTCTTCCGAGGAGCCAAGGTGATACACGTGACCATACTCCGGAAGATCCTCTTCGAACGGCTGGCCTGCCGGACGGACGTTACCGATCGTCGCCCCAGCTTTGCCCTCATCCGGACCCGAAGTATGGGAGTAGTACACCGGTTTTGGCGTCATCAGGTACCAGTGGCCGCCGAAATACGCATCAGGCTCTTCTGCCGGAATCACCAAAAAATCCTTGTCGGAGACACGCTCTGAACCTTCGAAATAGACTTTCTGCTCCGCGAAGCGCAGCGGTCCTGGATCGCTGGGGTGGGAGTCATCGTGGAAGTCGCCCAGGTAAAGGATGTTGACTCCGAGTGCGCGGAAGACTGCGATCCAGGGTGGCTGGTAATCCAGGGTCTTGCGATCTCGCAGCAGCTCGTTGAAGTCCATATGAAAGTGTCCGGTCATCACCTTGAAACCAGGCACCGGCTTGAAGACGTCATTATGGGTATAAGCGAGAACAGACTCGCGAGTCGCGCGATCATCCTTGGCGTTCAGGTAGTAATAGACCGCCATACGCTGCTCCGTCCCAGCCGGTGCATTGTAGAGGGCGTAGTTGTCCGCATGTCCCCGGGAAGTCTTAGTCCGGCGATTCCATTCCTCGTCGGTTACGCCCCAGGGATGGTATCCCTCGCCTTGTTCGGGCCACATCACTCCCAACGAAAAGGAGGAGTCGGTGTCTTTACGGTAGTAAACGTAGCCGACATTGATCTCATCCTCGCGAGCGAAGAAGAACTTATGCGGGGACGGGAAGACGGCGAGGGATCCGGAGCCTGGGTCCAGAATCGTCATACGGTTGCGCGCCCGCAACGCCACCGGCTCCGTATTCGGCGCTCCTCCAAAGTATTCGTACTGCGTGTGCTCGGCACTGTCGCGCCAGACCAACTTTGTGTTGGGCGTGATGGGAAACCCTTTCAGCCCGGCTTTGTAGATGTATGCAACAGAGGGTTCCTGGGTCTTGGCCAGCGCTTCCTGGCGAAGCATGTTTGTTCCCTTGTAGGCAATGAAGCGCAAGTTGCCCGCGAAAATGCCCAGCTTCAATCCATCGAAGGTGACGCTCAGCTGGTTTCCTTCGGTAGCTACCTTACAGGCACTGGATTGGTAGCTAACGGATGCGTGGGTGATTTCAGCCTCGGTGCGCGGCAAATCTGTGGTGTCGCCCCGGCCTGGGATGACGAGTGGTGCATCCCAAAACGTATTCCACTTTCGCCGGCTTTCCTCCTCTGGAGTGTCTTTGTTGAGAGCCTTCAATTGGGTACGTTGCGCTTGCGAGATGCGCCGCTTCCCGGTCGACACCTGGAAGTCGGGGGTTAGATTCTTCCCCAAAACGACCCAGGAGCCGCTGCCCTGGCGCGCGGCAAGTTCCTGAACAAGCGGCGCACCATCGCGGATGCCAAACGAAGCCCGGAGTTCCTGCCCACCTTCGCCCTGCCAGGTCAACGTCACGCCGCTGTCGCTTCCGGTCGCTTTCAAGCCCTCGACAGCCTTGTATCCCTCGAAGTCGCAGTGAGAGGCTTGCGCACCTGCTACCCCGGTCAACGTTGCTAAAGCCAACAACAGCCCACGATACTTCATGGACGCCCCCTTCGATTGCTGTTCAGTTTTCCCTCGGACGCTAAAGGGACCCCAGAAGTTTCGCTCGAGCGTCGCGCTGTTTCGCTTACCAAAAGAATCCTTGGCATTCGAGGGCTCACTATAACGGAACGCTCTGGAGGTTGAACAGGGAACGTGGGTGACGGCAGTGTTTTTGACCGCTCACTTCCTTGCGACTCGGTCCGAGAAGATGGCTTCTCTCGACACGGGAGTCCGCTCGCCGGGCAAAGCGACAGTTCCTTTGAAATTGTCGGATCATCCACCACCGCTGTGATCACCGTCACAGCGGACGCATACCTTCACCTATTAGCCTCTAAAAAAATAAACGCTAATGTGCTCTTTAACAGGCTGCGGAAAAAGGATGATTTGCGCGGAGAGGAAAGGAAGAACGTACCTCAGGGCCTAAAGGCCTAAAGATTTTGCTGGGTTTACGTACGGGCTAAAAGCCCGTACCTACCTCTCCCGTCCTCTGAAATGACTTTTCCGCAGCCTGTTAGAAAGCGACGTGCCGAGAGGCGAGGTTTGAATGATTGGCTTTCCACGGGTGGATCCCATCCCGCTACCGGCGCCGGTGTGGCTTCTGAAGTTACTGGACGTAGTGACTCTATCACTGCATTTTATTGCGATGCAGGTTCTTGTCGGTGGCCTGATCATTGCAGTCTTGCTCAATATGCTGGGACGGTGTGAGGCTGCCGGATTTGCGGCGGCGGCGATGGGCCGGCGGCTGCCAATCGTGATGACCTACGTTATCAATTTTGGCGTCCCTCCACTGCTGTTTGCACAAGTTCTCTATGGCCGGGCCATCTACACCAGCAGTGTGCTGATTGGGGCATATTGGATCAGTGTCATCCTGGCCCTGACCTTCGCCTACTGGTTGCTCTATCGTTTTGCCGCCGGCCTCGAAGCGGGCCGCAGGGTCTGGTGGATCGGAATGATCGCCTGGGTGACCATAGGCGGCATCGCAGACGTCTACACGACCAACATGACTTTGATGGTGCGTCCCGAAGCCTGGCAGAAAATGTATGCAGCCTCTTCCCTTGGGACTCACCTACCTCCCTACGATCCCACGGTTCTGGCGCGCCTGTTATGTGTCCTCACTGGGGGCCTTGTCGCGGGAGGTCTGTAAACAGCGCATTCGGCCGGTTGACCGCATTCGGGCCGGTTAAACCCCTGGGCCTCACGGTTACCCGGAAAGCCCAGGGGTTTGGGAGGCGCGCTGACGGAGGTGCATCATCGGCCGCGTTGGCGCGCGATCAATCGGGGGGCGCGCCTTATTTCATGCCGTTGAAGAGCTTCAACCGCGAGGTGACGACCTGCTTGATTGCCTCTACCGCAGATGGCAGGATCTTGTACGGAACGACCTCATTGGGCTGCCCGGCCAGGCCTTTCTCCAGGCCATGCCTCCAGGCAACCCGCACTTCGGTGTTGATATGAACCACATTGATTCCGGCCGCGATTGCCTTTCGCAGATCCCCGTCGTCGGTTCCCGATGCGCCGTGAAGAGTCATGAGAGAGCCGGTCGCGCTCTTGATTTCAGAAATTCTCGCGATGTCCAAACGCTTCCTGGTCTTTCCTTCAATCATGCTCACCACCATGCCGTGCATGTTGCCCACGGCCGGAGCCAGGATATCGACCCCCGTCGCATCTACGTACTGTTTAGCCTCCGCCGGGAGCAGTCAGTCCTTTGGACAGGTCCGGGGGCTACGTCGTGGATTTCCGAACCGGTTCCGATGTCACCGATTTCGCCCTCAATCAGGATGGCGGGATTGATGCCTTTCAGCACTTCAATGGCATCTTTGGTCTGGCGGATATTTTCGTCAAAGGGCAAGGCGGATAGATCGAAAACAACGGAATCAAACCCGGCCTTTGCAGCTTCCACCGCGCCGGCCAGGCTGTGCGTATGATCGGCATTCAGAAAGATCGGGAAATTGAATTCTTCCCTGAGTTCCCGAACCAGGGCCCCGATCTGGCGGACACCTAAAAATTTGCGCTCGCCCTCGGACGCCCCGACAATGACGGGTACCTTTAGATCCTGCGCGGATGCGAACACAGCTTTCAACATGACGAAAATCGGCGATGTTGAAATGGCCAACGGCTCTCCCTGTCGTTCTGCGCCTGTTGCAAAATATCCCTTAAGACGAACACCTCAATTCCTCCCAACTGCTCCGCCTCAGGCGAGCGAGCCCGATGACAAGGACATCTTGCCTTCGAGCTGGCTTACCCTGGCATTTTTCTGATGCCGCGGATTGGAATTGGTCTTTAGAAAACTCGTTAATCGATCCCTTGCAGAATTTTCTCCTCGGTCTACAGCGTCTTGCCCTGGCGATCGCAGTTTACTTTCGTGTTCCAGTCCACGAAGGTTCCGTTCGGATTGTCCTGCCAGGCCCAGACGTGCAACTCAAAAAACGTGTCCAGGTTGTACCTGTTCGGGCTCGGGACGAGCTGGAACAATTGCCCATAGAGCGAGGGTGGACCAGGATTTTGCACTCCCTCTTCTTTCTGCGTCTTGAACCAGGTCTTAGAGTCCACAATGAACTCGACACCCACCAGCCGCATGTGACCCCCTCCCAGAGGCTCGTAAATCAGTGCTTGAGGTTTGGAAGCATCGACGTCTCCCGTGAGCAGTGCGCCGTTCAGATAGTGCACGCCCATGGCGCCATGATCCGGGCCGCTCACGCATCCGAGGACTGGCTGGTAGCCGGCATTCATCGCCGAGACGGGGTCCGTAAACTGCTGTGTGGCCTGGCGAACAGCGAGAACAAGTTCGGGCGGTGTGTGCCCACGATCTGCATGGTCTGCGTGAATCATCTCTTCGGCACTCTGCGCGAAGGCGGTCCCTGCTGGAGCGAGGCTGCCCAGGAGCACAAAGCAGAGAACATTGTTGAAGAGCTTGGGGACGAAACTTTGCTGCCGTTTTATCACGTCATGGTGAGCGAACATTTGGTCTTTCCTCTTTTCAATTCGTTAAGAGTCGATTCGGTCCCGCTGCGAATTGATAGGGAACACGATGCTCTATTCCATAAATCGAAAAGAAAAGGGAAAAGCCGCCATATCGCCACTACGCTGTCAACTTAAACATCGAGTTGGAGCAGTCTGACTGGGGCGGAATTACCACGCCATGGTGGGCGGCAGGAACTCGGCAAACAGATCGTCATAGTACGGCTTCAGTTGCGCGAGATTCGGCTTGGTGTGGCCCTTGGAGTACAGGTCATACTGATTGAATTTGAGAACCCACTCCAACATCGAGCGATCCTTCTCGTTGCACAGGTGGTCGTATGCTCCGTGCTTGTGCCACGGATAAAACGAGTGGTAGCGGAGCATGTAGAGTGACTCGTCGCGAAGATAGGGCTGCATCACCTTGGCGATGTAGCCATCGTGGCCGAAAGACATGTGCAGGTTATCAAGCCCGCAGTTGGGCTCGTAGATGCCGTACTTCGTTTGGTACCTGGCGACGTTGCGGTCAGGATTTTTCGCGAAATATTCAGGGAAGACGATGTCTTTCGACCACGCGCAACCAACCGGAAAGGTATCCCCAACCACTCCCCATTGCGGTTCACCATAGAGGCAAAGACACTTGCCGAGGTCATGGATGAAACCGGTCAGGATCATCCATCGGGGCTGACCGTCGCGGCGCATGGCCTCTGAAGTCTGCAATAGATGCTCAATCTGGGTAAGGTCGGTATCCGGATCGCTATCATCCACCAGCGTGTTGAGAAATTCGGCGGCTTCCCAGACCGTCTTTTGTCCCTTCCGCAGGCTGAAGTATTGCTCTTCCTTGGCCAACACATAATCGACCGTCATGTTCTCGTGATTCAGGCGGTAGAACTCGGCGACGCCGGGCGTGGCGGTTGCGTCGTATTGGCGAAATTCCTCTTCGCTCTTGCCTTCCTTATAGCGGCCCTCGAGGAAGTCATCCCACTGATCAAGATCCTGCAATGGCTGCTTGGGAACAACTGCGGGTTGGCTCATGCGAGTGTCTCCTTCGGGCATCCGGGAGGCGGGCGGCTTCGCGGATATCAACGTTACCGCTAACGTACACGAATTCCCGGCGGCAGGCAATCCCTCTCTCGATGGTGTTCTGGTGGATTCCAAGGTTTTTCTTGACAGCGGCCTGAAGGGTCGATAACGTAATTTTTCGTAATCGGTTACGTTAATTCATACATTAAACAAAGGATGCCATGCACGAGCAACCCACTGGCCGGACAAAAACATTGCGCGCCATCCTGACGGATGTGCAGTTCTGGATCCCAGCTGTGGTGCTGGTAATGGGAGTGGGTCTGCTGGTCTTTATTCACGGCAACTAGTTCATCCTTCTGGAGCCAGATGGCCACCGGCAAAGCGGTAGGACTGAAAGCACGAACCCCGGCGGGCGATCGCTCGCTCCATGGTTTGGGAGTGATCTGCGGTCTCGCGGCCGGCGTCTGGCTGGGGACAGCCGAGGCGCCGACGAAGCTGGTCAACGCCGGCTTCTCTCCGTTCGCCGTCTCGCTGTGCATGGTTGCCGGCGTCTTTACGGCACGCTGGACGTTCCCTACGTTGCTCAAAGGAACCAGCTATGTCTTTGCCGATCTGGGTGCGAAGAAACACCTGATGGTCTGGGCTGTCCTCGCCGGCGCGCTCTGGGCCGTGGCCAACACCTTAACGGTCTTCGCGATTCGCGACGTGGGACTGGCCACAGCTTTCCCCCTCTGGAACACCAACTCGCTGGTCGGGCTGCTCTGGGGAAGGCTGTTGTTCCGCGAGCTTCAGGGCGCGACAGCAAAAAACGTCGCCAAGGTTGTTTGCGGCAGCATCTGCATCGTGGCGGCGGCGATCATGCTCGGCTTCAGCACCATTCAAGGCGCCGGCGGAGTTCCGCCGCACGCAGTCATGGGCCTTCTGGCGGCGGCCGGAGCAAGCCTGATGTGGGGAACCATGTATGTGCCGTATCGCAAGGCTTACCTGAGCGGCATGAATCCGCTCTCGTTCGTGACCGTGTTTACGGTCGGCGAATTGGGAACGATGTTTCTCCTCACCTGGACGCTCGACGGAGGCATGAAGTCTTCTGCATTCCGGCTGATGCAGAGCAGGCAGTTGTTGTTTTGGTTATTCCTGGGAGGCTTCGTATGGGTGGTCGGCGACCTCTTTCAGCAGTTTGCCACCAAATATCTGGGCATCGGGCGGGGCATTCCGCTCTCCAATACCAACCAGTTCTGGGGTCTGGCGTGGGGTGCGCTGGTCTTCGGGGAGTTGGCCTCAGCCAACCGGGCTCATCTCGCCCTGGTACTGGGAGGATCGGTGTTGATGATTCTGGGGGCGCTCGCGATCAGCACCGCGGTGGCTTCGTCGCGCGAGAATCACTCGCGGAACGAGGCGCTTGCGCGAGAGTGCAACCGTTACGGATTGGATTATGGCGAGGTTCTGCTGGCACAGAGCGGCGACGAATTCACCGACCGCAGCGGGGGCCGCCGCTGGTGGGATGTGGCCATCGTGGTGGCGGCAAGCTGCCTTTTTCTATGGCTTGGATTGAACGCGATCGTACCTCCGCTGGCGATGAACCTGGGTTGGATTGCG
Organism: uncultured Acidobacteriaceae bacterium; assembly: GCA_963850235.1. GTDB lineage: Bacteria > Acidobacteriota > Terriglobia > Terriglobales > Acidobacteriaceae > PALSA-350. Next base: position 261,985 of record CAWKKM010000030.1, on the reverse strand, counting down.
GTGCTGACGCTGGCACTCCTGGTGGCGCTGGGTGGCGCTGGGTGGGCGCTCTGGCGACAGACACGCTTCGGGTGATTTCTTTCACAGAGACTTTTGATCGAGGGTCAACATGGCCGTACGTTTGAAAGACATTGCCGCAGATCTTGGTGTGTCGACGGTGACCGTGTCGAAAGTGTTGCGCGGAGGCCTTGACATCGGGGAGCGCACACGCGCCCGTGTGCTGAAGCGGATGACTGAGCTGAACTACCAGCCCAATATGCAGGCGCGTGGCCTGGCGAGCGGCCGGTCGTTCGCCATAGGACTGGTGGTACCGGACCTCGTGCATCCATTCTTCGGCGAGTTTGCCAAGTCTCTCGCGGGAGCGCTGCGCCCGAGCGGGCTGGCACTGGTGTTGTCATCCTCCGAAGAAGATCCCGAGATCGAACGGCAGGAAATCCGCACCCTGGTGAACCGGGGTGTGGATGTTCTTGCTCGTGGCCTCTTGCCAGAGCATCGAAGAGGCAGAGTTCTCCACGGATGGTGGTCCCCCGCTCCTCCTGATCGACCGCAACATCCCGAGATTGGGAACCGACTTCGTGGGGTCGAACGACGTGCTCGTAGGCGAACTGGCGACGCGTCATCTGATCGGTCTGGGACGCAAACGGATTGCTCACATCGGCGGCCAGGGTACGAGTCCGTCGATAGACCGTCTCAAGGGATTCCGCAATGCTCTCGGCGTCGCCGGCATCAAGCTGTCGAAAAGCTACGTCATCACTCGCGAACGATTTGAAGAGACGGGTGATTCCGCGGGGTACCGTGCCATGCAGGAACTGTTGGCGCAAAAGCAGCGGCCGGACGCGGTCTTCTGCTACAACGATTTATCGGCTGTCGGGGCCATGCAGGCCGCGATACAAGCCGGTCTCAGCATTCCGGGCGACATTGCATTCGTTGGCTGCGGCAACCTGCGGTATGCCGACTATTTCAAGGTGCCGCTTACGTCGGTAGACCAGTCCATCCAGCGGATGGGCGAGACCGCGGCCCGGCGAGTGCTTGCCCTTACGACGAAGCCGGAAGCCGACGCCCCACAGACGGCTTTTGTCGAACCGAAACTGATCGTTCGCCAATCCACTGTGGCGGGCTAACCAGATCTTTCGATGAAACGCCACCGAAACTGTATCAAAAACCTCGTTGCCATGGATATCGGAAGGGGCTTCGCCCCATCTTGTCAACCCATGTAGTGCCCCGGCTATGCCGGTGCAAACATGGGGCACCCGTCCAGGGGGAAGAGAGGTTCAGAATCCTCAGCTTCAATCGTGGGGGAACATTGCCGGTCGCTTGACCGGGTCACACAATCGCTCGGATACGCTTCGTCGAAAAACATTTCCATGAAGGGGCCGTAGAACCGCTCGGCTTCGCTCCCAACGACATAGGAGGGATGTTGCTTACCTGGGGTTACAACAAGGGACAGGATTAGCCTCTACCAGGAGGATCCCAGGTCTCAAATGCGAGACCTGGGGCACCCTTCGATTCTTACCGAAGATGTATTGGGAGTTCCGAAGGATGAAAAGGGGAGGGCAACCGCCCCACAGAGAATGGTCCACCGCACGCCGGGGCAGGTGCAGCGAAGTAAAAGAAACGAACAGCTTCTTAACCCGGCGAGGCGAACGATGCGAGGCCGAGCGTTCTAAGAAGTAACCGCTCCGGTCGTCCCTTTCTTCACAGACGAATCAAGCCGCGCAGCCAGTGGGGCAAAGTCCGCAGTAGGCCCTTTCCATTCCAGCTGGTCAACGGAGTCAAACACCGGAACATCGGTCCGCAACGTAGCCAGAACCCGAAACAGCAAAGCCTGTTCAAGATTGGCAACCAGGATACTCGACAACGCTTTCGGGCTGGCAACATTCACGCCCCACTCTCGCCAATCAGCAGGAATGGACTCAAGATGGTGGAATTTCGCGAGTACAGCAGCGGCCGATTTCGCTCCCCAGCCGGGCAGACCGGGAAAACCGTCTGCCGAGTCCCCCACGAGGGCCAGATAATCCGGTATGGAAGCCGGCCCCACTCCAAATTTCGTGACCACCCCTGATTCGTCCCGCGTAATGTTTTTGCGCCGGTCCAGTTGCACCACTCGGGTTCCTCTTACACACTGCGCGAGATCTTTATCGGGGGTGCAGATAATCACCCGTTCTACGCGCGGGTCACTCTCTGCCGCTTTTGCTGCCGCGGCCAGGGCATCGTCCGCCTCGAACTCCACCATTCGCCAGACCACGATCCCAAGAGCAGAGAGCGCTTCCTCAAGGAGCGGGAACTGGGCTAACAGATCAGGCTCTACTCCTTCCCCTGTCTTATAACCCGGCCACATGTCGTTGCGAAACGATTCGATCACGTGATCGGTGGCCACGCCCATGTGCGTAACACCGTTGCCGAACATGCCCATGAGCGAGGCCAGCACGCCGCGCACGGCTGCGACTTCCTGCCCCGTGTTGTCGCGCACCTTGGGAAGAGCATAATAGTGGCGAAACAATTCGTAGGTGCCGTCGATGAGATGCACTTGCATAGCAACAGCTTATAGACTTCCACAGGATGCTACATAATTGACCCCATGACCGGCATCGATCTTTCTCGCCGCAAGTTCCTTTCGACTGTGCCTGCGCTCGCAGGCAGCGCTCTGCTGAGGGGCCACGCCGGGTTCGCGTGGACAGCGGCGGTTAACGAACAGACAGAGACAAAAGCCGATTACGATCTCACCATTGCTACCCAGCCAATCGAGTTGGCTCCCAATCGCATTGTCTCGGTAACCGTCTACAACGGCCAGTTTCCTGGGCCACTGCTGCGCTTCCGGGAGGGTGTGCGGGTTACGGTGGACGTACACAACGACACCGACACCCCGGAGCAACTTCATTGGCACGGGCAGTCGATTCCCTCGGATGTGGATGGCGCTGCCGAGGAAGGGACGCCATTTATCCCGCCCCACGGCAGCCGGCGGATTTCGTTCATCCCACGCCCGTCCGGGTTTCGCTTTTATCACACGCATGTGCGTGCCGGCGCGGACCTGAGCCGCGGCCAGTACAGCGGCCTGGTCGGTCCGGTCTACATCGAACCCAGGAATGATCCGGGCAGGTACGACCGCGAGGTCTTTCTCACCTTGAAGGAGTTTCAGCCCACTTTCAGCCAGGGCGGCGATATGGACATGGATTTCCTTTCACCGTCGGCAACCGTGAAAGATCTGAAAGAAACCGGCGAGAGCGCTATGAAAGCATCGCTGGCGAAGAAAATGCCGAAGGGGTACGAGGTCGGTTACGACGCATTCACCATCAATGGCCGTATGCTCGGCCACGGAGATCCAGTGCGGGTGAAACAGGGCGAGCGCGTCCTCTTTCACGTGCTCAACGGGAGTGCGGGCGAGATTCGCAGCCTGGCGTTGCCGGGCCATACCTTCCAGGTCGTTGCCATGGACGGAAATCCTCTGCCCAAACCAGTGACAGTGCCAGGCTTGTGGATCGGGACCGCGGAACGAATTTCCGCCATCGTCGAAATGAACCATCCCGGAGTATGGGTGATGGGCGATATGAGTGACGATGACCGCCATCATGGAATGGGAATCGTGGTCGAGTACAGCGGACGCTCGGGCAAGCCGCAGTGGATACCTCCCCGGCCCTTTCATTGGAATTACGCCCACTTCGGTCACGCGGAGAGCCCGTCGCAGACGCCTGATCAGATTTTCGATATGACCTTTGCCAAGGACAATGCTGCGCTTGCCGGCTTCAATCGCTGGACCATCAACGGCGTGTCCTACCCCCTTGATCAGATGATGGCCACGCCGGCCTTTCACCTGGTCAAGGGCAAGCGGTATCGCCTGCGGATGAGGAATGCCAGTGATGACATCCACCCAATCCACTCTGCACCGGCATACCTTTGAACTCAGCCGGATAGCCGGGCAGCCTACCTCCGGCGTTTTGAAGGATGTGGTGATGGTCGGCGGCTACCAGGAAACAGAGATCGACTTCACCGCGGACAATCCGGGACTTACCCTCTTCCATTGCCACCAGCAGCTGCACATGGACTACGGGTTCATGTCGCTGTTCGACTATGAGCAATGAGCTCAAAGAACGCCTGAGCGAACTCCTCGTCTTTCTCCGCCTGGGGTGCACATCGTTCGGCGGACCCATCGCTCATCTGGGCTACTTTCGCGCCGAATTGGTAGAACGGCGGCAATGGTGCTCGGAAGAAACCTACGCGGAAATCATCGCCGTTTCTCAGTCGTTGCCAGGACCCGCCAGCAGTCAAACAGCATTTTCTCTCGGCTTGTTGCGCGGTGGATGGTTTGGGGGACTGGCTGCATGGGTCGGTTTTACTCTTCCCTCTGCGGCCCTCATGATCTGGTTCGCCTTTGCCGAGCGATCCCTGCACGGAAAGATGGGAACCGCGGTGGTGCATGGGCTCCAACTCTCCGCGGTGGCCGTGGTCGCCCAGGCAATTCTGGTGATGCGCAAGCGTCTTGCGCCAGACTGGCAGCGGGTACTCATCGCTCTCATCGCCTTGGCCATTGCCATGTTCGGCCCGGCATCCATCAGCACCTTCCTGGCAATTGTCGCCGGCGCTTTCTGTGGCGCAGTCTTTCTGCACGGCGATGCTGGGCTCAAGCGAACACCGCTCGACTTTCGCATCTCGCGCCGTGCAGGAGCGATCGCCGGGGCTTTATATCTGTTGCTGCTCATCGCCAGCGCGATCATCCCGAAAACATACCCGGGCATGGTGCAGACCGGGAGTGCGTTCTATTTGAGTGGCGCCCTGGTATTTGGGGGCGGTCATGTGGTCTTGCCCCTGCTCGAACATGCAGTCGTATCGCGCGGTTGGGTGACGCAAGCATCGTTTCTGACCGGTTACGGGTTCGCCCAGGCCCTTCCCGGTCCTCTGTTCACGTTTGCTGCCTTTCTCGGCGCGGCGATCCAACCCAACCATGCCCGCATTGCCCTCGGTTTGGTTGCGCTGATCGCGATTTTCCTTCCCGGTCTTCTTGCCATGACAAGTGCGCTCTCTTTCTGGTCACGGATGCGCGACTCGCGTGCTCTGCGAACGACTCTCCCGGGCATCAACGCCGGTGTGCTGGGGGTGCTGGCCGCAGCCTTTTTGCGCCCCGTTTGCAGTACGGCTATCCACTCCGCGCCGGATCTTCTGGTCGCCGCAGCCGCGCTTGCCTTGCTGACAATCGGCAACGTGCGCCCGTGGATGGTTGTTCTGGCGGCGGTGGCGGCTTCCATTCTGATGCTGCGGTAACCAAGGCTCAACACTCGATCACGTTCAAGGCGAGGCCGGCTAACGAAGTCTCCTTGTAACGGGCCTGCATGTCCAGGCCTGTCTGGTACATGGTCCTGATGACCTGGTCGAGCGAAACCTTGTGGCCTTCGGACTCGTGCATGGCCATGCGGCTTGCGTTGACGGCTTTGATGGCTCCCACAGCGTTGCGTTCGATGCATGGCACCTGCACCAGGCCTCCGATGGGATCGCAGGTCATGCCGAGATGATGCTCCATGCCGATTTCCGCCGCGTGTTCGATGCGTTCATTGATCTCGGCCGCCGTGAGAGCAGTTTTCTCCGGTGCATTGATAGCCGCAACCAATCCCGCTGCGGCCATCGAGCAGGCCACGCCCACCTCGCCCTGGCAGCCGACTTCCGCTCCGGAGATGGACGCGTTCTCTTTGTAGAGAATGCCGATGGCTGCAGCAGTCGAGGAAGTAGCGAAGGATGCCCTCTTCGTTTGCTCCGTCAACAAACTCCGAGGTAGTAGTGAGCAACGGCCGGAACCACACCGGCGGCGCCATTGGTAGGTGCGGTCACGACCCGGCCTCCTGCCGCGTTTTCCTCGTTCACCGCCATGGCATAGACGGTGATCCAGTCGAGCGGGGAGAGGGGATCCTTTGAGCCACCTGCACGCAACCGCGCCGCCAGCTTCGCCGCGCGACGGCGGACTTTAAGACCGCCAGGAAGTATGCCTTCCGTCGCGATGCCACGCTGGGTGCACTCGCGCATCGTTTGCCAGATGTGCAGGATGCCTCGACGAACTTGTTCTTCAGGCGGCAATGCATTCCCCGGAGCGCCCCGTCGGGCTACCAGAGCACACTCGTTGGCGAACATTAGTTGCGGGATGGCGATATTGGCGGCAGCCGCTTTCTCCAGGAGTTCGTGTGCGCTATGGAAAGGATAGGGCACCTCTCCCGCATGATTGTTCAGAGGGGACTGCGTGGCTTCCGCGGCAGCACGCTCCTCTTCAGACAAAATGAAACCGCCACCGATCGAAAAGAAGATGCGCTCGCAAAGCAAAAGCCCATCCTTGTCGAACGCGGAAAAGCGCACGCCGTTGGGATGAGAAACAACATTGGCCACGGGATACATCTGGTCGCGATGAAAAATCAGGTGCCTGGCCTCATCGAAGGCGACGGAGTGGCAACCGGGCAATTCCAGTTTTTTGGCGGCGCGAATCGCGGAGAGCCTGGCTTCGACTTCCGCGGGATGGATGTCTTCGGGGGTTTGGCCGGAAAGTCCAAGCAGGATGGCGCGGTCCGTGCCATGGCCGTGGCCGGTAAGCGCGAGCGAGCCGTAAAGGTCGACCCGGATGGATGCGGTCTGAAAAGTCAGGCCGGCCGGCTCCAGTTCCCTGGCAAAGCGAAGCGCGGCCCGCATCGGCCCCATGGTGTGTGAGCTCGACGGCCCGATACCAATCTTGAACAGTTCAAACAAACTATGCTTCACCGCACGGCCCTCGTTTCTGCACAATCGACGTCCCGGCGCCCTTCTGCACTATAAGCTGATTGCGAGACATCTTCCTGGCTAAGGCAAATGTGATCCTGGGGCTGATTTCTGCCGATCAATACCTTGCCTGATGCGAAGTTTGTCCATTGCCGGCGTCGTCGCGCTTACGCTTCTTGGCCTGTGCGGATCCGTGCACGCCCAGCGATATACCTTTCATAATTACGGGCAGAACGACGGGCTGAAAAATCTGAATACCCGGTGTTTTTTGCAGGACACCATTGGCTTCCTATGGGTCTGCACGGAAGATGGCCTGTTTCGATTTGATGGCTCGAGTTTTGAACGAATGCCGATGGACAGCCGGGACACCACCTACATTACGGGGATAACCCAAGATGCGGCAGGCAGAATCTGGGTAGCGACGATTCAAGCGCTGCTCTATTACGATTCCTTGGGTGCCCATCCCGTTCGTGGTGCAGGTGGGCCGTTCGAGTTCGATCTGCACACCTCATTGGCAGCAGCTCCGGACGATGCAGACCGCATGTATTTTGTGAGCCACCATACCCTCATGGTGGCGCGGCGGAACCCAAAGGATGACTGGCAGGTCTCCCCCTATTTTGGGGTAGCGGTCACGGCTGCGCATCCGCAGCTCAAAAACATCACCTTCGCATACGCAAAACCAAACGGCCTGCTCTGGTTGGGATGCGGTCCGGGCCTTTGCTACATCGCAAACAACGTGATTCGCTTTTATGGAAAGAACGATGGTCTTCCGGAGGAACAGTGGCGCATGGCCTTCATGGATACGGCCGGACGTCTCTGGGTTCGTGGTGAGCGTCACCTCTATCGGCTCGAGCCGGGCGCACAACAATTCACTCCGGCCGACGCTGGACTGCCTCTGTTCTCCATAGGGGTACGCGATCCGGCCATCATTCAAGATCGCCAGGGACGCATCCTCATCAATCTCACTGATGGTATGGCCCGGCTTGAGGGCAATACCTGGCAGATTCTCAAGGAAAAGCTGGATCTGCCGCCCTACGCGGTGACCGCGCTGTTCGCTGATCGACAAGGTTCCGTGTGGCTTGGATTGGGGGGCCATGGCATGGCGCGATGGCTCGGATATGGCGACGTGGAAAGCTGGACCATCGCAAATGGTTTGAGCTCCAACGTGGTCTGGAGCTTTGCACGCGATCGTCTCGGCGCACTGTGGATAGCGACCGAAAAGAACCTGGAACGGATGAGCCAGGATCTTAGGACCATCAAACCCCAGGTGGACCAGCAGAACAACCCCATGCGACGCATCCAAACCTTGGCGATTACCGAAGACGGACACATCTGGAGCGGCAGCGATAACGGCAGAGTCATCGACTATGATCCGAACTCCAAAAGAGTCCGCGAAGCGGCAAAGCTGCAGGGCGTATTTCAAATTCTACCCGACCACGCGGGGCGGATCTGGATCTGTTCCCTAAGCGGTTTGTTTTATGTCAATGTGCGTGACCGGAAGCCCGGTCCTCAACGGCTTGCACCGGCGATGGGACCACAGGGACGAGTCTATGAAGCAGTCGAGGACCCGCACGGAACGTTGTGGTTCATCTCCGACTCCGGGCTCTTTCGGTTGTCAGGCACTACCTGGACTCATGTAAAACTGCCAATCGACTACCAACCCGCCCTGTCGGCTCAGATCGCGATGGCGCCCGACGGAACGTTTTGGCTGTCAGGCATTGATCCGGTCCTGGTCCATCTGTGGATACACGGAGATACTGCAGAGGTCCTGGAACGGGTGAGCGCCGCCGTCGTGGGGTCAAACAATGTCTATCTCGTGACCATCGACCAGAAAGGATGGCTATGGGTCGGAACCGGAGACGGCGTGTCAGTCTCAAATGGACAGCGATGGATACACTTTGCCGCCGAGGATGGCCTGGTCTGGAATGATGTGGACAGCAATGGTTTCTATGGCGACTACGACGGCACGGTTTGGATCGGCACCAGCGGTGGAATGTCTCATCTCCTTCATCCCGAGCGGCTCTTCCAGTCGGCGCCGCTATCTCTTTGGTTAGGGGAGGTAAAAATTGGAAATGCTGTGTTGAACTCGCAAACCGAGAGCAAGGTGCCGTGGAAACATCAACCCCTTACCGCCCGGCTCTCGTCGTTGGATTTCAAGCATGAGACAACCATCAGCTTCCGCTATCGCATTGAGGGCGTGGATGACGATTGGCAAGACACCACAAAACATGACCTCCGCTATCCACCCCTTCCGCCGGGAAGTTATCGCCTTGCTGTGATGGCGCTTGATAGCTCGAGCGGACAGCAATCTGCGCCGACTTATGTCTCCTTTACGATATTGCCGCCGTGGTGGCGCACACGGAGCATGTTCGCCGCTGAGTTCGCCACAGCGATGCTTATCTTTTACCTGGCCTGGCGCTGGAGCGTCCGTGTGCTGGTGGCCCGCCAGCATCGTTTGAAGGCGCTGGTCCGAGAGCGGACGCAAGAGTTGGAACAGGAGAAGGCGGAACTCCTCAAGACGAGAGCGGCCCTGGTGGAACAGGCGACTCGCGACTCGCTGACTGGATTGTTGAATCGTGCCGAGATTATGCACCAGCTGGACCTGGAGATGGAGCGCGCAAGAAGGACGGGCTCTTCCCTCGCGCTTGTGCTTTTGGATATCGACCACTTTAAGCAGGTGAACGACACGTACGGCCATGTGACCGGAGATTGTGTCTTGCAGGAGTATGCGCTACGGCTCCGTTCCGCGGCCAGGCCTTATGACGGTCTGGGCCGCTACGGCGGCGAGGAGCTGGTTGGGATTTTCCCTGGACTCCCAAAGGATAGTTCCGTAGCCAGACTTGCAGGGATCCATCAGGCTCTCTGCACCAACGTCTTCGACTGTAACGGCCATCAACTGCGGGTTACGTGTTCTCTGGGCGTTTCCTGGTACCAGTCCGGCAAGGACAATGCGCGGTCACTGATCGAACGCGCCGACCAAGCCCTCTATGCAGCCAAGGCTAACGGTCGAAACCGTGTAGAGGTTGGCTGAAACCGCTCTACCGCCCATCGGTGACGGCGAAGGGCACGCAGAAAAGCTCCTGATGTATGACTGGTACGATGTGTCGTACCCGCCGGAAACAACCGGCGGCAAGGGAGTGAAAAGCGAATTGCCCTTTCTTACTTTGCAACGTAGCTGCCGTGGGCTCACATCATCCTCTCTGGTTTGGGTTGGGCTTGTTCTGTCAGCAACAAACGCTCTGGCACAGCAGCGGACCTCGACCATTGTGCTTGAAGTGGACGCAACGACAATCGCGAGAAAAATCCTGCACGCACACGAGTCTTTTTCTTTGGATCCGGCGCCGGCTCACACCGTCGATCTTGTCTACCCCAAATGGATCCCAGGCAACCACGCACCAACAGGGCCCGTCGCCGACTTGGTGAATGTGACGTTTACCGCAAACGGCAAGAGTGTTCCCTGGGCTCGCGATCCAGCGGATATGTACCGCTTCCATATTCAGGTTCCTGAGGGGACCAGTCTTCTGGTAGCGGATTTCAGCCTGGTAGGAGCTTATGCACCGGGCAACGATTTCGGCATCGGCAATACTTCTACGCCTGTGCAGGGTGACGTGAACTGGGATCAGGTCGTCCTCTATCCAGCGGACACCGTCGCCGACCAGGTAACCGTCTCGCCCTCGATCAGGCTTCCCGGGGGCTGGTCTTACGCTACCGCGTTACCGCATCCATCGCAGCAGGGTGGAAGCATCCGCTTCGATCCCGTGTCCCTCACCACGCTGATCGATTCGCCCCTGATGTGTGGATCGATGATGCGGGAATTCGACATCACGCCTAAAGGCGTTGCACAACGCCATGTGCTCGATCTCTTTGAGAAATCGCCGCAAGGTCTCGACGTTCCGCCGGAGCGAGTCGCCGCTTTGCGCAACCTTGTATTGGAAACCGGCGCCATGTTCCGCTCGCGTCACTATGTCAGTTACCACTTCCTGGTGGAAGCGCAAGGCGAAACCAGCGACGGATTGGAGCATCACCAATCAAGCGATGAACAGGTGCCGGAACTGGGCATGGTGAGTTCTTCCTTCGCCGCGGAAGCGGGCAATTTGCTGGCGCACGAGATGATCCACTCCTGGAATGGAAAATTCAGGCGGCCCGCCGGCCTCGCCACTCCTGACTACCAGCAACCCATGATCGGCGACATGCTCTGGGTCTATGAAGGACTTACCAGCTACTGGGCAGAGATCCTGGCCACGCGGGCCGGCCTCGAAACGAGCGCCCAGATGAAAGACCGGATGGCAGTCTACCAGGCGGAGATGGATCATCGAACCGGGCGCGACTGGCGCAGCCTGCAGGATGTATCGAGATCCGCCCAGATTCTGTATTCCGCTGGACAGCCGTGGACAATGCTGCGCCGGGCCACAGACTTTTACCGCGAAGGGCCCCTGCTCTGGCTGCAAGTCGATAGCATTCTGCGAGAAAAAAGCAAGGGGACGCGCAGCCTGGATACGTTTGCTGCTGACTTTTTCGGACCACCCGACGGAGCGGTGACGGTAAAGCCCTACACCTACCAGGACCTGGTCGATGCGTTGAACCGCACCGTTCCCTACGATTGGAACGGCTTGCTCCAGGGTAATCTGCTGGCCACGCGTCCCACTCCGGTTTCGCCCGGCCTCGAAGCGGCCGGCTGGACTGTGACTTACAACGACGAGCCCAACCAGGCTGCTGTCGACGCGGAGAGCGTCTCTCAGCAAGCCGATTTTTCAAGCTCGATCGGTTTGATCGCCGACCAGGATGGAACCATTGTCGATGTAGCTCCGGACTCGGCGGCCGGGCGTGCCGGACTGTCTCCAGGATCGAAGTTGATGGGTGTGAATCAGCGCGTCTATTCCGCTGACTTACTTCGTCTATCAATCGTGAAAGCGGAAACGGCATTGCAGCCAATCGAATTGCTCACCCTCACGGATGGTTACTATGCAAACGTCCCGGTAGATTACCACCAGGGTTTGCGCTCGCCGCACCTTACCCGCATCTCGAGCAAACCGGACCTGCTGACGGCGATTTTGCAGTCGCGGCGAACCGATTAGCCTGGGTGCTAGAATCTCTGAAGTCTTGATCCTTCCGTCGGCTGGATTGGGAAAGAAAAATCATGGTCGATTCACCTCGCGGTTCCCGAGCGTCGAGACGTAAGACACCCACCATTTATGACGTAGCGCGCGAAGCACGGGTTTCCGTGTTCACCGTGTCTGCTGTCATCAATAACAAGAGCCACGTTGGGGCGCCGCTCAAGAAGCGGGTGGATGCCGCCATCATTAAACTGAATTACCGTCCCAATTCCCTCGCCCAAAGCCTGGCCAACGAACGCACACGCACATTGGGTGTCATTGTTCCCGATATTTCTAACCCGTTTTTTCCCATGCTGGTGCGTGGCGCTGAGGATACGGCGCAGAAGCGGGGGTACAGCATTCTTCTCTGTAACAGCGACGGACTGCTGGAAAAAGAGGAGCTCTACCTCGACCTTCTGGTGGCGAAGCGGGTGGACGGTATTCTCCTTACCAAATCGCCCGGCGAGCTTAGTCCCCAAACCATCAGCCTGTTGGCGGGGTTGAACGTTCCCACCGTTCTCATGATGCGCACCTATCCGAGCCTGACGGGCGATGCTGTGATTACCGACGATCTCCAGGGCAGCTTCGAAGCGGTGTCGCACCTGGCCAGGATCGGACACAAGACGATCGCCATGGTGGGCGGCCCGTTGAGCGTAAGCAACGGCAGGGCCAGGTTGCAGGGGTTCAAGAAGGCGCTCAAGGCCAACGACCTCAGCTTTAATCCCAAGCTGGTGTATGAGGGAGACTACCGAATCGACTCCGGCCACCGGGCCGGCCTGTCTCTGTTGCCGCATCGTCCCGATGCAGTGTTTGTGGCGAATTTCCTCATGACCGTGGGCTTTATGCAGGCAGCTCAGGAAATGGGTATGCGCTGTCCGGAGGATTTTGGACTCGTCACTTTGGATGATTACCCATGGCTCCGTCTCTTTGATCCGCCGCTTACGGCGATGGAACTGCCCAAATATGAGGTCGGACGTATGGCGACCGAACTTCTTCTCGACAGAATTGAAGGCAAAAAGGCACCTGCGGTCACACATAAGGTTGCTCCCCACCTTTGCGTGCGAGAGTCGTGCGGCTTTGGCCTGCGAAACGGCTCCACCAGCGTGAATGCCGCCCCTGGGTTGTCGGCGCTGGTCACCAAGGTCCGGCGCAAGTCTTCCTGATACGGCGGGCTGATCGGAAAAGACTGACGGTTATCGTTTCGGGCGCGCACGATTGAAAAGTGAGTCCCGCAGAGCCTGACCTGAGCTTGTCGAACGGGGACGGCTGAAATTCAGACCCGTCCCAAACCCAGCCCCTTAGGGACGTCTGAACTTCACACCTGTCCAAATTAGATTTTTTCAGCTAGCCAATTTGGACAAGACAACATATCGATAGAGCCGACTCTGCGGAAATGCGCGCATTTTGCGATGGCCACCGCTCTGATGCTCTGTATCAGGGCACGACTTTAGTCGGGCCGTAAGGGGGGAGCCAATGAGGGCTTTAGCCCCTGCGTGAGAACCCGTCGGCTGCAACTTGAGTCCCGCAGGGACGACTGAACTTCACGCTTGTCCAAATTAGCTGTTCGCTAGTTCGATTTGGCCATTCAGGTCGAAAACTTCTAGCGTTGCCGAAGACCAGACAAACCTTATCGGAGCGCTTGGCCAGTCCCGTAGGGACCCACGGCACGCCGGGGCAGGCTGGTGTAGAGCGTCATGCAGATGGACCTTTCTACGTTGGAACTGTTTTTGCCAGAGTGGTTGCAATGGACGGCATGGTGCAAGGCGCTCATCATTCGGAGGAGCCCGCCCCAGGGTTTCACCCTGGGGCTAAGGTCAGCCAGACCTGTCCAAATTAGCGGAACGATTGGCTTTTTGACGGTGCAACTTGTTGATTGCTTTGAGCAGGGTTCGGACGGACAACATCAGGTTGGTTCTTGATTGGTGAATGAGACGGGAAGGACGGGACTTAGTTCGCCATTAGGTCTAGAAGAGCGTACCTCAGGGGCTAAAGCCCTCATGGGCTTCCCCCGTACGGCCCGACTAAAGTCAGGCCCTGATACAAAGTCATTTCAGAGCAGTGGCTATCGGTAAATGCGCGCATTTCCGCAGTACGTAGACTCTACCGATAATCTATGTCGGCCTTTAGGCCGCTGAGCTGACGTTCTTCCTTTGGCCAGTCTCCGCACAGTATCATCCTTTTTTCCGCAGCCTCTATTCATAGTCAGGCCCTAACACAGACGCATCAGAGCCTGAGTGCGCTCTTCGGCTAGCTAGCGCGCATTTCCGCGAACTGTAGTCTGATCGATCGGCGTATCGTTCGTCCAAATTGGCTACAGCTGAACAAATCTCCGCCATTCCTGCAGGACTGATTCGTCTCAACCGTTCACCAGGGGCAGGCGTGGATCGAATTGCTTCCAGGTGGAGCGAAGCCAGACGTGTTCGGGGTCCTCTGTCACTGTCATGGTGCGCGAAGTTCCGGCCAGGAAGTTGAGGTAGTAGATGTCATAGCCGGGACCAGCAACGACCGGATGATAACCATCGCGGACCAGGACAACATCGCCGTCGTGCACCTTTACGAGTGACTCCCCCGATCGATCCGAACGATAAAGATTCTGTAGCGCAAAGCCGCGTGCGTCCCTCATCCGGTAGTAGTAAATCTCATCCAGGTCGACTTCTACCGGCGGTTGATCGACGTCGTGTTTGTGTGGAGGATAGCTGGACCAGTTACCGCCAGGGGTGTAAACCTCAAAGACCACGAGCTTGTCGGCCGGAAACGAGGGCGCGATCACTTCAACAATCTGGCGAGAGGCATTCTCGCCTCCACGCAATCCGCTGTCTACGTCGCCGGGCGTCACCAGGCGCGGTTCGAGCCGGGCTTGCGAGGGTACGCGGCACTCCGCGATCTCACAAGTCGTCTCCGCCTCTATCGTGACTCGACTATCGCAAGGCAGGTAAAGGGTAAAGGGAAGGCCGTCGAAAACATTTTTTCTTTTCCCGATCGATTGGGCGCCGGTCCCCCAATTGGCGATACAGCGCCCGCCCAGCAACACCAGGACCATCTCCTCGTCTCCGGCGAGCAGTTCCAACGTCTGCCCCGGAAGCAAGCGCCTTACTGCAAAACTCATCCACTCCCACCCGGCTTGCTCGCGGGTGAAAGCAACCAGCTCCCCGGCCTGGTCCGAAGGCAAATTGCGGGCCCGCACTACGCTTTCGTGTTTCATTCGGTGTTCCTGCCCCTGTTCCAACCAACTAACCGCTTAGGGAATACTATAGGGGACGTGGGTTTCCGCGCTACAGTCTTTCGCGCCATCTCATAAGGGCTTAGGAATTCCCCTGCAAGCGGCCGAAATGGTTTAGATTGAACTCTCGACCCTGCTTCATGCCCACAGTCCACCTGCCCAAGAAGTTCGGCTTGCTCAACGCGATCTCCATCAACATGTCCAACATGGTGGGGACGGGGCCGTTCATCACCGTCCCGGCCATTCTGGCCACCATGGGCGGACCGCAAGCCCTGGTCTGCTGGTTCGTGGGAGCCTTGATTGCCATTGCGGACGGCCTGGTCTTCGCCGAGTTGGGCACCACCTTCCCCAGCTCGGGTGGTTCCTATACCTATCTCCGCGAATGTTTCGGGCGAGAGAGCCTGGGGCGATTGATGGCGTGGTTATTCGTTTGGCAGTTCCTGTTCAGTGCGACGCTGGAGATCGCCACCGGCACCGTAGGCATGGCGCTGTATACAGGTTTTGTTTTCAAAGGACTGGTCTCCCGGCCGTGGGCTTTGCGCTTCCTCGCCGCGGGATTCGCCCTGGCTGCCATGATCCTGCTCTATCGCAAGATTCGGGATATCGCCCGCATCATGCTGGTCCTTTGGAGCGGTCTTTTGTTGACCAGCCTATGGGTGGTAGTGGAAGGCCTGGTGCATCTGAATCCGCACCTGTTGTTCGATTTCCCGCCGGGCGCCTTTCACCTGAGTGTGGCTTTCATGCTGGGCCTGGGCAATGGAACCATGCTGGTGATGTTCAATTTCCTCGGCTACTACAACATCTGCCACCTGGGCGACGAGGTACGCGAGCCGGAACGGGTCATCCCGCGGGCCATCATCGGATCGATTCTGCTGGTGCTGCTCCTGGATCTGGCAATTTCTGTCGCGTTTACGGGCGTTCTTCCATGGCGGGAGATGATCAAGCCGGGAACGGTGATCTACGACGCCGTCGGCTCGGTCTTCATGGAACGGGTAGCCGGCTTCTGGGCCGGGCAGTGGTTGACGGTCATGGTGCTGGTTACGGCCTTCGCCTCGGTCTATTCCATGATGCTGGGCTATTCGCGCATACCCTTCGCGGCGGCGATCGACGGCACATTCTTCCGCTATTTCGGCAAGACCCACCCTACCAAAGACTTTCCTCACCGGTCTCTGTTGCTGGTCGGTATCCTGTCGGCCATCGCCAGCTTGTTTGACCTGGTGCAGATCATCACCGCCCTGATCCTGGCCCGGATTTTGATCATGTTCGTCGGCCAGATCATCGGCCTGCTGGTGTTCAGAAAGCGACACCCGGAAGCGTCTCGCCCCTTTCGTATGTGGCTGTATCCGTTGCCCGCGTTGTTTGCCATGGCCTGCTGGCTCTACATCTTCGTGGTGCAAGCTTTCCAGCCCCAGGGCTGGCAGTACATGCTCTACGTGCTGGCGGTTCTCGTCAGCGGCGTCGCTCTCTTCCTGTTGCTGGCCCGCAAGCAACGGTACTGGCCCTTTAAAGCGGTTTAACGACTCTGGTAGTTCATACCCCTTCCAGGTATTCATTCGCCCTTAAGGTCGTATTTTCTACCTCACATTCGCATGACAATATCGTCTCCAATATGCGAGTCAACATTCGAGCACGGATGCCCCACCAGCAAGCCAGCGATTTCCGCACCCTACCAGTGGCCGTCACGATAGAAAACTCACGCGGCCTTAAGGCCAACTATCAGCACGCAACCACGGCCGCAGAGTTGCTGCACCTGCTGGACAAGCGCACGGACCTTAACGCGGCCGTCCTTGACCGGTTCCGGGAAGAATTGAAGTTCACCAAGGCAGCCAAGCTGAGCGACATCGAGATGAGCGAAGAGGTTCTCGAAGCAATCGGATTTTTTATCTAGTCTTCACTGTCCGTTTGCTCCAGTCGCCTCGGTTCTCGAGCTCGCCGCCAAGGGATATTCCCTGGCGGCGAGACTCATTTCAGGGCATTTCTCCCGTGCGATATCCTTTCCGGTGGACGAGAACGGGACAACAGGATGACCAGCATCATTACGGCACGCCGGCTCTTGCGCGGCAACGAATTCATCGAGTATCCGCGGATCACCATCGACGACGGGCACATTACCTCAATCCTTAGCCGCCGCGAGAGCGACGCTGGCGAAGCCTACCCCGAAGCCACCCTGGTCCCGGCCTATATCAACATCCACGTCCACGGCGCCGTAGGTCATGACGTCATGGAGGGAACCCCCAAAGCACTGCAGACGATTGGCGCAGCGCTTGCCGGACACGGGGTGGGAGCGTATTACCCCACCACCATCACCTCATCGCCCGAAGAAACTCTGCGCGCCCTGGAGATGATTGCGGCAGTGATCGAGCAGGCACCGTCCACCGATGCCGCCGTGCCTCTGGGTATTCATCTTGAGGGACCGTTTCTTTCCGCCGCCAAGCGCGGCGCTCACCCGGCACGCCTCCTGGTGCAGCCATCCATATCCCTCTTCGATCGTTTCTGGCAAGCTTCTCGCGGGCATATCCGCATCCTGACCATCGCTCCGGAGTTGACTTCGGCGCTCGAGCTGATCGAGCACGCCAGCGGCCTTGGCGTGGTGTGCAGCCTCGGTCATAGTGATGCCACGCTGCCGCAAGCCGCGGCCGGTTTCGGCGCAGGCGCACGCAGCGCCACGCACACCTTCAACGCCATGCGCAGCATGGACCATCGCAACCCTGGGGTGGCTGCTTTCGTGCTGGACAACGATGCCCTTTTTGCGGAAATGATCTGCGACGGGATTCACGTAGATCCCGCCATGGTCCGCCTGTTCTTCAAAGCCAAGGGACCGGAAAAATCCATTTTGATCACCGATGGTATGAGTGCCACCGGCATGCCCGACGGAAGCTACAAGCTGGGCGATCTGGATGTTGAGGTGGCGCACGGACGGTGCACGACAGCGGGCTCACCCGGTGTTCTGGCGGGCAGCGTTTTGACCATGGACCAGGCGGTGCGCAACTTTGCTGAGTTTACCGGCGCCGGTGTTGCGATGAGCGCCCAATTAGCTGCGCGCAATCCTGCCCGGTTGATGGGTCTTGACCAGGATTGGGGTTGTCTTGAAGTAGGGCGGGAAGCGAATTTCGTGGCCCTTTCGCCGGACGGCCGGATTTTGCAATCGTATCGCGCGGGGCGGCCACTGCTGGCGGCATGAGGAGCCGGGGTAAATGCTTCGTCGAAGGGCACGGCTTCACAGGCTGCGGGACTCGATTGGCCTTTCCTGGGAGGATCCCAGGTCTCAAAAGCGAGACCCCACGGCACGCCGGGGCAGGCTGGGGCACCCTTCGCGTCTCCAAGGCTGAATCAGTTTGGGCGAGTGACGGATCTAGTCTGTTTCCCAGCCGAGCGCATCTGCGACCTGGCCCGCCAGGCGTAGAGGATCAAAGGGCTTGGGCAGGATGGCGGCCACGGGCAGGTGCGAAAGAGAGCCATCGTGGACCGCTTGCACCTTGGCCGTCAGCAACACAATCGGGATATGGCTGGTGGCACGGGCAGCCCGCAGCTTGCCCAACATGGCAGGGCCGTCCATTGCCGGCATCATCACGTCCAGCAGGATCGCGTCCGGTTGATGCTTCTTCGCGCTTTCAATCGCCTGCGCGCCGCAATAGGCCTCGGCCACGTCCCAGCCTGTCATCGCCTGCAGACTGTGCACCGCAGCCTGCCGCGCTGCGTCATCATCATCGACAACCAGAATGCGCCTTTTCACAGTCACTCACCGGGTAAGAGGGGCCAGTGACAAGGTAACCCAGATAGCGCCAACAAGAGCTTCCACTTTCAGGCAATTACTAGTACCAACGGACAACTTCTCCGGTGCAACGGTGGGGTGGATGCCCTTCGCTGGATGACGACAGACTAAGGCATCGATTATGCCATCTTCAGTGGCTTAACTCCTCCGTCTTCATCGTCCTCGTCTTCATCCTCATCTTCGTCGTCCTCATCCTCGTCCTCATCTTCATCTTCTTCGTCTTCGTAATCTTCGTCGAGATCCTCTTCGTCTTCTTCATCGTCGAGATCATCGATATCCTCGTCGTCTTCGTCGTCTTCTTCCTCGTCAAGGTCATCCAGGGATTTGAGAAGGTCAAGTGCCGGCGGCTGGTGCGGCTCGCCCCATGGAGCGTTGTTTAGTTCGAGCTGCATGGCGGCGAGGTAGCTGACATAGCCTTGATTGTGGGGGGGTGGTGTTAGGGGCATTTGCACGATTTCTCTTCTCCTCTGCCTTCAATGTACATGGCGCATGCTAGCGCCCGAGTTTCTCCACGCTTGGATGCTGAAGAGAGACTATCGTTGCTGTCAGGGCCCGGAATTTCTGCCTCCGTCGATCCCTGCGGACGAAGCCTTTCCGCATCTACGCATGTGGTAATTTTCTTAACATCAGCCCGGTGATCCCGGCAAGCTTGCAATCAATTTCCGGAGCAATCGCCTTATGGCCGAGCCAATTCCTACTACTGCTTTGTTGCTGATCGATGAATCCCGCCAGGAAGAGATCAACGTTACGCACACGCCGTTCACCATCGGGCGTTTGCAGGATCGCGACCTGGTACTGTCGCACGCCTTTATTTCCCGCGACCATGCCGCCATCGTCTACGAGAAGGGCCAGTTCCACGTAATTGACTGTGGCAGCCGCCATGGCACCTTTCTCAACGCCAAGCCCCTGGTGGATCGCGAGGCCCTGAAGCCAGGAGACGAAATTCGCCTGGGTTCGCTGAATGGTCCATCGCTGCGCTTCGGCCCCGCCCGGGAAAGCACCTCGACGATTCACAAACTGTTGGACGAACTGCATGCCATTTCGACTCCCACTTCGGACCTGGAGAAGCTGAGCTGGTTCCTGGCTGCGGCGCAACGGCTGAATACCCTGGGAGCGGTCAATGAGATCCTGTCAACGCTGGTGGAAGCGACCCTGGAGTTGACCCAGGTAGAACGCGGCTACGTATTCCTCAGAGACGAGAAGGGGAAGTTGACCCTGGCCGCGGGGCGCAGCCTGAAAGGCGATCGCCTGGTGGACGATTCGACCATCTCCCACAGCGCCATTGCCCAAGCCCTCAAAGCGTCGAAGTTCATCGTCACCGACACGTTGTCCGCGGAGGCCAATTCGCGGACCGAAAGCATGGTGCAGCAGAGCATCCGCATGGTGTATTGCATTCCGCTGCGCAAGCGGGCGGCGAGTGCCGATATGCATGAGAAAGATATCCTCGGGGTTCTTTACCTGGACAGCCGGCTGCAACCCGGCAAACTGAGCCAGGTGGACAACGACCTCCTGGAGACGATCTCGACGGAAGCGGCGGCGTTGGTGGAAAACGCATTTCTGGCGCAAGCCGAAGAATCGGCACGGCGCTACCGCGAAGAACTGAACATTGCGGCCGATATCCAACAGGGACTGATGGAGTTTGCCATCCCTAATCTGCCATACGCCAAGGTGCATGCCCGCAGTGTCGCCTGCAAGGAGGTAGGGGGCGACTTTTACGACGTGATCGCGACTCCAAACGGCCTCTACGTGGTGATTGCCGATATTTCCGGCAAAGGTGTTTCGGCGGCCATTCTCGCCTCTACGCTGCAGGGTCTGCTTTACGGATTGCTACTGGCTGGCCAGCCGCTGGCACAAATCGCGGATGTGGCCAATCGTTATATTTGCGAGAAAAATGTGCAGAAATACGCCACCATGATTCTGGTCAAGCTGGGACCGGACGGCACCTTCGAATATGTCAATTGCGGACACGTGCAACCTATGTTGGCGAATAGCGCTGGGGTCAGGCGCCTGGAAAACGCCAACATGGTGGTTGGCCTGATCGAAGAGGCTACGTTTGCATCCGACCGGTTGCAGCTAGAGCCCGGGGACCGGATTGTGCTGGCCACAGACGGGGTTACCGAAGCGGAAAGCTTGGATGGGGATTTTTTTGGGGAGGACCGGCTGGAGGCCGCTCTCGAAGGCTCCACCATCGAGGGGGTCCTGAGCAAGGTCGAGACCTTCATGGCCGGGGCGCCGCCTAATGATGATTTCACTATGCTCGAGGTCGTTTATAGCGCCTGAGGGCGCGCTGAGCAGCCCAGTAGCCACACATGCCGTGAACACCGCCGCCCGGTGGTGTGGAGGAAGAGCAGAGGTAAACGCCTGGTAGTGGGGTGCCATATTGACGCCAGGTGGGCCGCAAGAAGAACTGCAGGCCGGAAAACGAGCCGCCGTTGATGTCGCCTCCCACCAGGTTCTCGTTCCAGGCATGCATGGCCTCGGTGTTAAAGGCTGCCCGAGCCAGAATGCAGTCGCGAAAGCCGGGAGCGAAGCGCTCTACCTGGTCTTCGATCGCTTCCAGCGCAGACCCGGACCAGCCGAAGGGTACGTGGCAGTAGGCCCAGGCCACATGCTTTCCCCGGGGAGCCCGGCTGGGGTCGAACAGTGTTGGCTGCGACAGCAGGACATAGGGACGACTGCTCATGACCCCTTTGGCCGGCTCCCGTTCAGACGCCGCAATTTCGTCGAAGGTACCGCCGAGGTGGACGGTGCCTGCTCGCAGGCAATCTTTGGCCCGCCACGGAATGGGCTGGCTCAGCGCCCAGTCCACTTTAAAAACGCCGGGACCGTACCGGTAGCGCTCCAGCTGCCGCCGGAAGGACGCGGGGATATCTTCGCCGCCCAGGGTCAGCAGTTGCCTGGGAGTCACATCCATCAGAGCCAGATCCCCCAGGCCTTGCAGCGATCTTACGGGGGCATCGGTGGTGACCGTCCCACCGGCCTTGCGGAGACAGACGATGAGCGCATCCGCGATGGACTGTGCTCCGCCTTGCGGAATGGGCCAACCGACCGCATGGCCGGTTATGCCCAGTATCAGCCCGAAGGCTGCGGAGACGGGCGATTCCAGCGGAAGGAACGAGTGCGCCGCGAGCCCGGCAAAGAGAGCTCGCGCACGCGTTCCTTTAAAGTGGCTGTCGGCGAGCGAGCGGGCGGAGCGCAAACCCAGCAATCCGAAACGCGCCATGGCTATCGGATGTCCGGGCCAGCCTATTGCCTTGAGCAGGTCGTGACGGAGACCATCCCAGTTTGCCAACAGTGGATCGTAGAGGCGCCGGTAAGCGGTGGCGTCCGGTCCTAATTGGCAGGCGGTGGCCCCGATGTCACGCTCCAGCGTGACGGCGGTGCCATCATCCAATGGGTGCGCGAGTTCTGCGGAGGGCCAGATCCAGTGCAGGCCGGCTTGCTCCAGCGGCAAGGTGGAGAAGAAGGGCGAGGTCACGGCCATGGGGTGCACGGCGGACCCGAGATCGTGCCGGAAGCCGGGCAGGGTGAGTTCCGCCGAGCGTGTGGCTCCGCCGGCTACGGACGCGGCTTCCCTCACCTCTACGGCAAAGCCGGCATTGGCCAGGACGATGGCAGCGGCTAATCCGTTGGGACCTGCTCCGACAATGGTGGCAGTACCTGGCACAATGAGAAACCAATCATACGGGCGGCGAATCTGAAGCGGTATGACAACGTTGCAAACAGAAACAGCGGGAACTTTTGCGATCGGCGGAGACTTGACCATCAACCGGCTCGGCTATGGAGCCATGCGCTTGACTGGCCCCGGCATCTGGGGCCCTCCGAAAGACCGCGACGAAGCACGCAAAGTGCTGCAGCGCGCTGTGGAACTCGGCGTCAACTTCATCGACACCGCGGATGCATACGGTCCTGAGGTCAGCGAGGAAATCATTGCTGAAGCTTTGTACCCGTATCCCGAGGGGTTGGTGATTGCAACCAAGGGTGGTTTTGCGCGGTCCGGTCCCAATAAATGGGAGATGGTCGGCCGGCCCGAATACCTGAGGCAGTGCGTGGAAATGAGCTTGCGCCGGCTGAAGTTGGATCGGATTGAGCTGTATCAGCTGCATCGGATTGACCCTAAGGTTCCGGTGGAAGAGAGCCTGGGCGCTCTTAAAGAGATGCAGAAGGCAGGCAAGATTCGCCATATTGGGTTGTCAGAGGTTTCACCGGCTGAAATCGAGCGGGCAGGTAAGACGGTCAAGATTGTCAGCATACAGAATCAGTACAACCTGAGCGATCGACAACACGAGAAGGCGCTCGAGTATTGCGAGAAGAATAATCTGGCGTTCATTCCCTGGTTTCCGGTTGCGGCGGGTAAACTCGCGCAGCCTGGTGGGAAGCTTGACCAGGTTGCCAAGCAGCATGATGCTACCGTCGCTCAGATTTCGTTGGCTTGGTTGCTTCACCACTCTCCTGTGATGATTCCTATTCCTGGGACTTCTTCCGTAAAGCACCTGGAAGAGAATATGGGGGCCGCGAAGTTGCAGCTTTCGGCTGAGGAGTGGAAGGCGATTGAGAGTGCTGCGGCGAAGATTCGGTAGGTTGGGGCGAGAGCGATTGTTGGGCTGCGCCCATCGTTTTCGTCCCACGTACGCTGGTGCGAACGTGGGGCACCCGTCCGATTTTTGGCTTCGGGTCGGTTAGGGTTTTGGGGTTGAGGCTACTCGTACCAAGGTTTGGGTGATGCGTACTGCGGCTCGCAATGAGCCGCTTAGGGAACCGGCTACTTTGCTGACTCCGCCGGCGCGCTTGCGACAGCTCACTGGGATTTCGCGGATGCGGAGGCCAGATTGGGCGGCTCGCATTTGCATTTCCAGATTCCAGCCGTAGGTTTCTTCGCGCATGTGCAGGCGGTTGAGGGCTTCTCGCTTGATGGCGCGAAAGGGTCCCATGTCGGTGTAGGAGACCCGGTAGAGAAGTTTGAGGAGCACTCCTGCCAACCAGCCGGCAAACAGCTGTGAAGCCTGCATGCTGCCGGGCTCTCGCCTGCCTCGCATGCGGGAACCGATCACAAAATCACAATCTCCGGCGAGGATCGGCTCCAGCAGCTGATCCATCTCAGCCGGGACGTCGCTGCCGTCGCCGTCCATGAAGACCAGAATGTCAGACCCGTCGTCCGCAGCGGCGGCTCCGGCCGCACAGGCGCGGCCATATCCGCGGATCGGCGCAGCTACTACCCTTGCACCGGCGGCGGTCGCCTCAGTCGCGGTTGCGTCGGTGCTGCCGTTGTCCACGACAATGCATTCGCGGATCAAGTGCCACGGCATTTCGCGAACGACTGCCCCAATGTTCTCCGCTTCGTTTAATGCGGGAATGACCACCGAAACCCCGTGGGCCAAATCACAGGCTCCAGCGAAGACCACAATTGGAACAGGCAGCGGGCGGGTGGGGACTTAGCAAGGCGCGCCGAAAGTCCTGGTACTTTTCGCCGTTCCAGATCTCGCGCATGGTCTGCTGGGTTGCGTTGCCCAGGGTGAAGCTGTCATAGCCGCGCATGGAGAAGGGTGCAATGCAACAGGGCAGGGCCTGCCCGTTGGCGGTGATGTACATCAGGCTCCAGGGGCGGCGGCAGAGCGACCAGGGGCTGTCATCCTTGCGCTTCTTGATGCTGACCTGCGGCTCCGTCGCGCCGGAGGCACAGAAGTACACGCCCAGTTCCTGCGCTACTGCCTCGGCTCGTTGGATCACCTGTTCTTCCTGCTCGGTGGTGTGTTCAAACAGGGCAGACTCAGGCCGGGCCAGTCCTTGCCCCTCTGGGAGATACACCATTCTTTGCAGATAGACCTCCATGACACCCAGGCGATGCGCCAGGCGAACGAAGGCCTCCAGTTGCGCGAGGGTCTCGCGCAAACCGGTGAGCCAGAGAGAAACCCGCGGTGATTTGGTATTCGTAGCTCGCTGCATCTCGATGAAGTTGCCTACGTTGGTCACGATGCGGTCGAACATGTCTTTGCCGCGGACCATCTGGAAGACGGACGATTCAGCGGCATCGAGGGAAACCCGCAGCTCGTCGAGGCCGGCGTCCATCAGGGCCTGTCCGTTGCTTTTGGTTAACAGGGTGCCGTTGGTATTGAAGAGCACATAGACGCCGCGATCCTTCAAATAGCGGATCATGCGCGGCAGTTCCTTGACCAGCATGGGCTCGCCCACGCCGTGCAGCACCGCGCGGGCAATCTTCGGGAACTGGTCGATGATGCTGGTAAACAATTCCCACGACATATCCTTCTCGGGCTCCAGCTCTTCGAAGGTGCGGGGGCAGGTGGTACATAGCAGGTTGCAGCGGTTGGTGGTTTCCAGGTAGAGGCAGACGGGATCGGCCTCCATGATGACGGAGAGCTGGTCTTCCGGCTTCTCGAAGTAACGCCGCATGTCCTGCTGCGGTAGTACAGAAAGACTCTCGGTCATGGGTTCCTCGCGTAGATGGCAAATGCTTTGGGGGGCGTGGGCCGCCCGCGGGACAGTCTCGCTTCCAACCGGCGACTGCCCATGCACCACAACATCAGCAGAGCCGTTGTGGCATATAGCCATTCAAACATGTAGTACATCGGCGGCCCGGGATTAGCAAGCTCGGTGGTGTAGAGGTAAAAGCAGGCGGTCGTGAAATAGAGCATGGGCACGTACGGGATCATGCACACAAAAGGCAGCAACCACAGGTAATACCAGGGGTAGTGGGAGGAAAACAAAACCATGAGAGCGGAGGCGAGAACAAAGGACCAGCGAATCGCCGACCACGCACTGGACTCGCTCGTAAGCCAGGCCCAAATCGCTAACCCCAGCAACAACAAAGCGGCAAAGGCGTAAAAGGCGCCGGTGGGTAGAGTCTCCCAATGCAGGGCGTGGCGAGCGAGGGTGAGCAGGAAATAGCGGCTGCCGGATTCCAGACCTTCTTCTTTGGCGTACTCCGGCAAAAAGCCCAGGACATGCGTGCCCACGCTGGCGTAGCAGGCGTATCCCGCGGCGACGACTCCGGCTACGGTGGCCGGCATCCTCCAGTTACGCCACTCGCTCCGCCGGTAGAGCGCCGGGAAAAGGGCAATCGGGTAGAGCTTAATGAGGGTCGCGGCGGCCAGTGCGATTCCAGTCGCCACCGGTTTATGGCGGATGTAGAACAGCAGGGCGAGGGCCATCAACGGCAGCGCCGCTCCATCCACATGGCCGCTGCTGGCGACCTCCCAAAACACCATTGGGTGCCAGGCATAGATCAACACCTGTTCGCGGCGCAACCCGAGCGCTTGCAGGAGCTTGACCAGGACCCAGATGGTGAGCGATTCCAGGCCGACCATGCCCACCTTCATCCAGGTGATGGATGCGCTCACGCGGGTGATGAGCAGGAAAAGCACCTGCGCGCCCGGAGGATAGATGGTGTGGGCGTAGGTTCGGCGATTGATGTTGGGGTAGATATCGAGATCGCGCAGGAACGCGAGATGGGGATCGGCGGGAATGTAGCGGTAGGGATTGATGCCGGCCGCCTGCACTTGTCCATCCCACACGTAGCGGAAAATATCGGTCGAAAGAAACGGCGGAGAAAAGAGACAGACCAGCCTGCAACCAATGGCACAAACCAGGATGATGGCAAAGCTCCAGCGATTCACCGGCCGGTTAAGCACCAACCACACGGCGACCAGGTAAAGCTCCGCCTGGTACATGTCGACCAGCCCGAAACCGATGACGAAGTGATGGATTTCATTCACTCCCTGGCGGCATAGCAGCACCAGTGCGAGACCCAGCAAGACGAGACCAGCGTTGGTCCACCAGGCGTTTTTCCACCAAGCGAGGGACCGGCGCAGGGTCAGCATGCGCTGCTCGCAGCGAAGCCTGGTTGTACGACATGCAAGCTCGCAAGATAGGCGCGGGTGTGTTTCGCCTCATAGCCAACACCGCATGGAGCGGCGAGCTCCCGGCGTAGCCGCTCGAGCGTGGCTGCGTCGTCGACGTCGTACCAGGTGGGAAGCAGTTCGGTGGCAAGGCCGATTTCCCGGGCCCGCTGCAGCGTCTGCTCAAACACCCGTTCTGTGCTCCAGTCGATCTGCTCGAACACCCGGTGGTGCAGACGCTTCAAGCCGATCAAGTAGTAGCCGCCGTCATCCGATGCGCCCAGCACCATCCGATCTCCGGCGCGTGAGAGCTTCTCGACCGCCTGCGACAACGCATCCTGAGGCATCGTAGGGCTATCGGAGTCGATCAGGCATACGGCGCTAAAGCCCGAGGCGAACAGGTCCTCGCACGCGTAGAGAAGGCGCTCTCCAAAACCCTCGCCTCGCTGGGGCAGAAGCCGGAACCCGGCGGGTAGGAGGCCATCGAAAGCGCTCTCGTCCCCTACCGGGGTGTAAGCCACCAGACCTGCGCTGTTGCCGGCTTCTGTTACCTGCTGGATGTTTTCCGTGGTGTCGCGGATGAAGCAGATGTTGAGGGCTGAGGCCTGGTCAGGAGTCAACGGCGGAGAGAGCCGGGTCTTTACTTTGCCCGGACGCGGCGCCTTGGCCATCACCGCCAGGGCGCAGCAGTTCTCACAAATACCTTTGGCTTCTCCGGGTTGCAGTACCTTGTATGGCAAACGTCAGCAGCTCCGGTCACACACGGCGTACTGGTACCAGTTGTCCTGCCACGTGCTGACGGTGCTCCAGGGCTGGGAGGCGATCAGGGACTGGAATTCATCCTGTTTCATGACGGCAGCGCGTCCTGGTTCGTGAAACCGGGTGCTCCAGTCTCCCATCATGCGGGTCAGAAGCCACATGCAGGAGAGGGGAACCATGGCGCGCCACGCCGAAGTGGGCTCGGCGATAAAGCAGCGTCCTCCAGGGCGCAGGGCGGAGAATATTTCTCGCAATGCCTGGGGGCGATCTCCCACCACCATCAGCAAGCGGCTGGCAACGATAGCGTCTGCCGGCTCCAGCGATTGGGAGAGGGCGAGCACGTTGGCTTTTACGAAATGGCAATTTTTCAAGCGGCGGATGTCCGCACGGTCTTTGGCGCGGGAAAGTAAGCGCTCGGAAAGATCGACGCCGGTGATTTGAATGTCGGGGAAACGCTGGGCCAGACTGCAGGCGTAGAAGCCGGGTCCACAAGCTATTTCAAGGAGACGGGTATCAGGGCCGGGGCGGCCGCCGGGCCAAAGAGCGTCGGATATGGCGGCGGTGTGATCACGGAATAGATGCTCACGACAGAATGCATAGAGCCATGAACATCGTTCGAACAGGCTTTCCGGGCCTCCACCGAGCGGACCAGGATATTTTGCTTCCAAATTTTCTATTGCCATCGTTTGAGTCCGGTTCTCTCGAACATCGTCTCTGTGGCGCGCCTACCCGCATCATACCCTGAGCCGCGGTTGTAGACGATCTTGCAACTACTGTGAGTCTTTTGATGCGGTAGAAGTTACGTCGTTTGATTCACAGGCACGGTGATGAAAAGCGTGAGCGCTGTTGCTTACCTGGGGTTACAACAAGGGACAAGACTAGCCTCTGCTAGGAGGATCCCAGGTCTCAAATGCGAGACCCCACGGCACGCCGGGGCAGGCTGGGGCACCCTTCGATTCTTACCGAAGATGTACTGGGAGTCGAAGCCGAACTGCGGCAGCCCTCGGATTTAGCGATTGGTTCGGAAATGATTGGCTCGTTCGAACTCGTCTCGGAGTTCGGGGGTCTTGAGGTTTTCTCGCAGGTAGGCGAGACGCTGCTCCATGGATAAGAGAGCATCCGCTATCTCGCCTTCGTTGGCATGGGCAATGTCACGCCACATCGAATAAGGGCTGGCTCCCAGGCGGGTCATCTCGCGCAGGGCGCGGCCTCCGATGGCGCGTAGATCGGGCGCATCGCCGAAGCGGTCCTCCAACATGGCACTTAAAGCCGTCGATAAAAATTGGGGCAGATGGCTGACCCAGGCACAGATTTCGTCATGCCTGGCGGCCAGAATGTCCATGGTTCGACAGCCAAAACGCTCCACCCAGGCTCGCCACTCCGCAGCCAAGGGATGGCCGGCAAACTCGGTAAAGAGCCAGACCGCATTCGAAAAGAGCTGCGGATCAGCGTTGGCGGCGCCGCTTACTTCCTTGCCCGCCATCGGGTGCCCAGGGAGAAAACCAGCCTGACCGGGGCCACCGAAAAGGGGCAGCGCTCGCGCCGCAATCGCCACCTTGACGCTGCCAACATCGGTTACCAGTTGATTGGGCTGGAGATGAGGAGCCAGTCTCTCCATCCAATCCTGGATGGCAAATACCGGACCGCTGAGCAGCACGAGGTCGCTGCTCACGGCCGCCGTCATTGCGTCGCCGGCGACGGCGTCCACCGCTCCGCGCTCCAATGCGAGATGGGCTTGCGATGGTTGACGGTCCCATCCGACAATCTCGCCGGAGAATTGGGCAGCGCGCAACGCCAGCCCGACGGATGCGCCAATGAGGCCGGTTCCCAGGATCGAGATGCGATGGATCGTCATCGAGAGCTTGAAGGTTCCGAGAAAAGTTGAGTTAAATGAGCGAAAAGCGAGAAAAGGGTCCCCTGGGAACCGAATGAACCTCCACCAGTAGACGTCAGAGGACGGGAACTTCCGCCCTGATGTTCCGGTTCACGGCCGTGGCGATGATGCGCAACTGGTCCATGAGCCGGTCGAATTGCTCCGGAAAGAGCGATTGCGCCCCGTCGGAGAGGGCCTTGTCGGGATTGGGATGCACCTCGATCAGCAGGCCGTCACAGCCGGCGGCGACGGCTGCGCGAGCCATGGGGGCAACCTTGTCGCGCCGGCCAACACCGTGCGAGGGATCGGCCAGCATGGGCAGATGAGACAGCTTCTTGATGACCGGTATGGCCGAAATGTCCATGGTGTTGCGGGTGTAGGTCTCGAAGGTACGGATGCCCCGTTCGCAAAGCATCACGTCGTAGTTGCCGCCGGCCAGGATATATTCCGCTGAAAGCAGCAGCTCTTCCAGAGTGGCGGCAATGCCGCGCTTCAGCAGCACCGGCTTGCGGACAAGACCAATCTCACGCAGCAGATTGAAGTTTTGCATGTTGCGCGCGCCCACCTGCAGCACATCGACGTAGGGAAGCATCAGGTCGATCTGGGAGATTTCCATCACTTCGCTGATAATCAGCAGGCCGGTCCGGTCGCCCACTTCTTTAAGCAACTTGAGACCGTCCAATCCCATTCCCTGGAAGGAATAGGGAGAGCTTCGCGGCTTGAAGGCTCCTCCGCGGAGGAAAGAGGCTCCGGCAGACTTTACCTGGTCGGCAATGGTGAAGATCTGCTCGCGCGATTCGACCGAGCAGGGGCCGGCCATGACGACAATTTCATCTCCGCCCACCGCGACCCCGTTGGGAAAACGGACGACGGTTCCCTCCGGCCGGAAGCCTCGCCCGGCCAGCTTGTAGGGAGAGGTGATGCGCACCACCTCAGCAACGCCGGACAACAGTTCGAAGTCTTTGTGATCAAAATGCGAGGGCGTGCCTACACCCGCCAACACTGTCTGGACCGCCCCCGTGGTGCGATGAACATTGAACCCGACCTCAACCAGGCGTTCGATTACGCCCTGGATGTCTTCCTCGGTGGCTCTTTCCTGCATTGCAACTATCATGGTTACTTTCCTGTCTCTTCTGTTTTGGACGCCAGCTCGTCTTTTTGCAGCGCCCGCATCACATCGATGATGCGCTCGTAAATGTGGGTCAGTTCGATATCGGGCAGCGGTCCTTTGTTGGCCGCGCGCACATTCTCAAAGATCACGCGCTCACGGTTCGGCTCATACACCGGCATCGCAATGGTACGCTTCAACTTGCCAATCTCCTGCGCGGCGTGTGCGCGCGCGCTGATCAGAGCCACGATTTGACGATCCAATTCGTCAATTTTCATTCGCCAACCGGCAATATCCATGCACTTCCCTTGATCTTTATGAAATGAGTCCAGCCCTATCTAATGCTGAACAGCAACCTGCCTGAGCCCCTGGAGAAAGTTCGAGATTGCGGCCGGAGCCTTACCCGGGCCGGACTTCTCAATCAGGGCAACGATGGCACTCCCAATGACGGCCGCATCGGCGAACTCGCCGACAGCGGCTACGTGCTCCGCAGTCGAGATGCCGAAGCCCACGGCAATCGGCAACCGGGTAAAACGGCGCAAACGCTCGACCAGGCGAGCGGCATCGGAGGCCAGATTTTGCTGCGCCCCGGTGATGCCAACGCGCGAGATGGCGTAGATGAATCCGTCGGAAACCTCTGCGATCATTTTCAGGCGGTGATCGCTGCTGGTCGGCGCTGCCAGAAAAATCGGCTTCAGACCGTTGTGGTGTAGCTGATTCAGATACTCCGCAGCCTCTTCCACGATCATGTCGGTGATCAACACGCCGTCGACGCCACAGGTGGAAGCCTGGACACAAAAGCGCTCCAGGCCAAAGCGCAGGACTGGGTTGTAGTAGGAGAAGATGACCAAGCCGGCGGAGGGCCGCATGGCGCGCAGCTCGGCAGCCAGGGTGAGCACATCCTGAAGGCGGGTCCCGTTGGCAACGGCACGCTCGCTGGCCCGCTGGATCACCGGTCCATCCGCGAGGGGATCGCTGAAGGGCACCCCCAGCTCGAGCACTTCCGCGCCCGCGTCAATGGCGGCCAGGGCCACGTCGCGGCTCGTCGCGAGGTCTGGATCACCGACGGTGAGATAAATAACCAGGCCGGGCTTTTTGTTGAATTCAATCGGCATTTGCTTGTGCTTTCGAGGCCAGGTGCAGTTCGCGCGCCATGATGCCCATGTCCTTATCGCCGCGGCCCGATAGATTGACTACCAGTATGTCATCCGGCGCGAGAGTGGGGGCTATGCGGATGCATTCCGCGACTGCGTGCGCACTCTCGAGCGCCGGCACGATGCCTTCCGTCCGGGCCAGCCGCTCAGCGGCGGCGAGGGCTTCTGCATCGGTAGCGGAGACATATTCGGCCCGGCCCAAATCGTGCAGGGCGGCGTGCTCCGGACCTACCGAGGCATAGTCCAGCCCTGCGGAGACGGAGTGGGTCAACGAAACCTGCCCGGCGTCATCCTGCAATACGTAGGAGTAGGTACCCTGGAGCACGCCGGGGCTGCCACCCCGGAAGCGCGCGGCGTGATCGCCCAGCGCAAAGCCTCGGCCGCCCGCTTCGACGCCAATGAGGCGGACGTTGGGGTCGTCGATGAAATCGTAGAATGCGCCAATCGCATTGGAACCGCCGCCTACGCAGGCCAGCACCGCCGTGGGCAAGCTGGCTTCCTTTTCCAGAATCTGCTGCTTGATTTCCTGGCCGATCACGCGATGGAAATCGCGCACGATGGTGGGGTAAGGATGCGCACCCAGGACGCTGCCCAGCAGGTAGTGGGTGGTGCGGACGTTGGTGACCCAATCGCGCATGGCTTCATTGATCGCATCTTTTAGAGTGCGGGAGCCGGAACTGACGCCGCGGACTTCCGCTCCGAGCAGGCGCATGCGGTAGACGTTGAGCTCCTGACGCTGCATGTCTTCCTCGCCCATGTAGACGACGCATTCCATACCGAATAGTGCGCACACGGTTGCGGTAGCTACGCCATGCTGCCCGGCGCCGGTTTCGGCAATGACACGATGCTTGCCCATGCGCCGCGCCAACAGGCCCTGGCCCAGACAGTTGTTGATCTTGTGGGCTCCGGTGTGGAGGAGGTCCTCACGTTTCAGGTAGATCTTTGCTCCACCCAGTTGACTGGTCAGGCGGGAGGCGAGGTACAGAGGAGTTGGACGTCCGGCATAGTCCGCCAGGAGCATATCGAGCTCGGTGTGAAAGACCGGATCCGCCTGAGCCTCGGCGTAGGCATGCTCCAGCTCTTCCAGAGCGGCCATCAGGGTCTCGGGGACATAACGGCCCCCGTAGGCGCCAAAACGACCGGCAACAGAATTGATAACTGTGTTCACGATTGGCTCCTCAATCTTCGCTTACCCAGTGTAGTGCGTCGGTAATAAAGGCGATTATGTCAGCTGCCGTATCTGCTCCGATCGGGACTGACGTCCCTCGAGGATATGTGCCGCCCCTACGGGGCTTGATCATTTTGCGATAGGTACCCAGGATTCCGTGCTGCGCACTCCATCCTGGGCTACTATCGGTCGTCCCTAACGGGACTCGGCGCGATGTAGCTTGAAAAGCATGGCTTACCGGCTAAGAGCCGACACAGGATCATCAAGATGAGATAAAGGCCCATCTGTGTGACGCACTACTAGTACCTGAAGGGTACGGCCCGTATATTAACCACCCAACCTGGGACGGGGTTTAGTGCGTGTGTGAGAACTCCATACCCAAACTCAGTCCCGCAGGGACGGCTGAAAATAGCCCAGGACGTCAGTCCTGGGTACACCCTGAAAACATGATTAAGTCCCGCAGGGACGGCTGAAGCCTATCCAGGATTTCGTCGCGGCATATTTTCAGCCGTCCCTACGGGACTGGTCGTCCTTTCAAATCCAACCCAGGACTAGCGTCCTGGGCTATTTTCAGCCGTCCCTTCGGGACTGAGTTTGGGTATGGGGTTCTCACACGCGCTCTTTAGCCCCTGAGGGCATCTCATATGCTGGCTTAAGCAGCCCTCCGCGGCTAAAGCCGATCCATCTCGATTGTTAGATGTACGGCCTAAAGGCCGTACCCTTCAAAGCCTCCTCTTCCACTGCTTCCTGTGCCGAGCGGATGAACGCCAGGACCCTTGCGGGGTCCTTTTTTCCGGGGGCACTTTCGACGCCGCTCACTACGTCTACGCCCCAGGGGCGAAGGATCTGTATGGCCTGCTTCACGTTTTCGGGCGCCAAGCCGCCGGCCGCAATCAAGCGCAGATGCGGGGCCGTCCGGAGGAAGGTTTCTCGTGCTGTCAGCCAGTTGAAGCTGGTGCCCGTGCCGCCTACGGCCCGGTCTGTCGATGAGTCCACCAGGACACCATCCAGGTCGCGGTCCCGGCCCAACTCCGACAATCGCTGCTCAAACCCATGATTCTTATAGTGCAGGACGCGCAAGATATCGATTCTTCGTGGAGATTGGGCAAAATGCCGGCGCAGCCGCGAGGGCAATTGTTCATCGGCCGAGCGGTGGATCTGCACTCCGGTCAATCCACAAGCAGCAACGGTTGAAACAATTTCATCGAACCCCGCATCCACGAAAACGCCGTACTTCTCCAACTGCGGGGGCAGCTGTTCGGTAATTTTGCTGACCAGGCTAGTTCCGACTTGCCGCGGACTTGGTGCAAAAACAAAGCCGACTGCATGAGCACCGCATTCCGCCGCAAAGCGGGCGTCTTCGAGGCTGGTGTTGCCGCAAATCTTGATCCACATGACAGGCCTTCACTTGCCCACGGGCGAGCGCTCGGCCGCCAACAGCAGGTTCTCGAGCGCGGTTCCGGGGTCCGGCTTGCGCATCAGAGATTCGCCGATCAGAAAGGCGTGGAACCCCGCGGCTCGCAACCGGTTCATGTCCTCCGCTGTCTCGATGCCGCTTTCACTTACCCGCACGGCCGCAGCCGGCAGCCGGGTGGCGAGATCGAGCGAGACTTCGAGCCGAACTACGAATGTTTTGAGGTCGCGGTTATTGACGCCGACCGCGTCGCAATCAAGATCCAGAACCCGGTCAAGCTCGTCAGCCGTGTGCACCTCGCACAGGACGTCCAGCTGCAGCGCGTGGGCCTGCGATGTCAGTTGACGGAGATCTCGATCGCTCAAGGCCGCGGCAATCAGCAGGATGGCATCGGCCCTATGGGCACGCGCCTCAAGCAATTGGAACTCGTCGACGATAAAGTCTTTGCGCAGACAAGGCAGGTTGCAGGATTGGGAAGCGACTTCGAGGTTATGGAGACTGCCCTGAAAAAAGGGCTCGTCGGTGAGCACGGAAAGGGCTGCGGCCCCGCCGCGGGCGACCGCCGCGGCCAGGATCGCCGGATTGAAATCCGGGCGGATCAGGCCCTTTGATGGCGACGCTTTTTTCAGCTCAGCGATCACCGCCGGTCCACTTGCCGCCTTTTGCCTCAGCGCGCGGGCAAAGCCCCGCGGCTGGTGAGCCGCTGCGGCCTGCTCCAACGCCCGAGTGGGCGACGTATTTTTCCGTGCCTCAAGTCCGCGCCGGGTGCTGGCCAGAATCTTTGTGAGTTGACTCTCCATCTTTTTTGGGTCGAAATATCAGTATATGCCGCCGGCCTGGGCCAACCACGGGCCAGCGTACACTCCAGTTGGGTAGTCCGGGCATCCAATCATTCATTCATGAATCAGTTCCCCCAGGATTGGACGAGGTCGGCCGACGCGGCGGTTGTGGAGGCGCGGCTACGCGCGGCAGCCCGCTCCGTGTTGATGCTCGACTATGACGGGACACTGGCGCCCTTCCATTTCGATCGTTTTGCGGCTACTCCCTATCCTGGAGTTGAGGACCGGCTTATAACGCTGTCCACGATCCCCCAGGTTCGCCTGGTGCTGGTCTCCGGCCGCTCCGCCCGAGAGCTCCGTGATTTGCTGCGTCCGGGCATCCAGGCAGAAATCTGGGGTAGCCATGGCCGGGAACGCCTGGGGAGCGACGGGACGTACAAACTGTTCGCACTTAGCACAATGCAGCAGGCGGCTCTGGAACACGTGCGGTTGGAAATGTCGGCTCTTGGGCTCTCCGACACACTGGAGGTCAAGCCCACCTCCCTGGCCGTCCATTGGCGCGGGTTCGAGCCAGCCATGCAGGGGCGGATTCGTTCGGCGGTTCAATCGATTTTTGCCAACCTTAACGAGCCGGGCGGACTCCACCTGCTGCCGTTCGATGGCGGCGTAGAGCTGCGCTCGACCGATCGTACGAAGGGTACGGCAGTGAAGGAGATGATCTCCCAGGAGCCGGGCGACGTTCCGATAGCCTACCTGGGCGACGATCTCACCGACGAAGACGCGTTTGTTGCCCTGGGCAACCGGGGATATTCCATCCTGGTTCGAAGTGAAGTTCGCGCGTCGTCCGCCCGGTTTTGGCTGCGTCCGCCCGAGGAGTTGCTCGGGTTCCTGGATGGGTGGATTGTAAACTCTCAAATCGCCCACGCGGCGGCAACCGCGGGGGCTTCCCGATGAGCGAACCGAAACTGGTGTTGGTTTCCAATCGCATCCCTATCACGTTCACGACAGAGGACGGAAAGCTCAAAGGAGTGCCGAGCAGCGGCGGCCTGGTAAGCGCGCTCGAGCCTCTGCTCAAAGACCATGGTGGCATCTGGGTAGGCTCCGGGGGTACGGAGGATTCGCCCGAGATCCGCAAGATCCTCGAAAAGGCGAGCGGCCAAGCTCCATACAAATATGCGCCGCTCTTCCTGACGGAGGAGGAGCAGAGCAACTTCTACGAAGGCTTCTCGAACGAAATTGTGTGGCCGCTGTTCCACGATCTCCAATCACGCTGCAACTTCGATCCCCGGTATTGGGACTTCTACGAACGCGTGAATCGCAAGTTCGCGGATGCGGTCGAGCGGTCTTCGCGTCCCGGCGACCTGATCTGGATCCACGACTACCAGCTCATGCAGGTGGGCAAGACTTTGCGCCGCCGCCGCCCCAATGCAAGGCTCGCGTTCTTTCTGCATATTCCGTTTCCGTCGCCCGACATCTTTGCCAAGCTGCCATGGCGGCAGCAAATTCTGCAGGATCTGCTGGCCCACGACCTGGTTGGGGTGCAGACGGGACGCGACCAGCGGAACCTGATCGCGTGTCTGCGCAGCTTTGTTCCATCGGTGACAATTTCGGGCCGGGGCGAAAGCCGAATGGTCGTCAGCGGGCACGGCCACACCCATGTTGAGGCCTTCCCGATCAGCATCGACTTCCGTGCCTTTTCGGAACAGTCCGAGACGGCGCCGGTGGTGGAGCGCGCGAAGCAGATCACGGCCAAGACCCACGATATTCAGATCACGGTGGGGGTCGATCGCCTGGACTACACCAAGGGGATTCCTGAGCGGATCAAAGCGTTCGGTAATTTCCTTCGGAATTACCCGCAATTCCACCGCAAGGTGGAGCTGATCCAGATTGTGGTGCCCAGCCGCGAAGGCATCCCTCGCTATGACCAGCTCAAGCGGGAAGTGGAGCGGCTGGTGACCCACGTGAACGGAGAATTCAGCGAGCCGGGGTGGGTGCCGATCAACTACATTTATCGCTCGGTGCCCCGGGACGAGCTGGTGGCGATTTATCGGGCAGCTGACGTGGCGCTCATCACTTGTCTCAAGGACGGCATGAACCTGGTGGCGAAGGAATACTGCGCCGCCAAGACCGAAGTGAATGGAGTGCTGGTGTTAAGCGAATTTGCCGGGGCAGCGCCGGAACTTCGGGTGGGTGCGATTTTGGTGAATCCCAACGATGAGGTGGGGGTGGCCGCGGCCCTCAAAGAGGCGCTAGAGATGAAGCCGGAAGAACGGCGGCGGCGCATGCTTCGTCTGCGGCAGCAAATCCGGCAGGCGGATATCCTCACCTGGCGTGACCGGTTTTTTGAGGCGTTAGAGAAAACAGGGGCGGCGGCTACGTCGGCTTGATTGTTGCTGCGCGGGTAAGAAACGCAGGAGTGCGGAATTAAGGATGGGGCTTGAGGGGTTTATAGGGTCCCCCCCAAAATTGAATCGTTGGTGCCGAAGAAGGGACTCGAACCCCCACACCCTTGCGAGTACATGGACCTGAACCATGCGCGTCTGCCAATTCCGCCACTCCGGCACGATACATCCAGCGCGATTGGCTGGATAGGCAGCAATACGTAGTGTACAAAAGGGCGCGCCGATGATCAAACGTGATGGGTCCAAAAGCGGAACCCATCGCGCTTCAAGCTTGCCCAGGAACCGGGAGCTAACGGCTCGTGGGCACTTGCACGGCGATGGCTTCCAGTTGCGCCAGGTGATTCAGATCGTGACCTGCCATGGTCTCTATAAGCGTGCGGAAGTTCATCTCTCCGCGCTCGGGATGGTGGACAGGCTTTGTCATCGCCTCAGCCGGTATCGAGCGCAGCAGCATCAGGTTCCATTGGCGTACACAGGAAAAGGTCATCATCGCTGCTTGTGGATCGTAGCCGGCATAGTTTGCGGCCCAGATCTCCTGATCGAAGGGCTGGATGACGTGATGGTCCTGGGCGAGCGTCTGGCGTAAACGGTAGCTGAAAACCAGTTCGCAGTCGGCCAGATGGCACAATATTTCGTGCGGACTCCACTTTCCGGGAGCGGGCGATTCTGCTATCCGTACCGGACCGAGGGCGGCAGAGATTTGTTCAAGATGCCTTGCGGTTGTGGCCACCACTTTGAGAGGATCGCGGGTGCCCAGCTGTCGTGCATATGGATTCATCCCATTACAATAACGTCTGCGGGCGCCTCTTCTCAACTTACCGGGATAGAGGTTACCGAAGATCCAATAGTCACCGTTCCGCAGTGGGAACGATCAACGTATGTGCCAGCATGAATCCCGAACCGGAATTGGTTTCCGGCTGAGGTCTGAATGACAGCAAATCCCCCGTCCATCCCCGCGGAACAGGCCAAAGAGATCCGCCGCCTATCGCACGATCTGAGCAATGCGCTGGAAATTATTGTGCAGGCCAACTACCTGCTGGGAGCCACGGCGCACGATGAGGCTGCCAAGCAGTGGGTACAACTGCTGGAAAATGGCGTTCTGCAGGCTGCCGGCATCAATCGGAGCCTTCGCGACTATATTGTTGCCAATAGTTGAGCTCGGCTAGGGACACACGCAACACAAAAGCGTACCGCAGCGGCTAAAGCCGTCAAGCGCGCAGCCACTTATGGCACGGCTGAAGCCGTGCCCTTCGTGGAGAGACGCTTTTTCCTTCGGCCTTTTTCCCGAAGCAGCAGTTTGTGCCGTCGCAGGGCTAACCCCGGGCTAACCCGCATGTCTCACGGGATCTCTATTTCTGAGGATGCCGGGTGCCCCATATCTGCCCGGTTTTGGCAGATGTGGGATTCCGCGGATGTCCACCGGCACTCTCTACTGGCAACAGGTCCTGAAGGTGGGTCATCTACACCTTGCAAACTCAGGAGCCGAGCGCCGTGGAATCCCACATCTGCCAAAACCGGGCAGATATGGGG
This sequence comes from uncultured Acidobacteriaceae bacterium, assembly GCA_963850235.1. Classification (GTDB taxonomy): domain Bacteria; phylum Acidobacteriota; class Terriglobia; order Terriglobales; family Acidobacteriaceae; genus PALSA-350. The sequence continues at coordinate 223,137 of CAWKKM010000030.1, read as the reverse complement.
CACCCGTCATTCGTTACGGTACAAGCCGTGGGAAATGCGGGCTAGAGAGTCTGCGTTGACTGCACCCTATGGCCGACTCAAGTCTTGCCCTGATACAAAGCACTCGGGTTGTGACGCCTCGCCACCACAAAATTTGGAGAGAGTGTAGTGAACCTCGTATGGGCCCAGGGCTATGCCTTGAGCCCATCCTCAGTCGATCAGGCTAGCTTGGCGTCCAGGGTGATTTCGGTGTTGTTTTTGAAGAGCCTGGAGATGGGGCAGTTGTTTTTGGCTTCTTGCGCGGCCTTGTCAAATGCAGCCTTGTCCGCACCCGGCACTTTGGCGGTCGTTGACAAAAGGATCTTGGTAATGGTCGGGCCGGCGTCGATCTTTTCGAAAGTTACGGTGGCCTTGGTGTCGATCGACTCCGGAGGCAAATTAGCAGTCGTGAGCTGGGCACTCAGGGCCATGGTGAAGCATCCGGCATGAGCTGCCGCTATCAGCTCCTCGGGGTTGGTGCCAATACCGTTTTCAAATCGAGTGCCAAACGAGTATTGGCTGTCTTTCAACACACCGCTCTGGGTAGAAATTTTGCCTTTGCCGTCTTTCAGGCCGCCTTGCCACACTGCGCTTGCTGTACGTTCCATGCGAACTCCTCTTGAGGGTAATTCCCGTTCTCATTGTATTGATGCAGTAACCCACGCTTTGTGAAGAAACCTAGCCATTTGGATATTGGCGGGCCATGGGCAAGGAGACATTGCGCGCCTGCTCGGTCTGAGCGGCGACGTCATGCAGCACCAGCCGGCCCTCCAACAAGTAGTAGCCCTGCTGGTCGCGGGTGCGGGCGTTTCCACGCACGATCGTTCCCTCAAACGAGAACCACACGCTGTGGACCTGCCTGGTGGTGAAGGAGAATCGCTGCCCGGCCAGCCGGCTGGTGGCGAAGAAGAAAGTAAGCGGTGTGCCCTGATCGCTCTCACGGTCACCCAGCCGGGTGATGTAGCCGGTCAAGCGATCCGGCTGCAGTTCCACATCCACGAATTCCCCGGAGCCTAAGGTGTATTCTCCCGAAGCCTCCAGGGGAAGTACTGTCCGGCCGCTGGAGCGGGTGTCCATCTCATCTTCGACCTGGTTGTAGCCACGCCGATGCAAAACCGGTTGAGACGCCAGGTTGGTTTGCCCCCACAGCGGCGACGGCGCGCACGGAGTGAGGGCCAAGGCGAGGAGCGCGATGACGTTCCAGCGCGAAAATTTCACGGTTACCTCTAAGAGGCCGGATGCCCGATGCTCTTTTTTCGGGCAGCCTCGAACTCGTCTCCCGGCTTCCAGGTCACCGGGGGCGCGGAAAGAGCCTGCCACCCCAGTAGGAACCCGAACTGCGCCAGCCTGGCATCGCCCCGGAAGTCCATGTCCGGATGATATTCATCAGCGGGACGATGGTATCGCTCCGCATCATACTCCGCTTTCTGTTGTTTTCCCCATTCTTCGGGATGGCCGGAGAAAAGATCGCCTTCGTCGATCGAAAACGCCGGAACGCCTACGCGTGCCAGGCTGAAGTGGTCAGAGCGGTAGTAGTGTCCGGCCATGGGTGCATTATCAGGCACGATCTGCAGGCCAAAGGCGGCGGCGGTCTTCTCGACCACAGGATAGAAACTGGTGCGCTCGGAACCGTGGACCTCCACTGAGGTGGGTATGCCGGCGGGCAGGAGCTCATCGAAGTTGAGGTCCAGGTTAAGGTCGCGGATCGGTTCCGGGGGATGCATGCCGAGATATTTCGATCCCAACAGACCCTGCTCTTCCGCGGTGACCGACGCGAAATAAACATTGCGGGGAGGAGGGATTTTGGCGGTGGCGTAGGCACGGGCCAGTTCCAGCAGGATGGCGCAGCCGGTCCCGTTATCCACTGCGCCGTTGTAGATTTTGTCGCCCGCGGCGCCCGGATCGATTCCCAGGTGATCGTAGTGTGCGGTGTAAAGCACGTTATTTCCTGGGGCCGGATTTGCTCCGGCCACCATGGCGATGACGTTGGAGGAGTCGTAGTTCCGCACTTCGCTCACGATGCGCGCTTTGAGGTGTACGGGGAGCTCTACGGCTTTGAATCCGCGCCGGCCTGCGGCCTGGATCATCTGATCTGCATTCATGCCCGCCGCGGCGAAGAGCTTTTGAGCGACGCTGAGTTGGATCCACCCGGCGGCTTTCAGGACGGAAAGGGGATCATTGCGCAGGTAGGAGGTCTCCGTTGATTCCGAGTTGCGGATTACGTCCCATCCATAGCTGGCGAGGTCGGTGCGGTGGATGACCATGACTCCAGCCGCGCCTAGGCGTGCTGCTTCTTCGAACTTGTAGGTCCAACGGCCGTAGTAGGTGAGAGCTTTGCCTTTGAAAAATTGTTCGTCGGTCGAGGGCGGTTCGTTGACGATCGCTAATAGGATTTTTCCTTTGACGTCGAGGCCGGCAAAATCATTCCATTGATACTCGGGCGCGTCGATCCCATAGCCTACGAAAACGATGGGCGCGTCCAGGTCGACACTCGGCGCGCCGGTTTGATCCTTGGTTACGTAATCTTCACCGTAGGTTAGCCGGATGGGTTGGCCACTGGCGGGAACAAACGTAAAGCTGGTCTTCTCGATATCCGTGTGCACAGCCATGAGCGGTACGGCCTGGAAGTAAGTGCCGTTTTCCCCGGCGGGCTTCGCCCCGGCGAGTGCGAACTGGGTGGCGATGTATTCTGCCGCCAGCTCGCCACCGCGCTTGCCGGGACCGCGGCCTTCGAGCAAATCGCTCGAGAGAAAACGATCGTGGGCACGGATTTTTTCGGGGTCGATGCTTGCTGCAGCCTGGCGAGCGGCTGACGGAACATTCGCGAGCGATGGTACTTCGGGCATTTCCAGTGCGTGTCCTAGTGAGGCCAGGAGGAAAAGCATGGGGCAAAGAGACTTCTTCATTTCACCTCTTTTGGTATGATTTGCAACCGTCGCAGTACCTTGCGCGTGAGCCCTGTCAAAGGCAAGGTGCTCAGTTCTGAACTCTTTGTCCATTGTTGGGGAGTCTTCTGCGTTGGCCAGCGAAGCTTGGCCTCGTGCTCGGTAAAGCGGAGTACGTGAACCCGGTAGTTGGTCACGGTAATGGCATGGCGGAGGGTGAGTTCGACCCTTTCATGATCGTCGTCCCGCATTTCGATCTCCGGCAGTTCCCACATACCCGGCATCAGCGAGGCTGACGGCGGGCGCTGGTGGAGCAGTACCTGGGGGGCGCCGGGACGATCGCGGCGTAACAGGGCATAGGCGATCTGCCGGTTGCGCATTTTTTTCGGCGGGGGGGTTTGGTGCTCGCCGCGGGTCTTACAGAAGGGGTGAACTGGACAGTGGAGACATAAAGGACGCTGAGGGAGGCAGACGGTCGCGCCTAGTTCCATCATCGCCTGGTTGAAGTCGCCGGGACGTGTGGTGTCGAGGAGGTTGGCGGCACGGTCGCGAAACCACTTTGCTTGGGGTGTGAGGGCTCCTTCAGGAAAGACACGCAGGAGGACGCGCTCGACGTTGCCGTCCACTACCGCGACCGGTTCGCCAAAGGCGATGCTGGCGATTGCGGATGAGGTGTAGTCGCCGATTCCGGGAAGTTTGCGTAGGGCCTCGGCGGTGCGAGGGAAAATGCCGTGATATTCGTGGACGACGACCTTTGCGGCCTGATGCATCATCCTGGCGCGGCGGTAGTAGCCGAGGCCGCTCCAGGCGGCTAGTACTTCGGGTTCTTTCGCCTGGGCCAGAGCGCTCACGGTTGGGAATAGGGTCAGGAAGCGGGCGTAGTAGTCGAGGACCGCAGTCACGCGGGTTTGCTGCAGCATGATCTCGGAGACCCAGATGCGGTACGGATTGGAGTTTTGCCGCCACGGCAGATCACGGGCGTGAGAGTCGAACCAGGTCAACAGGGATTGTTGAAATTTCCGGATCACGGCCGGACGGGTAACCACAATTTGAATGTATCAGAGGGGTGGAAGGGCCTACCCCTTGGCAACGACCTGCTGAGGACTGTATACCTTCCTTTCGCCCTCGACGCGTGCCCCATGGCCCCGATTTCCTGTAGGGTTCAATTCGACAAAAGCAATTGTTGGGGCTGCGCCCATCGTTTTCGGCCCACGTACGCCCCACGGCAAGCCGGGGCAGGTCAGGCGAACGTGGGGCACCCGTCCCCCATTCCTTCGATGTTGACTAGGGGGGGATGGGGCTGTCTGCGGTTGTTCGGTGTGAACGGTTAGGATCCAGCCCGATCCGACTTGTTGCCAGACGCTGATCGCAGTGTAGGTCTGCACTGGGGCTCCACCCGTGGAAAGCTGCAGAGTGTAGTTGAGAGTCATGTCCGGGCCGTTTGGCTTGACGACCATTCCCGTGATGGTGAAATCGGTGATGTTGGCGGATTGCAGATAGGGAATGACCTGGTCTTTGGAGAGGATCTTGCCCGCGACGCTGTACATAACGTTGGCAGCAAGCATGCCGGGGATCTGCTCCCACTTCTTCGCTTTTACAGTGGACCAGAAGATGCGCTCATACTGCTCCGCGCTGGTTGTGCTTTTAAGAGTGGGCGGTTTCTTTTCGCCGTAGATGGTGCAGCCAGTAACACTAAGACTTGCAGCCAGCAGAATTGAAATCCAGAGCGCGCGCATTGCCCCCATTGGAGCACAAAAAAGGCTGCCATTGTTGGCAGCCTTTCTGTAACCGATGTTGCGGTGAAAATTGCTAGTCACCCATGACAGGTTCTTCGCTGGGAGCCTTCGGAGCCACCTTGGGCGCCGGAGCGATCAAGGTGTCGAGCGGAATGAAACCCTCTTGCGGCTTCTCACCCAGGACGTGCTCGCGGTAAAGCCGTGACATCTTCGCGTTTTCTGCGTCCGACTTGATTTTCTCGTCGCGAGCCTTGATCTTCTCTTCCCGCGAGTTCTTGGCAATGCCCAGCTTGTCGAGGGTGTCGTTCGCAGACGCCGTGACGTGCTCCTGATTGAGAACCAGGTTGTGAGTCGCATTGTTCATCCCGACCTTCTTGCCACCGGCAAAGATCTCGTGCCGCCCGTGCTCCTCGTACCACTTGGTCAGAGTCGCGGTCATGTGCATCTTCTCGATGATGTTGCGCCAGCCGACGCCGGTGTTGTAGGCGCAGAAGGAGATTTCACCTTCCTGGGTGGCGTAGGGAATGATGCACTGCTCGGTGCGGCGGAAGTCGTAGTTGAAAAGATCCTGGAACCACATGCCGGCGATGAAGAGGAAGTTCCAGCGGTCGGCACGGCGCTGCTCGATGTCCGCCATGGTGCGATCGCCAGTCACCTTGCCGTAGTTGCGGCCGGTGGCGCCGAAGCACTTGTCGAACTTTTGCAGCAAGTCGAGGATCTTGAAGTGCGTGGGCGACTTGGTGGGATCGTAGTTGCGCAGCAGCGCCAGGGTCACGCCGACCACGGAGAGGAACTTGCCGCGGGCTGCGTCGTTGATCTTGGCTACGTCCTTGGCCAGACGATCGGCGTTCAGGAAGGCGGTGACGGGAACGGCTTCCTTGGTTTCCTTGTCGATCATCAGCGCCATGCCGATGCCGCAATTGGGATGGCAACCGCAGGAGAGCTGGCCCCAATCGGCGTTGGGCCCGTGCACCAGGTCAGCCCAATCGGAGAAGGTGCTCATGAAGCTGATGGGGAACCAATCGCGGGTGGGCTCGCCCAAACCGGTCTGGTTCTTGACGTCGTGGGCCATGTGGCTCAGGGTGTAGCGCTGTGCCACGCGGCGCTCGTCGCTGACATCCTCGTCACGGCCGGTGAAGGAGACCGGCTGGAAGCTGACAAAGTTGATCTTCTTGGGGTTGTCGAGGGCGAACTGGATGATGCGGCCCACCTGCTCGTTGTTGATGCCGTTGATGATGGTGGTGACGGGAACGATGTCGACGCCGGCTTCATGCAGGTTGTGGATGGCCTGCAGCTTGACGTCGAACAGGTTGCCGACCTTGCGGTGCGAGTTGGCCGCGTTGCCGATTCCATCGAACTGCAGGTAGGCATAGCGCAGGCCAGCTTCCGCAGCGGCGCGGCAAAGCTCTTTGCTCTTGGCAAACTCGATGCCGTTGGTGGCAGCCTGTACGGAGTTGTAACCGACCTTGCGGGAGTAGGCGATGGCGTCGAGGAAGTAGGGCGACAAGGTGGGCTCACCACCGGAGAACTGAACCGACATCTGACGACGCGGCTTGATGGAGATCGCGTTGTCGAGCATGGTCTTGATCTCGTCCCACGTGAGCTCGTGGACAAAGCCAACCTGGTTGGCGTCCATGAAGCAGGGGTCGCACATCATGTTGCAGCGGTTGGTCAGATCGATGGTCAAGACCGAGCCGCGGCCGTGGGTCACGGTCGAGGTGCCGTGGTTGTGCAGCTTGTCGTCGTTGTGCGCCTTGATGTCGCGGCCGGGGAAGACCTCTTCCAGATGGCGGAAGAACTCAGTGTCAATGGCCATCACATCTTCAAAGTGGCCATGGGTGGGGCAGTCCTTGATCATGAGGATCTTGCCGTCGCGCTCGATGATCTGGGCCTTGATCTCGCCCACCTTCTCGTTCAGGAGCACTTCGTGGGGCAGCTTGCCATCGATGATCTGCTGGCGGATCTCCGGTACGCACTTGGGGCACAGAGAATCGGTGCTGCGCGGCCAACCTAGCGGAGGCTTTTCCTTTTGGTAGGACTTCAGGAGGGGTTTTTCAGACCATTTCGGCGTGAACGAGGCATTGGGGCTGATGCGGTTGACCCGCTCAAAAACCGACCACGCGCCCTGGGCAAGGATCGTTACCGCTCTCTCTGAATACTTCACGGCTCTCGACATAAGGTCTCCTGACTACATTGATGCTGAATTGCTGGGGCCGAAGGAACTTAAGAATCTGATAGTTGGGCGCCGGTGAGGCCGGGCCAACCCAGTTATAGGGTACGAGCATTACCCGGTAATCAAAAACGAGTCGCGGTGAACGGCGAGAAACCGAAGGCGGATGGCAAATGATTGATTTGAACGGCTTGGGGGCATGCCACAACGGTATCTATCTGGGTTCCGGGCCCACGCGCGGGTTATTGCGGCTGGCCGCCCTCAACAATGGCCACGCGATTGATCACCCTTTGCACGATCACCACCTGGAAATTTACGCGGCGGGCCAAGTCCGGCACGAATTCGGTGATGGCGTTGCCGACCGGGTTGGTGGCGAGCGAGATGGCGATGCGGGCGGTACTGGATCCAAAGCTATTGTTGCGCCCGGGCACGTAGAGATTGCCCATCGCGTTGGTGAAAATGGTGCCAAACACGGTGGCGTAGTTGAACATCGGCAATCCTTCGTCGCTCTGGCCGACGACGACAGCATCGAGGACATGAACGATTCGCTGACGGAGAGGTAAATTCGGCATGCGATGGTAGTGCGGATCCTGGTGGACCAGGGAGGGAATGAGGAAGGTGCCGAAGAACTCACCGGTCATGTCCTGGCTGAGGGACACGCCGGCATTCTTGGCAAACCCTCGGAGTCCAGGTCCGTCAGCCGCGTGAGAATCGCTTGCTACGCTGATTGCCGAGAGACCGCCGATAGTGAGCAGGTTGAAGGGATCGCTCACGTTTTTCGCCGCCAGAACGAACTTTTGCCTGGGCGTGAGCGGCAGCGGGGTTGAGGTGTCAAGGAAGCGGACAAAGGCATCGATGTTGGGTTTACAGCTCATGACTCTCTGGGCATTCGTGGATGAATCCGGGAGGCACTCTGTGGCTGTTCCGAAGACGTTGGGGCGGGCGGCCGGAGGCACGCGCATTCCTCCCGGTGCCGGTGGGCTGACCGGCGGGAACCCAGGACGCCGGTTATTGTTCCCCTGCCCACGGTGGAAGATTCCAGCCGGGAATCGGGTGCCGGGGTTGATATCGCCGGGGTCTGGTTCCTGGACTGGTTCCTGGACTGGTTCCTGGGCTGGGGCTGGGGCCGCGGGCTGCGGCGCCTCGGGCAGAGTTTCCTGCTGTCCGAAGAGGAGCGGGCGTGCCAACAAGATGGCCGCCAACAGCAGAGCCCGGTTAAGAACGCTTCTGTTCATAATCAACTGTCCCGACACTGGGAAGCCAGGCTCGATTACTCGAGGCGAAGCTTCTGCATGATCGGAAACTTGCGGATGATGTTCGGCAGAAACTCCAGTACCAGGTTGCCACCCGCGTCAGTCGCAATGGATGTGGCGAAGCTGAGCCCGACGACTTTGCCTGTAACGCTTGGCTCGGGATAGTAGGTCGTGGTCAAAGCGGCGGCGACGGCCCGCCCGGTAATCCCGGAATAGTTGAACTGAGGGTTTCCGTTGTCGCCGCGACGAATGATCGCCTGCCTGGCAGAAAGTAGACCGCGATGAAAGATGTTGCCTTGGCCGATGCGGTAGTAGCGCGGGTCCTGATGAAACGCGGCCGCAAACAATCCGTCCGACAAAACGCGGACACTGGCAGAGCGCAGCATGGAGGCGCCGAACTTTTCTCCAAATGCTCCGGCGTCATGGCCGTATTTAGGATCGGTGTTGAAAAGTTGCTCGTAGCTGGCGGAGTAGAGAGCGGGGAGCAGGGTGACGGGCCTGGCCACCTCGTTGAAGGCGAGGATCACCTTGTCGGCGCCGGAGAGCCGCTGCGCCTGCCTTCCAGGCTCAATGGTTTGCGCGGACTTTCGCTCCGGAGGCAAGGGCGCGGTCGCCATTTGTTGTGTCGCCGGTTGAAAAGGTTGAGCCGCCTGCCGCGCCTGGGGCGCGTCGGGCAACGCCAAACTTAAACTCGCGCTGGATATTGCCGTAGTTGTCTGTGCCCTACCCACGCCGGCGACCGCGAGCGAGAAGAGAAGGAGGCGGCAACAAATTCGCAAAGATTTGGTCAAGGCACCCCTTAGGTCTCTGAATTCCTTCCGTTCCAGTCTATGCGAACAGAGGGGGCCGGGCGCAAAGGCTGGACAAGTCGCCGGCGCCAGTTCCGGTGCGGTACTCTACCTGTGATGCCACTCCCCATGAAAAGTTCTGGGGCAGAGGCGCAAAAGTGAGGGCCTATGGTTGAGCAGACGTCCAAGGGCAATAGCAGCAGCCGCTTTGAAAATTTTGGCAAAAAGGTGGACGAACGTTTTAACCAGGTAAAACCGCGGTTGGAAGAAGAGCTGAAAAAGCTGATCGACTATCTCAACGATCAGGTTGTGCCGCAGCTGCGGCAAGGCTCCTCCGATGGCCTGCGCGCCGCGGCGGACCGGTTGCACAAATTAGCTGAGCAGCTCGACGATCGTCCCGGCAGCGGAGTGAGCTAAGGTGGCGTGGCGCTGCCAAGTGCTGCGCGCGCTGCCACAGGTGCTGTTGGTGAGCGCGGCGATTGTTTCAGGTACTGGATGCCGGCACAAGCCAAGAGCGGTGGCGGTGGCTCCGCCGCCTGTGCTGGCTCCTCCAGCTCCGGCTCCTTCTGCAGTTCCGTCTGCTCCGGTTTCCAGTCCTGCCCCGTCGCCGAATGTACCGGGTTCGGTCGCTGATAACGCGACCGATGCGGCGTTCGTCGCGTCCCACCCGGTGATTTATAGCGAAGAGGGAGCCGCAAGCTGGTATGGGCCTCCTTATGACAAGAGGCGCGGGGCTAACGGCGAGATTTTCGACAAGGACGCTTTGACCGCGGCCCACCGCACGCTGCCCATGAATTCGCTGATCAGGGTGACGAATCTTTCGACCGGACAGTCGGTTATCTTGCGGATTACCGATCGCGGGCCTTTTGTTCCTGATCGTGTGCTCGATCTTTCGCTGGCCTCCGCGAAGGCAATTGGCGTGTGGAGGCCGGGCGTGGCCCGGGTGCGGGTGGAGGTATTTGCTGCTCCTTCTTCGCTGGACCACGGAGGACGGTGGTGCGTGCAGATTGGCGCGTTCAAGAGTGAACGCGGAGCGTATAAATTGCGGGACCAGCTGGTGCGGAAATATAGTACTGCGAATGTTATTGAGTTTACCGGGCCTACCGGGCATTGGGTGCGCATCCGGCCGGCCGGCGATGATAAGGGACGCGCGGTTGAGATTGAGCGTGGTCTTCAGCCGAGTGAGGGCGAGGCGTATCTGGTTCGGCTTGACTGATACGGGCGGGTGGGCCGGTTCGCGGCGGGAAAATGTTTCCAGAAAGGGTCCGTGAAACTGCGGGTCCTCCGCTGCGGTCGGAGGTTGTGACTTTTTATATTTTGTGGCCGGAAAGCTCCGAATAGCATCTGCCAACAAGCATCGCCGAGGTCCTTCGACTTCGCGCTATAAGCCCTTCGTTATGCGACGGATTTGTAAGGCGCTTCGCTCCCACGGCATGCCGGGGCAGGCAGGATGACGATGGGGAGGGCGGCGCTTCCAGCTGGGTTGGTTGCTGGTGAAGTGAACTGCAGGTCCCTCCCCTGCGGTCGGGATGACAAATAGGAGAGGGTGGTTGCAGGGAGAGAACAGTTGCCGAGGGATAAGGCGGTTGTGGGGCGGGAGGCCTTTCCATCGATAAAAAAGTCACAGGTTCTCAGGATGACGGTTTTGTAGAGAGGTTGAAAACAGCCTTTCACGATTACGGTCGGATGATGAAGGAAGGCTCTCGCTGTTGATGGTGCTCTTGTCGTGGATCGACTCTGCTTCTCCCAGGCTGGTGTATACGCTTGCTCCGGAGGTGCTGGAGCGGGCTCGTTCGCTTTACTACTGGCGCACGGGCCTCGGTTTTGGGTCCACGGTTTGGAGTGTTCTGGTTCTGCTGGGTTTTCTAAATTTTCGATGGGCTGCACGACTGAGCGCATGGGCTGCATCCGTTACCCCAAAGCCATGGGTGCAAGGGCTCTGCTTTGCTCCGGTTTTTTTGCTGATGTGGTCGGTGTTCCACCTTCCACTCTCTATCCTGGGCCACCACATTTCGCTTGCCTATGGTCAGTCGATCCAGAGTTGGGGCAGCTGGTTCATCGATTGGAGCAAGGCTTTGTTGCTGGATTTGATCTCCGGCACTGTCGTTCTTTTTGCGGTCTTCGCACTCATTCGAAGATCACGCAGGTGGTGGCTCTGGCTGTGGGTCATTTCGCTACCCATGGAAGTTCTGCTGGTGTTTGTGCTGCCACTGGTCATCGACCCCATGTTCAATCACTTTGAACCGCTGGCAAAAAGCAATCCGGCGCTGGTGCAACAACTGGAACGGGTGATCGACAAGACCGGGGTTTCCATTCCTCCCACACGCATGTTTCTGATGAAGGCCAGCGAGAAGTACACCAGCTCGAATGCCTACGTCACCGGCTTTGGATCCTCACAGCGGGTCGTGGTGTGGGACAACACCATCAAGCACTCTCCCCCGGATGAGATACTGCTGGTCTTCGGCCATGAGCTCGGCCATTATGTGCTGCACCACATTGAACGCGGTCTCGCTATTGGGGCGGTGTTGTCCCTCTTCTTCTTTTGGATTGGCTCCCGCCTCGCGAGTTTTCTCGTGCGCCGGTATGGGCCGCGTTGGCACATCGCGTCGCTGGAAGACTGGGCGGCGGCGGCGGTGCTTTTGATGGTATTGACTGTCCTCTCCTTTATTGCTGAGCCCATCGGCAACAGTGTCAGCCGCGCGCAGGAACACCAGGCGGACGTGTTCGGCAGCGAGGTGGTCCATGGGATCGTCGCCGACCCACAAAAAGTAGATGCGCAATCGTTCCAACGACTGGGTGAGGAATCGCTGGAGTACCCTTACCCTTCGGCCTTCGTAGTCTTTTGGACCTACACCCATCCGCCTATCGCTCAGCGGGAAGCTTTTGCCGCAGGCTATGATCCGTGGGGGCCGGGAGGCCATCCACGATACTTCAGCAAATAGGATTACGGAAGGAGAGGTACGGTATGGCTTGCTTGTTCTGCAAAATTGTCGCCGGCGAAATTCCTTCTAAGAAGGTGTTTGAGGACGATCGAATGTACGCGTTCCGCGATATCAATCCGCAGGCTGCCTACGCACATCCTGGTGGTGCCGCGTAAACATATTGCCTCACTGGCGGAGACCACTGCGGAAGACCTGGAGATGCTGGGTTATCTTCACCTGGTTGCGGCGCGCATTGCGAAGAGCGAAGGGTTATCGCAGGGTTTTCGTACGGTCATCAACACCGGGCCCGATGGCGGCCAGACAGTCGATCACCTTCACGTTCACTTGCTTGGCGGCCGCGCCATGATGTGGCCGCCGGAGTATCGTAACTAAGTGCTCTAGCGCGGTTGAGGCTAGAAGTATTTGTAACTATAGATGTGTTTGGTTGTTACGCTTCGATGGGTTCCAGCTCCGAATCGAGCCCGTGACGCCGCAACAGGTTGGGCAGATTTTGGGAGAATGCCGAACGTGGCATCACCATGTCACAGCCGGCTTCCATGGCCTTGGCTTTCAGGTCGCCCTGCAAGTGGGAGAGGAAACCAATCACCGAAGTCCCCCGCTTCATCTTGCTCTTGAGGCGCGGAATCAGGGTGAGGGGCTTGGCTCCGACGTTGTTCAAGTCGAAGACGATGAGCGAGGGACGAGTCCCTTCGGGTACATCGGCGAGCCGCGACACAATGTCCTTGTCGGCTTTGACGAACGCTACCTTCACGCCGATTTTCCGCGCGGTTTCCTGTATCTTTGCGAGGAAAAAGAGGTCTTCGATGAAGCAGTAGATGCGGGTGGGTGCGTCTTCCCGAACCTGGGCAACGATCGGCTCCCTGGGCGCACTCTCCGCGAAATGCCCGTTCTGGCCGTGGCCGTTCTGGCCGTTGCCACGGAATTCCGCCTGAGCATACGGAGCGTCTGCGGTGTTGCCGTTGACTACCCGGTAGCTGTGGTCCATGGGTCCGACGAATGTCTGCTGGCGGCGCTGCTTGCCTTTGCGCCGGCCTCCTCCCCCGTTGCTGCCATTGTTCATGGCTCCGTGGGAGCTTCCATTGCCGTTCTTGGACGTGAACCGGTTTTGCCCGGATGACTTAGACTTGGCCGCCTTTTTGGGCGGGTGGGCCTGGGCGGCCCCTTGTCCAGTCTCGGCATTGGGATGACCCTTTGCCTGGTTGTTTGCGTATCCTTTACGTCTGCGGCGCCGGCGACGATGCCCTTGCCCTTCACTCTGACCAGCAGACTGAGCCTGATTCGGCTGCGCCTGAGGTTGATTTTGCTCTGTCATGCATGCACATCCCGGTGCGTTGGCAATTCTTGCAGCCTGCTCATGTTTGACCCTCCCGGACGGGGGAAGGCAGAGATCGGCTGCAACTCATGTTTCCACTTGGTTGATGGCCAGCGGCCACGTCCACGCACTCAAAAGGAACTTTTCCAAAAGATTACGGTTTGGGGGTGGAACCTATGGTTTGATCTCTCAAACAAACTACTGGTGTTGTCTGTACCGCTATTGAATGGCCCAGCGACGAAACACCACTAATTGGGCCAGCAAGTGCGAACGCGGCAGAAAAACCCTATTGACTCTCGAGAATCGCAGCGAGCCTGACTCATTTGAGATCTGGCTTCAGCCGCTCGATAGGCAAAACCGATCATACACAGATAATCTGCCCGAGAGCAAGTGCTATTCGGAGACGTTGGATCCAGTGATAAGAACGATGGTGTTACGGATGAGGGCATACGGGGTAGGTCAGCCGAAAATCGTTCCCAAAATCGAAAAGCCACGGCTGAGTGGCTTTTCGGGATAATGGCCAATCACTGGCCTCCCAAGGGTCCCCCGCGCTAGCTAGTGCGCGGGATGTAAAGCTCCGGTTTGCGGCTGGTCCTGGTAGAACCTGGCTCTGCTCGCCGGATCTGAGGCGCCGGACTCGCTGTACAAGCGCGAGCCGCGTGCGTCGCTGGCTACATTCCTATATGCAGTTGGGATGCCGTTTACCATGTTACCTGTTATCAGATAGTTAGCTCCCACAGGAAGCTTGCTGCTTCCGATTTATGGAAGCCTTGGCCGGGCAATCATTCTGGAATTCATAGAAATTTAGCGTTGGCAGTGGGGACAATAGTGTGTTCCCCGGCCAGCCACAACGATGCGGCGGATGGGTGTACCGCAGACCAGGCAGGGCTGCCCAGTGCGCATATAAACGCGATGCTGGAGTTGGAAGAAGCCTTCCACCCCGGCCGCGTTCACGTAATCCGAAACGGAAGAGCCACCCAAGGCTATTGCCTCGCTCAGTACGGTTTGCACAGCGGCATGGAGACGATCAAGCTCTGCCCGCTTGAGGTGCTGCGCCATCCTGCGGGGACGGATGCCGGCGCGGAAGAGACTTTCGTCGGCATAAATGTTTCCTACCCCGTGGAGTAGTTTCTGGTTCAGCAGGGCAGCCTTGATGGAAGTGCGGCGGGGACGGAAGAGCGCAGAGAACTCGTCCTTCGAGATGTGGAAGGGTTCCTGGCCGGTGCCTGTGAAGCGGGCAGTTTTTTTGGTTGGGACACCGTGCAGTTCCATGCGCCCGAAACGCCGGGCGTCGACAAAGCGGAGTTCCCTCCCGGAAGCCAAATGGAGGATGCCATGAGTGTGGGGAGGAACGGGTGTCTCAGCATCGGCAACGAGCAAGCGGCCGGTCATGCCCAGGTGCACGATCCATTGCAGTCCGGGCGTCTTGCCTTTCTCGAGATCGAAGACGATGTGTTTGCCTACGCGATGGACGCGTTCGATGCGCTGGCCGGGCAGCTCCTTGGCCATCAGTTGGGGAGAAGACTTGAAGGGCTCGGGCTTTCCGCTGAACCAGGTGGTTTCGATGCGGTCTCCGCGCAAACATTCATCGACCCCGCGGGCGATGGTTTCGACTTCAGGCAGTTCGGGCATGGCTCATCCAGTGTCATTGTCGCAGGTGCTTGGCCGGTACCGGGCGGCGTTATATGATCAAGAGTCGGAACAGGCTGAGAGTCGCGATAAGCTACCTTGGCGCACCAGACCTGTCTCAAATATTTCCACTCAACCCCTATGCAGGTTTAACGAAGTAGGATCAAGAGGCCGCGCCGGCAGGGGAAGAGTGCGTCACACGAAATTGATTGGGAGTACATGCGAGCGAAGACTGCGGTGGTACTAGGCGCCCAATGGGGCGACGAGGGAAAAGGAAAGATCGTCGACGTTCTTTCCGATAGATTTGCGCTCGTGGCCCGCTATGCAGGCGGTCACAACGCGGGGCATACCGTCATTATCCGGGGGCAGAAGTTCATTCTGCAGTTGGTGCCGTGCGGGGTTTTGCGTCCCGACTGCCGTGCGGTCATTGGCAACGGCGTGGTGCTGGATCCGCTGGCGTTTCTCAAGGAGATCGGGAAGCTGCGCGACCTGGGAGTCAACGTTGATGAACAGCTTTTTGTCTCGAATCGTGCCCAGGTGATCCTGCCTTACCACCGCATGATTGAGCTGGCCTCGGAGAATGCGCCCGGCCGGCAGAAGATCGGCACGACCAGCCGCGGGATCGGGCCGGCGTACGAAGACAAGATGCATCGCAGTGGACTTCGGGTGATTGATCTGCTCAACCGTAGCCTGCTCAAAACGCACATTGAAAACGCGTGCAACGAGAAAAATGCGGTGGCGCACGCGCTGTTCGGTACCGATCCGCTCGACCCGATCAAGATGTACGACGAATATGCCGAGGCTGCGGAACGCGTCCGGCCCTTTGTCACGGATACGGCGAAGCTACTGAACGACGCGATACGCGAGGGAAAGAGCGTGATGTTCGAAGGGTGCTCAGGGCACCATGCTGGACATCGATCATGGCACCTACCCGTTTGTGACCTCATCGTCGGCCACAGCCGGAGGTGCGGTGATCGGCACCGGCGTGGGTCCGACCAGAATTGGCACGGTCGTCGGTGTGACCAAGGCCTATGTCACCCGGGTTGGGGAGGGTCCTTTTCCCACGGAGATCCACGGCGAGCCGAGCGACCTGCTCCGCGCCCGCGGCCAGGAATACGGGGCGGTGACCGGACGGCCGCGCCGTTGCGGCTGGCTTGATATGCCGCTGCTGCGCTACTCCAATGAGATCAACGGCACTGAATGGCTGGTGGTTACAAAACTGGATGTGCTCGACGACTTTGCCGAAATCCCGATCTGCACCGGCTACCGGATTGATGGCAAAAATACGGATACAATCCCGGCGGATGTGAGCGGGCTCGAAAAGATCGAGCCGGTATACACCAAGCTGCAAGGGTGGCAAACGTCCACCGAGGGGATTACCGAGTTCGACCTGCTGCCCATGGCGGCGCAGAAATACCTTCGGTTTCTGGAGGCGGAATCGGGCGCCAGCATCGGCATGGTGTCGACCGGCCCCGACCGGGAGCAAACGATGATTCTGCCTGGGTTCTCGACGGCGCTCGACTGGATGCACTCCAACTGATCAGATAGATTAAGAGGCAGAATGGTCAGCTTTATCGTACGTATGCGATTCGCCGCGGAAGACCGTGAAAACGTTAGCGATATTCTGCGCAACCTGGCCGTCGCCTCGCGCGAGGAGCCGGGCTGTGTCAGCTACGTTCCCCACACTCTCGAGGACGACCCGACCATGGTTGTGATTTACGAGCAATACCGGGACCGGGCGGCGAGCGAGTTCCACCGCACCACTCCTCACTTCAAGAAGTACGCCGTAGGCGGACTGTTTCAGCTGATGCGGGAGCGAGAGGTCGAGAATTTAACCGCGGTGGTTTAAAGAGATTGCCATCCAATCCCTGGGGCATTGCGTTCAACCGCGAAAACTGTCAGTCTGAAGTTTCAATTTTGACTCAGCTTCGGACGCGGTCTAACATCCGATACGCTTATGGGCGCTCATTCCGAGCTTCGTTGGCTGTTTACCACGGTCGGCAGACTGTCCCTTTTGCTCATACTGGCGTGCGGGTTTACCAGCCAGGCGCACGCTGGGTTTCCCCACCGGGATAACGCTCACAAAGAGATCGAAGGGCTGGAGCTGGATTGGCGTCAGGCCCAGATCACCAATAACATCTCCGTGGTCGAACGGCTGCTGGCCGATGATTATCTTGGCATCAGCGCCAACGGGACCTTGGAAACCAAGGCGGATGAACTCAGCCGGCGGCGGAGTGGATCTCTCCATATCACCCAACTGGACCTAAGCGACATCAAGGTAAGGATTTACGGGGATACGGCGGTGGTGACGTCCAAGGCCGACCTGGTAGGCAAGAATGGGGATCGGGATATCAGCGGGCGATTCCGGTACACACGGGTTTACAGCAACCGCGATGGTCAGTGGAGAATTGTAAGCTTTGAGGCCAGCCGGATCTCGGGTGGGAACGCGGAAGCCGAGCACTAGTAGAGGCTGTTGCTTACCTGGGGTTACAACAAGGGACAAGATTAGCCTCTCCTAGGAGGATCCCAGGTCTCAAATGCGAGACCTGGGGCACCCTTCGATTCTTACCGAAGATGCATTGGGAGTTCCGAGCTCGCCGGCTGCCGCGAGAATGGCGTCGGCTATGGCTGCGGCTTCGCGGCTGGGACGGACGTCGTGAACCCTTACCAGGTGGGCGCCCGCCAGGATGGTCGCGGTGAGGGCGGCCAAAGAGGCATTCCCTCGGCGATCGGCCGGGACGTCCTTTCCTAAAAAGCCCTTGCGGGAAACGCCTGCCAGCAACGGGTGTCCCAAGCTCGTCAATTTGTCCAGGCCCGCCAGGAGTGAGTAGTTTTGCTCGGCGATGATTCCGAAACCGAAGCCAGGATCCAGGACGATTTGCTCGGGCGCGATCCCTGCTTTTAATGCTTCGTCCCGGCGCTGTTGCAGCGCATCCTTGACGATTGGTACGACCTGGTCCGGATCGAGAGGTGGCAGTGCATGCCATTCTTCCGGGCGGCCCCGGGTGTGCATCAGGACTACGCCGCAACGGGCTCCGGCGCAGACCTGGGCCATGGATTTATCCCACAAAAAGCCACTGACGTCGTTGACGATCTCGGCCCCGGCCTCGAGCGCGGCCGTCGCCGTCTGGGATCTATAGGTGTCGATGGACAGAATTGATCCCGGACGATGGCGCAAAATGCCTTTCAGCACCGGGAGGACACGGTCGATTTCTTCACCAATGCCCACCGGCTTGTGCTTTCCGGGCCGAGTGGATTCACCGCCGATATCGACGATGTCCGCCCCATCCTCAAACATACGAAGCCCGTGTTCAATGGCTGCAGCAGGGCTATCAAAGGCGCCGCCGTCAGAAAAGGAGTCCGGAGTGGTGTTCAGGACTCCCATGACTAGGGTCCGCTCCCCCAGCGGCAGGGCGCGGGTACGCAGCTTCCAGTCGCAGCGCGCGCGTAAGGCGAAGGGCATCTTTGCCATTCTAGTGAGGTACACTCCGCGAAGACACATGCAACCGAGCTCCCCTTATCTCAGCCTGTTGATGCTTGGCGGCCTTTTGTTTCCTCCTGCTCCGCACAAAGCTGCGCACAGGGTGGTGCCCCTGCCCAAGGCGGTGGCGCGCATTCTTGCCGATCCGGGCGTGAGCCAGGCCCACTGGGGAATCTCGGTGGTGGCGCTCAGCGGCAGCCCCATCTACAAGCTCAATGACGGGCAATACTTCAACCCGGCTTCGAATGCCAAGCTGTTGACTACTGCGGCAGCCTACGCGCTGTTGCCCAGCGGTCTTACGTTCACCACGGTGGTCTCCAGCAGTGTCCCCGTGGGCAGCGGGGGAGAAGTTCGCGGCGACGTCACCATCTTTGGGGTGGGCGATGCCAACATATCCGCCCGCACCATGCCCTTTGGCTTGAAGACGGAACGTACCGGGCCGCCGCTGGCTGCGCTCGAAGATATGGCCGACCAGATCGTCCAGCATGGAGTGCACTCCGTGACCGGAGATATCGTGGGCGACGATACCTGGTTTCTGTTCGAACGCTATGGCGCCGGCTGGAGTTGGGACGATCTGCAATGGGGTTACGGCGCACCCATTTCGGCGCTGAGCATCAACGATAACGAGGTCTATCTCAATGTCGCACCGGCGGCGCAGGTGGGCGACATGGGCTTGCCTTCCTGGGTTCCGGCTACCCCTTATTACGCCATCGAAAATTCTCTGACCACCAGCTCTCCCGGGGATCCAATCAAACCTGGTGTCGAACGCTCACCGGGCTCCCTGACGGTTCGGATTTTTGGCCGGACTCCGCTTGGTCAACCGGGCCTGCACACCGCCCTGGCGATCGAGGACCCAGCGGAATATGCCGCACGGTCGCTGCGCGCGATGCTTCTGGCGCGTGGAGTTAAGGTCAGCGGCAAAGCACGGGCGCAGCATCGACTGTCCACTGATACGGGCGACTTTCTTGCCCAACAGCAACAGCCGATTGCACTGCACCCGATCACTACCGAAACCGTGCAGTCGCCGAGCGCAGGACCCAATGTGTTGGCTTCGCATGTCTCGCCGCCTCTCGGAGATGACCTGGTGGTGACGAACAAGGTCAGCCAGAATCTCCACGCCGAAATCACCCTGAGAACACTGGGCAAATTCGAGAGCTCAGACGGATCCCTGCTCGAAGGCACGCGGGTGGTGCGGCAGTTCCTCACCTCCGCCGGCATTGCCCCTACAGATTTCGTTCTCTTTGACGGTTGCGGGCTCTCGGTACAAGACCTGGTCACGCCGCGAGCCTTTACCACCTTGCTGAGCTACGCGGCACGGCAGAGTTGGGGAGAGGCCTTTCGGACATCGTTTCCCGTAGGCGGGGTGGATGGCTCTCTCTCGGGCCGATTCAAGCAGGCTGCGCTCGACGGCAAGGTCTTCGCCAAGACGGGAACCCTGGGAGAAGCGCGCGCATTGAGCGGCTACCTGGTAGCTCGCAGTGGCCAGACGGTGGCTTTCTCGATCATGTGTACCGATCACAGTCCGTCTTTACCGGCAGACCGCACGGCGATGGACAAGATCGTCGCCGCGATCGCGGACGCAAATTGAAGGAGTCAAGGTTGAACAAGGTTCTTCTTCTGGGCTTGTTGGCGATGTGTGGTTGCCATCGGCTGCCGCCATCCAAGCCTTTGAGCGAGCTCACCCCGCACGAGGCCGCGGGCCGGCAGGTATTCGTGAGCCGTTGTTCCAGCTGCCACTCCGCGGACACGGAAAAGGGCATGAACGGTCCCGGGCTCGAAGGTTTATTTCGCAAGCCGTACCTGCACAGCGGCATGGCGGCGAATGATAGCCAGGTCACGGCGGTGATCGTGCACGGAAGAAACATGATGCCGGCCCAGGGCAATACACTGACAGATCAGCAGCTGGCAGATCTGATGGCCTACCTGCATACGTTATGACCAACTCCAAATTACCGCTGCCTGGAATGGCGGCCATTTCGCTATGGATGCTGGCCCTGGCGCTGATCGGCGTGCTGGGGGTGTTGACCGGCCATTACCCGCCAGGAGGAGCCAGAGTGGGCATCCTGATCCTGTGCACGGTCTTCGCCGTTGCCGGCCTGGGACTGATCCGTCTGCGCCGGTGGGGATGGGCGCTGGCTCTGGGCGCGGTCTTCTGTTGCGTGTGTTTTGGGTGCTATAACCTGTTCCGCTTTCGCCAGGCCCAGTGGGTGGTCATGATTGTGATCAACCTTGTGTTCTTTCTGTACCTGGTGCGATCGGAGGTAATCGAGCGCCTTCGCTAGCCACGATACAATTGGATCAGCGTGCTTGACCTTGTTCAGATCGACCAGAGCCCACGGCGTCCTACTCCCAAGCCCGCTTGGCTGAAGGCTCGCGCGCCGGTGGGCGAGAATTACCACGAACTGAAGAGCCTTGCCCGGTCGCTCAACCTGCATACCGTCTGTGAGTCTGCGCACTGCCCGAATATCGGGGAGTGCTGGAACCAGCGCACGGCGACGTTCATGATGCTGGGCAATACGTGTACCCGCCGGTGTGGTTTCTGCGCTGTGCCCAAAGGGCGTCCGGATCCGATCGACTTCGATGAACCCCGCCGGGTCGCGGAAGCGGTGGCCAAGCTCGAGTTGAAGCACGCGGTGATCACCAGCGTGAATCGCGACGACGATATTCTGGGCGGCGCGCGCGCTTTTGCCCTGGTGATCGAGGAGATTCGCCGCCAGGCTCCCGGTTGCCAGGTAGAAGTGCTGATCCCTGACTTTCAGGGCCAGGAAGAAGCTATCCGCATTGTGGTCGAGGCGAAGCCGGAGATGCTGAACCACAATACCGAGTCGGTTCCGCGGCTTTATCGTGCGGTGCGATCGGGCGCGCGCTATGAACGCACGCTGCGGCTGCTGGAGTACGCCAAGATTGTCGATCCGCGCATGACGACCAAGTCCGGCGTCATGGTTGGCCTGGGCGAAGAAATGCATGAGCTGCTGCAGGTCTATCGCGACCTCGCAGCCGTGGGGACGGATGTGTTAACCATTGGACAGTACCTGCGTCCATCCAGAGACCACCTGCCTATGGCGCGGTATTACACGCCGGAGGAGTTCGCGTATATGCGCGAAGAGGCTCTCGGTATGGGCTTCCGCCACGTGGAGTCGGGGCCGCTGGTGCGCTCCTCGTATCACGCGCGCGAGCAGGCGATGGCCATTTAATTTCGGGGGAGCAAGAACATGGCAGTCTCAGTAATGGGCAGCATTCCCGCCCTCAAAGACACCCAGCAACAGCTTAAGACGCGGATGGAAAAGGCGGTCGACGATTTCCGCGCCACGCTCGCATCCACACGTACGGGCCGTGCCTCTGTGCACATGCTCGACCAGGTTAAGGTCCCTTATTATGGCAGCGACATGCCCCTCAACCAGGTGGCGCAGGTCACTGCTCCGGATGCCAACCTGATTCTGATTCAGCCCTGGGACCCCAGCATTATCGGCGATATTGAGAAGGCGCTGCGGGCTTCCGATTTGGGATTCAATCCGCAGAACGATGGCAAGATCATCCGTATTCCCATCCCGCCGATGACAGAAGAGCGGCGCAAGGAAGTAGTCAAGCACCTCAATAAGACGCTGGAAGACCATCGCACGGCGGTGCGCAATATCCGTCGCGATGGCAATGATTTGATCAAAAAGTCGGCTAAGGACAAGAAGATCTCAGAGGATGAAGAGAAGAGATCGCTCGAGGAAATACAGAAGCTCACCGACGATGAGATCCGGCGCATGGAAGAGATGTGCCGTAACAAGGAAAGGGAAGTGCTGCAGATCTGAGTAGTGCCGGAATGCGTCGGGCAATTCGTCGTCCCTACTGGACTTCTCGCCTCTGGAATCTCTATCTGGGACTGCGTCCTGCGTACATCATGGAACATCATTGAGCCCCGCAGGGACGACTGAAGATTGCCAGGACTGCGCCCTGGGCCTAAGTTCAGTCAGACGTGTCCAGATTAGATTTGGTTCAGCTCAGCCAATTTCGACGACGCGCCTTATCGATGGAGCCAACTCTGCGGAAATGCGCGCATTTTCCGACGGCCACCGCTCTGATGCTCTGTATCAGGGCACGACTTTAGTCGGGCCGTACCGGGAAGCCGATGAGGGCTTTAGCCCCTGAGCTACGCTCTTCTAGACCTAATGGCGAACTGAATCCCATCTTTCCCCGTCTCTTTCACCAATCAAGAACCAAGTGATTCTGTTCGGCCGAACGCCCCTCAAAGCAATCAACAAGTTACACCGTTAAAAAACAAGTTCTTCCGCCAATTTGGACAGGTCTGAGGTTCAGTCGTCCCTGTGCAAATTAGCGGAACGATTGGCTTTTTGACGGTGCAAATTGTTGATTGCTTTGAGGGGCGTTCGGCCGATCAGAATCAGGTTGGTTCTTGATTGGTGAAAGAGACGCGGGAAAGATGCGACTCAGTTCGCCATTAGGTCTAGACGAGCGTAGCTCAGGGGCTAAAGCCCTCATCGGCTCTCCCAGTACGGCCCGACTAAAGTCGTGCCCTGATACAGAGCATCAGAGCGGTGACTATCGGAAAATGCGCGCATTTCCGCAAAGTTGGCTCCAATCGATAAGGTGCGTCGTCAAAATTGGCTGAGCTGAACCAAATCTAATTTGGACAGGTCTGTGAGTTCAACCGTCCCTGCGGGACTCATGTTGCAGCTGACGCGTTCTCACGCAGGCCCCTGAGGTACGCTCTTCTTGAGCTTTGGGGCTTCGCTAATGCGCTCAGGATATTGCTGAAGCGCTGGCCACTCAGTTGGTGCGGTTGCTGTGGTCCAGGATAATCTTCCAGCCTTGCGGGTCTTTTTTCAGCACCAGGGAGAAGATTCCATCGGCATCTCCGCCTCCCGCCGCAGTTCGTTGCAGGTGAAAATTTCCTGTGGCAACGGCGTAATTGGGGTCCAACGGCCTGATTGCAAGATTGGTAAAGGTTAGTTTGCCCATCCCCGCGGGGGTTGGATAGATCCTCTTATAGCGCTCACGGATGGTGGCGTAACCGTATTCAACAGTCTTGCCCACAAAGGTGGTGGTAGGCGCGTCTTCGTAGGCTTTCATGAAGGCGTCCACATCGCCCCGGTTCCAGTCAGCGGCTTGTTGGTCCATCAAGTGGTGAATGGCGGTCTCTGTTGCGGATTCTGCCCATGATGGGGTGGACATCGCCAGAGCGAGAACCAACAGCAAGTACAAACGGGCCATGTGTCCCTCCGTCCAGCTACAGTAAGCCCTGCTCGAAAGAAAAGAAACCGTATCCAGGATGTGTCCGAAGAAGGTCTCCTGGCCATCTTCACCTCCAGCCCAGCGTGACTAAGAGAGCGGGGCCTTCTTTTACCTCACGGCATTGCCACTACAATGAGCTATGCCCCCAGCGAGAACTGTCCAGGCAGTTTGTTCGCACGATTGCCCGGACTCGTGCGCCGTTCTGGTAAGCGTCGACGAGACCGGTAAGGCTATGCGGATTCAAGGCGACCCGTCGCATCCGGTGACGCGCGGTTTTTTGTGCGGCAAGGTGGCCAAGTATCTAGACCGGGTCTATTCCCCTGCACGGCTTCTGCAGCCTATGCGGCGCCGGCCCGGCGCGGCGAAGGGGAAGATGCCCCCGGGACGCGAAACCGCGGTCTTCGAACCCATCGGGTGGGACGAGGCACTTGACCTGATCGCCCAACGTCTGCGCTCGATCGCCCAACAGCATGGTCCCGAGTCCATCCTGCCCTACTCCTACGCAGGAACCATGGGGGTGCTTGGTTATGGGTCCATGGATCGCCGGTTCTTTCATCGGATGGGCGCGTCACGGCTCGATCGCACCATCTGCGCAACGGCCGGCGGCGATGCCCTGGTGTCCGTCTACGGGAAAAAGCTCGGCACGGACCCTGAACACTTCCGCCATGCGAAGTACATCATTGCCTGGGCCGCGAACATCCATGGCAATAACGTTCACCTGTGGCCATTCGTCCAAGAAGCGCGCCGCAATGGCGCCAAACTCGTGGTCATCGATCCCTACCGAACCCGCACTGCCCAAGTCGCCGACTGGCACATCCCCATCCAGCCGGGGACTGACACTGCTTTGGCGCTCGGTCTTATGCGGATCATTATCAAAGAAGGTCTTTATGACCGCGATTATGTTGCCCGGCATACGGTTGGGTTTGAAGAGCTGAGACAACATGTCCAGCTCTATACGCCGGACCATGTCGCCGGCTTGACCGGCATCCCTGCCGCCGACATTGAGCGCCTGGCGCGGGAGTACGCGAGCAGCAGTCCTTCAGTCATTCGTTTGAACTACGGCATACAGCGATCGCAGAATGGCGGAGCGGCCGCTCGCGCGGTGTGCATGCTGCCGGCCTTGACCGGAGCCTGGAAACATCTTGGGGGCGGGTTGCAGCTCTCCCTGAGCGGGGCTTATGGATTGAACGGCACGGCCCTCGAACGGCCTGATCTGATGATGGCCAGCCCGCTCGAGCGGCCGGCGCGCATCGTCAACATGTCACGCCTGGGCCACGCACTCACCGAATTGGAGGATCCTCCGGTGAAGGCGCTGTTTGTTTACAACTCCAACCCGGCGGCGATTGCCCCCAATCAGAACGCGGTGGCCCGTGGGTTAATGCGCGGCGACCTGTTCACCGTGGTCCATGAGCAGTTCTTTACCGACACCACGGACTACGCCGATGTGGTGCTGCCGGCGACGACCTTTCTGGAGCACAAGGACTTTCAGGGAGCGTATGGTCACTACTTTCTGCAGATGTCAGAGCAGGCCATTGCGCCGCTCGGCGAGGCGCGGTCGAATGTATGGCTGTTCAGCCAACTGGCGCAGCGTATGGGATTCACCGAGCCCTGCTTCGGTGACAGCGTCGACGACATGATCGAGCAGGCGCTTGCGGGTCGTGGGGACGATGGAGTGACGCGGCAGGAACTGGAAGCGAAGAAGCGCATACGGGTGAGCTCCCTGCCCTTCGCGGACGGGGTTTTTGCCACACCCAGCGGCAAGATTGAGTTTTATTCGAGTGCGCTGGCGGGACAGGGGATGGAGCCGCTGCCGACGTTTCACCCACCCGACGAATCGCGGCGGGGCGCGGACGCGCATACATTTCCGCTCGAATTCCTGCCTCGCAAGGCCGACAATTATATGAACTCGACCTTTGCCAATCTGCCCGGCCACCAGAAGATGGAATCACCCGGCCTGGTGATGATGCATGCCGTGGACGCAGAGGCGCGGGAGATCCGTGAAGCCGACTGGGTGGAGATTTACAATGCGCGCGGAAAAATTCGCCTGCGCGCGCATATCGATGGCAGCGTGCCCGCCGGAGTGGTCGCTGCGAGCCTGAATTGGAACAAGCTGTCGACCGGGGGAAACAACGTAAACGCGCTGACCTCGGAGCGACTGACCGACCTGGGCCGCGGGGCCACATTTTATTCCACCCTGGTGGAAGTTCGAAAGCTCAGCCCGGAGGAAGCGCAAAACGCGTTCCCTCCGATAGACTAAGGAAACCTGCTCAACGTGAGAAGACGATGCCGTTTCCAGCGGGTTTCCAGTGCGCGGGCTGTGGAGAGTGGAATGAGATCGTGGTGGACGAATCTGCCGGGGGACGGCAGCGTTACGTGGAAGACTGCCAGGTCTGTTGCAAACCGAATCTACTCTCCGTTTCCTGGGATTCCGGGGTGGGCGAATACTTTGCGTGTAGCGAACTGGAGAGTTAATGGCGTTGCGGTGTATCAGCTGAGTGGATCTCCGGGATGGTAGGCAGCGTGAGGAACCAGTCCCCGGAGTTGGGGAGTACCCCTTCCGTCACATATAATCGCCTTTTCCGCCAGCAGGAACCGATTTTTAGCTGTGAGGGTGTGCCTATTCTTCGCGTCTTGTCAGGGAGCCTTCGCTCCCGGTTTCATCAGAACCAACCTGCGCGCTTTTTTCGGACGTGCGGGATTGTGGGCTTGCTTCTCTTTTGCGGTTCCAGTCTGAACGTCTGGGCACAGCAGGACGCTGCCCCACCTGCGGCTGCCACCTCACCTGTCGCCTCCCCGCAGAACGTCATCACGCTCATTCGGGTGATCGGCAACCGGCGCATTCCGCGCGAGACGGTGCTGGCGCGGCTGTTCTCGCATATCGGGGATGCCTACGATCCGGCAACGATCGAGCGCGACTTCAACTCCCTGTGGAACACCGGATACTTCGAGAATCTGCAGATCGCCCGTGAGGACACCCCCAAGGGCATCATTCTCGACGTGATCGTCAAAGAGAAACCGACAATCCGCGAGATCAACTATAAGGGCCTGAACTCGGTTTCCACCTCGGACGTGCTGGACCGATTCAAGAAAGAGCACGTCAGCCTATCGGTGGAGAGCCCTTATGATCCCACGCGCCTGGCCCGGGCCATCGACGTAATCCGCGCCCTGCTGGCCGAACACGGGCACCAGTTTGCGACCGTAAAGCCGGACATCAAGACCATTCCGCCCTCTTCGGTCGCCATTAACTTCATCATCAAGGAAGGCCCCACGGTCAAGGTGGGGAACATCACCTTTACCGGGAATCACGCGGTGCCTTCGCGCGAGCTGCGCGCGTCGATGAGAAACCTGCGGCCGATCGGGATTCCTCACTCGATCTTCCTGGAGAACATCTTCGCCCGCACCTACGATGCCAGCAAGCTCGAAGAAGATACGGAGCGGGTTCGCCGGGCGCTGCAGGATCGTGGATATTTCCGGGCCGGTGTGGCCGATCCCATCACCCATATCCGGAATGAAGGCGGGCTCTCGTTCTTTACTTTCCGGCCTCGCCAGGGTAAGCGGATCGATATTCGTATTCCAGTCGAGGAAGGCCAACGCTACAAGCTCGGCGGCGTCACCTTCACCGGCAACACGCACGTGCCGAACGTCAAAGCGCTGCGCTCTCAGTTCCCGACCAAGGACGGGGAATGGTTCAATGCCACGGCCGTGGGCAAGGGTCTGGATAATTTACGCAAGGCTTACGGCTCGCTGGGCTACATCAATTTCACGGCGGTGCCGACACCGCGCATCGATGATGCCAAGCACGAGGTTTTTCTGGACATCGACATCGACGAGGGCAAGCCCTTTACCGTGTCGCGCATCGAGTTCCAGGGCAACACCATTACGCGCGACCGGGTCATCCGCCGCGAGCTGCTGCTGGAAGAAGGCCAGGTCTACAACAGCAACCTGTGGGAGCAGAGCCTGCTTCGCCTGAACCAGTTGGATTACTTCGACCCACTCAAGGTTGAGCAGGACTCTGAAGAACACACCGACGCGGACAACGGCACAGTCTCGCTGCTGCTCAAGGTGCACGAAAAAGGCAAGAACTCGATCGGCCTGAATGGCGGCGTCAGCGGTCTTTCCGGCACGTTCCTTGGCCTGAACTACTCCACCAATAATTTTCTCGGCCTGGGCGAAACGCTGAGCGTGCAGGGCAATATCGGCAACCTGTCGCGCAATCTGGTGTTTGCATTCACCGAGCCGTATCTGCGCAACAAGTCAACCAGTTTGGGCTTTCAGGTTTTCTCCAGGAAATCGGACTTCAATTCAGCCCGCAACTCCACCAGTGTCAACAGCTCCTCCACGCTGTCGGCGGCCCAGCAATCGCTTACGCAGAACTACAATCAGTCGTCGACGGGAGTGAATTTCTCGGTCAGCTATCCGCTGAAGCACTCATTCAAGCGAGTGGGTTTGACCTATAGCTGGGACAAGTCGACGATTACGACGTTCAGCCAGGCGTCGGCGAACCTCTTCCAGACGCTCGCTTTCCGCAGCGGCCAGATTCAGGGGCCGAACGCGCTGGAAGGCATTTACACCAGCTCGGCTTCACTCAGCTACCAGTACAACAAGGTTGGCCCGTCCCCCTACCGGCCTCGTTTTGGAACGGAAATTTCCGCTGCGTTACAGGTCGCCGGCCTCTGGGGAAATGTTCGCTATTTCACCCCCGTTGTGCTCTACAAGCACTACATGGCGATGAAGGGTCTGCGGCCCAACCCGGAAGGGCGCAATGTGCTTGGCATTCGCAGTCAGTTTTCTTATATACAAGGTTTCAGCGGCGATGTTGCGCCGCCGTTCGCCCGGTTCTATTCCGGCGGCGACAACGAATTGCGCGGCTTTGATGTTCGTGCAGCAACACCGTATGCATTTATTCCCGTGCGGGCCAGCATCACGCTCACCAATCCCGATGGCACGCCCGTTCCTATTCAGCCGGGCAACTATACGTTGGGTAACATCACGATCCCGATCCCGATATACCGCCCCGTCTCTGTCGGTGGCGACATCAAGACAACGACCACGGTGGAATATCGAATTCCCATCGCCGGACCGGTACAGTTTGCCATCTTCGACGATTTCGACATCACGTCGGTGGTGCGGAAATCACAATTGCGGCAAAGCGTGGAAGGCGCCGACCAGCTGAATTCACCGCTCTATGGCTGCACCGGGTACTTTAATGGGGCTTGCCAGGGTGGACAATCCATCCAATTCATTAACCGGATTCGGCCCATCCACGGCACCAACTTTGTACCGCGCGACTCGGTCGGCGGCGAAGTCTCGGCCATGTTGCCCATTGTGAACGCGCCCTTGCGCATCTACTACGCGTACAACATTCGGCGGCTGTTTGAGGATGTTCAAGGGGAAAGCCTGATCACGCGCAGCATGTTCCCGGCGGGCGGCGCAGGGGACTTTACCTATCAAAACGCCATCTCGGCTTACGATTCCCTGCTGCACTTCCGCGAGCCGAGAAAGACCTTCCGTCTGAGCGTCAGCACAACTTTCTAGTGGACTGTAACAGCTGAATCAGTAGAGCCGCAGGGGCTAAAGCCCAGTTCCTTCTCAACGCTTTGCGGCCCGACTAAAAGTCGGGCCCTGATACAAAGCAGGAGACCCGCGACCCCAAGAAGGGCCGCATTTTCACAGATCGGGTTGTACCCCTGAATCAGTTGTTACAGGCCACCAGGAAACCTCCTTGGCGGTTGCGTTGACGCTCCACGCACCCGCCCCTATAATCACTGCTGGCCCTGTGATTATCTCGGTCCGTGTCTCTTCTTCGCATTTGCTGCCAGATGCGCTGGCCAGGTGACTGCTATGCAAATGCGCCTGCGGGAGACCCGCAAGCGAAGGCCCGCTTTCCGCTGAAAGACGCGGGCGATCTGGATTCAAAAGATCAAAAGGAGTTTTGTATTCCGATGAAGCGTTCGTTGACACTAGTTTGCCTGCTCGCGTCCGCCGCGGGTGTGGTTTCCGTCGCACCGAGCAGCACAGCATTCGGTCAAACACCCTCCGCCCCTGCGCCCGCAGCGCAGTCGGCGGCCGGCCCTTCCGCCGCCCCGGAATTTCCCGCCAACCCCAAGATAGCGATCATCGCGTTCCAGCAAGCGGTGGCGGCGACCAATGAAGGACAGCGTAACTTTGCACAACTGCGGGTGAAGTTCGAGCCCAAGCAGGCTGCGCTCAAGGCTCAAAGCGATGAAATCGATTCGCTGAAGAAGCAGTTGCAGGACGCCGGGTCCACGTTGAGTGAGCCGGAGCGCGACAGCCGCCTGAGGACTATTGACGAGAAGACAAAGTCTCTGCAGCGCTCAGCGGAAGATGCGCAAAACGAGGCCAGTACTGCGATGAACGACATGTATCAGCAGCTGGCACAGAAGGTGTACGCGGTACTGGACGCTTATTCGAACCAGAACAAGTTCACCATCGTGCTCGACACCAGTGCGCAGCAGACACCCGTGTTGTGGGCGAATCAAGGTTCCGACATCACCAAAGCGGTGGTAGACGCCTACAACGTCAAGTCCGGCGTTCCTGCGCAACCGGCGGCCGCCGCGCCTGCCGCACCGCGCCCGAGTACGCCGAGCGCTCCCCGGTCGACAACACCACGGCCCAGCACGACCAAGCCGCCGCAGTAGAACGTTCCTGTTCCCCTCTGTCACTCGTGACAGAGGGGAACAGGGGAAGTTTCCCTTCAGGAATAGTCCACGGTACGCCGGGACATTTTGCAGGCTCAAAAGCGAGACCTGAGGCCCCGTAGCCCACCTGAGTTTGTTGTTCGGGGAACAGGCAGCGACGGAAAACGGCCTTCTAAGCACATATTGGGATGCGGTAAAAAACACTCATTGCGGAGAGCAAAAATTGCTGCGTAGAGGTTCCCGCCGTTCTGTGGAAAAAACTGTGGAAAGTGGGGCGGCGGTTTTTGACGAGCGGCCGTCAGTTTTCGAAGGGGTTCAGCAGACTGCTGGTCATCGATTATTAAACCTTTTGGAATGATGTACTTGTGGGTAAGTACCGAGGAATACGCCATTTGGCGTCACCTGTTATTGCAATGCGTACGATTCACAGCTTTCCACAAAACCAGGCTTTGAGCGTGACTAAGGTAACGGCACTCGCTCTTATTTGCTTGAATCCTCGCCGACTTTTAAGACTGCCAGAAACGCCTCCTGCGGAATGTCAACTTTACCGATGCGTTTCATCCGTTTTTTACCTTCCTTTTGCTTCTCCAGAAGTTTGCGTTTGCGGCTGATGTCTCCGCCGTAGCACTTGGCGATTACGTTCTTGCGTAAGGGCGCGACGGTTTCGCGGGAGACGATTTTGGCGCCGATGGCCGCCTGAATGGCGACCTCAAACATCTGCCGCGGAATGAGCTCGCGCATCTTGGAAACCAGTGCGCGTCCGCGCTCATAAGCAAAGTCCTTGTGCACAATGATGGAAAGCGCATCGACGGGTTCGCCGGAGACCAGAATGTCCAGCTTAACCATAGGCGATTCCCACATGCCGGCGAGTTGGTAATCGAGAGACGCATAGCCGCGCGATACCGACTTCAGGCGGTCGTAGAAATCCAAAACGATTTCGTTGAGCGGGAGCTCATAGGTCAGCATCACGCGGGTGGGAGTTACATATTCGAAGTTTTTCTGCCGGCCGCGTTTCTCTTCCACCAGTTTGAGAATGCCGCCCACGTACTCTTCACTGGTCAGGATGGTGGCAATGATCACTGGCTCCTCAATCTTCGCGATGTCGCTTGGGTCGGGCCAGCGGGAAGGATTTTCTACTTCGATCACGGATCCGTCTGTAAGGGTGATTTTGTAGCGTACGCCGGGAGCAGTGGTAATGAGGTCGAGGTTAAACTCGCGCTCCAGGCGCTCCTGAATAATTTCCATATGGAGCAGGCCGAGGAAGCCGCAGCGGAATCCGAACCCCAGGGCGACCGAGCTCTCGGGCTCAAAGAAGAATGAGGAGTCATTGAGGCGCAGCTTCTCGAGCGCATCACGCAGCAGCGTGTGCTCATGCGAGTCCACGGTATAGAGCCCGGCAAACACCATGGACTGGATGTCTTTGAAGCCGGGCAGCGGGTCGGCGGCCGGGCGCGCATCGTCGGTGACGGTGTCACCGATCTTGGTGTCGGCGACATTCTTGATGGTGGCGGAAAAAAAGCCCACCTCGCCGGCAGACAGCTGTTCGATCTCAACGGGCTTGGGCGTGAGTACGCCCACGGCCTCCACATCGAATACCCGGCCATTCGACATAAGCCGGATCTTCATGCCCTTGCTGAGAACACCGTTGATCACGCGGGCCAACACAATCACGCCGCGATAAGGATCGAAGTGGCAATCGAAGATCAGGGCCTGCAGGGGGGCCTCCGCATCTCCGGCAGGGGGCGGCAGACGGCGCACGACGGCTTCCAACACGTCGGGGACACCGAGACCCGTTTTGGCGCTGACCGGCAGGGCATCGGTGGCATCCAGTCCTACCGTGGACTCGATCATTTCCTGGGTGCGCAAAACATCCGCGCTGGGGAGATCGATCTTATTGATCACCGGGATCATGTCCAAGCCGTTATTAATGGCGAGATGGGCGTTGGCGAGAGTCTGGGCCTCGACTCCCTGGGAAGCATCCACCACCAAAAGCGCTCCCTCACAGCAGGCCAGGGAACGCGAAACCTCATAGGAGAAGTCGACATGGCCGGGCGTGTCGAGAAGATTTAACTGGTACATTTCACCATCTTTAGCGAGGTAGTTCATGCGCACGGCATGGGCCTTGATGGTGATGCCGCGCTCCCGTTCGAGATCCATTGCGTCGAGCACCTGGGCCTGCATTTCGCGCGAGGTCAGCGAGCCGGTCAGTTCGAGGAGCCGGTCCGAAAGCGTGGATTTGCCGTGGTCGATATGGGCAATGATGGCGAAATTGCGGATGTGCTTGCTGTCCATGAAAAGGGGTGCCGGCCGGCGGGCAACTCAGTTGGTAAATGAGAGGAAGGTCTCTCCCCCGATCTTATCATTCACACCGCAGGGGTCCGGGCAATACAATCAAGGACAACGACATGGCGCCAGCGGTCTCAGAACCGGCCGTTTTTGCCTCTCCCGCAGGACGGTATGCGGTGCGGTCACGCCGCAGGGTATCGGGTAGACCACAGAGATAGATTGTGGCATAGGCTCAACGAAGGGATTGAATAGTGGAGGATTGATTATCGCTCCCAGAATTTTCCTGCTGGCGCTTGCCGCGGCTCCCCTGCTGCTTACCGGATGTGTGCCGGAGGCCGGTACAACCAAGGCGACGGCGAAATCACCCCAGGCTACGGCTCCCGCCCTTAAGCCCTCCGCGCCCGCCGTCTCGGCGAATGCACAGGCGACAGCAGCAGCTGCACCCGCCCGCCCTCAGATCCAGTCAGTGATTGACGCGGTCGAGGTGGCTTACCAGAGTGGAGTGGCGAATTACCACGCGGGCAAACTGCAAGCCGCCAAGGCCGACTTCGATCGCGCCGTAGACCTGATGTTGAGCAGCGATTTCGATCTGCGCAACGAAGCCCAGCTACACGATGAGTTCGACCGCGTGATCGACGCGGTGAATACGCTGGAGATGGAGGCGCTCAAGCAAGGGAACGGGTTTGCCCCGAAGATTGAACCGGCTCCGGTCGACATTGCCAACGATGTAACATTCCCCGTCGACCCGACGGTCAAGGCTCAGGCGATTGCAGAACTCAAGACCACGCAGTCCGATCTGCCGCTGGTGATCAACGATCCTGTGGCTGGCTTTATCAGCTATTTTTCTTCCAAGGGGCGGGGGACTCTGATGCGTTCGTTGGAACGCGCGGGCCGTTATCGAGCCATGATTGCGGCGGTGTTGGCCGAGGAGAAGGTTCCCCAGGATTTGATTTACCAGGCGGTGGCGGAATCCGGTTTTCAGCCGCAGGCGGTGAATCGTTCGGGGGCAGGGGGCATGTGGCAGTTCATGCCTTACGGAGTCTACGGTCTCAACCGTAATGGTTGGTACGACGAGCGCTTCGATCCGGAAAAATCAACCCACGCCTATGCCCGCTACATGAAGGTGCTGTACGCCCAATTGGGCGACTGGTACCTGGCGATGGCAGCGTACGACTGGGGCCCAGGCAATGTACAGAAGGCGGTGGAGCGGACCGGCTATGCCGACTTCTGGGAGCTCTATCACCGCAACGCGCTACCCAAGGAGACCAAGAATTACGTTCCCATCATCATCGCGGCCGCGATCATGGCCAAGAATCCCGAGCAGTATGGCCTGCAGTCGCTCACACCCGACCCACCGCTGGTTACCGACACGGTCACGGTTGACTACAGTGTCGACCTGCGCCTGGTCTCGGACCTGGTCGAGGCCCCGGTGCAGGAGATCGGCGATCTCAATCCCAGTCTGCTGAGGATGAGCACACCCACCGACGCTCCGTTTGAACTGCATCTACCTGTGGGCAGCAAAGATCTGTACCAGAAACGCATCGCCGAAATTCCCGTAGACAAGCGTAATCAATGGCGGTTTCACAAAGTGGTTTCCGGGGATACGCTGGTCACAGTGGCTCGCGATTACCACGTCACTCCCTCGGAGATTGCCTTTGTGAACCAGTTGGATGCCGGCGAGGATCTTTCCTCAACCGACTCGCTCATTATTCCGGTGCCCCCTGCCCCCTCCAGCAGAGGGCGGCTCACGCTTTACAAGGTAGAGCATGGTGACACGCTGGTGACCGTGGCCGATCGTTTCAACATCACGGTGCAACAGCTTCGTCGCTGGAATCATCTGAGCGCGACACATCTGGAACCGGGCCGCCGGCTGTATGTGGCAGAGCCGGCGCGCGTGACCCGCAGCAGCAGATCGAGCGCCAAGCATAAGGTGAGTGCGGCAACCAAGCGCAAAACGCCATCGCGCACATCGTCCGCAACAGGCGCAACGGCAAAGAATGGAAAAGAAACTTAATTCTCACTTGCGTTCATTGGCATCCCGTTGCATGCTGTTGCTATAATCCGCGCCGCAGGCAAGTATGATGGAAAGTGGTTCTCTGCGATCCAATCCGTAGCGACGAAAGCCTTGGAGGCATAAGAATGCAGGACGAACTTAAACTGTACGCACACGCTGAAAATGAGTTTGAAGCCGAGGCGGACGAGTACCCGGATGAGTTGGAGGACGGGTTCGATGACGATGAAGAGGAAGAAGAAGTAAGTGTGATCGTCTCCTCAACTCCTGTGATCGCTGAACTGCTTCCGCCACCCGCGGTCGCACCGCCGGCACCACCCGCCAAGAAGGCTCCGGCGAAAAAGGCGCCGGCGAAAAAAGCTGTGGCAAAGAAGACCGTTGCTCCGGCTCCAGCTGTTAAGAAGGCAGCGGCAAAAGCTCCGGCCAAAAAGGCCGCAACGAAATCTGCCGCGAAGAAGAGCACCAAAGGCGCGAAAAGCGGCAGAAAGGCTGCGAAAGCAGTCGGCAACAAGAAGAGCGCCAGCAGTAAAAAATCTACCAACAAACGAGGTATTCCTTTGGCAGTGAAGAAAGCAGCAACCAAGAAGTCGGCGGCAAAGAAGTCTCCGGCGAAAAAGGCAGCAAAGAAGACGTCGGCCAAGAAGGCAGCTAAGAAGGCTCCGGCGAAGAAGTCAGTCAAAAAGAAGTAGTAGTTCTTTAGCAAAAACAGGCAAGCAAAAGAGCCCGGCTGCGTGCCGGGCGTTTTTGCGTCTGGGGTTATTTTTTGAGGGGCTGCGGTGAGGAGAGAGTTGGTGTGAACCTGGTTTGTTTTGGGCAATTGAGGAAAAGCTCTTGAAGGGCTACGCCCATCGTTTTCGGCCCATGTACGCCGTCGCGAACATGGGGCACCCGTCCTGTTCCCGACTCAGTCTTGTCCAAATTAGATTTTTCGGTTGGCCAATTTGGACAGCTTTGTTCCCGACTGGCCTGTTGCGGTCAGCCTGAGCCTGCCCTCGACGAAATCCCGTCCTGTTTTGTAATGTTCCTGTTCCCGGCTAGCCTTGTTGCGGGTCGGCCGTGATCCGACTATTTCTTTTCGAAGCCGGTCAGCGCTGCCAGGACCTGTTCGCTGTGTTGTTGCGGGTTCACGGCGGTCCACACCTGGACGATCTTGCCGTGGGGATCGATGAGGAAGGTGTTGCGCTTCGCCATCTTCATGCCGTTGTGATCGCCCATGGAGCCGTATTGGGCTACGACTGTCTTATCCTGGTCGCTCAGCAGTTTGAAGCTCAGGCCTTCCTTGGCACAGAACTCCTTGTGGCTGTCGGTCGAGTCGACGCTTACACCGACCACAACGGCATCCAGTTGTTGATATTTGGAAATGTCCTGCTGAAAGTTGTGGGCTTCAATGGTGCAGCCGGTGGTCATGTCCTTGGGATAGAAATAGAGCACGACCCACTTGCCGCGAAAACTGTCGAGGCTGATTTTGGAACCGTCCTGCGAGGGGAGGGTAAAGTTGGGGGCCACCTGGCCGGCTTGCGGCAGGGCGGTATCGTCCGCGAGTCCGCGGATGCTTAAGGCAGCGCCGGCTACCAGAACCAGCAGGACGGCGACAAAGGCTACTCTCGTTGATTTCACAGGAATCTCCGCAAATTGTTGGATTTCAGGCCCAACTGATTAGACCGCTTTCGCCTTCCTGTGTCCAGCCGGCGCAAGGCTACACCGCGACGATCGCGATGCCGCCCGCCGCGGCCAGATGCTGGATTGTATCCAGGTCGAATACCAGGGTTCGACCAGCCTCGATCGACAGGCAGGTGGCCCCGGCAAGGCGCATGACCTCGATGGTCCTGGGCCCGATGACCGGCACATCGAAACGCATGTCCTGCTTCGGCTTTGCAACCTTGACCACGCTTAGCCTGCGGTCGAGAGTGGACCCGGATGCAGGAGGCTCTCCTTCGGCCTCCAGAGAGCGCAGGATGGCTCCTGCGCGTTCGATGGTGGCGTCGGTACCCTCCATGGCTTCGACCGCGACACAGGCCTGCCCAGCCACCACCACGGTCTGTCCTATGTCATAGCCAGCCAGCGCGGCGGCCACTTCCCGTCCATAGGCAAGGTCCTGTTGCTCCTCCGCCG
This sequence comes from uncultured Acidobacteriaceae bacterium, assembly GCA_963850235.1. GTDB lineage: Bacteria > Acidobacteriota > Terriglobia > Terriglobales > Acidobacteriaceae > PALSA-350. The sequence continues at coordinate 186,614 of CAWKKM010000030.1, read as the reverse complement.
TGGGCGCGCGCGAGGTCAACACGCCTGCCTTGGCCAACAAGGGCTCCAGATAGGCGGTGGAGGAGATCAGCTCAATGCCCTCATCGCTCAGGACCTTGGCGACCGCGCCCAGCAGCATATCGGTGTTCCGGGTGCGCAGGTTCAACAGCAGCTTGGCGAGGCGCCAGTCGGGGCGAATGCTGGAGAAGATTTGCTTGTGTCTGACCTGGCCTGCCATGACCGCCTGGGTCACGCCTTGCTGTTGAAAGGTCTCGATCAAGCGTGACAGCTCGCCCAGCGAGAGCCAATAGACCCGGATGCCGGGATCGGCCGCGGCGCGCGCATCCATCTCCGGTTCGGTTTCTTCCTTGATGGCGGCAACCACCACTTCGACGCCATGAGCACGCGCGGCGTCGAGCAGCAGGAACGGAAATTGTCCATTGCCGGCGATCAAACCCAGCCTGTTGGTCGATGCAGGGGTCACGCTGCTCCTACTTGATAACGCCGCGTTGGGAACGCTCGATAAAGGCCACCAGGTAAGCCACGGAGCTCTCCAGTTCGCCTTCGCCGCGCAAGCGCTCCAACGCCTGCGAGGTATTCAATTTGGCTGCCAGCAGGATGCGATACGCGTGCTGCAGGGCCTTCAACTGCGGCTGCGCTGAATCCGGAACGCTCCAGGCCGATGCGGTTGAGGCTGTAGGCGTGGGTCTCGCGTTTGGCGGAAGTCAGGGAGAAGGGGAGGACATCCTGGGTGATGGTGGTGCCGCCGCCCACGTAGGCATGCTTCCCGATACAGCAGAACTGATGCACCGGGCAGAGCGCGCCGACGCTGGCGTTGTCTTCTACGGTGACGTGACCGGCCAGGGTGGCGCCGTTGGCCAGGATGCAGTGGTTGCCGATGCTGCTGTCGTGACCGATGTGAGTGTAAGCCATGATGAGGCAGTGGCTGCCGACGCGGGTGGTGCCGCCGCCGCCCTGTGTTCCGCGAGAGATGGTGACGTATTCGCGGATGGTGTTGTCATCGCCGATTTCGAGGGCCGTCGCTTCGCCGCGGTATTTCAGATCCTGGGGGGCGACTCCCAGACAGGCGAACGAGTAGACGCGATTCCGGGCCCCGAGGCGCGTCTTGCCGTCGAGAACGACGTGCGAGACCAGTTCGCAGTTCTCGCCCAGCTCGACATCAGGACCGATGGTGCAATAGGGACCTACGTTACAGGACTCTGGAATAGAAGCCGTAGCAGCCACAATGGCTGTTGGGTGAATGCTCACTCGTGACTCACCGGCTCCAGGGAGGGATCGGCGACCGGATCAACTTGAGGCTCGGCCGCTGCTGGAGCGGGCGCGGCTTTACTGGGTGCTTCATTGCCGATGCGGGATGGCCGAGGCACCACCGCGCACAGGATGGTGCATTCACAGGCCAGCTTGCCTTCTACGTAAACCTTGCCCTCCAGGCGCGCGGCCAGGGGTCTCCAGTTCAACACATCCACTTCGATGCGCAGCTGGTCACCGGGCACCACCGGCCGCCGGAAGCGGGCCCGGTCGATACCGGAGAAGACCAGCAGCTTGTTTTCATGATCCGGCACCTCGGGCAAAAGAAGAACCCCGCCTGCCTGAGCGACTGCTTCCACCATCAGCACTCCGGGCATGATGGCGTAGTCAGGAAAATGCCCCTGGAAGAACGGCTCGTTGATCGTCACGTTCTTGATGGCCACGATACGTTTCTTGCGGGAGCTCTCGAGTATGCGGTCGATCAGGAGAAAAGGATAGCGGTGGGGCAGTATGGACATGATCTGGCGTATGTCCATCTCGCGCGGCGCCTCCGGCCTGGGGTTCTCGTCTTCCATGGTCGCAGGGCATATTGTAGAGCATTCAGAGCAAAACCAGAGAAGGTGTGCCGGTTGAGTTTTGCTCATGTCGCCGCTCCCTGATGGTCGCGTCGCTCGAATACCGTGGCTTCGGGATACAGCGTCTCTGGTTTTGCTTCACCCGGCTATTTCTTGATTTTGCTTGCGGCTTGATCGGGATTAAACATGTCCGGGGTCAAGGGAACATCGTAGGCCGCACGGGTGAGGAAGCGCTGATTGGTCATGTCGCCGTTGTGGTAGCGGGTGATGGCATACGCGGTGGGTAAGCCATCCACCATCTCGTAGCGGTCGTATTCTTCGGCGTCGGTATTCTTGTCTTTGTAAAGCGGATCGCGCCACTGGTAACTCCGCCGGAGGGGCAAGTGGGTCTCGGCATCCGTCTGGATGGTGATGCTGTCGTTTTCTGAGTTGATGAGGGTAACCTGGTCTGCGAGGTGGCGCTGCACCAGGCTTTGGCCGCCATAGATGAGGACCGTTCTGGGATCGTTTAGCCAGACGCGCATGGCTGTTGGTATGGAATGATCGCGGCGGCGTATGAGATCCTGAACCTGGTCGGGAGGCAGCTCTTTCTTGCCCTTGTAGGTGACTTCCCAAACCTTATCGCCATCGACGATCTCGAGCACGTCGCGCTTTTTTCCCAGCTCGATGCGGGTCTGGTTGGGATATTTCTGAATTTCGTAGAACTCCGCGGTTGCCCCGGTGGGCTTGCCCTGATAGAAGCCCGAGGTGCGGCCCTGCTGCATGCTGCTGGTGAGCGTCAGCCACCGCTGACCACCCAGTGCGGTGATCATCGCGTCCAGAGTAGCCCGGGCTTTCTTCTGATTTGCGGCGCCATCCTGGTCCTGGGCCCCGGCCGGATGCAGCAGAGTCACGATGAGTAACAAAGCTGACAAGCCGCAACGACAGTCTGCGAAGCCCTGATCCCATTCCAAGCGTCTCCTGGTGATTCAATTGTACAAACGGTCACAACCGGCAAGAGCGTACCTCAGGGCCTAAAGGCCGGATGAGTTTGCCCCATTTATGTACGGGCTGAAGCCCGTACCTACCAGCCCGTACCTACCAGCCCGTACCTACCGCCCGTACCTACCTGCCCGTACCTACCGGCCCGTACCTACCTGCCCGTACCTACCTGCCCGTACCTACCGGCCCGTACCTACCTGCCATACCTACCTCCCTTTGGCCTTGCGTTCGGGCGGCAGCGTCTTTTTTTCTTTCAACAGCTTTCGTTGTGCCGATGGCCGCAGTTCCAGCACCTCCCTGGTCTTCCTGGGGAGTTTGTTGTAGACCAGCCGGCGCCCGTGTTCGAGTAGGTCTTCCAGTTCGCTGCTGCGGAACACTCCCCAATGTTTGAGCGCCACCCAGTGGGCTCGGGCCAGGTACGGGGCAGGAATAACGCCGTCGATCTCGAGGAGCTCTGCGTATCGTTCCGGTCCGGCGGCAAAGGAAAGTACTGCCTTTTGATCGTCGTCAAGGTTCAGCACGGCGAACATTTTGCCGCCGATCGCTTTATCCCCGACCCAGAAGACGAGGTTTGCACCCCATTGCATGGTTTCGACAACATGGGGCAAGCGCAGCAGGTATGTCCGTAAGCGTTCTGCATCCATGGTCTACACCCCTGTGCTGATGCGGCGGATTGCCTGGCAGAGACGCTCGATTTCGGCCTCGGTGTTGTAGTAGTGGACTGACGCCCTCACCAGTTCATCGAGGCCGCGCTGTTCCATATCGATGCGGGCGGAGGCCCGTTCGACGGTTCGTACCGCTATTCCATTGGCCCGCAGCCGCTGCATCACTTCTTCGGGTGAATGGCTGTCGCAGGTAAAGGTCACGAGGCCGGAGCGAACGCGGCCCAGATCGCGCACGGTGACACCCTTTGTGGCGGCCAACTGCTCCCGCAGGAGGGCGGCCAGAGACTGCACCCGGCGCTCGATACTTTTGAGACCCAACGCCAAGGCATATTCGATGGCTACGCCTAATCCCAGCCGGGTGGCCGCAGCCGATTCCCAGGTTTCGAACTTTTTTGCGTCGGTGCGCACCTCAAATTTGCCTTGGGATACCCAGGTGGCTGCGTGCAGATCGAGCGATGGCGGATCCATCTGCGACAGCAACGCTTTGCGCACATAAAGAAACCCGGTGCCACGGGGTCCCCTGAGGTACTTGCGCCCGGTTGCGGACAACATGTCGCAGCCCAGGGCATCCACGTCCAGGTGGATCTGCCCCGCTGACTGGCAGGCATCGAGCAGGAATGGAATACCGGCCGCGCGAGCCAGCTCGCCGACTCGCGCTGCCGGCTGTACCAGGCCTCCATTGGTGGGCACGTGGGTAAGGGCAATCAACTTGACGCGATCGTCGAGCAGGTTGCGCAGGGCCTCCAGATCCACCTCCCCGGCTGCGTCGCTCTCGACAACGTGAATTTCAGCCCCGGTACGCTGGGCCACCTGCAGGAAGGCGATGTAGTTGCTGGCGTATTCATTGGCCGCGGTCACGATGCGATCGCCGGGAGCGAAGCGCAGGGAGTAAAAGGCCATCTCCCAGGCGCGGGTCGCATTTTCCTGCAGGGCGATCTCTTCCGGAGCGCAATGCAACAGCCGGGCTACGCTGCCGTAGACGTCCGCGAGTTCCTGGACTACCCGGTCGGCCGCCTCGTAGCCGCCAACCTGCTCCTCCAAACGGAGGTGCTCAATCACACGTGCGACCACAGGCCGCGGTTGGAGGCTCGCGCCGGCGTTGTTGAAGAACGTTGTTTGCTCGCAGCCCGCGGTTTCTTCCCGCAAGCGCGTGATGTCCCAATCCTGTTGCATGGCCTTGCCGGTCATTCCTCTTCGCTAAGATAAGTTAGCAGGACTCGAGACACGCCTGGAGGTGTCCAACATTGCCAGCTTCCCTCGCCCGGCGCACCGAGGATGTAGTTCGATTCCTGGTCGATGTGCGCTTGAAATTCTTTCGCGCCGCGCGACCCTTTGTTGACGGCAAGAGAGGACTGGAGATCGGCGGCCCGAGCCTGGTCTTCGGAAGAGGCGCCAGACGGCTGCCGATTTATTCCCACATCGGTTCACTGGATAACTGCGACTTCTCGCGCGATACCACCTGGGCCTCGCACCAGGAGGCTTACAGGTTCAGCGCGGAGAAAGCGCCGGGGAAAAACATCTTTCGCGACGCTTCGAACTTGTCTTCGATCGCAAACCAGACGTATGACCTCATCTTGTCTTCGCACAATCTGGAACATTTCGCGAATCCCGTGAAGGCGCTACAGGAATGGAAACGAGTGACGCGACCGGGCGGCGGCCTGATTTTGGTTCTTCCAAACTATGCCGAAACCTTCGATCACCGAAGAACTCCGACGACCGTCGACCACATGTTTGAAGATTTCCAGCAAGACACGCAGGAGGACGACCTGAGTCACCTGCCGGAGATCCTGGATAAACATGACCTGAGCCGGGACCCAGGTGCAGGCTCCGCGGAGGAGTTTCGCCGCCGCTCGCTGGACAACTTCCATAACCGATGCCTGCACCACCACGTCTTTGACAAGGCAAACAGCCGTGAACTTCTGACTCGTTGTGGGATGAACGTAGTGGCAGTGGAATCTGCCGACTTCCATATCTTCCTGTTGGCACAGATTCCATGAGTCCTGGGCCGGCAGCTGCCGCCGGTTGGGTGCAATTCGAGCCGCTATACTAGTTGGAAGTCATGTCCAACCCGACGCCCACGCTGGTCTCACCTACCGATTTTCCGCCAGCGGATGAACAGTTGGCCTACTTGCAGAAGGGCGCGGCTGAAATCATCCGTGTCCCCGATCTTCGAGAGCGTCTGGAAAGTTCCCGAAAAAACAGGCAGCCGATGCGCGTGAAGGCGGGATTCGATCCCACAGCGCCCGATTTACACCTCGGCCACACCGTGCTGATGCGCAAGCTCAAGCATTTTCAGGATCTGGGTCACCAAGTCATCTTTATGATCGGAGACTTCACCTCGCTGATCGGCGACCCCACGGGCCGCTCGGTCACCCGTAAGCCGCTTACGAGCGCAGAGATCACGGAGAATGCGAAAACCTATACCGAACAGGTTTTCAAAATACTCGACCGGGACAAGACCGAGGTTCGTTTCAACTCGGAATGGCTATCGACTCTCGGATTCGAGGGAATCATCCGGCTGGCCGCGCAATTTACCGTTTCCCAGATGCTGGAGCGGGAAGAATTTCATCGCCGGTTCAACAATGAGCAGCCGATCTCCCTGCATGAGATGCTCTATCCCCTGGCGCAAGGCTACGACTCCGTGGCTCTGCGGGCGGATGTGGAACTGGGCGGCACAGACCAGCGATTTAACCTGCTGATCGGACGGGAATTACAAAGGCACTACAACCAGCCTTCCCAGATTGTGCTGATGACGCCGATCATCGAAGGTCTGGACGGCGTGCAGAAGATGTCCAAGTCGCTGGGCAACGCAATTGGCATTCACGAACCGGCGCAGGAGATGTACGGCAAGCTGATGTCCGTTTCCGACGAGCTCATGTGGCGCTACTGGCTTCTGCTGACGGATCTGCGCGAGAGCGAGATTGAACAGATGCAGCGGGATGTCGCGAGCGGTGCTCTGCACCCCATGGAAGCTAAGAAGAGGCTAGCGCGCACGATTGTCGCCGGATTCCACTCGGAGGCCGCTGCGCGCAAAGCGGATGAGGATTGGGCCCTGCAGTTCCAACAGCGCAACGTGGAAGGGGTGGCGGAAGAGGTCGCGGTGGATTTACGCCAGGTTGCGGTTGCCGCTTCGCTGGAGCTTGCGCTGAAGGATCAGAATCATCCCGTGGATATTTATGTAGCCAAGTTGCTGGTGGCCCTCGGCCTGAAGAGTTCCCGCACGGAGGCTGAGAGGCAGGTGACTGCCGGCGTCAACATCGATGGCGTGACTTCCTCAGACAAGCTCATTCGTCTGGAAAAACGGCCCGCACGAATCGCGGTGAGGGTAGGCAAGCAGGCCAGAATTGCCGTGATCTGAATTGCCTATGGCAACCGTAGAGCGGGTCAAGGAAGGACGTACCCCAGAAGCTGCTGCGTCGATTGCCCCTCGCACTGAGGATCAGTACTCACAAAATGATCGTGGCCGGTGCTGCAACGGTACATGGCGGTCAGGTTCAGACCCGCGATTGGCTCCGCATACGCGTACCCATTGGTGCCCAAAATGCGGGCGCCTTCGCAGCCCTTATCCAAGGAGACGAAATAGTCTGTGGACCCGCTCTTGCAGCCATAGAAGGGAATGGTGGCACCCTGCTGCGGGCTTTGGTAAAGATGCCCCAAAGTGGTCTGCAGAGAAAAGCCGCCGTGAGGATCGATCCATCCGGTCGTGACCTCATGTGAGGTTTGATTGAAGTAGCGTTGGAACGCGAGCAACGGCTTGCCAGGTGTCCAGGTAAAAGAAGCTATTTTCCAGTACCCAATGGATCCCGAAATCCCCGCCTCGGCCGGAGATGCATTCCATGCCGGGGCGGGATCCGATATAGACACTAACATCGGAATGCCTTTAGGGGAGACGAGATTGCCATACTTGTCGCGCACGAACCCAGGAAGAAAGTTCGATTCGTATCCGGTCAGGTTGGTGTCGATGGTTGTGACCAGTTCCCAAGGAGTAGTCCCCGTTAAAAGCGACACTTCACGGATACGATACAAACCGATGCCATGCGGACCCCACTCCGGAACCCCCCCTGTGGTCGACGGATCGCGGTCAGCCAAATTGAACACAGCGTACCAGTAACCGCTCTGCGGCTCATACGCCATGTCACCCCAGGTCTGGAAATCTGGATCCAGCCCATTGGCCGTCAGCGTGCCCACAATGCTAAAGTGCACTCCGTCATTGGAAATTGCCTCCACATGATGTTCGCCGAAGGAGTCGTCCTCATAGAACATCCGGATCGCTCCGTGCTGGTCGATGTTGTAGACCGCCGGTTGACCGACGCCGTAACCGTCGGAGGTCTCGGGCGAGATGATGGGATGAGGGTATTTCTTCCAGGAAAGACCATCCCTGGAAAAAGCAACACCGATGAAATTATTGGCCTTGGCGCCAAGCGCGACGTAGTACATGGCATACGTATAGGTTTCGCCGTTCCCCAGCGGATTGGCGAAAGAACCCATGATGACCTTGGGGTTGCAGACGAAATTAGAATCCCACGCACCCTGGGTTTCCGCGAGAACCGCTATCGGCCCGTAGCGAACATTATTGGCGAGGTTAACCGACGTGTACTGGATGGTATCGGAGAATTGCGTAGTGTCCGTGGGATTTACGCCCGAGCCACACCACCAGATTTGTTCCAGATTGCCGATTTGTATGGCGGTAGGAGAATAATCGTAGAGCTCGACCCGTCCCGCGAGCGCGCCCACAGGCAGTGGCTTATAGCTGACGCCACACCCACCTGTACAGAGCCCTAAGCCGATCGCCAGTGTTGTGCACGCGAGCGTGCGCACTTGAGCCATGGCTCGACGAACGAGACTACCTCCCATCTGCAGCCAATGCAGTTCGATAGCGCTTATCAAAATGAACGCCAAGAGTGAATTCAGGCGTCAGTGTAGCATTTCGCTGGGTATCCCTGGGAACCTGAGGGCGGCGTCATCCTGCACGTTCCAGTACCAGGTCCTTGAGCGCGCTGGCCAAGCCGGAAGCGTGCACTCGATATTGGAAATACCGCTTGAGAATGGGGCCGACGCGGGCGAGCCGTCGCGCAGGCAGGTTCGAGCGGAACAGGAGAAACTGCAAATGAGAGCGATAAGCGGGCAAGACTTTGCGCTCTTGCTGAGGATGCATGGCCGACAGTGCGTCGCATAATTGCCGGAGTTCTCGAGCCGACTCAGCGACACGCTCCCAGTGTCGAGCAGCGCGGGCGGTGCCTTGAGCGCGCTGCTCCAGCTTATTGACGAATCCGACCTGTTGCGAGCCATGGATACGATAGCGGATCAGTGGTTCTTCGATGGGCCGCAGGTCAGAAAATGCGGCGGCAATCATGGCGATCCATTCGTCATGAATCCAACCAGGGCTTACGGGCAAAAGGCGATCGCGCAAGTTGGCCCGAAACATCACTGTGGCTCCGGTCACAAAGCGGTGCTTAGCCAAGACCACGAATTGTCCTGACAGCAAGTCACGCTTGCGCTTCCCCACAAAGCCGAGCCGCTGCCAGATGGTTTGGCCGAGCAGACGCCCGTGCTCATCCACAAGGTCGGCATCCGAGAAGACGAGGCCGGCCCGCGCATTTTGGTTCAGCTCCTGCTCCGAGCGCTCAAGACGATTGGGATACCAGATATCGTCCTGATCGCTCAGAGCGATCAGATCCCCCTCACAGCGGCGGATGGCTGCTTCAAAGTTGGCGGAATAGCCGAGGTTTCGTTCATTCTCGAAGACTTTGACGGGAAAAGAGACCGAGGCCGCGAACTCACGCACGATGGCTACGGTACGATCGGTGGAGCGGTCGTCACACACCACCAGTTCATCGGGTAACCTGGTCTGCGCTGTAATGCTCGCCAACTGTTGGGGAAGAAAGCGCTCCCCGTTGTAGGTACACATGGCAACGGATATCCGAGTTGGAAGCGTATTCATGGCCGGCTGCGAACAAGATCCTTGACCGCGCTCTTGAAACCGAATGCATGTCTGGTATACCAGGAGTACTTTTTCAAAACAGGAGCCAGACGGCTAAGCCGGCGGCGTGGCAGGTTGGTCCGGAACAAAGCGAATCGCAGCCACGCCTGATAGGCCGAGAGAACGCGACGGCCTCGTTCACCCAAGGGCATTCCTGACAGAGCAGTACAAGCTGTCTGGGCAAATCTTATATTCCTTGAGAGTCCCTTCCAATAAGTGTCTGTCTTTTCACCTTCGGTCAGGCTGCTCCAGTGATCTTTGATCGTCGACCCTGCTATTTCTTCTCCGGGCGACCCGACTTGTTGAGAAGTATGTTGGCGATAAAAAACCAGGGGTTCGTTGATCGGGTTCAAATTGGAGAAGGCCTGAACGATTGCGGCTATCCATTCATCGTGGATCCAGCCCGGTGGGATAGGCAAAAAGTGATCGCGCAAAACTGCCCGGACCATGACCGTGGCTCCGGTCACAAAGCGATATTTCACCAGCAGATCATAGTTGCCCGCTAATAGTTCGCGCCGGAGGGCGGCCGTGAAATGGAACGCTTGCCACAGTGTTTTTCCGATCGGCAAATCTTGATCGTCGATCATGTCTCCGTCGGAAAAAACCAGGCCGCCTTCCGGGTGTACCAGTAGTTCCTGCTCACAACGCTCGAGACGCACCGGCGACCATTTGTCGTCCTGGTCGCAAAGGGCGATCAGATCACCAGAGCAAAGTCGAATGGCCTGCTCGAAGTTTCTTGTCGAGCCCAGGTTCTGGTCGTTTTCGACAAGTTTTACGGGAAACGAGACAGACGCCGCGAAGTCACGAACGATCTCCACGGTTCGGTCAGTCGAGCAGTCGTCGCATACGACCAGTTCATCCGGCAGGCGGGTCTGTTTTTCAATACTGTCCAACTGCTGGGGAAGAAATCGCTCTCCGTTATACGTGCATAGGGCGATCGAAATCCGGGTTTGCCTGGAGAGCGACATGCACTGAATTTATTCCAAATATCGATCTGCAGGTTGCCGATCGGCACCGTGCCGTGACGAAGCCACTCCTTCGGGCGGCAGTCGTGGCAAAGGTACTCCTCTACACCATAGAGCATTTCTCCAGTTGCTGTATTCTTCTTCAAGAGCAGCAAAGTGCAGCTTTTCATCGCCGGGAGATCCTGACCTTTTATGCTCAAAAAAAAAGCTCGGACCGCTTATAGGCTTTTTCGCGAGGGAGGAGCTAAGAGAGTCTACGAGTATGCCTGGCTCAGGCTGCAAGTATTAGCAAAGGGGCATAAGCCCGAGGTACGGCTCGACAGATGTACCTTCAGCCTTGCGGCGGTCGCCGATGCTTCCACCCGGATCGAACTGATCACGCGCAGGTATGAGGCACCGGAACGTCGCCTGGTCACCCGATACATAAAGCGAAGCCTGCCAGTGGTCGAGTTAGGTGGTTCCATGGGCGTGGTAGCCTGCGTGACCAACAAGCTCTTAAAAGATCCCACCGCTCACGTGGTCATCGAGGCGAATCCCCTGGCCGTTCCACTTCTCGAGTTGAACAAAAAACTGAACCGCAGCCAATTTGAAATAGTGAATCAGGCGATTGCCTATGGGGCCACCTCTGTTACCTTCCACCCCTCCTCGAACCTATGCGAAAGTTCGATCACCATTGCCGGGGACCAGCCGGCTGTCAGCGTCCAAGCGACCCAACTCTGCGAGCTGGTGCGCCAGCGCGGATTTAGCCGCTTCAACCTGGTGTGTGATATTGAAGGTCTGGAATATGACCTCGTCTGCCATGAACCGGAAACCCTCAAGAACGCCGAGACCATCATCATGGAAACCCACGCGCGGTTCATCGGGGAGGCGAAAACAAGCTTCGCCATGAGCAGACTTGAGCAACTCGGTTTCAAGATCATCGAGAAGACTGGATTTGTGGTTGTTCTGGAGCGCTGATCCTCCGCAGCGCGCTCCTTTGTTAAGGTAAGAATGGGTTTCTCTTATCATGGCAAATGTCGCATAAGCGCAAGGTACTCCAAGGCTCTGCTTCTAACATCGTGCGGTTGCTGCTCTCCATGTTGGTCTCGTTGGTGCTGCCCCCGTTTCTGGTGCATCGCATGTCGGCCGCCGAGTACAGCGCATGGGTACTCATCCTGCAACTCAGCGCGTATGTAAACCTGATGGATATTGGGTTGCAGACAGCGATCGGCAAGTTCGTAGCCGAGCACGATGGGACTGGCGACCGCGCGGCTAATCATCGTCTGGTCAGCACCTCCTTCTCGATACTCGCGGTCGCTTCGCTCATAGGCGCGGCGGTGGTCGCTGTACTCAGCTGGCGTGTTCCGCAGCTGTTTCACCAGATGCCCGCGGTGCTGGTGCCTGAGGTTCGTTTGGGACTTTTGGCGGTTGGCTTATCCACTGCCATCGCCTTGCCGTTCACCACCTTCGGTTCTATCTTCAACGGTCTGCAGCAATACGCTTTCCCTACCGTACTCGCGATCGTCAGCCGGACCGGCTCCGCAGCTGTGCTGATCGCTATCTTGTATATGCATGGCAGTCTGGTGCAACTCGCGTTGGCCTTCGCCGCCTTTAACACCGCAACCGCATTTGTGCAGTTCCTGGGCTGGCGCCGGTATGCAAGGGAGCGCGTCAATTTTTCCTTCCTGCTGTTCGATCCCAGATCTGCATCACGATTGATCAAATACGGCAGCGTACTCTCAGTGTGGACGATTGCGATGCTGATGGTCAGCGGTATGGATACACTGATCATCGGCCATTACGACTATAAGAACACTGGCTTTTACGCTGTCGCCGCCAGCGCCACGAACTTCATGCTGGTGCTGGTTTCCAGCCTGTTTAGCCCCTTGCTTCCTGCGCTCTCTTCGATGCAAGCGGGCACGACACCAAACAGGATGGGGGAGCTGTGCATCAAGGCGACCCGCTACTGTTCTCTATCGCTCAGCCTGATTGGACTACCGCTGTTTTTCGGTGCTTATCCGCTGCTCAGCTTATGGGTTGGGCACTCATACGCTGCGCGCAGTGCGGTTTATCTCGAGGTGCTGGTCGTAGGCAACGTCATTCGCCAACTCCTTTATCCCTACACTATTGCTGTAGTGGCCACCGGCAACCAGCACCTGGCCACAATCGCGGCCATAGCGGAGGCCCTGGTTAACCTCGGCTTGAGCGTCTGGCTGGTGCAGAAGATGGGAGCGATCGGCGTCGCCATCGGCACCCTGGTAGGAGCGCTGGTCAGTGTCAGTGTCCACGTTGTGGTGAGCATGGACTTGACCCGGTCCTCAATCCTCATCCCACGCTCGCGATTTCTGCTCCAGGGGCTACTGCGTCCTCTTCTCACCATAATTCCCTCTGTTCTGCTCTACGCTTTGTGGAAGCAATCCGATATGCTTCCCGCTGCGCCCGCCGTCCTCGTTCTATGGATGGTTCTTACTGCGGGCCTCGCCTGGGGCGTTGGGTTGAATGCCGAAGAGCGGGGGGAACTCAAAAGTAGACTTGCCCGGCTGGTGTGATGGGCCGCAGAGCAAGGCCGGAGCACTGCGGTCCGCCTGTAGTCACCGTCTTGAAATGCAAGCGGGCCGAGCCTTTCATTCGCCCTCATTGGTGAGTTTCTTGTTTGGGAGGTAGAGTGTAGATTCCTTTTTGAATGACCTCGGTCAACAAGTGCTGCTCGAAGGCCTTTTCGTTGGGAAAGCCCACCTCAAACTGGGGATTGTTGAGGGGCGAATTCGCGTTAGGGTCGGCGCGATACGACTCAATGCCGGCGAGAATCGTCCGTCGCCGTGTCTGCAGGATCTTGTAGGCGAATACGTCCGCCAGGAAACAGAAAATAACAGCCATCACAATGGAAGTCGCGTAAAACCACTTTCGATTGAAGGTATGCCAATGGTCAGGCAGATAGCGAGCAAGGAAGGAATAACAGAAGATCACCAACAAGCTGGAGTAGATGCTGTAGCGTGATGCGACCAAGAAAGCGCTCCCACCGCGTGCCCAAGCGACCAGGCATGCAGTCGCCAAAACCCACAGGGTGAAGTAAAACGCTACCGGATTGGTTCGGTCGAATCGGGATCGAACCGCCAGCAAAAAGATTGCCAGGATCACAAGGCCCAACAGAGCAGCCGGCCAACGGAACGGGAGCACACCGCCAATAAAGCCGAGAAAGAAGAGCGGCCTGGTGATGTAGGAGAGTCTATGCACCACGTAGACCGGAGGTACGTAGTGGTATAGGTAGGCGGCGAGCGGCAAGGCGAAGCTGGCGCACCAGGCCACCGACCCGGCATAGGCCCGGCGACCCAGTAGGATCAAGAGACCCACGGGACCCAGCAGAAAACCGTTCGCCGAAGTAAAGGCCGCCAGCGAAGCAGCCAGGCAGCCGAGGAGAAGATGAGCGCCATCCCGCATCGTGGGAGTCCTGGGAGCTATGAGATAGATGGCAAGAAAACTGAAAAGAACGACCGGCGTATTTTGCAGCCCAGTCATCGCCCAGTTGAGATTTTCCCAATAAGTGAGAGAGAAGAACAAAAGGCTTATGGGCAAAAAAGCAAGCAGGCGGCGATTCAGCTCGCTCTCATCTTCCTGATACGTCCGCCACAGGAGGTAACCGATGGGCAGCAGGAAGAGATCACCCAAAGCAGTCAAGAACGCGAAGTTCAAATGATGGGTGAGTTCCAACTCGGCGGCCACGGTGGCATGCTCAAAGGCGAGCTTGTATTCGTTGTGCTGGGCCGTTGTGATCTCCAGCACTTTTGTCTTCAAGGTGGGCAATTGGCCGTAACGGACTGCGAAGGCTAAGATGGCGTCGTAATCGTCGGTGTAAGGAACAACAAGAGCCCGCTGGTATAGGATTCCGAAAGCGACGATGGCCGGGAGCAGCACGGCAAAAATAAGTAAGAGGGTAATCGGGTGGGCTGTTGTATTTTCGGGGACGCGTCGATCGCCAGTGCCTTGGCCATGAGCTTCAAATGGCATGGCTGATTATATACAGGGATAACGATGCGCTCCGGCCGGTAGAGATCCCGTACCGGCAAGCAACGAGATCTACATCCGCCAGCAAAACAGCGAACCCGCCAAGGGCGCGCGACACGCGGCGATAGGTTTGCTCTATTGTCGCGGGAGTACGCCGCTGCTGTACGCAGCCAACTATAATCGAGGCCGGCACCCTGTCAACGCGCGATCCATGTCAAAAAAGCGAAAAGTTCTGCAAGGCTCCGCTTCCAACCTGGTACGATTGCTGCTTTCGATGCTGGTTTCGCTGGTGCTGCCGCCTTTCCTAGTGCACCGTATGCCGCCCGCGGAATACAGCGCATGGGTCCTGATCCTGCAATTAAGCGGCTACGTCAACCTGTTGGATCTTGGCTTGCAGACTGCGATTGGAAAATTTGTTGCGGAGTACGAAGCAAGTGGAAATCGAGAGGCCAGCCATGGCATCGTAAGCACGTCCTTCACGATTCTTGCAGGAGCGGCGTTGATCGCCTGCATGGCTGTTGTGGTAATGACCTGGAGTGTGCCGAAGCTATTTCATCAAATGCCGGCGGCGTTGATGCCCGAGGTGCGCATAGCCCTGGCGGCTGTGGGCTTCTCGAGCGCCGTAGCGCTACCGTTTAACAGTTTCGGGTCAACCTTCGTCGGCCTGCAACAGTATCTGTTCCCTACCATCACGGCGACGGTTGCCCGAGTCGCTTCTGCTGCTACCCTGATCGGTCTTTTGCTGCTGCACGCCAACTTTGTGGAGTTAGCCCTGGTGATGGCAGGATTCAACCTGGCAACAGCGGCCAGTCATTATCTCTTCTGGAGAAAGTTCGCGCGAGAGCGGGTCGCGTTTTCTTTTCTGTTATTCGATCGTCAAGCTGCTGTGCAATTGGCGAAATACGGGAGCGTGCTATCGATCTGGAGCGCGACCATGTTTGTTATCAGCGGTCTCGATATTGTCATCGTCGGCCATTACCAATATAAAGAGACCGGTTTTTACGCGGTTGCCAGCGGAGCAGCAAACTTCATGCTGGCAATTGTTGGCAGCGTCTTTGGCCCGTTGATTCCCGCTATATCCTCCATGCAATCGACCTCAACGCCAAACCGGATCGGCGATCTGTGTATTAGAGTCACTCGCTACTGCACTTTGTTGCTTTGCCTTCTCGGAGCGCCTTTGATACTCGGCGCTTATCCGCTCCTTAGTCTGTGGGTTGGCCGGCAGTACGCATTGCGCAGCGCTCTTTATCTCGAGGTCCTGGTTCTGGGCAATGTGATTCGCCATCTCGCGATGCCCTACCTGGCAACGGTAGTTGCAACCGGAAGACAACGGGCAGCGACCATGGCCACCATAGTCGAAGCCTGTGTGAATCTCGCCTTGAGTCTCTGGCTGGTGCAGAAAATTGGGGCAATCGGGGTGGCCATCGGCACGCTCGCCGCTGCGTTCATCAGCATGGGCGTACATTTGACCGTGAGCATCCCTCGCACACAAGCCACCATGACTATCGATCGATGGCGATACTCGCTGCAAGGATTGCTGCGTCCATTGTTGGTCCTCACGCCCTCGCTTCTTCTCTATCCTTTCTGGCGACAGCTCAATATGCTGCCGGCTGCGCCGTTCGGCATCGCGCTGTGGGCCACCGCCACGCTGGCGATGGCCTGGTGGGTTGTGTTGACGGCAGAGGACCGAGTGGAGGCCGGGAGGTCCGTGGCGCGACTGCTATAATTGTGGTGAAGACAGGCGTGAGCGTGTCTGTGTTGGTGACGCGGAAAAAGACCCCACCAATTGCGCCTTTCTGTTGCAACGCCGCTTTCCCATGACAAAAGACCGAGTCAATCATTCAGCCGCTTCGATTTTGGTGGCTGTGGTCATGTACAAGTGTTCTTTCTCGGAAAGCCTCACCCTCTCTTCTCTGTTACAGATTCTCAATAACGATCCTGCACTGGCGAAGCAGTTCTCGTTAGCCATCTACGACAATTCACCACAGGCGCAGAGCCTCGCGGTGGATAGCGACTTTCCTGTTCATTATGTCCATGATCCCTCGAATGGAGGATTGGCGCCGGCCTACAATCTGGCCCTGGCACGGGCTGAGTCGGAAGGATGCGAATGGTTGCTTCTGTTTGACCAGGACACGCCGCCAACGCATGATTTCCTGCTCGAGTTGGTGACCTTGACCACCACGCTGCGGGGCGAGACCAGCGTAGCAGCCATTGTTCCTAAGTTGCTGGTGAACGGCATTGTCTATTCGCCGGCCACCCACTTTATTGATGTCTTGAGACGCCAATTTTCGCCGCCTACACCGAACACGTATGACCGTCTCGTAGGCGTCCAGGAGCAACGGATTAACATCTATAACTCCGCTTCGACGCTCAGAGTTTCAGCTTTGCGATCGATCGGCGGGTTTCCAACTGAGTTTTGGCTCGACTACCTGGACCACACCGTCTTCCACACTCTGTTTGCAAATGCGTACAGGATTTACGTCATGCGTGCGTCGCTCGAGCATGACCAGTCGGACGCGGATCTCGGGCGCATTTCAGCGTGGCGCCACGACAATGTTCTCAAGGCGCAGACGCTTTTTGTAAAGCGCACGGGAACCCGAGTCGACCGGATGCTGTACAGGATTTGGCTTCTGCGGTACAGCAGGAAGCTTCGCAGCGAATGCGACGATAAGCGGATCTGGAAGGAAACAGTGCTACAAGCTTTGTTGCTGAGGGTGCCAGGACGCGACCGGACGATGAAGGAGTCAGAGAAAATATAAGTGTTTATTAACTTGTATTTCCTGAACGCCGCTCCTAAGCTGATTGGCCATGAACCTGGAGTGCGCTTGCTACTTTATCTTGTCCGGACGCGAAAGAATTTCACCACTGGCCGCTGTGGCAAAGACCGGATGGGTACGGCGTCCACATCCTGCTGGTGTTGCTCTGGTTGATGGCGGCATCAGACTGCCTTGCCGCAAGTAAGGCTCACACCGTCTTCCTCGGGCACGGGGAAAATGGTTCCGTACTCGGTGACCGGCGACCCCGCGAGCGCTCTACCCACAGAAAAGCAGTTACGGGTCCGTCCTCTTCTGGTCGATGAAAAGGTCAAGGAATGGACAACCGGAGAATCCCACCCGATCACAGACCGGAGCTTTGTTGTCCGGCGGGCTCTGCGTCTGAATGACGCACTTCCCGGCGACAAGACGGAGCACTGGATATGGCAGCGTGGGCCCTGGCTCATGGTTGATCGGGTCAAGGGTAGCGTCACCGCGCTCCATCTGCCGGACTACGACCCGGCGATTTCAAATGTGGTCTGGTTCCGCGACTATGCCGCCTATTGCGGCCTCACCACCAGCGGTAAGCAGTTGTATGCAGTGGTCGCCCAAATCGCGGCTCGCAAACCAGTCCTGGCCAAAAAGCTATCTCCATGGTCTCCGGAGGAGAATCACCCACCGGCGTGCGGAGCCGCGCTATGGCAACGGGAACCACTGCGCGTAACCTTCCAACCATCGGGCGCGGCCGCAGTGAGCTACGACCTGGTCGGACTCTCTGCTGTACTGGTTGAAGACGGCAATGGCAATGAAGAGCCTGCTTCGGGAGCGAGCAACTAGAGTTCCCTTTAGTTTCCATGGCTCAACATGCCGCTGGATATAATCAGCCATGTCCTTCGAGACCACGGAACAGACCGGCGAGACAAGGCCGGTTCCAAACGTAACAGCCAATCCGACGATTACCTTCCTGCTTGTTTTGCTCGTCCTCCTCCCGGCCATCGTTGCGATGGGAATCGTGTTTCGGCAGCTGCTTCGTACCCCCTACCAGGATGATTACGCTACGATCCTTGCCTTTGCAGTCGACTACGACCAATTGCCGACTTTACAGAAGAAAATTCTGTACATCGCAGCGGCACAGGCCAACGAGTACAAACTGGGGTTCGAACATTCGATCGTAGCCTCTGAGATCGAACTCACACATAACTTGAATTTCGCGTTTTTGAACGCGTTGGGCGATCTCTTTCTGCTGCCCCTGGGCTATCTTCTCTGGCGAATCTATCAAGAAAATGAACACGACCTGCGGCGCAGCCTGATTGCTTTCCTGCCCATCAGCTTTCTCTTCTTCTCTCTCACTTACTGGGAAAATCTGAATTGGGTAACGACCGGGTTACAAAATATTCCTGTTATTTTCTTCAGCTTCCTTGCCATTTACCTTCTGCTTCCCCGACACAAGGTCGAACCGTCCTGGACTCGCCTGTTGCTCGCTAGTCTGGTGGCTGCACTGGCCGCATTTACTTCAGCCAATGGCTTTTTGCTGGGACCCGTGGGCCTCTTGATTCTTCTGCCGCGCCGCGCCTATGCCAGGTCGCTGGTATGGTGCGCTGGTTTCGTTATCCCGCTGGCGGCTTACCTCTACCACTACACCCGCGTGGTTCATCCGGTGATGCGCACGTCCTATATCACCAGGCCGCTTTTCTTTCTTGCCTTCCTGGGTTGTGGTGCGGCGCCATCGCGTTGGCCGGCTGCCGTGTTGGGCGTAATCATTGTCGGTGTTTTTTGGCTTGCGGTCCGGTCCCGCTTCGATCGGAGCAATCCAGTGGCCTTTTACTCCACCGTGTGGATCGTCGGCACAGCGCTGCTGGTCGCATGGGTGCGAGGAGCGGTCATCTTCGGGATCGGGTCGCGCTATAGTATCTATTCCATTCTGGTCCTGATTTTCTGTTATTCGTTTCTTTCACAGTACCTGGCCGGCCGTCGGCCCACCTTCAACACAAAACGATTCTACGTAGCCTGCCTTGTGCTCTCCGTGTGTATTTGTCTTTTAGCGGATGTACACGCATATAAGAAGCTCGGCGCCCGGCGGCAGATGGTTCTTACCGGCATAGAGCTCTATCGTGCCGATCCCGAGGCCAACTCACCCATGATTGATCAGGATTTGTTGAAAGGCTTCCCCGCGGAAAGGGAGTACGAACAAAAGGCCTTGACCAACGCCATCCAAGGGCATGTCTATACCTTGCCTCCCAGGGAGAAGACCCGTTAAAGGGCGGCGATGTTGGATGGGAATCGTCGAAATGGTCTAGCATCGAAGGTATGGAGACTATTCCTACGTTCGACGATCTTCTCGAAGAAGCCAGAATTGCTCACGGACATCTCTGCGCGGGGCAGATCCTTGGCGTCCGTCTGGCCATGCTGGGATGCAATCGCCTGGGCATTGAGCAACCACGCGGGCGGGATCGCAAGCGGCTGGTCACTTTTGTCGAAATCGACCGTTGCGCCACCGACGCCATTGCGGTGGTTACGGGCTGCCGGCTGGGCAAGCGTGCGCTCAAGTTTCGCGACTGGGGCAAGATGGCGGCAACATTTGTGGATCTCGAAACCGGGCGAGCGATCCGCATAGCCGCTCGGGAATCTTCCAAGGCTCTGGCTCGCCAGTTGCACCCGGAAATAGAAAACAAGAATCTGCAGCAAATGGCGGCGTACCGCGAGATGAGCGATCACGAACTCTTCGACGAACAGTGGGTGAAGGTAAACCTGGACGCCAAAGAATTCCCCGGCTACAAGGGAGAGCGGGTGGCCTGCGCCCGGTGTGGCGAGGGCATCAACTACGACCGCTTCCTGGTCCGGGACGGGCAGACACTCTGCCTCTCCTGCGCCGCGCCCGAGGAGCGATACTACCAGCCCCTCTAAGCTCTGCTTGTCGCGTTCTCGACCGCGAGCGCGGCGCGCAAGATTGTCGCTTCATCGAAATGCTTTCCCAAAATCTGCGCCCCGATGGGCAATCCCTGCGACGACTTGCCGCAGGGCACAGATATTCCGCAAATTCCCGCAAGACTGGCGGTCACCGTGTAGATGTCGGCAAGGTACATGGAGAGCGGATCATCGGTTTTCTCGCCCAGTTTGAAAGCCGGGGTTGGCGCCGTGGGAGTCACCAACACATCCACCTTCTGAAATGCCTCCAAGAAATCCCGGGTTAGCAGGGTGCGCACCTGCTGCGCTTTCTTGTAGTAGGCGTCGTAATAACCCGCGCTCAGGGCGTAGGTACCGAGGAGGATGCGCCGCTTCACTTCGGCCCCAAAGCCAACGTCACGCGACTGACGATACATCGCTGTCAGGGTGTTGGCATTCCTGGTTCGAAAGCCGTAGCGCACACCATCAAACCTGGCCAGGTTTGCACTGGCCTCGGCTGTCGCGATCAAGTAGTAGGTCGGAACAGCATACCTGGTATGGGGCAGAGACACGGAGTGAATCGAGCAGCCTGCCTGGCGCAAGCTTTCGATTGCGGATTCCACCGCGGCGCGGACTTCAACATCCAGGCCATCGGCAAAATATTCGGCGGGCACACCCACGCGCAGGCCTTTTACCGGCTGTTGGAGAGCCTGCCGGAAATCGGGTACTGTCACGTTCGCGGAAGTTGCGTCCAATGGGTCATATCCTGCGATAACCCCGAGCAGGATCGCTGCATCGCCCACCGAGCGGGTGATAGGACCGACCCGGTCGAGCGAGGAGGCAAAAGCGATCAAGCCATAGCGGGATACGCGTCCGTAGGTTGGAAGCACGCCAACGACGCCGCAAAAAGAAGCCGGCTGGCGAACAGATCCCCCGGTGTCGGTACCGAGGGCAGCCACGACCATGCCGGCAGCCACGGCCGCCGCCGACCCTCCACTCGAGCCGCCGGGTACCCGATCCAGGGCAGCCGGATTGTGCACCGGACCGTAACCGGAGTTCTCGTTGGAGGAGCCCATGGCGAACTCATCGCAATTCAGCTTCCCCACCAGCACCGCCCCAGCAGTCTCGAGCCGCGTAACAACGGTGGCATCGTAGGGAGGCATATAGCCTTCCAGGATGCGGGAGCCCGCGGTCGCAGGGGAACCTTTCATCACCAACACGTCTTTGACACCAATGGGAACTCCGGCCAGGGGTGGAAGCGGTGTACCCTCGGCTGCCAGTCGGTCGACAGCCGCAGCCGCCTGGCGCGCGCGCTCCCGGCTCACATGCAGGAAGGCATTCAGTTCTGGATTGCGAGCGTCAATTTTTTTGAAGCAAAGTTCTGCCAGCATGGTTGCGTTCGGTTTGGCCTCGCGCACTGCGGCATGAACTTCGTCGATATTGGCCTGTTCCCAATTCATGATCTCATTATCGTTCCTGGCGACCTTTGTTGCATCCAGTTGGCAGCCTGATGGAATTCTAAATTCTTGCCGAAACGCGGTGACCGTCCGGCACTACGGAACCCGTTGCTTCGCGGGCAAGGTGTAGATGTGTGCCTGGATGGCTCGCGTCAAGAGCGCCTGTTCCTTCGCTTTTTCTTTTGGGACGGTCTTTTCCACCAACGGATCGATCATAGGCGAATTCACTTCAGGGTTGGCGCGATACAACTCGATCCCTTTGAGAATCATGTCGCGCCGCGCCTGCAGATTGCGATAGGCGACGATGTTGGCGATGGTGAATGCCACTACCGCGAGCACAATTGAGATATTGTAAACGAGCGTTCGGTCCAATTTTGCAAAGCGGCTGGGCAGGTACCGCAAGAGAAACGAATAGCAGAAAATCAGCATCAGGCTGGAGTAGATACTGTAGCGGGACGCAGTCGAGAAGCTGACAGCTCCTCTTACCCAGGCGACAAGCAGGCTCGTCGCCAAAATCCAAACAGTGAAATAGAAGGCAGCAGGGTTGACGCGGTCAAAGCGCAAGCGAATGGCGAGCACAAAGACGGCAAGCAACAACGCACCCAGCAACGCCGCCAGCCAGCGGAAGGGGACCACACATCCAAGGAACGCGAAAAAGAACATCGGCCGGGTGATGTAGAAAAACCGGTGCATGGGCGAAACCGAGGAAGTGTAGTGATAGAGGTAGGCGGCAAGCGGTAGAACAAAACTGGCGCACCAGGCGAGGGCACCGGCGTAAGCGCGACGAGGCAGAAGGATCAAGAGGCCTACAGGAGCCAACAAGAAACCATTTGCCGAGGAAAATGCGGCCAGCAGGGCCGACAGGCATGCGAGCCACAGAGGACCACCCGAAGCCAGAAGATAGATCGACAATAAGCCAAACAAGATGACGGGCGTGTTCTGGAGCCCGGTCATCGCCCAATCGAGATTTTCCCAGTAGGTAAGAGAAAAAAAGAGAAAGCTAATCGGAAGAAACTCGAGCAGGCGGCTAGCCGTGTCGATCTGCTCATTTCTGTACGTGAGCCACAGAAGGTAACCGATGGGCAGCAATAGCAGATTGCCCAACGCGGTCAAGAAGCCGAAGTTCAGATGATGCGTGAGTTCGAGTTCGCTAGCGAGGACGGCGTGCTCAAAGCCGAGTTTGTACTCGTTGGACTGTTCAGTGGCCACGTCTAATAATTTCGCCCGCCAGGTAGGCAACTGCTCGTAGTCGGCTGCAAAGCCCAGGATGGCACCGTAATCGTCCTGGTATGGGGCGCCCGGCGCCAAGCGCCAGAGGAGGCCGACCGCGACGATTGCTGGGAGAAGAGCGGCAAGCACGAGGAAAAAGATGATTCCCGGGCGCGCTGTTCTGTCGAAATCCGGAACGTTAGCGCTCAATCACTTTAGGTACTTTAAAGAAAATTCCGTCTGTATCCGGTGCGCATGCCATCACCTCTTCGCGGTTCAAAGAGGGCACCACTTCATCCGGGCGCAAACGCGGCGCGCTTGCCCCAGACTCGCTGCCAGCCGCCAATTGGTCTGCAACTTGCGACATGGGCGGCACGGAGGATGTGTCCAGTTCGTTGAGCTGGGCAAAGTAGCCGAGAACAGAATTCAGATCGCGCAACATTTGCGCCTTCTCGCTCGTCGTTAGTTCCAGATTCGCGAGTTCGGCGACACGGTCAACGTCCTGCTCGGAAACACTCATGGCTATGCGGACTTGGAAAAATCAATCGCCCAGGAATTGCCGCGGCTCGAGAAACAGCAGAAGGCTGTCTCATAAAGCAGAGAGAAATCACTCGCTAACGTTGCCTCTCGCATGTAATCCCAGTCGATTTTCGCTTTCAACGGCTTGATCATGCGGCAGTAGTAAGCCTCGAGCTCCTCGTCGGGGATATCCTGGAGCATCTCTTCTTCACAACGAAATGCCAGGGTTGCGGCACCGGTGACGCCGGGCCGAAAAGGCATATGCATGACTTCGAGATGAGGCAGCTTGGGGCGTGGGCCAACCAAGCTCATGTCGCCGCGCAATACGTTGATGAGTTGTGGCAGTTCATCCAGCTTGTACTTGCGCAGGAAGCCTCCGAATCGAGTTACCCGGGGATCGCCCCGTTTGGTCAGAGAGGGGCCGTCGTCCTGGGCGTCTATCGCCATCGTCCTGAACTTGAACACGGTAAACAAAACTCCGTCCCTACCGACTCGCTTCTGGCGGAAAATGACCGGGCCCGGAGACTTGTAGCGGACGAGCACGGCGGCGAGCACCAGCAAGGGCCAGAAGAGCAGAAGGGCCAGCACGGCGACAGCCAAGTCAATGCCTCGTTTTAGTGCCGATACGCTCCAGGGGCTCGGCTCGGCGTAATAGGCGGTGGGGTCCTGTGGTACCGCACAGAAAGGGGGAAACAAGGTCGTCGAATGATTATTAACCTCTGAGACGACATCGTTCCAAAGCAGAGCCGCGCTGGGCTGCGGGGGAGCAAAGCTAGTGTCCATGCGTTTGTTAAGACCTGTTCTAAAATTTTGGAGCTCTTGCTGAATTCTCGTTCAGGGTCTTGTCGATCAATTTTTCTTGCTAAACCGACGCCTCACGGGCTGCGTAAACCTTTATAGACACTTGCTTGATCGGCTGAAGTGGCGAACGACCTGAGCCTGCCACGGACCAATCGAGGTCGACCAGAGCAAACACCAGATAGGTACACGGATGAACCCGTGGTCAAAAAGGATGTTGCGCCGGGCAGAACTTTTCCCGATTCAGTCCTTTATCCAAAATAACAGTATTTAGGCTCAGACGGAATCCCCTGATTGGTGATCCCCAAGGTACCTAGCTTGAGCCGAGCAAGCCAAGTTCCAAAGTGTTTCAAAAGGGTCAAGCACAGTGGCGCAATTGATCCTCGTATGATTAAAAAAGGTTTAAATTTCGCTAATCGGCGCCGGTGCGCAAGTCTTCCCGCTGCATAACTGTTCGGTCGATTGCGTTTAACCTGGGTGCACCAGGCCCTTTGATGACCCGCTTATCGCTGCTCAGGTAAAACTCCGCGATCTTGAGCAGGCAGCGGGCGCCGACCGCCGCGCGCACCATCAGTTTGAGCAGCCGGCTTTTACCGAAATAGTCATAATGCTCGTTAAAGTCGATCATCGCCTTGTGCTGCTCGATGATCTTCTTTCTGGGCATTTGATTGATGCTTTGACTACCGTAATGAATGACTTCGGCGGTGGGGGTGTAATAGATTTTGCACCCATTCCGCTTCAACATCAGGTTATAGGCCAGGTCGACCTGAAAGTGAGGTAAGCGTTCATCGAGCATGCCAAACTTCTCCCACGTTTCCCGGCGAAGGACATATGCGGTGGTCCCCAGGCTCTCAACCTGTTGTTCTCGCGAATAGTCGAAGGAGCAGGTGTAGTATTCCCTGGAAACGCGGCCGTTGGGAAAGAATTTGTGCCAGTTGAGACCCTGCAGAATCATGGTTCCGATGCCGGCAAAGCTACGCACGCACGACTGGGTTGTGCCATCGGGGTTGAGCAGCCGCGGGCCACAAGCCGCAGCATCGGGATGAGCATCCATGAACCCAACCAGCACCTTGAAAACATCCCCCACCAGCTTGGTGTCGCTGTTCAACAAGCACGCATAGCGGCCCCGCGACATTTTCATCCCAAGGTTATTGTTTTTGGAGTAAAGCAGAGGGGTATTGTTGCGCACGAGGATGACTTCGGGAAAGCTGGACTCGACCATTTCCGGGCTTCCGTCCGAGGAGCCGTCGTCGATGCAGATTACCTCGAATTGGATGTCCCTGGTATACCGGTAAATGGAAGCTAAGCACTGCCGCAGCAGCCCCTTGGTATTGTAGTTGGGAATGATGATGGTTAGGTCGAGCAAGAGATTCATCAATCTTTCGAAACCTCAGGCACTTCTACATCGGATGAGTGAACTTCGCGTGCTGGAATTCCGGCAACGGTTGTATTGGCCGGCACGGATCTGAGCAAGACCGAATTCGCGCCCACCTTCACATTATCGCCCAAAGAGATCCCTCCGAGAACCTTGGCCCCGGCCCCAACCACCACATAATCACCAATTTCAGGCCTGAGAGACAGGTCATAGCTCATATCGATCTGCCTAGCCCCCAAGGTAACACCCTGGAAGACGGTTACATCCTTCCCGATTTTGGATGCGCCGATCACAGTTCCCGAAGTATGGGGGAAGAATATACCGGGACCAATGGCGCATCTGGGTGAGATCTCGATGCCGAAGAGAATTTGATTCAAGTAAGACAACAGGTGTGCCAACGCCGGAACTCGATTCAAGTGGGCGGCGCGGCTGCAACGGCAAAGGACAATGGGCAAAAACCTCGGGTGCAATAATCTGCGCAAGAAGCGGGACAAGGAAGCTCTAGCCCCCGGTTGCCCACTCAATTGCAGCTGGCGTTCAAGATCTGCATAAAGCAGGGACTTAAGCATTGACTCAGGCCTTCATGAGGCCACGCTCGATCAACTCTCGATTGGCGCGATCCAAGCCATCTTCTGTCCCATTCTGGAAGATTGGTTGCGTTTTTACCCAGCGCACGAATCGCGCCATACCTTCCTCCAACGGCACTTTCGGAGAAAAGGCCAGGAACTGTCGGATGGCTGACATATCGGCGTAGTTGTGTCGAATGTCGCCCAATCGGTATTGGCCGGATACGATCACCGGTGCGCTGGAATCGCGAAATTGCTGCTTTAGGCTTTTCGCGATCATTTCCACGCTCACCTGTACGCCCGATCCCACATTCAAGGTCAGACCGTCACCGCCGTCGGACGTCAGGCCGACAGTCATGGCCTCCGCCACATCCGATACATGCACAAAATCGCGGCTTTCCTGGCCATCCTCGAACAGAACAATCTCTTTTCCCTGACGGATCCGATTAGAGAAAATGGACAGAATGCCGGTGTACGGGTTGTTCAACGACTGGCCTTCTCCGTAAACGTTCTGCAGCCGGAGAATCAGGAAGGGGATGCCAAGGGCATTGGCGACAATCCGCACCAGATCTTCCTGGGCCAGCTTGGTAGCCGCATAAACGGACGCGGGGCTGGTTCTGGCGGTTTCCGGTGTTGCAACCGGCTGGATGGGGCCACCACAACGGGGGCAACGCGGCTCCCATTGATTTGCCTCCAGCCCCCCCAGGCTACGCATGGGGGGATAAACCGGGCCGCAGCCAGCGCAACGGTACGCGCCTTCCCCGTAAACCGAGCGGGAAGAGGCGAGCACTATTTTTTTGACTCCGTGACGGTCGTTGGTCAGCACATCGAGCAGCAGGGCGGTGCCCATGACATTAGTGCTGGTGTAGTCGCCAATTCTGTACATGGACTGACCAGTACCGGTCTCAGCCGCCAGGTGAACGACGGACGAGACATCCCGCAGGGCCACACCCCAATCCCGACGCTCGCAAACATCGCCACGCATGACTTCAACGCCATGTTTTTCGAGCAAAGCACCCAGTTCGAGCTGCGGGTCCACGCCATGGATTTGCGGGCTCAGATTGTCCAACAGGCGTACCGTCATGCCACGCCGGACCAATGTCCGGGCAAGCGCCAGCCCGATGAACCCGAGTCCTCCGGTAATCAGGACCTTTTGGGCCATCCTTTGATCTTAACGTGTTTGCTATCAATAACGCCTGTATCTATCCGGTTAGTTGTCGATTGGCGACGATCAAGGGTCACCGGTTGAGCACCGTACGATAAACGCCCAGGGTGCGGTGAGCACTCCGGGTCCAATCGTAGAGCCTGACCCGCTGGTAACCCAGCTCTCGCTTCAGAGCTCGCCCGCCGTCGTCAGCCAGAACAGTCGTCAGGCAACGGGAGAGTTCGCCGGCATCGGCGGCGGCATCGAAATAGAATGCCGCGTCTCCACAGATCTCGGGCAAAGATGAAGTTTTATTCACCAAAACCGGGCAACCCAGGCTCATCGCTTCGAGAGGAGGAAAGCCGAAACCTTCATACAAGCTCGGATAAACAAAAAGCGCAGCGTCCCGGTAAGCGCGGGCGAGGGTCCCATCGCCGGCCTTGGGAACGACGGTGACCGTGCGGCCAAGTTTTAGCGACGCGATCCTTTCTTGTTCAGCTGGACTGAACGGACCGCCGCCGACTGCGAGCAAGCGGTAGGCCGCCGCCAGACCGCTGCGGGAAAAGGCTTCCAGCAGGAGCCCGAAATTCTTGTAGCCCGCACGCGAACCCACATAGAGCAGATACGGTTCCGCCCGGGGTGGCGGCTCACCCTCTGGCGGCGGCAGAGGCGAGAATCCGTGATAGACCACATGGGTTTTGATCTCCGCGAGATTGTAGAAATGAAGCAGATCCCTGCGACTGGATTCAGAGACGCAAATGATGGCGTCGGCCTGGGCAAATAATTTTCGCTTCGCTTCCATGATCGAGGCGGCATTCGAGAACAGCCCGGGAAACCGCTCATGGATGCAATCGTGGTGGGTGACAACCACCCGCCGTCTGCGCACCCAGGGGAGAGCCCGATAGAGGGTTGGGTGGTAGATATCGACTCTTCCCCGAAAAGGGGCGATGAGGGCCGAGAAGGACTCGTTGAGGGCGTAACGGGCCGGGCCGGGCTTGATGGCCGTCTGCAGGCCAAATACCCTGGTCTGCGGCCCCTGGAACGAGGCGAAGGGCATGACCGAACTGTTCAGCCCCAAAAGGAGATCGATCGCAACCTCGCGCGCCCCTTGCAGGTTGCGTATCAGCTCGAAGTGGTAACGAGAAGCGCCGCCGGCATCCTGCAGAGAAAAGACCTGATGGTCATAGAGGATGCGCATGAATCGATGAGCCCACTATGAACTATACGAGAGGTGTCTATGGAGAAGGAGCGTAGATTATCTAGCCAGTCTTGCCGACCAAGAGGACAACTGCACCGTTCTTTGGCTTCCTCCCACTGAAATTCATTCATGTCGTCAAAGGAGCCGGCAAATCCGTCGTACAACCCTTGCCCGATGAGGGAAACCGCAGATCGGCTTTGTTCCTAATGCCAACCATCCCGACTTTGCAAAAATGAGGACCGCCGGTGGCGCATCGCTAGACACAAAGAATCCTTAGAGCGTGCCAGGGTTCCGACGCGGTCAAATCTGATGCCCGGTCCCACAGCAAGATCCATCCCGCCTTGTGTCCTGATCGTCCGAGGCTTGACGATGAGTCTGAGCCGTCTCGTGCTGGAGGCAATTTATGAGAATCACGCAAGCAGCGATTTTGGCTGTCATTTTTTTCGCCGCTAGGGTGGCAACCGTGCAAAAGGCATCGACCAATCCCGAAACCACTCAACCCATCAGTCAGTCACCTGCGACCCCGCGAACGGGGGAGGGAATGAGCAACGAGCATGTTGTAGGACGGGGCAGCTTCACCAACATCCAATCAGCCGTCAGTGCATCCGGCAGCGCTGGATCCGTGCTCATTCCTCCGGAATACGCGGGCAATGATTCCCTTTCGTCGAACCCCTCCGGCGTTCATATCAACGATCTGCGGCCGTGGAGCGCGACGTATGTCTCCGGTGGGAGAAACTGGAACCTGGCACCACCACGGGTGGTAAGCGTGAAGGACTTCGGCGCTGTGTGCAACGGCTTGAACGATGACACGGCTGCTATTAATGCAGCACTAGCAGCCACGTTTGCGTGGAATACCAACCTTCTTGCCAACGAAAACCTGGATGTCGAGCTGCCGCAAGGCACCTGCCAGATCACCTCGACATTGAAGATGGGGATCCACGGGTCACTCAGCGGCCAGGGCGACGCCAGTAAGATTTGGGCCAACTATGCTGCCTGGCGGGGACCTGGCCATAACGCGATCGAGATCACGGCCAGCGGTGCGCTACCAGGTGCTCAATCCATCGCCGAACGCCAGCTTTCTCACTTCACCATCTTTGGGTCAAATAACGCCAAGATCCCGGACACGACAGCCATTGTGATAAAAAACACGGCAAGCGTGTACAACCCATCAGAATATGCGATCTCGGCCATATCTTTGGACCATATCCATATAGCAGCTTTCGACACGGGAATCCTGGCGGAAGACCTTAAAGATAGCGTAATCGAATCAGTTACCGTATCCGACATACGCCGCGGGGTCGTATTCGATGGCCAGGTCCTCGACGTACAAATCTCCCACAGCACGATCGAGATAGGCAGCTGGAGCTCAACCTCGAGTCATACTACGAGCACCGGTCTGCTGATTGTGCCGAACCTAAAATACGGAGCTGGATGTGGAACGAGCCAATACTGCGCCCCCCAGGATATCGTCGTTCATGATTCGACGATCATCGCTTTCGACAATCTGATCGAAGATCAGCAATGCGTCCAACTGAATATTCACGACAACGCCCTCGACGCTGCATCAAGGGGTCCCGTGGGAAGCGGTGGTTCCGGAGTACTCATCGGCGATAACGGAATTGCGGGCGGGCTGTGGATCAAAAACAACTGGATCGGCGTGAACGGCGCGAACGCATACGGAGTTAATTCCAAGGGCATCCTGGGAAATGGCCTGTGGATCGAAGATAATTTTTTCTTTCCCTACATCGCCCCAACCACATCCAGCGGCATCGCTCTGTCTGGTCCTTCTTTTGTCGCCGGCGTTCATATCGTCGGTAATACGTTCGGGCAGCCGCACGGCATCGGGTTCGAGCAGGACATCAATCTGGCTCAACCCGTAATCTATTCGGAGATTCGAAACAATTTCGGTTCGTATACCGGTCAGTACATGATCAACCTGAGCGGCCTCCACGGTCTGGCACACACAAATTTGACAATAGATGGGAATACCGACAGCGACCGGATTCCGGTCGTTCATAACGATGGAAGCGCAACCGGGTACACGGTGGGGACAAACAGGAGTCCAGTGCAAGCTACCGGTATCTACGTAGCTTCG
The DNA here is from genome assembly GCA_963850235.1 of uncultured Acidobacteriaceae bacterium. Lineage (GTDB taxonomy): Bacteria > Acidobacteriota > Terriglobia > Terriglobales > Acidobacteriaceae > PALSA-350. The sequence continues at coordinate 156,222 of CAWKKM010000030.1, read as the reverse complement.
GGCTCTGGGTGCAGCATCACCGCCGGTGCAATCGGCAATGCATGTTCCGCCACCATACACAACGCGGTCCCCTTCTCCGATACGAACTACCAAGTGGCTGGATGCTCGGTGGTTGGAGCCCCTGGCCACGTCGCGGTGTCCATGGTAGATGCCCCAAGCAACGTGGACAATTTTGCGGTCACGGAAGTAGCCATGGATACGACGGCAAAGGGTGGCGGAACCATTCACTGCACAGTCGTCCACAACTAACCGCACCATACATTTAGGGCAATGAGGCTTCGGGCACCTATACCCCTCAAGGTCACATTTGGTTAAAATAAGCGACGACAACGGATTCCGAAACGTTAACCAGCTTTGCCGGAGGCTTTTTTAATGCACCAGTATGTAAAGACGTTCGTTGTGCCACTTGTGGCAGGAAAGAGATGGGGGCGGGTTTGCGAGATCGGCGCGTCCCTGGGAGACGGCACGGATATGCTGTCATCTGTGCGGGGCGTGAGCGACACGGTCATCGATCCCTGCCTGGATTGCGATCTGGTTCAGAAATACTCCGGGAATCCGCGTGTCCACGTAAAGAAAGGAACCAGTCTGGAAATACTGCCCAAATTGCATGAGACGTTCGACTGCATTTTGATCGACGGTGATCACAACTGGTACACCGTTTATGAGGAACTCCAGACAATATTCAGCCGAAATCTTTTGCGACCGGGCGGTATCGTCTTCTTTCACGATGTTGAATGGCCGTGGGGACGCCGCGACATGTACTACCAACCGGAATTGATTCCGTCAAGCTACGTTCATGATTGGCAGCAGAAGGGATTGGTGCGGGGAAGGAGCGAACTATCCGAAGAAGCCACATCGCACGACTACTTCAAGAAAGCTACCCATGAAGGCGGCCCGCGAAATGGTGTGCTGACCGCAATCGAGGATTTCGTCGAAGAACATAAGGGTGATTGCCGTCTCTTTCGTGTGCGCGCCGGGTGCGGGCTGGGAATTTTGCAGTACCGTGGCGGACTAAGGGATCGTCTTATGTTCCTGTTTCTCAAATTGAAAGGTTCGGCCTGCAATGTCGCGTTGCGGATATTGGAATTTACCCGCGGATTGGTGCCATCGGCAGGTGCGTGGAAAAATCCCGGGGTGCTTAAACCACGCTGACGGCGCCGGCTTTCCCTGGACCCAAGTCGCTCCGAACCTCGTATGGGTCATCATCGCGGAGCAATCGTAGGCAACGGTTTGCCATATCCCGACGCCAGCCTGGGAAGCACACGAATGGGGAGAGAACGCAATATAATGTAGATCGCAGCAAAAAGAAGGGCATCGATGTAAGAGCCAAACGACGCGTATTCGTCGCTAAAGGGCGCCATGAATACCGCGAAAAGAGTTATGGCGTAGAAATAGATGCCCAGTTCGCTCCCGGTGCGCGCCTTGCGGTACAGCAACGTTTGGGCGAGTCCGATCAGCGTGATGGAGAGCAATGCTCCGTAAAATCCAAAATCGATAACGTAGTCCTGGTACATCGTGTACACATTGATCGGATACGGAACAAGGACAAAGTCTGCATACCCTCCCTGCGTCTGCAGGCTCACCAAGCCTAGTTTCGCAGCGATGCCCAGGAAGAATTTGAAGGTATGATGCGGCGTGCCGATATATTGCTGGGTATGCTGCATGTAATAGTCGAGAGCTGCGGACGGCCCCACAATGTAGCTCACCAGGAAAAAGAGAAGAATTCCTCCAGCTCCGCCTTCATAAACACTCGTGTCTTTGTTGAGGAAGATCAAACCCAGATAAAGACAAAAGAAGAGAATAATAGGGACGCGCGCGAACCTGATCGCGGTCCAAAACCTGTGCCGATTGGTAGTCATCAGATAAGCGCCGGTAAGCGCCGAAGCCAACATGAGAACCGGAAGCCTTCCCGTACTTAGCAGACCGGCGATGAACGCGATTGCGGTCATCATCCAGAAGCTCTTGTCGAGCCCCTCGATCAGGAACAACGGTGCAGCATAGTAAGGCCATAAGACGAAATAGGCCAGAAGGGGAGAGGCAACTGCACCACCCTCTGCAGTCACTCCACCGGTCCGGGCGCGTTGGAAGATCGTGTTGCCCACCCCATACGCAGCCATACCAAGCAAGGTTCGAAATAACAGCGGAAGACCACAGGCCAGGAAGAGGATCACCACAGGCTTGACTATTCTGTTTCGGGGCGGAAAACGAGTGAGGACGAGGCGGGTCTCAATCAGGCTTTTCGGGCAGAGCATCGCTAGAAAGCCCCCCCCGGAGAACAGGCCCGCACCCACGGCAATCAGCCCCAGGGTGTTGGAGTGCATCGGGTCAGTCTCGATCAAGTGCATGCGGTACAACGACAGATCGAGAAGCCACATGGAGCAAAACAGGAATGGCGGATACAAAACTGACCGACTAAACCAGTAGTTGCCGACGACCAAGAAGACCAGTAGCGCAACCACACCGTCGACGCTCATCGAGACCTCCTCTCCCAGCAACGGCTTTGCGCCGACCGAATTTTAATACGGGCGTATCACTTGATTTTAGTGTGATAGTTGGTCTTGTGCGCGAAGGGTCAGCCAATGGAACGCCCATCTTCGATGTAAGGAATGTCACGCAGAGCCAGCTGTTGTCGCCACCCCAGAATTCTTTTCGTCCGCGACTGAAACAATCGCCGGCAAAAATATTCCCAGCTGATTCGTGCAAACGTTTTGTTCTCGTAACGTCGATATTGGCGGATTGTCCTCACCAGAAGACGAAAAAGATGTGCGCTCTGCTCCAAGCGGGATTGATACAGATCAACGTATCCGCTTTCGGCGGCAATGAAGTTCCGGTATCGCTCGGGACTCATTTCCTTATCAAAATCCATGCTGGAGATGGAATGGTCCAAGCGCAAGTCTGCCGCCACATACATATACCTGCCTTGCCGATGCATCGCCCGAAATACGTAGACGTCGGAGAGGTCGAGCCAGAACTCATCACTGTAGCCGCCAATCTCGCGTAGGGCGGAGACACGCATCAACGTTGCGCTATTTACGGCATAGGCCTTTTGCTTGCTAATACCGTTGAACGTGGGAGGAATTTGCGCGATTCGATTGAACCTCCGAAGTCTCCTAGGCGAGACCAGGACGCCGTGGGAATAGATAAAACCAACCACCGTGGCTATTTCTGGTTGGTTCCGGAAGCGAATGCTGTATTGCAGCATACGCGGAAGGAAATCTTCGGAGACGGTCGTATCCTGATCCAGCAGCAGCAGCCAGGGTAAGCCCTTCGACTCAGCAAATTCCATCGCATGGTTGTAGGCGCCCGAGGTTCCCAAATTACGGCCGTTGTGGCCGTATACATGAGGAAATGGAACTGTGGCGTGAACCATCGCGGTTGGACTGTTATCCCAGATGAAAACCGTGCAGGAATTGAGCAGCTCAGGATTCTTTTCAAACACAGCGGCCAGGCTGTTGATCGTCTGGCTTTGTATCGGAGACCGCTTATACAGTACAACAACGATCGCAATCTGCATTTTCTGTCTTGCCTAATATGCTCTGTGATAGTGACAGACGGTTCGGGTGGAAACGTGCGTGCCTTCGCCCTGGTACGAAGGTCCTGCTCTTCAGTGTGAGCTAAGTTCTCATTGATACTTTCGGGGCTATCCCCGCAGCTTAAGTTCCTGCCTCAATACGGCCAACCGCCTGCTTTGCTCCTCGTCGGCCGCCATGCGCTGGTAAATGTGCGATGCGAACACCCAGCCAGTGCTGAAAACAAATCCCAGGGCGCCTCCCACGAGTGCCCACAATGCCCGGAAGGGCGCCGATTTCCTGTCGGGCGGCAACGCCGGGTCAACCACCTGGATCACAGGGGCCGCCTTGGCCTCATCCATCCGAGCGCCTTCATATTGCCGGGCGAGCAAATCAAAAAGCAATTGGTGATACTTCACGTCGCGCTCTTTGCGGATATATTCGAGTCCCGCCTGGGGTACATTCGCTGTCGTGATGGAGATATCCCCTGGCGTATGCTTGCCCGTACCGCTTTCCAAATCACGTAATTGTCGGCGTAGGCCAGACAGCTCTGAGTTGAGGCGAATAACATCCGGATTCTGCTCGGTCGAAGACGTCCGCAGTGCGTCCAGTTGGACCTCGCGAGAGGTGATCTCTGCTTGCAATTGTGCGACCTGCCGAATGATCGTCTCCGTTTGCCCCGAAGGCGCGATCACACCTGTCGCTTCCTCTGTCTTTTTCATTGCGACTTCAGCATCCGCCAACCTATCCTTCTCCTGGGCCAGTTGACGCTCGAAAAAAAGCCTTCGTTGGGCTGCTCCGCCAATCGCTAACCGATTGTTAAGTTTGTATAGCTCGTCGACATACCCATTCGCCATGGCGGCGGCCTTGCGGGGGTCCCCATCACTCACGGAGATGGCGATCATGCCATCTTTGTTGGCGACGAACTTGGATTTGTTTATTAAAGCGGTGCGTACGTCGCTCTTCTTCTTCGCGTGGTAGAACTCCATCAAGCCGAAACGTTGAATCATACTATCGGACACGCTTTCACTTTGAAGAATGCCGATGTAAAGGTCAGTGGGGTTCTTAATGCCCAGTGAACCGCCCAACCCGGTCATCGATGCCAGGGCGCCGAATTGACCTAACAGGGCGGCACTACTCGATTGCCCCTGCTCAGGAGGAAGGATCGTTGTCTTGGCAGTGAACGTGGGTTTAACCAGTAGCACCAACCCAATAGCAATCGCGAAACCAGCCACCGACGCCAGGAAAATCAGGCGCTTGCGGGCAGCGAGGATCAGCAACACATCAAGGATGTCAAATTCCCTTGGCGTCGTACTGCCCCTATCTATCGGAGGCTGATGGCTGATTTCGCTGAATGTGGGCATACCACTGACTCCATTACTGCAACACTGCGATCGCTGCTGCGCCGAGGGCCAACTGGGAGAAGATCTGCGTGTAATTGATAAAGTTTCTCAGGCCCGAGGGTCTGGGTACTTTTTCAGGAACTACAACAGTATCGCCCGCGTTCAGTCGCAACGACGCAAAGGTGTTTCCGAAGACTCCACTCTGGGAATGCCGGCTCACCACCGAGCCATCGGCCCGGATGATGAACGAGTCCTGGCCGTCAGCACTTTTCGTTGGTCCGCCGGCCAACCGCAGGTAGGTTCCCACCGCTTGAGTGTTCTTGTACAGGAACGAATTCTGGTCGTATACCGCTCCCACGACATTCACCGTGCTGGGTTGGGAGGGAACCACGAAGCGATCGCCATCTTCCAATTGTATGTTGGGCAAATTCGCGATTCCGGTTGCATTCTTCGGTATATCGAGGACGACCCTACCGGTCGCCCGGATCGTACGGAATCTGGCCACGAGACTTCTGGAGGCTACGGTGGCTGAAGGGTCCACGTTGCCAACGCTGGCGGCAGAAGCGATGGTCGCCCGGTCGATTTCCAATTCCAGGTTTTGTAGATAGTCGTCCAGCCGCGCCTGCTGCAGAACGCGCGTCGACTCCCGGGTAAAGTTCGATCCGAACAGGTAGGCCTGGGGAGTGAAACCTCCAGCACGTGCCACCAGCTGGGGCAACGTCTCCCCCGGAAGAACGCTGTATATGCCCGCCTGCTTGAATTCGCCTTCAAGACGCACGAACTTAGTACGCTCCGCCTGTGGGACCTTGATATCCGCCTGCGAAAAGATGGTAATCACATCCCCGGCCTCGAGCACCAGGTTCTGCGCGGCATCGTGGTTGAGAACCAGCTGCCCGGGATTAAAGGGCACCAAAGAGGTGGTGAGCGTCTGCGGGTTCATCCGCTCGATCACCGCGTAGGACCAATCAATCTCCGGGACGGGCAGAGCGACGGTAAGCGGCGGCCGGGGGGAATTCACGGATGACACCTGCTCCTCTTCGCCCACGGTTCTGCCGACCGAACCGCTGCCGGAAACGTTGCAGGGCTGGCCATTCTGGGAATTATTTCGAGGGACGGACGGGCTGTAGCCGGAGTATATCCCCAAGCCCAACTGGTATTGCTGCTGGGAGAGATTGTTCTGACCAGGTTCGCAATTCGGGTCATAGCCCTGCAAAGGAGTCTGGCTGCCATTTTGAGTATTGCTCTGTGTGGAGTTCTGGCTGCCTGGCTGACCTCCATTCGAGGGTTGCCCCTGACTGCCGGTGGAGTAGGGATTCTCCCGATAAAAGAGAGGAACTCCGTTTCTATCGTATTGCGGGACACCAGTTTGATAGCCATTGATATCGCGGGGGTAATAGTCGGGATTTGTGGCGTACTCCGGCTTGAATTGCGGACCTGGGACGCCGAGTTGGTTCCGCCGTTCCCAGTAGTCCCGTGTGATCAACGATTGACTATCCGGAATGATGTCGCTTAGCCGCATACCGGGGCGCCAGGAGAATCTGCCTGCTTCTGCGACGTTGCCGCGCAAGGTGACTGTTTCCTGGAACTTTGGTGAGATGGGGAGTACGCGCAGGATATCGGCAGGCTGCAGGGGAGCCGCCAGCCCGACTCCCTGGAGCGCAATGTCCACAACGCTACGGTCTTTGTGTTCATTCAGGCGTTCCACCGAAGCCCGAAGCAACGAGGCGGTCGAGGAGAGCCCCCCGGCAAACTGCAGACCTTGTTCGACGGAAGTGGCACCTTTTAGTTCATAAATCGCGGGAACATGGACGTCGCCTGCGATGGCCACCTGGGGGCCGACGGGAGGGATGTAAATCACATCGCCGGGGAGCAGAGGCGCATCCCTGGACATGTCTCCAAAGATCAAGAGATCGTAAAGGTCGAAGTGGGTTACAGTTTGCCCATTGCGCCGTAGCTGAATGTCACGGAGCGACCCCTGGACCGAGGGGCCACCGGTGGCGAAGATAGCAGTCACCAGTGTACTTAGCGAGCTCAGGGTATAGCTTCCGGGGCGGCGAGCCTGACCCACGACAAACACCTGGATCGACCGCAGCTGTCCCATCTCCACGCTGAGGTCAAAACTCTTGTAGATGTGGGCGACAGCGTCACGAATATGTTCCCTCGCCTGGGCGTAAGGCAAACCGGCAACATGGATCTCGCCAACCTGGGGAAGATAGATGGAACCGGTGCGGTCCACCGTGAGTTGGGCATTGAAGTTGACTTGCCCCCAGATGCGGACGACCAGCTGATCGCCCGGTCCAAGAACGTAGTCCGGAGTAACGTTCACCTCACGCAGCGGGGCGAACGTCGAAGGCACCCTGCGGAACAGGCTGTCACCGTAAACTGGCAGAAGGCGGCCCAGGGACGCGCGAACCAACTGCTGGAAGTCAGTAGGGGCGGAAGGAGGTTGGGTTGCCAGCAGCCGAGCCTCTCCCAGCGCTCGCAATTGAGCCTGGGTGCTGGTCAGGCCACCTTGATCGTAAATATTTGGAACCCTGGCGTTCATTCCTTGTGACTGCAATCCCGGATACTGGCTCGATAACGGCCCCGCAGGAATGCCATTGGAGACGCCGGATGGGTTGGACTGAGGCGTTAAAGACTGATCCGCGTCCGGTGTTATTTCCTGACCGACGCAACTTCCATCGACTGAGGAAATAACACCAGAGGGGCAGTCGAGATTATCGGAACCAGGGGACTGTGCAGCAGCAACCGGCGACTTGACAGGCGCAATGCTCAAGATGAGCAGGGTTGCGAAGACAAAACCTGAACGCTTACCCATAATTTCTAACGGCAGAAAGTGGCGCGGCGCACGGCCGGTGCTTCCTGCCAAGTTTTACTCCTTTACCATCGACACAAGCAAAGTCCAGCGCCGGGGAGGAACTTGTCCAATTCCTACCCTAGTTTAGGGCTTCTTAAGGGATGTGCAAATCCTTTTCCCTAATGAGGGCGGTTCACGAAACTCGAAACGTCATTACACAGGCGTGTAAAAACGACGCTTCTTGGACATCAGCTGCTGCTTTTGATCGCCCCGAAAGCCGGCAGCGGAAATAAAGCCAGCGATAGCTAATTTTGAGAGGCCCTCAGAATCTCGCTTACCAAGGCATTTTGTTCCACGGCGCGTCAGTCCCCAAAACCGAAGGCTCGCTCACCTCTTTCCACTTAATACCCCGTCCATCCACGCCTGCTTGCGCGTCGACGAGAGGATGCAAGACAAAACAAGGGAGACCAAAGAGCAGAAAAACCCACAGGATCTTGCCTACCGGCATCGATTTTCACCGCGGGGTCATTCACATGGGCCACCCATCGCTCCTCAGGCACCCGCTCAGCAGCGGACGATTTTGTCCGAAACCAGGCCCTTGGTCGCGTTCCGCGAATCCACCACCAGCTGCGCCTCCTCCACGATGCGAGCGAAATCGTAGGAAGTGTGATCCGTCACAATTAAAACGCAATCGTAACTGCCAAGGTGGTCGAGCGGCTGGGACTTCATATTCAGGTTGTACTTCCGGCCCCGTCCCACGGTGGGAAAGAAGGGGTCGTTGTAACTGACAGCAGCGCCTTCCTGCTGCAGCATCTCGATGATCGAGAGCGACGGGGATTCGCGCAAGTCATCCACATCTCGCTTGTAAGCCAGGCCCAGCACCAGAATCCGCGATGCCTTGAGTGGCTTGCCACGCTGATTCAGCGCGGAGGACACGGCCGCCACCACGTGATACGGCATGGCTTCATTCACTTCGCCCGCCAGTTCGATGAAGCGGGTGCTGAAGTCGAATTCCTTTGCCTTCCAGCTCAGATAAAAGGGATCGATCGGAATGCAGTGTCCACCAAGCCCGGGGCCGGGATAGAAGGGCTGAAAGCCGAAGGGCTTGGTGGCAGCCGCGCCGATTACCTCCCAGATGTCGATGCCCATGCGCAGGCAAAGAAGTTTCAGTTCGTTCACCAGGGCGATATTGACGCAGCGATAGATGTTCTCCAGCAGCTTGGTCATTTCGGCCGCCGCAGGGCTGGATACACGAATCACGCGGTGAAAGGCCACGTTGTACAGCGCTGCGGCCGCCTCCGCCGCCAGTTGCCCCAGCCCCCCAACAACCTTAGGAATGTCCCGGCGGTCAATGCTGGTGTTGCCGGGATCTTCCCGTTCGGGCGAATAGGCAACCAGAACTCCGTCCGGCAGCATGGCGTCGCGAATGACCTTAACCCGGCCGGTACGCTCAATCGCCGGGGCAATCAATTCTTCCGTTGTGCCGGGATAGGTGGTGCTTTCGAGGACCACCAGTTGGCCCGGGCGCAAATGGCCGACGATCGAGTCCATGGTGGCTGCGATGTAACTCATGTCGGGCGTATGGTGGTCGCTCAGCGGGGTGGGCACGCAAATGAGTATGGCGTCGACACTGCCGATCTCAGAGAAGTCGGCGGTTGCACGAAAACCGTTGGCCTGCGCAGCCCTTATCTGTTCGGGGTCGATGCGATGAATGTAGGATTCGCCTGCGTTGAGCCGCTCTACCTTCGCCGCGTCGATATCAAAGCCGGTTACGCGAAAACCTTCCTGACTGAAGAGCAGTACCAGTGGGAGACCAACGTAGCCCAGACCGATTATCCCTACGCGCAGTTCCCGCTTCTCTACCAGTGACAGCCATTGTGGCAAATTATGCTGATCGACCAAAAGCTTCTCCATCGAATGGGCTCACTTACGTGAGGGGAACGGGGCGTGCCTATCGTGAGGCGACTGGGATCTTCAGGGTTTCGCGATACCACTCCACGGTCCGCTGCAATCCCTCTTCCACGCCCACCAGTGGCCGATAACCGAAAGCCTCCGCGGCAGCGGAAATATCGGCTTGCGAATGCACGATGTCTCCGGTCCGCGACTTCGCATACCGCGGCGGGAGGTCAAACCCGGTCAGTTTCGCCAATAGCTGGTAGATCTGCTTGAGCGTGTACTGCCCGCCACAAGCGGTATTGAAGACTTTGCCGGCCACTTTCTCCGCCGGCGCGGCGCAGGCCAGGAGATTCGCCGAGATGACGTTGTCAATATAGGTAAAATCCCTGCCCTGATCGCCCGTGCCGAAGATGGTTGGACGGGTTCCGTCCAGCATTTGCTGGATGAATTTGGCAAGGACACCGCTGTACGGAGAATCGGCTCCCTGGCGCGGCCCAAAAACATTGAAGTAGCGCAAGCTTACCGTCTCCAGCCCATACACCTGCCAGTAACTGCTCATGTAGTACTCGCCGACCAGTTTTTGGACCGCATAGGGGGAAATCGGCATGGGACGCATGGATTCTTTGCTCGGGAGAATTGGCTGATTCCCATATGCGGAAGAAGACGCCGCGTACACGATTCGCCTCACGCCCTCTGCCCGCGCGCCCTCGAGGACATTGAATGTCCCGTCTACATTGCAACGGTGGCTTGGTTCAGGATGCGCAACCGAAAGAGGAACAGAAGGGAGCGCCCCTATATGCAGGATGTACTCAATGCCTTCGCAGGCACTGCGGATCGCGGAAGGATCGCGCAAATCCACTTCGCGAAAGTCGATCTGGTCGTAGTAGCCGGCCAGGTTCGCTGACTTTCCGGTCAGATAGTTATCAACGCCCCGAACTTCTTCCCCGCGTTCTACCAGGGCTCTCGCCAGGGACGATCCAATAAAACCCGCGATTCCAGTAATAAGATATTTCGCCATCGACGATCAGGGCCAATCTTGAAAATAGCACACCGCATAACTCGGGGACTATTCCTCGGCCCAGAAGCCGGTCTGCGTAAAATCTTCCTGCATTCTCTGTATGTACTTTTTGGAATTGAACTTCTTGCCGGTGGAAGCGCCGGACATATAGCGAATTGTGCCGAAAATCGGGCGGTCAAACCAGGGACGATCGAACTTGCCCACGATCGACCAGGCAATTCCCGCGTATCCGTTGGGGTCTCTGCCATCGAGAAAGTACCGATCGTTGAGGGTGACGCAGGTATCGAAGGCTTTCGCCGGATCGGGCGACCACTCGAGGATCTTTTTGGCCCAGTACATGCGCATGTAATTGTGCATCCACCCAAACTTGACCATTTGCGTTTGGGCCGCATTCCAAAGCTCGTCTTTGGTCTCGGAACGTTCCAATTGCTCGATGGAGTAGAGATGCTCCCGCCGATCGCGGGCGTGTTCCATCAGGGTCTTGCGAGCCCACGGTTCGGCACATTCGAAGGAATCATAGTTCTCGGTAAACTTGACGAAGTTCACCGCCAATTCCCTCCACCCAATCAACTCGCTGATGTACGAATCCCTTGCTGCCTGCGGGACTTTGCTATCCTTGCATGCCTTCTCGACCGCCAGGGCGATGGTGATGGGGCTGATGTGCCCGAAGTGCAGATAGGGCGAGAGGCGGCTGGTTCCATCCACCTCGGGATGATTTCGGTTCTGGTCGTAATCAGCCAGATCCTTATCGATAAAATCGTGAAGGCGTTTGAGTGCGGAATGCGTTCCGCCGGTGAAGCTCTCGACGGGGCCAACGGAACGATCCAGCGTCTTCCATCCGTTCGTAACATCTTCCCGCACGGGAAATGATTCAAGAGAGTGTGGAGGTTTCCATGCGTGTTGGGGCTGCAGATTGGCTTGCGGCAGAAGGAACTTTGGCAGCTCCGCGTAGAGCTTGGGCCGGAAGATGTGCAGGGCGTACATGCGTTTTTGGAACAGGCCGGACGGCACCACTACGTCCGCGTCGACGGTCCAATACGGGATACGCAATCGGCCTGCCAACACCTTTCGCCAGCGCTCGGGCTCACGGCAGGGATTTTCATCGCCGATCACTATGGCGGCGTTTACTTCGGCCAGTAGAGTTTGCAGAGAATTGTTGGGCGGACGGCGAACGATAAAACCGATCTGCCGTTGTTGCAGATCTTCTTCGATGTCGGCGAGCCCCTGGTTCAGGAAGACGTAGTGGCGCAGGTTAGCGTGGGGAAAGTTAGAGATGGCCGAGAAGTACACCAATATGGGCAGATCCAGGGCGTTGGCGACTTCTACCGCGATATCGAGGGCGGGATTATCCAGCGCTCGTTGCGCTCTTTGCATCCAGTAGACAACGCATTTTCCGTCTGGCGCGGGAGCTCCGCCGCGCCGGACAAGAACTCTGGGGTTGGCGGCGATTTGGCGCAGCGCTTCGGGGACTTCGTCGTGGTCTGTTGGTTTGGAGGTCATCGGAGAGGAAGCTGCCCCTACTAGCTTTTTACCGCACCAGGAATCCTGGGTGCGCCACATCTCGCTATTTTTTGCGAGATATCGCGATGCCACCAATTTTAATCTTTCGTCTTTGTGGGGAGCTGAACAGATGCGAATTCAGGGGCAGTGCTATCCCCGGTGTTTGACTATAGAATCCAGCGTTTTTCGACAGCGAAATGGAGAGGATCTGCGATTCCCTACCAGAGGCCCCAGTTGCGGCTGATGTAGTCGGAGAGGGTCATGGTGATCAGCACCAGAAACGTGAAGAAGCCGGCCCCTACCGTCAGCATCATCACTTTGGAACTGTAGCGAATGTGCATGAAGAAAAGAATGACGAGGACAGCCTTGAGGCAGGCGATTGCCAGGGCCACGATTGGGCTAAACACGCCCATATTGACGAAGGCTGCACCGGTCGTGGTGGCGGTGAGGACGAGCAAGGCGATCAGGATGGTTAAGTAGGTCTTGGGCCCGACGATGTGATGTTCGTGTTCAGTAGGAGCAGACATAGGTACTTTCCCTTTATTTCAAAGGATGGCGGCTGATGAGATACAGCAGCGGGAAAAGAAAGATCCAGACGATATCGACGAAATGCCAATAAAGCCCAAAATTATCGATGGTCGATGTATGCCCGTCGATATAGGCGCCGTGGTAAGCCTGGTAAAGCAGGACGAACAAAATACTGATGCCGATGACCATGTGCAGGGCGTGCATGCCGGTCATGGCAAAGTACAGGAAGAAGAAAAGCTGGGCATGCTGCGCCATATCGGGAGCCAGCGGAACATCCCTTTTATCGGTTGGATGGACAAAATCTTCTACGCTAAAGCTGGCTCCGGGGATGTGGTGCTCAGTGTATTTGTCGTGATACTCAATCGTCTTGATGCCCAGGAAGACCAGCCCTAAACAAATCGTCAGGCTGAGCGAGGTCAGCAGTCCTTTGCGGTTGCGCGTTTCCGCAGAGTAGACGCCCATGGCCATGGTGAAGCTGGACAGAATCAGGACCCCTGTATTGGTAGTTCCGAGGCCGATGCCCAGCGTGTTGCTGCTGGCCACAAAGGCGTCGTAATACCAGTTGCGATACAGCAGGTAGGCCATGAACAGGCCGCCAAAGAACATGATTTCGGTCAGCAGGAAGAGCCACATGCCGAAGCTGGCGGTCTCGCGCTGCTGCTCCACCGTGACGAAATGATGGCGCAAATAAGCGGGATGCTCTTCGTGCCCCTCGTGGGGCTCCGCGTGTCCGGTGACGATCGCTTGGCTATCCAACAGTCGTTACCTCGTGTCTGGTCTGGTGAGCCAACCACTCATAGTCGTAGGCTTCGTGATCCATGATCGGTATATCGACAAAGTTCTCGGTCAGCGGAGGCGATTGGGTCTGCCACTCCAGGCCGGTAGCCTGCCACGGGTTGCTGCCCGCGATCTTACCGTACTTGAGCGACCACGGCATATAGAGCATAGGTAGCAGGTAGCCAATGCCCAGAACCGTTGCGCCCGCAGTTGAAAGGACATTCAGAACCTGGAACTCGGGCGGGTACGCATGGTAGCGGCGGGGCATGCCCAGGTAGCCCACGATAAATTGCGGGAAGAAGGTCAGGATGAACCCGATGAAGGTAGTCACCGCGCTCAACTGCGACATCGACTCGGGATACATGCGGCCGGTCATCTTGGGCCACCAGAAGTGCACCCCCGCGAGGTAAGCCATCAACATGCCACCCACCATGACGAAATGGAAGTGGGCGACGATGAAGTAGGTCTCGGTGAGATGGATGTCCATACCCAGCGATCCCAGGAAGACCCCGGTGAGACCGCCGATGGTGAAGAGGCCCATAAAGCCGAAGGCGTAGAGCATCGGTGTCTCAAAGGTGATGGAACCCTTATAGAGAGTCGCCGCCCAGTTGAAGATCTTGATGGCAGAAGGCACAGCCACCAACATGGTAAGCAGCGAGAAGACCAGTGCCGAATAGTTGGAAACGCCCATGATGAACATGTGGTGCGCCCAGACAAAAAATCCAAACACGGCAATGGCGACGGAGGAGAATGCCACCGCGGTATATCCGAAGACCCGCTTACGGGAGAAGGTACTCACGACTTCGGAGATCACCCCCATACCGGGCAAGATCATGATGTACACAGCCGGGTGGGAATAGAACCAGAAGAGATGCTGGAAAAGGAGGGGATCTCCGCCCTTGGTGGGATCGAAGACGCCGATGCCGATGGTGCGCTCGAGCATCACCAGGACCAGCGTGATGGCCAGAACAGGAGTACCCAGAACCATGAGGATCGAAGCCGCATAGTGCGACCAGATGAACAAGGGCAACCGGAACCACGTCATGCCGGGGCAGCGCATACGGTGGACCGTGACGATAAAGTTCAGACCGGTAAAGATGGAGCTGAACCCGGCGATGAAGACGCCCATGGCCGCTGTGATGACGTGAGTATTGAGGTAGTGGGTGCTAAGCGGAGTGGTGAAGGTCCAGCCAGTGTCGACGCCGCCGTTGAGCAGCGCGAAGACCAGGAAACAGGCGCCCGCAACATACAGGTACCAGCTCAGCAGATTGATTTTGGGAAAGGCCAGATCCTTGGCCCCGACCATGATGGGGATCACGAAGTTCCCAACGGTTGCCGGCACCGAAGGCACCAGGAAGAGGAAGATCATGATCACGCCGTGCATGGTGAAGAGCTTGTTGTAGGTATCCGACGCCACCAGATCGGGCAGCGGCGTCAACAGCTCCAGACGGATCAGCCCGGCAAAAGCTCCTCCGATGAAAAAGAAGAACGTGATCGAAATGAGATACAGCATGGCGATGCGCTTGTGGTCGCCAGTGAGCAGCCAGCTCTTGAGGCCGTATTCACTATTGAGGTAGCTCAGCTTCGGCAGCTGTGCTTCTTCCTGATTCGGAAGCGTAACAATGGTACTCATTGGTTCACCGTCCCCGGCACACCAGGTGCCGGCCTGCCCGACTTTGCGGGGCCTGTCATTGCGGGCGAGCTCGAGCCTGTACCGGAAGTTCCGCCTTGCCCAACAGGGAGCTGACTCGCAGTTAACGTTTGTTGCACGCGATAGTTTGAGTTGAGGTTCTTGATGTATTCGACCAGGTCGATCAGACCCTCTTCGCTCACCTGCCCTTGATAGGTCGGCATGATGGGCGCATAGCCCGCGGTCACACGGGTCGATGGGTTGAGGATAGCCTCGCGAAGGAAGGCGTCATTCGCCGTAACGGTCGAGCCGTCGGCCAACCGCAATTGGGAGCCGTAAACCTGGGCCAGGTTTGGGCCGCGCGCACTGGCGGCGCCCGAGTGGCAGGAATTGCAGCCGAGGCTGGAGAACAGGCGCTCGCCGTTCTGGGCCAGGGACGCCCCGCTGGTGCTGCCGGAAGCCCACTTCTGATAATCGTCGGGGGTCATGGCGACGATGTCTCCAATCATGGCCGAGTGGTCGGTGCCGCAGTATTGCGTACAGAACAAATGATAAGTTCCCGTCGCGGTAGCTTCAAACCACACAGTGGAGTAGCGGCCGGGGATCACTTCGCGCTTTACCCGAAACGCGGGAATGGAGAAGCTGTGAAATACGTCCATCGAGATCATGGTCAACTGCACTTGCCGGTTGATGGGAATGTGCAGGGAATCGATCTCGTGCTGCCCGCCCGGGTGCTCCGCCTTCCACATCCACTGCTTGCCCACGATGTAGATGTTCATGGCGTTGGTGGGCGGGTCGTAGATACGGAAGTAGAGCAGCGCACCCCAGACGAAACAGATCATGAACAGGGCCAAAGGAATAATGGTCCAGGTAGCCTCCAGCAGGGTGGAGCCTTCGATCTGGGTGGCAACGGGGTTCTTCTCCTGGCGATACATGATGGAGAAGCCGAAAACCAGGATGATGACCGCAATCATGCCCACAGCAGAGATCGCGATCAGAAAGAAGTAGAACGCGTCCATGTAGGGCGAAATAGCCGACGCTTCCGGCGGAAAGAGGGCAGAGTTCGTCAACCACCTTACGAGAAACTGCCACAGCACTGGACTTATATGCATCGTTACCCTTTACCCTTGAAATCCCGGCGAAAACTCACCAGCATGAAGCTGCCCAGGCCCAGAAAGGTCAGCAGGCACCCTGCCTGCACCACCCGGGCAATGGCCAGGCTGTGCCGGTTCAGCTTCGGATCATAGCGATAGCAGTAGGTCAAAATATTGTCGACCGGGGTGCCGATGGTGTTGTGGGACGCTTCGACCAGCCCCAACTGCAAATCCCTCGGTGCGTACTCCACCCCGAGGTAGTACTGCGCCATGCGTCCTTCCGGTGTCACTACTTCGATTGAGCTGGCGTGAGCAAACATCGGCGGCTTGCCATCGGGCTGCGGCAAGCGCACATAACCCCATCCGGTTGCTTTCGCCAGAGCCGTGATGTCCGGTTGATCGCCGGTTAGAAAGTGCCAGCCCGCTTCGGTCTCCGGGCGGCCATAGCGTTTTACATAAATCGCTTTTTTGGCGGCGGCCATGGCCGGCGTCTCCGCTGGATCGATACTCACGATCACGATCTGGAAATCTTTGCCTGGCGTCAGTTTGACCATCTCCAGGGCCCCGACCAGGCCGTTTAAATCCTCCATGCACAGAATCTGGCACTGGTAATAGACCAGGGAAAGGATCACTGGCTTCTTGCCGAAGTAGTCTCCCAGCCTGACGGTCTTGCCGGTCTCATCACGGAAGGTGGCATCGAGAGGCAACTGCTGGCCCAACCGCTGATCGATCTTGACGGTGTTTAGAACATCGGGCAGGTGGTCCTGGGCGGGGTCGCCCATGGTCTTTTCCCCGTAGGGCGCCACCTGGGCGAACACCGGCACGGCTGCAGGCAAAAGCATCGCCGCCGCCAACAAGAACCGGATTGTGCCCTTCCTCTGCATCTAAAAATCTCCACCTTTATGGTATCGCCGAGTGAACGCTGCTCGCGAGCCCGAGCTGCCGGTTGATTCGCGGCTCAGCGACTCGCTCCCAGAGCCGCCTGATCTCCGGGCTTCTCGCCCCGCGTCCGCTGCTGTTCCAGGGTCTCCATATACTGTTGCTCGTAGCCCGTCCGGGCAAATCCGTCGGTCAGCGGCACAGTCACGACCGGAGCCCTATCCCCCGCCATCAGGGGTTCGGTGGCTTGCTCCTCAGGCGCGACCGGAAGTCCATTTTGGGCGATGATCTGCATCGCACGGGCGATGGGAATGCGCACTTTGCCGCTGGAGCGATCGACCCAGCTGTAGTAGTTCAGAAGCAAATCTTCCCGGGCATGCATTTCTGCGATTTCCTGGTTTCCATCGTCGGGCTGCAGGCGAGGGGTGGGAAAGCGCTGCACCATCTGGTTCAGCTGATTCTGTTCCATGACCGCATTCGAGGTCAGATCCTGACGCTTGCCGGCCGGCTGGGCGCCAATCATGTTCCATTTGTTAGGCGGCCCGTCGCTCTTGAGAATGGCGGTGTTGATGACCTTGCCCATACCGAAACAGAAGATGAAGAAGACCCCGACGAAGGCGCCCAGGGAGGCGAGAAAGACGACGATGCCGTTGACGTTGACATCGGTGACCTCATAGCCTGGCGAGTCCGCGCCCGGGTTGTAGTCCGGGCTGTTCGGATCATGCGGATCGTGTACGGGTGGCTCATGCGTGGGCATGCTCGGCCTCCAAAATCTCTTCCAGATGGGGATCGTTGGTCTGGATCAACGGGCGCTTCAGCAGCTGGCCAAAATAGAACCACATCCACAGAGAAATCACGACCACCGGCACGGTCATGTATTCCAGGATGCCGAAAGCTGAAGTGCAGATGCCGCCGGGCATCCGCAAAATTCGGTTCAATCAGCCAGAACATATCCCAGCAGCGGGCAAAGATCATGATCTTGCAGACCAGCACCAGGCGCTCCTTGTTCCGCTTCAGATCGCGGGAGAGCAGCAGGGTGAAGGGAATGAACCAGTGAAATACAAAGTCCAGCGAGGCGATCACGCCCCAACCGCCGCGAAGCCGATCGAGATACCAGGGAATCTCCTCCGGCAGGTTGCCCGACCAGATGATGAGGAACTGGGAAAAGGCAAGGTAGATGTTGAGCATCACGAAGGCAAACGCCAGCTTGCCCAGATCGTGTTGTTCGGTTTTACGAAGCACGGTGTGCATCGGCTCCGCTTGCGACAGCCGGATCACGGTGATGATGCCGAGCGCCAGAACACCATAGCCCTGGCCCACCAGGAACATGAGGCCGTAAATGGACGAGTACCAGGTGGGGTCGAGGGACATGACCCAGTCGATGGCGCAAACGCTCATAGTGATGGAGTAGACGAGGACACCGAAGCCGCTGAGATTCTCGAGCCTGACCTGCCAGAAGCGAACGTTCGGATGAGGATCCGCGTCGCGCTGCAGTCCCCACTTGTTCAGCAGGTGCATGAAGATGAACCAGATCGCAAAGCAGACCGCGGACTGTATCCAGACGCTGCCCACGTTGAGCATGGGGTGCTTGTACGCGATCGCGTGCGCCTGCTCGTGAGTGATGAGGTGCTGATGGAACGCCTCCATCGGGTTCGCTGTACTGCGCCCACAGATACAGCTTCTTCATGAAGATGCCGATGGGCAGGAACAACACGATGATCAGGGGCAGGCAACGTGACATCGCCTCCAGGGGACGCCGCAGGAGCAAGCCCCACTTGCCGCCGCTCAAATACTGCACCATCAGCAGCGCCAGGCCGCCCACCGTGAAGCCCCAGCTGATGATGTAGCCGAGCAGATAGGAGCGCAGCAGGTGATCGATCCCGTCGTGATCGACAGTCGCTGCGAGCACGGCCAGCACGATCGACAAAACGGCAAAGATAGCGCCCACAACCATGGCCCGGCGCCGCCACGCATTCAGCAGCAGCGGAGCATTCAGCTCGGAGGGTAGTGAATTTGCGTGATGTTCGTGAGCCATGTCTTTTTCCTGACCTATTTCGATCCCTTCGGCTTGACTGCATTGCCGGCGGTGGCCGCGCCACCGCCTGGCTGGCTCATCGCCGGTATCGGGCTATCTGCTGTCGCGGGCGCCATGCCCGGTGTGCCCTGACTGGGGTCGGGCGGCAGCGCTGAGACTGCGGTTGCCGGCAGCGACCACGGCTCGGCAAAGGATTCGGGCAATCCGGCACGCTCCGCAAGATCCTTCAGATTTTGTACCTGCACGCCAGAAGGAACTTCGCCTTCCCTTGCATTCTGGCTGATCTGGAGGGCCCGGATATACGCGGCGACCGACCAGCGGTCGGCAGGCGTGAGCTGGGCGGCATATTCAGGCATCGCTCCGTACCCGTTCGTCATGACATAGAAGTAGTGACCCAGCGGCTGGGCCAGGATGCGCGCCGAGTGAAAGTTACCCGCCGGCTTGTAGCCGCGCTGCACGATCATGCCGGCACCGTTGCCCACCCGCGAATGACAGGGTGTGCAATAGATGTTGAATCGCTCCTGGCCACGCGCAAGCACCTGCATGGAAACCGGGAAGGGCATCAAGTCGGCTTCTTTGCCGTCGATCAAGACCGGTGTAGAAGAAGCTGTCTTCGCCCAACTGGCCGCGAGCGACGGTATGCGTGACCTGGGGGCGGACCGAGCGCCCGTCGGCAAAGAAGGTTGTGCTCCGCTGAGGGACAAATTTCGGCTGGTTCTGCATGTCCTGGCGGCAGCCGGCAGCCGCGAATGTGGCCAGGGCTACGGCCAGGAGTTGTGAAGCAGGGCGGATTACCTTGACCAGATTAATACTCCACCTCCACCACCGAAACCGGCTGGAAGCTTTCGAGGAAGCTGCGCGACTCCACCACTTCAAACTTCGGGTCGTTGGCTTCCAGGCAAAGAAAGAATTTATCTACCATGGCCCCGCTGCGGAAATTCGGCGCGTTGAAGAGTGGGTGATAGGGCTGGGGGAGGCCGCACAAGGCCAGCATGCCAAATGCAGCAGAAAGACCTGCCCAGAGGATGGTCCACTCATACGCGGGGATGATGAAGGCCGGCCAGGAAAATAGCGGACGCCCAGCGATGTTCAGCGGGTACGCAAGAACCGAAACCCAGGTCTCCATCAGGAACATGGCTGCCAGGCCCATGAGCCCGCCGACCAGGCAGACGAGCGGCACGTAGTTGCGGTGGAAGCCGATGGCCTCCGCCGCTTCTTCCAACGGGTAGGGAGTGTAGCAGTCCATCCGCCGCCAGCCCGCGTCATACGCGGTTTGCGCGGCGGCCACCAATTCGCCCGGAGTATCGAACTCCGCCAGCAATCCGTAGATTCCCTCACGCACTGGCATTAGTCACCCGCCTCCATCGTTTCCGGCTCCGCCGTCACCTTGGCTTGCGGCAGCATCATGCGGATCTCAGACATGGGGATCATGGGCAGGAAGCGCACGAATAAGAAGAACAGCGCTGTAAACAGGCCCAGGGTACCGAGGAAAGTGCCGTAATCCCAGCGGGTCGCGCGATACGTTCCCCAGGATGAGGGGAGGAAGTCGCGGTAGAGGCTGGTGACGACGATCACGAAACGCTCGAACCACATGCCGGTGTTGATGATCAGCGACATGATGAACATTTTGAATGGGCTCACACGCGTGCTGCGCAGCCACAATAACTGGGGAAGCGCGATGTTGCAGGTGATCAGCACCCAGTACGACCAGCCCATGGGACCGAACATACGGTTCCACATCATGAAGTATTCCCAGTGGCTGGCGGAGTACCAGGCCATGAACACTTCCATGGAGTACCCGTACGCAACGATCAACCCGGTGGCCAACATCACCTTGCCCATGTTGTCGATGTGGCGGATGGTGATCAGGCCTTCCAGGTGGTAGAACGTGCGGATTGGGATGGCCAGGGTGATCACCATAGCGAATCCGGAGTAAATGGCGCCGGCCACAAAGTAGGGCGGGAAGATCGTGGTATGCCAGCCTGGCAGCACAGCCACAGCGAAATCGAAGCTGATGACGGTGTGTACCGAGAGCACCAGAGGCGTGGCCAACCCTGCCAGCAACAGCGAGGCTGTCTCATAGCGCATCCAGTGCCGGACCGAACCGCGCCACCCCAGAGACATCATGCCGAAGCAGTATTGGGCAAGCTTGGTCTTGGCCCGATCGCGCATGGTCCCGAAATCGGGGATCATGCCGATGTACCAAAAGACAACCGAGATGGTGGCGTATGTCGAAACCGCGAAGACGTCCCACAACAGCGGGGATCGGAATTGCGGCCACACATTCATGGTGTTGGGATACGGGAAGAGCCAGTACCCCAGCCACGGACGCCCAACGTGAATGAGCGGGAACATGCCGGCGCAAATGACGGCAAAGATGGTCATCGCCTCAGCGAAGCGGTTGATGGAGTTGCGCCACTGCTGCTTGAAGAGAAGCAGGATGGCCGAGATCAGCGTGCCGGCGTGGCCGATACCGATCCACCACACAAAGTTGATGATGGCGAAGCCCCAGCCGACGGGGATATCCAGACCCCAGATGCCGACGCCCTTGAGGAACAGCCAGGTCACGGCCGTGAACAGGATCAAACAAATAGTGCTGGCCACCATGAAGCCGAAAAACCACCCCATCGGGGTGTGCGGCGTGAGCACGATGCGCGAAATGACATCTGTCACCGATTTGAAGGTGTATCCGGGCGCGATGACCCGGAACTCGCCTGTCTTCGGATCCAGCTGCGGATCGCTTATAGGTAAATCTGGTTTGGTCGCCATGCTGCGCTAACCTTTCAGCTCTTCGCAGGCGCGTGCTCGACGCGCGCCTCGGCCAGTTCCGGGTTGGGGTTGAAGACTTCCGCAATGTAGGTGGTGCGCGGACGTGTATTCAGATCCGCCAGCACGCCATAATTGCGCTGCTGCAATTTCAGCTTTCTCACTTTGCTGGCACGATCGTTGACATTGCCGAAGACGATGGCGCCGGTGGGGCAAGCCTGCTGGCAGGCGGTCACTACTTCACCGTCGCGGATCTCGCGGTTTTCCTTGTCGGCGGCGATTTTGGCCGCTGCGATTCTTTGCGAGCAGTAACTGCACTTCTCCATGACGCCGCGGCTGCGCACGGTCACATCGGGGTTGCGCATCAGCTTGAGGCTCTCCGTCTCGAAGTCGGAGTAGAGCAGGAAGTTAAAGCGGCGCACCTTGTAGGGGCAATTGTTGGAGCAGTAACGAGTGCCCACGCAACGGTTGTAGACCATGACGTTGAGGCCTTCCGGAGAATGGACGGTTGCCCCCACCGGGCAAACCTGCTCGCAGGGCGCGTTTTCGCATTGCTGGCAGGTCATGGGCTGGAAGTGCGCTCTGGGCGCATCCAGATCGCCCTCAAAATATGTGTCGATGCGAATCCACTGCATGATGCGGCCGGTCATGGTGTTGTGACGGCCGACGACCGCAATGTTGTTTTCCGCATAGCAGCTCACCACGCAGGCATTGCAGCCCACGCAGGAGTTCATGTCGATAGCCATGCCCCAGGCGTTCTTGTCGTAACGCCAGTTGTTGAACATGCTGGTGTCCGGCTCGGGATCTTCCGGCTCCTTTTCCTCTTCGTGGGCGAAGTTCGGATTCTCCTTGAACTCGTCCAGGGTCGCGTAGCGAATGATGCCGCGAGTGGCAGCCTCGTTGCCTTCGAGCGAGTGAGTGCCGGAACCGTCTCCACCAGCCTCAAGGGAGCGATGATCCTGATAGTGACTCTTGGTTACCGCAAACTCAAAGGTCTTGCCGGTCTTGGTCATGGTTGCGCCGGAAGCGAACAGCAGCGCATTCGAGGTGCGAATGGCGTAGGCATTAAAGCCCAGGCCACCCGCCACGCGGCCCCCATTTTCACGGCCGTAGCCGAGGTAGACGGTGACCGAGCCGTCGGCGTGACCAGGGACCGCCATGACGGGAGCCAACACGGTGTTTCCGTTCGATTTGATGGCCACCACGTCCTGCTCTGCCAATCCGAACTTCGCCAGCGTCGGGTAGCTCATCAGGGCCGCGTTGTCCCACGACATGCTGGTCACCGGCTTGGGAATTTCCTGTAGCCAGCCCACGTTGGCATAACGCCCATCGTAGATGTTGGGATCGGGACGGAAGATGATTTCGACGGTCCCATCCTGCTGGCTGGGTGTGACGGCCGCGAGATCGCTAACCTTAGCCGAAACCGTCTTAGGCTGAAATGCTGTTCCGCCGATCATGCCGTCATGGAGGATCTTGCGCCAGCCGTGTTCAGGACTTGTTCCGAGGTTTGCCTGCCACGTCTTACGCACCGCCTCGTAGGGCGACGTGTCGGGATCGTTGAGCATGGACTGGATCACGTCGTGAGCCGACTTGCCGCCGTACAACGGCTCGATCATGGGCTGAATAACGGTGGCAGTTCCGTCGTAGGCGCGCGTATCCGACCAGTTCTCAAGAAAATGCGTTCCGTTGATGTGCCATTCCGCAACCACCGCAGTTTCGTTGAAGTGGGAACCGAGGTGGACGGTGTGCTTCACGCTATTCATGGCCTGGTCGAAATGCAGGTCCACGGGCGCGGAGTAAACAGGGTTGGCATTCAGGATCACCAGCCAGTCGACCTTGCCGGCCTTCATGTCATTCACCAGGGTGACGATGTCCTGCCCCTGGATGGACGGCATGGGATTGACGGTCTCGGTATACACCACCGTCTTGCCCACGTTGCCCAAAGCCTGATTGATGGCGATCGCGGCCAGATGCACTTCCGGCGACTGCTGCTCGCCGGGGATGACCACGCACTTGCCGCTGTTCGCTTTCAGATCGGCGGCTAATGCGGAAAGAAACTTGCCTGCCGGACCAGAGGGCGCCTGAGAACTGGACCCACCCGCGCCGACGGCTGCTGCCAACGCCGCAGCAAAGGGCGCGATGTCGCCGGCCCGGAGAGCCAGCCGATGCTCCGCCTTGAAGCCGGTGGTGGTGGAGACACTCTCGACCGCATACAGCCGATTCATGGTGGTGTCTTTATCCGCGAGCTTGCGACGGCCGGCGTAGTCCGCGGCCAGGCGAAGAAAGCCGGGATGAGTAATGCTGGAGAGGAAGTCGGCATCGAGCGAGACGATGACGTCCGCACCCTGCAGGCGGTACTGCGCGTCGTAGTAGTCACCGAAAGCGGTCTTCGAGGCCGAATACGCCGAGTCCCGGTTCACGGGATCCCATTGCAACCACTTCGCATTGGGATAATTCTGCTGCGCCGCCTTCCACTGGGCTGCCAGCGTGGGAGAGGTGACGGTATCGCTCAGGATGTAAAGTCCGGCGCCGCCGCTGGACTTCTTGTCGGAGAGCATGGCTCGGAACGCGGCAAGAAAAGCGGCAAACTCGCGAACTTCCCCGCGGTAGCTGACCCTCTGGGAGCGATCGGGGTCGTAGAGGTCGAGCAGCGCGCCCTGGCTTAGTGGATCCGAAGTGCCGCGGTTGACGGGATGCTCGGGATTGCCATCGAGCTTGATTGGCCGGTAGGCGTCACTCTTTACCAGTAGGGGCACCGCTCCGGTGTTGAAGGGCATGGCGGTGGCAAAATATACCGGCCGGCCCAGGACCAGGTCTTCCGGCTCCTTCACGTATGGGTAGATCTGCTCGTCCGGCTGCTTGGTACAGCCGGCAAGGCCGGCCAGCGCCAGCGAGGCGCTCATGACCTTGAGAAAGCCGCGGCGCGATACAGGGTCGATCCACTCGGCTGCCTGATTCGGGAATTCACGCTGTACCGCTTCGCGGAACGCGGGTGTGTCGGCCAACTCATCGACGCTGCGCCAGTATTTCTTTCCCGTCTGGCCGGCAAGCTTCGCCCTGGCGGCTTCCAGCGTCAATTCCTGCTTAGTTCCCTTCATCTCGCTCATCGGTGGCATGTCTCGCAACTGCTCAATTCCTGGGGCGTGCGGATGTGGTACTGCTGGGTCAGGTACTTGCCCAGTGATTCCTGGTCAGTAAGTTTCACGTAGCTCAGGGTTGCTGGGAGCACCGTGCCCGGCGCATCACTTGTGGCTTGCGCGTGCAATCCGCCCGGCAGCATGTTCCCCGGCAGCATGTTTAACGACGCGACCTGGGCGCCGCTCTTGCTGGGGTCCACGGTGGTGCAGCTTACGGTCTGCGCGGTAGGAACGCCATCCTTCACACCTGTGCTGCCGCACCACACCGGCTTCTGACTGGTGGGACCTTCCCACGCCATGTTGTAGATCTCGGTGGTGGGGCGGAGGTTTTTGCCAGGGTTGCGGTGGCAATTCAAGCACCACTCCATCTGGAGGGTGTTTTGTTGATACATCAACGGCATCAGATCCACGCGGCCATGGCAAGAGGAACAACCAATGCCCTTGTTCACGTGGATTTCATGATTGAAGTAAACAAAGTCAGGCAGATCGTGGATTTTGATCCACGGGATGGACTCGCCGGTTGCCCAGCTGGTCCGGACAGGCTGCAAAAGGCCTGCGTTGGTCCAGATCTGCGAATGGCAATTCATGCACGTCTTGGTGGGGGGAATGCCCGCGTAGCTCGACTTCTCGACGGAGGTGTGGCAGTACTGGCACTGGAGACCCAGTCCCATGACGTGATGCTTGTGGCTGAACGGCACCGGTTGTTCGGCGCGCTGCCCCTGCTTGGTGACCCATGGAGACCCTTGCAATTGATCAAGGGTGACTCCCAGGGCGATAACGATCAACCCTGTCAGGACCAGGCTCGCGCGGGCTAGCGCGTTGGCACTCCGGTCAAAAATCTGCGCCATTGGATGAGTCCCTGCTTCCTCGGATTCCGTGGTGTAAAAAGAAAGGCTCGGCTACGACTCTTTGCGATTCGATCCAGGAAGATGCGGTAGAAATTACATCCCGGCATCATGCCTGGAAAGTTGAATATAGCAGCAAACCGGAGGGGGTAGGCAACTCCAGGACAGCGCGGACCGGATTTATGATCGCAGCGAAAGAGCCATTATGGAAAAGAAGCCCGATGGCAACTGCCGAGGCTCGCGGTGTCCGAGCTGTTTGCATTTCCGGTACTCACTGCAAAGTTAAAATGTTTTGATGGACGAAGGCTTGCGCCCGGTTCGCTACGACGTTGCTCTGGCGCGGCAGCAATTATCAATAGCGGACGCCAAGCTGGGCGCGCTGATCGAACGTGTTGGTCCTTTCGCACTGCGGGTGAAAAGTACTCACTCGCCCTTTGAGGCGCTGCTGGAAGCGATTCTGTACCAGCAACTGCACGCCAATGCCGCGCGTGCAATTCTGGGTCGATTGTTGGCTTTATTCGGCGATCTGCACCCGCAGCCGGAGCAACTGCTTGCCGTACCCGATGAGATGCTTCGTGCGGCTGGCCTGTCGCGGGGAAAGCTTCTGTCTCTGCGCGATCTTGCGGCCAAGACGCTGGACGGTACTGTTCCCTCACTTGGCGTTATTCGACGCTTATCCGATCAGGAAATTATCGAGCGATTGAGCCAAGTGCGTGGGATTGGGACTTGGACGGCGGAGATGCTGCTTATCTTTCGGTTGGGGCGGCCGGACGTGTTTCCCGGCACGGATTACGGAATCCGGAAGGGGTACTTGTTGACGTTCGGGAAAGTCAACGTGGGAAAGCCGATCACTCTGGATATGCTGCCCAAGCCAGACCAAATGCAACGGCGGGCGGCTCGCTGGAAGCCGTGGCGATCGGTAGCCAGCTGGTACTTGTGGCGGGCTTGTGAATTGCCTCCGAAGACGTAGGGGAATGAGAAAAGCTCCAGTCGTTTAGTCGGCCGTACGGGGGAGACGCACGGGCTTTAAGAGTCTGCATGAGAACCCGTCCAAACCTCGATCGGAAATAGGCCCGCAGGGCCGGTACCAGACGTCAGCCCAGCCCGGAAGGCTGGAACATGATTCCCCGACATGATACGAGCGCCAGCGGCGCGCCACCTGCTGCCGAGTGTTGTGCCGCGCCTCCGGCGCTCCCCATCTTGAGCATCCGTCTCCCAGCCCTTCCGGGCTGGGCTGACGTCTGGTACCGGCCCTCCGGGCCTATTTCCGATCTGAGGTTTGTTTTCGCGTTCTCACGCAGACTCTAAGCCACTGACGTACGTCTTAGCCTGTTTCTCAGCAGCTGAGCCTGGTAAACCGTGCTTTTCAACCTACATCGCGCCGAGTCCCGTTAGGGGCTACCTATAGCAAAATGATCAAGCCCCGTAGGGGCGGCACACATCCTTGAGGGACGTCAGTCCCGATCGCAGCAGATACGCGCAGCTGACATAATCGCCTTCATCACTGACGCACCACACGTCGAAGGGCCGACACCGGATCATCCGATGAGATAGTAGGCCCATCTGTGTGACGCACCACACTAGAGGGATGATAGAAATGAGCGTACCTCTGGCACTAACTCGCAGAGTTTGCGTGAGAACGCCGAAACAGATCTCAGATCGAACCAGGCCCGAGAGCCTGCCCTGAGTTTGCCGAAGGTGCCTGGTACCCACCATCAGCCCAGCCCGGAAGGGCTGGGACATTGATTCCCAGAGATCATCCGAGCGCCGGAGGCGCGCCACCCGTCGCAGAATGTTGTGCCGCACCTCCGGCGCTCACAATCCTGGGCATCTGTCTCCCGCCCTTCCGGCTGGGCTTACGTTTGGTACAGCCCTCCGGGCTTGGTTCGTGATTTGACCTGATTTTGTCGGTCCCACCCCTCAGACCAATCAACAAGTTGCATCACGCAGTTTAGATCCCATAGTTGCTAAGGGGCCATTGCCTTGAGCGTGAGGGGCCCGGTTTCGAGTGAGGAGGATAGGCTCCGGCCGACCAGCGACCCTTCTTCCACCACCAATTGCTCGACGGCGATCGATAGCTGGCGGCCCAGTTCGAGAAAGGTCTCCTTCCAGTGTTCCGCGGTCTTGGGTTCCAAGGTCATAAGAAAGCGGTTGGACTTGATCAGAACGTCGTACCAGATGTTTTGTGCTTGCCAAAGGTTCAGCTCGAACGGGAGCTCGCGCAGGGTGCGGGCCAGGGTCACGGAGTGATCGAGGCTATCGGTTTCCAATGGCTTAGCCTGCAGGTGGACCATCGACCGCTTCATGTGCTGATCGGTCAGATAGCGAAGCGCGTGGCTCTCCAGGACGACCCCGTCGGACTTTGCCAGAGAAATCAGAGAGCGGACCCGCGGGAGATCGATGGGCTCGTCTTCCAGGGCGCGCCGTAAACCCGCGTTGATGGCGAAACCGGCGGCCATGGTGAGGGCTGGCGGTTTGGGAAGACCGGACGCGTTGAGAAAGTGCAGGAGCGAAGCATGCTCCTCGTAAATTTTGACCAGGCTGTCTTCCACCTCGCTGAGGGTGGCGTTCAGGATGAACCGCAGGATGCGGCGCTGATCGTCCTTGAAGAGAGACGCCAGCGAGTACGGACTGCCACCAAAGAAGCTATCGATCAGGCGCACCACTTCCGGCAGATTCGCCTGGGTGACGGCGGCGCTGCATTTGTGCTTGAGGTCCTCGAAAGCGGTCAGATCCTGCGGGCTGGACCGCTCCACGGCGGCGGTTACATTATGATCGCCGAAATGAAGGGCGGCAAAGGACACCTCCTCCGTCTCTTCGGTGAGCTTGGAACTGATGCGGCAACGGCCGATCGCGAGGCGTGCTCTGCCCGAGGTGACATTGTCGTAGTCGAGACGGCGGATGGTGTAACAGAAGAGAACGGTTTCGTCAGGATAGCTGCCGAAGACGGAAGAGATGGCATAGTGCGCGGCCACCTGCTCCAGGTTGACCTCCATCGGCTTGACCAGGCGTTTGTAGATGTCTCCGCCGTCTTTCCATTGGGGACTGTTGCACTTGGCCTGGCGGAGGCGCTCCACAAATTGCCACTCGAGCAAAGCGCAATTGAGGCCGAAGATGTCGGCGGCCAAGCGGAGCGCACGGGCAGCGTAGGCCATGACCTGCACCGTCTCGATACCCGAAATGTCGTCGAAGAACCAGCCGCAACTGGTGTACATGAGCTGGGTGTGGCGCTGCATCTCCATGAGCTTGAGAATCAGCGTTCGTTCCTCAGGCGAGAGGATGCGGATCGCCTGGGCGGCGAAAAACTTTTCGATGGCCGCTTCCGCTTCTGCCGTCCCGGTCGCGAGGATAACGGCGATATAAGCATCGCGCGCGGCCCAGACATCTTTAAGAAGGCCTTTGGCGGTGCTTTCGCTGAGCGGGGCGACTGTATCGCGAAGCCAGTCGAGAGCGGCACGAAGGGGCGCGCGCCAACGCTGGTTCCAGCCTTGGCGTCCGCCGTTGCAGCCGCAGTCGGAGCGCCAGCGCTCGACGCCGTGGGCGCAACTCCAGGAAGTGTTCTCGACGATTTCCGCTTCCCAGGTGGGCGGGAATTTGGCCAGAAAGTGGCCGTAGTTGGTCAGCTTGGCAAGTTTCTTGTCTTCGATAAAGCGTAGGGCATAGGAGAGAGCCATTTCTCCGTGGCGATGATGGTGGCCATAACTTTCGCCATCGGTGGCGACGTGCATCACCTGAGGACTGGTGTCGCCGGGGTCGAAACCACGCGCCAGCCTCCAGGCGAAGTTTTCCCCGTTGTAGAGCAGTCCCTCGAAGGCGATCGCGCGGGATTGGGGTCCGTTGTAGAAGAAAACGGTGATGCTTCGCCCTTCCTTGGTCCGCACCAGGTAGGGATGGTTGGGATGAACCGAAGCGTCGGGAGTTTCGATCCAGCGAGCGCCCGCGCCGTCCAACCGGTCGAGAACGGGCTGCAGGGTGACCTCCGCGCCCTCGCGCACGCGGGCGCATTGGTGGGGCGCCAGGACGGTGAAGAGGATGCCCTGTTGCGCCAGAAGGTCGAGGGTCTCGTTATCGACCGCAGTTTCTGAAAGCCACATGCCTTCGGGGGCGCGTCCGAAACGATGCTGGAAGTCAGCGATGCCCCAGCGGATCTGGGTGATGCGGTCGCGGGTGCTGGCCAAGGGCATGATGACGTGGTTGTAGACCTGGGCCATGGCGGATCCGTGGCCATCGTAGCGCAACATGCTTTGGCGGTCGGCATCGCGGATCATGCGATAGGTGCGAGGCGCATTTTCTTCCAGCCAGGAGAGCAGGGTGGGGCCGAAGTTGAAGCTGATGCGGGAGTAGTTGTTCATGATGCGGATGATCTGGTTGTCACCGTTCATGATCCGCGAGGCGCCGTTGGGGGCGTAACACTCCGCAGTGATGCGCTCGTTCCAGTCGTGATAGGGAGCGGCGGAATCTTCCGTTTCGACCGTTTCCAGCCAGGGGTTCTCTCGTGGGGGTTGGTAGAAATGGCCGTGAATGCAGATGTAACGTTCCGGAGAGGTTGGGTGATCGGCCATGGAAACCATGATAGCGGGTGCGAGGAGGGAGTTGCGGGGTGGAAGTGGTTAGGGGATTGGTGCGGGCCAGAATGGGATGGGGCTGGGACGTTGTTTGCTGGTGTGCTCCTAGCTGCGCCAGCGTAGGGTGACTGGGCCGTCCAGGGGGTGCTGCATGGGGCGGTTGGTCTCCTCGGATTCGAGACGGGCCCGCTTGAGGGCGAAATACCATTTGGCTGGACGATCGGCGTCGTCGATCAGCATGAGGCCGGGATTGAACTTGAGGCCTTCGGCTTGCTGCACCATCGTGAGCTGGTCCTGACGTACAAAGCGCTTACCAAAGAATTTGGCGACTGCGGTCACGAAGGGAACGGCGTAGAAGACGTTCCAGGCGGCGTAGACGTCAATGCGGGAATTCCCTGGTGTGGTGGGGGTCACGGTGGTCAGGCTGGCGAACCATTTTTTGCCGCAACGCAGGGTCTCAAAACGCCGGTTGGGGAGTACGAAATCAATGGTGGTCTCGATGGGCTCACCGTAGACTCCGAGCAATTTGTAGGGTGCGCTGTTGGCGGAAGGAGTGTGGGCCGACATGCGGAAGCCCTGTGGTATCGGCTCGAAGTGTTTTTCTTTTTCGTGGATGCTGTGGCGCGAACGCCACCACCAGGCCTGATGGACGAAGGGCCCGTGGGCTGGATCCATCAGTCCGATGATGCCGTGGTCAACGTTGCAGGGCAGGTCCGCAGACAGATGGGCACTGCGATGGCGTTCGCTGAATTTCGGCAGTTCCGGAACCGGGGGCAGAGCGTCCCTGGAGTCCATCCGTACGCGGCCGCTGCCCGGCTTGGGCACGTAGACCCAGGCGTAGCCATCCTTTTCCCTGCAGGGAAAAGCGGTGGCATAGATGCGGCGCGGGTAGGAATCCTGGCTGGTGAGCGAAGGGATCTCCATGCACTGACCGGACTCGGGCTCGAAGACCCAGCCATGGTATTTGCAGGTGACCGCGCTGCCATCGAACCATCCGCAAGACAACGGGATACCGCGATGAGGACAACTGTCGCGCATGGCGAAGAGAGTGCCGTCCTGTTTGCGGCCCAGGACCAGGGGGATTCCCAGGAGCATGGCGGTTTGCATCTTTCGTCCGCGGAGAACGTCGCTTCGTATGGCGGGGTACCAGTCGTTGTAGATGAGGGACGTGTCGGGGCCCAGCAAATCACTTGCCGGAAAAATCGCCGGTCCTCTTCCCGCTGCTGTGTCTGGCGCCATCGCTCGCGATCCCGAAAGACCTGCATTTACTATAGCGCCACGGCTTAGGGTTGAAGCGATGACACGGAGCGGATCCTCCAGTGGCCCGAAACCGGAAAGCCGCGGGAAAATCAGTTTTTGGAGCCGAGCTATCCGAGCATATTTCACGCCGCGCTCGCGGAGAATCCTTCTCACCATTGGCATTCTGTGGGTGTTGCTTTATGGGAGCTTCACGCTGCTTCGTCCGCCTTTGCTGGATGACGCGGATTCAGTGCATGCCGAAGTGGCGCGGGAAATGGTGGCGCGGCATGACTGGGTTACGCTCTACGCGAACGGCATTCGCTACCTGGAGAAGGCTCCGCTGCTGTATTGGAGCATGGCTGCCAGCTTTCGCGTTTTTGGGCCCGAGGATTGGGCGGCGCGGCTTCCACTGGCGATCTATACGCTTGCTCTTTTCGTAACTGTCTACCTCGGCGGTCCTCGCTTCTTCAATTCTGCGATCGCTGGGTTCTATGCGGCATTGATCCTGATTACTTCGTTTGGGATTTTCATTTACAGCCACATCCTGCTTCCCGATGTGATCGTCTGCTTGTGGCTTTCGCTCGCCATGCTTTTGTTCTGGATCTCGCTTGACCAACCGCAACCATCTCGCGCGACTGCGTGGGGCTTCGCTGTTTGTTGCGCGCTCAATGTGCTCACCAAGGGGTTCATCGGGATTGTGTTCCCGCTGGGGATTGTTTTTATCTTCCTGTTGCTTAGCCGGAACCTGGGGCACTTGCGGCGGTGGCATCCGTTTTCGAGCATGGTGATCTTTCTCGCGATTGCGGTGCCGTGGCACATTGCCGCGGGGATGGCGAATCCGTCACAAGGTCAACCCTCGGGGACCGTTCCCAGCATGGGGAATGTGCATGGTTTTTTCTGGTTTTATTTCGTCAACGAACAGGTGCTGCGTTATCTCAATCGCAGGGTTCCGCGGGACTACGATACGGTGCCGTTGTGGCTCTTCTGGGGACTGCTCGGGATCTGGTTAATGCCCTGGATTGCGTTCGTGTTCAAGGCGCTTGTTCCGGTCCGCATGAGGTCTTCGGTGCGCCGGGTCCGGGTGCCCCGGCACGATCAGGCCTGGAACTTGCTGGGAATATGGGCTGGGTTTGTCATGGTATTTTTCAGCTTTTCTACCCGGCAGGAATACTACGCGCTGCCTGCGTTGCCGCCGCTCGCGTTGATGATCGGCGGATGGCTGAATCGAGAGGAGAAGTGCCACGCACGTGACCGTCGACGGATTGCGGGACGACGGATTGCCGTGGTTTTGTTTTTGCTGGGGATGATTGGATCTGTGACTGCGGGATACCTGGCGGTTCGCGGGCGTCCCCCTGCACCGGGAACGGATATTTCCAGTTTGCTTACGGAAAATCCGGGAGAGTATGCGCTGTCACTGGGCCATTTTCTCGATTTGAGCACGCGGGCCATGGGCGCGTTTCGTACGCCGTTGATCCTGGTTGCGGTTGCTTTGGTTTTGGGAACGTTTGCCAATATGGTGCTGCGGTCTATCAACCTGATCCGTCTTGGAAACTATGCGCTGGTGGCCATGATGGTGGTGTTCCTGATCGCTGCACACATGGCGTTGGTTACGTTTTCTCCGGTGCTGTCCTCCAAGGCTTTGGCGGATGCGATTGGCCCGCGGATTAAGAGTGGGGATGTGGTGGAGATCAATGGCGAGTATGAAGCGGGGTCGACGCTCGGGTTCTATTTGCGGCGCCAGGTTCGGATTTTGAATGGGCGGTCTTCTAATTTGTGGTACGGGTCTTTTTTCAGGGATGCTCCGCAGATATTCGATGATGGGGTTTCGTTTGGGCGGTTGTGGCGTGGGCCTACGCGGGTGTTCTTGTGGACTCCCCTGGATCAGGTTCCTGCGTTGACCGGGCCGGTGTACACAATTGCCCGGAGTGGTGGTAAGGAAGTGATTAGTAATCAGCCGTAGTACCTGGACCGGACGAGGAGCGATTCTCCGGCAAACACGTTCAGGGCCCGTACCGGCCTTGACTAGGAGGATCCCAGGTCTCAAAAGCGAGACCTGGGGCACCCATCGCGCTTTACCTGTGCTGCGGCGCTAGACAGCGGTGAGGCGGCTCATCTTGCCGTCTTTCAGGGAGAAGTGTTGGCCTCGCCAGGCTACTGTGTTTCCGGCGAAGCTCCAGATCCAGATGCCCAGGGCAACCACGTCGCGGGCGGGCAGCAGCCACAAATCACGGATCACCTGCCGATCGCCAAGCACGCCCACGCCGACGGCGAGGGCTAGCGCCACTCTCGCCAACAGCGTCAGGCTGAGGAGAGCGATACTGCTCAGGCTGGCGCCTGAGGCAATCAGGTTACAGAGCGCCCAGGGCAATCCGTAGGTAAACACCAAGCCGGCGTAGCCCAGCTTTCGGGAGTAGCGCGTGCTGCGGCTCCAGCGAATCTGGTGGGCTAGAAATTGACGGAAGCGATAGGCGGGCAGAAACGTCTCGACCACCTCGCCGCTCAGCATCACTTCAAAACCACTCCGCCAAACCCGTGATCCCAACTCGTAGTCGTCGGCCAGGTAGTCGACCAGCGGTTCCAGCCCGCCAATGGCTTCCAATGCCCGGCGCGAGACCGCCAGCGTCGAACCGAGCCCGAAACGGATGCCGTCTTCGATTTGACGCGCCGTCAAAACACCGGCAATGAAGTCCGTGGCAATGCCCAGGGCTTCCATGCGGGAACCGATGGTGCCATGCGCCTGGCCGCGGTAGAGCGCAGTCACCAGGCCCACGCGGCCGCCGCGCCGCTTGGGGAGGTGGAAACAACCCATGATCCGCCGCAGGTATTGGGGAGAGACCTTAATGTCGCTGTCGTTGATCAAAATGTAGTCGTACGTCGCGCCGCCCAGCATCTGCACCAGATTGCTCACCTTGCCGTTGGTGCCGAGCAACTCCGGGCACAAGACCAGGCGAATCGTCCTCTGGGGATACTCCGCTTGCAGTTTTTCAATGGCCGCAACTGCCGGATCGGCCATGCTGCTGACCCCAAACAGGATTTCGTAAGGACCCTGATATTGCTGCTGACAATGGCTGGCAAAGCTGGCATACATCTCCGGGTCAAGACCCTTCACAGGTTTGAGTATGCTGACTCCGGGCTGAAAATCGGGCAATGGCCGGCGCAATTGATGCTCAAAGGCGCGCGCGCTCCACAACGCCAGCAGGTAATACCCCAGGCCGGCGAGGCTGAGGATGGTGGTGACGGAAGCGACGACGATCGGCAACATGAGGGGCGACTCTCAGTTTAGCCGAGTGCCGAACTACTCGTAGCGCAAGGCGGTGATGGGGTCGAGCGATGCCGCCTTCCACGCGGGATAAATACCGAAGAGAAGACCGATCCCACAGGAGACAACAAACGCGGTGGTGGACCAGGCAACGGACATCTCGGCCGGCAGAACTTTGCCCAGGATGAGCTTGAGCAAGAGAGTGAGCACACCCCCGACCGCAATGCCGATCACTCCGCCCAGGGCGCATAAGGTAACCGCTTCGAGGGTGAATTGAAACATGATGTTTTTTCGGGTCGCGCCCAGCGCCTTGCGGACGCCTATCTCTCGCGTTCGTTCGGTCACGCTCACCAGCATGATGTTCATCACGCCTACGCCGCCGACCATGAGACCCACGCTGGCAACGCCTACGAGAAAGATGAAGAGACCGCCGGTGAGCTGATTCCAGAGCACCAGCAGGGCATCGGAGCTGAAGATGGCGAAGTTGTCCGGTTGGTCGGAACGGACCTTGCGACGGCGACGGAGCAACTCCCGGATCTCGTCTTCGACAGCGATCTTGTTCTTGACGTCGTCGTACTTGACGCTGATCCAGTGATCGAGAATTTCGGGATGAATTTTGTGAAAAGTGAAAGTCGGAAAATGGGCGGAGTTATCCTCCGGATTCTTGCCCCCGCCAAAAACCTGCTTCTGGGGCGCGAAGACGCCCACTACGGTGAACACGTCCCCGCTGATCTGTACCTCTTTGCCTACCGCGGGATCGTTGCCGAAGAGTTCCTCGGCCGTGTCCGAACCCAGGACCACCACGTTGGCCCCCCGCTGCGATTCCTGAGGACTAAAGTAGCGTCCCTGTGACAAATCGAGATCATAGACGTTCGGTTCATCCTCCCCCTCGCCTTGCAGGACAGTATTCTGCACCTTATGGCTGCCGTACTTAACCGAAAAACTACCCTGTGATCCCTGCGGGGAGCGGTATTGCTGCGATGCATCGACCGCGATTACATGGGGCAGCACTTTCATAGCCTCGCCATCGTCATAGGTCAACTGCTTTCTGGCCAGCATCTCCGAAGTCGGCCGTGAGCCGAAGACCGGAAAGCGAAAGACCCAGTAGACGTTGGACCCGAGCGACTTGATCAGGCCATTGACATTGCCGGTGAGGCCGTTGATGACCGAGGAGATGAGGATCACGGTGGTGACCCCGATCATGATGCCAAGCATGGTCAGGCCGGAGCGCAGCTTGTTAGTGCGCAGCGTGTCCATGGCCATCCTGATCGCTTCGTTGGTATCCGCGAGCCGCATTGCGTGTACCTCTCTTACAGTTCGGAGCGCAAAGCCACGATGGGATCGAGCAGGGCGGCTTTGCGCGCCGGATAAACTCCGAAGAAAATGCCAACTGCCGTGGCCACAAAGAGGCCCAGAGCTACCGACCATAGCTCTATCTGAGAAGGAAACCCGATGACCAGGGTGATGGCTTTGGCGAAGCCCGCCCCGGCAATCACGCCAATCAGGCCGCCGACCAGCGACATGGTGGCCGATTCGATCAGAAACTGCAGCATCACATCGTTGCGGCGCGCGCCGAGCGCCTTGCGAACGCCAATCTCCCGCGTCCGCTCGGTTACGCTCACCAACATGATGTTCATGATCACGATGCCGCCGACGACCAGCGAAATCGCAGCAAGGGAGACAAAGACGGCGGAGAAGCTGGAGCTGATGCTCTGCCAGATGCCGACGAACGTGCTGTTGGTATCGGTGGAGAAACTGTCTTCCGCTCCGGGCAGATCGTGGCGGTGGGAACGGAGGATGGTGCGCACCTCGCCCACGGCCAGCTCCAAGGGATCGCCGACCCCGTTGGCGCGTGCATAGATAGTCAGGCTGCGATTCGATCCGTAGGCGTTCAGGAAAGTCGTCAAAGGGATGGCTACCCAATTGTCCTGGCTCTGCCCGAGTGTCTTGCCTTTGCGCTCACCTACGCCAATGACGGTGTACTGACCGCCGTCGACGCGAATCTCTTTGCCAATGGGATCGATCGACCCCATCTGATTGTCGACAATGTCCGGGCCAATGATGGCTACCCTGCTGTTGTGCTCCTCATCGACGGGGACGAAGCCACGGCCGTGGTCGATGTTCATGTTGTAAATGGGCGGCATGGCCCAGGTCCAACCGCGGACACTGGTGTCGGTGCTGGAATGGCTGTTGTAGACCACCTTGCCGGTGGTGCTGGCCATGGCCCCGGTGCTGGCGCAATGCCTGCATTTTGCGGCGACTTCGCGGTAGTCCTCGATCTTGAGATCTTTGCGTTTTTGGTATTTGTTGAACTCGGCGTCGCTGAAGACGACCGAGGGTTGCTTGGAGGCGGTGAAGACATCCGCTCCGTAGCCGTAGACTTTGGTGGCAACGAACTTGTTGGCTCCATTCACCAGGGTGATCACCATGATGACCGCGGCCACGCCGATCATCACGCCCAGGAGGGTGAGGATCGAGCGCAGTTTGTTTGCCCAGAGGGACTGTAGGGCGATCTTGATGGCTTCGGTGAATTCCATACCAGAGTCGAAGAGTGATACGAGTTTAGACGGTTTCGCGGTTCCCGTCCGGGAATCGGTTTAGGGGTTTTCCGCCGTCCCTGCCGGGACTCAGTTTGGCCGAAAGTCTTGGGGTCATCACCGTTTCGGGGGTCAGGTCTAGAAGAGCGTACCTCAGGGGCTAAAGCCCTCATGGGCTTCCCCCGTACGGCCCGACTAAAAGTCAGGCCCTGATACAGAGCATCAGAGCAGTGGCTATCGGTAAATGCGGGCATTTCCGCAGAATTGGTCTGTCGATGGGTGCGTTGTCCAAATTGGCTAAGCTGAACAAATCTAATTTGGACAGGTCAAAAGCGGAGGCCCCGCACCTTGGTTAGAGGAGCGGGGCCGCGTTTGCAAGTGAGCCTGTAAGCCGAATTCTGTCGAGGACGATCATTCCTCTAGGCGACACATTGCTGCGCCGCTCAAGCGACCTACCCGGAGGTTTCCCACCGTCCCGGCGAACCGGAATCGGAACCCAGGTGAGCGCGCCGGGCCGGCACGCATCCGCAGCCTGGGTCTGGCCGGCGGATTCCCTCCCTATTTGGTCTTGCTCCGTGTGGGGTTTACCCTGCCACCGCCTTTACAGACGGCGCGGTGCGCTCTTACCGCACCTTTTCACCCTTACCCCAGGCGATGAAGCCCAGGGCGGTATGTTCTCTGTGGCACTGGCCGTCTTTGAGCCTTGACGCTCAAATCCCGGACGTTATCCGGCACACTGCCCTGCGGAGTTCGGACTTTCCTCTCCCGAAGCACGCGAGTGCTCCGGCAGCGACCGCCCGGCACACCTGCAATTCCCATGCTAGTCCATCTTGCGGAGTTTGTATCACTTGGCAGCGGTGACGACCAGGGTTATCTGGGGCAGCGCCGGCGGGACTGTGGTCTCGGAGCCAGCGGTGGACGAAGCCTGGACGGTCAGGGTGTAGCTACCGATCGGAGTTCCCGGGTTATTCGGCGGTCCATGGTTCAGATATCTGTAGCGCTCCGAGCAGGCGGTCATTCCCATGACTGCGGAAAATGCCAGCAAGGCCAACGCCAGGTTCCGCCAGGTTCTCCGCTTGCGTGCGCCCAGACCGGCCAAGCCGAACAATACCGGCAGCACGATTGCAAAACGCTGCATCCCGGCGCCGTTAATGCTTGCAGTGGGGTTGGGCGACGGGGTCTGGGTTTGGATTTGCATCACACTGGTGCCCGGGGTGCAGGTCTGCGCTCCGGCGGCGCTGGTGGTACAGGAGGCCTGCACGCTGATGGGAGTGAAGGTGCAGGTGGAGTTGAGGGGAAGGCCGGTGCAGGACAGGGTGACGTAGGCATTGAAGCCGTTGACCGGGGTCACGGTGACGATGCTGCTGACAAAGCCACCCACCGCGGTCGATAACGAGGTGGGTGTCGCCGCCACGGTGAATCCTGCTGCCGTGGAGACGTTTGCCTGGACCAGCTCGGGATTGGAGATCGAATTCAGATAGGTGGACTGGCCCTGGTAGATGGCCACCACCGGATGGCTGCCGGCCGGCAGAAGATCTGTCTGCAGGGAGGCTTTCCCTTCGCTATCCACAAGGGCCGAGCCGAGATCGATTTGGCCGGAGCGAAAGTTCACGACCCCGGACGGCGCGCCACTCACATGGGCGGTCAGAGTTGCCCGGGTGCGCGGGCCTGCGTTATCGGTTGCAACCGTCAGTGTGGTCTGGGTCGCTGTCGCATTTTCTGCTGCCGATGCACCAGCAACCATGCCCAGAAACAACATGCACCACGCGATGGTGCGCTTCCCTAGTCCTACGTTACACAGCCTGCCCACGCTCAACCGCACATCCTTCAGAGAACTTCAGATCGCTGACGTTAAGACTCATTGTATCCGGGGATAGCACAATGCGTTACGATTTTGCCCCGTTGACCAGGCGCACGGCCTCCGCCGAGATAGAAAGATCGTCACCGAAACCGTTCAGCCAGCAAACTTCGGGCTCGCGGCGAAACCAGGTGAGTTGGCGCTTGGCGTAGTTGCGGTGACCCTGGCTGGCAGCAGCAATGGCTTGCTCGAGAGTAAGTTTGCCGTCGAGAAACTCTGCCGCCTGGCGGTAGCCCAACGATGCCAGCGCAGGCGTGTGGCCATAGCGCGTAAGCAGGTCTCTTGTTTCTTCCACCAGGCCCTCGGCGAACATGGCCCGGGCCCGGGCGTTAATGCGGTCATAGAGCTGCGGCCGCTTTGGATCAAGTCCGAGGCGGAGTACGCGATAGCCGGTCAGGGGTTCGCGGCCTTCCTTCCAGGCTTCTGACATGGGCTGGCCCGCGGCCAAAGTCACCTCGATGGCGCGGATGACCTTGGCGACATCGTTGGCGTGGACGCGTGCGGCCGATGCCGGATCCAGACGCTTGAGGATGCGGTGCAAGACGGCCGGGCCACGCATTTCCGCTTTGCGGAGCAGGCGATCGCGCAGGCCGGCGGACCGCTGCGGACCGGGAAACAGGCCCTGGAGCAGGGCGCGAAGATAAAGGCCGGTGCCGCCGGTGACGATGGGCAGCTTGCCCCGCGCGGCAATGGCTGCGATGGCGGCGCGGGCGGCCCGGGAGTAGTCCCCGGCGGTGTAGAAGGCATCGGGCGTAACCACATCCAGCAGGTGATGCGGCACTTGCTTCCGTTGCCCGGCGGAGGGCTTGGCGGAGCCGATCTCCAGGCCCTGGTAGACCGCGACGGAATCGCAGCTGACGATTTCTCCGTCGAACTGCTGCGCCAGGGCGACGGAGAGGGCGGTTTTGCCACTCCCGGTCGGGCCCAGAATGACAACCAGCAGTGGCAACGAAGGCCCTACCAAACTCTCCACCAGCCGGGGGGAAAGAGATTGTGGGTGGAGGAGCGGCCCAGGCCGATGAGCAAAAGAAGGACCGCGACTACCAGGAGGCCATAAATCTGGCGTTTGCGGAGTTCGGGATCGGCTGGCACGTCAACGCTGCTTATCAGGATCGAGGTTGTAGTAGAAGCCGAAGCGCAGCTCCAGGAACGGTCCCTTGAAATCCTTAGGCAACGGAGGGTAAGGCGAGGCGCCAGTGATGCCGCCCCAGGCGGCACGGTCCAGGGAAACATCGCCCGAGGGGAACTCGAGTTTCATTTCCTTGACGCTGCCGTCGGGATAAATCTTGAAACGGACACCCACCCTGCCTTGTTTGTCGAGGGGGGGCCGAGCGGATTCGGGGATGATGGGAATCCAGCTCCGATAGGTGGCCTGGATTACCCGCCTCATGTAAGGGCCAAAGTCGACCCCCATGGTGTCGCTGATGATATCGGGCCCCACGGCCATCGCGGGATGTTGAGAGGGCGCATTCTGTCCGTAATCGCCTGACTGCCCTGCGGGACCTCGGGCGGCGTCCCGTGCGGCCTGGCGAATGGCGTCCCCGGCATTCTGCGGACCAGTGTCAAAGCTCGGCTTGGCCGGCGTTGGAACCGGCTTGGGCTCGTTGAGCAGGGACTGGTTGGTTGGCGGCGGTGGGGGTGGAGGCGCTGGACGAGCCTGTGCCTGCTGCTGAGGCTCGGGAGAAGGAGATGGCGGAGCCGCTTGCGTGAGGCGCCGGCTGAGGCGCCGTCGGAATGGGCGGTCCCGCCCTGCGCATAGCCTCAAGCTGTTGCAGGGTCTTTTTGTCGAGCGTGGGGTGGCGAGATTGCGCCGTGCGATTTTTGTCGGAGGGCGGGGCCTGCTTGGGTGGTTTGACCGGATGCTGCGCATCCGGCGGCAGGTTCAGAAAGGTCATGTCCTTCTGTTTGTTGGCGTCCGGGTTGACTACGTGCACGCGATGAGCGCGCGGCCCATAGAACAGAAACCAGAAGAGGACCAGGTGGGCAATGACCGAGATCCAAATGCCTTCACGACGGAGAGCCCGGGAACGCTCGTCTTCGAGCCTGTCAATCAGGTGAAGGAGTTCATCCGGTTCCAGCTCCTCGTAGCGAACGCGCTTCCGTCTGGAGAATGGCTCCGGCGGGCGGCCAGGAGGGCTGGTTGGAACTTGGGTTGAGGGCATCGGCCGGCAGCAAAGGGTGCAATCCAGACCGGGACGATCAACCGGTTGTGGACCCCGCACATCCTCTCATTCTCTCATTGTTTGCAATCGTGCCGAGATCGGTCTGTCACAAAGAACCCTTACAATCGTTTGATGCGTGCCGCTGTCATCACCGTGAGCGACTCCTGCTTCCTGGGGCAACGAGTTGACGTTTCGGGCGGGGTGATCGTTAGCCTGCTACGGGCGAATGGTTTCGAAGTGATCAGCCACCTGGTGGTGCCCGACGAACAGGCGGAGATCGGGGATGCCCTGCGCCGGCAATGCGAAGTGGCGAGCCTGGTGGTGACGACCGGAGGAACCGGCATCGCACCTCGCGACGTGACCCCCGAAGCCACCCGGGCGGTCTGCGACCGGCTCATCGACGGGTTCGCGGAGTTGATGCGCGCAGAAGGCAGAAAGCAGACGCAGTTCGCCCCTTTGAGCCGGGCCCTTTCGGGGACGTTGGGGAAATCTCTGATTGTGAACCTGCCAGGGAGCCCGCGCGGCGCCAGGACCTCGCTCGAAGCTGTTCTGCCTCTCATTCCGCATGCTTTAACCCTGCTCGAAGGAATCACCACCCACCATGATGAACATCTAACGAACGGGTTGGATCTTGAAGAAAATCCTCCATCTCTTTCTTAAGTACAAGATCTGGCTGTTGGGGATCCTGAAGCCGCTTGGCTTTTGGGGCGTGGCCGGGATCGGCTTGGTTGATGCCGCGGCAATTCCGGTGCCGATGGACTTGATCATCGCCGGGTATGTGTGGGGGGATAAGAGACATTTTTATTTGTATGTGCTGGCGGCCGCGTTCGGATCGGCGGTGGGCGGATTGCTTCCTTTCGTGCTGGGCCGGGCCGGCGGGGAGCTTTTCCTGATGAAGCGGATCGACCGGGACCGATACGAGCAGTTGCTGGAGCGCTTCGAAAAGCAGGAATTCATGGCCATGATGGTGCCTTCAATCCTGCCCCCGCCTACTCCGTGGAAACTTTTTGTTTTTGCGGCTGGAGTGTTCGAGATGAAGATCGGCACGTTCATGCTGTCGGTCTTCGTGGGACGGCTGATTCGGTATTTGATTACGGCGCTCTTGACGATCAAGTATGGGCCAGAGATTGTGGACATTACGCAGCGGTTGGCAACCCGGCATCGGTTTGCCTTGATTGCCGGAGTGCTTGGTGTACTTGGGCTGCTGGGTTATTGGATGTGGCGGACGGTGTGGAAAAAACGCGGGAAGAGGGATGAGCCTGGGGTAGATCCGGAGTTGGCTGGTGTTCGTAAGTGATTGCGAACGTCCGACTTGGGCTGACATCAATCAGACCTGTCCAAATTAGATTTGTTCACCTGGCCAATTTGAACAACACGCCCCACCGGCGGAGCCAATTCTGCGGAAATGCGCGCATTTTTCCGATAGCCGCTGCTCCAATGCTCTGTATCAGGGCACGACTTTTAGTCGTGCCGTACCGAACGAGCCAATGAGGGCTTTAGCCCCTGCGGTACGCTCTTCTGGCGAACTAAGTCCCGTTTTCCCCTCTCACTCACCCGTCAACAAGTTCCATCCTCAAAAAACCAATCGTTCCGCTAATCAGAATCGCGCAACCGTCGCCAGCCCCACAGAGCCTGCCCTGAGCTTGTCGAGGGGGACGGCTGATCCCAACCTCCCTGTCGCAGTCCACCCCCCGTGAGAAATACAGGGTTTAGCCCTGCTGAGAATCGAAGAAAAGGCACAGTGAACGAGCGACATACCCTCGGGCCCAGCATCTAAGTAAGTGTGACTTCTCGCAATAAGGGCGATAAGTAAAGCAAGATGGTCAATTACAAGATGGCCAATTTTCGGCAAGTCCTTTGTTTCACGAAGATGGCCAAGATGGCCAAATTAATTTGGCCATCTTGGCCACTTCGTGAAACAAAGGACTTACACGCGAAATTTGGCCATCTTGCGGACATTTGGCCATCTTGCCTGGACATTTGAGCATCTTGCTGGGCGTGGTCGCCCGTCCCTTCGACAAGCTCAGGGCAGGCTCTGCGGGACCGGATCATGAGAGCCAGAGGGACGCGCTATTTTTGCAGGCGGTTGTTCATGACCATGGCGTCGATGGCGCCGGCCGGGGTTACGTAGACCCAGGCATTCAGGACGGAGGAGGCGCGCGGATTGCCTGCCGAGAGGAATGAGTAGGCAAAGCGCAGGTCCTGGAACTCTACCGCCGTGTCCTGAGGCTGAGGCGCGAGGTCGTTAGAGGCGACCACGTTGGCTCGGCCCCGATCGGTCACTACGGGGAATCTTGCCCAGTCGAGATAGACCCGGCCTAACCACGAACGCTTCGCCGCCGCGACAGCGGGAGTGACCGGCGGCTTGAAAATGACGTCGTCCTGGTCGCTGGTATCGACGGTTTCTGCACGGGTGTTGACCGATCCTGTCTGGTAGTAGGCCGGGGTCTCGACCACGGCGAACCAATGAAACGGATTTACAGGATAGGGCTCGGCTCCCGCACGCAGCATGGGCTGGTTGCCGAAGCGCGCGTTGCCGATCAAGTGCAGGGCGCGATGATGCTCCACGGCGCGCACACCTAAGTCAATCCCGACCAGAAACAACGCGGCGATCGCCCAACCGCGTCCGCGGAACAACGGCTTGCGCGCGCCGATTTCGCGGTCGGCCAGGCCCAGGATCGCAGGCACGATCAGACCGAGCAACAGCGCCGCAAAGACTACGGGTTCAAGAATGAAGGCGATATCGAGCGAGTACCAGCGCGGGTTGAAGGGAGCGAAGGGACGAACGCCGTAGTTGTTGGTCCAGTCGAGGAAGATATGGCTGAGACACGCCAGGAGCGAGAGAAGCCACAGCAAAGCCCAGCGCGGCGGAGTGGCGGGCTCCTGCTTGCGGCTACGATGCCAAAGCCAAACGATCGCGGTCACGGCAAGGGCCACGAGTGGCACGCCCAGGAAGGTGTGGGTGAAGCCGCGGTGATGCTGGAAGCCTGCTACCGGCCCGCGAAAGCTCCAGAGGACATCGATGTCCGGCGCCTCGGCCGCCAGGGTCATGGCCAGCGTAGCGTAGGCGGTTCTGCGATTGAAGCCGGTGCGGCCGAGACATGCGCCGGTAAGGAAATGCGTGACGGGTTCCATGGTTTCCTGTTGTTGCCGGTCTAGTTTCTATAATGCGGGTTATGTC
This sequence comes from uncultured Acidobacteriaceae bacterium, assembly GCA_963850235.1. GTDB lineage: Bacteria > Acidobacteriota > Terriglobia > Terriglobales > Acidobacteriaceae > PALSA-350. Next base: position 111,667 of record CAWKKM010000030.1, on the reverse strand, counting down.
TGAAACCCGATCCCGCGCCGTGGCCAGCCCTCTTGAGGAAGCTACCAAGAGGATTGACGCGCTGCGCGATGAGCTCCGCCACCACGAATATCAATATCATGTGCTGGATTCCCCAGAAATCTCGGACGCTGAGTATGACGCGATCATGCGGGAACTGCGCACGCTTGAGGGTCAGCATCCAGAGCTGATCACGCCCGACTCGCCCAGCCAGCGCGTTGGCGGCAAGCCCAAAGAAGGCTTCGCCAAAATACAGCATTCGCGTCCCATGCTTTCACTCGACAACGTGAACAGCGAGGAGGAATTGGGGGATTGGGAACGGCGCGTGCGCTCGATGGTGGGTACGGCCGATGTGAGCTTTGTGTGTGAATTGAAGATGGATGGAGTTTCGCTGGCGCTGCAGTATGAGCCCGGGCCAGCAGGGACTGCTCTGCTGAAGACTGCCTTGACCCGGGGCGATGGAGTCACGGGTGAGGATGTCACCAGCAACGTCCGCACGATTCGATCTGTGCCGCTCTCGGTTTCAAAAGAACGGTTGCAGCGGGCCAAGCTGCCGCAGAGCTTTGAAGTGCGGGGAGAAGTGATCCTGCCGGACGAGGCTTTTCTGAAACTGAACCGGGAACGCGAGGAGCAGGGGATGGCTCCCGCAGCGAATGCCCGGAATGCTGCCGCAGGCACAATCCGGACACTCGAGCCAAATATCGTGGCGCAGCGGCGGCTGGATTTCTACGCGTACTTCGCGCTGGAAAAGGGCGAGAGTGCTTTCCCTGAACAGTGGACGGCCCTGGAAGCACTGAGTGTGGCCGGGTTTCGCGTCAACCGTCATCGCAAGCCATTGCGGACGGTGGAGGAGCTGCTCGCGTTTGTCGCGTGGGCGGAAGGACAGCGACTTGCCCTGGGCTACGAGATCGACGGGGTGGTGATCAAGGTCAACGAGACGGCGCTGCAGCGGCGGCTCGGCTATACAGGGCGCGCGCCGCGTTGGGCGGTGGCTTACAAATTCACGGCTCGATCAGGCATCACAAAAATTGAAGATATCGCAGTTCAGGTGGGGCGCACAGGCAAGCTGACACCGGTCGCGGTACTGCGTCCGGTGTTGATCGGGGGGACGACGGTAAGCCGGGCGACCCTGCACAATGCCGACGAGATTGAGCGGCTCGGGGTGAAGATCGGCGACTACGTCACGGTAGAACGCGGCGGTGACGTGATCCCGAAAATCGTCGCGGTGGTGGAGGATAAGGAACATCCGCGGGGCGAGAAGATCTTCGTTTTTCCCGATGTGTGCCCGGTATGCGGCAGCGAGGTGGTGCGGGATGAAGGCGAAGCGGATTACCGATGCATCAATGTGGATTGCCCTGCGCGGCTGAAGGAAAGCGTGCTGCATTTTGCTTCACGCAAGGTAATGAATATCGAAGGGCTGGGCGAGGCTTTGGTTATGCAACTGTTGGAGCGACAATTGCTGACCAGCGTGGCGGGGATTTATTCGCTCGACGAAGACCAATTGCTGGGGCTGGAGCGAATCGGGAAGAAATCGGCACAGTCGTTGTTGGCGGAGATTGAAAATTCGAAGAAACTGCCGCTGAACCGGGTGCTGTTTGCGCTGGGCATCCGCTTTGTGGGGGAGCGCACGGCGCAGTTGCTGGCTGAGGCGTTTGGATCCATGGACGCGCTGATGGCAGCGAGTGTCGAGGAACTGGAGGCGGTGGACGAGGTGGGCCCGCGGGTGGCCCAGGCTATCCAGGAATTTTTTGCCGAGGAGAAAAATCGCCAGCTGGTGGAGAAATTGCGCCAGGCGGGGTTGACCTTCACGGCAGAGAAGAAGAAGAAATCTTCGAAGCTTGAGGGTTTGACGTTTGTGCTAACCGGGACCATGCCCGACCTGACGCGTGAAGACGCGAAGTCGCGGATTGAAGCCGCGGGGGGCAGGGTTTCGGGTTCGGTCAGCAAGAAGACCAGCTACGTCGTGGCGGGTGAGGATGCCGGATCGAAGCTGGACAAAGCCAAGGAGCTGAAAGTGCCGGTGATTGAACAGGCAGGGCTTCTGGAATTGTTGGGATGAGGGCCGCGCATATAATTGCGCGACGGAGAAAAATGATGCGATTTACTTTTTTGCCGGCGACCGCGCTTCTTTTTTGCTCGATTCTTGGTAGTGGAGTGCATGTCGTCGCCCAGGATCGGCGCAACGATACCCGCTTCTACGATGGGGCAAGACGTGGAACCCACGGGGGAAACTATGGTGGCGGCAATTATCACGATCGCTACCATGGAAATGATCGCTACTACGATAATCGCAAGCAGGGCGGTATCGGTCCGGGCAAGGGTGCGCTGATCGGGGGTGCAGCCGGAGCCGCACTGGGTGCAGTGTTCGGCGGAGGAGTCAAAGGTTCTTTGATTACGGGCGCCGCAGGTGCGGGGATTGGTGCGATTATCGGCCAGTCTGCACAGGACAATCGAGACCGCAATAATTATTACCGCCACTAGGAGAATTTTTATGCCGAATCGATATGCGGTCGTTCTGTGGGTTGCCAGCCTGGTGCCCTGTATTGCTATCGGACAAGAGACGTCTTCCGGCGCTACGCCTAAGTTCACGATCGACCAGGCGGTGACATGCTCGGTGCATGATGCGTGGGTGCTGGGGGGAAAGACCGAGGCGGGATTTTTTGCGATTGTTCAGGCAGAGGCAGAGCTTGCTGCGCAGAAGCGCGGACTGGTGCTGCCGGACAATGAGACGGTGGGGCATCAATTTGGGGAGTACATCAAAGCGCAGGCGAAAATGGATCACGATCAGTTACTGTACGCGATTGTGGATCGGGCGGTGAGGAAGTATGGGACCAAGCCTGCTGCCGGTGGTAGTAAGTAATCCATGAAGGGCCCGTAGAACCGCTCGGCTTCGCTCCCAATGACAAAGGAGGGAGTGTTGCTTACCTGGGGTTACAACAAGGGACAAGATTAGCCTCTACTAGGAGGATCCCAGGTCTCAAATGCGAGACCTGGGGCACCCTTCGATTCTTACCGCCGTCGGCTTCGACGGGATGACACCAGGAGAAATATTCAGGATTTGGGGGCGAAGTAGCCTTTTTTGGCGCGGACTACGTAGCGGGGATTAAGGGCCACCAGGTAGATGGAGCGGAAGGCGCCATCCAGCTTGAAGTCGGCGGGGCGATAGGCTAGCTGATATTGACTACGCAGCTCTTCCTCGATGTCGTGAAAGCTGTTGGTCATGTCTTCAATGCGCTTGGGGAAAAAGGGATAGCCTCCGGTCGCTTCGGCTATCTTCTTCAGAACGTCGTCGCCACGGTCGCGGCTGGGACTGACGTTGGTGCTGATGGTGTAGACGATGGCTCCGGCACGCTGGCACATTTTGATGGCGTCGTCCGGATAGGCCCGGCTCTGGTTGTCGTCTCCGTCGGAGATTACGATGAGCGCCCTGCGCACGGAACCCTGCGGCGAGGACGGCACGTTGATCAGCTGATCGCGGCAGGCAGTATAGATGGCGTCGAAGAGAGCCGTGCCGCCACCGGGCCGGAGCTTGGTGATGCCGGCCTCGAGCTTGTCCTGGTCGTTGGTGTAGTTCTGCGTGACGTAGGGTGTGACGTCAAAGCCCATAGTGAAGGCCAGATCGGTCTGTGGACGCACAACCTGTTGTAAAAACTGGACGGCGGCGGTCTGCTCGAACTCGAAACGCTGGCGGATGGAGGTGCTGGCATCAATCATGACGCCCACACGCAAAGGCAGATTCGTCTGTTGGGTGAAATTAAAGACCTGCGAGGGCGCCTTTTGATTGTCCAGCAAAGCGAAATCTCTCTGCTGCAGGTTTTGAATGAAGCGTCCGTGCTTGTCAGTGACGGTGAAGATCAGGTTCACCTCGTTGACGTTGGTCCGGATGGTGAAACTGCCGTCGTTTTGACCGTTGGCGGCCTGGCCACTATTCGTGGCCTGGGGCACGGAGCCGAGAGCGCCGGGTTGGGTGGACGGGGGTGGCGGAGCCGCTGCCGGAGTTTGCGCAAGGGCGGCAAAAGGTGACAGCAGAGCGAGCGAAAGCACACACTTCGCGAGCAGAGAGCCAGCCGGGCGCAGGCACACATTCATTGTGGTCATAGAAACCTTTTTTATTTTAGAGCATTCCCCTTAGACGGCCGGGAGCGGCGCAAGTTGGGCCATGAATTGCTTCAGGCCGGCGGGTAGATTGGAGACCAGGCTGAGGGGCTCACCACTACCGGGATGGGCAAACTCGAGCTCGGCGGCGTGCAGGAAATTGCGGGGCAAAACGAGCCGCGGGAGCCTGCTGGCGGCAGCCGCCAGGGGCGCGATCGCGGAAGGGGCGCCGTAAAGCGTGTCACCGACTACGGGGTGACCCAGCGAGGCCATGTGAACGCGAATTTGATGGGTGCGGCCGGTCTCGATGCGTACCGAGACCAGGGTGAAGCTGCCATAAGGGCCGTGAATGCGGCGCAACACCTGCCAGTGCGAGACAGCGGTGCGGCCCCCTTCGCGACGGGTGGTCATCCTGGTTCTGCGAATGGAGTCGCGGCTGATGGACGCATTGACCGTGCCCCTCTCCTGGGCTAACTCCCCGTGCACCAACGCGATGTAGAGTTTGCGCACTTGGCGGCGGGCGAACATCGACGAGAGCCGGCTATGAGTTGCGTCGTTCTTGGCCACGACAATGAGGCCGCTGGTCTGCTTGTCGAGACGGTGCACGATCCCGGGGCGCAAAGGGCCGCTGGTGGAGGAGAGTTCCTGTAGATGGTGTAGCAATGCATTCACCAAAGTGCCGCGATTGCGCGCATCGTCGGTCGCACCGGAACCGGCGTGGACCATCATACCTGCGGGCTTATTTACGACCGCAAGGTCTTCATCCTCATAAACAATCTCCAGCGGAATGGCTTCCGCCATGGCGCGCAAGGGAGGGGGTTGGGGATCGCCCAGAATCGAAATATTTTCGCCGCTGCGCAGCTTGCGCGACGCCTTGGCCAGCTTGCCGTCGATCAGCACGCTGCCTTGCTGGAGCAGCATTTGTACCCGCGAGCGGCTGATGTCAGTCAGCTGCTTGACCAAAAACAGATCGAGACGCTGGCCGTTGGCCTCTTCCGGAACAGTGAGCCGGCGTAACTGCGGTTCTTCATCCGCCATGGGAGGCCTTTATTGCAGGTTGGCGGTGTAGCCAAAGGAGGCCTCCGCCAGCCACCATCGCCGCACCAATCAATTGCGTGGCCACGATACCGTCACCACGCAGGGAGGTGAGCAGAGAGCTGGAGAGACCGCCGAGGAAGAGCCACGCACCCAGGATCTCTCCGTCGTGGTGCGGACGATGCATGAGCCAGAGCAGGAAGATCAACAACAGAAACTGCAGCAGGCTGGTGTAGAGCTGAGTGGGATGCAGCGGTACTCCCAACGGAGTTCCGGGAGCGGCGGCAGGATCGGTGAAGATGACGGCCCAAGGCACCCGTGCCGGCGTTCCGTAATCACATCCAGCTTCCAGGCAGCCTATGGACGCGACCGCGCTGCCCAGGGCGAGACTGGGGGCGAAGGCGTCCGCAGTTCGCCGGAGAGGGAGGCCGAGGTGCAAAGCGTAGGCGAGAGCGGTTACGGTCGCGACCGCGGCCTGCACGAGTCCCACACCAAGGCCGTAGCGCGGCCAGTGGAAGAGGATGAGGAGAATGCTGCCGGCAAGGATGGCGGTGACGATGGCGAGCAGGGCCACACTCCAGATCTTGTCGGTGTCGAGCGAGAGCAGGCGGGCGGTACGAACGAGGAGGAGCAGCGAAGCGACAGTGCCCAGGGCAACCAGAAATCCATAGGTCGGCAAGATGAGACGGCCGAACTGGAAGAGATGCGGGTGCACAGAGAGAGGCGGATAAAGACGAAACCGACCCACTGGGCCGTGCAGCAGTGCGCCGGTGAACCCGTCCTAAGACGTTGGGACTCTCCGCAGCTCTTTAGGCATTCCGGACTGGCGGACACTGCACACGGAGCCGATTGTTCGAGTCGAGTCCCGGTTCGATGAATGTTGGTTCAACCAGCGTTAACTGCCGCACCTGCTTTGCAGGCCGGTCTCTGAATGGATGCTAACGTCAGCGAAGCTGATTGGCAAGTGACTGCCCGGTATTGACACCAGCCCCGACGGGAACACGATCGTCGAAGCGATGTTCCGGGTCGAGTATCGAGTCCAACAGACCGGAGAGACTATTCGCTCGGGAACGGAGCGTGGTCTGGGTCTCACTCATATTGCCGCGAAGAACACTGGTGTGCTCCTGCAGGCGCACGAGTTCATCGGCGATGTTCAAGGCGGCAAGCACGGCGACACGCAGGGAGTCGACCGTATTGCCGTTCGCGGAGACAGCACGCATCTTTCCGTCAACCATGGCTGCGAGCTTCTGAACATAATCGGGATCAGAAGCGCGCAGATGATAGGTCTGGTCGTAAATATCTACGCTGACGGACGTGGTGGCAAGGCGAACTTCCAAACTTTCTGCCATGAATCTCCGATCAATCGCCTAATTCTTCAATTTGTTTGAGCAGGCGCTCGATGCGTTGCCGCACTGCATCCCGCTCCTTCTGCAAGCCGGAGAGTTGCTCCTCTAACTGAGCAACCTGCGCAGCCTGTTCTTCGATACGGTGAGTGAGACGCGAAGCGTGTTGTTCGACAGAGAAGCGAAGTTCACGTTCGCCTTTTAATAATTCTACCGTGCGCAGTACGCGTTCTTCGAGCGCCTGAAAATCATCTGCTGCCATGGTCATCTCGGGAGGGTGCTCTGCGAGTGTGGACATCTAAACCTCATTACACAAAAGAAGGATTGCGTGCTCAAGAAAAGTATAGACCGCAAATTCAGCGGCTCAAGAGGAAAGAAGGGTGTGCGTTACCTTAGAGTGTTCCTCCCGTTTCGAGAGGTTGTACATTCGATTATCTGCTGCGCACAGCAAAGAAAAATGGTTATGCGCGTTGCCGCCCACCCAGCGATTCGAGCGCTGCCATCACAGCCTGTGAATAACTCTGCAGTTCTTCTTCGCGGAGTGTGCGCTCCAGTGCCTGAAAAGTCACGCGGATAAGAATGGAGTAGTGTCCGCGGGGCAAGGCTTGACTGGCACGGAAGATCTCCCGGGGTGCGAAGTGGGTGAGCTCCGCTATGTGCAAATTGTGCAAGGCATCGGCGATCGCCTGCCAGCGCACCGCATCGGCGAAGACAAAAGAGAAGTCGCGCTCGACCGGTTGGTAGCGCGAGAGTTCCGGCGCAATGGGCTGGCGAAGCGGTAAGCGATAGAGACGGTCGAGGTAGATTTCTCCAACGTAGACGGCCTGGCGTAGCTTGCGCTGTTGGGCCTCGGCGGGATTGAGTTGTCCGAACCAGGCTACGGTCAAGCCATCGGCGACAGCACGGGCCGATCGCCCGGGATGGAGCCATGCGGGGACGATTCCCGCGGCGGCATCGAACGTGTCGAAATAGAAGGAACGCTGGGCGAACTTTTCCAGTATCTCTTCGATGGCGCCCTTGAGATCGTAAAAGTCGATGGCGTGCGCCGGAAGCTCGGGGCCGCTCCACACCGATCCCGAGGCCCCGACGGCGAGAGCGGGACGCTCGTCGACGCGCTCCGTGCTGCCGCTGAAGACAGTGCCGTTTTCGAAGAGCCGCACATCGTTGACGTTGCGGTTGAGGTTGTGGGCCAGCATGGTGAGCATGCCGGGTAACAGTGACGGGCGTAGCATGCCGGCTTCTTCGTTGAGCGGATTGCCCAGGGCTACGGTCAGCGCCGGTTGGGGCGCAAATGTAACCGCTTCGGTAGCAGAGCAGAAAGTGCTGGACACAGCCTCGTTCCAGCCCAGGCTGAGCAGGGTCTGGCGCACCACCGCTTCTTTGCGGGCATCCGGCTGTTCGCGCACGATGCCGGAAAAGGTGGGGAGGGTGTTGGCAAAGCGGTTGTAGCCATAGACGCGGGCGATCTCTTCGATCAAGTCGATTTCGCGTTCGAGGTCGAGCCGCCAGCTGGGCAGGGTTACCTGGTATTCGCCTTCGGCGGCCTTGTGCAAGGTGCAGCCCAGGGCCTGCAGTACTGATTCTGTCGTTTCCTGCTCCACGCCGCGGCCGTCTTCCGTAGCACCGAGGATGCGTCGTACTTCGCGATGGGTGAGCCCGATGGGTGGGCGCAGTGCGGTGCGAGCAGCGGCTGTTGGGATGACCACGTCCACGATCTCTCCCTCAACGTGTCCGCCGGCCTCAAGGATAAGCTGAGAGACCATAGCGGAGGCTACGGGGGGCGCGTTGAAGTCCGCGCCGCGCTCGAAGCGATGGGAGGCGTCGGTGTGCAGGCCGTGGCGTTTGCTGCTACGGCGTACGGTCGCGGGATCAAACCAGGCGGCTTCGACCAGGATATTTTTGGTTTCGGCGGAGATCATCGTGTCCCAACCGCCCATGACGCCAGCCAGGCCGATGGCCTTTTTTTCATCGGCAATGACGAGGTCCTCGGGGTCGAGCACGCGTTCGACGCCATCCAACGTTTTGAGTTTTTCTCCGCTGCGCGCGCGGCGCACGATGATGCCGCCTTCCAGCTTGTCGCGGTCGAAGGCATGGGTTGGGTGGCCCATCGCGAGGGTGACGAAGTTGGTGGCGTCCACGGCATTGGAGATGAGTTTTTGCTGCAGCAGGGCGAAGCGCTCGGCGACTATGCCGGTCGAGGGCTGAATACGCACCTGGCTGAGGGAGCGCGCGGTGAAACGCCCGCAGAGCTCCGGGGCCTCGATCGAAACTTTAATTGGAACCGTGACTGGCTGCGATGGCGGCAGCGCGGCGTCGAGAGGCGCCAGGGGAAGCCCGGCGATGGCGGCAGCCTCGCGCGCGATTCCGTAGTGGTTCATGGCATCGACGCGGTTGGTGGTGATGTCCATTTCGAAGAGGGAACCACTTCCCGGACCAAGTTCGTAGATGCCTTCGACGGCTATGCCGCGCAGGGTCAGCGCCTCGGCAAGCTCACGGTCGGGCAAGTTGAGGCCGGGTACGTAGGAACGAATCCACTGAGAGAGAATGTTCACTTACTTGAATTGCTCCAGAAAGCGCATGTCGCCGGAGTAGAGCTGGCCGATTTCGCCGATACCGTACTTCATCATGGCAATACGTTCGACGCCCATGCCAAAGGCGAAGCCGCTGATTTTCTTCGCGTCGTAGGCGGGCTGCACGCGGGCGGCAAAAGCAAACACCGCAGGGTCGACCATGCCACAGCCGAGAAGCTCGATCCAGCCGGACTGCTTGCATTTGCGACAGCCGCGGCCGCCACAGAAGATGCAACTGATCTGCACATCTGCAGAGGGCTCAGTGAAGGGGAAGAACGAGGGGAAGAACCGGGTTTTGACGTTGGATCCAAAAAACGCCTTCATGGCGTGGTCGAGCGTGCCCTTGAGATCGGAGAAAGTGATGTTGGTGTCGACACAGAGCCCCTCCACCTGGTGGAAGATGGGAGAATGGGTGGCGTCTGCCGCATCGTTGCGGTGCACCTTGCCGGGGATGACAATGCGCAACGGCGGCGGTTGCTGTTCCATGGTGTGGATCTGTACCGGCGAGGTGTGGGTGCGCATCAACAGCCGGTCGCGCAGGGGCTTGCGCTCCTGGTTGGCAACGACCAGCGTGTCCTGGGTGTCGCGCGCGGGGTGGCCGGGAGCAAAGTTCAAGGATTCGAAATTGTAGTAGTCAGTTTCGACCTCGGGGCCCAGGCCCACCGAATATCCCATGGCCGCGAAGACGGAGACGATCTCGTGCATGGTTCGGACGAGGGGGTGCTCGGCACCGAGAGCGCGGCGGGTGCCGGGCAGGGTGATATCGATCGCGTCTGTGACTGGCGCGAAGGCTTTCAACTGGTCGGGGTCGCACCGCGGCTCGATGGCGGACTTAAGGGTGTTGAAGCGCATGCCGGCTTCCCGGCGCGCTTCCGGCGGGGCGCCCTTCAGCAGCTCGCTGATGCGCGTGAGCAGGCCCTGCTTGCGGCCGATCCAGCGGATGCGCAGTTGCTCGACTGCTTCGACCGTGGTTGCGGCGGCAGCATCCTGATCGAATTGGGCCAGAATCTCGCCGAAGAAGGTATCCAGGGCTTCCGGGCGAATAGTCCTTTAGTGCGGGAATCTCAATCGATGGCATGTGCGGCGTCGATTCTGGCTATAGGAACAACAGCCCGATCCTGTTCGACCGGGCTGAGGAGGAACCCGTTCCCATCTAAAGAGTCTGCGTGAGAACCGGGATTGCCAAACCTAGTCCCGTAGGGACGTCTGAACTTAGCCCAGGACGCTAGTCCTGGGTACATCATGGAACATGATTGAGTCCCGCAGGGACGACTGAAGCTTGCTAGGATTGCGTCGCGGCTCATTTCCAGTCGTCCCTGCGGGACTTTTCGTCTCTCGAATCTCTACCCAGGACTGCGTCCTGGGCTAAGTTCAGTCGTCCCTGCGGGACTCATGTTGCAGCCGATGCGTTCTCACGCAGACTCTAAAGCCGCATTCACTCTTAGTAAGTATGTACGGGCTGAAGCCCGTACCCTTCCAAGCTACGCGGCGGCAGTCTTGCTGAGCGCGCTCTTGGCCTGAGCGGTTAACGCGGTAAAACCGGCCGGATCGTGAATGGCGAGTTCGGCCAGAATCTTGCGGTCGAGCTCGATGCCAGCCACCTTGAGGCCGTGAATGAGCTGCGAGTAGCTGATGCCGTTGAGCTTGGCTGCGGCGCCGATGCGGACAATCCAAAGAGAGCGGAATTGACGCTTCTTTTGCTTGCGGCCGATGTAGGCGAATTTGAGACCGCGCTCTACGGCTTCCTGCGCTGCCTGGTAAAGCTTGGATTTGGTGAGGAAGTAGCCGCTGGCTCGCTTGAGGATCTTTTTGCGGCGGTCATTACGTTTTGTGCCACGTTTTACGCGGGGCATGTTGGTTCTCCTTTAGGTAGTCCGTTATGCGGCTGGAGGTAGGAAATACCTCTTCACTCGCTGTTAAGCCGATCGTCTTGTCCTGAGGACAGGGGCCAGTGGCCCTAACCCTTGCGGGCCGATCAGGCGTAGGGGATCATGCGCGCAACCTTGCGCTTGTCACCGTCAGAAACCAGAACGAGGCCGCTCAACTTCTTCTTAACCTTCTTGGTCTTGGAGGTTAGGATGTGGCGCTTCTTGGTTTGACCGCGGAGAATTTTCCCCGTACCGGTCTTCTTGAAGCGCTTGGCCGCGCCCTTGTGGGTCTTTAATTTGGGCATGGTTTTCCTGCTTACTTCGCGTGTTGATAACTCTCGTGATTATACGGGAGACTGGGTGGTGGCGCCACTCTTCCCGAGGGTTTGCCTGGGGAGAGGACTCCGTCGAAGCCTTACGATTGGGCGGATTGTGGGTGTTGCTGGCCCACCAGGCCCTGGGCGGGTGGCTTGGGGGCAGCTGGCTTCTTGGGTGGTTCGGCTTTCTTGCCTGGGGCCAGGATGGCGTGCAAAGTGGTGCCTTCCATCCGGGGCATGAATTCGACGATGCCGGCATCGCCCATGTCCTGAATCAGGCGATTGATGATGGCGTAGCCCAGCTCACGATGGGCCATTTGACGACCCTTGAAGCGCAGGGAGGCCTTTACTTTGTCGCCTTCGCCGAGGAAGCGAACCGCCTGGTTTTTCTTGGTCTGGTAATCATGCTCATCCACAGTCACGGAGAATTTCACTTCCTTGACTACGATGACTTTCTGCTTCTTACGCGCGGCTCGATCGCTCTTGTCCTTCTCGTAAAGGAACTTGCCGTAATCCTGAATGCGGCAGACGGGTGGCTGGGCGGTGGGCGAAACTTCTACCAGGTCGAGGCCACGCTCGCGGGCTATTTTAAGAGCTTCGAAGGGAGGCAGAATTCCGAGCTGTTCACCGTTCTCGTCGATGACGCGGATTTCACGCGCGCGAATTCTGTCGTTAATGCGGATGAAAGACTTGGCCGAACGCTTATCGATGGTTTCCTCCGGAAACGAGAGACGCAAGGCCCCTCAAATAAAGCATAGCATTTCACGACACCCGGTGAAAGAACTCTCTCAACCTTCGGTCATGCGGCTACGCTACCGTTCAAACCGCCGTCGTTAAGGCTGATGATGCGGACGCGAACACCCTGGTTTGCCGGCAGGCAGACGTCGAGGCGAACCTCGAGAAAATTGTCGGTGAGGGCTGTGGCCTTTTCGCCTGGCGGCGCGTGCAAAGTGACCGCAGGGAGTTCGCGGTGAAGGAAACTCTGCCGGAAAACGAGGTTCCTGGCGGCGATCAATTCGCGCAGGCGTGCGCTGCGTTCCGCCACCACACGGGACGGGACCGGATGTTGCTGCGCGAGTTGCCACGCCCTGGTCCCGGGCCGCGCGGAAAAGGGAAACAGATGCAGGTAGGTGAAGGGCTGGGCCGCGATAAACGCGAGACTTTCCTCAAAGAGAGCGTCGGTTTCGCCGGGAAAGCCCACCATCACGTCCGCGCCGATGGCGGCGTCGGGCATGGTTTCGCGAATCAGGCGCAGTTTCTCCGCGTAATGCCAGGGGCGATAGCGGCGATGCATGGCGCGGAGAATGGCGTCGGAGCCTGATTGCAAGGGCAGATGAGCATGGCGCGCGAGTCGACTGGCCGATGGGCCGCGGAACAGCTCCAGCAGTTGTGGCGTCCAATCCATGGGCTCGACGGAGCTGAGCCGGAGGCGCGGCAAGGCGGTCTGCGCGAGAATTTCACTCACCAGTTCTTCCAGCGTGCGTTGCGGCTGGAGATCCCGTCCCCAGCGCCCCAGGTTGATGCCGGAAAGCACCATCTCGGTGCCGCCGGCGTCTGCAAAGGCCTGCACACTCTGCAGGCAGGCCTGGAGCGGGAGCGAACGGCTGTGGCCACGGGTGGTGGGAATGATGCAGAAGGAGCAGCGGTTCCCACAGCCATCCTGCACTTTGAGGTTGGGACGAGTCTGGCCATTGCCGTCCGGATGCCAGCCGCTCTGAGGCATGGACAACTCTGAGTGAGCAAACGTGTCATTCACAGAGAGAGCTGCGAGCGGAACAAAAGCGGCGGCCTGTTGGGCCATTTCAGAGACGAGAGCTTTATGACTATTGCCGATGACTGCGTGGACGCCGGGCAGTTGGGCGACCTCCTGCGGCGCGCGCTGCGCGTAACATCCGGTGACCAGGATGCGCGCGGTGGGGTTTTCGCGGCGCATTCTGCGCAGGAAAGCGCGGGCGGTGCGATCCGCCTGGGCGGTCACGCTGCAGGTATTGGCGATGATCACGTCGGCACGGCTGGGGCTTATGGCCGGGGTTAGGCCGCGGTGGCGCAACTCGGCGCTTATGATTTCGCCGTCCGCCCGGCTGGCCCGGCATCCGAAGTTCTCAACGTGGTATTCTGCCACGTTGCCAGTCTAATCAATGAATGGATACCCGCTCAAAGGAAAGCCAATTCAGGTAGGATCCGATAAGGCGACAAGGTCCCCCCGGTAACCCGTATTGCTTTTGCACTTTGGAGTTTTTCCCCATGAAACGTCGCATTCTTTTGGTAGATGACGAACTCGCGATCCTGTTGACCCTCAAAGCGGTTCTGGAGATGAACGACTTTGAGGTAGAAACCGCGGCTTCGGCTCGCGAGGCCCGGTCCAAGCTGCGGGCCAGCACATTTCACATGGTGATCACCGACATGCGGATGGAGAACGAATCGGCCGGGCTCGAAGTGGTTCGGGCTGCGAAGCAGGTTTCGTATCAACCGGCGGTGGCGATGCTGACGGCGTTCCCGGTTCCCGGGTCGGAATGGCGAGACGAAGGCATGGACGAGATGCTGGTTAAGCCGATGAACATCATGAATCTACTGCGCCAGATCGAGGCGCTCCTCGTCACGCATGAAGACAAGAAGCAGAAGGCGGCGCAAAAGTTGAGCGCGCCTGCAAGAACACCCGCAAAGGCCGCCGGGCGAACCTCGACACGCAAGCCTGCCACCGCAAATTAGACACACCCGCAGTATCTCTCCAGTGAGCTTGGGTTCACTGGAGAGATACTGCGGGTTCCGTTGATCAGGAAGCGGCGCTGGCTGCTACTGTAGCCGGAACCGGGGGCCGTCGCTGCTGGAAGCAAGACCTGCAGAGCACGGGACGACCTTGAGTGGGCTTGAAGGGAACGGTGGTTTCGGTGGCGCACTCCGAACAGACCGTCCGGGTTTCTGTGCGTACGCCACTGCCGGTTCCGGCCACACGCTTGATTTTGCACTGTTTGCAACGCTTTGGATCGTTCTTGAACTGCTTATCGTGAAAGAAAAGTTGCTCACCGGCGGTAAAGACAAAGTCGTTACCGCAATCCGAACATTTCAGTATCTTGTCGATGAAGTCCATTACGCGTCCCCCCGAGCATGCCTTGGAATTTTCAGTATTCCGTCGACCAAGCGCCGGATTGGCATCGTCTCACCAACCAGCTACTTCGTCTTGCAATTCGACAACTTTCCTCGCATTCGCCACCCCGGGAATGAGAGGGGAAATGGTGCCAAACCTCTTTACAAATCCTTGAAGAGTGCGGGACTGCCGGGCTGGCGTATCAGTGGGTTACCAACGCCAGACCGGCATTTGCAGGGTTAGTCCTGCTCTTTTCTTGCTTTCTTACGATTCCGCTTGCGCGCCAGTGCTTCTTTTACTCGACGGCGCTCGCCAGGTTTCAGATAGAAAGAGTGACGCTTCACTTCCTTAATAATGTCTTCCTGCTGAACCTTGCGCTTAAACCGGCGCAATGCATTTTCAAGCGGCTCGCCTTCCTGCACGCGAACCTCTGCCAAATGAACCACACCTCCAAACATCCCAAATGGGTTCTATAAGCTTACGTTACCTTTTAGGTATGGAGTCAAGCTTAATCAGCGTTACCTGGAAGGAATTTCCTCATGGTCAGGTCTTATCTCGGTTATAGCCCAGTGATCCCCGGGTCGTGCTACGTGGATATTTCCGCACAGATCATTGGGCAAGTGGAGTTGGGCGAACACTCCAGTGTGTGGATGAATGCGGTTTTACGGGGTGACGTTCATTCGATTCGCGTTGGGGCCAATAGCAATGTTCAGGATTGCGCTGTATTGCACGGGATGCGGTACAAACATCCCGTCGTGGTTGGGGATTGGGTCACGATTGGGCACAACGCTACGGTGCATGGATGCGTGGTTGAAGATGCTTGCCTGATTGGGATGGGGGCGGTGATTCTTAATGGGGCCAGAATCGGTGAGGGATCGATTATTGCGGCTGGTGCGGTGGTTCCGGAGAATACGGTGGTTCCGGAAAATACGCTTTGGGCGGGAGTGCCGGCTAAAGAGCGGCGGCGGTTGGATCCGGAAGAGCGGGAGTCGATTTTGCAGTATGCGCGGAATTATCTGGATTACACGGTGAATTATTTGAAGGAATCGGAAACTGGTGTGACCCACATTGACGTTTCACAGAGTTGCGCGGACAGTGCGGTGGTATCCCACATCTCGCGAAAAACGAGCGAGATGTGGGGCACCCGTCAGTTGCTTTCAGGTTCAGTAAAAGCGTTCGAAGGGCTTCGCCCCGTCGTTTTCGGCCCAGGTACGCTTCACGGCGAACCTGGGGCACCCGTCCCGTTCCTCGGCGAGCCTGGGGCACCCGTCCGATTTCCTCGTGATCGGTTTGTGCCTGTATTCTGGTAATAGTTGGATACTTCAGCACTTATGAGCATTTTGCAAGCTGTCCGGGGCACTCGGGATCTGCTGCCGCCGGAAACGGAACTCTGGAATCATGTCGATAGCGCGGCTCGACGGGTCTTTGCGCGGTACTCGTTCGGGGAAATTCGTACTCCGGTTCTTGAGGATACGCAACTCTTCGCGCGGGGCGTGGGCGAAGAGACGGATATCGTTTCCAAAGAGATGTACACGTTTACCCCCGATGCGGAGTCGGCACAGTCGCTGACGCTGCGGCCGGAGAACACCGCCGGCGTGGTTCGCGCCTACATTGAGCATCAACTGGGCGAGACCGGCCAGCTGCAGAAGCTCTACTACATCGGACCGCAGTTCCGCCGGGAACGGCCGCAGAAGGGCCGGTACCGGCAGTTCTACCAGATCGGCGCCGAAGTGATTGGACCCCCCAGCGCAGGTAGCGAGTCACCCCTGCGCGATGCGGAAGTCCTGGAGATGCTGGCGACCCTGCTGGGTGAACTCGGCATTACGGGCTGGAGGCTGCTGCTCAATTCTGTTGGCTCAGCGACCGACCGGCCGCGCTATGTGCAGACACTCAAAGCCGCACTCGAGCCGGTGGTGGGACGCATGTGCGCGGACTGCCAGCGGCGGGCCGTCACCAACCCGCTGCGCGTGCTCGATTGCAAGCATCCTGAAGATCAACCCATCATTGCCACGCTGCCTCGCATCTGGGATTCGCTGGACGAAGGCTCCAAGGAGCACTTTGCTGCCGTTTGCACCGCCCTGGACGCATGTGGAGTGCCCTATGAGCACGACCATCGCCTGGTACGGGGGCTGGATTACTACACACGGACGACGTTCGAGTTTGTCTCCGACGATCTCGGGGCACAGAATGCCCTGCTCGGTGGCGGCCGCTACGATGGGCTCTCCGAGGCGATCGGCGGTCCCAAGGCGCCAGGGATCGGGTTCGCGATGGGCGAAGATCGCCTGGTGCTGACCCTGCTGGCGCAGGCCAAGCATAAGCCGCTCCTGGCCGCGGCCTACATCGCGCCGCTCGGGCGAACGGATGAACCCGGCCGCGCTGGTTTTGGCTCGCGAACTCCGGGCTGACGGCTTGCGGATTGAGTTGGGCGATGGATCGTTCCGGCTTAAGAAATCATTTGAGGCGGGGAACAAGGTGGCGAACGCGATCGTGATTTTTGGCGAAGACGAAGCCGCCTCCGGTATCTTGACGGTAAAGCACTTCGCCTCCGGTGAGCAGAGCAAGGTTCCTCGAGGCGAACTCGGCCAGAAGCTTTCTGCTCTTCTCGGCCCCCCTCCCACTTCAACTTCAAATTAGGACAGCCGCATTGCTCGACTTTCTAGGCACTCTTCAGCGAACGCACACTTGCGGACAACTCCGCGCCCAGCAAGCCGGCGAACAAGTCATCCTCATGGGATGGGTGAACCGGCGCCGCGACCACGGCAACCTGATCTTCCTGGATCTGCGCGACCGCACCGGGATCACGCAAATCGTGCTGGATAAAGACCTCACCCCGGACGGCCACGCGAAGGCCGAGCAGGTGCGGCCGGAGTATGTGGTGGCGGTGGTGGGCAACGTCCGCTTGCGGGGCCAGGATGTCATCAACCCCAAGATGCCCACGGGTGAGATTGAGGTCTCGGCCAAGGAGTTGTTGGTGTTAAACGACTCCCGTGTTCCTCCTTTTTCCCCGGCGGAAGAGGCGATTGCCAATGAAGAATTGCGGCTGAAGTATCGCTACATCGATCTGCGCCGGCAACAAATGCAGCGGAATTTCGAGCTCCGCCACAAAATCGCGCGGGCGGTGCGAGAGAGCCTCTCAAGCCAGGGCTTTCTCGAAATCGAGACCCCGTTCATGACGCGATCGACGCCGGAGGGCGCGCGGGATTACCTGGTGCCCAGCAGAGTGCATCCCGGCGACTTCTATGCCCTGCCGCAGTCGCCGCAGTTGTTCAAGCAGATCCTGATGATTTCGGGCTTCGACCGGTATTTTCAGATTGTCCGCTGCTTCCGCGATGAGGACTTGCGCGCGGACCGGCAACCGGAGTTCACCCAGGTGGATCTGGAGATGTCGTTTGTTCAGCAGGAGGACGTCTTCCAGGTAGTCGAGACGTTTTTGCGGGAGGCGTTCGGGGCAGTGGGCGTGGTGTTGCCTACTCCCTTTCCGCGGATTACGTACGACGAAGCCATGCGCCGCTATGGAATCGACAAGCCGGATTTGCGCATGCCGGGGCTGACGGATGTTCGCGCAGCTTTCCGCGATGAGGATTTGCAGGCGCTGGCCATCGACCCTGGTCAGCCGGTGGTGGTGGTGTGCATCCCTAAAGTCGGCGAGCTTTCGCGCAAAGAGCGCGACGATAACCGGCCGTTCTTCGACGCCAGCAAGGGCGCGAAGATGATCGATGACTGGAAGCGGCTGGAGAAGAGCTTCCCCGACGCGGTGAAGAAGATTCGAGAGCTGGTACCTGCGCGCGTCGAGGGAGCGGCGGAAGATTTGCTGGTGCTGGTGGCCGGTGATGCTGCTTCGCATATCAAGGCAAGCGACACCAAGACGCATGGGCACCTTTCCGAGCGCGAGATTTGTGTCTACTCGGCGGCGGGGAATCTTCGGGTGGAATTGGCCCGGCGGTACGCCGACCGTCATGGAGTATCCGCGATCACCGACCTGGTGGTTGAGTCACCGGAGCGCTATCTGGGTCAGCAGGTCGCTGGAGATGCTGCGTTCCGGCCCATCTGGGTGACGGATTTCCCCATGTTCGAATTCGATAAGGAATCGCAGCGGTGGCTGCCGGCGCACCATCCTTTTACTTCACCGCATGAAGAGGATATGGAGAGACTGGTTTCGGATCCAGCCTCGGTGCGCGCGCGGTATTACGACCTGGCGATGAATGGGTTGGAATTGGGCTCCGGGTCTATCCGGATACACCGGCAGGATGTGCAACAGGAGATATTTCGCGCTTTGGGTATGAGTGAAGACGAGGCGCGGTCGCGGTTTGGGTTTTTCCTGGAAGCGCTGACATATGGGACGCCGCCGCACGGGGGCATTGCTTTGGGACTGGACCGGATTGCGATGATTCTGGCCGGGGCGCAGAGCTTGCGGGAGGTTATTGCGTTTCCCAAGACGGCGAAGGCGATTGATTTGATGGTGGATGCACCGACTCCGGTGAGTCCTCAGCAACTGCGGGAATTACATATACGCACCACGGGTTGAGCGGAAGCGTACCTCAGGGGCTGAAGCCCTCATTGGCTCCCCCGTACGGCCCGACTAAAGTCGTGCCCTGATACAGAGCATCAGAGCAGTGGCTATGGCAAAATGCGCGCATTTCCGCAAAGTTGGCTCAATCGATAGGTTGTGTAGTCCAAGCTGAACAATCTAACTTGGACAGGTCTGAAGTTCAGACGTCCCCTTCGACAGGCTCGGGGCAGCCCTGCGGGACTGGGTTTGGAAATCCCGGTTCTCACGCAGGCTCTAAAGCCCGTACCTACCTGCGTGTAGCGGTTAGTTCATCCACTTGCGGTCGTTGGGGTCGCGTTTTTCGTCGGGATCGATGTAGCGGCCCTCGTTGTCGAAGCGGACGTCGCGGTTTTGCTTGCGCATGTAGACCTCGAACTTGCGTGCGGTGCGGCGGCGCTTCCAGCGGTAGTAGTTGTTACGGAGACTGAAGAGGCCCTCGCTGACAGGCCGTGCTCATACCCCGCCGCGGGGCTCGCCGCGCAAACAGAAAACCCAGGAACGCACCGCTCAGGATGACGAAATAGGACAATGCCGGTCCACCGGAAAGCAGCAACGCTACCTCGATCAGCATGTAGACGATGACCAGGTACTTGGCTTTGATCGCTACCGGCAACGGGAACATGTACATTTCCAGGTCACCAAAGAGCACGGCGAACGCGGCCAGCAAGCCGAAGAGCGCAGCGTCGGCGCTGGTGGTGGTGGAAAGCGGGCTGGCATGAAAGATCTGGGTAAAGCTAAGAACGCTGCCGATCAGACCGCCGCCAATCGCACACAGGAAGTAAATTTCCAGCAGCCAGCGGCTGCCCTTCGACGTCTCAAGGAATGACCCGATGAACCATAGGGTCAGCATGTTGAAGGCAACATGCAGCACGCCCTGATTCAGGAAACTGTAAGTGGCGAGTTGCCAGATCCAGCCGTGGAGCAGCAAGGCCGGGGTGAGCGAGAAGTAGGTGACGATGATCAACGCTACGTGCGGCGCGGCATATTGCAGGAGCAGCAGCACAAAGAACACAGCAACGTTGGCTATCACCAGTTGGCTGGTAACCCCGCTAAAGCTCGGGAACGACAGGGAGGAGAAACCGGTGCGGGGAAAGCGTGCCATGATTTCTTTTGTAAGCCTAACGCGTTTTCACAGTTGCCGGGATCTCGCCGTATGAAAACGCTTTAACAACCGGCGCCGGTTCGCGGTACGATTTGGTATCCCGCAGTAGTTTCTTGACGTCCGGCGTGTTCTCCCGGAAACTAGCCAAGCCGCTTGTGCATAGCGGTCACCATAAGCATTTTAATACTCCGGGAAAGGAGAGCTGTATGCCAGTTTGTCAGGAATGCGAAAGCGTTCTCGATTTCGATCCCGACGAAGTAGAAGAAGGTGACATTGTCGTCTGCGACGAATGCGGGACCGAGTTCGAAGTGGTGGCAACCGAACCCCTCGAACTGTCGCAAGTGGACGCCGAGGGTTACGAAGACGAAGATGAAGAAGTAGCAGACGAGGAAGAAGAATGAAGCTTTTCGGGATCATGTTGCTGCTGGTATGTGCAGCAACCCAGCCACTGACCTTTGCGCAAAGCCTCGCTCAGTCAGTGCGCGTCGTCCAGGGCACTGTGTTGAACTCCGATGGCCAGCCACTCGCGAATGCTGTGGCCTACCTGCAGGATCAGAAGACACTCCAGGTGAGGACCTTTATCACCGAAGCGGACGGGCATTACCGTTTCGGGCAGCTGGCTTCAGACGTGGACTACCAACTCTGGGCAGAGTTGAAAGGCCGCAAGTCCAAAACCAGGGCAATCAGCTCCTTCGACAGCAAGAAGCAGTTCACCTTCGATTTAAAGGTCGACACCCCGAAGTAGGCGAAAGCGTCTGGGAACTTACTCGTGAGCTTTATTCGTGTTCCAGGCGCTTCCAGTTGACCAGGTCACCCAGGGTGGTGGTGGAGCTTGAAACCGGCTGCTTGTAGGCCTCGACGTCGGCCCGGCTGGCTTCTTCACCCACCGCGCGCAAACTAAGGCCTACCTTCTTCTCATCCTGGTTCATCTTGATGATCTTGAAGTCATGCTCCTGGCCTGCTTCGAGCTTGAGCGGCTGGCCCAGGGCATCGGCTGCTTCCGAGACATGGCAGAGTCCTTCGACACCTTCTGCGATCTCGATGAAGGCTCCGAACTGCGCGGTGCGCAGCACTTTGCCCTTGACCACATCGCCGACGCGATGCTGGGCAAAGAACGTCTCCCACACATCCGGCTGAAGCTGCTTGATACCGAGTGACAGGCGGCGGTTTTCCGCTTCCACACCGAGCACCACAGCCCGGACCTTTTCGCCCTTCTTGAGGATCTCAGACGGATGCTTGACGCGCTTGGTCCAGCTCAGGTTGCTGACGTGCACCAACCCGTCGATGCCATCTTCGATTTCAATGAAGGCGCCAAAGTCGGTCAGATTGCGGACCCGGCCTTCCACGATGGTGCCCGCGGGATAGCGCTCGGAAAGATGCTCCCAGGGATTCTCGAGCAATTGCTTCATGCCCAGAGAAATACGACGGTCGCTGGGATTGACGCTGAGAACCACGGTCTCGACTTCGTCGCCCGGCTTGACCAGCTTCGAAGGATGCTTCATCCGCTTGGACCAGGTCATCTCGGAGACGTGCACCAGCCCCTCAATGCCCTGCTCCAACTCAACAAAGGATCCATAGTCGGTCACGCTGAGTACCCGGCCACGTACCCGGGCGCCAATGGGATAGCGCTCAACGGCGTCGAGCCAGGGATCCGGCGTGAGTTGCTTGAAGCCCAGGGAAACACGCTGCTTATCACGATCGAACTTGAGTACCTTGACCTGGATCTCGTCGGCGACGTTTACCAGATCGCGGGGGTGGGTAAGCCGGCCCCAGGACATGTCGGTAATGTGCAGCAGGCCGTCGATGCCACCCAGGTCGACAAAGGCGCCGTAGTCGGTGAGGTTTTTCACCGTACCGGTAAGGATCGCGCCTTCTTCGAGGTGTTCGAGCGTCAGGCTGCGCTTGTTGACCTGCTCTTCTTCGAGCAGTTCCTTGCGCGAGACCACGACGTTGCCGCGTTTCTTGTTCAGCTTGATGACCCGAACTTCGATCTGCTGGCCAATGTAGCCGTCAAGATTACGGACTGGCCGGATTTCGAGCTGCGAGCCTGGCAGAAACGCCTTGATGCCGATATCGACGGTAAGACCGCCCTTGACGCGTCCGAGCACCGTGCCGATGACGGGAGTCTTCTCGTTCGCGGCACGTTCGATCGCATCCCACACCCGGTGGCGCTGGGCCTTGTCGTAGCTGAGCAGGAAGCCACCTTCAGCTTCTTCGCGCTCGACCACCACTTCCACCGTGTCGCCGGCTTTCAGCTTGGGCTGTCCGGTGTGATCCAGTACTTGTTCCAGAGGGATGAGACCCTCGGACTTGAGGCCCACATCCACCACTACATGCTTATCCGTCAGCTTAATGACGGTGCCGGTAACGACGTTGTCGTCGTAGGCCTGTGCGGCCGCTTCGGCGGCTTGCTCGCGATCGAACGATTCCAAGGCGGCGGCAAAATCTTCCATGCCGGTCAGTTCGGTATCGTCTGAACCGGAGTGGGTTGTCACAGGCTTTGGATCCAGGGCGCGGTGCGGCACGGTGGGGGCAATAGCGTGCGGGTGGGAAGTCTGTTCTTCAGACGGGTCGAATTGATCCGCCGGTGCATCAAGCGTTGGGGTTTGCAGTTCGGTGTTCAGGTGTGTGCTCTCGGTTCGTTCAGGATTTAGGACGTCTGCCATGAATGCCAGCTCCGGATTCTCGATCGGTGGTTACCGATCCGTCCACCACTACAGGCCTTTAGATGAATTACGCCCGCAATGGTCTCACAACATTGACCAAAGCGCAGATGAAATTCAGTCCCGCAGCTTGCTTCGCCGGACTATTTGCAGACTTGGTCGGCGAAGTAGGGCACCGTAAGTTTACTCTCCGCCGGCAAACGTTCGGAGGGAGACTGTGAGTGTAGCCATACTGAATGGCTTGGCACTTACATCAATCTCCGGTAGGAGCATCCGGGAGGGGGGTAAAGCAAGAGCGGCGATGGACGTCTACGCCGAATCCTGTACGTAGACCCTTCATACACAACTATAGCTTTGCCTGGAAACCATGTCAACGAACTAGTCGGGTATTCCTGACTCGAAAAGCGTCGTAAAACGTGGAGGAAATGCCTATTTTTACTGGGTCGTAACCCTGTCGTGAGGACAGGCCCGGCGGGTTATGCGCTGCCCGTGAAGGCTGCCTGGTCACTCCGTATACTTGAACCGCATGGACTATCTGTGGACACCCTGGCGCTACGCTTACCTGGTCGATGCCGACCCCAGCTTCCCGAAAGGCGCGCGCAAGGGTGTTCCCCAGGCGTTGGCTGCCTGGCCCGGTGACTGTGACTGCGTCTTTTGCAACCTGATCGCTGCCACACAGTTCGCTGTGGAACACGGCATGCCGGCAGAGGACGCGGAACGTGCTGCCCATATCGTGCTTCGGGCAGAGCATTGCTTTATTTGCCTGAATGCCTTCCCTTACACGTCCGGTCACGTGATGGTCGTGCCTTATGCCCACGAGGAGACGCTGGCCGCCCTGGACCAGGCGGCCGCCCTGGAGATGATGACGCTGGCGCAAAGAACGGACGCGGTTCTGCGCCGGGTGTATGAACCCCACGGGATCAACATGGGATTGAATCTGGGTCAGGCGGCGGGGGCCGGGATCGCAGCCCACCTGCATATGCATGCCTTGCCGAGATGGCTGGGCGATTCCAACTTTATGACCGTGATTGGGGAGACGAGGGTGCTTCCCGAAACGCTGGATAGTACGTGGGAACGATTGCGGGCGGGGTTTGCGGGGGTTGGGGCGAAGTTGAGTCCGGCGCCGCCGGGGACGCTGTAAGGAAAGCAAGCGTTGGGCGGGTAGGTACGGGCTGGTAGGTACGGGCTTCAGCCCGTACACAAATCCACACGTATTATCCGGCCTTTAGGCCCTGAGGTACCGTTTTGCATTTTTGTTCCCGAAGAGAAAAGCGTACCCCAGGGCCTGAAGGCCAATGATTTTGACGACCAATTGTCCGGGCTAAAGCCCAGGACCTACCCAACAGAGAGTTGAGCTTCGTCTATGGCAGTTCTGGCTGGTCTTCCAGTTCCAGGGTTTCCTGTTGGGCCAGCTCGATTAACCCTTGGGAAATCTGTTTGGTTGGCTTGACGCCCAGGGTCTTCAGCATTTCTGCCTGCCGGATTACGTTTCCCGGTCCGGTGTGCAGCTTAGCCAGAGCGCCGTTGTAGCTGGTTTGAGCCTGCTCAAGCCGTTTCCCCATCTCGGTAAAGTCGGCCACAAAACCCGCCAGTTTGTTGTAGAGTTCGGCACCCCGACGGGCGATTTCCTCCACGTTGTGCTTCTGTTGCTCCTGCCGCCAGAGAGAGGCCACCGTCCGCAACACGAAAAGAAGAGTGCTCGGACTCACCAGGAGAACGTTTCGCTGCCACGCTTGCTCCCACAGCTTTTCATCCCGGGAAACAGCCAACATGAAGGCCGACTCGAAAGGAAGGAACATGATCACGAAATCAATCGAATTGAGGCCGTAAAGAGTCTGGTAGTTCTTGTCTGCCAGCCCGCGGATATGTGTGCGTACCGAGCTGCAATGGCTGTCAGCCGCGAGCGATCGTTCCGCCTCGCTTTCCGCGGTGTTGTAGGCCCCGTGGTGAACCAGCGAAACCTTGGAATCGATGATGAGGTGCCGGTCGCCGGGCAGGTGAATGACTACGTCCGGCTGTGCCCGGGAGCCGTTCTCCGCAGCGTAGCTTTCCTGAGCATCGTATTCGTGTCCCGGACGCAGGCCGGCGGCTTGCAACGTCCGTTCGAGGATTAATTCTCCCCAGGCCCCCTGCGCTTTGCTCGACCCCCGCAACGCGACCGCCAGGTTGTTTGCCTGGTCGCTGATCCGGGTATTCGACTCGAAAAGCTTGTCGATGTGGGCACTTAGCTTCTCGCCGCCTCTTACCTGTTCCATCCGGGCGGCTTCGATCTTGGCCTGGAAATCCTCCAACCTCGTCTTGAGCGGCTCGAGAACCCGGCCCAGGCTGGTCTGGTTCTGCTCAGAGAAGTGCCTGGACTTCTCTTCCAACACCTCGCTGGCCAAAGATTTGAAAGTCTCTGGCAGACTGACGCGCATCTGTTCCACCATGCGTTCCGTGGCGGCGTGACGTTCTTCCAGGCGGGCGACGGTGGACTTCAGTTCCGAGCCCTCGGTACGTGCGTGGTCCAATTGCGTGCGGGCGTCTGCCAACTGGTCCTGCAGAGTTTTGGCGGATTTTTCATAAGCGGCTCGCTCGACGCCCAAGCGGCTGCGCTCAAAATAGAGGGCCACCACGATGCCTGCTACAAAGGCTCCGGCGGCCAAAACAAGGAGTGTGATGATTCCGGGAAACATTGCCATCTTCTTTTTTGACTTTACTCGCCATGACGGTAGGGTTGCTGAGGGAAACCGGGGCCCGGTCAGTGGGGTGCCGCGCTTTACACCATCTGGAGCGCTCAGTAGACTGGAAACTTTGGGGCCGTGAACTGCGCGGGTTGCGGACAAGGCCGTTTTTCCTGTTGCTGTCTCCTGCCAGACATTGGCTTCGGCGCAGCCGGGTTCTCCCGGACCCACTGCAAAGCCAGATCCTTTTTCTGTCGCAGGCGGCACCTGGAGGAAAACCGGACATCCACCGCACCCGCCTTCCCGGACCCGTTCGCCCAACCTTGCAGGGTTCCAGCCCTGTTGAGCGGCTTAACGATGAGTGTGCCCACTCCGGTCCAACCGATCCATACCGGATAAGCCGATCGCGAAACCGCTAACAAATTGTTTTCATAGACAGGAGAACGGAATGGCAACAGCAGCAGTGGAAGAAAAGGTAAAGCAGATCATCGTCGAGCAACTTCAGGTGGATGAAGCTGAAGTGACCCCCAGTGCGTCGTTTCAAGAAGATCTGGGAGCAGACTCGCTCGACGTAGTCGAACTGGTGATGCAGTTCGAGGAAGCTTTTGACCTGGAAATCCCGGACGAGGATGCGGAGAAGATCAAGACGGTAAAAGACGCTACGGAATACATCGAGAAAAACGCGAAGGGCAATAAGTGAGCTGGCTGAGATGGCAAGAAGGGTCGTGGTTACAGGCATCGGGCTGTTGTGTGGAATAGGTAAAACTGCGCCCGAGGTCTGGAACAACCTGCTTGCCGGCAAGAGCGGAATGGCTCCCATCACCAGCTTCGATGCGACGGGGTTTCCCGTAACATTTGCGGCGGAGGTGAAGGGCTTTAATCCACTGGACTTTATGGAAAAGAAGGAAGCGCGCAAGATGGGGCGCTTCATCCATTTCGCGCTTGCTGCAGCCCATGAAGCCATTACCCATTCAGGTTTGAAGATCGGGCCGTGGAACGCCGAGCGGGTAGGCGTGAATATCGGATCGGGTATTGGCGGATTCGACGTGATTGAGCGGGAGCACAGCGCGATGCTGCAAGGCGGCCCGCGCAAAATTTCACCATTTTTTATCCCTGGAACCATCGCCAATCTGGCGGCCGGCCAGGTCAGCATCCGCTACGGAGCGCTGGGCCCGAATGAGTCAACATCGACGGCGTGCACGACCAGTGCGCACTCGGTGGGCAACGCATTTCGCACCATCGAGCGCGACGATGCCGACGTGGTGATTGCGGGCGGGGCCGAGGCCGCAATCACGCCCATGGGTGTGGGTGGCTTTGCCGCCATGCGAGCGCTTTCCACCCGCAACGCCGACCCGGAACATGCCTGCCGTCCGTTTGACAAGGACCGCGATGGGTTTGTGGTCGGCGAGGGCGCCGGCATCCTCGTCCTCGAAGAATTGGAACATGCGCGTGCCCGAGACGCCGTCATCCTGGCGGAGGTCGTCGGTTATGGGATGAGCGCAGACGCTTACCACATCACCAGCATGGCTCCGGGAGGCGATGGCTGCCTGCGGGCCATGAGGAACGCCCTTCGCAGCGCGAAGTTGGAACCCAGCCAGGTGGGTTACGTCAATGCGCATGCTACGTCGACTCCGCTGGGCGACGCATTGGAGACCGCGGCCATCAAGTCTCTTTTCACTGAACGCGCGACCAGCGGCAAGCTCCTGGTGAGCTCGACCAAGTCGATGACCGGGCATCTGCTGGGCGGCGCGGGCGGCCTGGAGGCAGGTATCACCATCATGGCCCTGCAAAATCAGACCGTCCCTCCGACCACCAATCTCGACGATCCGGATCCAGCCTGCGACCTGAACTACGTAGCCAACAAGCCACAATCGGCTCAGCTTGAGGTGGCGCTCTCTAATTCTTTTGGCTTCGGTGGAACCAACGGAGCACTCATCTTCCGCCGCTGGCCGGAATAAGCCTTCCGGCTCCCGCATCGGTGTTAGAAGGACTGCCACGGCCGTGTGATCGGGATATAACACTTTCGTGGATATGGGATGAATCTCTTGGTTCGTGAGCCGTTTATCAGACTGGAATGACGCTTCAATCGTGGGATCATGGACGGACGAGGGAAGCGAGGCAAATTGAAGCGAGCCGTCACAGGATTAGTTTGCTTTTTTTTCACAGCCGCTTCGTTCGCGGCGTGCCCCAGCACGCTGCCGGTCTCCAAAGAGATGAAGGACTCGCAGGCGGTGATCATCGGCACCGTCATGTCGTCTCGCCAGGTGCCGCAATCATGGGATGCGTTGGATGGCACCGAGTATGTCGTGCATATCGACCAGAAGGTTAAAGGCAAACAGACCGGCGAGATCACTATCTTCAGCGAGCACAGGGATGATGCGGCTGTCCTGGAGTCGGGCAAACAGTATCTGCTGTTTCTCACCAACAATTACCAACATTGGATGGTGAATGCTTGCGGGAACTCCGGACCGATGGACGAGGCGAGTAAGGTCATCCGGCAGGCAGTTCACGCGAATGGTAATTGACTGAGTGCGTTTTTCTGCAGCCTGAAGTGGCAGCAGACAAATGCATTGCGGTGGGCGCTTTCCCTGGTACGAGACAGCGTACCTCCGGGGCTAAAGAGTCTGCGTGAGAACGCGAGAACAGATTTCAGATCGAAACCAGGCCCGTAGGGCCGGAACCAAACGTCAGCCCAGCCCGGAAGGGCTGGGACATCATTCTCAACATCATCCGAGCGCCGGAGGCGCGGCACCGGCAGATGTATGTTGTGCCGCGCCTCCGGCGCTCCACAATCTTGGTCATCCCGTCTCCCAGCCCTTCCGGGCTGGGCTGACGTTTGGTTCCGGCCCTACGGGCCTGGTTTCGATCTGGGATTTATTTTCGCGTTCTCACGCAGGGGCTTAAAAGCCCGATTCTCATTCCACTCTTTGCGGCACGATTTTAAGTCGTGCCCTGATATGATCCAAAACCAAAACACAGCTCCAGCGCGGCTTTCCGTGCTATTGGTTGGGAAGAAC
This sequence comes from uncultured Acidobacteriaceae bacterium, assembly GCA_963850235.1. GTDB lineage: Bacteria > Acidobacteriota > Terriglobia > Terriglobales > Acidobacteriaceae > PALSA-350. The sequence goes on along the minus strand of CAWKKM010000030.1, from coordinate 83,363 downwards.
CTTCTCACGCATTCGCTAGACAGGCTGCGGAAAAAAGGGATGATTTGTATGAAAACGAAAGGAAACGTACCTCAGGGCCTAAAGGCCGAATGATTTTGCTGGGTTTATGTACGGGCTAAAGCCCGTACCTACCAGCCCGTACATACCAGCCCCGTACATACCAGCCCGTACATACCAGCCCCGTACATACCAGCCCGTACATACCAGCCCCGTACTTATCTTTCTCGTTCTCGGAGATGAGCTTTTCAGCAGCGTGTGAAGACCTCGACTCACGTGAGGCGGCACGGCCGAAGCCGTGCCCTTCGTCCAAAGAGTTCCTTTCCTCACTTGTTATGGCCCTGGCCTTCGCGCCCATGACACTGTGGCGGTTGCCTAAGGCCTACCAAGTACCCTGGTGTACACCCAAGTACCTGTCTTTTCTATCCTTCTCCGCCTGAGGCAGGGGTTTGTATCTGCCACGTTTCTGGTGGCAGATGGTGCAAACAGGGGCCTTATCGTTCCTTCCATTACCTTCGGTCCGCTTCCTCTCCTCCGAAGTAAGGGCGTTCGAAAACAATACAATTGCCATCCCCCGTTGGACACGGCAATCTACCACTTAAGCAGTACACATACAACTTACGTGGTACCGCAAATATCGAATCGTAACCCTAGGAGGGTTTGTGAAAAACTTTGCTATTGCATTAATTCTCTGCCTGAGTGCGGCCAATGGTTTCTCCCAGTGCAAGACGGAACGTGTCAGCGCCCACAAGGAGATGCATATGGCATCCTCCGTGTTCGTGGGTACGGTGACGGCAGCTGAACCAGTACCGGAAACTTGGGATTTTCTGGACGGCGTGAACTATACGGTTCGCGTTGATTCAAAGATCCGCGGAAAAGCGCAACCCAATACCGAGGTTACGGTTTTCAGCGAAAACAGCCCGCGCTTCTTCGCCATGTATGTCGGCCAACAGTATGTCCTCTATCTGCAGCCCCAATACGGCCGCTTCCAGGTGGACAACTGCGGCAATTCACACGCGACGACGCCTGACAACTCTGCTTCGGCCAAACAGCCGAACCAGAAATCCGCCAAGGGTTTCTAACTTTGCGGTACTGATCCTCTGCCTTGGAAAAGGGTATCGCGTCTGCGATACCCTCTCCATTTCTACTGCAGTAGCGTGCCGTTCTCCGGTTCGGACTTGGCCTCTTCGGGCGGGATGACCACCGCGGCGGCAACCTTGTCCTCTTCCTCAAGATGCAGCAAGCGAACACCCTGCGTGGACCGGCCGGCAGCGCGGATGGTCTTGGTATCAATGCGAATGATCTTGCCGTACTGGCTGATGACCATCAGTTCCGAGGTTTCGTCTACCAGGAGGATCGCACTTACCTTACCGTTGCGGGCAGTTGTCTTCACATTGATAACGCCCCTCCCACCACGGGTCTGTAGACGATATTCGTCCACGTCGGTGCGTTTGCCGTAACCCTGCTCGGTGATGGAGAGAATCAACGAGGGAGAGTGTCCCCCATTGCCATTCGTCTTACGCTCGCGTGGAGTCGCGGCCAGCCCGACGAGGTAGTCACCCTTGGTCAGATCAACGCCGCGGACGCCATAAGCCGGCCGGCCCATGGAGCGGACGTCGTTCTCGTCGAAGCGGATCGCCATGCCGTCGTGGGTCGCCAGGAAAATGATCTGATTGCCATCGGTGTTGCTGGCGCCGATCAATTCGTCATCGTCATCGATGCCAATGGCAATGATGCCGCGCGCCATGACGTTGCAGAAGTCCTTGAGCGGAGTCTTCTTCACTGTCCCCTTGCGGGTGGCGAAAAAGATGAACTTGCCCTCTTCTTCCAGATTGCGCACGGGCAGGATGGTGCGCACGTTCTCTCCTGGTTGCAGGTTGAGCAGGCTGGCCATCGACTTGCCCTTGCCGGCAGCGCCGACATCGGGAATCTCATAGACCTTCAGCCAATAGACGCGGCCGGTGTTGGTAAAGCAAAGCAGGTAGGCGTGGGTGGAGTCCACGATGAGCTGGGAGACAAAGTCTTCTTCCCGGGTCTTCATGCCCAGACGGCCAGTTCCACCGCGCCGTTGCTGGCGGTAGATCGAAATCGGCGTGCGTTTGAGATAGCCGGAATGGGAAACAGTGACGGCGACCTGTTCATCGGCAATCAGGTCTTCCAGCTGCAACTCAGCCGTCTCATCGAGGATCTGGGTGCGGCGCTCGTCACCGAACTCTTTGCGTGCGGCTTCGAGCTCCTTCACGATCAAGGCCCGCAGTTTTGCTTCCGACGCCAGAATGGCTTCGTACTCGGCGATGCGCTCACGCACTTCAACGAGTTCCTTGATGATCTCGTCGGTGGAAAGCTGGGTGAGGCGGTAGAGCTGCAGTTCGAGGATGGCGTCGATCTGCCGGTAGCTCAGACCGGGTTCCCGCTCCGGCCCGGTGACAATACCGGTGTCAAGCTTGAGGACAATGTCTTTGGAAAGCGAAAAGCGGCGCAGGTTTTCGCGTGCTTCGGCGCGCGATCCTGAGGCGCGAATAATACGGATGACCTGGTCGATATTGTCCAGGGCAATCTTGTAGCCCTCAAGGATGTGTTCCCGCTCGCGAGCTTTCTTGAGCAGGAAGGCAGTGCGCCGCCGAACCACGTCCACGCGGTGATTGATGAAGTGGCGGATCGCATCGTGCAGAGCGAGCTCGCGCGGCTGGCCATTGACCACGGCGAGAAAGATCATGGAAAAGCTCTCTTGCATCTGGGTGTGCTTGTAGAGCTGATTCAGGACGATCTGTGCTTCTGCACCGCGCTTGAGGCCGATGACGATGCGCATGCCGTCGCGGTCACTCTCGTCGCGGAAATCGTCTTCGGAAATGTCGGTGATGACTTTGTCGTTGACCAGTTCGGCGATGCGCTCGATCAGTTTGGATTTGTTGACCTGGTAGGGAATCTCGGTGACGATGATCGCCTGCCGGCCACCCTTTAACTGCTCGATCGCCGCCTTGGCGCGCATGAGGAAGCGCCCTCGGCCAGTCTTGTAGGCCTGGGCGATACCGCCGCGGCCATAGATGAAACCGCCGGTCGGAAAGTCCGGGCCTTGCACATGTTGCAGCACTTCGGCCAGGCCTGCCTGAGGATTCTTGACCAGCTCGATGGTGGCGCTGATGACCTCGTTCAAATTGTGGGGCGGGATATTGGTCGCCATGCCCACCGCGATTCCGTTTGATCCGTTCACGATCAGGTTGGGAACGCGGGTGGGCAGCACCGTGGGTTCCAGCGTGCTTTCGTCGTAGTTGGGAACGAAGTCGACCGTTTCCTGATCAATGTCTGCCAGCATTTGCGCCGGCAATGCGCGTCATCCGGCATTCGGTGTAGCGCATGGCCGCGGGCGGGTCACCATCCACGGAGCCGAAGTTTCCCTGGCCGTCGACCATGGGATAGCGCATGCTGAAAGGCTGCGCCAGTCGCACCATGGTGTCGTAGATCGCCGAATCGCCGTGGGGGTGATACACACCCATCGCCTGGCCAACGACTTTGGCGCACTTGGCGTACTTCTTGTTGAACTCCAGCCCCATCTCATGCAGGGTGTACAAAATTCTGCGATGAACGGGCTTGAAGCCATCTCGAATGTCGGGAAGAGCGCGCCCGATGATCACCGACATCGAGTAGTCGAGATACGAACGCTTCATCTCATCTTCAATGTTGATGGGGATGAGGCGCGTTCCCGGTCCATCCGGCGGGTTGCCGTCGCTGCCGTTTGGACCTAGAGGGAGTTGGGGATTCTGATCGTCTGCCATAAGAAGGTGGGCCTTGGACGGGGAATAAATCTGCGGTCGAGGGCTATTTAGATGATACGTGGTTTAGGGCTGCCCAGCAAGGTGTCTCGGCCACTCTAAGTCTTTTTTTTTGAATCATTTGTCTTATTCCTAGGGTAGGAAGAGAACACTCAGAGTTACCTCCAGAGCAAGCAGGCAGCCAGTCATGGCCAGGAAGACTCTGCGATAGCGGGTTTCGAGAAAATCGGCAAAAACTCCGGCGATAAATGTGAGCAGAAAAGGGAGCGCCCAGAGGGTGGGCTCGCTCGAAATTCCTGTGGTGACGAGGAAAAAGAAGAGCAGCGCCAGCAGCAAGGGCACGGTATTGCCAAAATACCGCGACCGGCGAGTGGGCAGATAAAGCAGCAGGGAGGTAGCCGCGGCCAGCGTTATGGCCGAATTCGGAAGACTCAGTAACCAATGACGCGCCGGCTCGAGAGAAAACCCTATGCGGCCGGCGCCGCTGCGAAAGAAGTAGCTGAAGGCATCGAGGCTGAAGTCATAGGACGCGAACACCAGAAGCAAAGTTCCGATGGTCGCTGCCATCATGATGGGCACGATGATAGGCGCGGCGGCCAACGGCCAGGTAGGCCATGAGGCCGATGGACAACAGCAGCGCGAGCAGAAAGGCGGCGACATGGGACGCGGCGGTAAAGGCGAGAGTGAGGGTGAGCAGCACAATGCGCGAGCGCCACTTACGAGGGGGCCCTTGCATAGCGTGGGCCACGCCCATGGCCGTGTAAAGCGAGGCAAACAGTCCAAAGGCGGTGAGAATTTCGTTGTTCGGATAAGTACAGGCGTGGATCACCGCAGGAGAGAAGCAGTACAGGGCGAGGGCGATAAAACCGCCGGGGTTGCCGTAGAGGCGCCGGGTGACCCACCACAGCGCTCCCCCCAGGATCACTCCGGTAAGCAGGAAGCCGCTGTGCAACAGCACCAGAACGTAACCGAGTTCGTGGCGCATTTCCCAGGTGGAGGTGTCCGCGGCCTGTCCGGCGAGCACGCGCTGGAGGGTCAGGGGCAGGCCCGCGATGCGGTATCCCAGGGTGCCATCGGGGATATTGCCACAGGTGGTGAAGTATCCGGCAAGGGGGTCCGGTTTTTCCCACATCTCGCGGCCACAGCGGGCGAAGTCGTAGTCGCGTGAGGTGAGGGTTTGGCGGTGAAAGACCCACAGGCATTGCGCCACCAGCAGCAACAGCAGCAGGGCTGCGAGTTGTTGCGGGCGATTGAATTGAAAGCCTGAAACCTTGGGCATGAATTTTGCGTTTTTACGATGACTGCGCGTTGGACATATTGGCTCCCTGCGGCCATTCTTTGAGGGAATCGCCGCGTTCCTAAGCGGCTCCCTGTTTACGTCGATGGTAAGAAACACATAGGCGACCTGTCTCTAGAGCCGCGGCCACCGGAAATGGGAATGGGGTAAATATTCGTGGGCGTTAGGAAAGCCAAAGATGCGTCCGTAGGCGGTATAGCCGGTTTCGCTGAACCAGAACCAGGCCTTCCTCCAGAGCGGGTAATCGGGTGGCCACGGCGCTATGTCCATCTTCCAGGCAAGAGGATAGTGTTGGAAGATGAGGCTGGCGCGGCGCACATGGGTGGGTGAGGTGACGATCAGCGCCGATGTCCATCCCTCCACCTGCATGATCCGGTACGAGTAATAGGCGTTCTGGATGGTGTTGTGCGATTGTTCTTCGATATAGAGCGCAGATAGGGGTACACCCTGGGCGTGGGCATACTGCATCATCACCTGAGACTCGACAAACTGGTTGCGCACTGCACCCCCGGTCATCATGATCCGGGGCGCGACTCCGGCGCGATATTGCCGGATGCCCTCGACTACGCGCGACTGGGCCAGGGGCGCAATCGAGCCATTGTCTGTGGCGGGATTGCCCAGCACCAGAATCACATCGAATTTGTTCTGCTGCGTGTCGGCCATGGGGATGGAGAAGTACAGAATGGCAATGCAGGCGACGGCTGTCGCCGACATGATTCCGAAGATGCGGAGTAGTTTCTTTCGCTGCTGAAGCAGCTTGGTTAAAAGCATAGATGATGATTCTACCCAGAATGTGGGTTCCTTCCCGTTTTGGATGCGCTTCGCGCCGCCGATCAAATGACAGAAGGCGAAACACGAGGGGGCCCTTGCTGCTAATCTGATGCCAATGTCCGCCGGCAAAAGCGAATCTGAGCGGCTGGTCTCCGCCGACAGCGTTGAAGATGATAAATCGTTTGAACTGAAGCTGCGGCCGAAGTGGCTGAGGGAGTTCATTGGCCAGGAAAAGGCCAAGGAGCAGTTGGCCATTGCTCTCACGGCGGCGAAGTCGCGCGGCGAAGCATTGGACCATGTGCTGTTATTCGGGCCGCCCGGTCTGGGTAAGACGACGCTGGCGACGATTATTGCTAACGAGCTCGATGTCGGTTTTCAGCAGACTTCGGGTCCGGCACTGCAGATTCAGGGAGATTTGACCGCGATCCTGACGAATCTGCGGGATCGCCAGGTGCTCTTTTTGGATGAGATCCACCGCTTGCAACCGGTGCTCGAGGAAAAACTCTATACCGCACTCGAGGACTACAAGCTGGACATCATCATCGGGCAGGGACCGGCGGCCCGAACCCACGTGATGGAAATCAAGCCGTTCACCTTTATCGCGGCAACTACCCGCCCGGGATTGCTTACCTCGCCCCTGCGATCGCGCTTTGGGATCCTGCTGCGGTTAGAGTTTTACACCGAAGATGAACTGCGCTTCATCGTCGAACGGTCGGCAGAGGTATTGAACGTGCCGATTGATCGGGACGGAGCGGCAGAGATCGCCTTGCGTTCGCGCGGGACACCGCGCATCGCCAACCGGCTGCTGCGCCGGGTGCGCGACTATGCCCAGGTACGGGGTACGGGCAGCATCGACCGGGCAACCGCCGCAAGCGGCCCTGAAGCTGCTTGGGGTCGACGCTCACGGCTTTGACGACCTCGACCGCCGGCTGCTGCTGACCATTATCGAGAAGTACGACGGTGGTCCGGTGGGGCTCAATACGCTGGCAGCCAGCCTGGCGGAAGAAGAGGATGCTTTGGAGGAAGTGTATGAGCCTTTTTTGATCCAGATCGGCTTTCTGGATCGAACGCCTCGGGGACGAGTGGCGACCCGGCTGGCGTATGAACATTTCGGGCTTCCGTTGCCGGGAAGGCAGACGCACCTTTTCTGAACGAGGGTGCCGGCAGACGCTGCACAAAAACTCTTGTTCTTGATGGTGTATTGAGACGGGAAAAAACGGGTTCGTCATTAGGTGTAGAAGAGCGTACCTCAGGGGCTAAAGCCCTCATTGTCTCCCCAGTACGGCACGACTAAAGTCGTGCCCTGATACAGAGCATCAGAGCAGTGGCTACCGGAAAATGCGCGCATTTCGGCAGAGTCGGCGTCGAGTTCGTCCATCTCCTCAGGTTATTTCGAAGACTCTACTGAGCGCCGTTTTTGAAGATTTGTTCCGCCAGGTGGTTTTCTACCTTGGTTTGATTGCGCATCATTTCGTAGTAGGCGGCTCTCAGGAGTTGGGAGCGGTTGTCGCGGAGTTGTTGGCGGATGTCCTGCTGCACGCGGGGGTCGTTTAGCTCGCGCTGGCCGGCCGGCTCTTTTTCTATCAGCTTGTAGATGGCATAGCCCACAGGAGTCTTCGCACCCGGGGCCAATATTGGAATCACGTCCGTGATTTGTCCCGGCTGGAGCCTGGAGATTGCGGCGAAAATCGGCGGAGGCTGGCTGCGCAGACTCGATTCCGGAACAAAGCCCATATTGCCGCCGTTGCCGGCATCATTGGTGTTTTCCGACAGGTTCGAGGCCAGGGTGGCAAAGTCTTCTCCACTTTCCAGGCGGTTGTGAATCATTGCGATCTTCTTGCGCGCTTCAGTATCGTCACCCGCTTTGCTGTTCTGCAGGTTGGTTCCCTGCCGCGCCGGTGCGGGTTGGGAGGTCACGACTATGTCAGCAATGTTGTACTTTGGCTCGATGAAGTTGAATTGGGCCTTGTTTGCGTTGTAAAAATTGCTGACATCCGCGTCCGTGATGTTGATGCGCGAGTTCACTTCCTTGTTCATCAATTTTTCTGATGTGAGATTGCGCCGGATCTGGACGCGGAGCTCGTTCAGCGACAGGCTGGCAGCCTGTAGGCGCTTGTCAAATTCTTCCTGGGTGTAGGGCGCCTTCATCTCAGCAAGCTTGGCGTCAACCTCTTCGTCGCTGGCCACCAGGTTCATTTTCTTGGCCGCCTGTTGCAGCATTTCCTCGTCAATCAGCTGCTTCAAATAGCCCAGCCGGGTGGCCTCGGCCTGCTCCTTGGTAGATGCTTCCTTGTTATTGCCCAGGTTGTCGCGGTAGAGCTTCTCGACTTCCGAACGTTGGATAGGCTCTCCGTTCACCGTTGCCACCACGTCTGGCCCGTAGCTGTGTTTGCAACCCAGAACAGCGCTGAACAACACCATGCTTACCGAGGTACAGGCAACGGCCACAGCGAAGTTGCGTGGCAGGGCGGGCACTAGCAGTCGTTCCAACGGTCTTTCTCCTCGCGATCGCATGGTCACTATTTTGGGGCCGGCGGCGTTGGTTTCTTTACCTCTTCCGCTACCTGCGGCGGAGGCTGGACACCGGCCTCTCGCAGAGCCCGGTCGATCGCGATCCAAAGCTCCGGCTGTGGCAGGGCACCGGAGATGCGCTCGCCGTTGATAAACAAGGTGGGCGTCCCGTTCACGCCAAGACTGTCTCCTTGCTTCATCGATGCACGTACCGCGGATTCGTCCTGCTTAACGATGCATGCGTCGAGCTTGGGCTGGTCCAGCTGGGAACGCTGGCCCTCGTCCCGCGCAAGCTTGTCCAACGTCTTCTGCGCCTCGTGAACGTCTTTCGACGGTCCGGTGACGTCGGACCCGTGCGAATGCACGTAGTCCACAAACTTCCAATAGGCCTCCGGGCTCTGTTCCGCAAGGCAGTTCGCGTTTACCGCGGAGTGCATAGCCCAGGGGTGGATTTCGACCAGCGGGTAGTCCTTGTAGAAGAACTTGACCAGCCCTTTATAGCGATCCAGGGTGGCGGGGAAGAGCTGCTCGTGCATGCGCGCACAATACGGGCATTCCAGGTCATCAAAATTCACGATGGTGACCTTGGCATCGGACGTCCCGCGCACGGGACGGTTTTGCAGCGAGATCATGTCCGACGGACTGTGACTGATGTCAAACCTTTCCAGGCGCGCAACCGTGTTGCCGTCACTGGAGAGGAGAAAATTCACCACCGTGTGCTTGCCATTGCTGGAGAAAGTAATGGGCAGATTGTCAAACCCGGGAAATTCGCTTTTGCTGGTGGCCCCAATCGCAACGTCCACATTCGGAGGCACTTCAAACTGCGAGCGCACCAGGACTTCGATTCTCCGATTAAGCTGGGTAGCGGGGACGGGCGAGACAGTATTCGATGCAGTGCTGGGGGAACTCTGCGCCTTACAGCCTGCAGAAAGACAAATGAGCAGGCACCAAACCAGGGTACGGCGAACAGGCAAGACAACCACCTTTCCATAGCATCTCTTCATTAGACCGGTTTTCCCACCAGCGTGTCCAGCGGCGGCCGGGCAGAATCAAAAGATGCGCTCTGAATGCTTCAGATTTCCCGCCGCGCCTACGCCCGCCAGGGTGAAGTTGAAGCCGTATTGATTCTCGTTTCGCACCGATCCCAGGGCCAGGCGGCGATATTCGACGCTAAACCCACAACAGTCCCAGTTATAGGAGGTCTGGATGCCGCCATACTGCAACGCATTCTGAACAAAGTCATATCCGGCATCGGCAGCCGGCACTCAGCCCGCGCTTCGTTGGCGCCCCATACCCCAGCAACATACGCAGCAGGTTGTATTTCGTTACCTGGCTGGCCAGGTCCGAGGTGAACGATGGCGTTCAACGCCTTAAGGCTGGAGTAGCCCACGCTGCCGAACACGCTGTCTCGCCGGTAGTCGGCGAACACGTTGCTGGCGTCCATCCGGCCAGTCTTGAAGTCATAGTCCGCATCCCATTCCAGGTCACTGTGTTCGCTGGTGCGCACTTTGAAGCGCGAGATGAGCGGCGTATTGCTCCTTGGCCCGTTGAGGAAAGCCACCCCGGTGAAGTCCAGAGTAGACGTCAGCACATTGCGCCGGAAGGGAGTGGCGGCGCCGCCGAAGTTGGGGTCGAAGAAGTACTTTGCGGCCAGCTTCCAGGTAATCCAGGCATCGGTATCGCCGCCGCATTCTGTATAGCTAGCGGGAAGGCTAATGATGCCATTGATTGGTCGCAGGGAGATCGCCACTGCTACAGGGTGTGGGATGTAAGTGTTTGAAGAAGAGCCTTTGCGTGAGCGAGTATTCCACCTCATTCGTATCGCTGACCACGTCTGTGGTGTCGAAGCGGGGAATGGAAGCGAAGTTGTTCACCCCGGCAACGAAGCGATACTGGATCTCCGGTTCGATGGTGTGCCGCAGGTCGCTGCCGAAGAGCCGTTCCAGGGCTGGGCGCTTTGAAATCGCGCATCAGCGCCGGTGGCCGGAGCTCGAAACTTGCCTCCAGATCAGAGCGATTGACGCTGCCATTCCCCGGCCGTGGTGTAGTGCTGCTGGGAGTCTGGCTTTGGGTGTAATAAGTTTCGCGAGCACCTACCTCCGGCCGCAGCGTCCAACCATCGAAGTGCAAGGGCAGAGAGAGGTGGGGATAGAGATCGAAGCGGCCGGATGACACCTGTCTTGTAGCTTCGGCTCACTGCGGCTGATTCCAGCTGCGGAACTATCCAAGCTCCAGCGCATCGGCGTCGCGCGAAGAGGTCGGTCAATGGTGTTGAAATCGAGACTAGGCACGTGCAAGATGCGGATCTGCGGCGTGTTGAAGGTGTTGCCCACCTGGGTGAGTGCCTTCAAAATTCTGATAGCGGTCGAAGCTGATGCTCGCCGAGCGTCCCGCGTCATTGTGGGTGACGAATGCCGACGACGTGACCTGGGAGGCGACCGCCAGCGCAAAGGATTCGGCAAACGCCTCGCGATAGACAAAGGAGCTGAGATATTCACCAGTAGCGACGGCGCGGGTGTGCTCGTCCAGGTCAAAGTCGCGCCGGCCGCTGAACACGATATCCTGGCCGCCCTGGTTGACGTAATCCGGCGCTAATCCCCGGTCCCACACGGCGGTAAAACGGGCATTGACAAAATCTTCTCCCCGGCCGCGATAGCGGAAATCGCCGCTGGGGGACCAGCCGCGCTTGGAGAAGTATTGGGCGCCAAAAGTGGCGTCCGCGTTGCGGTTGATCACCAGGTAGATCGATTCGCCGACGACGGTTCCCTTGGTTGAGAAAACACCAAAAACCGGGAGCAGGAGCCCGCTCTGCCTGGCATCCGCGTCCACCGGGTGGGTGACGTAGGGCAGGTAAAGAATGGGCACGCCGAGCAGTGTGAAGTAGCTGTTTTTGGCCTTCGCCACTCCATAATTCATGCGGATCACCGAGGAATGGATCCGCCAGTCGGGGTCGGGCAGGAGGCAGGAGGTCATGGTGCCCTGGATCACCTGGTAGCGCTCTGGCCCTTCCTTGATAAGCACACGGCCGGTAAATAGAAATGGATTGGCCGTGGTGTATACCAGCTTCTTTTTGCTGGCCGAGGGCTGACGGCCAATGCTTCCGGTTACGTTTTCGAAGCGGCCGGTCTCCAGTTCGAAATTGAGCTTGCCATGATCGGCGAGGACGAGTTCGTTGTTGCGTCCCCCCTGGAGGCGTACATGCCCATCGGCCTCGGCGTCGCCGGTTTCGCGATTGTAGGAAACTTTATCCGCGGTGAGAATGTAGTCCTTGTATTCGATGCGAACGTCGCCGATCAGCGAATAGACCTCGCCATGCTTCTCCTGCTGCCTGGATTCGAAGCGCACGGGGACACCAGCGGGCCGCGCGGCCACCACTTCAGCAATCGGATAATCGGGTGCGTCGGGAAGCGACGAGGGGCCTGAAGCCGCGGGAAACTGCTTGGTCAACGCCTGCGGCCAAAGCTTCGGATGACACAGCATTAACGCTGTGATAAACAAAAAGGTACGGACTCTCATTTACCCAGGGGCAAGGCTAGGATAGCAAATGGCCCATACCCAAGGTACTTGATCACGCCGTCGCTCTGGTGAAATTCAGGCCCGTTCTCTCACCTTCATTGCACTGCCAATGAAGAAGGAAAGCGTGTTTCTGTTGCCTCCGCTCCCATGTCGCTCAAATAAGGTACACACGGCGAAGTGTGTGCTCATCTCCAGTTTTTGTTCTACGGGGCCACGCAACATGCACTATTTAAGAGGAGAACAGAATTGAGTCCTTCTTCGTCGAACGTCGGGGAACAGCTTTCGCATGCGGACGCAGAGATTATGCCGGCATGGAAGACAGAACTAAGCGAGCGCCTTGCTGCGACGCGCACGCGCCGCTTACGGAAGCGGGAGGAACAAATCGCACTTCCTGGTCTGGAGCAGGTAGAGCGTAAAGCCGGTACCCGCGCATCCCAGTTGGCGGCTAAGGTCGCCCAGCGTTACGCAAATGCTCCCTCTTACAGCGAGGTGCTCGCCGCTGAAGCTCGCGCTCGAGCGGAGAAGTCTGCCGCCAGTGCGGTTCCTATCAGCGATGCCGCTTCTCTTTTGCCGCAACCTCTACCCGACAGCTGGAATGCTTGTTTCAGCGCTGAAGAAGAAGAGGATGTGCTTCATTACGCCGAGGTGGTGGAGGAAGAGCCGGTGTTTGCGACGGTTGAACCGCTGGCGGTGAATCTGATCGAGTTTCCGCGGGAACTGGTGGCAGCGCGCAAAATGCGCCCTCGCTTGGCGGAGGGTCCGTTGCGTGAGACCTCACATGACGAACTGGATCAGCTGCGGATTTTTGAAGTCGCACCCGAGAGTATCTCGCAGACAGTCAATATCGGCGCGATGCCGGCAGATTGGTCTCCTATCCGGCTGGACAACGAATCGTCTACGGATCGGGAACCGGTGTCACCGCAAATCCCTCTCAAAACGGCGGCAATGGAAGACAGAATCATGGCCGGGATTTTTGACCTGGCTCTGATCGTCTCTGCCTTCTCTATCTTCGTGCTGGTGTTTGCGGCGTGCACGGTGCATCCTCCCTCGGGAAAACCTGCGCTGGTGGCCGCCGGTCTGGTGCTGGCCGGGTTTGGATTGTTGTACCAATACTTGTTCTTCAAGTATTCCGACGGAACCCCTGGTATGCGCTACGCGAAAATCGCGCTGTGTACGTTCGATGACGACAACCCTACGCGGAAGGCAATGTGCATGCGGGTTTTGTATGTGCTCCTCTCGGCCGCTCCGCTGGGCCTGGGGTTTGCCTGGGCGTGGTTCGACCCGGATCGGCTGACATGGCATGACCGGCTGTCGCGGATCTACCAGCGGAGTTATTCGTAGTTTCGTGGGTACGGGCTTCGGCCCGTACCGAGAAATGCCTCAGCTATCGTTTGCCGTCCTCAAGTAAGCCATGAGCGAATACCCGCTTTTTGCGCGTCCTGTGCGGCGAGTTCCGGGAGATTCGTGGCGAGCACCGAAGGTGCGTGGTTATACCAGCCCAGGCCGAAGGCCTGGGTCTCCGTAACCGAGAATTCGTGAGGGCCGTAGGCCCGATCCATCCTTAGCCGCCAAGCTGAAGAACATAAATCGGGCTTTCAGCCCTCCTGAATGATGTGGGTTGCTTAGACCCAGGCCGATGGCCTGGGCTGGTATAACCACGCACCTCCGGTGCTGGGGACTGACTGAGAGCCTGAGAAATAGCAAAAGCCGCACGCGACGCACGATCACCTGCGTGAGACGCGACTCTAAGACGCCGGAGCTAAGAGCGCCGAGGCGGCTGCTCCGATGACGGCTACTTCGGGACTGTCCGGCACAACTTCCAATGAGTAGCTTTGTAGCGGGCTCATTTTGACCATTTGCCACAAATATTCCTTGAGCAGATTCAGGTCGAGGAAGCGCACGTTGAGGCCGGTGTAGTAAAAACGGCCGGGTCCACCCAGGTGAATCGAGGTGGCTGTGGCGGCGCCAAGACCGCGGTGCCAGAGACGCACAAAGTCCATGCAGCGGGCGTCGCCCTTCTTGGCCGCCGCAAAAACTTCTTCCGGCTCCATGTCGAGGAAGCGCAGCCGCATCGCGCGGTAACCCATGATTCCTTCCAGGTGCCCTCTTCCCCCGCAGCCGCAGTAAGTCTCCTTGGGATCGAGAGTCACTACCATGTGACCGCCCTCCCAGACGCCCTCGGCGTAAGGAAAGCGGCCGAACCCGATACCGTTGCCGATGGTCCAGACACGCACGAGTCGATCCGTCCGGCGCTGGGTAACGGCCAGCCCTGCAGCCACGGCATCCGCATCGTTCAAAGTCTTCAGCGGCGCATCAATCCCCTTCGAGCGGAAGATCGCCGCTAACGATTCGGCAACGTTCGCACCCTTTAGCTGAGCCAGGTTGGGAGAATCCTCACAAATCCCATTGCGGATGATCCCGGGAATGGCCACCCCGATCGCATCGAACTTGCCCTCCGGATGGAGAGCCAAAACCTGATCGCTGATTAAATGGCAAAGGCTCTCAAAGGGATGTTCCAGCAGCGCTTCGTGGTCGTCCGGGTTCGCCGGATATGAGCCCAGCGATCCAACCAGTTTGTGATCTTCAACGAGCCCCGCAACAATTTTCGAGGACACGACAACGCCAATCGTTCTGCCCATGCGCCCCTCCCTTAGTCCGCCGCCCGGGCAAGCCGGTTGATGCCGTTAAATGCGGCAGCCTTGTAGCACTCGGCAAGGGTGGGGTAATTGAACACCGTATCGATGAAGTAGTCCAGTGTACCGCCGAGGGCCATAACGGCCTGCCCGATGTGGAGCAGTTCGCTGGCGCCCTCGCCTATGATATGCACTCCCAAAAGATGCCGTGTCTCGCGATGAAAAACAATTTTCAGGCGGCCGGTGGTATCTCCCCTGATTTGGCCGCGGGCAATCTCGCGATAATACGCGACGCCCACTTCGTAGGGCACATCTTCGTCGGTGAGCTGCTCCTCGGTCTTGCCGATAAATGAGATCTCCGGGATCGTATAAATCCCGTAGGGATAGTAGCTGGGATTGGAGACCAGGTGCTCGTTGCCGAAGGCGCGCGCGACGGCGATTCGGCCTTGTTCCATCGACACTGAGGCCAGACTGGGAAAGCCAATCACATCTCCCACGGCGAAGATGTTCGGAACCTTAGTGCGGAAGTCTTTGTCTACCGGGATGCGGCCGCGAGAATCCGGCTCGATGCCAACGGAGCCCAGGTTGAGTTGCTCGACATTACCGGAGCGGCCGACCGCATAGAGCAACGCGCCGCCGGAAATTCTCTTCTTGCTTTCCAGGTTCGCGACTACGCTGCAATCGGGCAGCTCTTCTACGCTTTCCACTTCCTCGTTCAGACGCATGGTCACGCGGCTGTCGCGCAGGTGGTAGCTGAGGGCTTCCACAATTTCCTGGTCGGCAAACTCCAGCAGCTTGGGCCGCTTTTCGATCAGGGTGACGCGCACGCCGAGCGCGGCGAACATGCAGGTGTACTCCACGCCGATGACACCACCGCCTACCACGATCAGCGACTTGGGCAGGTTGGGCAGCTCGAGGATCTGATCGCTGTTGACGATGGAACGCCCGTTGATGGGTACCCTGGGCGAGTCAGCCGGCTTGGTGCCGGTGGCGATGATGATGTTCTTCGCCTCGTAGGTCTGCGTCCCACCCTCGTTGGTCACCTTCACGTGGTTGGCGTCTTCCAGGCTGGCCACGCCGGGAAGCACGTCGATCCCGTTACGCGAAAGCTGCGCCTCGGTCACATCGATTTCGGTCTTGATCACATGCTGGACGCGGAAAGCGAGATCCGCCATCGTGATCTTTTCCTTGACCTTGTAATTCATGCCGTAGATCTGCCGGTAGTTATAGCCGGAAAGATGCATCACGGCTTCGCGCATGGTTTTGCTGGGGATGGTGCCCGTATTGACGGAAACACCACCGATGGTCCGCATACGCTCAACCACAGCGGCCCGCTTGCCCAGCTTATTCGCGTAGATAGCGGCGCGTTGCCCCGCAGGGCCGGAACCAATGATGAGTAGATCGTAGGTAATCATGCCTTGTTGGAAGGGTACCGGAAGAACGAAGTGAGCAGATTAATTTCGTATTTCTGTTACCTGGACAAAACCCCGAAATGAAACAGCATGACCTGCGGTTAGCATACTCTATGCAACTGTGTGCCATTACAGACCGCTTAGGGGCCACCCGGCCACTTCTCGGCCTAATGGAGGAGTGGTCGACCGGCGGCGTGGATTTTATCCAACTGCGCGAGAAGGATCTGAGTGGGGCCGCCCTTCAGTCGCTCACCCGGGAAGTAGCGGCGAAAATCGATCACCGGCGGTCTAAACTGCTGGTGAATGTTTCTACGCCCGAGTCTGCGGCCCTGGCGCTGGCGGCCGGGGCAGATGGAGTGCACCTTGCGGGCAAGCCTCTCCCGGGCGCGGCCAGCAGCGTGCGGAAAGCCTCCCGCTTCGCCAGCCCGATCATTAGCGTACCCTGCCACAACCTGCCGGAAATCGATGTGGCCTGCGCAGAGCAGGTGGACCTGATACTTTTTTCCCCGGTCTTCGAAAAACTCTCAGCTGGGTATTCCCCGCCTGCCCAGGGCCTCGAAGGTCTGCGCCTCGCTTGCGCAGCTGCGCGGGGAACCCCAGTCCTGGCTCTGGGCGGAGTGACCGTCGACAATGCTCCGGATTGCATATTGGCCGGCGCCGCTGGAATTGCCGGCATTCGACTCTTCGCGGGCGACGATTGGCGGAGGCTCTAGAGGCAAACCGAGCCGATGGAACCATATATAGTGGGATAAGACTCAACCATGCAGAGTGTCAGTTTGAAAAAGTTCCCAACCTTCCCTGAATCGGCCCGAAGCTCGGCCCGAAGCCGGCGGTTTCCCTCTTTCTTAAGCGCACTGATGGTAGGCGGCATGCTGACATTGGCTGTCCCCTGTCGTGCACAAGACACGCAAACCATGCAGACGGTCACCGCGCCCAAAGAGAAATTCGATCTTGGCGTGGCTGGTCTTTACCAGGTTACGGGCGCGGCCAACGGCAACTTTATTCGCGACGACACGACCGAGTCGGGCGGCGCGCTGGTCAGTTTTCGCCAGCCCTGGCGTCCCTGGTTAGGCTACGAAGTGAATGTTGGCTACACCAAGTTCTATGAGTCCTACAACAAGAACGTGGTCAAGGTGCAGAGCAATGTGACCGACTTCAGCGTCTCCTACCTGCTTCAATCACCCGCGTATCACGGGGTTGAGGCATACCTGGCACTGGGGGGCGGGATCATCGTCTTTTCTCCCATCGCCGGGACGGTCACCAATGTGAACCAGCCAGGGACGAGCTTGCCCTCTCAGCTGCTCCCGGAGTTCACCTGGAACCTGGGCCTGAACTATTCGTTGTATAAGCGAATCGGGGTACAGGGCGGGCTGCGCGGCTTAAAATATAAGACGCCTGATTTTCACCAGTTCGCGATCGATACCAAGACGCTACGAACGACCCTGGAACCAAACATCGGGGTGTTTTACCGCTTTTGAGCCGGAGAGTGCTATGGCCATTGTGATTACGGTGCTCGATCTCGAGCGGGAGCCGATCGAGTTCAGTGAGACAGTCCCGGCCGGGGCCATCGACTACGGTTCTGGAATCCGCCAAATCGATGGAATGCCGGTAAAGGGCCGCGCCGACCTGCTCACTGAGCATCGCGGACCGCATAATCTCATCCAGGACATCCGATTGCGCGCCGGCTACCGGGGCAATTTCGAAATGCCCTGTGCCCGCTGCCTGGATCCAGTCGCCGAAAGCCTCGAAGAAGACTTCGACCTGCTTTTCCGCCCCGCCGGTGTCGACGCCGACGCCTCGGAGCACGCTATCTCGACCTCCGATACCGAAATCGGGTACTATGAAGGAGGCCGTCTTGCGGTTGAGGACGTATTGCGCGAGCAGGTGTTGCTCTCCCTGCCGGCAAGAGCGCTCTGCCAGCAGGAATGCAAAGGACTCTGCCCTCGATGCGGACGTAATCGCAACAACGAGATATGCGACTGCGATACAAGTCAGGTCGATGCGCGGTGGACAGCCCTTGCCGACCTCCGCAGCAAGATCAAAAGTTAAAGTTGAGAGCGATCTCAGGCTGGTGCCGCACAGCCGGGGAGAACGCCTGAAAGGAATCTGCAATGCCGAATCCAAAGCGGCGCCACTCCAAGGCCCGCACCTCCAAGCGCCGTTCACACGACGCGCTCACTCCCATTACCACATCGGAATGTCCTAACTGCCACGAGCGGAAACTACCACACAGGGCTTGCCCCAAATGCGGCATCTACAAGGGTCGCGAAGTGCTCGAAGCCAAGGAAGCCTAATCCGTTCCGTGCCCACGCTCACGGATATCGCGCTCGATGCCATGGGGTCGGATAAGGCTCCCGATCCTGAGATCAAAGGCGCCATTCATGCTTGCCGCCAGCTTCCGGTCCGGGTCCACCTGGTGGGTCCGGAGGATCGTCTGCGGGCTGCGTTGCACGACGCAACCAGGGGCGAGCGGCTCCCCATCGTGATCGTTCCGGCGACGGAATGGATCAGCATGGACGAGAAGGCGGCGACCGCGATCCGCAAGAAACCGGGTAGCACGATGCGCGTCGGGCTCCGCCTGGTCAAAGAGAAAAAGGCGGCGGGCTTCCTGACGGCAGGCAATACCGGGGCCGCGATGGCCCTGGCAAAAATGGTGCTGGGAGCACTACCCGGGGTGGATCGTCCGTCGTTGGCCGCGCTGCTGCCTACCTCCACTGGCTCGCCCTGCGTGCTGCTCGACGTAGGCGCCAATGTTGACTGCAAGCCACACAATCTGGAGCAGTTCGCGGTCATGGGCGAGATGTACGCCCGGAGCGTGCTGAAGATTCCTCGTCCCCGCGTTGGCCTGCTGTCGATCGGCGAAGAAGAGGGTAAGGGCAATGATCTTACCCGCGAGTCTTCTGCGCTGCTCAAGCAGCTTTCCTTCAATTTCATCGGCAACGTAGAGGGCCGGGACATCTACAACGGCCGCGCGGACGTGGTGGTATGCGATGGGTTTGTGGGCAATGTGGCGCTGAAAACGTCCGAGGGACTGGCCCGCCTGGTACGGGATCTGCTGCGACAGTCGTTGAATTCGACGGTCACCGCGCAGGTGGGTGCGCTGCTTTCGCGCAAGGCATTCGACGACTTCAAGAAGCGATTGGATTATTCAGAGTACGGCGGGGCGCCGCTGCTGGGCATCCGCGGGGTTTGCATTGTGAACCACGGATCTTCGAACGACCGCGCCATCTATAACGGTATTCGGGTAACCGCTGAGTTCGCGCTGGCAGGTGTTAACCAGCAACTGGAGCAGGAGTTTGCCTGCCGGCGGCCCGGGGAGCCGGAGCCGGAGCCGGAGTTGAGCGGGCCCATCCAACCTCCTTACTAGGCCGCTCTACTAAGATGGAGAGCCGCTGTTTCCCTTCCCGGATTCCTTGAAAACAACATGAGTAAGACTGCTTTCCTATTCCCCGGTCAAGGTTCCCAAAGCGTAGGCATGGGCCGTGACCTCGCCTCAACATTCCCGGTGGCGCACCGAACATTCGAGGAAGCCAACGACGCCCTCGGCTTCGATCTGGCGAACCTCTGCTTTCAGGGACCCGAAGAGCAGCTTCGGCTGACCGAGTTCACCCAGCCTGCAATCTTTACTGTTTCCGTGGCGGTGCTGCGCGTGCTGGCTGAGGCAGGAGTCACCGCGGATTTCGTAGCCGGGCACTCGTTGGGAGAATACTCGGCCAACGTTGCTGCCGGCGTGATTGATTTTGCGGCGGCTGCGCGCACGGTTCGCCGCCGCGGGCAGTTGATGCAGCAGGCCGTGCCCGCAGGCCAGGGATCTATGGCCGCGATTCTGGGCATGCCGGCGGAGGCCCTGATCGCCGTTTGCCGGGATGCATCGAGTGAGAGCGAGCCGGTGCAACCGGCCAACCTCAACAGTCCTGAACAAATCGTCATCTCGGGAGCGACGGCGGCGGTCGAGCGGGCCGTGGCGCTGGCTAAGGAACGCGGCGCCAAGCGAGCGGTTCTGCTGCAGGTCTCCGCGCCGTTCCATTGCAGCCTGATGCAGCCCGCACAGGATGGACTGAGCCCAATCCTGCAGGAGATCCCGTTTTCCGCGGCGAAGATACCGGTTGTGGTCAACGTGGATGCCGCACTGGTCACGGACGGCGACAAGTTGCGCGATGCTCTGATCCGGCAAGTCACCGGCGCGGTTCGCTGGACAGAATCCATGCAGCTGCTGATCGCCGAAGGAGTCTCGACCTTTATTGAAGTGGGTCCGGGCAAAGTGCTCTGCGGGCTGTTGCGGCAGATTGACCGTAGTCAGAAGTGCACGCAGGTGGACGATCCCGCCAGCCTGGAAAAGCTGCTCACCGTTCTGAACGCTTAATCTGTTGCGAGTTGGACGGGGGAGAAGCCCAGCGTTTTATTGCTGCGCTGTACCCACAGGAAGACGGGCTTCTTCTGCCCGTTCACTTCAACCCCGACCACCACGCCGGAGCCCACAGTTTTCGACATCGTGATCTTGTGCGTCTTGATGTCGCCCCAGTCGCTGTTGTGGCCCCAATCGACTTCAAAGCGGCCGTAGGGATAGGAGGCATATTGCTGCGTGTGTTGCTGCCAGTCCGGGTCGTGATTCCAGATTCCGAAGGCCTTGGGCAGGTTGTTGGCTTCGATCGCCGCGAAGAATTGATTGACTCGGTGCTCCTGCGGCCAGTTCCAGAAGTACCAGAGAAAGCCTGCAAGCAACAGGCAGGCGACCAGGCCCGCAATCAAAATATTCTTACGCGTGCGTGCCTTGGCAGGATCATATGTGGGTGCATCGAGCAGGGTCATGGCGGCTCCTTGCTTACACCAAGTTTAGAGCAATTTCGTCAACGCTCACGACCATATCACCGCGAGTAGGAGATTTGTTCCTGTTCTGCTTTGCGTTCCAGCGCCAGCTCAATCAACCTGGAAATGAGGTCGCGATATTTCACGCCCGACGCTTCCCATAGCTTGGGGTACATGCTGATGGAGGTGAAGCCGGGCATGGTGTTGATCTCGTTCAGATAGAGCCGTCCGGAGTCGCCCGCCTCAAGGAGAAAGTCCACGCGCGCCAGGCCGGCGCAGTCACAGGCACGAAAGGCATCGAGCGCCATTGCCTGCACCTGTTGGCTTTGCTTCTTGGTCAGCTTTGCGGGGATGATGGCGACTGAGCCCTCGCTCAGATATTTGGCCTCGTAGTCGTAGAACTCCTTGCCGGGGACGATTTCGCCGACCACCGAGGCTTTGGGTTCATCGTTGCCCAGCACCGCCACTTCCAGTTCGCGGGCTTTGCCCATTTTTGCGCGGTTGCCGCGGGCTTCCCACTGCCTGCTCCACCACGATTTTTCGATCGAAGCCCGCGGCGAGGTCGATGGCCGGCCCGAGCTCCTTGCGATCGTGCGCTTTGCTGATGCCGACTGAGGAGCCGAGGTTCGCGGGCTTAACGAAGAGCGGATACTTCAATGCTGTTTCGAGTTTCGTGATGACCTTTTTCGGGGTTTGCTTCCATTCGTGGCGGAGGAAGGTGACGTGTTTTGTAATGGGCAACCCGGCGGCGAGGAAGAGGCGCTTCATCACTTCTTTGTCCATGCCGGTGGCCGAGCCGAGTACTCCCGATCCGACGTAGGCTAATCCGGCGAGTTCGAACAGACCCTGCATGGTGCCGTCTTCGCCAAACGTGCCGTGGAGAACAGGGAAGACGACATCCAACTGCAACACGTCGTGGGCCGGAGGGATGGAAGACGCTTCGCGTTCGAACGGTACGAGGGTTCCGCTATGGGGCATGGGCGGCACGATGACGCCTTCCCCTTTGGCTAAAAGAGCAGCAGGTGCGGTGTGTTGCGGATCGCCGGCACGGAGGGTGCCGGTGTCAGGGAAATCGCCCGATAATAGTCGCTCGGCATCGCCGGAGATGAGCCAGCGGCCTTGTTTGGTAATGCCGATGGGCACTACCTCGTAACGCGTGCGATCGATTGCCTTGAGGACCGAGGCGGCCGAGAGCAGAGAGACTTCATGCTCGCCGCTACGTCCGCCAAAGAGTATGCCCACCCGGAGTTTCTTCTTCATGCCCTTCTGATTTTATGGGTCTGGCGCGTGAAGATAGGTTGTCGCTTCTGGTGCGGCGGTGTGGCTGGAGTTCGTTTCGCGAAACTGGCATGGGAATCGCGACTCTCCACGCCCGCAGTCTCTCCACGCGGTCAGTCCCAAGGGACGTTGACGCCCAGGACGACAGTCCTGGGTTAGCCGAAAAGCTGGACCTGCCAGGGACGGCTGGAGCCTCGTCGCCTGTGTTCAGCCGTCCCTTGAACGGGACTGGTCGAATTGCTCATATCGACCCAAGCACTGTCGTCCGGGGCTGTCAGACTCCCTTCGGGACTGAGTTGGTGCGGCGGCGTGGAGAGAACCAGGTTCATCTTTCTGCATCTCGGCGTCCAGCCTTTTAGGCCGATACCATCCGGCTTTCTTCTGCGGATCGGCGCTCTACCCGCAATGCAACCAGCGCCACCAGCAAAGCCACGCTGGCAACGGCCGCACTCCCCAATGAGAGATACCGGTAGCCGATACCTTCGGTCAGCATGATGCCGCCCAGGCTTGCGCCCAATGCGTTCCCCAGATTGAAGGCACCCTGGTTCAGGGTCGAGGCCAGATTCGGGGCTCCCTTCGCTTGATCCACGATGCGCGCCTGCAAGGGAGCGCCGGCCGCGAAGTGAATGCAGCCCCACACAAACACCATAAGCACCGCGGGGACCACCTTGGTTTCCAGCAAAGGCATCGCCAGGAAGATCAGGATCAACAGCATGATTCCGGCAATGAGCACCGGCATCTGCTTCCAATCCGCCAGCCTGCCGCCCACCAGATTACCCAATGTGATGCCAACGCCGAACACCACCAACACCCTGGTCACCGCGGCCGGAGAGAGATGCGTCACCTGCTCCAGGATTGGCGCGATGTAGGTGAAGACGCAGAACAAAGAAACCGAAGAGAGCGTGCTCATCGCCAGCACCAGTTGCACCTGGGGCCGGACCACGGCGTGAAATTCGTGCTTGAGGTGAATCCTTTCCGCCGGCTGGTGGGGAACCAGGCGAAAAAGCCCGATGCCGGCGACCAGGCAAACGGGAACGATGGCCCAAAAGGCAAACCTCCATCCAAACGCCTGACCTAAGGCAGTGCCGGCTGGAACCCCAAGCACATTGGCCAGCGTGAGGCCGCTGAACATAATCGCAATTGCCTGGGCACGCTCGGAGCTAGGCACCAGGTGAGAAGCCATGATGCTGCCGATGCCAAAGAACGCGCCATGGCAGAGTGCGGTGAGAATCCGGGCAAGGAGTAGTAGAAGAAAGGTTGGGGCCAAGGCACAAAGGGCATTCCCGGCGAGAAACATGCCCATCAAAATAAGCAGCGCCCGTTTACGGTCCATGCGCGACAGGGCAAGGGCCACCAGCGGCGATCCTAGCGTAACGCTGAGCGCATAGCCGGAAACCAGAATTCCAGTCTTGGGAATGCTGACCTGGAAGCTGCGGGCGAGATCGGGCAGCAGCCCCATGATGATGAATTCCGAAGTACCGATGCCAAAGGCGGAAACGGCCAGCGCAAGCAGAGGTTTTCGCATAGGTCATTTCTATTGTCCTCGATTTGCGGTCGAGAGGCGGCCGCCGAAGGTACTATCGGGACCGGAATGATCGCTATGCGCATCGGTTTCTGCAACCCGGTTGCGGTTTCAGAGTGGCAGGTCCATAAACACATTGGCGCGCACATAGGGCATGTCGGGAATGCTCTCGGCAGGCACATGGCGAAACCCGACGGACTCGTACAGATGCACGGCGTTTTGCAGTTTGCTGTTGCTCCCCAGGAACAAAGACCTGGCGCCGATACGCTTCGCCAGTGCAATCACATCGAGCAATAATCTGCGGCCGATCCCCAGTCCTCGCATTTCCGGCGAGACCGCCATTTTTGAAAGCTCATACACACCGTCGCCCATCGGGATCAAGGCGACGCAGCCAATGGCCTGATGACCAAGCCAGGCCATGAGGATATGCCCCCCGTGCTTCAGGATCTTGCCCTCGGGATCGCCCAGGATTTCGCGATCCTTTGGCTCCAGGGTGAAGTAGCGGGAGATCCACTCTTCGTTCAGGGTCCTGAAGGCGGTCGCGTCCTCTCCCGGCTGCAGTGGTCGAATCTGGATTTGCGGAAGACTCGCCGCTTGCTGTCCGCTCATTACCTGCGTCCCGTCGTTATGCATTTTGATTGCCCCCTATAGCCTTTTTCGCACGATGTAGACCGAAAGCCATTCCCATCGCGAAAAGCATTAACAGCAGTCTGCTCCGGTGCATTGATTACGTCCAATATCTTGTTTAGCTGGATTAAGATCTTCCGTATATGGATAGGGATATCGAGCTGAGACATCTTCGCTACTTTGTCGCGGTTGCCGAAGAGTTGCACTTTGGACGCGCAGCGGAGCGCCTCCATCTTGCCCAACCTCCGCTCTCCCAACAAATACGCAAGCTGGAAGAGTTGCTCGGATACCCACTCTTTATCCGCACTTCCCGCTCCGTGAGCCTGACCACCGCCGGCGAGGCCCTCCTGCAGCGTGCGCGCCGGACACTCCGCAATGTGCAGCGGGACATCGATGAGACTCGCAGCATCGGCCGGGGCGATGTTGGCTCCCTGCATATCGGCTTCATTGGATCGGCGATGCTGACCACGCTGCCTGGGATCTTCCGTACTTATCGTGAGGCGTATCCGAGGGTGCAGTTGCATCTGCATGAATCGTTCACGGCCCTGGTGACCGAGGGTCTGGAGAACGGCACCCTCGACGCCGGAATCCTGCGCGACGGAGATCCGTTTGAAGGCTTGCAGGTCACCACGATCCTCTCCGAGCCCTTCGTCGCCGTTATCCCGGCAACTCATCCCTGTGCGCAACAGAAGACCATCTCGGTCGCTTCGCTGCGCAACGATCCATTCGTCTACTATCCACGCAGCGCCGGCGCACGCGCCTATGAGAAGCCGCTGACGCTGTGTGAGGAGCATGGGTTTCGTCCGCAAATTGTGCAGGAAGCGTCTCACTGGCTCACCATCCTGCGCCTCATAGCCGCCGGCCAGGGAGTTTCGATCGCGCCGGCGTGTGTGCGGCGCATCGCCTCCGCCGAGGTCGTTTGCCTTCCGCTTCGCGGAGCTAAGGCAGTAAGCAACATAGAACTCGCGTGGCTCGCTGGAGATTCACGACCTATTGTCGAGCGGTTCAGACAGATTGCGGAAAGCACGCGAAGGTTTGTGGGTTAGGCCCACGCGAGAACAATCGCCCCGGCAGCAATCAATAGCACGCCGGCCGCTTTGGCTAACGTGACCGTCTCACCTAACAGCGGCCAGGCCAGGAGCACCACGAAGACCACGCTTAACTTGTCGATGGGGGCCACCTTCGATGCTTCTCCCATGGAGAGCGCACGAAAATAACAGATCCACGACAGGCCCGTTGCCAGACCGGAAGCGATGAGGAACAGCCAGCTACGGCGGCCCACATGCGCGAGGCCGGCGTGCGTACCCAGACTGAGAGCGATGGTCCAGGCGAAGACCACGACCACCGAGGTGCGAATGGCCGTGGCCAGGTTCGGGTCCACGTGGGCAACGCCGACTTTGGCCAGCAACGCAGTGGCAGCGGCAAACAGAGCGGAGAGAACAGCCCAGAAAAACCAGGTCATGAAAATACCGTGGCTACAGTTTACGTCCCGGCCTATAATTCGCGCCGAGGTGGCATCATGGCAACTTATCTTTGTTTACTGCGCTGGACAAAAGAGGGCGTCGAGAAGGTGAAGGACAGCCCGTCCCGCCTGGACGCCGGCAAAAAAGCCTTCGCGGCCGCAGGCTGCAAGATCACAACTGTCCTTCTCTTGATGGGCCAATACGACCTGGCCATTGTGGTTGAAGCTCCCGACGATGCGACGATCGCTCGCCTGACACTCACCCTTGCCTCGCAAGGCAGCGTTCACACGGAAACGGTCCGTGCCTTCACTGAAGACGAATACCGCAAGATCATCTCCAGCATTCCTTGAATCTGTGGTCGAGCGGGAGGTGTGTCTGTCCTGCCCCGACTGCTATGCCGCTCTTTCCACTGGTGTCGAGGGTTCTTCTGAAAGTTCCTCGAGGCTCTTGCCCTTGGTTTCCGGGAGCAGGAAGATGGTGACGATCAGTCCCAGCAGGCTCACTATGCCGGCAGCTCCCTCTGCGGCCGTCAATCCATGCCAGTGCATGAAGAAGGGGAAAGTAAAGACGCCAAGGAAGCCACCCATTTTTCCCATCGAAGCAGCAATGCCGTGTCCTGTGGTGCGTACTCGTACCGGGAAGATCTCGGACGGGTAGACGAAGGTCGTCGCATTCGGGCCGAACTCCGTAAAGAAATAGCTGAAACCGTAAATAAGCAGGAAAGTAATGGTCAACTTCTCTACGTGCGGGATAACCGCGAGCAGACCGAAGGTGCCGGCCATCATACCGAAGCCGAGACATTGGATGGTTTTGCGCCCCAGTTTATCCATCGCCAGCGCCGCGACGGCGTAGCCAGGCACGGCAAACACGACAAAGATGCCGAGTTGCGTAAGCGTTTTGTGCAATAGGCTGCGATCGCCTCCAAGCGCTGCGAGCACCAGCGGACTGGAGACGGTGTTTCCGTAATAAGCGAAGTCGAGCAAAAACCAGGCGAGACTCGCACCCACCAGCCGAGCGAGGATTCTCTTGTCGTCGACCATTCGGTGAAAGCCATCCCAAAAAGACACAGAGTGTGTTTTCTTATCGAAATGCGAAGCCTTCTTCAACTTCCCTGAATCGTCTTCTTCATGCCCGGCAGCCTTTAGAAAGCGCGGTGTCTCCTTCAGATGGCGGCGTGCTCCGTAAACGGCCAGCGCAGGCAACGCTCCGAAGCCAGCCAGAATTCGCCAGATGATGTCATGAGAAAGCGGAGTGAGCAGAAGACCGGCGGCCAGAAGCGGACCGACAATAAGACCGGCCGCCTGCATGGCGAAAACCAGGGTGACGAGCATGCCGCGGTGCGCCTTGCCGGCATACTCGCTCATGATGGTGGCAGACACGGGATAGTCCCCGCCGATGCCGACGCCGAGAATGAAACGAAAGCCGATGAGCCACCAGATGTTGGGAGACCAAGCGGAGGCGATCGCGCCGGCCGCCAGAACCAGCACCTCGACCCCATAAATTCGTTTACGCCCCAGCATATCCGCGACCCGGCCAAACAGCAGGGCTCCGATAGCCGCAGCCAGCAAAGCGGTCGAGTCTACCAGCCCCTCCTCGAGTTTGCCCACATGCCAGATGGGCTTAACCAGCGACATGATGACCCCGATGACGAACAAGTCGTATGCATCCGTGAAAAAGCCCATGCCGGAGATGAACATGATTTTCCAGTGTTCTTTCGATATTCCGGCATTGTCCATCTCGGAAAAATCTGATCTGTTAGCGTTGATCGGGATCGCCATCTCGTCACCTCAACAGGAGTCATTTCTTACGTGGATGCGAAAGAAACGGTTAATGCTCTGTTAAAGATGAAGATTCCGCCTGAGGTTCGCCCAGGGTGAATGCTCACCTGCGGCCTCTCTTTTCTGGTAGGACTACTGCATGAGTTCCGTGTTCCTTTCGAGACTTCGGCAGGAGTGGGTGTTGGCCGTAGCCTTTGTTACAACGGCATTATTTCTGCTCTTTGGCAAAACGTGGCTGGCCGACCTCTCGAATCCGTTGTGGTTCGTTTTCATGTTGGTTTGGCTCTTTGCGGTGATCATGGGTTCGGCTTTCGCCATTGTGCATCACGCCGAGAGCCTCGCAGTGCGCCTGGGCGAGCCTCTGGGCACGCTGGTGCTTACGCTTGCCGTAATCGGCATCGAGGTCATGATGATCTCGGCGGTTATGCTGACCGGCGAGTCGAAACCTGCGCTCGCACGGGACGCAATGTTCGGCGTGGTAATGATTGTGCTCAATGGCATGATTGGGGTCTCGTTGCTGCTCGGGGGTCTGCGCCACCACGAGCAGGAGTACAACCTCAGAGGCGCTAATTCTTTTTTGTCTCTGATTGTGTCGTTGACGGTGCTTGGCATGGTGCTTCCTAACTTCACCGAAGCCTCGCCGGGACCTACACTTTCTGCCTTTCAATCCATCTTCATGGTCGTGATGTCGATCGCGATCTATGGCGTGTTTTTGGTCATCCAGAATTGGAGGCACCGCGATTTTTTCATCAAGCCGGCAGCTGGGGAGCCGATCGCCGCGACCGAGTCAAACCACGGCGAGACGAACTCGCTGGGCTACCATGCAACCTTGCTGTTGATGTACCTGCTGCCGGTCGTTGTGCTTGCGGAGGAAATTGCGCTGCCCATCGATCATGGGATCGAGGTCCTCCATGCGCCGGTGGCGCTGGGTGGATTCCTGGTTGCGGCGCTCATTTTGTCTCCTGAATCGCTGAGCGCTACTCGCGCGGCGCTCGCCAACGATCTGCAGCGTTCGATCAACATCCTGCTGGGTTCGGTGCTGGCGTCGATTGGATTGACAATTCCCGCAGTGTTGACAATCGGCCTGATCACAGGAAAGACAGTGGTCCTCGGGCTCGGCCCGGCAGATTCTGTTTTGTTGGTTCTTACCCTGGCCGTGTGTGGCCTTACCTTCACCAGCAATCGAACCAATGTGCTGATGGGCGCAGTTCATCTTTTGCTTTTTCTCGCCTACCTGATGCTGCTATTCGAGCATTGAAGAAGCGTCAGGCTTTCCGCGCCTGGTAGAGCAGGCGGAGCAGGCGCCTTTCCTGGGTCAGGGTCTGCACGCAGGAAAGGAATCGCTGCAAGCCGCCGTATTTTTGTTCGCCTTCAAGGGCAAGCAGCTTGTCGCCATATTTCTGCCGCGCCTGGTGCCACCTTCCTGCAGTAGCGGCTGCCTGTCCGGTTGTATCCTCTACTTTGAGATCGGTGAACCCGGCTTGCAGGATGAGTCGTTCATTTTCTCCCGCAGGACTGAACAAGTAATACCCGATCGAGCTGCGCGTCGCGATCTCATCCTGTGAAACGATGCCTCCGATGATCAGGGCGTCACTGAATAACATCCGCTTTCCACCAGGCTTCAGGACTCGGTACATCTCGGCCAGGAGAGCCGGCCTTCCCGGGATGTGGCACAGCACGTCGTTCGAGAAAACTGGCGTCGAAGGTTTCGTCTGCGAACGGCAAGGGTTTGGATACATCGCATACTTCGAAGTGTGCCTGGGTACGAAGGCCGTCATGCAATGCCAATTGATTCGCGTTGTGAATGCCCAACTCGTTGATGTCTAAACCCGTGATGCTGCAGCCGATCGTTTTTGCGATATGTAAGGCGTACACCCCGGAACCGCAGCCAATTTCCAGCACGGATGAATTGCTGTTGAGTTCAAGCAATCCCGGAATTTGCGTAGACTCT
Organism: uncultured Acidobacteriaceae bacterium; assembly: GCA_963850235.1. Classification (GTDB taxonomy): domain Bacteria; phylum Acidobacteriota; class Terriglobia; order Terriglobales; family Acidobacteriaceae; genus PALSA-350. The sequence goes on along the minus strand of CAWKKM010000030.1, from coordinate 54,031 downwards.
TCGGTGGTAACCCAACTAGTTTGCCCGAAATCTACTCCATAGGTCTCGATGCGCACTTGCTTGTAAACATCAGACTCGTAGTTTCCGTACTCACCGTCATAGAGATCGACCTTGCCGGGCATGGTGTCCTCCACTTTATCAGTGTGCGACAAGTCTTTACGTATGATTTTTTTCAGTCAGGTTTCTGAGGATTCCGGCGCAAATCTCATTTCTGCTCGGACGCCACGACACTTGACAAATGGAGTCCCGCAGGGACGGCTGAACTTAGCCCAGGACGTTAGTCCTGGGTACACCATGAAAACATGATTAAGTCCCGCAGAGACGGCTGAAGCTTGTCCAGGATTGCATCGCGGCATATTTCCAGTCGTCCCTGCGGGACTTTTCGTCTCTCGAATTTCTACCCAGGACTGCGTCCTGGGCTAAGTTCAGTCGTCCCTGCGGGACTCATGTTGCAGCCGACGGGTTCTCCCGCAGACTCGAAAGCCCCCGAGGTACGTCTTTCCTGCCCCGGCCCCGCATTTTTCTGCAGCCTCAGTCGTCGTCTGATACAAGACCAAAACGGAGCCTCCAAAGCAGCTCTCCTCGTTCACGGGGTATCCTCTCAGATTGGAGCGGAGCCATCATGAAATGTGCACTCAGAAGGCTTTTGTCTTTGAGCCTGGGACTTAGCGGGTTTGTTGCGCGAGCTGCCCCGCAGACGGCACAGCCTGCATCCACTCCGCCGCCGATCACCGCACCTTTCACCGCGCACACCATCGCCACCGGCATTCGCGGCGGCTACCAGGTGGTGGCGGCCGACATGAACCACGATGGCAAGGTCGACCTTATCGGCTTGGGCAGCGGCGCAGATTCGCTGGTGTGGTATGAGAACCCTTCATGGACTCCCCATGTCATCGTTCCCGCCGCGCACATGATCAACGCGGCTGTAGCCGACCTCGACAATGATGGAATTCCCGAGATCGCCTTAGCCTACGGTTTCAGTTCGAACCCCGCCAAGAGCATCGGCAACATCGCGATCCTGCACAGCAATGGAGATCCCAGGGCTCCCTGGACGCTCAAGGAAATAGACCAGATGCCGTCAGCGCATCGTGTCCGCTTCGCAGACATTGCGGGCGATGGCCACAAGCTGCTTGGTGGTGGCTCCTGTTCTGAACGCGCAGGCGAAGGGATTTCCCGATCCTGATCACTTGCCTACGCCTCTCCTGTTGTACCGGCCGGGAGAGTGGAAACGCGAACTCATCCCGCAGGAAAACAAAGGGGTCGTTCACGGATTGCTGCCGTTCGACTGGTATGGCGATGGAAGGCAGGACTTGTTGACGGCCGGCTACAGCGGCGTGTTTGTGCATAGCCTGGGGAAAGACGGGAAATGGAAACACCTGGAGATTTCTGCCGGGAGTCCTGCCGCGTGGCCAAACGGCGGCGCCGGTGAGATTGCAGTGGGAAAAATCAAAGGTAAACAATTCTTCGCCACCATCGAACCATTTCACGGCAACATGGTGGCCGTGTACACACAGGATGCTCAGGGTCACTACCAGCGCAACGTGATCGATGACAGCCTGGTAAACGGGCACACGCTCACCATCGTGGACGTGGATGGTGACGGTGTTCCTGAGATTGTTGCTTCGGGCAGCGGCACGCGCAACGGCCTGTTTTTCTATCGGGCCACGGACCCGAGCGGCCAGAAATGGCAGAGGATGCTGATGGACAACGACATGTCTGCGCAAGGCTGCGTGGCCGCCGATATCAAGGGCACTGGGCGGAGCAATGACGTGGTATGCATCGATACGCGAGGATCGAACTCGCTTAAGTGGTATGAGTACCAGGACAAGTGAGCGGAAGGTTTGCCGGGATGTCGGATGCTTGGGAACTGAGCAGGGGCCCCAGATAAGCAGCCGTTCGGCTGCCAGAGGCTTTGGCAACGTCGGCGGGAATTCCTGCGACGACCACATGTCCACCCTCATCGCCGGCGCCGGGACCGATATCCATCACCCAGTCGCTGGCGGCCACGACACGCATGTCATGTTCCACCACAATGACTGTGTTCCCGGCTTCAACCAAAAGATCCAGTTGCGCCATCAGCTTGTCTACATCCGCCGCGTGAAGCCCGGTCGTTGGTTCGTCGAGAACGTAAAGAGTCGCGCCGCGCTGTAGCCGTTGTAACTCGGTAGCAAGCTTGATGCGCTGAGCCTCACCGCCAGAGAGCTCGGTCGCCGGTTGCCCGAGCCGTAGATAGCCGAGTCCAACCTGTCGCAAGACGTCAATAGAACGACGCAAGGGCGGTTCATCAGCGAAGAACTCCCAGGCTGCATCCACAGTCAACCCGAGCACGTCAGCAATGGATTTGTCGCGGTATTTCACCTCCAGGGTCTTGGCGTTATAGCGAGCTCCGTGGCAGGTTGGGCACGGCGCATAGACGCTTGGGAGGAACAGCAATTCCACGCATACGAAGCCCTCGCCCTGGCAGGTCTCACAGCGGCCCTTCGCAACGTTGAAGGAGAAACGTCCGGCATCATAGTGACGGGCACGCGCCATTTTGGTCGCGGCAAACAGTTTGCGCACGTAGTCGAACAAGCCGGTGTAGGTCGCCAGATTCGACCGCGGCGTGCGGCCGATGGGAGTTTGATCCACCCTGACTAACCGCTTGATGGCCTCTATGCCGGCGGTAATTTTTCCTTCCGTGGGAGTTTGTGGCGCAGGCTCCAACTCCGCGCCCTCGGTTTCCTCTTCTTCCACGGGCAGCTGATGGCCAAGATGCTCCGCCACCAGCTCAACCAGCGCCTGGCCCACCAGGCTCGACTTGCCGGAGCCAGAGACTCCGGTGACCGTAGTGAACACTCCCAGGGGAAAGGCGACCTTGAGATGGTTCAGGTTATTGCGGGTCACATCTTCGAGGCACAGCCAGCCCTGGGGTGCGCGTGGCTGCCGAGGCGGAAGACTCAGGTTGCCAAAAAGATAACGTCGTGTCACCGATGCTTCGATTCGCTCCAGGCCAGCGGGTGGGCCATTGTAGAGCACGTGGCCGCCTTGCTCTCCGGCCCCTGGTCCCACATCGACAATCCAGTCGGCATGGCGCATCACGTCAAGGTCATGCTCGACGACGAACAAGGAGTTGCCCGCTGACCGCAATCGCTCGAACGCTGACAGCAGGGCCTCGGTGTCGGCCGGGTGCAGACCCGCGGAGGGCTCGTCAAGCACATAGACCACTCCGAACAGATTGGAGTGAACCTGGGTCGCAAGCCGTAATCGTTGCAGCTCACCGGGGGAAAGGGTCGGTGTACTGCGCTCCAGGGTTAGATAGCCCAGCCCCAGGTCGAGCAGCACTGCCAGCCGTCCTACGATGTCCGCACTAATCCGTTGCGTAACCATCACTTTTTCCGGTTGCCGGGATCGTCTATCGTTGACTGCTTTGCCTTCGGCAAAGGGACGCATAAGGGCTGCGAGCCGCTTAAGCGGAAGCCGGGAAATGCCGGCGATATCGAAACCTGCAAACTTGACCGAAAGCGATTCCACCCGCAGCCGTTTGCCGTGGCAGAGCGGACACTCCTGGCTGAGCATGTATTGCGCTACCCGCTTCTTCATTAACGGACTGTGCGTGGTGGCAAAGGTGTGCAGCACATGGCGTTTCGCGCTGGTGAAGGTGCCCTGGTAGCTCGGATCCATCTTGCGCCGCAGGGCGTCGCGCGTTTCTTTGGGTGTGAATCCGGCGTAAACCGGAACCACCGGTTGCTCATCGGTAAATAGGATCCAGTCGCGGTCCTTTTTCGGCAGGTCGCGCCATGGACGATCAACGTCGTAACCGAGCGAGGTCAGGATGTCGCGTTGATTCTGACCCTGCCACGCAGTCGGCCACGCCGCGATCGCCCGCTCGCGAATGGTCAGCGAATCATCCGGAACCATCGAGCGCTCCGTCACCTCATACACGCGGCCGAGTCCGTGGCACCTGGGGCATGCCCCCTCCGGCGTGTTGGGAGAAAAGGATTCGGCGTAAAGCAGCGGCTGGTGGAGCGGATACTCCCCGGCGCGCGAATACAACATGCGCAGCAGGTTCGACAGGGTAGTGACGCTGCCGACGGAGGATCGCGTGGTTGGCGATCCTCGCTGTTGCTGCAAGGCCACCGCAGGAGGCAGACCATCGATGCTGTCGACCTCGGGCACAGGCATCTGATGAAACAGTCGCCGGGCGTAAGGAGATACAGATTCCAGATAACGCCGCTGGGCTTCCGCATAGAGAGTGCCGAAGGCCAAAGAGGATTTGCCCGATCCGGAAACACCCGTGAAGACCACCAAGGCGTCGCGCGGAATATCGAGATCGATACTTTTGAGGTTGTGCTCGCGGGCGCCTCGCACCCGTACAAATCCGTTCATTCTGTCGCCATAGTATTACCCGCACTATACGCTCGGTCACGCGCGATTCATCGTGGCAGGTGACGCGCCACTCTCGCCGGAGTCCAGTTGGATGCGGCATCCGGGGGTCGGGCGCGAGACCTCCTGGTCCGCCGGCTCTCAGACCATAGCGCCGGCCTTGTCTACGAAATTACACAACACTTTCTTGACTGTGGTTCGTAGCGCGTGATAGCGTCCCTCGGTGGCGATGCAAAAGCAATTGCATAATACGAACACGATGGGCGATTCGCTTCAAATGAATGGGGACTGATGAGACCGACCCTGGGCAGTCTGGTTGGAGTTTTTTCTACCGCAGTCGTTGCCTCTTTGATTGCCGGAGTTGCCCATCGACCAGTCGAAGCTTCGGATAAAGGTCGCCAAGCCGTACACCACCTGGAGCGACTACGAGGGCAGCGCGGACTCGGCGCAATACTCGGCCCTGACCCAAATCAACAAATCAAACGTCGCCCAGCTGCGGCAGGTCTGGTTTTATCCCGGCGGTAATAACGGCTTTCGCTACGGATTCAACCCGCTGGTCGTCGATGGCGTCATGTACGTGCTGGGAAAAGATAATGACCTGGTGGCGCTCGATGCCGTGACCGGCAAACCAATATGGGTTCACGACAACAATAAGCCCAGGAACATAACCAACCGGGGCATCAACTACTGGGAAAGCAAAGACCGCAGCGACCGGCGGCTCTTCTACGCCACCAACAACATCCTGCACGCAGTCGATGCGCGGACCGGAAAGCTCGTGGATTCGTTTGGTGACCATGGCAATGTCGATTTGCGCGAGGGCCTTGGCCGGGACCCGAAAACGATCCGGCAGATTCAATCCAGCAACCCGGGGAGAGTATTTGAAAATCTGTTGATTCTCGGTTCCGCGACCGGAGAAGAATACAACTCGCCTCCGGGAGATATTCGTGCCTTCGACGTTCTCACCGGCAAGATGGTCTGGATCTTTCATACCGTTCCGCACCCCGGAGAATTCGGCTACGACACATGGCCGAAAGATGCCTGGAAGTACGTTGGCGGAACGAATGACTGGGGCGGGATGACGATCGACGAAAAACGCGGAATCGCCTACTTTCCGCTGGGATCTCCTACCTATGATTTCTATGGCGCCGATCGTACTGGCGCAAACCTCTTCGGCAACTGCCTGTTGGCGCTCGATGCCCGCACGGGAAAGTATCTTTGGCATTTTCAGGCCGTGCACCACGACCTTTTTGATTACGATCTGACCACTGCGCCCAAGCTGCTGACGGTGAAGCACGACGGTAAGATGGTCGATGTTGTCGCGGCGGCGGGAAAGAACGGGTTTCTCTATGTCTTTGATCGAGTCACGGGCAAGCCGATCTGGCCCATCGTGGAGCGCCCGGTTCCGCAATCCGATATGCCCGGCGAGCACTCCTGGCCAACCCAGCCGTTCCCTACCGCACCGCCGCCCTTCGCTACCCAAACATTCACGCCTGATGACGTGAATCCCTATATCAGCGACCCCGCGGAGCGGGCGAAGATCAAGGAACAGCTGCAGAATGCCCGCAATGAGGGTATTTTTACGCCCGCCAGCACGAAAGACACGGTCGAGATGCCGGGAAACAATGGCGGAGGCAATTGGGGCAGCGGAGCGGTTGATCCATCGACGGGTACGTTGTACATCGCGACCAAGAATGCGCCCTCCATGATCAAGCTGGAGCCGAATCGTCCTAAACGGGTAATGACCGGTACCCCCGAGACCGAGGGTCGCATACTTTACATCCAGAATTGCCAGTCGTGCCACACGGCGGAATTGACTGGCCAACCGCCATCGATTCCTTCCCTGGTGAATGTCGTCACCCGGATCAGCGCGGACCGCGTCAAGAGCACGATTCAGAATGGGGCTTCGCCGATGCCGGCGTTCACCAGCCTTTCTGAAAAAGAAGTCGACGCGCTGGTTGCCTACCTGGCCGCACCCTCAAAAGCTCACGTGCCGCCCGACGTACTTGCGCTTCTCGCGTCTCCGCGGCCGCCGCCTCCGCCGCCTGCGGCCGGAGCTCCGGCCATGCGCTATTGGACTGGCTACGGCTATATGAACTCGAGCGAAGGCCTGCCGGCTAACAAGCCGCCCTGGTCGACGCTGACGGCTTATGATTTGAACAAGGGAATCATTAAGTGGCAGATTCCGTGGGGCTCGGTCACCGAGTTGGCCGCCAAAGGAATTAAAGATACAGGAAGTTACTGGCCGCGCGGCGGAGTGGTAGTTACGGCAGGAGGCCTGATTTTTTCCGGCACTATCTCTGACGCAACGATCCGGGCCTACGACAAAGATACAGGGAAAATCTTGTGGGAACAGGTAATGCCGGCTGGGCCCGAGGGTATCCCTGCAGTCTACGAGGTGAATGGGCGGGAGTATCTGGTCTTCAGCGCCAGGCCAAGCCTTAAACATCTGGGCCCCGGCGGAGAGCGGGCAACCGTCGAAGCCGGACCCGACGCACCGCAAACCCAGGGGTTCTATGTGTTTGCCCTACCTGGGCCGGCGAATAAGTAATATAGCCGTGTCTCGGCTTTGATTGACCCGCTTATCGTTCACTGTTAGGCTGTCTTGTACTTTACGCACATGTTGTCGCATATCATACAAAGTTAGGGTCCACTACCAAATGGATTACTCAAGTTTCGGACTGCGGGACAAGGTTGCCGTCGTCACCGGCGGATCCCAGGGTATTGGCCGCGCCATCGCTCTCGGGCTGGCTCAGGCCGGGGCTCACGTAGTGCTGGCGAAATACCCCGACAAACGCCAGGATGAGGTCAAAGCCGTAAAAGCCGAAATTGAGGCGCTGGGCCGGAAGTCCCTCATCGTGCAGACCGATGTTGCCCAAGTCGACCAGGTTCGAGCCTTGATGGATCAGACTCACTCTACGTTTGGACGGATCGACATCCTGGTCAACAACGCCGGGTGGACTGGGACCACGCCTGCTCTGGACGTGAGCGAAGAGGAGTACGACCGGACCATGGCTGCTTCGCTGAAGAGCGTGTTTTTTGCCTCGCAAGCGGCTGCCCGGGTGATGATTCCGCAGGGCGGGGGCAGAATCATCAATATTGGTTCCAACTTCGGAGAGATTGCCTTCAAGGGACGATCGGTTTACGCCGCGGCGAAGGCCGGGGTTCACCATCTTTCGCGTGCCCTGTCGCTCGAGTGGGCCAAGGATGGCGTGCTGGTGAATGTAGTCGCGCCGTGCATCACGGAAACCGAGTCGCGGAAAAACATCCTGGAGCGGCCCGGCTACAAGGAATGGGCTACGAAAGAAATGATTCCACGCGGGCGGTGGAATCAACCGGAAGACCTGGTCGGGGCAGTTTTGTTTCTTTCGAGCCCGCTTTCCGACATGGTGGTCGGGCACGTGTTGATGGTCGATGGCGGCTGGACGATTCATTAGAGCAGAGGGGTGATCATGAAGCTCCGCAACAAAGTAGCGATCATTACCGGAGCCAGCCAGGGGATCGGCAAGGGCATAGCAGAAGTGTTCGCCGAAGAAGGCGCTGACTTGGTCATCAATCACGTCGGGTCGTGCGAAAGGGCCTGCGCCGTTGCGGATTGGGTCAGGAGCAAAGGCCGAAAGGCGATCGCGGTCGAGGCAGATGTCAGGGAACGCTCGCAGGTCGAAGCCATGTTCGAGCGAGCGGAGAAAGAACTCGGACCAGTCGATGTGTTGGTAAACAACGCGGGCATTGAAACGATCGTTCCGTTCCTGGAGTTGACTGACCAGCAGTGGATCGACCTGGTCAACATCAATCTGCGCGGAGAGTGGCTGTGCGCCCAGGTTTTCTGCCGCCAGGCCGTAGCCGCCGGCCGCCCTGGTTCGATCATCAATATTGGTTCCATCCAGGCGGGCAAGGTCTTACCGGGACGCACTCACTACGCACCGGCAAAATTAGCCATCGAGGCGCTTACCCGCAATATTTCCGCCGAGATGGGGTCCAAGGGAATCCGCGTGAATTGCATTCACCCGGGCTTGATCGAGACACCGATGGTCGATTGGGTGCTCAAGCATCCGGATCCCAGCGTGCTGGCCGGAGTGTTGGGCCAGATTTCCCTGGGACGTACTGGTCAGCCGCAAGAGATTGGAACCGTGGCTGCGTTCTTTGCTTCGGATGAGGCAAAGTACGTCACTGGCCAATCGTTGTATGTCGATGGCGGCTGGGTCGGCAAGTAGCCGGCGAGAAGGAATGATGAAAAATCCCACATACACCACCACAGTTCGGCGTGAGCGGTTGAGCCGTGAATTCTTCGGCCATGAAGACTTCGCGGTGCGCCAGGGAATTCTGAAGTTGCTGGCCATCAAGGATTCCGACATTCGCCTGCTCACCCTGGAGCAGAGCCGTGACGCGGTCGACAAGGGTCTCCACGCGGGCGGAGCTTTCTCATCGATCATTCCCCTGGTCGCGCTGTTTTATGGCGGCTTCATTCACCTGGATATCGAGGATCCTACCCGGCGCGGCCAGGACATTTTCACGTTGAGCAAGGGACATGCGGTGGCAGCGCTGGCTTCGATTTATGCCGAGCTGGGTTATTTCGATCGCAAGACGCTGAAGAATTCGCGCTCGTTTTCGAGCATCCTGAATGGGCACCCGGGGCCGATTTTGCCCGGAGTCCATATCGCGACCGGACCGATGGGACAGGGATTCGGTGTGGCGCAGGGCTTTGCTATCGCCGGCAAAAGCAGCCCGCGGTTTGACTCCTATTGCATGACGGGAGATGGCGAACTGCAGGAAGGCCCCATCTGGGAAGCGGTGATGTACGCGGGGCAAAACCACCTGGACAACCTGTGCGTGCTGGTGGATCGGAACAATGGCCAGCTCGATCTCCACACGCGCATGATTTTTCCCATGCCTGAGCTGGAAACGGTGTTCCGCTCGTTTGGATGGCAGGCGTACAACGTGGATGCTACGCAATACGACGGCGTGGTGGAGGCTTTGGAGAGGTTTCGCTTTGGCCCGCGCAATGGAATGCCCACTGCGATCATTTGTAACAGTAGGAAGGGCTTTGGCTCGTTTTCAGATTTCCTGAACAAGCACAAAGTCACCATGCCGGAAAGCGTGATTGCGCAGGAATATGCGTCTGCAGTCGGAGCAGCGCCAGGCGCGGATCGATGAGTTTGCGGTTTTTTGCGATCGGCTGGCCGGCAGCGCCGAAGGCGAAGCGGCCCGAGATGTTCTGCTGGACGCAGCTCATCGGATGCACCTGGAGGTTGACTCAGGCGGCAGCACGGTGACCAGCGTGGTTGGGCCGGTGCTTACCAGGCGGGTCCCTCCGCGCAATAAGCGCATCGCATACGACGCCAAGGCGTTGCCGCAAATCGATCCCAAGAAGGAATATGCTGCCTCGGACATCGTGACCAGCGCGATGAAAGTGTTTGCCAAGGATTCAGCCGTCGTTTCGATTGATGCGGACCTCGCGTCCACCAGCGGCCTCGAAGCAGGGATTGCCGCGGTGGATCAGAAGCGGGCGCTGAACGTGGGCGTGGCCGAGGCAAACATGATGCTGATCGGCGAGGCATTCGCGGCCCTGGGTTCGAACACCTGGGTAAGCACCTTCTGCCCGTTCTTCGACTGGAAGGTATTGCGCCGCATTGCTGTGGGAGCCCAGGAGCGTCAGGAAGCTATCGAGGCCCCGGACGGATGGTTGAGCGAAGGCCATGGGCTGGATCTGACCTTTCTGGCCACAGCGGCTAATTTTGAAACCCGCACCAACGGCGCCACGCACATGGGCAACGATGACAGCACGACGTTCGATGCGGTCGGCCAATTGAAGATCGTGGATGTTTCGTGCCCGCAGCAGATGCTTTCCATCATGAAGTGGATTATGGAAGGCAACCGCGGCCTGCTTTATGTGCGGGTCATGCGCACGGGGTCTCCGGTGCTTTACGGAAGCGATTACGTATTTGAGTTTGGGACGGGGCATCGTGTGCGCAGCAGCCCGGCGGACAAGGCAACCATCATCAGCAGCGGGCGCGGAGTGCATGAGGCGCTGGCGGCTGCCAAAAAGTGCGCGGATGCAGGTATAGCAGTCGGCGTGGTGGATATGCCATCCATCGACGAGAAGCTGTTGCTGGAGTTGTACGACTCCGGCCAGTGGTTGGTCCTGGCGGAACAGAACAATGGGTACATTTGGCAAAATCTGCTGAAGGTTCTCTACCGCAATCGGGGCAAGGTGAAGGCCGGCGGATGGGACAGGATCATCACCATCAATACACTTAAGAGCGATGGCCAGGCCCAGTTCATTCACTCCGGGACCTATGAGGAGTTGATTGAAGCCTTCCACTTGACCCCGGATGCGATCGCTCACGTCATTCAGGAACATGCCAAGGAGAAACCATGAAGCTACCGATCGTGGAGGAAAATTCGATCCCGGCGCTGGATCTTCCCGGGCGGCGGCTTCGCTGGTTGATGAACCAGGAGACTGTCGGCGCGCAACATTGCTCGATGTGCATGATCCAGGTGGCTCCGGGAGAGACGGTCAGGCCGGCGCATTCCCACCCCAATGGGGAGGAGGTCATCTACATTGTGCAGGGGTCGGGCAAGGTGATGATCGAAGGAGTGGTGGAACCGGTTAAGGCGGGGAGCACGGTTTTGTTTCCGCAAGGAAAAGTACACATGCTGCGGAATAGCGGAACCGAGGAGATGAAGGTGGTTTGTTTCTTCGCCCCCGCGACGAGTCTGGATAACTACAAGTTCTTCGATGACGTGGAGTTTCCAGAGTAGGCGAGGTTCCACGTTTCCAGGAAAGGTCCGTAGAACCGCAGGTCCCTCCGCTCCGCGCGTCGGGATGACAAAGGGGAAGGGGCGATGGTCTGACAAGAAGGCTGGTTGCCCGGCCAGATGATGCATAACGCATCGGCCCGGCAGCAGCTCTCTTTGCAGCCGTTGCCCTTCCCCCTTGTCATCCCGACCGGAGCGGAGGGACCTGCGGTTCTACAAACCCTTCGTGGAAATGTTTTTTCTACTGGGCCTTCAAATAGGCGATCACGTCGCTGATTTGCGCTTCGGTCAGCATCGAGCCAAAGGCGGGCATCGGAGCCTTGCCATTCTTGATGACCTCCGTGGCTTGAGCCGGCGTGACCGGCGGAGTCACCATGGGCTTGCTGCTGAAGATGCCGTGCAGATTCGGAGGGCCGAAGGGTGTACTGTCATTTGGCTGCTTGTTGTGGCAGCTCACGCAGTTTTGCTGGAAGATGGCGGCACCCCGTTTGGCTTTGGCATTCATGACCGGTTTCGCCGTGTCGGCGTAACTGATCACGCTCGAAATTCCTATCGCACCGGCTGAAGCCAGGATGCACACTGCCAAAACGCTGCGACCGATCACCATTCTTTCAATGCCTCCGTTATCTATCCTGCTAACGAAATGATAAACCATCGTGGCTTGGAGCAAACCTCGCGCTCTGTGCGTATTATGCAAAATATCTGGACAATCGCGACCCGGCAACAGTAGTCTCTTATCGGGTTTATGAGCTTGTCAAAACAAACACTCAATCGCCGCAGCCTGCTGAAACTGGCTGCCCTGGGCGCAGCTACCGCTGCCCTGCCCGCCTTAGGAAAGAAAAAACGGAATATCGAAATAGGTCATACCGGCATCACATGGCCGAAGGACGTGGTCCAGGCGATCACGGACACGGGGAGCCTCGGCTTTTATGGGTTCGAAACATTTGGCGATGTCCTCACCAAGTGGGAGCCGCAAGGAGGGCTGGAAACCGCGCTCGCGCAGCACCACTTGCCGCTGATATCCGGCTACTGCACCCTGAACCTGACCGACTCGACCAAGCGCAAAGATGAGATGGATAAGGCGGTCGCGTGGGCAAAACTCATCAAGAAATACAACGGGCGCATTTTTGTGCTCGGCCCGAACCAGGTCAAGCGCGATGAGTATGACTTTGCCGCGAACAAGGCGAATATCGTCAGCACTCTGAATGAAGCCGCCAAGGCAGTCACCGATCAGGGCCTGACGGTGGTGCTGCACCAGCATACCGGTACCTGCGTCGAATCGCGCGACGAGACCTATGCGGTGCTGGACGCAGTGGATACGAAATATGTAAAGTTCGGACCGGATATTGGACAGCTCACCAAGGGCGGCTCCGATGCGGTCAAGGTGGTGAAGGACTATCTGCCGCTGGTCCAACACATGCACTTAAAGGACTACAACGGAGTCGATCCTCACCTGCTCGGCTACTGCCCTCTGGGACAGGGAAAGGTGAATATTCCCGCCATTCTGGACTTGATGGCGGGGCGAAAAATTCATGGTATGGTTATGGGTGAACTCGACAACGACCCTAAAGATCCATCACCCACTGCCCCGGTGGAATTGGTAAAAACCAGCAAGGTTTACCTGGAAACCCTGGGGATAACGTTTCGAGCCTAGAATCGGTCCCGCCCTTATGCCCGAGGAAAAAGTTCGCCAGATTCCTTTCATACAAAGTCTTGATCGCGGCCTCACCATTCTGCAAGCGGTCGCGCTTTCCAAACAACCTGTCTCGCTCGGAGAGCTCACGGAGTTGCTGGGAATCGATCGCAGCAGTGCGTTCCGGCTGGCGAACACGCTCCGGCGTCGCGGATTTCTCGCCTGCCCGGCGGGTCGGAAGGATTACATCCTCGGCTCTTCGATGTGGCGGCTGTCCCATCGCTACGACTGGGGCAACATGCTGATCCGGGTGGCCAATAAGCAATTGAAGCTGCTGGCGGCGCAAATCAACGAGACTGCGCACCTTGCTATCCGCGAGGGCAAATACGCTTTGTTCATCGACCATGCAGCGGCCAGCAATGTCATCGCGGTGGCAGGCCAGGTGGGCGAGCTGGTGCCGCTCTACTGCACCGCGCACGGCAAAGCCTTGTTGGCGGATGCGGATGAACGCGAGCTGCGCGCCCTGTTTGGTTCCGGCCAACTGCGCCGCTACACCAAGAACAGCATGACCTCGATTCAGGAGCTGAGCAAAGATTGCGCCTTGATCAAGAAGCGGGGCTTTGCCACGGACGAGGCTGAATACGCGGAAGACCTGCGCTGTGTGGCGGCTCCCATTCGGGTGGATAACGATGTGATTGTGGGATCGATCGGCGTCTCCGCACCCCTGGCTCGTTTTTCCAAGGAGCGCTTTCGCGTGTCTGCGCAGCAGGTGTGCAAGGTGGCGCAGGCAATCGGTCTTCTGCTCAGCAACGCAGACCAGAATGGCGACGCAGATACCGAGAAGCCGGTAGCCGAATTCGCATGACAGAGAATCCTGTCCTGGAATTCGTTCTTGATAAGTCGGCCATCCAGTACATTGGCAGCGATCTTCAGCGCCCGGAATGTATTTTGGCGGAGCGGGATGGCACCCTGTGGTCGGCGGACGCGCGCGGCGGCGTGGTCAGAATTTCACCCAACGGGCAACAGCAGATCATTACCCAGCAGCGGTCCGGTCACTTCCAGGGTGTCACCAGCGAGGCAACGCGCTACCTGGAGGGCACGTTGCCCAACGGATTGGCCTTCGCCCGCAATGGGGACATTCTGATTTCCAACTTCGGCACCGATTGCCTGGAGCTGATGACCCGGGATGGCGCGACGAAAGTTCTTGCCGACAGCATCGACGGCGAACCCATTGGGAAAGTGAACTTTGTTTTGCGCGATTCCCAGGATCGTATCTGGATCACCGTTTCGACGCGCATCAAGAACTGGATGCACGCCCTGCGCACCGATCTGCCGGATGGCTATATCGCCCGGTACATCGACGGCAAATTTCGCATTGTCGCGGACGGCTTTCATTTCACCAACGAAATCCGCATGGATGCGCGGGAAGAGTTTATGTACGTGGTCGAGACCACGGGCGGGTGCGTGAGCCGCTTGCGGGTGGGCAAGGATGGGAGCCTGAGCAACCGCGAGGTTTTCGGACCATCGAGCCTGGGCAAGGGCGCATGGCCCGACGGAATCGCCTTTGATAGCTTGGGAAATTTGTGGGGCACGATGGTGTATTCCGACAAGCTGTTTGTGTTGAGCCCCACGGGTGATTTTCGCCTGCTGCTGGACGAGGGTGATCCGAAGAAGGTCGAGGCTCTGGAGCAAGCGTTCCTTGCAAATACGGTGAATGAGCAGGTGCTGTTCACCACCGGCCAGGGTATTGCTCCATGGATGGCGAGCGTTACCTTTGGCGGCCCTGATCTGCAGACGATCTATATTGGTTCGCTGAAGGGCAAGAAGATTCCCTACTTCCGCGCACCCGCGCCGGGACTGCCGATGGTCCACTGGAACGACGCGCGTTAGTTTCAGACGAGTCGTTGCTCGATGAGCCAGTCGAGTGACTCGCGCACCGCTTCGAGCGAGCTGTAACGCGGTTCGTATCCCAGGAGCCTGCGTGCTTTGGCGATGCTGCAGTTTGGCGAGTGGGCGATGTGGTCCCAGGTGAACGCAGCATCTCTCTCGGTAACTCCCTGCCGCCATTCTTCCCAGGACAAAAACTGCAGCTGCGCCGTATGTCCGAACCAGGCGCTCACGCGTTCGGCATAACCTCGCAGGGTTATTGCCGCGGGCGACACCACGTGGAAAGCCTGACCCAGTGCGGCGCTGCGGCGCTCAATCGCTTTGACAAAGCATTGCGCCACATCGTCCGCGTGGACGTGGTGCACGGTCTCCATCCCTATGTTGGGGAGCTGGATTTGCTTCCCTTGCCGCAGCAGGGAGAAGACGGTGGGGTTGAAGTTACCGGCGGGATTGATCGGGGCCCAACCCGGCCCTACCAGGTGGCCCGGGTGCAGGATGGTCACTGGGAACTCGGCTGCCTGGCTGAGAAGCCAGGCCTCGATCGCAGCTTTTCGCAAGCCGTAGTCGCCAAATGCGGTCCGCGGCGCCGCTTCCGTGGTGGGTACCTCTACGCTTGGCCCGTGTACCCAGATCGTGCCGCAGTGGAGAAGGTGGCCAATTCGTCCACGCAAAGCTTCCACAAGCTGCTGCGCGCTCTCAAGCCGATAGCAAGTGAGATCGATGATCACCTCTGCATTCAGCTGCGCAATGCGTTCCCCGAAAGTTCCAGCGGTCTCCTCCGCTGTGCGGTCAATCTCCACCCGTTCGATAGAGCTCCATGCCGGGTGCTCCTGGTAAGGCGCCTTCAGGCCGCGGCTGACGCAGATGACCGCGTGACCGGCGTCGAACAGTCGCGGTGTCAAATAGCTGCCGATATGGCCGGTTCCGCCGATGATGGCTACGCGCATGCCCGCCTCCCGATCAGATCAAGCCACGCAGGGTTCCGCCAATGTCGAGGGTGGCTCCGGTAATGTATTTGGCCAGCGGAGAAGCTAGGAAGGTGATGGCCTGGGCAACGTCCTCGGGTTGTCCGATACCGAGAGGCATGTAGCGGTCTTCCAGGAATCGCTTCAGCGCAGCTTCTTTGTCGACGCCGTAGCTTTCTACCAGTTGATCGACGATTCCTCCCGGACGGGTCCACATTTGCGTCCAGATGGGTCCCGGCAAGACTGCGTTCACGCGAACGCGGGGCGCGTATTGCACCGCCAGGGCCTTGGTGAAATAGAGTAATCCTGCTTTACAGGTCCCGTAGTCCATCAGGGTGGGCTCGGGCTGTTTTGCCAAATCTGAGCCGGTGTTGACCACCGAAGCGCCGCCGAACTCAGCCATTTTGGGAACGAGCGCGCGACAGGTTCGGATGCAGCCCATCAGGTTAACTTCAAAACTCTGCGCCCAGCGCTCATCGGAAAGTTCTTCGAATGATCCAGCGTTGCCCACACCCAGATTGTTGACCAGGATGTCGGGCGCTCTGCCAAAGGTGGCGAGTACGTAAGAGGTTGCCTTCTCGACGCCATCCACGGTGGCCAGATCCGCGGCCACGACCCCAGCCCAGCGCTTGGCTTTCTGTTGGAGAGTGGCTCCATCCCGATCGGCCACGATGACACTGGCGCCTTCTTGCGTGAGCAGGTCCGCGGTCGCTTCTCCAATACCGTGGGCGCCGGCGCTGACGAACGCGTATTTCCCTTTTATCTGATAGTCCATCGGTTGCTCGATTCGTGAGGGTTTGGATGAAGCCTGCAGTGTAACAGTGGTCTGTCATCTAACCTACACGTCAGGCGCGAAGGCGCGGATGGATTTACGGGATACACTTGGTAGGAAAATTTTCTCCTGGGCAGAGCGCAATGCTGGATACCGCACAAGACTTTTTTATTGTGATTGTCGGCTTGGCGTGTTCCTTGTCGTTTATGGCAGCGGTGAACTACTACTGGCCTCCGGAGCAACGACGGGCACACAACGATTTGATTGGCTGGCAGCTCTCCGTTCTGGGTACGACCTATGCGGTCATCGTTGGCTTTATGCTCTACACGGTTTGGATCAACTTCGGAGCGGCGGACCTGAATGCGGATGCGGAGGCGAACTCGCTCGTGAATATCTACCGGCTTTCCGACGGCCTCCCCGCAGATCAGGGGGCAAAGCTCAAGACGTTGGCGAGGGCGTATGGGGATGCGGTTGTCGACCATGAGTGGGGAGAGATGGAAACAAATATCATGCCCCAGGAAACCCGAGAGATCAGCCGGCAAATGTGGTTGACTTTGATGGCCACGAAAGGAGCCTCTCCCGCGGAGATCAATGTAGAGGATCATGCGCTTTACGAACTCAGCGCACTCGCGGGATATCGCCGTATCCGCCTGGTTCAGAACGCATCGCGGCTTCCGACGGTGCTGTGGTTTGTTCTGGCGATTGGAGGAGCGGTTACGGTTGCGTCTACCTGCATGTTTGGCGCGTCGAATGGGGTGTTGCACGTGATTCAAGTAGCCGCGTTCACTTTGCTGATCTCGCTGGTGTTAATCGCGATTGCCGATATCAATCGGCCGTTCCAGGGGTCAGTGCACGTGAACGACCTTGCTTTCCGGCGCGCGCAGATGGATATGAAGGAGAAGTAGGGTTGGTCGCCGCGGCTCGGTTACAGGCGGGCTTGGCGGAGGCGCAGAGCGTTGGTGATGACTGAGACGGAGCTGAAGCTCATGGCCGCCGCGGCAATCATTGGATTCAGAAGCAATCCGAAGACCGGATAAAGAACCCCTGCGGCCAACGGCACGCCCAGGGCGTTGTAGATAAAGGCGAAGAAGAGATTTTGGCGGATGTTGCCTATGGTTCGCTGGCTCAAGCGGCGAGCCTTGAGAATGCCGCGCAGATCGCCTTTTACCAGGACGATGCCCCCCGATTCCATCGCGACATCGGTTCCGGTGCCCATGGCAATGCCCACGTCTGCTTGTGCCAGCGCGGGCGCGTCGTTGACTCCGTCGCCCGCCATCGCCACGACCGCTCCCTGCGCCTGGTGCTTCTTCACCGCATCGGCTTTTTGTGCCGGCAGGACCTCGGCCTCGAACGCGATTCCTAACTTCTGCGCCAGGGCCGCCGCGGTAGTGTGGTTATCTCCCGTCACCATCACCACGTTGATGCCTTCACGCTTGAGCTCTTCGATGGCTTGCGGGGTTGACTCTCTGAGGGGATCGGCAACTCCAACCAAGCCGGCCAAACTGCCGTCCCAGGCGACGAACATCACGGTCTGCCCGGACTGCCGCAAGGCATCGGCCTTTTGCTCTAGGGCTTGGGAGGAAGCTCCAAGGTCGCGCATAAGAGCGGCGTTGCCGGCGGCAACATGGATCCCTTCTATGGTTCCGGAGACGCCTTTCCCGGTGAGCGACTGGAAGGCCGCTACCGGCAACAGGTTGAGTTGCTTTTCTTTTGCTGCGGCAAGAATGGCCGCAGCCAATGGATGCTCGCTCTGCCTTTCCAGGCTGGCAAGGGTTTGCAGAAGCCTGGCCTGGTCGATGCCTTCCGCTGCGACGATGGTGCTGACTTTCGGCTTTCCCTCGGTGAGGGTTCCCGTCTTGTCCACGATCAGCGTAGTGACCTTTTCCATGGTCTCCAGGGCTTCCGCATTGCGGACCAGGATCCCCTCGCTCGCTCCGCGGCCGGTGCCCACCATGATGGACATGGGGGTTGCCAGACCGAGAGCGCAAGGGCAAGCGATGATGAGCACCGCCACAGCGTTCACCAGGGCATGCGCGTAGCGGGGCTCAGGGCCGAAGAGGGCCCAGACGGCGAAGGTGATTACAGCCGCAGCCAAGACCGCCGGGACGAAGTACGCAGCTACCCGGTCGGCCAGCCGCTGAATGGGGGCGCGGCTCCTCTGCGCCTCGCTCACCATTTTTACGATCTGCGCCAGGAGTGTGTCTGACCCCACGCGCTCGGCTTTCATGACAAGGCTGCCGGTCCCGTTGATGGTTCCGCCGACCACTTTGTCACCCTCTGTTTTTTCTACCGGGATGGGCTCGCCGGTGACCATGGATTCATCGACTGAGCTGCGTCCGTCTGTGACCAAACCGTCGACAGGCACTTTCTCGCCTGGACGAATGCGCAACAGATCGCCTATGACCACCTCACTGAGGGGGACGTCGGCATCGCTCCCGTTGGGGGAAATGCGGCGGGCCGTTTTAGGCGCCAGGCCGAGGAGCGCCTGGATGGCGCCACTGGTTCGGCTGCGGGCCCTCAACTCCAGCACCTGGCCCAGCAGAACCAGAACCGTGATGACTGCGGCCGCCTCAAAATAGAGACCGAGGTTTCCCGAGGCATCGCGGAAGGTTGCAGGAAAGAGGCCGGGGGCGAGCACCGCAGCCACACTGTAGAGCCAGGCTGCGCCGCTGCCGATCGCAATGAGCGTGAACATGTTCAGGCTGCGATGAACGATCGAAGCCCAACCGCGTTCGAAGAAGGGCCATCCGCCCCACAGGACCACCGGCGTCGCCAGGGCAAGTTCGATCCACCCCAACGACCGGCCCAGAAGGTGCTGCAGCGGATGGCCGGGCAGAACATCGGAGACCATGACGGCGAGCAGCGGGAGTGTGAGCGCCGCGCCTATCCACAGGCGACGGCTCATGCTGATTAATTCCGGATTCGCCACGTTGGCCGTGACGGTTCGCGGCTCAAGGGCCATGCCACAAATCGGACAACTGCCCGGGCCGTCGCGCACGATTTGCGGATGCATGGGGCAGGTGTACTCGATGTGTTCCGAGGGAGCGGCTGGCTGGGTTGGCTCCAGAGCCATGCCGCATTTCGGGCAGGACCCCGGTTTTGAGGAGAGCACTTCGGGATGCATGGGACAGGTGTATTGCGCGGACGCCGTCGTTTTGGGAGCAGCGGCGATGGATATCAGAGGAGCGGCTGTGGGAGCCATCGTACTTGCCGGGATCAGCTTCGAACTTTGTCTTGCAGCCCTGGGCACAGAAGTACCAGGTGCGGCCGGCGTGCTCGACAGCGGCCGCGGCGTTTTCCGGTTTCACTTTCATGCCGCATACCGGATCGATCTCTGCCAGCTCTACATCTGCCATGAGTTTACCTGCCATCTTTTAGAGCGTTGAAGGGTTCGGAGGATTCAGCCCTACCGCTTTCGTAGAACCCTTGAACTAGAGACGTCGAGGTTCGTCGTATCTTACATCTCGCGAAAAACGAGCGAGATGTCGGACACCCAGGCTGCGGAAGATTCGGGATGGGACGGAAAGGACGTACATCGGGGCTGAAGAGCGTGTGAGAACTCCATTTCCAAAGCCAGTCCCGTAGGGACGGCTGAACTTAGCCCAGGACGCGAGTCCTGGGTTAACTGCAAAAGCTGGACTAGTCCCGCTAGGGACGGCTGAAACCTCGTCTCCTGTGTTCAGCCGTCCCTCACGGGACTGGTCCAGTGCTGGTACCTACCCAGGACTGTCGTCCTGGGCTAAGTTCAGACGTCCCTTCGGGACTAGCTAGAGAAGAGTTCTTTGCGGCTTGACTAAAGGCGTGGTCCTGGCGCAAAACTGAGCTCTTCTGCAATCCTCAGGCGCTCTTTAACGCGCGGCGGCCTATATCTCGCCGGTAGTACATGCCGTCGAATTGGATTCGCCCCAGGGCCTGGTAGACCCTTGAGAGGGATTGCTCGAGGGTTGCGGCAGCCGCGGTCACACCCAGCACCCTTCCGCCCTCGGTGACATAATGCCCATCCACCAGGCCGGTGCCGGAATGAAAGATTTCTACCCCCGGTATGCTCGCCGCTTCTTCCAAACCGCTGATTCTGTGACCGGTGAGGTAGCTGCCCGGATAGCCGGACGAGGCGGCTATCACGCAGGCGGAGGCTCCCGGCTTCCAGCGCAGTTCCGTGGCGCTCAGCCGGCCTGCTACACCGGCCTCCAGCGCCTCCACCAGGTCGCTGTCCAGCCGGGCCAGAATGGCCTGGGTTTCGGGATCGCCAAAACGCGCATTGAACTCCAGCACCATGGGTCCCCGGGCCGTCATCATCAGGCCGATGTACAGCACTCCCGTGAAGGGAGCATCCTCGGCGGCCATTCCATTGACCGCCGGTTGAGCAATGTGGTGCAGGATCCAGTCGCGCATCTTGTCGTCCACCATGCCATCGGTCGAGTAGACGCCCATACCTCCGGTGTTGGGGCCCTTGTCTCCCTCTCCGATGCGCTTGTGGTCCTGTGCCGGCACTAACGGGACCACATATTTTCCATCGGTGATGGTCAGGAAGGAGACCTCTTCGCCGGTGAGGAACTCCTCAATCACGATAGAGGGCTGGACGCCCCCCAGCAGTTTTCCCCCCAGGAGACCGGAGATGGCCTCGCTGGCTTCGCGACGCGACTCGCACATGATCACGCCCTTGCCTGCGGCCAGCCCGTCCGCTTTGATCACCAGCGGGAAGTGGAAGAGATCGATCGACTCCATGGCCTGGTGCTCGCTGGTGGCGACGGCGTACGCCGCGGTCGGGATCTGGTGACGCTGCATGAAACGCTTGGCAAAGGCCTTGCTGCTCTCCAGCTGGGCAGCCTTCTGCGTGGGACCGAAGACCGGGATGCTGCGGCGCTGCAGTTCGTCCACCAGGCCCAGCGACAAAGGAATCTCGGGGCCGACCACGACGAGGTCTGGGCTTTCCGCCGCCGTGACCCGTAGCAAGTCGTCCACATCCCGTTGACTGGCGGGGATGCAGCGCGCCAATTGGGCAATACCCGCATTGCCGGGCGCGCAAATCACTTCGGAAACGCGTTTGGATCGGCAAATGGACCACACCAACGCATGTTCCCGCCCGCCCGCACCAATCACCAGCACTTTCATTCGTTTACCACTACCCCCCTGGCAAGACTATCGCAGCCGCAGCGGACTGCGAAGGGGGCGTTAACTATAGTTAACAAAAAAAGGAAATGCAGGCTATACTAAACACGCAGCGGCTGAACTTTACAGTGATCGAGGATTCGCGTTATGGCTCCGGCTTCTCCACCCTCGCTTCCCGTCTCCTCGTCCGAGCCCGCTGCGCTGCTCTCCAATCTGAAGACCCGCCAGGTTTTGTCCTGGTTCGGACCGGCGTTTGTCGCCAGCATCGCGTATATCGACCCGGGTAATTTTGGAACGAACTTAATTGCCGGGACGGGATTCGGTTACAAGCTGCTTTGGGTGTTGCTGTGGTCGAACCTGATGGCCATCCTCATCCAATACCTCTCTGCCAAACTGGGCATCGCCACCGGGGCCACGCTGCCGCAGAACTGCCGGGAGCATTTCTCGCGCCCTACGGCGATCGGCCTGTGGGTGGCTGCCGAATTGTCGGCACTGGCCACCGACCTGGCCGAGTTTCTGGGCGCCGCCCTTGGTTTTTATCTGTTGTTCGGCGGCTACTTTCTCCATTTAGGCATGGCCAAAACCACGGTGATGTTTCTGGCGGCGATTGTTTCCGCAGTGTGTGTCTTTGCCATCCTGGCACTGGAGCTGCGAGGTTTCCGTACTTTGGAAATCGGCATCATGATGTTTGTTCTGGTGATCGGGCTGTGCTACCTGGTGGAGATCTTCCTGGTGCATCCGGACTGGCGGCAGATCGCGTACCATACGGCGGTTCCGTGGCTGGATCGCCGGAGCATCTACGTGGCAGTCAGCATGCTGGGGGCGACGGTGATGCCGCACGTCGTGTATCTGCATTCGGGACTGGTGCAGCCGCGGTTGAAAGTGCAGGAACGGCATCTGACGCCATCTGACGATCGCTACGTGTCCCGGCTGCGCCACCTTCGGCTGGAGGCGCTGGATGTGTTTGCGGCGATGAACGGGGCCTGGCTGGTCAACTCCGCCATGGTGATTGTGGCTGCGGCAGCCTTTGCCGGCACCGGACGCAGCGACATGTCGATCGAAGAGGCTCACCGGACCCTGGGCCCGTTACTGGGCCCGGCTTCGGCTACGATCTTCGCGATCGCTCTGTTGTGTTCCGGGCTTTCCTCGTCCACGGTTGGCACCCTTGCCGGGCAGATGATTCTCGAGGGGTTCCTGAAGGTACGTTTCAGCATTTTTCTGCGGCGGCTGTTGACTCTGCTGCCGGCTCTGATCGTCATCGGGCTGGGCCTGGATCCGTTGCGCATTTTGGTGCTGTCCCAGGTGGTGCTCAGCTTTACGCTTCCGTTTGCCCTGGTGCCGCTGCTCATTCTTTGCAGCCGCCATAAATTGATGGGTGGGTTCACCAATGGGCCGGTCATCAATTTTCTGGGGTGGCTGACGGTTGGGCTGATCCTGGCGCTGAACGTGGTCTTGCTGGGATTGAGCGTCTAGATCGCGTCAAGTGGGTTTTCTCTCGTCGATACATCCCGTCGGCTCTTGTTTCACCGATGCGGTTACCTCGCGGTCCCGTTATGGGCGCCGAACCAGCCCTGGAGTCCAGCACGGAATCCTGGGTACCTGCAAAATCGAGCCCTAGGGCACCCATCCGACGTCAGTCCCGATCGGTGCATACGGCCCCTAGCCGCAAAAGGGTTTAAACTAGTTAGCGGACATGAACGCCCGAAGCAGACTTCGCGACTTCCTGCACAAGCGTTTCCGTCACGGCAAGCCTGACCGTGGACGGAGCCTTTCCTCTTAACTTATCGTCCACCAGACCCTGTTAACCAGCTTTTGATCAGGCACGCGCGCCTGCGCAATTTTGCGCGATATCGGAGAGGATCTATGAACAGCTTCGGCAGCCAATCGACCCTGAAGGTCGGCAACAAGAGTTATGAAATTTTCCGTCTTAATGCGCTCGAGGCCAAGGGCCTTTCGCTTCGCCGTCTTCCTTACAGCCTGCGTGTACTGCTGGAAAATTTGCTGCGGCAGGAGGATGGCAAGAGCGTAACCGCGGACGACATTGAATTTTTAGCTAAGTGGCAGGCTAAGGCCGAACCGGCGCGCGAGATCGCTTTCATGCCGGCGCGGGTTTTGATGCAGGATTTCACCGGAGTACCGGCGATTGTCGATCTTGCGGCCATGCGCGACGCCATGAAGCAGCTGGGCGGCGATCCGGAGAAGATTAATCCTCTGCAGCCGGCGGAGCTGGTGATTGACCACTCGGTGCAGGTGGACGAATTCGGCACCTCGAATGCGTATTCCATCAATGCCGCGCTTGAGTTTCAGCGCAATCGGGAACGCTATGCGTTTCTCAAGTGGGGCCAGACTGCGTTCCGCAATTTTTCTACTGTCCCTCCGGGCATGGGGATCTGCCACCAGGTGAATCTGGAGTACCTGGCCCGGGTGGTCTTTACGACCTCCGCTAAGGGCGGTGTGGTTCGGGCGTATCCCGACACACTGGTGGGCACAGATTCGCATACGACCATGATTAACGGACTGGGCGTACTGGGTTGGGGCGTTGGCGGTATTGAGGCCGAAGCTGCCATGTTGGGCCAGCCGGTTTCGATGCTGGTGCCGCAGGTGGTTGGGTTCAAGTTGACGGGCAAGCTGCGGGAAGGCGCGACGGCTACCGACTTGGTGCTGACGGTGACCGAGATGCTGCGCAAGCTGGGAGTGGTGGGCAAGTTTGTCGAGTTCTATGGGTCAGGGGTCAGCGAGCTGAGCCTCGCGGATCGTGCCACGATCGGCAATATGGCGCCGGAGTATGGCGCCACCTGCGGTATCTTCCCGATCGATGCGGAGACGCTTCGTTATCTGCAATTGACAGGGCGCAGCGCGGAGCAGATCAAGCTGGTGGAGGCGTATAGCAAGGAACAGGGATGGTTTCATACTGCCGATTCGCCAGAGGCAGAGTACACGCAGACCACCCATCTGGATCTTTCGACGGTCGAGCCCAGTGTGGCAGGGCCGCGGCGGCCGCAGGATAGGGTGCCGCTCTCGCAAACTGGTACCAGCTTTAAACAGCAGCTACCCAGTTTGTTGGGACCAAGTGCGGCGGACCGCAAGGAGCGCCAGACTATCCGCTGGGAAGGTGAGGGCGGACACACCTGGCCGAATGGCAGCGAGAAGTCCACACCAGAGAAGGGCCCAGCGACTACGGTCAAGGAGCGCTTCGGGGTGGATGTCGATCCCTACCTGGACCATGGATCGATCGTGATTGCGGCGATTACCAGTTGCACGAACACCTCGAATCCGTCGGTCATGATCGCCGCCGGGCTGCTGGCCAAGAAGGCGTCGGAAAAGGGATTACGGGTTCCTCCGTGGGTCAAGACTTCGCTGGCCCCAGGGTCGCGTGTGGTGACGGACTATTACCAGAAGGCAGGGCTGCTGGAATCCCTCGGCAAACTGAGGTTTCAGGTTGTGGGCTACGGCTGCACTACCTGCATTGGCAACTCCGGGCCTTTGCCGACAGATGTTTCCAAATCCATTGATGACCATGGGTTGGTTGCGGTGTCGGTGTTGAGCGGCAATCGAAACTTTGAGGGCCGTATCAACTCTGAAGTGCGGGCGAACTATCTGATGTCGCCACCGCTGGTGGTGGCTTACGCGCTGGTGGGCAACATTCATCATGATTTTGCAGCCGAGCCGATGGGCAAGGATCAGCAGGGCAAGCCCGTCTATCTGAAGGATATCTGGCCCACCCAGGACGAAGTGAACAGCACCATTGCGGCGGCTATCGATTCTGAAATCTTCAGCAAGGAATATGCAACAGTTACGGATGGTGATCAGAATTGGCAGAATCTAAAGTTCCCTACTGGCGATACTTATCAGTGGGAGCGGGATTCGACGTATATCCGCAAGGCTCCGTATTTTGATGGGATGCCGGCTAAGCCGGCTCCGGTAGGGGATATCAAAGGCGCTCGCGTGCTGGCGGTTTTGGGAGACAGCGTGACCACCGACCACATTTCTCCTGCCGGGTCTATCAAATTGAATGGGCCTGCGGGAAAGTACCTGGTGGAGCATGGGGTGAAGCCGGCGGATTTCAATTCGTATGGATCGCGGCGCGGCAATCATGAGGTGATGGTTCGCGGTACGTTTGCGAATGTGCGGCTGCGGAATAAGCTGGCTCCGGGAACGGAAGGTGGGGTGACTCGTTTGCTGCCCGAGGGCGAGCCGATGAGTATTTTCGATGCCTCGGTCAAGTATGCGGAACGGGGTGTTCCGTTGGTGATTCTTGCGGGCAAAGAGTATGGGTCGGGGTCTTCTCGGGATTGGGCGGCGAAAGGTCCTCGTTTGCTGGGTGTGCGGGCGGTGATTGCGCAAAGCTATGAGCGTATTCACCGGTCGAACCTGGTGGGGATGGGGATTTTGCCGTTGCAGTTTGAGAATGGGGAGAGTGCTGAATCCCTGGGGCTCACGGGCGAAGAGGTGTTTGATCTGGAGGGGATTCGCCAGATGCTGGAGCAGAAGTTTGCCCAGGGGCGGTCTCTGAAAGTGAAGACGACGGATGGTTCGGGAGCGAAGAAGGACTTCCAGGCGACGGTGAGGATTGATACTCCGCAAGAGATTTTGTATTACGAGAATGGCGGAATTTTGCAGTTTGTGTTGCGGCAATTAGCGGGGGCCTAGTTTCAGCCTCGACGTTTGGAGTGAGAACCGCAGGTCCCTCCGCGCTGTCGCTTCGCTCGTGATGACAAAGGAGAAAGGGTAACGGTTCGGTAAATGTGTGGCCGACCGAATAGACGCGCCACAAATCCCGGTCCTTCGACTTCGCTGCGGTCGGGATGACAAATAGGAGAGGGTGGTTGCAGGGAGAGAACAGTTGCCGCAGTGAGACGCCTCTCCCCAGCCACAGCGATCGTTTGTTGCGCGAATAAAAAAGTCACGGCCTCTAGGATGACGATTAGGGAGGTTGAAACATCTGGTTGGGTGCAATGCCTCGGTCCGGCAACTACTCTTCCTTGCAACCGCTCCCCTTCCTTTGTCATCCCGAGCGCAGCCGAGGGACCTGCGGTTCTACGGACCCTTCGTGGAAATGTTTCCAGCATGGCCTACCGCGGTAGGACGAGCACGCCCCAAGGTCCCTTGCCGGCTTTGATTTTTTTCGTCACTGTGTTTGTGGCGAGATCGACGACGGATACGTCGTTGGATGGTCCGTTGGCGGAGTAGAGGGTTTTAGCGTCGAGGGAAAGGGCTATACCCCAGGGACGGGCTCCTACTTCGACCGAGCCGGCCACCTTGTTGGTTGCGGTGTCGACGGTAAAGACCTGGTGGCCGCGACCGGTGCTGACATAAAGCTTCGTCGCATCAGGAGAAAGCACGACATTCATGGGCTTGATGACCCCGGGCTTGCCTAGCGGTATGGCCTGGATCATCTTGTACTTCTTTGCATCCACCAGCACGACCGTTCCGTCGTTCTCTGCGTTGACATAAGCTCGCGAGCCGTCCGGAAAAAACGCTATGTTGCGAGGACGATGACCGACCTTGAAGGTCTTGATGACCTTGCCCGCTGCGGGATCCAGTACGGCAATCGTTCCAGTCTCCTCGGAGGTGACCCAAACGTGCTTCCCGTCCGGTGTCACCTTGACGCCTTCGGGCTGTGCGCCGACCGGGATCGTCTTGGCTACCGTGCCGGAGGCGATGTCGATGATGCTGACAGCAGCCTGGTCTTCGTTCGACGTGTAAAGTTGAGCGCCATCCTGGCTGACGTCGAAGTTCTCTGGATCAGAGCCTCCGGGGATAGTACGCACGACTTTGCGCTGAGCAACATCGAAGACGCCGATGCCGTCAGCAGTCTTATCGGGCGGGGGCAGAGTGCTTTCATCCACGTCCGGCCCAGCGATGGGCGAGCCACTGAGGGCGACATAAATGGTTTTGTGATCGGGACTCGCGTGAATCCCCCGGGGACGCTTGCCTAATGGAACCGTGGCCAGGACGTTATAGTTCCCGGAATCGATGATGGTGAGATCGCCGCCGACTTCATTCGTCACGAAAATTCGCGGGGCCGAGGTTTCTGCAGGCGCCACCTGTGCAGGCTGTTGCTGCTCCGGGGCTTTCGCGGAGTTGTTGCATCCCGCCGCAATCATGACCAGACCAAAGGCAAAAAGAATGGAGCCTACCTTGCGCATGTTTACTTTTCCTTGAAGGTGAAGTTGGCCTCGGCTTTGCCGTGGGGAGCGACGGTGAGTGAGCGCTCCTGCGTTCCGAGTGTTTCCGTCCAAACGCCGAGGGTATACGTGCCCGGGGGCAGATTTTTTATTTCGAATGTTCCGTCATCCTGCGAAACCGCGAAATAAGGATGATCGAGAACTCCGATGAATGCGTGCATCCAGCTATGAATGTTGCATTTCACCGGAATCATGATTTCGGGCTTGAGGAACCTGCGGGCCATAGGCGGATCGTCGGCGCCCTGGCTATGGTTCCACTCCCGGTTGACTTGTGCCATGGGGTGAATATTGTGGGTCACCGGATCGGAGTTGACGATTTTCAATGTCTGCCCGGTCTGAATGCCGAGCACCCGGGGACGGAACCAGCAGCCATTCTGATCGATGGTGACCGGGTCCGCAGGAACTGCAAAGGTCTTTCCTTCCAGGCCGCTCTTGATGTAGATGAACGCGTTTGCCAAGTCGCCTTTTCTGTTGACCACCAGCGATTCGTTGTAGGCCTTTCCCTTGTGCGCCTCGACACACGCCGGTTCTTCGCTCATGTCGATCGCTTTGGGCGCCGGTGGTTTCCCTTTATAAAGTATCTTTCCGGTCACCGTACCGGCCGTTTCCGGGTCTACCTTGAAGTACACGGGCGCGGGAACGGGTGGGGCGGCCTTCGGCGGTTCGGTCTTGTCTTTTTCTGAGCAACCGGCGAGTAGAGCAGCCGCGCAACAGAGCGTAAGAAAGCGATAGGGTCTCATGTCTCGATCTTTAGACTATTCCTTCCCGGGCGGTCCTGCGTTCTTTGGCATCTGGCCGGTAAGGGACTCGAGAAATGCGACCAGATCCGCGCGATCCTGAGCCGAAAGCTTGAGCGATTTGATGTCTTTGTCCAGGTAGGGATTTGAGTTGCCGCCGCCAGCGTAGAAATCTACCACATCGTGGAGCGTCTTCAGGCTTCCATCATGCATGTAAGGAGCGCTGAGGGCGACGCTGCGCAGGGTTGGCGTTTTGAACTCTCCCTTATCTGCCTGTATTTTCGTTTGGCCGAAGCGGCCGAGGTCGGTGAAGTCGCCCTCTCCGTTCACCCCTGCACCGGTATTGTGAAACTTTCCATCGGTGAAAAGGGCATAGTGATCGTTGATGGTATGGCAGACGGCGCAGTTGCCCCGGTTCGGGTCTTTGAAGATAGCCAGGCCGCGGATCGCCGAGGGGGTGAGCGCCTGCTTATTGCCGCCATACTGGTATTGATCAAAGGGCGAGTTACCGCTCAGCAAAGTTCGTTCGAAGCTGGCCAGGGACTTCTCGATGAGCCCCAGGGTGATGGTTCCGGGACCGAACGCCTGGGCAAACTCAGCCTTATAGGTTGGGTCACGGCGAATCTTTCCGACAAACACGTCGTGAGCCTGATTCATTTCGACCGGATCGGCAATGGGAAAGGCCGACTGCGTCTCGAGAGTGGAAGCACGGCCATCCCAGAATTGAAGTGGGGAGTAGGCCGCATTCAACAGGGTGGGAGCATTGCGTTTGCCGATCAATCCGCCGATCCCTCGCGCAATCGCCAGCCCATCGGTGAAGCCGATGTTCGGATTGTGGCAGGAGGCACAGGATACGGTGTTGTTTTTGGATAGCCTCGGGTCGTAGAACAGCTTGCGTCCCAAAGCAATGGTTTGCGCGGTGGGAGGGTTGTCCGCGGGTATGGGAACCGGCGGCAAGCCCAGAGGGGCTTTGATCGCGACCACCTCACCGATTGGCTTGTCGTGACCGGGAGTTCTACATCCAACGGTAAGGATTAGGAACCCCGTGATGAGCACGAAATGTCGACTGGGTACTCTCACGCTCCCCTTCATTATAACTTTGGCCGTTGTCTTAGGCCCAGGCACCTCAGGGGCCTAAAAGGCCACGATGTGCTGGATGTTCATTGCAGGTGATGGAGTCGATGCCAGAGACGGAGGAACAGGACTACTGCTGCCACAACCTGGATGGATCGTGGTGAGCGGCAGACCGGGCAGCAAAAAACAAAGTACGGCAGTAATCATAACTACTCTTCCCCCTGACATTCTTGCGCGGGGGAAATTATCAAGACGCGCATAGCTTGTGTTGAATACGCCGCCATTCGGCAGATTACTTATGCAAGTGAATGTTCGCGTCATGAGAGCGATTTCAACGGGCCATAACCGGTGTTCAGCCGTCCCTTATAGGCTTTCATTGCAATTTAACAATGCGGGTGGGCAAAGCGGGGGAGGACGCAAGCTTCAACCCTGGACATGTCGCTCGCAGGACTGAACAGTCTGCGTGAGAACCTATCGCGTGAGTCCCGCAGGGACGTCTGAACTTAGCCAGGACGCAGTCCTGGGTATTCGGTCGAGAGGCGAGAAGTCCCGTAGGGACGACTCGAAGTTACCCGGGATCGGGTAGGCCAAAATAATACGACCTCGGAGGGCGCCAATACGGTTTCTCCAGCCAGGCACCGCTCATTCGTAATTTGTACACAAGCCCGCCTAGATTTTACCTAGTGCTTGAAGATATGCCTTGAGGCCACTCGAAATGATCTGTACGCCTATGCAGAGTAGGATGAATGAAGATAAGCGCATCACCATCGACGTTCCGGAACGGCCCAATAATTCTTCGGCCTTTCGGGCATAGAGATAACAGACGTAGATGATCACACAGATTAACGTGATACCGCAGATAGCAGCGATGAGCACCCTGGGCGAGAAGAGCGAATGTTCTTGCAGCTCCGGAGGCAGATGCGCACCGAGCGTAATGGCAACGGAGATAGAACCAGGGCCCACCGTGATGGGCAGAGTAAAGGGATAGAAAGCATTTTCGAGAATCTGGTCTTCCGCGATTGCCGCATCTTTGGCTCGTCCGGTGTCCTGGCCGAGCAAAGACCATCCGGTAGCAGCCACCACCAGGCCTCCCCCGATCTGTACTGCATAAATGGCGATACCGAAGAATGCGAGCACATGCACTCCCCACAGCAGGGAGCAGAGCAGCAGGAAGAAACTGTAAACCGCAATCTTCTGCGCTAGTAAGCGTTGGGTGGAGGACGCGACGGGCCCGACTAGATTCACGAAAATGGCGGCGCTTCCCAAGGGATTGACGATCGGGAAGAGGGCGGCGACGACCAGAATCGTAGCCTCAATTACCGCTGTTATTTCCTGACGGATGTCGATCACTTTGAGCTTATTCTCCGGGGGTCACGACTTGCCTCAGAATCTTACTACCCTTGCACGCAGCCTGCGGCCGTGGGAGCGGTCGAGAGCCACAAATTCACCAGGCAAAATGCTGCCGTTTAAGCCCGGCGCGTTGCTAGAATCGAAAGTAATGACGGTCACGACGACGAGCCTTTCGCCTGAAGTGTTGGACCGGTATGAGCCGGTCATAGGGCTCGAGGTCCACGTACAACTGCTGACAAATACCAAGGCTTTTTGCGGGTGCGCCAATCGATTTGGCGGCGAGCCGAATACGCATATCTGCCCGGTGTGTCTCGGCTTGCCGGGCGCGCTCCCGGTGCTGAACCAGCGTGCGGTGGAGTATGCAGTGCTGGCCGCAACGGCGATCAACTGTGAAGTGCGCCAGAATTCTGTGTTCGCGCGCAAGAATTATTTTTATCCGGACTTACCGAAGGGCTACCAGATTTCGCAGTTTGACAAGCCGCTGGCGGAGCACGGATGGATTGATGTGCCCGCGCTGGATGAGTCGGGGCAGAGCGTGATCAAGCGGATCGGCGTCACGCGCCTGCACATGGAAGAGGATGCGGGCAAGAGCATGCACGATGGGTTTCCTGAGTCCGCGACAAAGACCTACGTGGATTTGAACCGGTGCGGCACGCCGCTGATCGAGATTGTGAGCGAGCCCGATCTGCGCACCCCGGACGAGGCGTACGAGTATCTGACCAGGCTCAAAGAAATCCTGCTTTATACCGGCGTGAGCGATTGCAACATGGAAGAAGGTTCGCTGCGTTGCGATGCTAATGTGAGCGTCCGGCCGCGAGGGCAGAAGCAGTTCGGTACCAAGGCTGAAGTCAAAAATGTAAACAGCTTTCGTTTTATTCGCTCGGCCCTGGAGTATGAGATTGAGCGCCAGGTGGAGTTGATCGAAAGCGGCGGCCGCGTGGCCCAGGAGACGCGGCTGTGGAATGCGAACGAGGGACGTACCTACTCCATGCGCTCCAAGGAGCAGGCGCATGATTACCGTTATTTCCCCGAGCCGGATCTGCCGCCGCTGTTGGTTACCGGGGAGTGGAAGGCGATTCTTGCCGAGCGCATGCCCGAGCTACCGGAGGCGCGGCGCAAGCGTCTGGTGGCTGAGTACCAGATCACCATGCAGGATGCCCACACGCTCACGGCCACGCGGGAGTTTGCCGATCAGTTTGAGACGGCCGCGCGGCAGGCGAAGAGCCCGCGCCGGGTGGCTAACCTGATCCAGAGCGAGTTGATGGGCCGGCTCAAGGCTAAGGGATTGGATCTGGAGGAGTCTCCGATCACTCTGACCGGATTGGTGCAGGCGGCGGACCTGGCTGAGGCTGGAGAGCTTTCCAGCAAGCAGCTGAAAGGACTGTTCGACACGGCGTTCGAGAAGGGCGAAGATTTCGGTTCGGTTTATGAGCGCGAAAAGCCGCAGCAGATCAGCGATCCTTCCGCTTTGGCAAAGATGATCGAGGAAGTCATTGCTTCGAACCCCAAGCAGGTGGAGCAGTATCGCGGGGGTAAGAAGACGGTGGCGGCGTTTTTTGTGGGCCAGGTGATGAGGTTGTCGAAAGGGCAGGCGAACCCCGCGTTGCTGAATGAGTTGGTGAGCAAGCAGCTGGACGCTTAGACCCGAAGGGACCACAAGCTCCCTGGCTTCCTTGGGTGGAAGTATGCGCCTTAAGCGCCCTATGAGCCGTTGCATCCCCGTTCAACTCCCTGGGCAATCCTTGTAACTCCCTGGCTGGCTGAGAGTCTAATAGCCGGGGAAAGTCATGTTTGAATCGGATCTAAATCAGGATGTTGCCCGGCAAAAAGTGACGCGCCGGGCGTTTCTGCTCAGCGGGAGTGCGGCTGCAGTTGGGATTGCTGTCTGGTCACTGCGATCGGTGTCTCCGCCGCTGTCAACAGCAGTGCCGAGCGGGCCTCCTGGCGAGGTTACGATTGCCGAGTTTTCGGACGCCGGGGCGCCGACCGGGACGATGCGAGTGCGGAAAATCGTCAAGAGCGATGCGGAGTGGAGACGACAGCTCTCCGCCAATGCGTTCGACATCACCCGCAGAGCTGATACCGAGATGGCGTATACCGGTTCCTATTGGAATTTCCATCAGCAAGGAATCTATCGTTGCGTCTGCTGCGATACCGCGCTGTTCTCTTCGCAGACCAAGTTCGATTCAGGCACCGGTTGGCCCAGCTTCTGGCAGCCTATCGCGCGGGAAAACGTTGCCGAGTCGGAGGACAACAGTTTTGGCGTGCGGACGGCTGTCGCGTGCGCCCGGTGCGACGCGCACCTCGGACACGTTTTTAATGATGGGCCACCGCCAACTGGATTGCGCTACTGCATGAACTCGGCGTCTTTGGTCTTCAGGGGCGAGGAAAAGCCCAGGGGCTAAAGGTCTGCGTGAGGCGCGAAAACAGATCTCAGACCCGAACCAGACCCAGGCCCGTAGGACCGGGACTAAACGTCAGCCCAGCCCGGAAGGGCTGGGAAACCAATGCACAAGATGGTGGAGCGCCGGAGGCGCGGCACAACCATTCAGCGGCGAATGTCGCGCCTTCGGCGCTCGGATGATGTTGCAGCAAACTACATATTCATTTTCTTGAAAAGCCGGTTGGGGATAGCGCGCACCAGCAGCATGATCCAGGACCAGAACCACGGCAGGTAGGCAACATCATGCCGTCGGTCCACCGCCTTCAGAATGCCGCGCGCAATCTGGTCGGGTGAGGCAAAAAGAGCGTTGTGCGGCACGTGGGCGGTCATCGGCGTGGC
Source organism: uncultured Acidobacteriaceae bacterium (assembly GCA_963850235.1). Lineage (GTDB taxonomy): Bacteria > Acidobacteriota > Terriglobia > Terriglobales > Acidobacteriaceae > PALSA-350. The sequence continues at coordinate 20,416 of CAWKKM010000030.1, read as the reverse complement.
CACGAAACCGGGCTTGACGGTCAGGACGTGCACGCCGTCGCGATCAATCCGATTGCGCAGGCCTTCGAGGAACAGGTTGAGTGCACCCTTCGAAGCACCGTAAACGTAGTTGCTCTTGCGGCCTCGGTCGCCGGCCACCGAGGAGATAACCGCGAGCGTGCCGCCACGCTGGGCTTGCAAGTAGTTTCCCAGCCAGGTGAGCAGAGAAACGGTGGAGATGAAATTGGTATGCAGAATCGCTGCGGCTACTTCAAAATCCGCTTCCGCAGCCTGCTGATCTCCCAGTACTCCGTGCGCGATCAGCGCCAGATCAATCCGGCCTAACCTCTGGGCTGTACTGGCAAGCATCTCGGGATGAGCGGTGGTGTCGTCCAGATCCATGACCCAGGTGTCAACCGCGAGCGCGCCGCGGGTCAGTAAGTCCTGGGCCACCGCTGTGAGGCGATCTGCATTTCGGGCGACCAGCATGAAATGCCGGTTGGGCGCCGCGAGCCGGCGCATGGTGGCAATGGCTATGCTCGAGGTCGCTCCCAATACCAGCACCCGGGAGGGGAAAAGAGGATCGCGATCAGGCACGGCCGGTTACCCTTTGCCAGAAGCTGGAGCTGAACGCGGGATCGATGTAGGCGGCCCACTGCTCCCACTGGGGATAGAACTGCTGAAAATGGGCCGCGCTCATGCAGGCATCCTTCGCCGGATACATGCGTCCGCCGAACCCGGCCGTGATGTCGGCGAGCCTGTCCAGAAGGTCGAAGCTCACTTCGCGGCGGACGGGAAAATCGAGCGCAAGGGTGATGCCGGGTAGGGGAAACGACATCACTCCGGGAGAGACGGCATCGCCAAAGACTTTGATGACCGCCAGGAAAGAAGCCAGCCCGGATGCAGTGATCGCCTTCAGCAGCTCGGTCATCCCCATGGTGCCGGTGTCCCACGGCAGGACGCATTGGAATTGCAACAGACCCTGTTTGCCATAGAGGCGATTCCATTGCAGGATGCGATCCAGGGGATAGAAGAACGGTTCGTAATCGATGAGGCCTGTTCGATCTTTCGCCAGCTGTTTGTGGTAGTAGAGGGTATTGAAGGCTCCCACAGAGAAGCGGCTGAGCGCGAAGGCCGGCAGATCCACGGGCAGGGCAAGCTTGGGCTTGGACAATGGCGTGAGTGGACCCGGATCTTCTTCATGCTCCCCTTGCAAAAAGATGCCTCGGGCAAAGTTGCGACCCTGGGCAACGCAGTCAATCCATGCCACCGAATATTCCTTGTGCGCGCTGGCTTCGGAGAGCGCGACAAACTCCTCCAGCCCGACGAATTTGGTGGACCGATAGCGAATGCGCCGGGATTCGATTGGCCGCAACTGCAGCTCAGCCCAACTGATCAGCCCGGTCAGACCCATGCCGCCAATGGTCGCGGCGTACCATTCGGGATTTTCGGTTGGGCTGCACACTACCGGCAGGCCGTCTGAGCGCACCAACTCGAAGCGCGGGGTGTGCAGGCCGAAGGTACCGGCTACGTGGTGGTTCTTGCCGTGAATGTCGTTGGCAATCGCTCCACCCACGGTTACGTATTTGGTGCCCGGGCTCACGGGCAGAAACCACCCGCGAGGCACGGCGAAATCGAGGATCTCCGCCAGGGTGACGCCGGCTTCGCAACGCAGCAGGCCGGTTTCCGGATCAAACGAGATCAACCGATCGAGATTCGGTGTACTCAGCAGGGTTCCATGCTGCAGCAGACAAACGTCACCGTAACTGCGCCCCATACCCACCGCCAGTATTTTCGTGTCAGAAGGAATGGATGCGGGAAAATCTTCCTTCCAGAAAAGGGGGCGAACTTCAGCGAAGAGTTTTGGAAAGCGGCCCCAGGATTCAAACTGCGGCCGGACCTGACTAGGGGACATAGAATCCTTTAAAGAGCGGAGTAGGCGGCGATCACCACTCCTAAGCCAAGCAATAGACTCATGCGGTCAGAGAGAGCAAAGACCACCGGATCTTCGTCCAGCAAACCGCGCGACGCCAGCAGCCAAACACGGCTGACCCACAGGATGAGCAGCGGGGTAATCAACCACATGCGGTTGGGATGATGATAGAGGGCCACTACATCGTGGCCGTTGATATACAGGGCGAAGATGACGATGGAGGCGTAGGCGCTGGAAGTGCCAAAACTGCGCAGCTGCTCGATGTCGCTTAGGAGATAGCCCCGTCCGTTGGTGGGGTTCACGCCGCGGGCATGCAGATTTTGCAGTTCGCTGAACCGCTTGACCATGGCCAGGCTCAGAAAGAGAAAGATGGAGAAAGCGGCGAGCCAGGGAGAGACAGGATCGTGAGTGGCCGCGGAACCGGCCATCATGCGGATGGTGTACAAACTCGAGAGGATAATGACATCCACGAGCACGATTCGTTTGAGCGAAAGAGAATATGCCAGCGTGGTGACGAGATAGAGCAGCAGGTAGACGAGAAATGTTCGCGGCAGCCAGGCCGCCGTAACCAGGGCGAATACGAGGAGGGAAAAGGAGATGCCGAGGCCGGCCGCCACCGAAAGGTCTCCCGAGGCAAAAGCACGCTTGCGTTTGTTGAGGTGTATCCGATCCTGCTCCAGGTCGAGCAGGTCGTTGAAAATATAGGTTGCCGAGGCGGTGAAGCAGAAACAAAAGAAGGCCGCGCAGGCTGCAAGCATAGGACCAGCATGCAGGGAGTGGGCGAGTAACACGGGCAGGAATACAAGCAGATTTTTTGCCCATTGATGCACGCGCAGGGCCCGGGCTAAGGTGGCGGGCCATCTGGAGCGGTCCTGGAAGTTCCGGCTCACGGTGACGTTCCGGCGATTCAAAGCATTCTTTAACCCGGAAACAGGGTTGGCCACCATGGCCTGTTGTGCCCGCTGCAGGATGGGCAAATCAGGCATGGCGTTGCCGATGTAGTCGAACCCGTTGGCTCCGAACCGATGCTCCAGATGCTGCAGCTTGTTGTCTCCGGTCAGGTTGAGCCTTCCATCGCTGGCCATGACGTCTTCAAAGATGCCCAGGTGACTGGCAATCTCCTGCGCCAGGAGACTGTCGGCCCCGGTGGCCAGATAGAGCTTGCGGCCAGAGGCGTGCTCGTTTCTCAGATAATCCAGCAAGGGACGGTTATACGGCAGGTGGGCGGCGTCGAGAGTAACCCTGGAGGCCACTTGCGATTTGAAATACGCCTTGCCCTTGAGGACCCACAGCGGAGTTTGCAACAAAGCAATGGGGTGGCGCCGGGCGAGGACCATCAGGGAGTCGACAAAAGTGTCCGATTTGACCAGGGTCCCGTCCAGGTCGACGCAAAGCGGACGCTCTGCCTGGACTGCCACTGGAGGCTGCATAACCTTAAGCTCGGCCATTCAGAGCTGTTCTCCCGTTGCTATGCTCTTTCGAAGAGGAAACCGCAGCGGAGAATCGCGAAAACTCTGCGTTTCAGTGGCTGAACTTTTTGCGCTTGCGGACCAGATCTATCAACAAGATACGTGAGCAACAGGCCCAACCCAAGTAACCATTACAGTTCATATTAAGAATAGCAGAGCTGGGTGCAGCGGAAACGCCGTACAGCCAATGCGGGGGCAAGTATTCTTCTTGGCGGTGAACCTTTCAGGACCTGCTGCCGTCATATAGGTGCGTGCCCCGCAAGCGGGCAGGAAATCAGGGCTAAAGGATTATGAAGATAGGTAGTTGCGGGAACGGGATAGGCCGGAGCCGGGTTGCGCTGGCGATGGGAATCTGCCTGGCTATGTGGGGAGCCTTTCGGCCTGCAACAGCGCAGGAAACATCGACGGGTCGCGCCGTGGTGACGGCAGAGACGAAAGGTGCGGAAGGCGTCACCGCTGTTCCCAAGCAGAGCATCAGCCTTTACGAGAATCGCAAGCTGCAGGAGGTGACCGGGTGGACGCCTCTACGGGGTGCGAGGTCGGGGCTGCAGCTCGTGGTGCTGCTCGATGACTCTTCCGGCGGCAACCTGGGTTTGCAATTGAACGACATCCGGAGTTTCCTCACCGCTCTGCCTCCTACCGCCCAGGTCGCCATTGGCTATATGCGCAACGGGACGCCGAACCTGGTGCAGAACTTCACCAACGACCACGCCCAGGCGGCAAAGGCTCTTCGCTTGCCGCAGGGGGTCGCCGGCAGCAATGGAAGCCCCTATTTCTGCATCTCGGACCTGGTCAGGCATTGGCCAGGGGGGCACAACGACGTTCGCCGCGAGGTGATCATGGTCACGGATGGCGTGGACCGGTATTCCGGCGGGCAGTTCGACCCCTCGAATCCCTATGTGCGAGCAGCCACAAGTGACGCGCAGAAAGCAGGGGTAATCATCTACTCCATCTACTACCGCGGCGCAGGGCGCTTTGACCGGAATTTGACGGTTACGGATGGTGGGCAGAATTACCTGACCCAGATTTCGGGTGATACCGGTGGCAAGGTCTACCTTGAAGGGTTTGGAAACCCGGTATCTTTTTCTCCCTTTCTTTCCGATATTCAACGTAAATTGCAGAACCAATATGAGCTGACGTTCGTCTCTACAGCCAAGCCGGGTTTACAGCCGATACGAGTGAAAACCAGCCAGCCGAACACCAGCTTGCAGTTTCCTGCCCGAGTTTCAATTGGCGGCGTGACCCCGCCTGAGTAAGAGAGAAAGATGCTAACTACGAGAATGCGAAGCAGGGCGGCTTTTTTTGTGTTTGGTTTTGTTCTTTGTGCCGCAGTATTCGCGGGCTTCACACCGCTTGCTGCTGCGCAGGATGCGGCCGCCCCGGCTAAGCCGGTCACGTTCCTGGGGACAGTCCAAACCCTGAGCGGCAACAACATTACCGTGAAAAGTGACGCCGGGGCCACCATGCAGGTAACGGTGGAGGAGAACGCGCGCCTGCTGCGTGTCGAACCGGGACAAAAAACACTCGCGGGCGCCAGCCCATTCAGCCTGTCTGACTTGCAAGCCGGAGATCGTGTCATGGCCCGCGGTGCAGCCAACCCCGATGGCAAATCACTGGCAGCGAACATGCTGGTAGCGATCAAGGGTGCTGACATTGCGCAAAAGCAAGAACATGAGCGGGAAGACTGGCAGAAAAACGGTACCGGGGGGCTGGTGAAGGCGGTGGACACAACGGCGGGAACCGTGACCATTTCGACCGGAGCCGGCGGCATGCGGACGATGGTGATTCACGTTTCACCCACCACGATCGTTCGCCGGTATGCTCCGGGGTCGGTGAAGTTCGACCAGGCAATCAAAAGCACACTTGACCAGATAAAGTCCGGCGATCAGCTTCGTGCGCGCGGCTCCAAGGGCGCCGATGGGACAACGCTGGAAGCACAGGAAATTGTCAGCGGAAACTTCCTGAATCTTGCCGGCGCCATCCAGGCGGTGGACCCGAATGCATCCACGATCACGCTGACCGATGCCGCCACCAAGAAGCCTGTGGTCGTGACCATTACCCCTGATAGCGAAGTTAAAAAGCTCGACCCTGCCGTAGCGCAGCGGATTGCCGCACGGCTGAGCGGCGGTGGCAAGCGGCCGGACGGTGCTTCTGGTGTGGCGGCTGGCAGCCCGCCCGCCCCCGGAGGCGCAGGCGGGCCAGGACCTTCCGGAGCGGACCATCTGGCGGGTGGCAGGGGTCCAGGAGGCGGGGGACCTGATTTTCAGCAGGTGTTGGCACGCGCGCCATCCGTCACCTTGAAGGATCTTCAGAAAGGCAACATGGTCATTGTTGTCGCTACCGAGGGTCAAACTCCGGTATCCGCAACTGCCATCACTGTCGTCGCCGGCGTGGAGCCCATGCTTCAGGCGTCGACCAGCGGAAGCCAGGCCATGCTTTCTTCGTCCTGGAACCTGGGCGGAGGCGGCGGTGGTGGTGAGGGCGGTGGTGGCGGAGAAGGACCACAGTAGAACTACCTGCGAACTCCTTGTTCAGGACCTTAAGTCCCGTAGGGACGAGCCGCGACATTGCCCAGCAGCTTCAGCCGTCCCTGCGGGACTGGAGGTCGTGACCTACCCAGGACTGGCGCCTGCTAGTCCCGTGCGGGACTGTTTGCAATCCGCGGGTTTCACCCACGCTCTTAAGACCACGTATTCTCAAGCCTTTACGGGCCGACCAAAGTCCGCCCTGATACAAACCGAGTTTCTCGCAGCCTGTCTGAGGAAGATGCTTTGAATCGATTGTTCGCTCTCTGTCTTACAGTTTTCTTTGCCGTTGTGGGAGTGCCCACGTTTCAACATGCCCTGGGGCAAGCAGTTGCGGCATCAGGGTCGGCTGGAATACTGCGCGGACAGGTCGCCGACCCAAGCGGGGCCGTCATTCCCCAGGCTTCCTTAACGGTGACATCGGACGCCGGAGTCAGCCGCAGAGGCACGTCCGATGCTTCCGGCCAATATGTGATCCCCGGCTTGGCGCCGGGCCAATACACGGTCACCGTCGAAGCCCCGGGATTTTCTACATTCACCTCGCCTGGGCTGCGCATTGCAGCTGGGCAGACGCAGCATTTAAATGTTTCGCTTTCTATTCAGATGGAGGAACAGCAGGTGCAGGTCACGGCAGATGCGCAGGGCGTGAGCGTGGACCCCGACAGCAATGTGAGCGCAGTGGTAATGACTGGAAAAGACCTCGATGCCCTCTCGGACGATCCTGACGAGTTGTCAAACGAACTGACGGCGTTGGCCGGTCCTTCTGCGGGCCCGAGCGGGGGCCAGATCTACATCGATGGATTCACTGGCGGGCAGTTGCCACCCAAGTCGTCGATTCGCGCCATCATCATCAACCAGAATCCGTTCTCTGCTCAATATGACAAGCCGGGTTATGGGCGGGTCGAGATATTGACCAAGCCAGGCACCGACAAGCTGCACGGGCAGGTGTTTGTCAATTCCAGTGCTTCGGCCTTCAATACGTCGAATCCTTTTGCGGCGAACCAGCCGCCGTACCACACGCTGCAATACAACGGGAATGTGAGTGGTCCCCTGGGCAAGAGGGCTTCGTTCTTCTTTAGTTTCGACCGGCGGAATATCCAGGACAACAGCATCGTCAACGCCAACGTGCCGTATGTGCCCGACCCTGCTACCTGCGAGCCGGAAAACGGCGTGGTGCAGGAGACTTCTGGCACGCTGTGCAATCTCGCGGTGCCGTATCCGCAGACGCGTACCGATATCAGCCCGCGCATTGACTACCAGTTGACGCCCACGCAAACGTTGACGGCTCGCTATAGCTACTACCGGGACACTCGGGACAATAGCGGATTAGGCCGCAACCCGTTCGTGCTACCGAGCCAGGCGTACAACACCAACGAGGTGGAGAACAGGATTCAGATCAGCGATAGCCAGGTGTACGGGGCAAAGTTCGTCAACAATACCCGCTTCCAATACATTCACGACAGCAGCAACCAGACGCCGCAGCTGGTAGCTCCTGCCATCAATGTGCTGCAGAACTTTCAGGGCGGCGGGAGCCCCTTAGGAACGCTCCACGATACGCAGCAGGAATTCGAGGTTCAAGACTACGCTTCACTGGCCTTGGCGAAGCACTACATCCGCTTTGGCGCCCGGATTCGCCACAACCAGGACACCAATTATTCCAGCGCCAATTTTGAAGGAACCTACACCTACTCGAACCTGAACGCGTATCTTGCGGCGAAGCCCAGCCAGTTTTCGATCACGACCGGAACGCCCACGCAAAAGGCCAGTATCACCGACCTGGGACTTTATGCCGAAGACGACTGGAAAGTGCGGCCCAACTTCACCGTCAGCTATGGACTGCGTTTCGAAACGCAAAACCAGATTGCCAACAAGTTAAACTTCGCGCCGCGCGTCGCGCTTTCGTATGGCATTGGCAAAGGAGGAAAGCAGCCCAAGACGGTGCTGCGGGCAGGCTATGGAATTTTTTATAACCGCTTCACGTACGACCTGCTGCTCAACACGAATCGGTACAATCTCGACCAGCTGGGACAGGTGCAGAGTATTCAATCGAACCCTGATGGAACGCCACCGGGCAGCACGACGGAGAAGTCTCCCGCGCTGCCGACCTTCTATCGCACACAACCGGGGCTCAATGCTCCTGCGATTACCGAGGCCGGGACAGGCATTGAGCACCAGGTGAATAAAAGTGTAAGTGTTTCAGCGACGTATCTTTATTCCCGCGGCATACACCAGTTGCTGTCGCGGAATATCGATGCCCCGACGGCGGACGGCAGCAGGCCGGCGCTTGGGTTGTGCCCCACCAACCCTATCGGCGCTGCACCGGGCACGCCATGCAACATCTACGAGTACGATTCGCTGGCGGTGTTCAAGGAAAATCAGATATTTCTCAACCTGAATGTGGCGGTTGGCCGCAAGCTTACGTTTACCGGTTTCTATGTTTACAGCAAAGCAAACAGCGATACGGGTGGGCCTGGATACCATCCCTCGAATCAGTACGACATCAAGCAGGATTACGGACGCCAGTTCTTCGACGTGCGCAACCGGGTGTTTGCGTTTGCCAATTACTCGGCTCCTTATGGGTTCAGGATCAGTCCTTTTCTCAGCGCATCGTCGGGCGCGCCTTTCAATCTGCAGTTAAGCCAGGATATTAACGGCGATTCGTTCTTCAACGACCGGCCTACGTTCGCGTCGCCGGATTCGAATCCGGCAACGGTGGATAACACGAAGTATGGGAGCTTTGATGTCAGCCCGACGCCTCCTACCGGGTCTCAGCTGATTCCGATCAATTATGGAAACGGCCCGGTTCAGTTTGCGATGAATATGCGCGTGGCCAAGAGCTTTGGGGTCGGGCCGCGCGTCGAGGAAGGCAAGGGTGCAGTCACGGATGGCGGCGGCGGGCATGGGGGCGGGGGACACGGTGGGGGAATGCCGGGTATGGGACTAGGTGGAACCGGCGGTGGCCCTCATGGCCCGAGCACGCGGGTGGATCGGCGATACAGCATCACGTTGAGCGCGTTTGCCCACAATATATTCAACGTGGTGAATCTTGCGCCGCCGAATGGGACACTCGGCGGGCCTCCCGATGGGACTACGGATTCGCCGTTTTTTGGTAAGTCGAATCAGCTAGCGAATGGGTTCTTTTCCCATGCTTCGGCGGTACGGGATTTTAATTTCCAGGCGTTGTTTAATTTTTGAGCCCGCAAGACGCCCTCTAGTGGGGCTCAGGAAAAGCGATTGTTGGGGCTGCTCCCATCGTTTTCGGCCCACATACGCTCGGGCGAATGTGGGGCACCCGTCCAGTTCCTTTTTAAACCGCATGAATTAGTCGGCTGAGCACAGAGAGATGTCTAGCCCGGCCATTTCTATGGTGGCGCAGGATTCGCCGAGAACTTCTCCGTCGGCCTGAACGGCTATGCGTGGTTGATAGATGCGATCAGGGATGGGCTTGCAGACTACGCGCTTTACATCGCGGTAAATTGCCGATGCGTTGGGGCCGGGTTCGCGATCGCGCGCACCAGCGGCTCGAAAGAGGGCATCGAAAGAGGCTAGTGCCAATCGGGATCGGGAAGCACCCGCGACCGTGGCCAGGCGGAGAAAAGGAAGCTGCAGCCCGCCGCCCGGGCGCCATCGGTTCAACTCCGCGACGCGCACCGCTAGCGCCTCGCATACCTGCTCCTCGATGACAGTGCCGCTCGTCGTGGTGATCTGGAGGGCAAACGGCCTGACCGGATGGCTCCACAGCAACCGTCCACCCGCGGCGAAATAGGCGGCTCGTCCTACTCTGCTCTTTCCCGAACGGCGTGCTTCGGACATCAGAGAGGCATGCATGCCCATGCCGGCAGCCATCGCGAACAGCCAGCTTTTATGAACTCCCGCGGTGCAGACGGTTATTCTGCCCAGGCCCACGAAACGGGGACGGCTGCGTAAAATCCATTGCGCGGCGGCGGCCGGGTCTTTGGGGACTTTCAAATTCTGGGCCATCACGTTGCCGGTGCCAAACGGGATGATCCCCAACGGCACGGCTGAGCCGGCGAGCCCCTGGATCACGTCGAAGATAGTGCCGTCCCCGCCACAGACAACGATGGTGTCGTACCCGTCAGCGACGGCTCGCTTCGCCTTGGGTCCCGCGGCGCGGTTCTCGCCCGTCTCCATCACTTCTACCGTGGCGCCCTGCCCACGAAGCACCGCCTCGACGCGTCTGATATCTCTACGCCTGGCTGCTGTTTGGTGGAGCACCGGGTTGACGAAGAGCAGGATCTTTCTCATGGCTCTTCAGCTTCGCTGCTGGGGTGGATCACAGCTTGGCTGGCTGCTCCCAGGCAGAGAACACGAACTCTTCCAGAGGCTTTCGTTGCCGCGGGGAGACCTCCATTTTGTGGAGGTGCTCAGGCAAACTTGCCGGGTCGCCAAAGTATCCGATCGCTGTGACCGCGCCCAACTCATAGTCAGAGGGTATCCCAAACGATGCCCGCATCTGCTCATTATCGAAGCCCGCCATCGAATGGGTGTGCAGCCCGTCGGCAGCCGCCTGCAGAGCCAGATTTGCCATCGCCGCGCCCGTGTCATGCAAGCCATGGCGATTGGGCGTGCCTTTTTGCGTGAAGGTTTTCTTGCCCACGGAGAGTACCAACACTGGAGCGGTTTTGGCCCAGGTCTGATTGAACTCCACCAGTGCGTTGAAAATCTTCTGATAAGTTTCGTCGCCTCTCCGGCCCACCAGGAACCGCCAGGGTTGCTCGTTCGAAGAGGAGGCGGCCCAGCGCGCCGCTTCAAACAGCTTCTTTAGCTCTGCCGCTGATACTTCCTTGTCGCTATAGACGCGTGGGCTCCAGCGACGGCGGATCAAAGCCTCAACACCGGCTACGTCGGGCGCATGCTTCAATTTTTCGATCACTTCGGGGGATGATGTTGGGGGCACGGTTTCACTCCTGACTAAATCAGCGTTTAGTCCTTTAGATAAGCGGAGAAAGGGAACGGCGCAATGAAAAATGGCCTGCTCCGAAAAGCAGGCCATTTTTTATCTATTCGCGGACGCCTTCAACGAAGGCCTTCAGCTTGCGGGAACGTGAAGGATGACGCAGCTTGCGCAGCGCTTTGGCTTCTATCTGCCGGATGCGCTCGCGCGTAACCTGGAAGCTCTGACCCACTTCTTCCAGGGTGTGCTCGGAACCATCTTCCAGGCCAAAACGCATCTTGATCACACGCTCTTCCCGCGGGGTCAAGGTACGCAGCACCTGCGAGGTGTATTCCTTCAGGTTGACACTGATCACTGCTTCAGAAGGCGAAACCGCCTGGCGATCTTCAATGAAGTCGCCAAGGTGAGAGTCTTCTTCTTCGCCGATCGGAGTCTCAAGCGAGATCGGTTCCTGTGCGATCTTGAGCACTTTGCGAACCTTGGCCACCGGGATATCCATCCGGCGGGCAATCTCTTCGGAAGTGGGCTCGCGGCCCAGCTCCTGCACCAACTGGCGTGACGTACGAATCAGCTTGTTGATGGTCTCGATCATGTGCACCGGAATACGAATGGTCCGGGCCTGATCGGCGATCGCGCGCGTAATCGCCTGGCGAATCCACCAGGTCGCATAGGTCGAGAATTTGTAACCACGACGATATTCGAACTTGTCGACCGCCTTCATCAAACCGATATTGCCTTCCTGGATCAGATCGAGGAATTGCAGACCGCGGTTGGTGTACTTCTTGGCAATCGATACCACCAGTCGCAGGTTAGCTTCGATCAACTCGCGCTTGGCCTGCTCGGCGTCCATGTCGCCCTGGATCATTTCGCGCTGGGTGCGCTTCAGCTCGGCGATCGATACGCCCGCCTCTTGCTCCAGCTTTTCCAGGTCGGTCTTGCAGTTTTTTTGCTGGCGGCGGTACTCCTTGCGCAGCTCTTCACTTTTCGACTGGTCATGCTTCTGTTCGAGCGACTTGATCTGCCGCTCGAGCATGCGCATGGCATCGACAGTCTTGTTGACCTTATCCAGCAGGCGCTTGCGTTCCGCGTTGGTGTACTTCAGCTCTCTGACAATGCGCGAGACTTCGACCCGCTCGCGGTTCATCATCCAGCGCGTCTTGCGATGTTCCTTTGCCTTTACCTTAACGTTGATGGTTTCGAGTTTTTCGAAGAGGAGCGCCGCTTTCTTCTGGTGCTTGAGCAGCGTGTCGACGCGGCCGATGGTGACCCGGATGCGCGCCTGCAGAATCTCTTCGGTGATTTCTTCCTCGTCGAAGATCACCACTTCCTTGATGTTCCGCACGCCACGCTTGAGATCTTCGCCCAGGGCGACGATTTCGCGGATGACGATGGGCGAACGGGAAATGGCTTTGAGTACCCGCAATTGCCCGCGCTCGATGCGCTTGGCAATCTCAACTTCGCCTTCTCTGGTCAGGAGTGGAACGGTGCCCATTTCGCGCAGGTACATGCGAACGGGGTCATTAGTTTTTTCGAGTGTGCCCGGTGTAAGGTCGAGTTCAACATCCTCGCCCTCCTCACCCTCGCTCTCGAACTTGTCTGCGCCAAACTTAGGACCGCCTTCGAGCACATCAATGCCCTGGGTCCCGATGGTGGTCAGCAGATCGTCGAGATCGTCCGGTGAATGCAGATCGCCAGGAATCAGGTCATTGACCTCGTTGTAGGTCAAATAGCCTTTTTCCTTGCCTGCATCAATCAGTTTCTGAATATCTTCTTCGTACTTGTCTTCGATAGCCAAGCAAATCCTATCCCGTGCCTTATTTTTCGGATCGGTCCGTGCTCAGAAAGGACAGGGTGCTATGCGAGCCGCTAAGGGCATATTCCGGACGGTTCAAGAACCGTTGGGGCAAGTAGACGCACGTCCTTCAAAGAGTTATAGAATATCATGGATTGGAGTGTGCTCCCGGGCTGCTCCCCGAACGACACCCCTTATCTTTCTCTTCCCGCTCTCTGAGGTGGATCCTAATCAATTAGATGTAAATGGGCGGATTTCGTTTCACTTGAGGGCGGGCGCGGTGTCTGCGTTCTCACTCAGTCCCGCAGGGACGGCTGAACTTCAGTCTTGTCCAAATTAGATCTTTCGATTGGCCAATTTGGAAAAGACACCCTATCGATAGAGCCAACTCTGCGGAAATGCGCGCATTTTCCGATAGCCACTGCTCTGATGCTCTGTATCAGGGCACGACTTCAGTCGGGCCGTACTGAGAGAGCCAATGAGATTAGCCCCTGAGGTACGCTCTTCTAGACTCATTCACCAATCAAGAACCAACCTGATTCTGTTCAGCCGAACGCCCCTCAAAGCAATCAACAAGTTGCACCGTCAAAAAGCCAGTCTTCCGCTAATTTGGACAGCTTCTGGCTGAACTTAGCCCGGGACGCCAGTCCTGGGTACCATCATGAAACATGATTGAGTCCCGCAGGGACGGCTGAAGGTTGTCCAGGAGGTCGGCTAGGTCTATTTCCAGCCGCCAAGATTACGGCCTCCTAGCGATCGGCGTCTCGCATTTGGCGGTCAACTTTGAGCTTTTCGGCCATGAAAACCGCTAATTGGGCCAGGTCGCCGCGGCGTTCGGCCTCGGCGATGTCCGCTCGCACGCGGCGCTGCAACGCTTCCAGATGGCGATATTTTAGCGATTCCAAGGCGGCCTCTACGTCTCGTAGTTCTACCTCCCCGGACTCGCGGAGCAGGGCCTGGGCCAGCAGAGTTCGATGGCCCGGATCGGTCACGGCAGCTAAGGGCTCCGCCGCACCACGGTCGCGCAAGATCGTCAGGATAGGCGCTACGCTAAGCCCTTCAAACGATTGGGGATCATCGTGCAAAGCCTGGGATACACGGAGGCAGACCCGGCTCTCGGGACCGGAAGCGGCCGCCCGCAGGAGCACCCGCTCGGCCTCGTTCAGGGCGTCCACGCCGGTGGGCCGGACCTCGTCCCGTCGCTTGCGCACCGCTTGCCGCAGTTCTTCCCTGACCAGGGCTGAGTCGATACCCAGCTTCTGAGCTGCGTCGGAAGCGAATTCGTCGCGCATGACGCGATCGGGCGTACGCCGGATGTGCGGCAGCAAGTAGTTGAGGGCTTTGCTTTTCCCCTCGGCCGTCCGAGGCGGGAAGAGCTGCATCGCCCGATCGATCAGGTAGTCCGAGTGGCGCCGGGCGCCCTCCACGGCGCCGACGTAGGCTTTGATTCCCCGTTCACGGATAAACCGGTCGGGGTCCAGGCCTGCTTCGAGGGTAACCACCCTGACGTCAAAGTCCTCTTCCGTGAGCAAGGCAATCGACTTTTCGGCGGCGTTTGCCCCTGCGGTATCCGGATCGAAGTTGATAAACAGCTTGTTGGTGTAACGGCTGAGCAGCCTGACCTGCATCTCGGTAAAGGCCGTCCCGCTGGTTGCCAGTACGTTGTGAAAGCCGGCCATGTAGGCCGTGATGCAGTCCATCTGCCCCTCCACCAGCAGGGCAAACTTGCGTTCCCGGATTGCCTGCCGGGCTTTGTCAAGATTGAACAGCACCTGGCCCTTGGAGTAGAGGGGGGTTTCGGGTGAGTTCATGTATTTGGGGCCGGATTTCTCGTCGCTATCCAGGGCGCGCGCGGTGAACGCAATCACGCGCCCGGTTTCGTTGTGGATGGGGAAGGTAATGCGCTTGCGGAAGCGCGCATACAGCGGCCCTGCGGAACCGTCTGGTTGTTCTTTGGAGGAAAGAAGCCCAGACAGGCGCAAGAGATCGGGGGGGGCCACCCCCTGCAGCCGATCACGCAGCGCGTTGAACGATTCGGGAGCGTAGCCGATGCGGAATTTCGCGATCGCTTCCGGTGTCACGCCCCGCCCGCTGAGATATTCGCGCGCCCGTGCGCCCTCCGGTAAACGCAACTGCTCTTCAAACCAGGCTGTTGCCACCTCATGCAGCTCGAGCAGTTTGCCGCGTTGGCGATTCTCCTGGGCCTCTTCCGGAGTGGCAAATTCGCGCTTAGGCAGCGGAATGCCCGCCTTTTGAGCCACGATTTTAACGGCTTCGGTAAAGCCGACGTTCTCCATCTTCTCCACGAAGGAGAAAACGTCGCCCGACTCGTGGCAGCCAAAGCAATAGTAGAACTGACGCACTACGTGTACGGAGAAGGACGCGGTCTTCTCGCCGTGGAACGGACACAATCCGGCGTAGTTCTGCCCTCCGGACTTCTTCAGCGTGATGTACTCGCCGACGATCCGGACGATGTCCGCCTGCTGCTTTACGAGTTGGGCAAAGTCTGATGCCACGAAATTATTTCTTACCTATTCTCTTCTATTCGCGCGGCAAGGAAAATCGGTCAGTTATGTGCAAGGATGCCAGCAGTTGCTCTGCCTGCTTGCCTTGTTCTCGGAGCGCACGCAGGCTCAGGGCATCATGCCGTTTGGCCAGCCTTTGCCCCTGTTGGTCGAGCATCAAATCGCAGTGATACCAGGCCGGAGAGGAAAACCCGAGCGCACGCGCCAACAGAATCTGCCGCGCAGTTGATTTCAACAGGTCTGCGCCTCGGACCACTTCTGTGATCTGCATGGCGGCATCATCGACCACGACCGCGAGCTGGTAGGAAGGATGATTATCTCGCCTCCAAACCAGGAAATCGCCAAAGTCCTGGCCGGCAACCAATCGCTGGGGACCGAAATGCCTGTCGTCAAACTCGATCGCCTGCCCATCCGGGACCCGAAAACGCCAGTTTGCGCCGGTTGGCTGACTGGCGGTGAGCGCCTGTCCGGAGGACGGGCGGCAGGTTCCAGGATAAATCCCTTCATCGTCGTGCGGAGCCTGCATGGCCACGGCAAGGTCTTTGCGAGAGCAGCGGCAGGGGTAGAGATATCCCAAGTCCAACAGGCGCTGCCAAGCGTCGCGGTATAGGCTGTGCCGTTGGCTTTGGGCGTACGGCGCGAAGCGGCCGCCTACGTCCGGCCCTTCCTCCCAAGAGAGGCCCAGCCAACGCAGATCTTCGATCATGGCGTGATAAAAGTGCGGCTGCGAGCGATCGGGATCGAGATCCTCATTGCGCAGGATCAAAGTCCCTCCCGCCGCCCGCGCGCGCTGGTAGGCGAGGTAAAAAGTGCGGGCATGGCCGAGGTGTAGATATCCGGTAGGGGAGGGAGCCAACCGGCCTCGATATTGCGCGCCGCTCAACACAGGTTTCAAAACAGGTCTGGAATGCTGGAAAATGCAATGCGTGTGGGTGCAGCCGCGCCGGCCAGCAGCGTGCTGGCAAAGCAAAGCTTCGTGGTGCCGTACTTGTAATTCACCTGGTCCATGGTGGTGGAGAGGCGCGTCCGTTTGGCTTCTTCTTCCAGGCCGGAAAAAAGACTGAGAGTGTGCAGGTGGTCGGGAACCAGGTTACCCAGGGAAACGCCGACGAAGAAAGGCTTTTTCTGGCCTTTGCCTGCAGGGCTTTGCTGCCACAGGCGCTGCAGGCCCTCGAGCAAGGTCTGGTTGTCCTGGCATTCGAGAAGAGGGCAGCTTTGCGTCCACGGCTGCTGATGAATGCCGGAGGAGTGCGTAGACGTGGCGGCCGCGCTCCCGACAGAGAAGCGTATGGTCAGGGTCATATGCGAGGCCCACAACCGCGCTTTGCGCAGCCGCATCGCGGCTTTGTGCAGCAGCTTATTAGCCACTGCGTAGGCACCCTCCGGACTGCGCAGCTCAGGTGATAAGACGTGCGAGTGGCCAATGGATTTCGCGTGCTCCAGCTCCGCGTCGCCAAAATCTTCGCCGCGCAGCCAGTGCCATAGCTTTTCGCCGCCGATCCCTCCCCACGCAGTGTGCATCTGCTCCCGGTCGAGAGCCAACAGTTGCGGCATGGTCTGAATTCCCGCTTGCTGCAATCGCTTTTCCATGCGCGCACCGACCCCCGGAAGGTCGCGCGGCGTGAGTGCGGAGAGTGCGTCGTGCAGCAGGTCTGGAGTAAGCGCCACCAGGCCGTCTGGCTTTTCCATATCGGAGGCTACTTTGGACAAATACCGGTTGGTGGCAAGGCCGACGGAGCAGCGCAGGGTCGACCCGACCCTGCGGCGAACCGCGGCTTTCACGTCGCGTGCCAGTTCCAGCGCCGCCAGCAAGGGCTGCTCCCGGCCCAATAACCGGCACGCCATCTCGTCGATCGACATCACCGAGGTGACCGGCAGGCAAGACTCGACCGCCTCCACTACCCGATGGTGGTAGTCGACGTACAACTCATGGCGGGCCTCTACCAGCACGATGCCGGGGCAGAGCCGCTTGGCCTCACCCACCTGCGTTCCGGTGCGCACCCCATATCGCTTTGCCTCGTAACTGGCTGCGATACAGCAGGTTGTGTCCGCTACCAGGGGTACCACGGCCAGCGGGCGGTCGCGCAGTTCCGGCCTGAGCTCCTGTTCCACGGACGCAAAATAGGAATTGAGATCCAGGAACAGCCATTGCAGCCGGGGATCACCCATTCGGAACGTACTGTTGGTCGCCTCATTCACGTTGTACAGCTTTTGCCCATATCGAATTTTCTAATGCAGTGCTAAGCTTTGTGCCATCGGTGGTTTTCGGGAAGTCGACGTTTCTTTTGCCGGAATGGAAATCACCTGCTTAAATATTTTGCATCCTGGAAAACCTGCCCCCGGGCTTCTGGTGTCATAAACAGTGGAGTATCGCAATGCATTGGCTTCATTTTCACAACCTCACACACTGGTTCTTCCAGTTTGAGTCGTACGGCCCGGCAGTTCTGGTCACCATTGGCGCGGCCCTATTGATCGCTTGCGGCATCGGCGCAACGTGCTCGCCCTGTGAAGAAAAGGACGAGGTTTTTCACCGCCAGGTGTTCTAGAGACCTTTAGATTTGTCGACCTGCCCTACAACCCCCGTTCGGCCCCTCTCCTATTGTCTTAAAAAGTCAAAATGACCGTCGTGGATCCGTCTCCGGGCTAAAGAGCGTGTGCAAACCTGTGAATTCTCGAGCTCACAGCTGCAATGCTTTGTATCAGGGCACGACTTCACAGGCTGCGGAAAAAAACATTCCGGATGACGGGAAAAGGTAGGTACGGGCTTTAGCTCGTACCTAAACCCATCAAAATCATTTCGAATGACGGGAAAAGGTAGGTACGGGCTTTAGCCCGTACATAAACCCATCAAAATCATTTGGCCTTCAGGCCCTGAGGTACGTTTTTCTTTCCTCGTTGCATAAATCATCCTCCCTTTTCCGCAGCGTCTTTAATCGCCCGTAATGATCGAGACTACAACGGACTCTGAAGCCTGTGCCGACCCTGCTGTGATCCAGAGAAATTCCGCTTGCTGCTCTGCCCTGGGTCTGGTTTACTGCACCGCATGCAGGACTCAGAAACGTGGTTGGCGCGCTGGCAGGCCGCAGGTCTGCTCGATGATGCAACGGTCACCGCTATCCGTGCCTTTGAAGAGTCCCATGCTAAGCCCAGCGGGCGCCGATGGCAGGTGCTGGCCGCCCTGATCTTTGGCGCTATCCTGCTCGGCGCCGGGGTGCTCCTCTTCGTCGCCGCCCATTGGGATCGTTTGTCGCCGTTGGCCCGCATGTTGCTGGTGCTGGCGATGCTGGTGTTTTTCCACGGCCTTGGAATGCTTAGCCGGAACCGCTTCGCCGGTTTTGCCACCGCGATGCATGGCGTGGGCACCATATCCGCCGGGCGCGGCCATTGCGCTGACCGGGCAGATTTTCAACATGCAGGAGCATTGGCCATCGGCCGTCATGCTGTGGGCTCTTTGCGCTGCGTTCGGTTGGGCCTTGCTGCGCGATCAGTTCCAGCAGACGTTGACTCTGCTGCTGACGCCGGCGTGGATCCTCTCTGAGTGGATGGATCGAGCGAATGACTACGGCGGCGTGAACACCTACATGGCACGCGTGCTCGCAGTCATTGGCGCCGTCTATCTCACAGGCTTTTTGCGCAGCCGGCGGCGCGCGGTCTTCTCCATCCTGTTTGCCGCCGGAGCGCTGATGTTGCCGGTCGCCGTGGTCGTCCTTTCCAGGGGATGGAGCGTCGCGGGTTTTGGATCGCAGCACGCTGACTTCCTGCCGCTGAGCTATCGCCTGGGGGCAATTGGACTGGCGTTGCTGGCGATGGCCGCCGGCTGGTTCCTTGACCGAAAGAGCGGGGCCCCTGTCCTCGTGGTTGCTGTTATGGCTTGGGCTTTGCCCTGGGCTCAAACCAATTTCGTGGAAAAGACTGCGGGGCGCAACTGGAGCCACAGCGAACCAAATGTGATGGCCTACGCTTTGCCCGCGGCCGCGGCTGTCTTTCTGGTGTGGTGGGGTATCCGCCACCTTGCCAAGCCAATCGTCAACTATGGCATGGCTGCGTTCGCCTTGATTGTTATGTGGTTCTACTTCGCGAGCGTGATGGACAAGCTCGATCGCTCTCTCGGGCTCATCGGTCTGGGCATACTCTTTCTCGCTGGTGGCTGGGCGCTTGAATACACACGCCGCCGGATTGTCGCCGGCATGGAAACGGGAGTTGCGGCATGAAAGCCATTCGAGCCGGACTCATTCTCGTTGTCGTGCAGGTTCTTCTCGTGCTGAGCGTGGCGGGCAAATATCTGTACGAGCGGGAGACTCGCCCACGGGTATGGACAAGGGCCACCCAGTTCGATCCCTCGCTTCCCCTGCGTGGGCGATATCTGGCACTGCAACTGATGCTGAATGCCTGTAATCTTCCACGCGATGCGGAGCACAGGGTTCAGGTGTATTCCGGAGGACGTCCGTTCTGGCAGTGGAATGTTTCGCTCACCGCCGTGAACGGGAAACTTGTGCCCCGGTTAGAGAAGTCGTGGTCACCCCGGGCCGGGGGGACACTGACGCTGTTCGCAGACAAACCTTGCGATCAGGCGACTCTGAGCGAAGGAGTATCGCTTTTTATTCCTGATCGGGCTCGGCCTCCTTTTCCTTTGCCACCTGGACAAGAATTGTGGGTCGAGGTGACTCTGCCGCAGAGTGGGCCGCCACGTCCCGTTCAGATGGCGCTTTCCGGTGCGGGAGGTTTCCACACGGTGCGACTGAATTGAATTTGCAACCGACAAAGAATTGGTTACCGTCTCTCAAGATGACGGCTTAGTGGTGAGTTGTAGAAGAAAGCCTCTTCCTAGCCCTGATAGGCCTTCGGACCACCCAAGGTGATCAGAACGCCTCGGTCCCGCAGCCAAATGCGTCGGTCCGGCAGCAACTGCTAATGTAACCGTTGTCCACTCCTTTTCGTCATCCGGACAGCCTGTGACTTTTTCGATCTGTGCACACCCAACCAGATGGCTTCTACCCCCTCCAAAAGCCGTCATCCTGAGAGGCTGTGACTTTTTATCAATGGCCTCCCGCCCCACAACCGGCTTGTCCCCCGGCAACTGTCTCTCCCTGCAACCACCCTCTCCTATTTGTCATCCCGAGCGTACCCAGATTTCCGACCTCACTGCACTCACCGGCGACCACGCATGTGGTTCTCCGTAAAGAGAACCACACGAAGTCGCCCGAAGCCGCAACTCTTGACATAAAATCTGGGGAAGCCGAGGGATCTGCAGTTCACTTCACCAGCAACCAATCCCAGC
>CAWKKM010000029.1:0-128093 GCA_963850235.1 uncultured Acidobacteriaceae bacterium | reverse complement strand
CGGCGGATTCCAGGAAAGCAAGCGATCCGCTACTGGTCGTGTTTGACGGCGACCGGAATGTCGAGTGGATTCCGAAGATCCTCGATGTCCTCATCGCCAGAGGGCGCATTCCTCCGGTAGTCGCTGTGATGACGGATAGATCAGTTCCATCCGAGCGCGAGTCGAGCTGCCGTGCAATCCTCAATTTGCGGACTTCCTTGCGAAGGAACTCGTTCCCTGGGCCCGCCGCAATTACGATGCCACCACGCAGCCTGAACGCGCCGTCGTCGCGGGTTCCAGTTTCGGAGGTTTAGCCTCTGTCTTCGCTGGGCTGAAGCATCCAGAAGTGTTCGGCAACGTGATCTCTCTGTCGGGATCGTTTTTCTGGAAGCCGGACGGCGCTGGGCAAGGAGAATGGCTAATACACCAGATCCAGGCGGCTCCGAAGCTGCCGGTACGCTTCTACGTTGAGGTCGGACTGATGGAAAGCGATTGCTGCTGGAGGTTCGTCCCAATCGTCGCATGCGCGATGCGTTGAGTGCGAAGGGCCGCTCGTTGGCTACTCCGAATACGACGGTGATTCCTTCCTGAACTGGAGCGGCGGCATGGTGAACGGACTCGAATACCTGAGTCGTCCGAGCAATTCGAAGAACGAATCCTTCAAGCGACTAGGCCGACCAGAAGCCAGCAAACTGCCGTAGCTTTAGAAGTCAATTGTTGCATTCGGGCAAATCGCTCATCGAGAGCCATCTCTGTCTCGACTGCAAGATGGGTATCGGAAACCGCGCCAGGATTCCGCATCGGGATCTCGGTTCCGGATTCCAGCAGCCATGCCAAGACTTCCGATGACCGATCCGGCTCAACTTTCGAATAGCCGAGGGCCCATCACGCTCGATTGAGTTCCTGGGCGACGTCCGATGAGAAGCCCCTCAGGCCCGCGGATATAGCAGAGCCGGTACGAATCCTGATACTGGACTACTTCGCCTACGAGCTGTGCGCCGCGCTTGCGAAGCCTGCCCAGCGTGTCGTCGATGTCGTCCACGGCGAACATGACGCGGAGGTAGCCGACAAGCGTTCACTGGGCGTTGCGGTGATCCGCGACGACAGGCGGCGCGAGGAAGCTGGAGGAGCTCGAACAACGGCTGTGGCCGTCCGGCGTACACATCATGGCAATCTCGACGCGCTGGCCGGCAAGTCCGGTGACTCGCCCTGCCCATTCTCCTTCGATCGTGGCCCGTCCTTCGAGCTCAAGGCCGAGCTCTCGAAAGTAAATCAATTGTGCCTCCGAGGTCGTCGACGACGATTCCTATGTTATCCATCCGTTTGAGCGCCATCTGTCGACTGTACAAGACGTCGCCTGAGGCAACAACGGACGCTTTGCAACGAAATGACCCTTTCGCCCCCGTCTGATCACAAATTCTCGGTGGACAGGCCGGCCTCGGACTTTGAAATCCTCAAGGCTCCCAGAGTGGCAGCTCCGCCCGGTTCACGAAACCTCTGAAGCGGTTCCCTCTGATTCCCTTCGATATGGTAATTATGCACTGGCATGGCACAATTGCAAGGTATGGTGTTCAGGTCAGCCCAGGTACCGACTTGCATAGCAATAAACCTATTCTTCCCGAAGCGCTGCGGCCGGTTCAACCCGCATTGCGGTCCGTGCTGGGATCAATGTTGCCGCTAGGGCAACTAAAGCCAAAAGCAGCACAGCCGTCGCATAGGTTTTCGTGTCGTGCGGCCCAACATTAAACAGCATACTTCTGAGTAACTGCGATGCAGCTACGGCGGCGCCGAGACCTATCGCTCCGCCCAACACGATCATGGGTACTCCTTCACCGGCGACCAGACGCAAAATGTCAAGTCGCGTCGCACCCAGCGTCATACGCACACCTATCTCCCTGGTGCGTTGCGTGACTAGATACGAAATCACGCCGTAGAGGCCGATAATCGCCAGCAACAGTCCACTCATTGCAAAGAAGCCAAGCAGTGCGGTCTCAAAACGAGGACGGCTGGCGAGCTTGCTCACACTCTGGCTCAGCGTTTCGACCTCGACGGGAACAGTCGGGTCGATCTGCGCAATCTGCGAGCGCATCCATAGCGCGGCCGCCACGGGCGAGAGCGAGCTCTTCAAGACCATCGTAGAATCAGCTGTCCACTCCTCAGGCAGGTTGCGACGCAGCCGGTAGAATTCCGGCTTGCCTTCTGCGGTCAGGCCGGCGTTCTTGACATCTGCTACCACCGCGGCAACGGTGTACCAAGGAGTATTGGGGGCCAACTGCACCTGCTTGCCAACGGGGTTCTGGTTGCCGAAGAGCCGGGAAGAAAGCAGCCTGCTCAGAATGAGAAGATGTTCGCTCGAAGTGCGCTCTACCTCAGTGAAGGCCCGGCCGCGAAGGATAGGAATATCCAGGGTACTGAAGTAGTCCGGCGTGACCCAGCTGTAGGCCACTGTACCACCGGTCCCATTGGTTGACCTTTGCTGCCCCTCGACTGCGATGTTGTTATAGATCCAGTCACCGCTCACTGCGCCCGGAGGCAGCGAGTCGCTGATACCGACCTTTAATACTCCAGGCAGGCGCCGCACAGCCGCTTCCGCTTGCAAGAAAAACTCCATGCGCTTTTGCGGCGTGTCGTAGCGATAGTGGGGCAACGCGACGCGCGCTGCCAATACACCCTGTGTGCGCAGGCCAATATCCTGTTGCTCCAGATTCCTGAAGCTTCGCAGAAGGAGGGCTGCGCTCGCCAGCAGGACCATGCTGATGGCGATTTGGCCCACCACCAGCGCCCGGCGCAGGATTGCATGCCGGCCTGATCCAATTGACCGGCCCACAAGCGCAGTTATGCGTGGCTTGTGCAGAGCCGGCGAAACTCCAAAGACAATGCCGCACAACAGCGACGAGCAGAAGCGTGAACAGGATGATGCGAACGTCAAGCTGAGCGTGGTCCAGAAATGGAATGCCGCCTGGAGCGATAGAGACGAAGATTCGCAGCAGCATTTCTGCCAGAAGACACCCGGCAGCAGCCCCTGCCACCGACAGCAGGAGCGTCTCCGTGAGCATTTGGCGCGCCAGCCGGCCGCGGCTCGCGCCTAAGGCCGAACGCATGGCCAACTCTCTCTCTCGTGCCGCCGCTCGCGCCATGAGCAGGCTCATCACGTTTGCGCAGGCGATCAGCAGAACCGCAAGTACGGCGCTGAACAAGATCCACGCCACCAATCGCACATCGTGTATCTGGCGATCACGAAGGGATCGCACACGGAGATGCACGTCCTTGCGAAAGGCCGGCGGAGTCAGGCTGAGCGAGTAGTTGAAGACCGGCTGGAGCTCGGCTTCGGCGAGCGCGATGCTCACGCCAGGCTTCAACCGTGCGAATGCATACATGACTGCACCCGGCATCGCTTTGCGTTGTGCCCCTTCGTCCAGCGCTTGCGGTATAACCAGATCGGCCGCCTCGAGCGTGGGCATCTCAAAGTCCTTCGGCAGGACTCCGATCACACGAACCTGCTTCCCGTCGATGTCGATCAACCGGTTTACGATGCTTGCATCGCCGGCGTAGTGCCCTCGCCACAAACCGTACGAGATGAGCGCCACCCTGGGACCGTTTGGACGATCCTCTTCCGGCAGAAAATTGCGGCCCAGCAAAGGCATGATCCCCATGGTTGGCAGAAAGCTCTGCTCCACACTTACACAGGTAAGCCGCGCCGGACTGTGCTCGGTCAGGTTGCACGCATTCACTCCGGTCTCTGAAGTGAACGCGGAGAAGGGCTTTTGATGGTCGCGCCAGTCATAATACGATCCGCCCAGCATGAACTCCTGCGGGACGATGGGAGCCACCAGGCCAACGGACACCAGACGATCGCTCTCGGTATAGGGAAGGCTGCGAAAAAGTATGCGGTCGACGACACTGAAAACCGCCGTGGTCGATGCCGATTCCTAAAGCCAGGGTTGCGATGGCGGTAACGGCAAATGCCGGGTTGCGGCGGAAGCCGCGCAAAGCATAGCGGGTGTCTTGCAGCACCGTACTCATCCACCAGCCTGGGCGTTGCTGATGGTACTGCTCCCTTGTGCGTTCGACTCCACCGAGGTCGACGAACGCTCGTCTGCGCGCCTCTTCGGGTGTCATCCCGGCAGTCAGATTGGATTGCGTCGCCTGCTCCACATGGAATTGGAGCTCCTCGTCCAGTTCCCGCTGACTGCTACGAGCGGAGACGGTTTGAAGGATACAAGAACCGCAGCTGTGCCAGGAAATCCTTAATCAACCCGACACCTCCGGGACACGGCCCAACACTAGCCCAATCGCAGTGGAAAGCCGGTCCCAGGTATCCAACTCAGACTCCAGTTGCTTCCTGCCCGCAGCCGTCAACCGATAGAATTTCGCTCTCCGGTTGTTCTCTGAGTTTCCCCAATCCGAGCGAATCCACCCCTTGTATTCCAACCGGTAGAGCGCTGGGTAGAGCGAGCCCTGTCCGATCTGCAACACATCCTTCGACACCTGCTGGATGCGCTGGGCCACTCCCCAACCATGCATGGGACCCGTCGCGAGCGTCTGCAAAATAAGCAGGTCCAATGTTCCCTGCAACAGATCGGTAGATGGCGGCATGCTTTCCCCTCGACGTTCGACAATAGATTTACGCGCCGTCTTGTCGAATGTCAAGGGAACCCTATTCTGCGCCGCGGTCTGGCGGAAGCACTAGAAGGAAGACCGGTTGGCGCACGATCGCCAGTTGAGAACTAAGGCGGTTACCGAGAGTCGGAGTTTGAGAATTCCTGAACACCAAGGCTTACATACCAAGCGACCCGAGCGTGCCAGATGGGATCGCCAAGAGACCGGAAGACGTGAAAAAATCAGTCTGGGCCGCGGATGAACTGCATGAACGTGGATGACCTACAGCATTTTCATTGGCGTTCATCAGCATCCATTGGATGCGCGCCGGGAAGGGACTACGAGATGCGGAAAGGGTTTACAAGAGAACCAAAGCGGGACGAGCCCGGAGCGCTGGCTAAGAACTACATAACTCGGAGCGGGCTGCAGCGCCTCAAAGATGAACACCAGTTTCTGGTCACCAGGGACCGCCCGGCCGTCGCGGAGGTGGTGGCGTGGGCTGCCAGCAACGGCGATCGCAGTGAAAACGCCGATTATCAGTACGGCAAGCGGCGGCTGCGGCAGATCGATGGGCGGATTCGCTTCCTCGAGAAGCGAATCGAAGCCGCGGAAGTGGTGGACCCGGAAGCTCCGAGAGCGGGGCAGGCGGCGATAAGGGCGTTCTTCGGGGCGACCGTGCGCTATGCCAATGCCGCGGGAGCGGAGCGAGTGGTGAGCATCGTAGGCACGGACGAGGTCGATCTCAAACGCAACCACATCAGTTGGGTGTCACCTCTGGGGCGCGCATTGATGAGGTCGGCGGCGGGTGACAGCGTAGTTCTCGAAGCGCCGGGCGGGACAGAACACCTGACGGTACTGGAAGTGCGTTACGAGCGCATATCTGTGGAACCGTTCCGTGAACCACCCGGATCCGAGGCCTCGGTAAAGGGACTCCCACGCCGACCCTCACCTGACGAAGAAGACACCGTACCTCACGGGTCGTGAAAGAGCGATTGTCTTATCGGAAAACAGGAATGTCTTGCGTTGTACCCCGCTCTGATCTAGAAAGATTGGGGACGTTTGGAAGGGGTGGAAGAAGACATGACACGATGGCAGGTTGCGGGAACACGGGTGAGATGGTTGCTGTTTGCAGGGTTCCTGCTGGTCGTCGCGAGTGGGCCACGCTTGTTGAGCGGAGAAGCTAAGAAGATGACGCCTGCGAGCTCTTACCTGGTTTATGTGGGCACCTATACCGCCACCGGCAGCAAGGGGATCTATCACTACCGGTTCGATCCGGGCACCGGAAAGCTCACCCCGATCGGGGTGGCCGCCGAGCAAGCGAATCCTTCCTTCATGGCTACCGATCCGCACCAGCGCTTTCTTTATGCAGCGACCGAGATGGGTCAGGAGCCCGGAGCAGACAGCTATAAGAAAAATGGATCCATCAGTAGCTACTCCATCGATCGCAAGACCGGAGCCCTCACTTTTCTCAATAAGGTGGATGCCGGGGGAGGCGGGTCCTGCCACCTGGTGGTTGATAAGACCGGCAAAATGCTGTTCGTGGCCAACTACGGAAGTGGAAGTGTTGCCTCGTTCGCCATCAAGCCGGACGGAAGCATCGGCGAGCGAACAGGCTTCGACCAACATACCGGCTCCAGCGTAGATCCAGCCCGCCAAAAGGGACCTCACGCGCATGCGGTGGTGCTCTCGCCGGACAATCGGTTTCTCTTCGTGCCCGATCTAGGCACGGATCAGATCAAGATCTATCGGGTGGATGCGGCGAAGGGTACCTTCGCGCCCAACGATCCTGCCGACGCTACGGTGAAAGCAGGCCTGGGACCGCGGCATTTTACCTTTGGACGAGGGGCGAAGTTTGCTTATGCACTGTGCGAAATGGGATCGAGCGTCGCTGTCTTTTCCTACAACCCGGTGAAAGGGTCGCTGACGCCGGTGCAAACGATCTCTAATCTGCCCGACGGTTTCACCGGCATCGACAACTCGGCAGAAATAGAAGTGGACCATTCCGGCCGGTTTCTGTATGCCTCCAATCGCGGCAATGACAGCATCACGGTGTTTGCCATCGATCCGGTCAAGGGCACGCTGACTAAGGTTCAGGTCGTTCCCACGCAAGGAAATATTCCCAGGAATTTTGCTCTCGACCCCACCGGCAAATACCTGATCGCGGCTAACCAGAAATCGAACAGCCTGGTTGTGTTTTCGGTCGACCCCAAGGACGGCAAGTTGAAAGCGGCGGGGGAGATGCTGGAAGTCCCCTCGCCTGTCGACATCTTATTTGTGCCCGCTGAGTAACACTGGAGGCTCCATGAAGTTTTCACGCACGAATTTCTCGAGGCGATCCCTGGTACAAAATGCCGGTCTTGTAGCCGGCGCCGGATTGCTGGGTCTTGGCACAAGTACCGCGCAGTCTCCAGCACGTAGCGGCGGTAAGCCACGAGCCCTGGCGCTCATTGGCGACCGCTACCACAATGCCGATTTCATTCGAGTGAGCCTGGATAAGGTCTTCCAGGACCTCAACATCCCCATCGACTACACCATCCAATACGATCAGATCTCCGCCGCGATGCTGAAAGACTATCAACTGCTTGTGATTTTGCGCGACGGCATGATCTGGCCAAACGGCTACCTGGGACCTGACGCGTATACGGCGTACGAAGCAGATCTGGAGACGCCCAAGAGCTTCCCCGACCCTAAGCCTGTGCGCTGGATCAAAGAGGAGCAGGGTACGGCGATTAAAGAGTTCGTGAACGCGGGCAATGGCTTTTACGCGCTTCACAACTGCAGCGACATTTCGCTCAGCTCGAAGGACTATCGTGAGGTGATGGGAGGAGCCTACAACGGTCACCCTCCGCTGCGCCCGTTTCAAGTGCATGCCACGGCAAACAGCCATCCCATCACGCAAGGCATGAGCCCGTTTATTGTTAACGATGAGCAGCACTATGTGATCTACGATAAGGATCCCAAATACGCCATTCTGGAAGCAGAGAATCTGGACGGCCTGAATTTCGAGAACAGGGGTACCAAGTCTGTCTCCGGCTGGGCCTACGACTTCGGCAAAGGCAGGGTGGTGTTCACCGCGGTTGGCCACACCATCCATGCCATGTGGAATCCTCAGTACATTGAAATCCAGAAGAGATCGATACGCTGGCTGCTCAGAGAGCTCTGAACTGGGTGGTGTCCAGTGGGGCGTGCTAGGCGAGATGATAATTGTGTTTGAGCGATAGTATTTCGCGTTTCCAGGAAAGTCCACGAACTGCAGATCCCTCGCCTGGCCGGAAGGCTCGGGAATAGCATTTGCCAACAACCATCGCCGGGGTTCCTTGGCTTCGCTCAGAGGCTGTGACTTTTATTCGCGCAAAAGTGATGGCTGTCGATGCGGAAAGGAGTCCCGCTTCGGCAACCGTACTCTCCCGCAACCGCCCTCTCCTGTTTGTCATCCCGACCGAAGCGAAGCGAAGGGGAGGGATCTGCGGTGCGCCATTCGAGCGACCCACATTTCCAGTCCTACAACCACTCTTCCGTTTGTCATCCCGAGCCGAGGGACCTGCGGTTTCACTCTCCTTAGCCACTGAGGCCGAGAAAGAAAGCCGCAGACGTTCGGCTTCGCTTGGAGTTCGTGACTTTTTATTTGCCGTCCTAGTTAGGGGCCGGAAAGCTCCGAATAGCATCCGCCAACAAGCATCGCCGGGGTCCTTCGACTTCGCGCTAAAAACCCTTCGTTATACGACAGATCTGCGATGCGCTTCGCTCAGGATGACGGTTTTGTGGAGGATTGAAAACTCTGGTTGGGTGTGCGAAAAACACGGAAAGAACGAAAAAGTCACAGGCTCTCAGGATGGCAAAAAGAGTGGCGGCGAACGGTAAAAGTGGGTCGACCGAATGGCGCACCGCGGATCCCTCCCCTACGCTGCGCTGCGGTCGGGATGACAAATAGGAGAGGGTAACGGTTCATACAACAGGGTTGCTAACCGAAGCGTTTTTCAAATCAAATTTGGACAAGTCAGACCTCACTCCTGCTGTACGGTCTGCGCATCACGAATTCCATTCCCCTCCCGGCATAACCGCGCTAGATTAAAGACCTTCCCCTTTGACTACCGGCCGGGCAATGCCTGCAGGAGGGCTATGCAAGGAACTCGCACTACCTTTATCTACCTGGCGGTGGTCTTTGGGCTGTTGGTGATTCCGCGGGCTTTGCAGCGCTTCCGTCTGCCGGCGCCGCTCACCTGCTTTGCTTTTGGCATCATCGTGGCCGGCTTTTTCAAACCCCTGATAAAAGACAGCGTGGTTTCATATCTATCGACCCTGGGCATCGCGGCGCTCTTTCTTTTCGCCGGCCTGGAAGTCGATTTGCCCGAACTGCGCCGTCAGATCCCTTCGCTGGCGGCCAACTTTGCCGTGCGTGGCCTGGTGCTGGTGGCTTGCGCTCGCATTGCGGCCATCTACCTTCACCTCGGCTGGCAGGTTGACTGCCTGATCGCCCTTGCCCTCCTCACCCCCTCCACTGGTTTCATTCTTGACATGCTGCCGCACTCCGGGCTCGACCATACGGAGCAGTCAGAGGTCGCGCTCCACGCGGTGGCCGGCGAAGTAACGGCCGTCTTCCTGTTCATGGTGATTTCGCAGGCCGGGTCCATCAAGACTCTCCTCGTTTCCGGCAGTGCGGTCGTCCTGTTGATTGCGCTCATGCCGTTGCTGTTTCTTGCTCTTGGACGGTGGGTGGTGCCCTACGCTCCAGGCTCGGAGTTCTCACTGTTACTGATGGTGGGGCTGATCTGCGCGGTCATTACCGAGACGCTGGGGGTCTATTACCTGGTGGGCGCATTTGTCGCCGGACTGGTCGCCCGCTCTCTCAGCAAGCGCATGACCACCCTGGCCTCGGCGGAGAATCTGGATGCAATCCGGATTGTTCGCCTCTTTCTTTATTCCCTTCTACTTCTTTCACAACGGTCTTGGTGTCCCCAGTGCCGCGATCGTGCGCGCGTCGTTGCTGTATGGAGTTGTGCTTTCCGTTTGTCTTATCCCCGTCCGCCTGGCAGTGATTTGGCTGCAGTCGCGGTTTATGCAGCATCGGGGACACCGGGGGAGCGTCCGCGTGGCCATCGCCCTCACCCCGACGCTGATTTTCACCCTGGTGATTGCCGAAATACTGCGTGACAACTTTTCCGTCAGCCCTCCGCTTTATGGCGGACTTCTGGTGTACGCGGCCATCGCCAGCATCCTGCCATCGCTCACCCTGCCCGCATTTGCCGAGACCACGATTGACCCAGTCCCGCTGGAAGCGTGAGGGTGACCATCTCGTCACCCTAGACGCACCGGCATCTATTGACGCACTGCAGCGGGGGCGCTATCGTTGAGCAATCTGGTGTTCGGGAAGGCGGTGAAAATCCGCCACTACCCCGTAACTGTAAGCGCCGAGAGCTTGAACCAATTTGCTGGAGCCACTGGGATTACCGTCCTGGGAAGGCTGTTCAAGATCGACGAAGCGTAAGTCAGGAGACCGGCCGGATGCCCTCCAGGGCCGTTTTCAGCTTCGATGGGAGAGCTGGAAAGCAACCTCGCTGACGTAGTTCGCTGGTCAGTACGGACGCTGCCTATTTATTGGATCCCGCTTCGCGCCAGGTTCGTCCTGCGCCAGAGGCGATGCATGCAGTCAAACCATCGAGGTACCGTAACTCTCCTGTTAGGAGGAGTGCGTAGCGGCAAGAGCCACTACGCGCAGCAACTCGGCGAGCGTGCCCGGCGTGTTGTTTTTGTGGCCACGGCGCAGGCCGCGGACGACGAGATGCGGCGCAAAGTCGAACGGCATCGCAGCAGCCGCCCACAGCATTGGCAAACCGTGGAAGAACCTCTGGCGCTGGCCGAGGCGATCGCTGCGCACGGTCCCAACTGCGACCTCATGATTATCGATTGCCTGACGTTTTTCGCCGCCAACCTGCTCGATGCCAATGCGGATGAGCAAATCTCCATCGATGGCCTCTGTTCCGCACTCCAGGCGCCCGCTTGTTCCGTGGTGCTGGTGTCGAATGAGGTGGGCAGTGGAGTGGTGCCCGAATATCCTTCTGGCCGGCGCTTCCGCGATCTGCTGGGCGAGATGAACCAGAGCGTTGCCCGGGTAGCGTCGAACGTGCTTCTGCTGGTCGCCGGTCTTCCCCTGGTGCTCAAGGGCGAAGCTCACCCCCAGGTGAATGCATGACCGGCATGCTCATTGGCGGCACTGCCAGCGGAGTGGGCAAAACCACCGTGACCCTGGCCATCATTGCCTGCCTGCGCCGGCGCGGACTCGTGGTCCAGCCCTGCAAAGGCGGACCCGACTTTCTCGACACCACGCATCACACCCGGATCGCGGGACGACAATCACGCAATCTTGATACCTGGATGCTTAGCCCCGAATCGAACCGCGACGTGCTTTCCCGGGCGGCCGTGGGTGCGGATGCGGTGGTCGTCGAAGGGATGATGGGCCTTTTCGACGGAAAAGATGGAGTCACCGAAGCCGGCAGCAGCGCCGAAATTGCCAAAATGCTCAAGCTGCCGGTCTTGCTCGTCCTGGACTGTGCGAAAAGCGCACGCAGCGTGGCGGCGACCGTGCTTGGCTTCGAGTGTTTCGATCCGGATTTACCGCTGGCGGGGCTCATCCTTAACCGGGTGGCCGGTCTCCATCATTACCAGATGCTCGAATCTGCGATACAAGCCCGCTGCAAAACTCCTATTCTGGGATGGCTTCCGCGTGAGCCTGCCATCGCGATCCCCGAGCGCCACCTCGGATTGCACGCGGCCGCCGAGCGTGAGATCTCGCTCGATACCCTGGCCAACCTGGCTGAAGCCCACTTCAAGGTCGATTCCCTTCTGCGGCTCGAGTTTCCGCTGGAGACGGCTGGGCGCTCCCCAATGCCAATCGAGGAAGCAGCGCGCACGCGCATAGGGGTGGCCCGAGATGACGCGTTCTCTTTTTACTACGAAGACAACCTGGATCTGCTGCGCGAGCAGGGCGCGGAGATTATCCCCTTCAGCCCCATCGCTGACCAGGTGCTGCCGCCGGACCTGGACGCTCTGTACTTTGGCGGGGGATATCCAGAACTTTACGCGCGGGAGCTCAGCGCAAATACGCCGATGCTCGACCAGATTCGAGCCTTTGCTCGATCCGGAGGACATATCTATGCCGAGTGCGGAGGCCTGCTCTATCTCTCCCAGCAATTGAGCACAGTAGATGGAAGCATCTACCCCATGCTGGGCATCTTGCCGCTGAAAATGGAAATGACGGAGAGGCTGGTCGATTTTGGTTACGTCACCGTCACTTTTACACAAGATTGCCTTCTCGGGCCCAGGGGCACCACCATTCGAGGTCATAGCTTCCACTATTCCCGTATTTGCTCTGACAGCGAAGTGGCGACCAGCTACCAGGTGGAGTTTTCGCTTTCAGGCAAGCAGCAGCGGGAAGGCTTTACCCGCGGCAATGTGCTGGCCAGCTATGTGCACCTGCATTTTGGGGCTAACCCTGCGGTCGCTCGACACTTCACGGGGGCGCTTCGGGCAGCTCAGCAGAGAGAGGCAGCGACCGCATGAGAAAGTCTCTGCTATCTTTTGCCCTGTTGGTGGCCGCGTGCGTGGCCGCGGCGCATGCCAGCCGGGTGGTGACTGATGAAACCGGACGCACGGTCACGGTGCCCGACCACCCGCATCGTGTGGTATGCCTGGTGCCGAGTGTCACCGACACGGTTTTTGCGCTGGGATCGGGTGACGATGTCGTTGCGGTGAGTGACTACACGACCTATCCGGCGGCAGCCCAGAAGAAACCCAGTATCGGCAGCCTGGTGAAGCCCTCGATCGAGACCATCCTTTCCTTCCATCCTGACCTGGTGGTCGGGACCAGCATCCCGGGATCGACAGAAACGGCGGCCCAATTGAAGAGTGTCGGTGTGCCCGTATATCTCCTGGATCCGCAGGGTCTCCCGGGTATCCTGCGCTCGGTGAAGAGCGTGGGCGACGCCCTCAATCGCATTCCGCAGGCAGAAGCTCTTGACTTGGACCTTAGCCGCCGCATCGCCGCAGTGAAGGCCCGCACGGCAGGGAAACCGGCGCCACGCGTTCTGGTTCCCATCTGGTATGACCCGATCATCACCGTCGGCAAGCATGCATTCATCAGCGAGATCCTTGAGGCCGCGGGAGCCCGATCAGTGACCGACGACCTTATCCCCGACTGGCCGCAAATCAGCCTGGAGGCAGTGATCGCCCGGGCGCCCGAGGCTCTGTTGCTGATCCGCGGGGGCAAAGTCACCGTCGATACATTGCGAAAGCGGCCCGGCTGGAGCAGTCTGCCCGCGATCCAGAAAGGCAAGGTCTATTACGTCGAAAGCGGCATACAGGAGCCAAGCCCCGTTGCCATCGACGCGTTGGAGGAGTTAGCCAGAGAATTTCATCCTTAGGACGGGACGACCCGTTCTCCACCAATCACCACGGCAAGGTATCGAGAAGGCGGTGCGAATCCGCCACTACCCCGTAACTGTAAGCGCAGAGAACCCGGCACGGACGATAACAAAGCCACTGGGACGAGTCCTGGGAAGGCAGCCGAGGTTTGTTGACGCGTAAGTCAGGAGAACGGCCTTGCTCAACCAACCCGAGGGGGTACAAAAATGTTCGACTTATCTATCTTCCCCAGGATCTTCGCCAGGCCGCTGCTCCTTCTATCGCTCCTGGTCGCGCCTTTAACCGCCCTTGGCGCCGAAGGCGGCACCCTGCATGGCACTGTCACTGATCCGCTGGGCGCAGTGATCGTCTCGGCCACTGTCGAATTGCTGGATGGCGCGTCCGTTGCGCAGGAAACAAAAACCGATGCGGCCGGCGACTATAGCTTCCGGATACAGAAATCCGCTCGTTACCAGGTTCGGGCGGTTGCGCCCACGTTTCAGGCCACTACCAGCAACGCTGTCTTCCTGGCAGCCTCGGGCAAGGCCCAGGTAGATGTCACCCTGGCTACCCAAACATTGACGGAACAGGTAACGGTAACCGCCACGGGGACACCTACGCCCGAGGCACAGGTTGGGGCGCCGGTCAGCATACTGACTGCGGATCAATACCGGTACGCGACCGAAGTGCAGGATCCGCTGCGCCTGATTCCCGGAGCACAGGTTACCCAGACGGGACAGGTCGGGGGCACGACCGGCTTGTCGATTCGCGGGGGCAACCTCAACGCCAACAAGGTATTGGTCGACGGAGTTCCGGCAGACGATATCGGCGGCTTGGTTGAGTTTGCTAACCTCGATGCGGTTGGCATCGACAAGGTGGAGGTATTGAGGGAGCCGAACAGCGCCCTCTATGGCTCCGATGCCCTGGCAGGCGTGGTGAGCCTGACCACTGCTCGCGGCAGCACCTTGCTGCCTTTGCTGACCTATTCCGGCGACGGCGGAAACTTCAACAGCTTTCGCCAGGTGGGCACGCTGGGCGGAACCTTCCGCCATTTTGATTACTACTCGGCATATGCCCGCACCGACACGCGCAATAATTTGCCCAATGATTCATTCCACAACGGCACCTATGCGGGTAACTTTGGCTGGACACCGAATACGGCCAACGACCTGCGGTTCACGGTGCGGCACCTTGTCGTCGCTGCCGATCAACCGAACGCCATCCTGCTTTACGGTATTCCCGATGCGGCCAGCGTTAAAGAGCATGACAACTATTACAGTGCCGCGTGGAACAATCAGACCACCGAGAAATGGCACAACCAGATACGCTATGGCGGCTTGCGCCTGAACTATAACTTTACTGACTTTGCCGCCACCGGAATCTATGATCCGGACGAGGATGTCTACCTCGGCGCACCGGCCAACATACAGGGCGCCAACGGGTATCGCGTGAGCGGCCAGGCCATCTTCCAGTATGGGACAAGCTACGGCTCAACCTATCCCAACAACTACCTGGCGCCCAGCAAGCGCGACTTCGTGTACGCCCAAACCGATTACCGGGTGAATGCGCATATCGTCGCCCTGGGCGCGTTCAAGTATGAAGATGAACGGGGCTCGACCGTTTCTTCAGGCGGATCACCCACAGCGATCGAGCGCGGCAATTACAGCTACACGGTGCAACTCGCGGGGGATATAAAAAACCGTCTCTATTACACAATTGGGAGTGGTCTGGAGGACAATGGGCTCTTCGGATTTGCGGCCACGCCGCGCGCTTCCCTTGCCTACTATCTCTTTCGTCCCACGAATAGCGGCTGGCTCAGCGGAACCAAGTTGAACTTCAGCTTTGGCAAGGGCATCAAAGAGCCGAGTATCTATTACCAGAGCATATCTCTCTTTGACATTCTGGACGCACTGCCGAATGGCAGCGATCTGATCAAGCAGTACGGCGTCTCTCCCATTGGTCCGGAAACCTCCCGCACTTATGATGGAGGGGTCGACCAGCAGTTTTGGAACGGCCGTGCACGGGCAACGCTGACTTACTTTCACAACGAATTTACCAACGGGGTGGAATTCGTGCCCCAGTCGGCCTTGCTGGCACTCGGGCTGCCGGCCGCCAGCGACCCGGCGGTCGAGTTTGGAGCAGCCGTCAATTCCCAGGCCTTTCGCGCCCAGGGTTTCGAGACCGCCCTGGAGTACAAGATCGGCAGCCATCTGTTTGCGCGCGGCGGTTACACCTATCTGGACGCAGTGGTGCAGCGCTCATTCTCCAGTTCATCGCAGCCCAGTTACAACCCGAATTTCCCCACCATCCAGATTGGCGCCTTCTCCCCGCTGGTGGGCGCAAGGCCCTTCCGCCGTGCACCTCACTCCGGCTACTTTGGGCTTACCTACAACCGCTCCAAATGGTATGGCTCGTTCACCGGAACGCTCGTCGGCCGCCGCGACGACAGCGACTTTCTGACGGATTCCGAGTTCGGCAATACCCTGCTGCTGCCCAACCGGAATCTTGACGGCGCCTACCAACGGCTTGAGCTGGGGGGCGGCTACCAGGTGACCCGATCGCTGACGGCCTACACTGATATGCAGAACCTTTTGAGCGAGCACTACAGTGAAGCGTTCGGTTTCCCTGCGCTGCCCTTTACCGTTCGGGCCGGCATAAAGGTCAGCTTCGGAGGCGAATCTTGGCGATTGAAATAGCCACGGTATCGAACACCCCGCCGGCCTCCCCCGGCACGGTGGCTCGCCCGATGTCAGCCCGCATGAAAGGGCCAGGCTCAGTCCCCTGGCTCTCATCATGCTTCTGACGGTTGCGCTCGGCGTCACAACCCTGGTCTCGCTGGCGACCGGGGCTGTGTCTATCTCGCCCCGGACTATCTTTGCCGCCATGCTGGGATATCATCCGCTTACCGAAATGCAGCGGCTGATCCTTTTTCATCTCCGCCTGCCGCGGGTGCTGACCGCGGGGTTGGTGGGCGCGGGGCTGGCGCTGGCCGGTCTTCTCTTCCAGGGACTCTTTCGCAATCCCATCGCCGATCCATACGTGATCGGGTCTCAGGGAGGCGCCATCCTCGGCGCCTGTATCGGGATCTCTTTCTTCTCCCAGTGGTCGGTCTTCGGTTTCAGCGCCACTACGCTACTGGCCTTCGCCGGCTCGGCGGCTACCATGGCGCTGGTGTACTCGCTGGCTCGATCGGCGGGCAAGACCAACGTGGTGACGCTTCTGCTGGCCGGTTTTGCCATCAGCACCATGCTTACGAATTCAAGCTACTTTTTCGAGCTCTTCGATAGAACGGGCGACGACAATCGCGTCCTCGCTTCCTGGCTGCACGGTGTCATCGGCGTACCGACCTGGACCGAATTAGCCGTGAGCGCCGTTCTCCTCGCCCTGGCAACCGTGGCGGCGCTTCCCCTGATGCGTACGCTGAACACCCTGGTCCTGGGCGACGAGTACGCCCAGCAGCTCGGGATAAGAGTCGAGTCCGCGCGCGTAGCGATCATCCTGATCGGATCCCTATTGACCGCAGTGGCCGTCTCGCTCGGCGGCATGATCAGCTTCGCCGGATTGATCGTGCCCCACATCGCGCGGCTGCTGCTGGGCCCGGATCACGTTCGGCTCCTGCCCGTGACCGCGCTCGCCGGGGCCATTTTCCTGATGCTTGCCGATACCCTGGCGCGGACCCTCTTTGCTCCCTCTGAAGTTCCGGTGGGTATCCTGATGGCCTTTGTCGGCGGCCCCTTCTTCCTTTACCTGCTGCGCAAGATGAAACGGAGCTATACCGTATGACGTGCCTGTTACGCATGGACGGCGTGCATTTCGACTACCAGGGACAGAAGGTCCTTCGCCAGGCGACCTTCGATCTCGAAGAGGGTAGCTGCAGCGCGCTGATCGGGCTCAATGGATCCGGCAAAACGACACTGTTGCGTATTGCCGCCGGGGTTCTGCGACCCGCGGCCGGGGCTGTTCGCCTGCTCGGTACGGCCGTTAGAGGCCATCCCTCTGAAAGAAGTGGCGCGCACGGTCGCCCTGGTGCCGCAACAGTTGGAACTGCCCTTTGCCTTCACGGTACAACAAGTCGTGGAGCAAGGCCGTACTCCCTACATCGGCATGCTGCGCGGACCGGGACGCAGCGACCGCCTGGCCGTTGATCGCGCCCTCGACCTGGCGGATGTGTCGAGCCTGCGCCATCGCGTGTTTAACGAGCTCAGCGGAGGCGAGCGCCAAAGGGTAAAGATAGCCCTGGGCCTGGCGCAGCAACCGCGCCTGCTGCTGCTCGATGAGCCCACTCAGAACCTCGACATCGGCAGGCAGGTTGAGCTGATTGATCTGCTGCACTTTCTGCGGGACGAGGGCATCACTATCCTGGCCTCCATTCACGATCTGCACCTGGTGGATAAGAACTTTTCAACTGTACTTTTGCTGAGCCCGGGACATCCCTTAGCCAGCGGCACCCCGGAGCAGATGCTGAAACCCTCCATCCTGGAACGCGCCTTTCAGTGCCCGCCGGACCGTCATCCTCTACTGATTGAGCGCGCCGAACTTTATCGGAGAGAAGCACGATGAACACTGAGGTGGAATCAAACATCGAGGAAGTGATCGGGGCCATTGCCGCTCCGCCGGAAACGTATCTGGCCGAGGCCAGAACTCGACTCGACTCACTTACCAAACCACTCGGGAGCCTGGGACGCCTGGAGGATCTGGCGGCGCAATGGTTCGCCATCCGTCAGGGAAATATCACCGGCCCGGTCAGCAAGTCGGTCTACGTGTTCGCGGCAGATCACGGCATCACCGCGGAGGGGGTGAGCGCATATCCCTCCAGGGTGACGCAGCAGATGGTGCTCAACTTTCTTTCCGGAGGAGCCGCTATCAATGTGCTGGCTCGGCTGAACCAGGTGGAAGTGAACGTGGTGGATGTGGGTGTCGACGCAGACCTGTTCGGCTACGCCGGTTTGCTTGACGGTAAGGTGCGCCGGGGCAGCAGGAATATGCTGCGGGAGCCGGCGATGACAGCCGAAGAAGTAGCCGCGGCGCTTGCCGTCGGCCTCAACATGGCAGAGGCCGCCCATGCCAAGGGAAACAACCTGGTCGCAGTCGGTGAGATGGGCATTGGCAACACGACGGCTGCCAGTGTGATGACGGCGGCACTTACCGGGATGAAGGCCGCATTGGTAACCGGAAAGGGCGCGGGCCTGGATAGCGAGGGCTACATGCGCAAATGCAACATCGTCGAAGCGGTGGTGAAGCGTCACTTTGCGCAACCTGCCGGCCCGCGTAAGATTCTGCGCTGCGCTGGCGGCCTTGAAATTGCGGCCATGACCGGCATGATTCTGGGCGCGGCACGGCGCCAGATGGCCATCGTCATGGACGGATTTATCTCCACTGCCGCGGCAGCGATTGCGTGTGGCCTCGCTCCGGCGGTGCGACCCTACCTGTTCGCCGGCCATCAATCGCAGGAGCCCGGCCACCGGATCCTGCTGGCTCATCTGGAGATCGAGCCCATTCTCGACCTGAATATGCGCCTAGGGGAAGGCAGCGGCGCGGTTCTGGCCATGCCGGTTCTGGAAGGGGCTATCCGCCTCTACCAGGAGATGGCCACGTTCACCTCCGCCGGCATCAGCGGAGCCACTGCATGAGCTTGCGCGCGCCGCGATTTGCGGTAGACATTGCGGTGGCCTTTCAATTTCTCACCCGGCTCCCGGTGCCTCCGGTGACATTCGCGCCCGATGGCCTGGCTCGCTCGGTCAAGTTTTTCCCGATGGTCGGCCTGGTGATTGGATCGGGTGCGGCGCTGCTCGAGAAAGTGCTGGCGCCACACCTTGGCCGTCCTGCCTCCGCGGTCGTGATTCTGCTGTACCTGGTGCTGATCACGGGTTGTCTGCACGAAGATGGTCTCGCCGATGTGGCTGACAGTTTGGGGGGAAGGAACCCGGAACAGCGCCTGGCCATTTTGCGTGACAGCCGCATCGGCTCTTACGGCGCAGCCGCCATTGTTTTCTCGTTGCTGGGCCGCGCCGTACTCCTCACCGGGCTGCCGCTTGAGCACTTCACCGCCTACCTGATTTCCGCCCATGTGCTTTGCCGCTGGTCGACCCTGCCGCTCAGCTACTATCTTCCGGCCGCCCGCGAGGGTGAGGGCCAGGGCGCGCGCATCGCCAGGCTGACCTCTGCTTCCTCCCTGATCATCGGGTCCATTTTCACCGTCGTCACTGTGATGGTGGCTCTTCGTAAAGCAGCGATTGCTCCGCTGCTGGCGGCAATTGCCATTCCCCTGCTTAGCAGCGTCTTCTATATGCGAAAGTTTGGCGGGATCACTGGAGACTGCTTTGGCGCGACCAATCAACTTACCGAGATCGCCGTGTACCTTTGCGGAGTGTGGACGCCATGAGCCGGGTGTTATTTATTCGTCACGCGGAGACCGAGATGGCTGGGCGGTTTTGCGGCCACTCAGATCCTGATTTGAATGCACAAGGGCAAGCGCAGCTTGCCCGGTTGGCTCGAGTCCTGTCCACGGAGAAGATCGAGGCAATTTATAGCAGCGACCTCAGGCGTGCGCAAAGCACAGCGCAAGCGATTGCCGCCGGCAGGAATATTCCTCTGACCCTTCGTCCTGCACTGCGTGAGATCCATTTCGGCGAGTGGGAGGGCATGAGTTGGCGACAGATTGAACAGATGGATCCTGGATATGCGCGGAAGTGGGTGGATGGCTATCCTCACGTAACCGCCCCGGCAGGAGAAAGTTTCCCAGGGTTTGAAGCGCGGGTCCTGGACGAAGTGAATCAACTTATCGATCGCGATGCCGAGGCGATCGCCGTGGTCACCCACGCAGGGGTTCTGCGTGTGGTCCTGAGACATCTGCACGGATGCTCCGAGGAAGAAGCCTGGCAGCAAACAAAACCGTATTGCTGCGTCGTGCGCTATGAAGCAAAAGGAGAAAGCCAATGAGTATTGCAACCAAGCATGGAGATGGTGGACAAACCGCGCTTGCCGGCGGCATTCGTATTTCCAAAGCAGACCTGCGGGTGGAGGCCTATGGCTCGGTAGACGAGCTGAACACGGTGCTCGGATTCGCCCGCAGCATCTGTAAGAACGAGCAGATCGCCGGCTGGACGGAGCAGATTCAAAAAACGCTTTTCCGCGTTGGCTCGGCGATGGCGACGCCTCCGGAAAGCCGCAAGCCGCAGGTATACATCACCGCAGAAGACGTCGAGTTTCTGACGCAGTTGGTGTATCAGATCGAAGCCACGGAGGGGATCCTCGCCGATTGGTCGTTGCCCGGCGCGCATACTGAGTCGGCTGCTTATGAGGTTGCAAGGACGGTGTGCCGGCGTGCGGAGCGAGCCGCAGTGCGGCTGGTGGAGAGCGGGCAGCCAGTGCAGCCGGAAGTGCTGGCATATCTCAACCGCCTTTCTGATTTGGTCTGGTTGTTCGGGAGATTGATCGAGGTGAATGCAGGAGTTGATGCGAGCCTTCGCGATGCGAGTAAGGCAGGTCCGAAATTCTCGCGTGCCTGGTAACGATGCCCTCTTCTGACGGGTGCCAGTTCGCCCAGCGTACATGGGCCGAAAAAGAGGGAGCCCTTCGACGCTTCTGTTCGGGGACAGTGCCAGTGCAGTTGCGCAATGAGTAAAAGCATTTGAGAATTCTTTTGCCCATGTACGCTCGGCGAACATGGGGCACCCGTCCGGAACCAGCAGTCGTTGGCAGATTCAATGCGCAGAGCTTCATGACCCAGGCACGCGCCATCATGGTCCTTGGGACCAGTTCGCACGTCGGCAAATCGCTCCTGACAACAGCGCTTTGCCGCATCTTCGCCCAGCAAGGCTATAGCGTCGCTCCATTTAAATCACAGAACATGTCGCTGAACTCCGCCGCGACCATCGAAGGCCTGGAAATCGGCCGCGCCCAGGCGCTGCAGGCCGAAGCCGCCGGCATTGCACGCATCGGTCCACATGAACCCGATCCTCCTCAAACCTTCCGGCGATTGTTCGTCTCAAGTAATGGTGCGGGGCAAAATCTGGGGACAAATCTCCGCGGCCGACTACCACCAGCGAAGGGTAGAAGAGCTGATGCCGATCGTGCGCGAAAGTTATCAAACACTCGCCTCACACTATCAAGTGATCATTCTCGAAGGAGCCGGCTCTCCCGCTGAGATCAACCTGAAGCAGCATGACATCGTGAACATGCGCATGGCTGCCATGGCGGACGCTCAATGTCTCTTAGTGGGCGACATCGATCGCGGCGGAGTCTTCGCTTCCCTGCTCGGCACCTTCGAGCTGCTGGAACCCGAGGAACGCGACCGCATCGGCGGCTTCTGCATCAACAAATTCCGTGGCGACCTGAGTCTGCTCGAACCAGGGCTGCGCATGATGGAAGAGCGCCTGGACAAACCATGCCTCGGCGTAGTTCCCTACCTGCCGGCTCTCGCCTTGGAAGAAGAAGACAGCGTCGGCCTGCCGCCCGTCGCGCGCTCCTGCTGGGGACCAAAGCAGAACACACTCGATCGTCCGCTGCGTATCGCAGTCATCGCGCTGCCGTCGTTTTCCAACTTTACCGACTTCGATTCCCTGCGCGCGGAACCGTCTGTAGATTTGCTCTTCTGCCGTTCAGCTGATTTCCTGACGAATGCCGACATCGTGATCCTGCCAGGCAGCAAACAGACCATGAGCGATCTGGAGTGGATGCTCGCGCAGCGCTTCGATCAAGCGGTACACCTGCATGCGAAGACCGGCCTGGTGGTCGGTATCTGCGGCGGTATGCAAATGCTGGGCGAGGAACTGGTTGATCCCGATGGCATCGAACGCCAGGGCCGTATGCCAGGCCTCGGGCTGCTACCCATCCGAACGGAGATGCAGGCCGACAAAGTGACACGTCTGTGTTCCGGCGCCCTCCATAGTCATTCTCTGTTCGGCCAACCGCTGGGGGACGACCGGGTTGCAGGATACGAAATACACATCGGAAAAACTCTTTACCAGGATCACGCCGAACCCTTCGCCACCCTGACCGGTGGCGAACCGGATGGATGCATCAGCACAGATCGCCGCGTGCTGGGGACCTACCTGCATGGCATCTTTGACCATGATGGTTTTCGTCACCAGTTCCTTACTGCTGCCCGCAGCTTTTACCAGCTGGCTCCTCCCGCGGCGTTCAATCCATGGACCAGGCAACGCGAAGAATCTCTCGACCGGCTTGCGCGCCAGGTGAGCACCTCGCTGGACATGCATCGCATCTTCGACTGGGTGGGGCTCAAGTACGCATGAGCAGTGCCAGGACAATCGCTGCTGCTTATTTGCTTGATTGGATCGCCGGAGATCCCGAGTGGCTTCCGCACCCTGTGCGCCTCATCGGCCACTCCACACAGCTTGCAGAATCCCGGCTCCGCTGGCCGCAACAAACTCCGCTGCAAGAGGCAATGGCCGGGGCCGCCCTCACCGCAGGCATCGTCGGCGGATCATACTTTGCTACCGCCAAAGCAATTGCGTGGGCACAAAGGATCGGCTGTGGTACGGGCGCGGAGATCCTGCTGGCATGGACCTGCCTTGCGTCTCGCAATCTGATCGATGAGAGTCTTGCCGTCATCCGTGCCCTCGGAACAGCCGGCACTCGCTCGCCAGCGACTGGCAAGAATCGTCGGCCGTGATACGCAGACCTTGAGCGACACCGAGGTTCACAGGGCGCTCATCGAGACCCTTGCCGAAAGTGCCTGCGACGGAATCGTGTCGCCCTTGCTCTACCTGGCGATCGGGGGTGTGCCCTTGGCGATGGCGTACAAGGCGGTCAACACTCTCGATTCCATGATCGGTCACACCGACAAACGTTATCTCTATTTTGGCAAAGCCGCCGCACGGCTGGACGATGTGGCCAACTACCTCCCCGCACGAATCACAGCGTTCGCCATTATGTTGGCCGCCGGAATGGATCGACAAACCAGCTGCGCATCCTCTCTGCGTATCTGGAGTCGTGACCGCGGAAAACACAAGAGTCCCAATGCCGGCCAACCGGAAAGCGCAATGGCCGGCGCCCTGCAGGTCCGCTTGGGCGGCGAGAATACTTACCAGGGCGAACGCATCGCAGCGCCGATGCTCGGAGCAGAGTTCGAGCCACCCAGAACCCATCACGCCAGCGCAAGCTCTTCGTTTGGTCACAGCCGTATCGTTTCTCGGTGCGGCAATCGCCATGGTGATGCGAAGTCTGAAGAAATAGGCTCAGCGCAGCGCCCCTCTATCCCCTTAAAAAACTTCGCTCACGACCGGAAATGTGACGAGCGGTCGCAAGCTGAGGATGAGTGGCCCATTTCTTGAATGTCCGCAGCTCAATTGCGCGATGTGGGCGGCTTTGCGGACTCCAGACATACGTGAGCATAGAGCAAATGAAATGTGAGGTGACGTTATGCCTTTACATAGGTTGCCCAAGCTACGTATTCGTTGGACATCGTTGCTCATCGTGGTTTGCTGGCTCGGCCCGATGAGCGCTGTAGCCAAGCCGGACACATGTGGGGTGGCTGAACTACAGACCAAGGCTGCGCGTGGATACGTCAGGCAGGAGTTGGAATTAGCAGCCGATTACTTTGCCGGAAGAGGAGTGCCGAAAGACCTTACTCAATCCGCCTATTGGTATCGCAAGGCGGCGGACCAGGGAAACCCGGCAGCCCAGGTCTATCTTGGCTACATGTACACGGTTGGCCTGGGTGTGCCGCAAGATAAGGCGGAGGCGATCCGATGGTATAGACGGGCCGCCTCCAGCCGGCAACGCAGAATCCGAAGTAAACCTCGCCGCACTGTATATCCGTGGGGACGGGGTCCAGCAAGACATTCAGGAAGCGTTACTGCTTGCTGAAATCCGCAGCAGACAAACGGGATGGCCGAGCTGACGCTTACCTGGGACTGGCCAGCTATCTGGGCCTGGGTGGCAGCGTGGACCACCAAGCGGCGGAAGCCTGGTTCAAACTCGGCGTCAGGCAACACGATCCCGAGGCAGAGTTCTTGCTGGCGTCGTTCGACGAGAATGAACCCGGCCGCGTGCCTGATCTTTTGAACGAAGCAAAGCTGCTGCGGCTTTCTGCCGCGGCTGGATACGTACCTGCCATGCATGGGGCCGGGCTCTTACTCGTGAACCATCCTGACCTGGCGCAACCGCCGGAGGAAGCGA
Organism: uncultured Acidobacteriaceae bacterium; assembly: GCA_963850235.1. Classification (GTDB taxonomy): domain Bacteria; phylum Acidobacteriota; class Terriglobia; order Terriglobales; family Acidobacteriaceae; genus PALSA-350. The sequence goes on along the minus strand of CAWKKM010000029.1, from coordinate 103,976 downwards.
CAAGCCTGCTGTTGTCAGCAGCAAACGCTGGCTATTGGCAGTCGTCCGCGACCCTGGGTATCCTGGCACGGGATGGGCGGCGCATGCCAAAGGATCAAAGAGTTGCCTATCGTTGGTTTTGCATTGCGGTTTTGCAGGGTGGCAGCCCGGCGGAGACATTTTTGCGTCCCGGCCTTCGCCGCCTGGCGGCGAGTCTGCCCGATGCAGCTTCCATTCAACAAGAAGCAGCGGCGTGGCGGCAGACCCATCCCAATCACGACCTGTTTGTCTACGCCAACGAAATGAACCCGAAGTATTTTCCCATCCAGGAGGTGTATGCTACGCCGCATACTCCGAAAGGGGAGGTTGGCGATCAAACCGAACAACCAAACTAAGCCGAAGATTGACCCGACTCGTCCGTTTTTCATGCGCCCGGTGGTCTTCCTTTCGGGCTGGGTGGTGCTTGGGATTTTGTTCGGGTTCCAGGAATACGTGGATATGTCCCTTGAAGCCTGGAAGATTCCGCTTTGGGTTCCCCTTGCCGGCTGGACCCTCGACTTTCTACTGTGGGGTCTGACCTTCCTGTGTATGTGGCGTTTTCTGCGCGTAAGCATACAGACCGCCACCACCCGGCAAATGCTGCTTCAGTATCTGCCCTTGAGCGTCCTGGCCGGCGTCGCTCGTGGAAGTGCTCTACATCGCGCATCTTTCGCTACCAGCATCCGGGCAGGCACTATACGCTTTCTCACTCGGCTCGGGCACAATCTGTCTTCCGCACTCGTGACGGACGTGATCATTTTCTGGATGGGCTTTATTGTTTTCCGCAGCATTGGCTACTACCAGCGATATCGCGAGCGAGAACAAGTCGCCTCACAGCTTCAGGCACAACTGGTCCAGGCGCGTCTGCAGGCACTGCAGATGCAACTCAACCCGCATTTTCTATTCAACACGCTGAATTCCGTATCCAGCCTCATGCGCTCTGACCCGGATAGCGCCGACGAAATGCTGGAACGGCTGAGCAGCCTGTTGCGTATCACCCTGGCAAAGGGGCAGGCACAACGCATTCCCTTGCAAGAAGAAATGGAGGTGGTTCAACTCTATGTCTCGATCCAGCAGCTGCGCTTCGGCGATCGAGTAAGCCACAGCGTCGAGGTCGCGCCCGAGGCATGGGATGCTCTCGTGCCCTCGATGCTTCTTCAGCCGATCGTGGAAAACGCCTATGTCCACGGAATCTCGCGATCTCTCGGAGAGGGAACCATCACCATCAAGGCTTCCGTCGAAGGAGATAAACTGTGCATATCGATTCGCAATGCGGGTTGTGTTCCAGGGTCTTTTGGTGACAGCCTGAACCGCCAGGGCGTCGGCATCGCGAACGTGAAGGCCCGCCTGGAGCTGCATTACGGGAACCAGCAAAGCTTCACTATCAAGGAAGTTGCCCCCGGAGACGTAACGGCCCTCTGCGTGCTTCCCCTGGAGATCGATAAACGTCCAAGCAGTGACCACGGGGAGCCCTTGTATGCCGCTTCAGGTAGTGATCGCGGATGATGAAGTTCTTGCCCGGCAAAAGCTATTACAACTCCTGCGAGACGAACCAGACGTTGAGGTGGTGGGCGAAGGAGCCAACGCCGCGGAAACGATCGACCTGGTTCAGCTCACGCAACCCGACGTGCTGCTCCTCGATATCCGCATGCCCGGCATGGACGGCTTCGACGTCATCTCGGCTCTGAGTTGTTCCTCTCCCTCGGACCTTCCAGGCATTATCTTCACCACGGCACACGACCAATACGCGCTCAAAGCGTTTGAGGTACATGCAGCGGACTACTTATTGAAGCCTTTCACCCGTGAACGGCTGCGGATAGCGCTGCAGCATGCCCGCGAACAGCGCGAGAGAGAACAACCGAACGGGTCAGCTCGATCCGCGGAAAAGAAGGGATACAGCAACCGGCTGGTCTTTCGCTCCAAAGGGCGCATTCTATTTCTACCGATTGCTGATATTCGCTGGATTGGCGCGGAAGAAAACTACGTGAGAATCTGCACCGGCAAAGAGAGCCATATGCTGCGCAATACGATGGCCAATTTCGAGACCAAGTTGGACCCCGACGTTTTCCTGCGCATTCATCGTTCCGCGATCGTGAATCTCCAACATGTCAAAGAGTTTCGTACCGACGGCAACGAGGGAGAGTGCTTCGTCACCATGTCCGACGGCCACAAGTTGCCCGTGAGCCGGGGATACCGTTCGCGGATTACCAGCCTCGTCGCCCGCTAAGTCGCAAGTGTTCGATTCCGAACAAAAAATCCCGGTTGTGGACAATATACCCTTGCCCTAGCCATTTATTTTTGGCCACTTGCGAGTGGCCAGTCACATGCAAATATAAAACCCAAGATGCTGAATGATCTAAAATTCGCGCTGCGGCAACTGCGAAAGTCGCCTGGATTCACGCTCACCGCCGTGCTCACGCTGGCGTTGGGAATCGGGGCAAACACGGCGATCTTTTCGTTAGTGGACTCCATCATGCTGCGCCCATTGCCCTTTCCGCAGCAGGACCGGCTGGCTCGGATCGAATACGGCGCCGGAGTGGTCAGCTTTTTTCCCAAGGGCTGGATCCAGGCTTTGGGGGAGCATTCCACTACGTTCTCCGCCATGAGCGGCTTCGGCGCGGACGCGGAATCGAATGTGGCAGGTACCGATTCGTCCGACCGGGTATTTGGCGCCGCCGTGATGACCAACGCGTTCGACACGCTCGGAATTCATCCTGCTCTGGGCAGCTTCTTTACCCAGGATGAAGGAGTCGCCGGCCGCGATTCGGTGGTGGTGCTGAGCTACGGCTATTGGCAACAGCGCTTCGGACAGAATCCGGATGTGATCGGGCAGACCATCCGCATTGACGGTATCTCGCGGCGGATTGTCGGCGTCATGCCGGCGGGAGTGCGGTTCCCCTACAGCGACACCCAGTTTGTCATTCCAGTTGCCTTCAAAGGTGGAGATCCCCTCGACCCCTGGCGCACCTTCGACTTGCGCATATTCGGACGCTTGAAGGACGGGGTCTCACCCGCCCAGGCCCAGGCCGAACTGCACCGGTTGCACGCGGGTCTCTTGCCGCTCTTCCCCTGGCGGATGCCGGATACCTGGGCGGCGGACCTAACGGTGGTGCCGTTGCTCGAGTCCGAGGTGGGCGCAATGCGGCCGCGCCTGCTGCTGCTCTTCGGCGCAGTGGGCTTGATCCTGCTGATCGCATGCGCGAATGTAGCGAACCTGATGCTGGCTCGCGCTGCCGGCCGCGAGCGTGAGATGGCGCTTCGTGGGGCGCTCGGTGCCTCTTCGAGCCGGTTGGTACGGCAGTTGTTATCAGAGAGTGTCCTGGTGGGCGCGCTGGCCGGGATCGCGGGCTTGCTTGCGGCAGGTGCGAGTCTGCAGGGCCTGGTGCGGCTGCTGCCGGCGGATACTCCTCGGCTCAATGAGATATCCCTGCACTGGCCGGTATTCCTCTTTGCCGCAGCCGCTTCGCTCATGACGGGATTCCTTTTTGGACTTATCCCGGCGTTTAAAATGGCGTCCCCCAACCTGCAGGGCGCCCTGCGTTCCAGCGGCCGCGCGGTGGCAGGCAAGCCCTCACAGTTCCGTGTGTCGATGGCGCTGGTGATGGGGCAGATCGGGTTGTCGGTGGTGGTCATTACCGCCGCCGGTCTTTTGCTTCATAGCCTGTACAGTCTGTCGAAGGTGGATCCGGGTTTCCGCACCGAGCGAATCGTCACCGCGGAGGTATCGCTGGATGCCACGGCATGCCGCGACAAAGGGCGATGCCATGGGTTCTTTGACACGCTGCTGAACAGCGCCCAGGGCGCGCCGGGCGTGGAATCTGTCGCGCTGACTGACTCACTGCCACTGAGTGGGCGAGACAACAACTATGTTTACGACGCGGAGGGTCACCCCAGAGAACCGCGGCAGGGCGCGTTGCTTGCCACCAGTCGCACCGTGTCGCCGGACTATTTCTCCACGCTGGGCATGACGCTGATGCGTGGGCGCCTGCTGACGAGTCAGGACGAATCCGGATCAAGCCACGCAATCGTCATCAACGAGAGCATGGCGGCCCGGCTGTGGCCCCGCCAGGATCCTGTGGGCCGGCATCTTCTCGATGTTGTGGATGAGCCTGCACCGGCGGTGTGGAATCAAGACGCGGCATCGGTGGTGGTCGGCGTGATCCGGAACACCCACAGTGGCAGTTTGGCCGGCGGGTTCGGCGACGAAGTTTATTTGCCCAGGACTACAGCGCGCGAACAGCCGGTCATGTATATCATGCAGCGCACACACGCCGGCGTGGCGGAGGCGGCTGCCGGTTTGCGCGGAGTGGTGAAACAACTGGATCCGCTGGTGCCAGTCACACGGGTTCGCAGCCTGAATGAAGTGGTGGCTGCCTCCGTCTCGGCTCCGCGTTCGCTGGCGATTTTGTTGCTGTCGTTCGGTGTCCTCGCTTTGTTGATCGGCGGGGTTGGAGTTTACAGCTTGATCGCGTACGTCGTGAGCTGGCGGACCCGGGAGATTGGCATCCGGTTAGCGCTGGGCGCGATGCGATCACAGATCGTGGGCGCGGTTGTAAAGCAGAGCCTGCTGCTTGCCGTCGGAGGTTCTGTCGCCGGACTGGCAGTCGCCGCTCTGTTAATGCAATTCTTGCGCAGCTTCCTTTTCGAGATCAGTGCGCTCGATCCGTTGACGTTCATTACGGTACCCGCGGTGATGCTCCTGCTGGCTCTCGTCGCCGCGTGGGTGCCAGCGCGAAGGGCGGCCGGGGTCGATCCCATGGAGACGCTGAGAAGAGAATAGACGACGGTTCAGTGACCACCGTCGAAAAACATTTCCATGAAGGGCCCGTAGAACCGCAGGTCCCTCCGCTTCGCTTCCCCGGATTTCCTGTGGAAGTTGGTGGCGCTGGCGAACAGCATGCGCCTTTCCTTAAAGAAAGGCGCACACGCAACCTTGTCCAGGGTAGCGAGGCAGGAAATCCGGGTTCGCTCCGGTCCCACGGCACGCCGGGGCAGGCGGGATGACAAGGGTAAGGGTAACGGTTCGTAAAGAGTAGTTGCCGGACCGAGACGTTTCATCACCTTCGGTGGGCGTAGGCGCTTCGCTCAGAGGTTGGGACTTTTTTTTAGCTTGCTCCTAGCCTGTGGCCGGAAAGCTCCGAATAGCATCTGCAAATGAGCATCGCCGGGGTCCTTCGGCTTCGCGCTATACATTTCTTTATGCGACAGATCTGCGAGGCGCTTCGCTCAGGATGACGGTTTTGTGGAGGGTTGAAAACATCCGATTGGTTCGAAAAGTCACAGGCCTCAGGATGACGGTGGGGAGGGCGGCGCTTCCAGCTGGGATTGGTTGCTGGTGAAGTCAAATGCAGGTCCCTCCCCTTCGGTCGGGATGACAAATAGGAGAAGGTGGTTGTAGGGAGAGAACAGTTGCCGAGGGACAAGGCGGTTGTGGGGCGGGACGGCCTTTCCATCGATAGAAAGTCACAGCCTCTCAGGATGATCCCTCCTGCTCCGGCGGGTTTATTGGCTGGTGTTTGCGGCCATCTTCCGGATGGTGTTGGTCGTGCTCATACCATTCACGGTCGGCACAATCTCTACCCGGCCGCCCCAGGTGGTCATATCCTCTGCTCCTACGATGGTGGAGGTGGTGTAGTCTCCGCCTTTGACCAGCACGTCCGGGCGCAGTGAGCGAATCAGTTCCAGGGGTGTCTGCTGGTCAAAGATGATCACTGCATCGGTCGAGCCTAACGCAGCCAGAACGCGCGCACGTTCGTTTTCACCGACGACGGGGCGAGTTGGCCCCTTCAATTGCTTTACCGAAGCGTCGCTGTTCACGCCGATGACGACTTTATCCCCGAACTCGCGACACTGCTCGAGCAGCGTGATGTGACCCACATGCAGGATGTCAAAACAGCCGTTGGTAAACACAATCCGCTCACCATTCGCCCGCCATTCCGCCAAACGGACCAGCAAGTGGTCGAGGTCCAGGATCTTGTCCGGACCTTTCATCTGGGTAGATGCAGTGAACTCAGCCACCAGCTCGTTGCGGGAAACAGGCGCCGTTCCCGTCTTGGCCACCACGATCCCCGCGGCAATATTGGCCAGCGTGACCGCGGTCTCCGGATCAAGACCGGCGGCCAGCGAAGCGGCCAGGGTGGCGATCACCGTGTCGCCGGCCCCGGTGACGTCAAAGACTTCGCGCGCGCGGGTGGGGGAATGAAACATCGCATCGGGGTAAAGAACGCGAATGCCCTTCTCGCTCATGGTGACGGTCAGGTAGTCGACGCCCAGCTGTCCCACCAGCTTTTGGGCCGCGGCGAGCAATTCGGTCAGGTTACGGCTGGCGATACCGGTGACCAGCGCCAGTTCCTGAAGGTTCGGGCAGATGGTCGTAGCGCCGGCATATTTGCCGAAATCCAGCCCCTTGGGATCGACCAATACCGGGATTTGCTGTTTACGGGCCAGTCCGATGACCGCCTGGCAAAGCTCGGCGCTCAAGGCTCCCTTGGCGTAATCGGAGAGAACGACCGCATCAGCGCCGCGCACCAACCCCAGCGAGCGCTCCAGCAACGCCTGGTGATCGGCTGCCGGATGCGGGTCGGCGCTCTCGACATCCAGCCGGAGCAACTGCTGATTCCGGGAAACGATCCGGGTTTTCGAAATGGTGGAGTGAGCGGAACGGACCATCCCGGAGAAGTCCACCCCGGCGGTGGAGAGCAACGCGCTCAGTTCGCGCATTTCCCCGTCGTCGCCCCAAAAGCCGGCCTGCTCGACCTTGACCCCCAGACCTACCAGGTTCATGGCCACGTTGGCCGCGCCTCCTGGAGCGCTGGTGGTCCGCACCGACCGGAGTACCGGCACCGGCGCCTCGGGCGAAATCCGGTCGACATCCCCCCAGATCGAGCGATCCAACATCACGTCGCCAATCACCAGCACGCGGAGGGCGGCAAATCCGCTTTCAATCAAGGAAAGAAGGCGGGACTGTTCTTTCACCAGCATCCCTTCATCATCGCAAATAAGAAGCCGGTCCTGCGACTGGCCTATACTACGAGGAACCTGGGATAGAAGCATCGCTCCCACGGCTAGGCGTATGGCAAGCAAGTTTTCGCAATTGAGAGACGTCAAGGCGAAGGTGCTGCGGATCCTGCTCCCCCGCACCAAGTGGGGCCGCGCTACTGTCTGGACGGGAATTTTAGGCCTGCTTCTCTGGACCGCCACTCTCTTCGGAGCAAAGCTGGGCGGATGGGCGGCATTGTTCCACCCTGGTCTTTGCCTTCTGCGCCCTGATTCTGGGCTTTCGGGTCGGTTTCCGCCCGCTCCTTTGGCGGCTGCGCAATCGCCTGATTGTCACCTACCTGTTCATCGGAGTTATGCCGATTTTGCTGCTGTTGGGAATGGGCGGCCTCGCCGGATATTTGTTTGCCGGGCAATTCGCTACCTACGTCGCCACCTCCGACTTCTCATCGGAATTACTACATCTGCAGGCAGCCAATGATGCCCTGGCCGCACAGCTCATTCCATTGGAGAACTCAGGCAAACTCAGCGCACAGATTGCGGGTGAATTGACCCGCGCATCTGACGAGCGATTCCCCCGGCGAACCGTGACTGTCTGGCGGGGAGATAAAGGCTTCGTCCTTTCCACCGGGGGCGGACTGCTGGAAACTCGTCCGGAGAAGTTGCCTGGTTTTATCAGTGGCGACTTCACCGGGTTCGTCGTCGATCAAGACGAACTACACTTGCGCGCGGTCAAGCTTCAACACACCGGTGATCGCGTACTCTCCGTGATCTCCGATATTCCCATTACGCCGGAACTGCTTCAACCCACAGCCGACCGTCTGGGCGCAATCACCCTTCTCCCCTTTCCTGACTCCGAAACGAGTGCTCGCACAACGAGGTGGACGCCGGTCTCGTCCCTCCCGCGCTCCCGCTGGTTCGACTTTGTGCTGCGTGCCGGCACCCTCTTCGACGTAGTCGACTGGCAGACGGGAAAGAAGCAAGCCGGTGGAATTGGGGTAGTCACACGGCCGTCGATGCTGTACTCGACCTTGTTCGCTTCTCTGGGCGACAAGTTTCTGGTCATTCGCGACATCTTGTTCACGATCGCGGTGTTTTTCGGACTCATCGAGATCGTGGCCCTCTACATTGGCATTCGCCTCTCGCGCAGCATGACCGCGTCCGTCGCAGAGCTTTATCGCGCGACCGTTCACGTAAACCAGGGTGACCTGAGCCATCGCATCCAGTTCCGCGGCCGCGATCAGATGGCGGCGCTGGGAATGTCATTCAACTCCATGACCGCCTCTTTGGCCAAGCTGATTGAGGAGCAAAAAGAAAAACAGCGGTTGGAGAACGAACTCAGCATCGCCTACGAGGTCCAGGAGTTATTGTTCCCTCGCCAGGTCACCGACCTGCCTTCACTCCAGGTGCACGGCGTTTGCGTTCCGGCGCGCACGGTCAGCGGCGACTATTACGATTTCATCCCCCTGGGCAGCGACCGGCTGATGCTGGCGGTGGGAGATATCAGCGGCAAGGGAATTTCGGCGGCCCTCCTGATGGCTACCGTGCACGCCTTCGTTCGCGCCTATTCGCTCGAACCGGAAATGGCTCTGACACCGGCGTCCTTAGGTTACGGATCCCAGGAAGACCCGCGCGTGTACTACCGCGGAGACGGCAGCACGGAATCGCAAGTGGCCCCGGCCATGCTCATGACCACGTTGAACTATCAGCTCTACCGCAGCACGCCGGCGGCAAAGTACGCAACCATGTTTCTCGGTTGCTATGACGCCAAGGCACGGGTGTTGACGTATTGCAATGCCGGCCACCTGCCCCCCATCATTCTGCGGGCGAACGGTGAAGTTTTCCGCCTGACGGTGAACGGTACGGTGGTCGGTCTGTTTGACGGTGTCAGCTACGATGAGTCCACGCTGGTGATGCAAACCGGCGATATCTTTGTCGCGTACAGTGACGGTGTCACGGAACCGGAAAACGAGTTTGGCGAGTTCGGCGAGGAGCGGTTGGTCGAATTGATCCAGGAGCATCGCCACAAGCCCCTGGCCCGGATCACAGAAATTGTTGCCGGCGCGGTTGCAGACTGGATCGGCAACGTGGAACAGCCGGATGACATAACGATCGTGCTTGCCCGCTGCACTGGTCCTTCTGCATAGGAGCCCTGTTACCATTCCGCTATGAACTATCGCGCACTCGGCCGTACCGGTTGGAAAGTTTCAGAGATCAGTTTTGGCGCCTGGGCTATCGGCGGGGCATGGGGCCAGGTAACAGACGAGGAGTCGCTGGGCGCACTCAACCAGGCGATCGACTCCGGCATCAACTTTCTCGACACCGCGGATGTGTATGGCAATGGCCGCAGCCATCGCCTGATCGGGAAGCTGAAGAAGGCTCGCAAAGAAGAGATCATCGTGGCGACCAAGGTAGGCCGGCGGCTGCCCAAGCAGACGGTCGAGGGCTACAGCCGCGCCAACCTTACCTCCTGGGTCGAATACAACCTTCTCGACCTGAACCTCGAGGTCCTCGACCTGGTGCAGCTCCACTGCCCGCCAACCGATGCCTACTATCATCCCGAGATCTTCGGTGTGCTCGACGATTTGGTCGCAGCGGGCAAGATCCGGTTCTACGGCGTGAGCGTGGAGCGGGTGGAAGAGGCCCTCAAGGCCATGGAATACCCCAACCTGCAGTCGGTGCAAATCATCTTCAACTGCTTCCGTCAGCGTCCGGCGGAGCTCTTCTTTGTGCAGGCCAGGCTGAAACAGGTCGGCATCCTGGCACGTGTTCCCCTGGCCAGTGGGCTGCTTACGGGCAAGTTCCGTGCCGATACCAAATTCGAAGCTGACGATCACCGCAACTTCAACCGTCAGGGCCAGCGCTTCGATATGGGCGAGACCTTTTCCGGGGTCGACTACGACGTGGCGCTGGCAGCAGTGGAAGAGATCCGCGCCCTGGTACCGGCCGATGTCAGCATGAGCCAGTTTGCTTTGCGCTGGATCCTGATGTTCGATGCGGTCAGTTGCGCGATCCCCGGCGGCAAGCGCCCCAGCCAGGTGGCGGATAACGCGCGGGCGTCGGATCTTCCGCCGCTCACCCCGGAGGTCATGGCCAGGGTCCGTGAAATCTACGACACGAAGATCCGCCCTCTTGTGCACCAACTCTGGTGAGATCGCTTGATCTTCTCCTTTTATTCTCCTATGATAGTCGGTATGCGCGCTCTGCCCTTCCCCAAGTCTTGCGTGGTTTGCTGCAAGAAGTGCGGCCACGATGTGTTAGCCGGAACAGAAAGCTTCCCTGCCAGCTCGATCTTTGTGGTGTGTTCCCTGTGCGGAGAGAAGCGGAAGTACCTGCCCTCGGAAGTGATCCATGGCAGACCGCATTTCGCGGTTCGCAGGAAGAGAAGCCGTCACCTTCCCGCCGATGGCCGACGTGGGCCGGTGTCGGCACACCTCGGCCCGCTCCGCAGCGCCGCGATGGCTGCCGGACGGGGCCGCTGATTATTTCGGCAGAGGCGGCAGTTTGATGGTCCTTCCTTCGCGCGAAGACTGCCGGGCTGCATCCAGAATCTGCATGACAACTAAGTTGGTTTCGAGCGACGTCAGGTCGCCGTTTGGCTTCAGATTCCCCTGCAACACCGCTGCCAGGTAGTGAAGCGAGCCGTCATTGGGCGGCGCGAGCGGTGGAGAGACGCTCTCCGTCTCCTGCTGCTGGCCTTTAGTCCGTAGACGTAGCTTGTCTGACCCGACGGTGATGGCGTACCCCGTGGCGCCATACACTTCCATGTCTTTGCGGCCAAACGGCCAATTCCAGGAACCCATCAGCACTGCCTGCGCTTTTGGATAACGCAGGATAATCGTCGACTCATCCGCCACCCGGGGGTAAATCTGCGGCTTGTCTGTCTGCGTGACCGCGGTGACGCTCAAGGGAGATTCACCGTGCATCAGCCAGGTAACCAGGTCAGCGCCATAGCAGCCGAAATCGTATAGGGCTCCATCGCCGTTCTGTTCGGGATCCTCGAGCCACTTCAGAAATTCGGGGGGTACGTTTATCTCTTTGGGTCCCTCGTGACCATCGTGGACCACGATCCTGCGCAGGTCGCCCAGGCTTCCCTTAGCCACCTCATCGTACGCAGCCTTGTTGCTGGCATACCAGGTGGTCTCGTAGTTCACCAGCACCTCGATGTGATGTTCCCGCGCCGCACGGCGAATCGCCAAAGCGTCTTCCAGCGACATGGTGAGGGGCTTTTCCACCATGACACTGAGCCCGTGCTGCGCGGCTGCTTCGATCACCTGCCGGTGCTTGCCGATCGAGGTGTAGACCAGCAGCGCCTGGGGATGGCGGGCCGCGATCATCGCCTCCAGTTGCGGGAAGAACATGCTGGAATCCAGATGAAACTCTTCTGCGTAACGGTGAGAAAGCGCCTGATCATCATCGACGATGCCCACCAGCTGCACTTCATGCTGCTTTGGGAACTGCTTGAGGAAGCCGGAGACGTGCCCGTGCTCCAGGCCCACGATGGCGACTCGGAGCGGCGCCTCCTGGGCAAGCAAACAACTCGTGCCAACGGAAATAGAAACCAGACAAGACAGTACGGAAAGGGCAAACCGCATCGGTTCCTCCAAAATCAGGCCATGGCTCGCGAAGTTACGTCTGCGCGGGCGCCTTGCCGGAGCGGCGTACCCAGACGCCATCCTGCTTTTCCAGATAGATCCACTCGGCCTGCGAACACAGGTTGCCGCACCAATCGAGGATATAGACCAACGCAGAAGTTTGCGCAACGTTGAAGTAAACCTCGCTGAAAAAGGTAACCCCCACGTAGCCGCCGTACTTGGACTGTAATTCGGAAGTCGAGTTCACCGAGCGCGACTCTTTGAACTGCGCGACGTCGTTGGGACTCAGCAGAACGTAGGGCTGGGACAGTTTAAGGCGCCGCGTCAGAACGAGACGTTCCTTTTTGCGCTGGTTGTAGTCGTTCACCGCTTCTCTAAAGCCGTTCGGATTGTCGTCGGGTGGCTGCAGGGTCGCATCCGGCGCCAGTTTGGGATCCATGTCATCTTCGTTCACGGTCGATCTGCCGATCGCCCAGGCCTGCCCCTCGCCGGAACCCATATCTTCAAATAGCTGGCCGGGCATGAGCATGGCATAAATAAGGTAGGAGTCCGGCAGCCGATCGGGCACTACGGGCGCCGCCGGCTTGGCTTGCCCAGCGGCCAGGGCCGTTGACCCGGCCATTGCGAGCGAAAGCAAGATCGTGTGATTAAGGTGCCATCGGTTTATCCGCCGGATCGGCATGCTACCTCCCCCAATTAGTTCCTGACTATCATGGCAGACGCGTATGCCGCCTGATTGACCCGGCCCAGGGCGCGGATAACGATAGGCGTGCCCGGCGTCCCTTTAGTGCATCGGCCACACTCGTTCCACTGTTTTGCTGAGCATCCAGCTCTTGTCGTCTGCGTTGAGGAATTTCATTTCATCGCGTACGACGGTCAACCTTTGGGCATAGTTGGCGCTTTCTTTCGCAATCGGCCAGTCGGTCGCCCACATCAGCCGCTGCGGTCCGAATGTGTCATAGAGACGCTTGACCAGCCGTTGCGAATCGAGCCAGGGATAGTTTTCCCGGGATAAGGACCAGGTGTGCGAAATTTTCACAAATACTTTGGGATACCGCACCAGTTCCACCAGGGCATCCAGTTTCTCCGGTTGATCCACCGGGCAGTCCGCCATGTGGTCGATCACGATCGTCAAGTCGGGGTACTTATCGATTAATTTCCGGACGTCTGGAACCCGGCTGATCGGCACCAGCAAGGTCATGGGAACTTTGAGCTGGTCGCAGCGCTTCCATAGAGGAGGCATCAATGGGCCCTGGATCCAATCCCCGGTTGCATCGCCTGCGGGACTCAGACGCACTCCGTGAAAACCCTGCTGCGCAGAAATCTGCGCCAGGTGATCCGGCGCGGCGGGATCCAGGGGATCGACGCGGCACACACCTTGAAAGAATTGCGGGTATTGCTTCAGCACTGCGGCGAGATAGCTGTTGTCGTAGCGGTAATGGATGACCTGGATAATGACGGTCTTCGCCACCCCGTTGGCTTTCATCAGTTCCAGCAGCATCTCGGGGGTAGCATCGAAGTCGGGAACCTTGGCGCCCGGCGCGAAGGGAAAGCGAGCATCGTGCTTCCAGACATGCACATGCGGGTCAAATATGCGATAACTGGACAATGCTGCGGCCGCTGCCATCTTCAACATCTTCCGGCGGGTGATTTCATACATAAATGGGTTCCAGCGATTTTACGATGTAGGCGCCACATCGGTCATAGCTGGTGCGAGGGCCGTTTCTCGTGATGTCGAGATCTGAGCAGAGCCAGCCTTTGAAGCGAATGCTGCGCAGCACACGGTGGCAGGCTGGGAAGTCGATCTCGCCGTCGCCAAGATCGTAGGTGTTGGTGATGTACTTCGCAGTCAGGCCGGCGCGTTTCGCATCTTTGTAATCCGCCATCATCAGCCGGTGTTTGTACTTCTCCATGATGACAGCCGGATCGCCTCCACCCAGGTATACATGCGCGGTGTCGGGGGAGAAATAGAACAGTTTGGGATCGGTAAGCGCCATGCAGCGGTCGATCTCCTCCGGCGTCTGCACCATCTGGCCAAGATGATTGTGCAGGCCGGCCTTGAAGCCCATCTCACCGGCGGCCTCTCCCAGGTGGTTGTAGAAACGGCACATGATGGCGAACGCGTCCGCGGATTTGTTCCCGTTGCGTGAAGGCGAGAAGACCACCAGGCGTTCGGCGCCCAATTGCTTGAGGAAACTCATGGCTATCCTGGCGTTGCTCAGAATCTCCGCATGCTTCGCTGGGTCGTCCGCGGGACCATTGAATGAGATGGTGATCACCTGGAGGCCGCGGCGGGAGAGTTCCCTTTCCATCTGATCCTGCGTGATGCCGTACTTGGTGAGAATCTGCGGATACTGGGTCAGACGAAGACCGATAAAGCCGGTATCGTGCATGACATCAAGAATGTCCGTAAACCTGGTCCCGGGATACGAGTTCCATAAGTTAGACCCCAGTGCCCATTTAACGTTTTTGTTGGCCGGCAACCGTTGCGCTGCCTGGGCCAAAAAACCCGCGAGCCCAAGTACCGCTTCTCTCCTCGTCATCACAGAACGATGTTCCTCCAGCGCGCCACAGTCAATCTTGTCGTATTCCTTGTGCGTCCCTATTCATTTGATCCAGACGATGCACTTTTCGAAATCCACCGCAGTCACCAATCGATAGCGGTTGGTCAGGATATCAAAAACAACCCGGTCCGATGAAATGATGCTCGTAGCCTTCAAAGAAGTTGGTTTCGGCACGGCTGAAACGGCTTTTTGAAGGGACGGCCTCCCGCCCGTTCGTAGGCTGATCGAACATCTAGGGGCCTTAGAGTCTCCGATAGAACGCGAAAACGGATCTCCTATCAGAACCAGGCCCGTAGGGCCGGGACCAAACGTCAGCCCAGCCCGGAAGGGCTGGGAGGCAGATACGCAAGATGATGGAGCGCCGGAGGCGCGGCACAACATTCGGCGGGGAGTGTCGCGCCTCCGGCGCTCGGGTCATGTTGGCGAATCTGAAATCTAATTTCGCGTCGCACGAAGACTCGATCGTTTTCCGGTCCGAGACCCTGCTTTGGAGTCAATATCAAGAATAGACCAACACGGGGATCAATTTCGAGGATGTCCGGATTCATGTACCAACGCACGGCCCGCGATCGCGCCCGTTAATTTGCCGCGATCCCACTCGAGCTGACCATTCACCAGAACGTACTGCACTCCCAGGGAAACCTGATTCGGATCGGTATAGGTTGCGGTGTCAAGAATGGCGGCCGGGTCGAAGATGGTGACATCGGCGTAGTAGCCGCTCTTGAGTAGACCCCGGCCGAAGAGATGTTCGCGCTGCGCCGGCAGCGAAGTGATCTTACGCACGGCCTCGGGCAAATCGAGCAGTTTAAGATCGCGCGCGTAGTGGCCGAGAAACCGCGGCATCGATCCCCACGCACGGGGGTGGGTGTGTGGCTCGAAGAGCGGACCATCGAGCGAGGTTTCGCCGGCGTCGAGGCCGATGCTGGTCCAGGGTTGTTTCAGCCCATACTGCAAGTCGTTTTCATTGGCCATGAAGTAGAGTGCGGCGGTTTGCCCTTTATCAGCAAGGATGAAGTCAAAGAATGCATCCATTTCCGGTTTGTTCTCGGCCTTCGCTAACTCAGCGATTGTCTTGCCCTCGTATAACTGAAGATCGGGATTTACCACGGCCGAAATCATCACCCCTGCCCCGCCACCGCAGTCCAGATAAAGATTCTCCCAATCATTGTGATCCTGTGCCATATCGCCCTTGATCCGGCGGCGGATCGCGGGATCGCGTAGACGCTCCAGCAGTTTCTCCATGCCGCCGTCAGCCACCCAGGGGGGCAGCGAAGAAGCCAGTTGGGTTGCGCCGGCGGTGTAAGGATACATATCGGCGGCGATATCCAAACCGGAATCCCGTGCGGCCTGGAGCCTGGCGACCACCTTTGGCATGTCACCCCAGCGCGCCTTGCCGCTCACCTTGAGGTGAAAGATCTCAACCGGAAGGTTGGCTTCGCGCCCGATGCGAATGGCTTCGTCAATGGCCGCCATCTCGCTCTGGCCTTCGCTGCGCATGTGCGAAGCATAGATACCTCCGTATCGCGATGCGACCTTAGCCAGGGCAATCAGTTCCGTGGTGGTTGCGTAATGACCTGGGGGATAGATCAACGCAGTCGAAAGGCCGAGCGCACCCTGCTGCATGGCGGCCGCGACCAGCGATTCCATCTGCTGCAACTCAGCCGGGGTCGGCGCACGATCGACGTCGCCGAGCACCGCCTGACGAACCTGGGATGCCCCTACGTAGGTGCCGAGGTTGATGGGGGTGCCGGACTTTTCCAGGCGGCGGTAATAGCCCGCGAGATCGTGCCAGTCGATGGTGAGATGGTAGTGATCCAGAATGATTTTCTGCGGCGCGATCGTAAGCTGGTTTTGCGGCGCGATGGAGCCGCCTTCGCCGGTTATTTCGCTGGTGATGCCCTGCGACAGTTTGCTTTGTGAACGGTTGTCAATCAGCAGGGACAATTCGGATTGGCCCAGCATATCGATGAAACCGGGAGAGACCACCAGGCCGGCGGCATCGATCTCGCGCTTGGCAGTGGCGTTCGCGAACGATCCGATCGACGCTATACGATCGCCACGGATCGCGATGTCTCCCACATACGGCGCGCCTCCCGAGCCATCGACGATCTGGCCATGGCGAATGAGGACGTCGTAGTCGGCAGCAGCTGCGCCGGAGTGGCATGCCGTGGGTAAAAAAGTCAGTAGACCCGCCAGGCACAGTCGATAGGACTGCGGCAATGGCAGGATCCGTCGGCCAACCGCAAAGTTAATCATGGCTGACTCGGTAGGTCGCCACCAGCGGCGCCGTAATCATTCGGCTCGAAGCGCTACGACCGGATCTACAGCAGTGGTGCGGCGGGCCGGCAGATAGCTTGCCAGCGCCGCTGCAGCGACCAGTGCAACCGGTACTGCTATGAACGTGACCGGATCGAGCGGACTGATGCCAAACAATAGCGTTCGCATGAGGCGCATGAGTGCGGCTGCTGCGCCAAGGCCAATGGCCATGCCAACGCCGGTAAGCACCAGCGCTGAGCGAACGAACATCCACATCAGTTCGCTCTTCTTCGCGCCCAGCGCCATGCGGATTCCGATCTCGCGTGTGCGCTGCGAGACCGCATACGAGATCACGCCGTAGATTCCGAGAATGCCCAGAGCAAGCGCCATCGTTCCGGCAATGCCAAGCATGACCAGCGTGAACGAAGTGCGCGCCATCGACTCGGTGTAGACCTCCTGCATGGTGCTCACATCGGCTACCGGCAGATTCGAGTTCACCGACCAAACGGCCTGCTGCATTTCGTTGATGAACGCCTGCGTGCCGGCGCGATTGCTGCGCAGCGCGAAGTAGACGGTGCGCCAGGCTCCCAGCTTTGCCGGGGCGGAGGGATCGCCCATCAGCGAAGGCCAGTAGACGGTTGCGGGCGACACCTGATCCACGCCATTTTCACGCACATCCTGCACCACGCCCACCACTTCATGCCACGGCATGCCGGGAAGCTCCTGGAACCGTTTGCCGAGTGCGGCGCGAGGTGATCCCCAGAGCTCGCGGGCCAGGCCCTCCGATACGATTCCGATCGGCCTCACGCCGTAGACCTCCGTCCATGTAAAATCGCGTCCGGCGACGAGCCGTGTGCCGGCGGTGCGGAAGTATCCGGGCGAGACGTAGTTGTAGAGGCGCATGGGAGGATTGTCGCCCTGGTAGTTCTTGCCCTCGATGAGGATCTGGTCCCAGCCCGGTTCGGCTCCGCTCATGGGAACGGAAGCGATGAAACCGGTAGAAGAAACGCCGGGAATCGCAGACAGCTTGTCGAGGATGCTGTTCTGCATGCGCACGACGGTCGTGGAATCGCGCACCAGCGTCTCCGGGATGGAGAGGCGCATCACCTGCAGGGATGCAGGATCGGAGAAGCCGGGATCGACATTGCGCATCGCCAGGAAAGTGCGGATCATCAGCACCGCGCCGATGAGCAGCACGAGCGCCATGGCCACCTGGGCAACGACCAGCAGATTGCGGCCGCGCTGCCGTTCGCGGCTTACGCTCGCCGTGCGCATCACTCTGAGCAAGGTCAGGCGCTGCCCCGAAGGTGCATAGCGCAATACCGGGATGGCGCCGAACAGCAGGCCGGAGAGCACGGAGAGAATCAGGGTGAAGGCGATGGACCAACCGTCGAGCGAGATCTCGCTCAGACGCGGGAGTTCCGCCGGCCCAATCGCCGTCAACAAACGGAGCCCGGCATAGGCTACTGCCACTCCTACTGCTCCGCCCAGCAGGCCCAGGGTCACGCTCTCCAGCAAGAGTTCACGCGCAATCCGCCATCGTCCCGCACCGAGCGCCGAGCAGACCGCAAGCTCCTGCTGGCGCGCATCGGCGCGCACCACCAACAGGTTGGCCACATTGGTGCAGGCGATCAGCATCACAATGCCGATCGTTCCCATGACCACCCAAAGCACCGTTTGGATGCTGCCCACGACGGCTTCTTTCAGCGGCTGCAGCGCCGGCGTGATCTTCCACCTTAGATACCAGTGCGGATCGCTGCCCGGACCGTTCGACCATGAGTCCATCCATACGTTGAGCAGGCTCGCCAAATCGGCGTTCGCCTGCGAAATGGCAACCCCCGGCCGGAGCCGCGCGATGCCGCGATAAGCAAACCCAGCCAGAGGCTCCTTTACCGGATCGAGGGCCAACGGAACCAGGAGATCGAAGTCGTAATTAACAATCCTGAATCCACGCGGCATCACACCGGCGATCTCGCGTGACTGGGAATTGACGCTGATGGTACGTCCTACGACGCCAGGGTCGCCGCCGAAGCGACGCTGCCAATAGCCGTAGCTCAACATCACCCGCCCCAGCCCATGGGCGTCCTGATCGGCCGCCGTAAGCCATTGGCCACGGAAGGGCGGAACCTTTAGCGCCTCAAGAACGCCATCGGAAATCTGCGCAGTGTTTACCTGCTCCGGCTGGGCTATGCCGGTGATGCTTGCTGTCCCGCGTCCCCACACGCCCATCGATTGGAACACGCGGTTGTGCCTGGCAAAGGTAAAGTACATCGAGGCCGACAGGCGCAGCTCACTGCGAAACTCAGCCAGCCCGGGCGCCCCGGGCGCGTTGATGTGCAGCGAAACCAGTTGTTGCGGCTCCGGATAAGGCAGCGGCCGCAGCAGCACGCTGTTGAGCACGCTGAAGACGGCCGTGTTCGCTCCGATGCCGATGGCCAGCGTTAGCACCACGGTGATCGCGAACCCCGGCGACCGCCTTAGCCGGCGACATACATGCTTCAGATCCACGAGCAGCGCACCTCCCTTAAATTCATTCATCGCGGAGCAGAATCATCGGATCAACGGCGAGGGCACGGCGAGCGGGAACCAGGGCCGCGACGATGCCTACGCAGAGCATAGTAAGAATGACCCCGCCGAGGATGACCGGGTCTTTCGGCGTTGCCTGATACACGATAGACGAAAGGACACGAGTTGCCAGTACACCGAGGATCAGGCCGGCGATGGATCCAACAGCGAGCAGCCGGAAAGTGCGCCCGAGCGCTGCGCCGAGCACCTTTCGCTGATCGGCTCCAAGGGCTATGCGGATACCGAGTTCACGGAGGCGTTTGCTCACGGTATAGGCGGCCATGCCGAAAATGCCGGTGATGGCAAGCATCGCGCCCAGCAAGCCAAGCACGCCGAGAGAAACGGTGGCGACGCGAGCGGCGAAGAGGGCGGAATCCAACTCGCTGTTCCAGGTTCTGATTTCGAGCGGCAGCGCTGGATCGAGGCTGCGCATCGAGCGCTGCAATGCTGCGGCGATCCCTTGCGGTTCACCTTCCGATCGAACAATGAGCCATGTGTCGCTGGAAGGGTGCTGGAGGAAGGAAAAGAACATGGCGGGCTTGGGGTCTTCGGTAAGGGTCTGGTATTTACCGTCTTCCACCAAGCCGATAACTTCCGCCCGCTTGCCGCCCCAGAACTTGAAATGGCTACCTACTGCTTTATCGGCGGACCCGAAGACCTTGCGCGCAAATTCTCGATTCACGACGGCCACCACAGGAGCCTTGTCTTCATCGTGCATGGTGAAGGAACGGCCAGCCAGAAGTGCCGTTCCAGCAGCACGGAAATAGTCGGGGGAGACCGCGAAATTCTGGGCATCCGCTGCGGCGTTCGTAGGACGAAAATCGCTGGTGGCGTCCGTGAACACGTCGGAATCCCCTCCACCGATACTGAGGGGAAGCCGATCGGCGTATCCCACTGCGGCGACGCCCGGGATTGCGGCGGCGGCATCGAGCATCCGCTTCTGCATCTGTACGCGCTTGTCGGCATCATATCCGGCCATCTTCAGATCGGTCTTTACCAGCATCACGTTCTTGGGCTGAATACCGTAATTGTTTTGTAGCGAACGAGCCAGGCCGCGTACGGCGACCAGCGAAGCGGTGACTAACACAGAGCAAATGGCGATTTGCAATCCCAGCAGAACGTCACGCAGCGTAAAGCGCCGTGTGCTGCCGGCGCTTGTGGTCCCGGAGCGAATGATCTGCCAGGGGTCGGAGCGTAGAATCTGGCGGACGGGGACCAGGCCGAAGAACAGCCCGCTCAATACAGCCAGCAGGAAGGCCAGAGCGTAGGTGCTCACGTCCGGATTGACCGGCACATTGATGGGGATATTTGGAATCGGCCGCCATGTGCTGAGGGCACGCAGGATGACGACAGCACCCGCCATGCCACAGATACCTCCAGCCAGAGAAACCAAAACTGCTTCCGTGAGGAGCTGGCGAAGAATGAGTTGGCGGCGCGATCCGAGAGCCATGCGGACTGCGATTTCGCGCGCGCGATCCGCCGCCCGCGCGGCGAACAGGCTACCAAGATTGGCGCATGCGGCAAGCAGGATAAGGCCTGCGAGCAGCATGAGTCCGAGCATAAAAGCGCGTGTGGGCCGGCCCAGGGTATTTCCGGCGAGCCCGGGGCGGGACAAGGAGAATTTCAGGCCATCATCGGATTTGGGATAGGTTTTCGCCAGCGAGTTTGCAATGGTGTTCAGGTCCGAAGTAGCTGCGGCTGGTGTTACTCCGGCCTTCAGGTGTCCGATGGCCCACGCACTGTGATTGCCACGCTCCTCGAGCGACGCCGAATCACTGATTTGCGGCGAGTTGACGATCGGAGCCCACAGATCAGGCGCGAAAAACAGTTCAGTGCCGCGGAAGTCGGGCCGAGCAACGCCGATGATCGTGAAGGGATGCTTGTTGATCTGCACAGTCCGGCCGACCACGGCAGGGTCACCATGGAAATGGCTGTGCCACAGCGCATAGCTTAGAACGATCTCGGGCATGCTGTTCGGCCCATGTTCTTCGGAAGCATGCATGAATCGCCCAAGATAGGGCTGAACGCCCAAGGCGTCGAAGTAATTGCCGCTTACGGTATAGGGCCAGACGACGGAGGGAGTTTCCGTGGCCGGTATCGAGCCCAACGCCGCCCGTGATGCCGTAGAGCACCAGCGAGTCGAAGCTCCGGTTCCGGTCACGCAGGTCGCGGTAATCCGGATACGACTCCGAGACGGTTGTATCTGACCCGTAGGCGCGTTCCAGCATGAACAGAGTCTCAGGCGTGCGGCACGTTGAGCGGTCGCAGGATCAACGCATTCAGCACGCTGAAGACGATTGCATTGGCGCCAATCGCGAGTGCCAGGGTGAGTACGGCGGTAGAGGCGAAGCCAGGCGCTTTGCGCAACTGTCGTAAAGCAAGTCGTATATCAGCGTTCATGCTCCCTCGTTATGGTCCTCAGGGATTCCCCTGCTTCCCGGGGCTGGTATCGGTTATACGCAAGTGCCCCGGCGGTGGTTCCCGTTGGATGTTGCCAATTCCCTGGTCTCATTCATCAATCAAAAACCAACCTGATCACCGGTCAGGAAATGGTCTTTGCTCACCTGGCCCTGTCCGGAACCATGAATGACCGTCGCGCCGCGGAACCGTCATGGCGCCAGGCCTGCACCTTTCGAGTGGATGCGGATGATCTTGCGATCCGTTCCCTTGTGGGGAGTGGGGACAGCTCCGCGAACACTTTGCCAAATCGCGACAACATCGGTGCCGTCCGGACCGAAACCGACTTCGGACTTATCGTAGGGTATCTGTTCCACATAAAACCGTTCGAGAGCAGGGGAAGCGTCAAATACCTCTGAATGGACGGGGTTGTAATAGACGAAGAACATGTGAGGCAACTCACCCGAGGCCAGCGCGGCTTCGCATCTCGCCACAATTTTCGCGACCAGTTCCGCACCGAAGGCGTCATAGTTGAAGAAGACCACCTTGGCCGCAGGCAACGGAAAATCGAGCACATTCGCCTCGGCAATTGTTACTTTTGGACGATCCGGGAATTGCCGCGCGATGCTAGCGGCGTTGGCGCGGGCGGTGGCCGCCAGCGCAGTAGACAACTCGACTCCGATTACAGCGCGAAAGGGAAATTCGCTGGAAACTGTCGTTGCACGGCCCTTACCACAGCCAAGATCCACGAACACATAGTCCCGGATATCGCCCAACGCCGACAACGCCCTGCGCACGATGCTCGGCTGTGACCCGACATAGGCACTGATCAGAGAATGCAAGCTCTGGTCAGGATGGATGTTCTCGACCTCAACGACGCCGCTGGTATCAATGCCGTACATCCTGTCGATGGGATGCGTGCGCTGCGCGGGGGCGTAAAAATTCCGGATCACCGGAACGGTTTCGAGGACTCTCTTCACGGGTGAGATGTAGAAGATAGCCCGAATGATCTTTCTGAGGCGTAACCGCACATTGGACATCGGTATCTCTCGTCGACTTCCGAAAACTCACATTAAGTTAACACGGATGGCAACGCTGATCATGATTTACCCAACCAGTGGAACTGCGGCAACTTCGGCAATTGCAACAGCCTCTGGAGCGTTTCCGCCTGGAGGTGGCTCTTATGTCCAGGCGCTTGGCCCCGCCTTTGCCCGTCATGGCGCCAGGCCCGCACCCATCGAGTGGATGCGGATGATCTTGCGATCCGTTCCCTTGTGGGGCGTGGGGACAGCTCCGCGAACACTTTGCCAAATCGCGACAACATCGGCGCTGTCCGGCCCGAAACCGACTTCGGACTTATCGTAGGGTATCTGTTCCACATAAAATCGTTCGAGAGCAGGGGAAGCGTCAAATGCCTCTGAATGGACGGGGTTGTAATAGATGAAGAACATATGCGGCAACTCGCCCGAGGCCAGAGCGGCTTCGCATCTCGCCACAACTTTCGCGATCAGTTCCTCACCGAAGGCGTGATAGTTGAAGAAGACCACCTTGGCCGCCGGCAACGGAAAATCGAGCACATTCGCCTCGGCAATTGTTACTTTTGGACGATCCGGAAATTGGCGCGCGATGCTAGCGGCGTTGGCGCGGGCGGTGGCCGCCAGCGCGGTAGACAACTCGACTCCGATCACTGCGCGAAAGGGAAATTCGCTGGAAACCGTCGTTGCACGGCCCTTTCCGCAGCCAAGATCTACGAACACATAGTCCCGGATATCGCCCAACGACGACAACGCCCTGCGCACGATGCTCGGCTGCGACCCGACATAGGCAATGATCAGAGAATGCAGGCTCTGGTCAGGATGGATATTCTCAACCGCAACGATACCGCTGGTATCGATCCCGTACATCCTGTCGATGGGATGCGTACGCTGCGCGGGCGCGTAAACGTTCCGGATCACCGGAACGGTTTCGAGGAATTTCTTCACGGGCGAGATGTAGAAGATAGCCCGGATGATCTTTCTGAGGAATGATCGCACATTGGACATAGGTGTCTCTCGTCGACTTCCGGAAACTCACATTAAGTTAAGGCGCTTAGCAAAACCGATCATGGTGAACCCGGCCAGTGGAGCTTCGGCAACTTCGGCATTTGCAACAGCCGCTGGAGCGTTTCCGCCTGGAGGTCGACAAATACGATCCGATTTCCATCCGGATCCTTGACCGTCAGCATGTTTCCTTGCTTTTCGACCTGCAAGTTCTTGTCCTTGAGTTGGGACGCTGCGTGCCGGAGGCTGGGAACGGAGAGGAGCAGCTGAGACACATTCGGCGTTATTTCTACCATCTGGTTCGATTCGCCGGGCAGCAACAGCGGTATCAATCCTGGCTCGAGAGGATGGAGGGATTCGTGAAAGCCGAGCTTTTGCTGATAGAAGGCGCGCGCTGCCACCGGATCCTCTACGCTCAGGCTGATACCAACGATTTCCTTCGAGATGCGGTCTTCGCCCAGGTGCAGGCCCTGGTCTTTGGTATGCAAGGAGCCCGGCATGTACTGCGTGTATTCGATGTTCTGGTCCTCCGGGCCAACCATGGTGAAGAGCAGGTTGCCTGCGCCGGCACGCTTGACTGGTGTGGGCGTTAGGCTGCGCCCCAGGTAGGCGCGGTTCAGAGCCTCAAGGTCAGTGGCCTCGAAACAGACATGCATGAAACCGATGGGCTGCGAAGGGTCCTGCTGAGGATAGATCTCAATAAACTGCCGGTCATTGACCTTGAAGAATGATTCAGTGATTTTCCCATCTTTGGTGGTGACGAAAGCCTGCTGAAAGCCCAGCTTCTGATAGAAGAATCTGGAGCGGGTAAGATCGGAGACGCGGTAGGCGACATGCGCGATCCCAGCGAGGTTCGCCGGTTGTATCTGCGCGGCGCCGAGCGCGGGAACCAGGTAAAACAAGATCGCCAGCAGGCAGGATCGAAGATTGGTCATAGGGTCTTGTCGTCAACGATCTCACCGAACTCTCCGGCGGCGTTGTAACACTCAAGATTACTGATCAGGGCGCGTTTGATCGATCCCACCTTGGCTGCTTTCCCTTGGGGGAGTTGCTACCTTAGATTCCCTCCCCGGCAGGCAAATTGTAGCCTGAAAGTCTATGGAGTGTTGTCAGCCATTGCTGCCTGGAGAGCCTGTTCGGTGCGCGGGGTCATCACTGCGTAACCTGCCGCGCTGGGATGGACACCGTCCACGGTCAGTGCGGGAACATAGCTTTCACCATCCGCCGCTGCGAGCAGCGAATGATAATCGACCACCTGAATGCCTTGCTGCGCCCCAAATTGGGTGATCCATTGATTCAGTTGATCGATGCGCTGAAATCTTTGTGGGCTTGGGTCTGCTCGTTCCGGCAGGGCTCCAGGTCCCCAGGGGGGAATGGTTCCCAGCACCACGGCGATGTGGCGGGCTTTCGCTTTTTTCACCATAGCCTCGATATGAGTGGTGGTATCCGATAGCTGCCAGCCGGGATAAACATCGTTGGTGCCGGCCAAGATGTGGACCACCTTGGGCTCTTGATCCAGAACGTACGGATCGAAGAGCGCGGCGATTTGAGCCGAGGTGAATCCAGTCACACCTAAATCGAGCCAACTATTTTGAGTGAAGGTCGTCTGCTGCCCGGCCCAGGTTGTGTCCCAGTTCCAAGTAATGGAATCGCCCGTGAACACCACCGTTGGGCGAAAGCTAAAGGTGGCTCCGCAACCGCAGATGCAGAGAAGAAGCAACAGCGACAGGAATTCCCTAACGCCTGCGCGTCGCATTTTCCGCCGGTTTGTTTGGCGCCTGAGGATCCCCTTCCTCATCCTCTGTACATCTCTGCATTTCGGCAACTGCACGAAACCCTCATGGAATCCCGCACCACCATTTCGCTCCCGGCAACATTTTCTCATTTGGCGGAAGGAAGATGAAACGACCGTCCGCGAACCCATGGGGGCCACGGAGCGCGATGACGTGAGTCGCTAGAATAGAGACATCGGTGAGGGGGCCATGGCCAAACAGTTCGGGTGCATTGAGGCGAAACATCACGAGTTCATTTTGCAACAGCGGATCTTCTTTGCTGCCTCCGCGGCCCCTGAAGGGCGAGTGAATCTCTCTCCCAAAGATGGAGCGGCTTTGCGCATCCTCGGCCCCAATCGAGTGGCCTACCTGGACCAGACTGGTAGCGGTAACGAGACTGCGGCACACCTGCGCGCCAACGGGCGGCTGACACTCATGTTCTGTGCCTTTGCCGGGGCGCCGCTGATTCTTCGACTGTATGGGCAGGGCCGGATCCTACCTCGTGGCGGCCTCGCTTACTCTGACCTGCTGGCTTCTGCATTTGATAATACAGAGCGTCCTGGATCGCGCCAGATTGTGGTGCTCGATATCGATCTGGTGCAAACTTCCTGCGGATATGGAGTTCCACTCTTCGATTACGTCGCCGAGCGCCCCACCCTGACGCGATGGGCAGAGGCCAAAGGTGAAGCGGGACTGGAAGAGTACTGGCGCTCGAAGAATGCAGCCAGTATCGATGGATACCCAACTGGAATTCTGGAACCTTGTCATGAATCAGTCTCGCGATACAGACGTCCTTATTGTCGGCGCAGGACCGACAGGCCTGGTGTTGGCACTCTGGTTGACGCGGCTTGGCGTGCGCGTGAGGATCATCGACAAGACGGCTGAGCCGGGCACGACATCCCGAGCGCTCGCGGTGCAGGCCCGAACCCTCGAATTCTATCGCCAGATCGGCTTATCGGATGCTGTGGTTGCGCAGGGACGGAAGACCCTTGCCATAAACATGTGGGTTGCCGGCAAACGCTCCGCACACGCTGTTTTCGGGGAGATGGGCAGAGGGCTCAGCCCATTTCCTTACGCGCTGATCTTTCCTCAGGACGAACATGAACGACTGCTCATCGAGCGGCTGGGCGAGGCCGGGATTCAGATCGAGCGGAGCACGGAGCTCATGACATTTAAGGATGACTCGAGTCGTATCCAGGCCGAACTCAAGCGGCCGGATGGGAGCCTGGAAACGTGCGAAGCGGCCTACCTTGCCGGCTGCGATGGCGCACACTCGGCGGTTCGCGAGAAACTCCAGATCGGCTTCCCTGGCGGGATATACAACCACCTCTTCTACGTTGCCGATGTGGAGGCAAGCGGAGCGACGATCAACGGTGAATTACATGTCGCGCTCGACAGCACCGATTTTATGATTGTCTTTCCGCTAAGAGGGGACGGGCGAGCGCGGCTCGTCGGGACCGTGCGCCATGAAGCCGAACAGCGAAACGAAGAGCTGTCCTGGAATGACGTGAGCGGCCGTGTATTGGAGTGGATCAGCATTGACGTAAAGCGCGTGAACTGGTTCTCGACTTATCGCGTGCATCATCGAGTGGCGGCTCATTTCGGCAAGGGTTCAGCCTTCCTGCTTGGGGACGCAGCCCACATCCATAGTCCCGTGGGCGGGCAAGGCATGAACACCGGCATCGGGGATGCGGTGAACCTCGCCTGGAAGCTTGCCGCTGTGCTGCACGGACGAGCGGGGCGATCCCTGCTCGACAGCTACGAGCCGGAACGAATCGCCTTTGCCCAGCGGTTAGTCGCGACGACGGATCGCGTCTTCACTGGCGTGACCAGTCCTGGGGCTGTAGCGCGGCTCGTCCGGTTGCACCTGGTGCCGCTGGTGCTTGCACCTATGACTACCTTGAAGATGGTACGGCGCCTCATGTTTCGCACCGTCTCACAGACGGTAGTCAACTACCGCGGAAGCAGCTTGAGCGAAGGCCGGGCAGGAAAAATCCAGGGTGGTGACCGCCTTCCATGGGTGCAATCAGAAGCCACTGGCAGCGACAACTTTACGCCGCTGACCTCGCTCAGCTGGCAGGTTCACGTATACGGTGACGCTGCACCCGAAATCCGCACTGCGTGCGAAGATCAGCACTTGCCGCTGCACGTCTTTCCCTGGGGGCCTGCGGCGGGCCGCACCGGTCTCCGCCGCAATGCCGTCTATCTCGTGCGGCCCGACGGTTATGTGGGCCTCGCAGATGACGGAGCCAGCGCAGGGGTAATTTCGGCGTACCTCAAAGCTCGGCAGATCAGCTTATTGAGTTAGCGGTTGGCGATGGCAAACTGACCCTCGACTCCGGCAGCCTGGCCAGGCTGTCCCCCACCCAGAAAGATGGTGTAGTCACCCGGCTGCATGGCAGTTTTGCCGTCGTGATCTACCTCGCTCAATTGCGCGGGTTGCAGGGTAAAGAGCACATGATGTGTCTCGCCGGCCTCGAGCTTGACTCGCTGAAATGCACGTAAGGAACGCAGAGGCTCACCACCCGCTTGGGGTCCGCGAAGATATAGCTCGACCACCTCTTCTCCGCTCCGCTTCCCGGAATTGGTCACGTCGGCCTCGACCGTCAATGGCTCCGCCGGCTTGAGAGTTGCCTGGGACAGTTTGAGATGGCTGTAAGTGAAGGTGGTATAGCTCAAGCCATAGCCGAAGCCATACAGCGGCTCACCGGAGAAGTAACGATAGGTTCGACCGGCCATGGAATAGTTTTCGAACGGCGGAAGTTGATCGACGGAATTGTAGAAGGTTACCGGGAGACGGCCCGACGGGTCGTTATCGCCGGCAAGGGTCTCGGCAATGGCGGCTCCTCCCTCTTCTCCCGGGTACCAGGCTTCCAGAAGCGCGGCGGCATGCTCTTTCGCCCAGGGAACGGCAAGTGCGCTACCGTTCATCAACACCACCACCAGCGGTTTCCCGGTTGCGGCCACTGCCTGCAGCAAATCCTCCTGCAGTTGGGGCAGGTCGATTTTGGTTCGGTCTCCCCCGCTGAAGCCCTCGAGATGCACCGGCATCTCTTCCCCCTCGAGACTGGGCGAGAGGCCTACAAAGGCCACGACCACGTCTGCCTTCTTCGCCACCTCAACCGCTTGATCGCGCAAAGGGCCAGGTTCGGGCTGCCATTTGAGGTGAACCCCGGCGCCAAACATGGGGGCAGTGTGAGCGTACTCCACCCGGATGGCGTGGGGCGCGGAATCGTTGAAGTGGGTGGTGAAGGAAGCTTTCCCCGTGGATTGCTTGAGATTGCGGCCACTTTCCAACACCTGCTTGTCGTCCAGGTAGAGCAGGAATTTGTCGGCTCCGTCGCAGGGCGAACAATGCTCCGGGGTTATCTCAAAAACATAATCACCCGCGCCCGGTACGGTGATGGAACCGCTCCAGCGGACACTGAAGGCGGCGGCCGGTATACCTTGAGCCGGGGAGGCAGCGTTCCAGTCGAAATCAACCTGTTTGTCGACCCGGGTGAGCACCGGGTCGCCCTTCCACTCGGCGTTGTTGAAATACTCGCCCTTCAGCCCAACGTCATTGCCGCTGCGCAGGACGGTGCGCGGCACCACCACGGGAAAGCCTGCGACATAGGATGAGCCTTCCGCATAGAGCACCTTGCCTTCAGCGCCAAAGCGGTGTTCGATACCATCGAGCGGCAATACCGGATGGGTCGGCTGGCCATAGTAATTGCCTTCGAGCGCCTCGAGCATGGTTGCATTGGGGCCGATCACAGCGATGGTCTTGCCTTGTGCCGGCAAGGGCAAGACTCCCTCAGCGTTCTTAAGCAGAACGATGGACTCCCGGGCAACCTGGCGAGCCAGTTGCCGATGAGCCTCGGAATCGACTTCGCTCATGGGTATGCGCGCATAGGGCACATCCTGCGGCGGATCGAACATGCCCAGGCGGAAGCGCGCAATGAAGAGCCGTTTGACCGCGGTGTCGATTTCGCTCTCGCTTACCAGCTTGTCCTTGAGCGCCTGGTTGAGCGCCGCGAACTCCGGGCCGCAACTGGTGTCGGTGCCTGCGCGCAATGCGAGCGCGGCGGCATGCTCCTCGTCCGGCGCAAACTTGTGGCCCTTCCAAATATCTGTCAGGGCCCAGCAGTCGGAAGTGACAAAGCCTCCAAATTGCCACTCGCCGCGCAGGGTTTTCTTAAGCAGCAGATCGCTGGCGCACGCCGGTTCTCCATCGATGGCGTTGTAGGCGCACATGGTGGAGGCCGCATGGCCTTCCGTCATGGTGGTGTGGAAGGCGGGCAGATAGGTCGCGTACAGGTCCTGCGGAGATGGCTTTACGTCGAATTCGTGACGGAGCTGCTCCGGCCCGCTATGTACAGCAAAGTGCTTCGGCGTGGCGATGACTTTCAGATACTTCGGATCGTCCCCTTGCAATCCGGTGACAAAGGCCAAGCCGAGGCGGGAGGTGAGATAAGGATCCTCACCGTAGGTTTCCTGCCCCCGGCCCCATCGAGGATCGCGGAAGATGTTGATGTTCGGAGACCAGATCGTCAGGCCAAAGTAGATGCGATGGTTGTCATGGGCAATGGCGTCGGCGTATTTAGCCCTGGCTTCGGTGGAGACGGTGTCTCCGACCGAATGCATGAGGTTGGTATCCCAGGTTGCGGCGAGGCCAATGGCCTGGGGGAAGACGGTGGCATAGCCGGAGCGGGCCACGCCATGGAGGCCTTCATTCCACCAGGTGTATTCGGGGATACCCAACCGCGGAATCGCGGCTGCGGTCATGGTCATCTGGGAGATTTTCTCCTCAGGCGTCAGGCGTCCTACCAGGTCTGCGACACGCTGGTCGATGGGGAGCGATGGGTTCTGATAGGGATACTGCTCCGAATGGGCGAGGCTTCCGAAGAGCGCCAAAAGCACCGTGGCAAACATCCATTGTGGGCCGCGACTTCGCATCAAATGCCTCCCGTGTGAACGTCAGAATCTTACCAGCCGGGAGGAAAAGGGCGAAGCTTGGGCTGGAACGGAGTCTTGCCGGAAGCCGAACTGCATGCGCCTTTGCCAGGGGGATCCCAGGTCTCAAACGCGAGACCTGGGGCACCCATCGGTTTCTTCCTTTGTCTTATCTTCGGTACGCACACAGCCCTTAGGCTACGCGTTCTCCCTGGGCGAACACCATTGCGGGCCGCTGGGTGCCCAGGAAATAAGGAATCTCCCGGTAGTCGTTTGCTTCATGGACCACAAAGTCGGCGGACTTGCCCGGTTCCAGGGAGCCCACCACGCGGCCGAGGTTAAGAGTCCATGCGGCGTTGATGGTCGCCGCAGTGATGGTTTCCGCGGGAGTCATCTTCATTTGCGTGCAGGCTAGAGACAACACCACCGGCATGGACGCCATCGGCGAGGAGCCGGGATTGAAGTCCGTGGCCAACACCACGGCGAGGCCGGCATCGATCATGGCGCGCGCGGAGGGATAGTGCTTCGCACCGATGGAGTATACGGAGCCCGGCAAGAGAACCGGTTGCACGCCCGCCGCCGCCAGAGCGGCAATTGAGGCCGCATCCGTATGCTCCAGGTGATCGGCGGTGGCGGCGCCCAGGGCCGCTGCCAGCAAGGCGCCACCCGAACAACTGAATTGGTCGGCATGGACGCGGAGCCCCAGTTCCAGGCGCCGGCCCGCCTCGAGAACGCGGGCCGCCGAAGCGCTATCGAAGATGTGCGGTTCGCAAAAAACGTCACAATAACTGGCCAGTTTCTCCAGGACCACCAGGGGGAGCATTTCCTCGACCACCAGGTCGACATAGGCGGCGGTGCGGCCTACAAACTCGTCCGGCACTTCATGCGCGCCGAGAAAGGTAGGCACGCAGCGCAAAGGAGTCGTTTTGCCGGTTTGCTGCACCACGCGCAGGATCTTCATTTCGGCATCGACGCTGAGTCCATAGCCGGATTTGGCTTCGATGGTGGTCGTGCCGCTGCGCAGAAACCAGGATGCATGCTTTTGTGCCACCGCCAGGAGATCGGTTTCCGTTGCCGCCCGGGTACGGCGGACAGTAGAACGGATGCCTCCGCCTTGTTTGGCAATCTCCTGATAAGTGGTGCCGGAGCAACGCATCTCAAATTCATCGGCGCGATTGCCGGCGAAAACCAGGTGGGTATGGGCATCCACGAAGCCGGGCGCGACCACTCGGCCCCCTGCGTCGATGATCCGGGCGTCTTTGGGCAGATGGGCTTCGATCTCGCTCCGCGAACCCACAGCCTGGATCTTGTCTCCACGGATCAGCATGGCTCCGTCGGGGATAATCGCCAGCTCGCGCATTTGATCCCCTACACGGGGGTGGTTTGGGCCCGCCAACGTGAGTAGCTGGGAGCAGTGGAGCACCGCGGTTTCTACGGATGAGTGTGGAGTGGCCATGCACCACGAGGGTACCCTAGAGCAGGCCGTTGAGGGAAAAGCCGGCCCATGTACGCTCGGGCGAACATGGGACACCCGTCCTGGTCACTCCGGCCTTGGTTAGCGCCGGGAGGATCGAACCTCGTCATCCCCGTGCCAGTTGCCCGGGCGCCATTGCGGCGCTTGCACCGGCCACTTCAGCCTTTCTTCTCCGTCGGGAAGCACCGTGTTCAGCACCCAGTCGATGCGGTCGGTGGCATCTTTAAGCACCGATTGCAGTGGCTGATCGCGCTGTACCGAGGTGGAATACACGATGGCAGTCAGCGCATTCCGGATATGGTGATTCACTTCCGCCGCAATCGCCATCCTGCGCGCCAGGATCATACGCCTGCGCTTCTCGTAGAGCATGAGCAGATACGAAAACACGGAAGCGACAACGCAGGTATAAACATCCGAAACATAGAGCCTGCTCGCATGGTGCACCAGGCGGTCAAGCCCAACGCCGCAAACGCCAATGAGCACTCCCAGAATCAAGGCCAAGACGATAATGCGCGCGTCTAAAAAAGTACTCAGGCGAAAAGTACTCGCCCGAACCCCGCCCTGCTCGAACGCAGACTCACCGCCGCCGGCAACCCGCGGAGGCTCAGCGCAATCTATCTTGTGGTTCAACCTGGTCAACATCGTGCGGGCCCCTTCAGCGACAACCATAGAGCACTTAAATCCGCTCCCATAAGGGCGTCTTGGTTTCAAGCTGAATCCGCTTGGATGGCGACCGAAAGACGTACTCGCTGTAGGAGCCCTTGTAGCCGCGCATTGCGGCTATTGGGGCCAGGACCGGAAAAAGCACGTGCTGTACCATGCGCGGGGGGCTCATGAATTGGATCACATCGCTAAATTGGCTGGCGATCGCAGCCAGCTGCAGAAGATTTGGCATGCCCATGGGGTCCGTCTTGCCATCCTGGGCGAGGCCAATCATATTCCTTATGAATGCTTCAAATCGTTTGGCCGGCCTTATATCGAGCGTCAGCTTCGCGGCCGTAATTCCTGCGTTCCAGAATCGGTGAGGCACCCCGGGGCCAATTTCAATCATCTTTCCCGGCTCAACGATCGAAATTGAATCGTGGAGGATGATGCCAACGCGGCCGCTGACCACTTTCAATCGCTCATGGATCGATGGATGCTTGTGGAGGGCGGAGCCGAAGCCCGCTCCCTGGAGTTCGAGTTCAACGACTAGCCGGTCACCCCTGGTTTCGCGGGTGCCAAGAAGGATGGTTGCTCGTTCGCCTGTGACCGGATTGTCAAATACGTCGCCTTTTTTGAACATTGTGATTCCATGGTGGAGGCCCGGGCTGTATTTGCGTCACGTCCAGCAGGACCTGCCAGTCATGCCAGTCGATGGACACGCGGGAGAACCAAGGTCAGCTAACCAGCCTTTTTCGGACCGCATACAGAACGATCTCGGCTGTATTGTGAACGTTCAGTTTTTGCATCAGGTTGGTTCGGTGGCTCTCAACCGTGTAGGGACTTACATCCAGCAGCGTGGCCACTTCTTTGTTCGTTCTTCCCTCTGCTAACAATTGAAGCACTTCTTTTTCCCGTGTGGTCAGCAAGTCGAATGTATCCGAGAGACCCTGCTGCTTAAGGACTCGCATGTAATCCTCGAGCAACACCTCATTGATGGCCCGGCTAAAGAAAGGCTTTCCACTGGCCACCGATCTTATGGCGAGTAGCAGGTCATCTTCGGCAGACTCTTTCAACAGGTAGCCTTTGACGCCTACGTGGAGGGCCCGCAACACATAGCTCTCATCCGCGTGCATGGTGAGCAGGATGACGCCGATTTCGCTGTTCGTCTTCAAGATTTGTTCGGCCGCTTCAATCCCATTGAGGATCGGCATGCCGACATCCAGGACTACAACTTGCGGAGAAAGAGTCGCCGCCATGGTCACGGCCTCGCGTCCGTTGGCCGCTTCTCCGACAACCACCAGCTCGGGATATTGTTCCAGGAGTAGCCGCAGGCCCTTGCGCACCACACCGTGGTCGTCTGCGATGAGCACCTTGAAGGTCATGTTTGCTCTTGCCCTCTGCAGGCCATCGGTTTTCCGAAATATCGACTGGTCTTCCTGGATGTTGTAATGCAAGGATTATCGATGACCTCCTTCGGTGCAAGTAGCAGGGTGCGCTCTAGCACAACGATAGGGGGAAGGGTGTCCAAAACAAATCCCGTGGAGACACTATGGACAATCCGAAATGACAGGAGACCCTCTGGGCGCTGTGCAAATCCGGCCATCAGGATATGCCCGAATCGATCGCGGCGGGCAACTCCAGGCGGATCTGGGTTCCGGAACCGGGTTCGGATAATACCGATATCGTCCCTTGTAAAGCGCGTACACGTTCGGTCATGCCCAACAATCCGAGGCCAGGACTTTTGAGCAGCGCATCGAAGCCTCTGCCATCATCATGGACAGAAGCGACCACTCGCGTTTCGTCCTGTTTTACGACAACTGCGACATGACTGGCGCCGGCATGCTTGCCGCAGTTGGTCATGGCTTCTTGAATGGCACGGTACAAACACAGTCGCAGGGATTCTGGCAGATTGTCGAGCTTGCCTTCGATGTTCAAGGACACCGGAATCCCGCATCGGCGAGAGAACTCTTTGGCTTGCCAGTGCAATGCCGGCTCCAATCCCAGATCGTCGAGCATGGAAGGGCGCACCAGGAGGGCGAGATTTCTGACCGAACGAAGGGCTTCTTCCGCCAGCCGCTTGACACTTTCCAGCCGCTGACGAAATTCCTCATCCGGGTGGTAGTGCGACAACGTTCCTAATTCCATACGCAAGCCTGTGAGTATCTGGCCTACTTCATCGTGAAGTTCCCGAGAGATGGTTTTTCTCTCTTCCTCCTGCACGCGCACCAACTGGTTGGACAAGCGCCGAAGCTCCTGCTCGGCTTTCTCGGCACGCTGTCGTTCCGCCTCCGAGACATTATCGAGCCGAAACATATAGGCGGTGCTGAAGATCGCAATGGCAGACTCCAGCAGGAGAAGGGTCAATGTCGCGGCAACGGCAAATTCCCGCAGCTTAGCTTGTTGCCCTTCATTCTCCTGCTCTTCACGGGCGAGGCTCGCCTGGTTGAGCGCATCGATGCGCCCGGCGAGATCGAGGACTCGCTCAGGCTGGAGTTCCAACTCGGTGAAGAATTTCTGCTGCGCGTGCTGATTACGCGATGAGCTGAGTCCTTGCTGGATCGAGCTCCAGTACTGATCGAGGCCTTGCTGCAGCGCAGCAATCTGGCGCCTTTGGCTGCCACCGATCAGATCCATCAGGGTGGTGAGATCGTTTGTTGTGCCGTTCTGCAGGTCCGAGACTCTGCTTTCAGTTTCAACGCTGTCGGGGTTGGTGAAACCGCTTTGCTCCAGGAGGGCGCCTTTGTTAATGGCGGCCTGGATGTCGGAGATAGCGTCGTCGGCTCTTTTGTAGATCTGATGAGCGGATCTGGTGTGCTGGTAAATCCGCGCTTCTTCGCGGGCGACGAGCCACGCAAAGAGTATCGAGAGCAGGATCAGTGCGCCAAAAGATACGGCGACCGCCGGCCAGAGTCGAGCGCGCATAGGACCACTCTACTACCATCGATCAGGGATTCTAAAACAGGTGTGCCGCGAAGGAACGCGCCACGAAAGCCCGCCCTGGTTTCAAGCAGTTGCGACGCGACTAAAGGAGTGCCCTGCTACAAACGGGCGGCCCAAAGTTATTAACGGCGATTCTCCTCGATACACCTCACCGACACTTTCCGGAGCGATGCGGATCACGAAAAGAATCGCCGGTTGGGCTGTGGCTTAAAGGTCCCGCCGATGGACAACTTCGTCCGCCGCCAATAAGCCACATCAACGTCAGCATGGAGGTTGCTATTCAGCAGCTCCATCTTGAAGTTTGATCATAGGCAGGGCTCTGGTTGTTTGCTATCCCTTGAGGACACTAGAACCCTGGAAAAAAAGGAGGATTGATGGTGGCTATTCGGCACTCAGGGCTTTGACTGGATCGACGGATGAGGCCCGTCGCGCGGGAATCAAGCTGGCCAGCAACGCCGAGAAACCCAGCACCGCGGCCACCGCTATCAAGGTCGAAAAGTCCCATGCACGCACATTAAAGAGCAGGCTGCGCATCAGGTGCGCTGTAGCGACTGAGCAGGCCAGGCCGGCAATCATCCCCATCCCAGTCAGCCATCCGGCCTCTTTGAGAACCAGCCGCTGGATAGCGCTCCGTTGCGCACCCAGCGCCATGCGTACACCGATCTCACGTGTTCTTTGGCTGACGGAATAGGTGACCACCCCGTACAACCCCACCACTCCCAGCACCAGGGCCAGGCTTGCGAATCCGCTTACCAGCCAGGTTGAAAATCTGTGCAACAAGGCGCTTTGCGAGGCGCTCATGAACTCATCCATGGTATTCGCGCCGTAGACGCCCAGATTAGGGTCTATGTCGCGCAGCGTCTTCACCAGTGCGGGCAGGATCGCCTTCTCGTCCTGAGTGGTCCGCACGGTTACTTCGAAGTAGTTGTCGGGCCCGTGATAGATCGAGAAATACTCCGCAGGCCACGCCTGATCGTCCAGTGCTCCTTCGCGTACATCTTCGATGACCCCAACCACCTGGCGCATTGATTTTGGGGTCAGATCTCCATCACCGACCATCTTGCCCAGGGGATCCTCGCCGGGGAAATACTTCCGCGCCATCGACTCGTTGATGACGATTACCTGGGGATGGTTAGCATCGTCGGCTTCAGTAAACATGCGCCCCCGGACCAGTTTCGCCTTGAGGGTGGGCAGGTATTGAGGACTTACATCGCGTTCCAGGACCTCATTGTGTTCACCATGGAACGGCCTGCCGGGAATGCGAATCCAGTCGGTATCGCAATTGCACTGCAACGGAAGGACGTTGGTAATGCCGGCGGATTTCACGCCTGGCAGCGCTGAAACCTTTTCCAAAACCCGGTGGTAGAGAGCGACCTGTTGTTCAGGCTTTGCGTATATGGTCTCCGGAGCCATGATGGTAGACGGTTGCCAGGTGCGAAGTGTCGATTCCCGTTTCCACATGCAGCAGCCGGTAGAAACTTTTAGCCAGCAGCCCAGCGCCCGCCAGCAGTACCACGGCCACGGTTAATTCCACCACTACCAGGTTGGCTCCCAGGCGGCGCCAGAAGCGGCTCGCCGCGCCTTTGCCTCCATCAGTAAGTCCCTGGCGAATCTCTCCGAATGCCAGCCGCAGGGCAGGTGTGGCGGCCAACAGGATTGCCGCCATCAGGGTAGATACTGCGGCAAAGAGCGCAGTGTGCCGGTTGAGCCCCACGACGGAGAGAAACGGCATACCTTGCGCCATTGGTTTCGGAACCAGGCGCGCGAGCAGCGACATCATCACGACGGCAAGCACTCCGCCCGCCGCGCAACCCAGGCTGGCCAGTAGCAGGCCTTCCGTGACGAACTGGCGAACCAATCGCAAAGGTGTGGCGCCCAGGGCGCCCCGCACTGCGGTTTCACGCCGCCGGCTTTCTGCTCGCAGCAGTACGAGGCTGGCTACATTCACGCAAGCGATGAGCAGCAGTAGTCCTGCGCCGGCAAGCAGGGTCACCAGGGTTGGCCGTAGTTTGCCGACAACAACCTCGGATAACGGAAGCACGCTGGCACTCTGCCCCTTGTTGGAGCCCGGGTATTGAAGAGCCAACTGTGCCGCAATGGTGTTCATGTCAGCGGATGCCGCCTGGACAGTCACACCGTCGCGCAGCCTGCCCACGCCGTCGAGGTTGTGGCAGCTTCTTCGCTTCTCGCATCCGGACTTGTCCAGCAGGGGCACCCAAAGCTCCGCGCTGGCACGCGGCGCGAAGGCGAAACCACGGGGTAAGACACCGACAACTGTGTAGGCCTCGCCGGTCAGGCTTATGGACTCTCCAATCAGATCGCGACGGCCACCGAAACGCTTCATCCACGTGCCGTAGGAAAGGATAGCGATCTTCGGCTGCCCGGGCCGGTCCTCGCCGGGCCGGAAGTTACGCCCCAGGATGGGTTCGACGCCGAGGGTGCGAAAAAAACCGTCGCTGACCCGAGCTGCCGGTACGGGCTCTGACAGTGAACCGGTGCGCAGCAGGAATCCGGTGCCGCCGTACACATCGAGGGAGCTAAGTGTCGAATTCAGGCGCTTCCAGTCCTCGTAGTCGTCCCGGGAAAGGTTGGCGCGGGGAAACAGGATCTCGCTTTCATCGACATCGACAAGTCGATTGGGTTGGGCGTATGGCAGCGGTTGAATCAACACCGCATCCACGAATCCGAAAATTGCGGTGCTGGCCCCAATACCCAAAGCCAGCACGAGAACAGCGGTTATTGCGAATCCAGGGCTTCGGCGCAACTGCCGCAGAGCAAATCGCAGATCCTGGCCCACGGTTTCCGCACGAAAGGCCACCACTTCGTGGCTGCGTTCCTGGAGCAGCGTTGCATTGCCGAACTGTCGTACAGCGGCGTAGCGGGCTGCTTCGGGAGCGATGCCGCCGGCTTCGAATTCCTTCGCTGCCTGCTCCTGATGAAATGTCATCTCTTCCTGCAGGTCCCGGTCGAAGCTCTGCCCCCGAAACAGAACCGCAAGCTTGCGCAGGAAACGAAGCAGGGTGTTCATAGCGCCTCCTGGTCCTCAAGCACCAGGCCGATCGCCGCAATCATTTTCTGGAAACTAGAGATTTCCGCCCCTAGCTGCTTTCGACCTGCGGCGGTCAGGGTGTAATAGCGCGCGCGCCGGTTTGTCTCTGTCTTTTTCCATTCGGCCTTCACCCAACCCTGCAGCAGGAGCCGTTGCAGAGCCGGGTAGAGAGAACCTTCCTCTACCGTCAGCACCTCGTCTGAGACGCGTTTAATCGATTGCGCGATCCCGTACCCATGCAAAGGCGCACGGGTCAGAGTTTTCAGGATCAGCATGTCCAGGGTACCCGGCATCAGTTCCGCTCGATTAGCCATTGCCTTACACCATAGATTGTCTATGGATAGGGTGTCAACGGCTATGGGGCGCGTTCATGCGGAAGGCGGATTTCATCGCATAACAAAGCTGTCCCCTTGAAAGCAAATAGCGGGCCCGCCGGCTGCCCGCGGCAAGACTATACTTGCGATATAGCGTGCGGTTTGGCGCAAGCATCGACTTATCTTCGGAGCGCAATCATGAAATTGACAGGACTATCCATACTTGGCTTCCGTACAGGTTCGGCAACCAAAGAAGTCTTCCGTGCTACGAACGCCCGCACCGGGGAGCGGCTGGAGACGGACTTTTACTCTGCGACACCCGAAGAAGTAGACGCAGCCGCAGTTCTGGCTGACGAAGCTTTTGCCGTTTACAGCCGGGCAACCGGCCACGAGAAAGCAACGTTTTTACGCGCCATCGCCGCCAATATCGAATCGATCGCTCCCGAATTGATTGAGCGCGCGGAACTGGAAACAGCCCTCCCCAAAGCCCGCTTACAGGGTGAAACTGCGCGTACCTGTGGCCAGCTTCGCCTGTTTGCCCAGGTCGCTGAGGAAGGCTCCTGGGTTATGGCTCGGGTCGACCGCCCCGATGCAGAGCGTAAACCTGCTCCCAAGCCGGACCTGCGCTCCATGCTGCGCCCCCTGGGCCCTGTCGTGGTGTTTGGCGCGAGTAACTTTCCTCTGGCATTTTCCGTGGCCGGCGGGGATACCGCGTCCGCTCTGGCCGCCGGATGTCCGGTCATCGTCAAAGCGCATTCGGCTCATCCCGGCACCAGCGAACTGGTGGGTCAAGCCGTACAGCAAGCCGTCCGGCAATGCAATTTGCCTGAAGGTGTTTTTTCACTTCTGTTTGGCCGCGGTGCACAAATCGGTGTCGCCCTGATGAAACATCCTCTGGTGAAGGCCGGCGGGTTTACCGGATCACGGGGGGCGGGCCGGCAATTAATGGATACGGCGGCCGCTCGGCCGGAACCAATCCCGTTTTATGCCGAGATGAGCAGCACCAACCCGGTGTTCATCCTTCCGGGTGCATTAAAGGAACGTGCCGCCGGCATCGCCAGCGGATTGCATGCTTCGTTCACCCTCGGAGCGGGTCAGTTTTGCACCAAACCCGGAATGGTATTTCTGCCCGAAGACGCCGACGCTCCGAAGTTCGTCGATCAGCTGCGGCAATCGGTGGATGAGTCGGCGCCATTCTACTTGCTCACCGGAGGCATACGGTCGGCCTATCAAACCAGCGTCGCCGATCGCAAGAGCCGGCAAGGGGTGAGCGTGGTTGCTGAGAAGTCCATCGCCGGCAATGGCCGCGAACTCGGTGTCGGTGCGGCCCTGTTCGAAACCGATAGCCAGACTTTCTTGAAGGACGCGGAACTCGAAGAGGAGATTTTCGGCCCGGCAACCTTGTTGGTCCGCCACGCGAACCGGGAACAGATGCTGGAGGCTGCCCGCAATTTTGAAGGCCACCTCACCGCAACCATTCACGGTACCGAGGAGGACCTGCGCAATTTTGGCGATCTCATTGCGATCCTCGAGAACAAAGCGGGCAGACTTTTGATCAATGGTTTTCCAACCGGAGTCGAGGTTTCCCATGCCATGGTCCATGGAGGACCTTACCCTTCGACTTCTGATGGGCGTTCAACCTCGGTGGGCAGCCAGGCGATCTACCGTTTCACGAGGCTCATCTGTTACCAGAATTTTCCTGACGATGCGCTACCCGCGGAGTTGAGAAGTGAAAATCCTCTTCATATCTGGCGCATGGTGGATGGCGAGATGACCCGAGAGGCCGTCATGCAACCCCACGAAGTCCCACGGTGAAATCAGCCGGCAGGCTCGCTCCGTTGAAAAACATTTCCACGAAGGGTCCGTAGAACCGCAGGTCCCTCCGCTTCGGTCCCACGGCACGCCGGGACAGGCCGGACGACGAGGCGAGGGTGGTGGGTTCTCACCTCCCGACCACCTAAGATAGAGCGATGCTGAGCGAAGAGCAGCGCGCCCGGATTACCGTGGTTCTGGTGCGAGCGCGTAACCCTAACAACATTGGCGCGGTCGCGCGCGCGATGCACGGCTTTGGCTTTTCCGATTTGCGCCTGGTCAACGACTACTCCGTCGCCCTGGAGAAAGCAAAGTCGGCTGTTGACGCATCGGCGATCCTCGCCGCCGCGCGGGAGTTCCCCACTGTCGCCGATGCTATCGCTGACTGCAGCCTGGTCGTGGGCACCACCGCCGTGGGGGAACGAAAGCAGGAACATTCGCTGTACACCCTGGCACAAGCCGGCACGCGAATGCGTTCCACCGCGACAAACGCACGAGTCGCCCTGCTCTTTGGATCGGAGAAGACTGGTCTGAGCAACGATGCCATGAGCCACTGTCACTGGCTCATGACCATTCCCATGCACCCGACGCCAGGCTTACGTCACGCGTCGATGAACTTGGGACAGGCGGCGGCCGTGTGCCTCTACGAGCTAGTCAGGCACGAAGACCCGGTAGCCGTGAACGAATCACCACGCCCGGCACAGGCAGAGGATCTGGAAAGAGTGACGAGTTTGCTAGCGGAAATGCTGACATCCATCGGGTACGCCCGCCGCCGTCCGGCGGCCGCAGAGCCAGCTGCAGTGCGCCGCATGGTACGGCGCTTGAATCTGAATCAGTCCGACGCCCGGCGATGGATTGGCATCCTTCGCCAGCTGCTGTGGAAGATCAGCGAGTGATCATGACTTCGTAGAGGTTGTCTTTAGCCAGGTAGAACTTGGTGTTGTTGTAGGTCTCGAACAGCTTCTCAATTGTCCGGTTGGTATAGACATGCTGCACCGCGTACCCCGTAGTTTCCTGGGTCTCAATGGTGTCGCTGTCGGTCACGTGGTAACGGCAGAAGCTGGTGTCGGGTCCGTTGTTGCGGGTATGGAAGAAGGTCAGCACGCGGCCGCCGGGACGCAGTGTCGAGCGGAACCGCTTGATCATCGGCCCGACCAACGCCTGGGGTACATAATCCAGCGTAGTCCATAGCAGGATGACGTCAAATTCCCTACCGGCAAAGTCGAGGTTGTTGTCGAGAAAGCCTTCCACGTCGAACTGAGTCACGCCGTTTTCGTCCGGGGCGCTCATCCAGTTGCCACGCAGGGCCTCATTCACCACATCGGCCATGTACACGCCGTGGCCCAGAGTGGTGAGGAAATTGATATTGGTAGGAGAAGTAGGCCCGATATCCAGGATCCGCAAGCCTTGCTCGGACTTGAGATACTTAAGTAGATCCTTCCAGGCACTCGAGTGTCTTGGCACCCGCGGACCGGTGAGCACCGTAGGAGTTCCCGTGGCCTGAGCACCGTGTTGTGTCTTGCCGAAGATATTCCGCATCACGTCATCGGTCTTTGACCGCAGGCCAGTGCTGCCTGCGGGAAATATGCTCATCATTACTTAGGCCCTCCAGCATTCGTTTAATGTTTGGCTGGAGAGGTCGCAACCGGAACATCAGCGCCCTTCGCCGGTGCAACGCCAGCTGCTCTTTCGCCCGTCAACGGTTCAACACTGCCGCGAAACACCGCGCTCTCCTCAATCGACAAACGCCCGGCTGAAATGTCTCCGACTAAATTGCAACCATCGCGTAGTTCCACCCGTCCAGTTGCCGAGATATTGCCATGTAGCTCGCCGAGCAGGATCACGTCCCGTGCCGAGACGTTCGCTGCCACGTGGGCGTTGGGACCGATGGTAAGGCGGCTTTCGACCAGGGTAATCGTGCCCTCGACATGCCCATCGACCATCAGATCTTCGCTTCCCTTTACCTCGCCGCGGATCTGCACCGATTTGCCGATCACTGCGACGGCGCTTTCTCCTGCATTCATCGGGTGCCTCCCTGCAGTTGCAGGCTCTCTGCCCGAACTATACGCAAGGAGCGAAGTCAATCGCAACCGTCAAAGAGAGTTAGACGGCAAGAGGGCCCACAGATGTAAACTGAAATGTATTGCCTGGCATCCCACTTAGGTAACACTATGCGATTTTTGAAGCATTTTCGGTCGGTTTCGGCTCCTTCGGGGGCTTCCATGCTCGCTGGGGCGTTGTTTCTTGGCGCCGTCGCAGCCGCATCCGGCCAAAACCTTTCCCAAGACGGAAATCCGGCGGTTGACCCGGCGAAAATCGTCCGCGACGCCAGCTACAACGAGCTGCATTCCCCTAAGGCGGGGCGCTCCTTCAG
The DNA here is from genome assembly GCA_963850235.1 of uncultured Acidobacteriaceae bacterium. GTDB lineage: Bacteria > Acidobacteriota > Terriglobia > Terriglobales > Acidobacteriaceae > PALSA-350. The sequence continues at coordinate 61,231 of CAWKKM010000029.1, read as the reverse complement.
CTATCGCCAACGCAAGGTTGACCCTAAGGGGACCATCGTCAAGCTGATTGTCGAGACCAAGGATGGGGATGTTGCACGGTTGATCGAGAAAAACGGCAAACCGCTGCCCCCTGAGGAGGAACAGGCTGAGATTGACCGCCTGAACAATCTGCTGGCCCACCCCGAGATTCAGGAACATCGCCACAAGAAGGAACAGGAAGACAGCGCGCGGGGCGACGAGATGGTGCGTATGCTCCCCGATGCCTTTCTCTTCACCTTCGACGGCATGGTGGAGGGCCCAAACGGCCTGTGTTACCGTTTGAAATTCCGGCCAAACCCCGCTTTTACGCCCCCCGACCGGGAGGGCGAGGTTTACCACGGTATGGTGGGCGAGCTCTGGGTAGATCAGTCGCAGTTACGCCTGGCGAAGATCGATGCCCATCTGATCTCCGACGTGAACTTCGGCTGGGGCGTCCTTGGCCGGCTTTATAAGGGTGGCAGCATCCTGGTGCAAAACGCAGATGTCGGCCTGCATCACTGGGAAACCATCCACATGAAGTTGAATCTGCAGGGCAAAGTGCTGATGGTGAAGAGCGTGGATTTTTCGACCACGGAAGATTTCAGCGACTTCAAAATACAGCCCCAGGAGCTCGGCTACCAGGAAGCCATTCGCCTGCTCCAGAAGACTCCTGGTTCGGCACAGGTTGCTTCCAGATAGGTCTCGACGTTTGAATAACGAAGATTGATAATGTTTGTTATTGAAGCCAATGCAAGAACGTGGAGTTCCAACCCATGAACGTTTCTCTCACTACCGAGCTGGAGAAATTCGTGAGCGCCAAAGTGGAATCGGGCCGCTACAATTCCGCAAGTGAAGTCGTGCGGGAAGCGCTCAGGCTGCTTGAAGAGCACGACCTCGCCCGCTCTGCGCAGCTAGCCGGGTTTAATCAGGAACTCGGTGACCGTCTGGAGGCTCTTGATCGAGGCCAACGCATCGCTCCAGCGGATGCCCGCGACCGTCTATCGCGGAAGTCTGAGCAGCGGCGCAAGACCGGGCCGTGAGCCGTTACGTCCTAAGCGAGGATGCCGCTCGATGGAGCATCGATCCGGCACCGGCGCGAGGCTACGCCAAGTCGTCGCCACCTGAAGAGTCATCGAAGGATGAGTCATCGTAGGACGTGTCGTCCAGACTCAAATCGTCCTGGTAACCCCCGTCGTCTCTGAGGTCGTCACTGGCCTGTTGCAGGTTCGCGGCATCGCTGCCGCTGTCGCCCAGGCTGGTATTGTCGACGCGCCCATGTTCGCGGCCGGAGTCATCGTAGTAATTGTTGATGACGGTTTCCTCTGGCCTGCCCCCACCACCACCAAAGAATCCGCTACCCCCACCAAAACCGGCGGAGTGGCCAAATCCCCCCAACAGAGATTCCACCCCCTGAAAGGCGAGCGCGCCAGCAGCCACGCCGGCCGCCGTCGTCGCGGCAGTGCGCAAAAAGCTCGAGCCCGCTGGTGGAGGAGGTCCATAGGACGGCGGCGGCTGGTACGAGGGCGGCTGGTTCCACGGCTGACCGTAGGGCGAAGCCCCGTAACCCGGCTGTGGGGGCGGCGGGGGCGGTGCAGGGTCACGGTGGCCCAACAGATTGCCCAGGAAGCTGGTGGTGTGAGCAGGCTGCTGTTGCAACGCCTGGGTCTGCTGCCGTAATTGGCTAAGTTGCGCCTGGGCCTGCTCCAGGGCGTAACTTTGTACCAACACAGTTTGCGCCAGGATGTAGAGCGCATTAGGGTTACGGGCCAACCTCTGGTTCAGCAACTGCTCCGCTTCCGGATCTTTTTCCGTGAGTTGGGTCTGCTCGACACGACCAATCAGGTCGTTCAGCATGGATTCTTCCTGGGGAGTCATCACAGCTCCTATAGATCAGGAGACCAGCGCCATGGCCTTGATCTCCTCTTTGCGGACGGTCAGCCGTTCGATCAGGTCGGTACGCACCTCAAAGCCCCGTCCAGGGGTGGTCGGCACGCGGATCTCGCCAGCGGCGGATACGGTCACCTCGGGCTCAATGATGTCCTCGGCCCAGTAGCGCCTGGAGGCCGAAACATCTCCGGGAAGTGAGAAATTTTCCAGCGTCGATAGGGCAACGTTGTGCGACCGGCCAATGCCGCTCTCCAACATGCCGCCACACCACACCGGGATCCCGCGTTCCTGGGTCGCATTGTGGATGGCAATCGCCTCGCTGAAGCCCCCTACCCGGCCGAGCTTCACATTTATGATGCGGCAGGACTCCATCTCGATCGCGGCCAGGGCGTCCCGGCGATTGCGGATCGACTCATCGAGACAGATGGCAGTCTCCAGGCGCTGTTGCAGCATGGCGTGGAAGTAGAAGTCATCGGCCCACAACGGCTGTTCGATCATGAGCAGTTTGAATTGGTCGAAGGTAGTAAGGTGGTCGGAGTCGCGCAGACGGTAGGCGGAGTTGGCATCACAGCTGAGGAGAATCTCCGGCCATCGATGGCGAACCGCTTCGAACATCTTTACATCCAGCCCCGGCTTGCACTTTAGCTTGATTCGTTGATAACCCTGGGAAACCGCCTGCTCCACTTTCTCCAACAGCTTTTCCATCGACGGCTGGATGCCAATCGAAACTCCACAGGCGATGGTCTCCCGGACTGCCACCCAACAACTCATACAACGGCACGCGACGCATCTGCGCTTCCAGGTCCCACAATGCGTTTTCGATCGCCGCTTTCGCCATGCGATGGCCGCGCACCGGGCGAAAGATTCCGGGACACTTGCCCCCGCTCTGCTCTTCCGTCGCCGTCAGCAGCGGCACGAGTTCCTGCAAAATCGTAATCCAGGCAGTATCCGTGGACTCTTCGCTGAAGTGCGGGTGCTCCCCCGTAGTACATTCGCCCCAGCCCGAAAGTCCGTCGGCGCGGACTTCCACCAGCAGCACGCGGCGATCCCTGGTTTCACCAAAGCTGGTGGCGAAGGGGTGGATCAGGGACATGCTGAGCTCACGCAGGACGATGGATTCAATCTTCATGAAAACCTGCTCGATACCGGTTTGTAGTGAGTGTGAGGAGCCCGAAGGCTCCCGAGTTTCTGCGCCGAGGCCCCGTTGGCGTTCTCAACCTTCATGCGGGCTCCCGCCATTGCCCGAGCTGATAGATGCCGTTCCCTTCCGCATCGATCCTAAAACCGACTACAGCAAGCTGCTGCCCGAAGGCCTGTTGAAAATGCTCGCGATTCCGGGTTTGAATGTCAAGGACGCGGTCCTGATCTGCAGGTGAGTGCCTCCACTGAGCTATTTGGTGCGGTACTGAGATTTCCTGCTCCACAGCGGGAACAGTCTTCGGTTTGCTACCAAGAGTCGAGGAAACCCAATCGCTGTCCAGCCACCATTCGGCGTAGAGCCGATCGGTGGGAACCTGCCCGTGCAGTCGAGATGAGGATACACCATAAAAGTTCACAGCGTAGCGCCGAACAATAGCCCCCAGTTTGGCCACGTTCAAGAAGCTGTTCTTGATCTCCAGCGGGTCGAAGGTCCACTCCATTCGCCGGATGCCGCGCCGCAGTGCCTCGTCCCGCTGGAAGAGTTTGAGCCGCCGCCCGATGCCCCGGTTGCGATATTCAGGGTTGACCGCCAGCATATGGGAGTGGAGATAGGGCCTGCCCTGCGCTATGCCGGGCAAAGCCATGGCGAAGCCCACCAGGTTCTCCGGGTTGCCCTCCGCGCTTGCGCCGGGGAGCGAAGTATCAAACGCCCCCATCACCTGGCCGCCGATCTGCTTGCTGACGATGAAAACACGCCGGGGGACCACGTCGCGGTCTCCGTACCCCCACACTTCGACCTGGAGCTGCACGCAGGCGCTCAGTTCCTCGAAGCCCTCGCAAGGCCGGATCAGTATCGGGTCGAGACTCATCGGGAAGACGAAGTGGCAGGACTTTCTGCGAGCTTAGCCTGGCTCCAGAGCGCTTCCAGCTGGGCGGCGGACAGAGCCTCCAACGGCTGCCCGGAGGCGGCTTCCATGGCGGCGAAGCGCCTGCGGAATTTGCCGTTGGTATGGCGCAGGGCAAGCTCCGGTTCCACGTGCAAACGGCGGCCCAGATTCACCAGGGTAAAGAGCAGGTCGCCTACTTCGGAAACTACCTCTTCCGAAGCCACGCCCGCAGTCCCAGAGGACGCTCGGATTGCCTCCCGCAGCTCCTCCGTCTCTTCCTCCAGCTTGGCGAAGATGCCTTCCACTTCGGGCCAATCGAAGCCGCTCTTTTGCGCACGCGACCCCAACTTGGCAGCCTCCAGCAACGCCGGAAGCCCACGTGGAATGCTGTCGAGCACCGACGAAGCCGGCTGCGTTTTCTCCGCACGCTTGATGGCGTCCCAGTTGCGCAGCACCTGGGAAGAGTCGATATCCTCGGTCTCCAACGGCGATTCGACCGTGTTGCCGGCGGCTACCGAGGCCTCATCTCCAAAGACATGGGGATGGCGCCGGACCAGCTTCCGATTGAGGCCTGCAATCACATCCGCGATACTGAAGTGACCGGCCTCGTCCGCCATCTGCGCATAAAAAATCACTTGCAGCAGAAGATCGCCCAGCTCCTCGCAAAGGTCGGTCCAATGGCGCCGCTCGATGGCGTCGAGAACCTCATAGCACTCCTCGAGCGTATATTTCCGGATGGTGTCGAAGCTCTGCTCACGATCCCAGGGGCAGCCGTCGGGACCGCGCAGCCGTGCCATGATGCCCACTGCTTCGGCGAAAAGTGCAGCCGAATCCTTGGCCGGGAGTCGCTCGGAACTCATATCAACAATGTAAACGATGGGCTTGAGGATTCCCGCGGCTGTTACTGTGGTCTTCACCGATGCTGCCTTGTCTCTTTTTCGGATTATTCGGCTTGCTGCTGGGTAGCTTTCTCAACGTCTGCATCGTGCGCTTGCCTGCCGGCGAATCCGTGGTGTGGCCGCGGTCGCATTGCCGCCAGTGCAATGAGCCGATAGCGAACTGGGACAACGTGCCCGTGCTGAGCTGGCTGCTGCTTGGCGGCGCCTGCAGAAAATGCGGCGGCCGCATCTCATGGCGCTATCCTTTGATTGAGCTTGCGGTTTGCATCCTTTTCCTGATCTGTTGCCTGCACTTTTCGTTTGGCTGGCTGGCGGCTTGCTGGGCGTTGCTCTGCTTCCTCCTGCTCGGCCTGGCGGTGATGGATGCAGAGACCCTGTTGCTGCCGGACTGGTTCACTTTACCCGGACTGGTAGCGGGCCTTGTCTTTGCGGCGCTGCGTCCCGGCCTCGAAAGCGGTGTCTGGACCTGGGCTGCGGCCGTACACGCGGCAGGGCTGTCTTTGCTGGCCGCAGCTGTGGCGGCAGCCGTGCTGCTGCTGATCGCTGGAGCCTACTGGCTGGCCCGGCGCCGGATGGGTATGGGAATGGGCGACGTGAAGCTCCTGGCCATGCTGGCGGCATGGCTCGGACTGCGGGAAACAGGCCTGGTGCTCTTTCTCGCGGTGATCGTGGGAGCGATCTATGGGGTGGGAACGATCTTATTTCGCAGCCGGACTGGAAGTGAAGATCAGTTGCCGGCCGGCCAAATGCCGATTCCCTTCGGGACCATGCTCTGCCTGGCCGGAATCTACAGCATCTTTCTAGGCCAGCGGACGCTGGGCTGGTATTTGCAACTTTTCCACTAGGTTTTCTCTGGTCAGTTTCAGTGGAACCGGGTCCGGCGCCACCTGCATCAGCACCGAACGCAATTGGGTCAAGTGATGATGGCCGTGTACAGCGTGGAAGCGGCGCCACTGATCTACCCGCAAAGGCCCAAGGAAGGGATGGATACCTACCCGCTCGATGCCGAATCTACGCCGGCATGCGTCGAGCAGGGTGTCCATGGCCTCGATTTCCCGGCGCAAAAGATCGGTCAGCTCTCGCCCGCTCATGGGTGGGAAGGCGCCGGGCTTCGGCATCGTCTCCTCCAATGCGGGCACGCCGTGCGGCATAGCCCCAAAGGTGAGGATCATCATCTGCAGCGACCATTGCAGGTAGGTACGCTGTTGTTTGCGGGAGAGGCGGCCTTTTTTGAGGCGGGTCTCCAGAGCTTCGGTGGTCATGCGATAGCCCAGGACCAGATGCTCAATCACCTGCTGAGCATTCCACCTGTATGCCAGATCTTTGGGGTGCAGTTGTGTGGCGTCCGTATCGAGGTGGCGCACTTCACTCGCGATTTGATTGACCACCCGTTCCAGGACCGCGTGCATGGGGGAATACTCCCTAACTCGCGGAAGTGTAAAACACCCGCATAAGGGGAGAAAACCAAAAAGTAGCCCAGCACCTTCGACGGCACTACAACTTTTGTCGAGGCTATCCCCCGGAAGCCAGCACCTTGAGCGCCTTGAGCGCTTGTTTGGACTTCGGCCCGTTGGGGACAATGTCCAGATAGAGCTGATAGTTACGCGCTGCTTCGTCGTTTTTCTTGAGCATGCGCTGGGTCTCAGCCAGCCCGAAGATGGCATCGACGTTCGTAGGGTCGGCGGCTGTCGCGTCCTTGTATCGCAGCAGTGCCCCCTGGTAATCGCCCGAATTCAGGTAAAAGCGACCCACCTCGGCGTCTTTTTTGGCCCGAGCCGGATCTGCCACTTCGCCGGGCTCGGGATTTGATTGGCTTGAGCTGAAACCAGGAGGGATATCAGGCTTCGCGGCCGGAGCGGGGTCGTTGCCGGCCGCCTTGGCGGCATCCCGGGATTGGGATTCAGGGAACGGGTTATCGGCTGCCGTGGAATGTTTAGGAGCAGCTTCCTCGGGATCAGCCGGATGGCCGGAGTCCGATGACCCGGCTGCCGCCTTGGCCGCCTGTTTGGAGACGTCCTCAGGGAACGGATTGTCGTCTTTCGTGGAGGCCGGTTTGGAAGCCGGCTTATCCGAAGGCGGCGGCTCAGAGTTGGTCTTGTCCGGCGGCTGAGACCCAGGGTCAGTGGATTGTGGCTTAGCTGCGGGCTTCTTTTGCGGTTGAGGCGCGTCGGGAATGGTCCGGTTGTTGCTGCCTGAGGCTTGGGCAGAAGCTGGCGCGCTGGCTGCGAACGTGAGCAGAGCCGTAATCGAAGCGACGATGAGAGGAAATTTGGGCATCGTGGCTTCTGTAAGTTTAGACCTTGCCCGTGTCCGAATCTACCCCCCCCGGTCCACAACCGAAATCGGCACGGGTGCCCCAGGTCTCGCGTTTGAGACCTGGGATCCTCCTAGGAAATGCCCATCCAGGCCCCATAATGTAACCCCAGGTCTGAACCAACCCATCTTCGAGGCCCGTCGACTTTCCTACAACAGAAAAGCTTGCTAAAAATTGATCATGGGTTTGATGATTCGCTCCTCTTCGATACACGCTGCCGGCTGCTACACAACCTCAGCCATTCCCAAAGGCGTCAAGGTGGTGGAATACACCGGTCCGCGCATCAGCAAGCGGAAAGCCGACGCTCAATTCAAAGACTCGAAAACAACCTACCTCTTCGGCATCGGAGACGGTTCCAACGTGATCGATGGCCACGGCATGGCGATGTACATCAATCACTCCTGCGACCCCAATTGCGAAACGGAAGAGTTGCGTGGGCGAGTCTGGGTCATGTCTCTGCGCCGCATCGCACCAGGGGAAGAGCTTACCTACGACTACAACCTCTACGACGGCGACGAAGACGATGCTCGTTGCCATTGCGGAGCCAGCACGTGCCGCCAGACCATGTACTCGCCGGACGAAATCACCCGCCGCAAAAAAGCCGCGAAACGAGAAGCCCGCAAGGCGGCAGGCAAACGTGTTCCAGCGCGGCGCAAATAACTGCAAGCGCTTCCCTACCCTACCGCTCGACTTTGATAGCTCTTTGCGATTCCTGCTGCGATCGGCACTCGGGCTACAATCAAGATTGAGAGGCCGTGCCGATGGCACGCTCGCACTCTCGAATTCCTCCCTATGGCTTACCAGGTTCTAGCCCGCAAATACCGTCCTCAACGCTTCTCCGATGTCGCCGGCCAGGACCACGTGACTCGTACCCTCGAACACGCGCTCCAACAGGAGCGTGTGGCCCACGGGTACATCTTCAGTGGGCACCGGGGCATCGGCAAAACGACCATCGCCAGGATCCTGGCCATGGCGCTGAACTGCCGCAACAAGATTGGCACTCCGGAACGGCCCTCGCCCGAACCTTGCGGCGTTTGCGACTCCTGCAAGGAAATACGGGCCGGCAACTCGCTCGATGTGGTGGAGATCGATGCCGCCACCAACCGCGGGATCGATGAGATTCGTGAGCTGCGCGACGCCGCTCGCTACGCCCCGGCGCGCGATCGCTACAAAATCTATTTGCTTGACGAAGCCCATCAGATCACCGATGCGGCTTTCAACGCGTTGCTGAAGACCCTGGAGGAGCCGCCCGAACACGTCGTCTTCATGATGGCGACCACGCAGCCGGAGGACATTCCTCAGACCATACGCTCGCGCTGTCAGCACTTCAGTTTCCACGCAGTCAAGTTCGACGACATCGTGGCCCAGCTGACGCAGATCGCCGGTCAGGAGGGGATCCTCGCCGATCCGCAAGCACTTGCCCTGTTGGCGGAGGCCGGCGACGGCTCCATGCGCGATGCGCTCTCCATCATGGACCAGGCCATCGCCAGCGCACCGATGGTGGACGGCAAAGCCAGGCTCGACGGCGAGGAAATCCGCGAACTGATGGGGACGGTGCCCGATGCCGTCTTTGAACGCATCCTCGAAGCCGTCGGCGAGGGCCAAAGTGCCGCTGTGATGGAAGAGCTCAACCGGCTGCTGAACGCGGGTAACAGTCCGTCGCAAATGGCGCGGCAGCTGGTACGTTATTTGCGCAACTGCCTGATGGCTAAATTAGGCGGAGAAAAAACCGAGCTTCTGCAGATTTCGGGCGACGAGCGAGCGCGCGCCGTGCGCACGGCGACTCTGTTCAGTGAAGAGGATCTCACCCGCTTCCTGCAAGTGATCCTGCGTACCTTCGACGAGTTGAACTACCGCCAGGAGCCGCGGCTGCACCTGGAGCTGGGACTGATGAAGCTGGTCCACCTGCAGCGCCTGTTGCCGCTGGAGCAGATTTTAAGCGGCTTACCCGGCGCGGCGCGCCCGCCGGCAACGAACCCAAGGCCGGCGCAGGCGATCCCGGTTCAGGCGATCCCGGTTCAGGCGCCCCGTCCCGTTCCGGCTCCAGTTGAACCGGTCAAGCCCAAAGCGCCGGCGCCTTCCCCGTTCGAGTTGGATCGTCAACGCAAACAGAACGCTGAAGAGCCGGAAGAGAGACCGGTGGTCGCGCCAGTCACGGTACCGGTCCAGAAGGCAGCCGAGCCTGAGCCACCGCCGGTCCCTGTACAAAAATTAGTCGAGCCTGAGCCGCCAACGCCAACCAGGATCGCAGAGAACAATCCCGGAGAGTCCGATCTAGGCAGACTGCGCGATGTGGTCACCGCCGCACTCGATGACCAGGGACACAATACGGCTGCCTCTCTGCTGGGAGCAGGGCGCTGGAAGCTGGACGAGGACGGAGCGATCCAGGTCGAGGTCGGGGTCAAGAAAACCATGTTGGGCCTGACCATGAATGGCGAAGCGTGGAAGATCGTGCGCGAGGCCTTGCGTGGGGCGGGCGCCACCCAGAAGATGACTGTGGTGCCCGGCGAAGCGGTTGCGGAATCGTCAGGCGGGGCCCCGCGCACATTCTCACGCGATAGCATTGAGGCAGTCGCCCTGGGCAATCCGCTGGTACGGCAGGCGCAGGAGCTTTTCCAGGCGGAAGTTCGCAGCGTGCTCGATCTGCGAGACAAAGGCAAAGGTTGAAGGAGTAGCTGTGAACCCTCTAAAAATGCAGGAAATGCTGGAACAGGCCCGTCACATGCAGGACCAGATGCAGGAAAAGCTGAGCCAGACGGTCGTGGAAGCCTCGTCTGGCGGTGGCGCCGTTACTGTGAAAATGAACGGGCAAAAGCAGGTGTTGCAGCTCAAGATAGACGCGGCAGCGGTGATGAGCCTGAGCTCCAGCCCAGCCGACGTCGAAATGCTCGAGGATCTGGTGACTGCGGCATTCAACGAGGCGGGCCGGCGCGCAGACGAAGCTATGAAGTCCAACCTAACCGGGATGTTGGGCGGCTTGAATCTCCCTCCTGGACTTATTTAGTCAGGAGCTGCATTGTCTCAATTTGCAGAACCGATGGCGCGGCTGATCGAAGAGCTGCGCAAATTGCCGGGCATTGGAGCCAAGAGCGCGCAGCGGCTTGCCTTCCACATACTCCGCGCCAGCGCTGAAGACGCGGGAGCCTTGGCCGACGCGGTGCGCGAGTTGAAGGCCCGGCTGCTGTTGTGCTCGACCTGCAACAACATTACCGATGTGGACCCCTGCATTTACTGCGCCAGCCCGACGCGGAGCCAACGGGTGGTGTGCGTGGTGGAGGAACCGGGGAACATTGCGGTGATCGAAAAGACCCGCAGCTACAACGGCGTCTATCACGTGCTGCACGGGACCCTATCGCCGCTCCATGGGGTTGGGCCGGAGCACCTCCGCACCGATAGCCTGGTGGCGCGCGTGGCGCAGGGCGAGGTGGAGGAGGTCATCCTCGCGACCAATCCTACGGTCGAGGGTGAAGCGACGGCGGTTTACCTGGCCGATTTGCTGCGCTCGGCGGCCGTCCGCGTAACCCGCATCGCGACCGGCGTCCCGGCCGGCAGCGACATTGAATATGCCGACGAGGTGACCATGACGCGAGCCATGGAAGGCAGGCGGGAGCTCTAGCGGCCAGCACGTTCTTCTGAGCGCTACGCTGCCAGAGGAACCAGACCAGACTTCACGATCATCTTGTCGTGCGTTAGAAGGCGAATGCCCTCAACAAGCGCGGTTGCTCCGATGATTCTGTCCTGCGGATCGTTTGGGTATGATTTTGGGAACTGAACAGAACGAACCGCTATCTCCGGAGTGATCGGGAGAACCTGCACAAAGGAAGCACATTTTTTGACAAAGGAATCGACGCTCACATCGATATCGATTCGCTTGTTCACTGCCAGCCACGCAATTTCCCAAAGGCTGATTGCAGAAACAGCAAGCGGCCCGGATTTGCGGGCCGCCAGGATGGCCTTCTTTGCTTTGGGCGAAAGGTTTTCGGGAGCGATCAGAAGCCAGACGAGAATATGAGTATCAAGAAGGATCATTCCACCCCCCAATCGCTGGCCGGGACCGTCTTCTCGATATCGCCCTTAATTCTGGCGATGCCTGCCAAGGCTCCGAAGATCTCCTCGTCGCCTTCGCTTGCAGGAACCAGTTTCACCACAGGTTTGCCATGCTTGGTAATCACGACGGGACGACCGCTTTGCGATACCTGATCCATCACGGCAAGGCATTGAGCTTTGAACTGTGCGGCGGCCATTTTTTGCATGACAATGCCTCTTCCAATATGACCAGAATAATATGACCAGTCTTGTGGCGTCAAGGCTGTCTATTTGCGGCTGCATAGGCACGGAACGCGTTGCGATATGGATTTATCGGTCCCCTGCATGAAGAGAAGGCTTGCCACAAAATCCGTCCTGCTCTTGGCCATGGTTCTGGTGCCGTTTGCCGGGTGGGCGGAAACGAGCGCACAGGCTGCCCTGTCGTCTGCGCTCCGCGCTACTCCTGCCGTTGGCGTGATCGTGGATCTAAAGACCGGACAGCGGGTGGCCGCTGTGAAAGATGCTGGTCAAGCAGCCGCTCCCGGGTCCATCCTCAAGCCTTTATTCCTGACTGCGGCCTTAGAGCAACGCGAGGTCCTGCCGCAGACTACAGTCTTTTGCCGGCGCAATCTGCGCATCGTGGATGGGGTGCACAGCTACGACCTTCCCTGCACGCATCCGCAGAGTGAAGTTGCCTTCGCTGCTCAGGATGCGCTTGCCTACTCCTGCAACCAGTATTTCGCGGCGCTTGCAGACCGGATCCCCGCTTCGCAGGTGACCGCAATTCTGCAGCACTATGGCTTACCCCGTCCTCAGAGCCCGCTCACCCGGGAGCAAAAACAGCTCCTGGTGTTGGGTGTCAGGGGGATTGCCGTCTCTCCTGCCCAAATGGCCGCAGCTTATCGCAAATTGTTTCTTGAACTCGACCAGGCTCAGGGGAATGCCGCCGGTCAAGGCCTCAAGGATTCGGTCCGCTTCGGTATGGCCCACAACGCTGCGGTACCGGGCGAAGAAGTCGCGGGGAAAACGGGAACCACCACCAGCGGTGGATGGTTTGCCGGGAGCGCTCCCCTCGGACAGCAACAGGTCATTGTCGTGATCTACCTCCCGGGCGGCAACGGAGCCGATGCTGCCCGCCTGGCACAGCACCTCCTGATGAGCGCAAACGGTCCAGTGCCAGACAGCGCTCGCGACCTCACCGTCGAACTCTTTTCCGCGCGGCCGGTAACCCACCTGACCGCGAGATCGCTCGATGGCCCGAAAACCTCCTTGCAGGTCGACAAGGGACTCCGAAAACCATTAATCCTGAGCAGAAGGTTTCGCGTGGAATCCGCTGGTGAGGAGCCGGTTATCGCATCCGGCAAGTGGGTCATCTCCTCCCAGCATGACGGCCTGCGTGTGCTGCTGACGCTGCCCAGCGAAAACTACGTAATTGCGGCCCTCAGCGGCGAAGCAGCCCCCGACGAGCCCATTGCCTCGCTCAAGGCGATGGCGATCAGTATGCGCACTTTCGCTCTGGTAAACGCCAACCGTCACCAATCCGAGGGCTTCGGACTGTGCGACAGCACCCATTGCCAGGCCCTTCGCCTGGGCAAGCCAAGCCCAGAAGTGGAGCAGGCGGTGCGCGAGACTGCCGGGGAAACACTGTGGTCGGGCGCCCAGCGGGCGCACGTCTTTTATACCCAGCATTGCGGAGGCAGGAGCGAGGCGGCCAGCGCCGTGTGGCCAGAGGAGAGAGCCGGTTATCTTGCCGGGCAGCACAGCGATCCTTACTGCCTGCGCCGGTCCCCTGCCCAATGGCAAACCCGCATTCCGTTGCGTCAACTAGGCGAGATTTTCCGCGCCCAGGGCTGGCACACTCCTTCTCCCATCGGGGATATCCGGATCACCCAGCGAGATGTTGCCGGCCGCGCCCAACTCCTCCAGGTAACGGGGCAAGGTGCCCCGGCGCAGCTCTCCGCCAGCAGCTTTCGCTTCGCGGTCGACCGTGCCCTCGGCTGGAACCAGATGCGCAGCGACTGGTATTCCCTAACCCTGTCGGGCGCGGATCTCGAAATTCGAGGCAGAGGGTATGGGCATGGTGTGGGCCTATGCCAGGCAGGATCATTCGAGATGGCAGCGGAGGGCCACAGCGATACTGAGATTCTCAATTTCTATTTTCCGGGCGCCGTCCCCGGGATCACCCCGGCTGGCGATGTGTGGCAAAAGCGTACCGGCGCCGGGTGGACTTTATTGACTACAGATCCAGGAGGCTCCCTGCTCGGCGAAGGGAATGCCGCGTGGGCCAGGGCTCAATCGCTGTTGCCCAGACCATCAGGTTCGCCCGAGCCTACGGTTCAGGAATTGCCGACCACCGAACTATTCCGCCAGACGACGGGAGAGCCAGGCTGGATGCTCGCTTCCACTCGCGGCAGCCACATCTTCCTGCAACCGGCGACGGTCCGGCAAAGTAACGGCGGCACCGAGACTCTGCTTCTGCATGAATTTTTGCATGTGCTGGTAGAACAGCAAAGCAGAGCGAGCGCTCCCTTATGGTTGCGTGAAGGATTGGTTGAGGTACTGGCTGCCCCGGGAAAGCAGCAGTGGCCGCCGGTTGCTCTTCCGCCGGCCGAAGTAGACGCGGCGTTGGCTCACCCATCGAGCGCCACCATTTCCCGCCGGGCGCATCAAGCGGCAGCACGTATGGCCGCGCTCCTGTGCGCCCGCTACGGCATGACGGCGATGCTGGAATTCCTACGAAACGGAGTCCCCTCGGAAGCGGCCAAAAGCTTAGGATCCTGATTGGCCCGGGATCCTAACCCTTGCAGCTCCCAGCGAAGATTCTGGTTCTTGATCAAAAGTTCAGCGATGATCGACCGTAAAGAGCCATTCTCCTGCGCTAGTTGTTGCCAATCGGGTTCGTCGTTCTGGATGTATATGTTTTCCAAGGTCGGCCTCCTCCCATTCGTACGACTATGTAACAGAGCCCGGTCGTACTTATTCCCGCCGGAGAAGGTGAAGCTATCCGGCTTCTACAAAATAGATCCCATCCCGAAAACGCAAAAGACCAATTGGTGCGGTTTGGTGGACACTCTTTCGGAGCGTCCTGGTCCCCTCGAAAGGTGGAAAAAATCCCGCTTTTGCGGCACAACGGAAGAGGCTGCCGAAAAAACCATTTCGGATGACGGGAAAGGTAGGTACGGGCTGGTAGGTACGTGGCTGGTAGGTACGGGGCTGGTAGGTACGGGGCTGGTAGGTACGGGCTGGTAGGTAGGGGCTGGTAGGTACGGGCTTTAGCCCGTACATAAACCCACCAAAATCATTTGGCCTTTAGGCCCTGAGGTACGTTTTCTTTCCTCGCTGCACAAATCATCCCCCTTTTTCCGCAGCCTCTGAAGTCCACCCTGATACAAGCAATCGGCCAAACAGCCTGGCTCGGACATCCGTTCGCGTCAATAATTCTTAGATCCATTCGCCACGATCCCGTAATCCATGGCATAGGTAGAAGACATGAAAATTAATGCAAAACGCTTCCGCGTGTCCCCCGGCGCAAAAGTACGGCTCGCCAAATGGCCAACTGGCATCGAACCTCTATGCAAAACCAAGGAGGAGTACGAAGATCTCCTGAACCGGAACAGGGATGAGGTGAGCAGACTGCAGAACCTGCAATACGCCTACGACGAATACGCCTTACTGATCATATTTCAGGGTATGGATTCGGCAGGCAAGGATGGGGCCATCAGCCATGTGATGTCGGGGGTAAATCCGCAGAGCTGTGAAGTCACCAGTTTCAAACAACCGAGTGCCGAGGAACTGCAGCATGATTTTCTCTGGCGCGCGACCTGCCGGCTTCCCCAGCGCGGCCGGATCGGGATTTTCAATCGCTCCTACTATGAGGAGGTGCTGGTGGTTCGCGTTCACCCGGAGCTCCTCCGCAATCAAGGGCTTTCCGAGGAGATGCACGACCTGAAATCCCTGTGGGAGGAACGCTACCGCTCGATCGTGGATTTGGAGAACCACCTCCAGCGCAACCGGACGAGGACGGTCAAGATATTCCTCCACCTTTCCAAGGAAGAGCAGCGAAAGCGTTTGCTCGCTCGCATTGACGATACGCAAAAGAACTGGAAGTTCTCTCTTGCGGATATTCAGGAACGAAAGTACTGGAAGGACTATCAGAAAGCCTATGAGGACTGCCTGGGCGCCACCAGCACCCGCCATGCACCCTGGTATGTGGTGCCTGCGGACGACAAGAGAGACGCTCGCTTGATCATTTCCCGAATCGTGCTCGATGTGTTCGAGGGTCTCAAGCTGTCTCGTCCCAGGATCAGCGCCAAGCGGCGCGCTGAACTGGAATCATTCCGCAAGTTACTCGCTAAATAGAGGTGCACCCGATGAGCGAAATAATACCGGCCGCTCCCTGGCCGAATGTGGAAGGGATGGACGATCTGTTGGAGATCGCCCTCAACCTTCATTCGTGCTGGAACCATGAGGCGGACGAGATGTGGAAGAGCCTCGACGCCGAACTCTGGGAGTGGTCCCAAAATCCATGGGTCATCCTGCTGACGGTTTCGCGGGACAAGATTGCCGCCCTGTTGGCGTCGCCCAGCTTTCGTGCACTGGTGGGGGATTGCCTGCATCACAAACGCCAATCATTCGACCAACAGGCGTGGTTCCAGGAGAAATATCCGAAGAACGATTCGGGGACCACGCTTTCGTTGGTGGCTTACTTCAGCATGGAATTCATGCTGGCCGAAGCACTGCCCATCTACTCCGGCGGTTTAGGCAATGTGGCCGGCGATCAGCTGAAAGCAGCGAGTGACCTGGGAGTGCCGGTTGTCGGCGTTGGCTTGCTCTACGGTCAAGGGTATTTCCGCCAGGACTTCGATGCCGCCGGCAACCAGCAGGCGCTCTACCCGGTCAACGACCCCGGTCAGTTGCCTATCCGGCCGCTGCGCCAGGCGAACGGCGAATGGTTACGATTACAGATTCGTTTGCCCGGATCGAAGCTCTGGATCCGCTGTTGGGAAGTGTGGGTGGGAAGGACCAAACTCTACCTGCTCGACACCAACGACTTCGCCAACACGCCGGCTCAACGCGGAATCACCAGCGAACTCTATGGCGGGGACGCCGAGATGCGGCTGAAGCAGGAGATGGTACTGGGTATTGGCGGCTGGCGGTTGCTGCGCGCGTTGGGCCTCGAGCCGGATGTCTGCCATCTCAACGAAGGCCACGCGGCGTTCGCGATCCTGGAAAGGGCCCGCTCCTACATGGAGGATCATAAGACCTCGTTTGAGCTTGCCTTGACCGTGACTCGCCCAGGCAACCTGTTTACGACTCATACCGCAGTCACCGCAGGGTTTGACCGTTTCCATCCCGATCTCATGCACCAGTACCTGCATCGGTACACCGAGGAGGAATTGTTCATACCGCTGGAGGAGCTCCTCGCCATGGGAAGACAGAACCCCGGCGATACCCTGGAGCCCTTCAACATGGCCTATCTGGCTATGCGGGGCAGCGGCCGCGTCAACGGCGTGAGCAAGCTTCATGGGCAGGTGAGCCGCCACATCTTTTCGCCGCTCTTCCCCCGATGGCCCGAGTGGGAGGTTCCCGTTGGCTCTGTGACCAATGGGGTACACGTGCCGACCTGGGACTCAGCCGAAGCCGATTCCCTGTGGAGCAAAGCCTGCGGGAAGACCCGTTGGTCGAGGGAGGAAATTTGCGCGGACGAAATCCGGCTGCTGAGCGACGAACAATTATGGCAATTCCGCGCCGGCGCCCGTAAGAACATGATCGACCGCGTTCGCTTGCGCTACGCCCGCCAGCGCGCATCAGGATACGACGGTCCACACGATCTTCCCCAGGTTCTGAATGAACACGTGCTGACGGTCGGTTTTGCGCGCCGGTTTGCGACTTATAAGCGGCCCAACTTTCTGCTCCGCGACCCGGAAAGATTGATTCGACTGCTCACGAATCCTGACTGTCCGATGCAGTTGATTCTTGCCGGCAAAGCGCACCCACAGGACAAACCCGGGCAAGCGTTGATCCAACAATGGAACGATTTCATCGAGCGGCCCGAGGTGAAGCAGCATGTGGTCTTCCTGAGCGATTACGACATGTTGATGGCCCAGGAGCTGGTTCAGGGCGCCGATCTATGGATCAACACCCCACGCCGCCCGTGGGAAGCCTGTGGCACCAGCGGCATGAAGACCCTGGTCAACGGCGGTTTGAATTTCTCCGAGCTCGATGGCTGGTGGGCGGAGGCCTATGCTCCTGAGGTCGGGTGGGCGATCGGCGATGGGCTCGAGCACGGGGATGATCCGGTATGGGACGGCATCGAGGCCGAAGCCATGTACACGCTGCTGGAGCAGGAAGTGGTCCCCGCATTCTATGAACGTGGGGACAAAGGCTTGCCCTCCAGGTGGCTGAGCAAGGTTCGGGAAAGCATGGCGCGCCTGACTCCGGAATTTTCGGCCAGCCGGGCGATTCGGAACTACACCGAAGAGCATTATCTCCCGGCGGCCTCCGGCTATCGCGAGCGCACCGCAAACAACGGCGCTCTCGGTGCTGAAGTGCTGCAGTGGCTGCACCGCATCACGAAAGGGTGGAACACTGTGCACTTTGGCAATATGCATTGGGAAACGCGCGACGCGCGCCATTTTTTCGAGATGCAGGTTTGGCCAGGCGATCTTTTTTCCTCTGATCTCAGGGTGGAACTCTATGCGGACCCACGCGGGGAACATGATACGGAAATTGTAACCATGGCTGCGGCCGATACATCATCGAACGCAAAGGGACCCGTCACGTACGCTGTCGACATAGCTGCAACTCGTGCGCTGACGGATTACACCCCGCGGGTCGTACCTCATCATCCCAGTGTTGCCGTTCCTCTGGAGGCTGGGGAGATATTGTGGCAGCGCTGAACCAATGGTTCCCGCCGCCGATGCTCCGGCTTTTGCCCATGGTCACACATCCTGACAGCGAAAATCTGTGACCACGAAACCGCAAAGAAGATGGCCGCAATTGCTTGCGGCCATCTTTCCAATGGATGATGCTGGCTTTTCCGATCGTGTGTGTTGCTTGAGAAGTTGCCCCACGAGTGGCATGACGGGTTAGTCATGTAGCGCCGGGAGGGTCAACAGATCGCTGGTGCAGCTTGTCGTCTCAGCGGCTCCCATCAAGTAGCCGATGTCCGAGCCGCTAAATGGATCGGTTGCGCTTGACCGGGACATCTTGATGTAATCCGCCGCCACCTGGCCTATCCCGAGATAGTCCGGGTCGGCGCTGGAAACGCTGACCGTCAGCGCCAGGTTATCGCTGGAGACGCAAGCGGTACCGCTGGTCGTGAAGATGACGGTGGCGCTGGTCTTGGTGTAGCCCGTCCACACGGTGCACTTGTTGGCATCGGGCATGGTGAAGTTGCGCGCCACGTATGTTGAACCGCTGTGGTCACTCTTGCCAAAGCCGCCGTTCACGGCGATGCAGTACGGCGCCGGCCCGGCGGACGGGGTTGCGGCGAAGCTATGGACACTGGTGAGCATGAGCGACAAAACCGCGAGGGAAGACTGAGCGATGGAATTCAATTTCATGACATCCTCCTGGGGATTCCTTGCAGTGGAATCCAACTGAATTTGTCTCCCAAACTCTCCACGCGTTGGCTTTGAGTTTGCTCGGACGCACTATCCATTGCATGCAGCTGACCAAACGCTCACGGTCCTGAGGGCTTAGGGGAGCTCTCGTATTTTCAATAAGATGGGCGTGGCCGGCGCTGGACCGGGAAGGAGGAACGGTAGCCGAACGGCTACCCGTCCAGAGCCAATCAGTTCCGGAGACGGCCGCCCGGATCTGGCCAGTCTAGACAACCCGTCTGGACCCAAGCCGTTTCTCACAACAAATGTTGCCGATACTCACCGCGAGCGAACCTATGCCTGGGTCTCCAGCCAAACTGATCCTGTTGTGTTTGTGCGTTCAGGGCTTGATGCTGGTTCAGGCATCAGCCCAGGCCGTAAACCCCGCGGATGGTCCCGTGGGTGTTCCGATGAACGCTCCCATACCCTCAACAGCCGCGCCAACGACCGCACCTACCAATGTCAGCAGCTATGTCCTCGGACCCGAAGATCAGATCACGGTGCTAGTCTTCGCTGCGAATGACATTCCCAACAAGCCGTTGCAGATCGACAACGATGGCACAGTGACCCTGCCGATGATCGGGCAGGTGCATGCCGCCGGCTTGACCGTCGAGCAGTTGCAGCACAACCTGGTGACCGCTTACAAGAAGTACTTCAAGGATCCACAAGTCACCGTGCAGGTGAACGATTTCCGCAGTCAACCCGTGTCTGTTGCGGGCAATGTGATCAAGCCGGGCGTGGTGCAGTTGCGTGGAAATCGCAACCTGATGGAAGTGATCGGACAGGCCGGCGGTCTGAAAGCCGATGCAGGTGACAGTGTGATGATCACCCGTAGCCTGACCGAAGGCCAGATCCCAGTGTCGGGCGCCTTCCCTGATCCCACAGGCAAATACTCCGTTGCCCACATCAACATACGTTCAGTCATGAGCGGCAAGAATCCCGAAGCAAATATCCAGATCAAGCCGCATGATGTGATTACGGTTTCCCGCGCTCGTCTGGTCTACGTGTTGGGCAATGTCGCGAGGCCCGGTGGCTACGTCATGACAGAAAACGAAACCATGTCGCTCACGCAAGCCGTTGCTTTGGCCGGGGGATGGAACAAAACGGCAGCCTTGAGTTCCGCAAGGATTCTCCGCGCCGATGGCGGCTCCACCCGGCAACAGATTTCTGCAAACGTAAAGAAGATCATGGAAAACAAAGCACCTGACTTGCAGATGCGGCCTGATGACATCCTTTACGTTCCCAACAGTGTGGGCAAGGTGATCGGTGCGCGCGGGGCCGAACAAGGGGTTAACGTCGGAACAGGCCTTCTCATCTGGCGCTAGAATGCTCATCTTTTTAACCACACAGTCATAGTGAAGCCGCTCCGGCGAGCTGGATCGAACCCGAAAGGATTCCGAAAAGATGACCCAGCAGATCATTACTGGACCTCGCTCGTCCGAAGGCAGGAACCCCGGACGATCCACTTCTATCGAGCTGTCTCGGCGGCTTGGAATGAATCGGCGCCGGGCGGAAGCGACTGTGAACTACCGTGGTTTGCTCCGCCGCCATCGGGCCGCTATCGCGTGGATCATGGGTACCTCGCTTCTGCTTAGCGTGATATATACCCTCGTTGCGCCCAAGGTCTACAAGTCAGAGGTAATTCTGGAAGCGACCCGGATCAACCGGGACTTCATGAATGCCAAAGAGGTCGATCCGGCATCCAGCGCAACCACCAACGATCAATTCGTCGAGACCCAAACCAAGCTCTTGCGGAGCCCACTGGTAGTCCAGCGGACCGCGGTGGCGATGGGTCCTAAGGTTCCCGCTGCCATTGCCGCCAAACAAGGTCTCTTCGGAAACATTCGCGGATGGATTGCCGGCGCCCCTGCAGCCACCCCAGAGAGCAATGAAGCTGTGGTGCTCGATATGCTTGGGGACGCCAGGATCATGGCGGATGGAACTTCGGATCTGGTGACGGTGACGGTTCTCGGTCCCGAGCCGCAGCTGACCGCGGACACCGCGAACACTTTGATTGATCAGTTTATGCAACAAGGTCAAGAGGCCCGCGGATCTGCCGCTGTGGATACCAACAAGTTGCTGGCGTCGCAGCTTGAGGACGCCCGCAAGAAACTGCAGAACTCTGAAAACGCCCTGCAGGAATATCTGCGGCAGACCGGCATCGTCATCCCCAACGGGAACCAGGAGAGCGTTGCGGCAGACAAATTGCGGCAAATTCAAACCGATGTAGCCAGGGCCGAAGCGGACGAGGCGGATACCAAGGCGCAAGTAGAGACTTCGAAAAACAATCCTGCCGAGTCGATGCCGCAGGTTTTGGCTGACCCGACGTTGCGCGACCATCGTGCCAGGTTGGCTGAACTTCGCCGCCAGCTTTCCGATTTGAGCGTCACCCTCACCCCGCAAAATTATAAAATCCAACAGTTGAAATCTCAGATCGCTGATCTGGAACAGCAGTCTACCCAACACCAGACCAATGTCATTCACCGCCTTGGCGTGCAGGACTCTCAAACCGCACGCCGCAAACAGTTATTGACCCGCGCCTATCAGCAACAGTCGGGAGTGGTCGCCGATCAGTCGGTAAAGGAAGTTCGTTACAACATACTCAAGAAGGAACTGGATGCGAACCGCGACCTTTACCAATCCATTTTTCAGCGTATGAAGCAGACGAGCACGGTGGCTGCCTTGAAGGCGAGCCCCGTGCGCGTGGTTAGTCCCGCGACTCCATCTCAATCGGCGTACAGGCCGAATTTGCTGGTTAACCTTGCGCTGGGAGCCCTCATCGGTATGGTCCTCGCTTGCTGCTACACACTGCTGCGCGAGCGCAACGATACCAGCCTGCGGTCCCCTGGCCAAAGCCTGAAGCACCTCAATGTTCCTGAATTAGCTGTGATACCCTCGGCGCGCATCGGCAACAGGGAGCGCATCCCGATCACGCTCCGTTCTCTCGATGACGACAGTTCGGCAGCCGTCGACAAGGGGATGGTGCACTGGCGCCCGGACGAAACCATGATGGATGCTTATCAGTCCGCCATCACCTCGATTCTCCTGGGCCGCGCAAATGGCGTCAGTCCCCGGGTAATTCTGGTAACCAGCCCCGGCCCCAAAGCGGGCAAGACCACCACGGTAGCTAATCTTGGCATCAGTCTTGCGGAGAGCGGACGGCGGGTCCTGCTGATCGATGGCGACCTCCGGCGACCAAGGCTGGGTAAACTCTTCGGGTCGCAATTTGCCACCGGCTTGAGCGATGCGCTCTTGGCCGAAGACAGCGAAACGATCACGCTGGACTCGGTGGTCCGTCCCAGCGCGGTGCCCGGCCTTTATTGGTTATCGGGTGGATCGGAGCCGGCCAACATCTCCAGGCTGCTCCACTCGGCTCATCTGGATAGTTTGATCGAGCAGGCGCGGTCAAACTATGACTTCGTGCTCATCGACTCTCCGCCTATGATGGGCATGGCCGATGCGCGGCTTCTGAGCCGCATTTCCGACGGTGTGATTCTGATCTGTCGCGCCGGCGAGACTAGCCCGGAGCAACTGGAAGAAGCCAGAGAACGGTTGACCAATGATGGCACCCCGGTCATTGGCACCATCCTCAATGCGTGTGATCTTCGCAGCGAGGATTCATCTTGTGTCAGTCACGACCACAGATATGCCGAGGCGGTACGCGGTTAGGGTAGTAGGGGACAGGTAGATGGGGTGGCTAAAGGGTAAGGTTTGCCCCTTTGTGACCCAGGCTGTCATGCATTGGTAATTTGCAAAAGATCCGTCGCGTTATTACAATTGTAATAACTATGTAAGGGGCACGGAATGGTTGAACTTAAAGTGCGAAAGTTCGGGAACTCGCTTGGGGTGGTATTGCCTAAGGAAGTGATCAGCCGTCTACAGACTGCGGACGGCGAAGCTCTGTTCTTGATCGAAGCGCCGGACGGAGGCTACCAGCTTACGCCCTACGATCCCGGGTTCGAGAGGAAGATGGAGAAAGCGGAGGACATCATCAGCCGCTACCGCAACACACTGCATGTCCTCGCTAAGTGAAGACGCCCGTCTGGATCGACGAGCGCGACGCGCTGGTACTGCACCGCCGTCTTCTAGCGCTGCACGGCGGTGCTGATGGTTTACGCGATCGCGGGCTGCTGCAATCGGCATTGGCCCGCCCTCAACAGCAATATGCCTATGCCGCGAGTTCTGACATTATCGACATGGCGACGGCCTATACGGCAGGTATTGTGCGCAATCACCCGTTCGTCGATGGCAACAAGCGCACGGGCTTTGTAGTGGGGATCCTGTTTCTCGAACTCAACGGCTATCGCTTTCTCGCGAGCGAGGAAGATGCTGCGCAAGCGGTTCTAAAGCTCGCTGGTGGGACCCTCGATGAAGCCGATTACAACGCTTTCCTCCGTGGCAACGCGGTACGCAAAAAGAAATAGGGATCGAGATGCGACCGCCCGCCTCCAAGTCTCTGGGCGTCGATGATCGGCTAGCTAGGTCTCCTTCGGTCCCCGACATTGGCACTTCCCTCAACGTGGATCTCTCTATTTCTTACCCCGCCTTCTAACCTTCTCTCCGACCCAGCAGCTTCCGCAAGGAGGAGATGGCCACCGAAAACCTGGAAATGCTCCACAACGCCGGCTTCGTCGCATGCGAAGCGCATCCTCTACCCCCTACGCCGCAAACCGCGTTTGCGGGATGGAAGAAGTAGTACTACTCGCCGTCGCGCAAAGGTCACGCAAATGGAAACTGCAAATCATCAAAACTCGAAAACTATTTACGGGCAAGGGGGTGGCGCTAGCCGGTATGGTTGCACCCTGCGGCATGGGTCTCTGGATAGCCATGTACGTAATCAAGGCGAGACTGTCCGGCGGCTACGCGCAACCTGATTTCAAAGGCGAAGCGGGCGCGATGAAACCTGCGGTGGTGAGATCTGAATGCGTAACGAGTGACGGGTACCCCATATCTGCCCGATTTTGGCAGATGTGGGATTCAACGGCTGTCCACCGATCACTCTCTACCTGCAACAGATCTTGAAGTCTGGCCATCTACACCTTGCACACTCAGGGGTTGAGGTTTTTTGAATCCCACATCTGCTAAACGCGGGCAGATGTGGGGCACCCCAGCTTTGTCGCAGACCGGGCCGCGAGAAAACCGATTCGGCTAAACCTGGAGTTTGTCCCGAAACTCCCCCTCATTCGGAGCTTATTTCGTCTCTCCAAAAACTCCCGCCATCCTGGGCCTGCCGGAGAAGCCGCTCGCTTCCCGCAAAGCGTCGGCGTCCATCAACTGGCCGCTCATCATCACCACGCGGGTGTTGCGCAAGTCGCCGATGCGGTGCGACGGGTCTCCTTCCACCAGTACGAGATCCGCTTGCTTTCCGGCGCGAATGGAGCCGGTCGTGTTTTCTGCGTGAACCAGCTTTGCAGGAGCTATCGTTGCAGTAGCCAATGCGGCCGCGGGAGTGAAGCCTGCCGCCACATACAGTTCGAGTTCACGCACGAGCTCCAGTCCGGAACCATCCGTACCAGCGACGATCTGAATTCCAGAATCGTGCATCAGCGAGACGAGGGCTGATAGCTTGGCAAAACTCTTGCGATAGCCCTCGCGGGTCAAATCTTTCGGTACCGTGAACCCGCCCAAGCGAAAGCTTCGCTCGGTTGCTGGAGGCAAGGTGCCCGCGTAGGGCGCATAGGCAGGAGAAAGGTCACCGTTCTCGGGCACGAATAGGGCTTCGGCAACTACAAGCGTGGGATCGCAGATCGTTTTGTGCGCCATCATGGTTGCGATGAGAGGCTTGATCGGGTCGGCGTTTAAATCGACGTCCTTCGCATAACGCCCGATACCCTCAAACCGATTGATGCCGTTGGACGTGGCGACCACTGAATCGGGCATCGCCTCCATCATCACGAAGTAGATATGCGTGATCTCATCGTAGCCGCCCGCGATCGCTTGCGACGGACGCATGCCGGCGGGCACATGCCCATGCACGTGAAGGCCCAGCCGGTGCGCCTCTGCCGCTGCAGGAGCAACCCACGCGGGATTGAGCGTGCCGTAGAATTTTATCCCGGTGTAGCCCTCGCCTTTGGCTTTTTGCACCGCCTCAACGGCTTCCTGCTCGGAGCGAACCACCACACCCACCTGCGCACTGTTGGGTCCGGCGCCGTCGATCAACAGGGATGGATAGACCATGGGCGACAGCAGCTTGCCCTCTGCCCGTCGTTGCGCGCGCGCCAGCGTGAGCTGCACATTGTTACCGGGATCACGGGCAGACGTGATCCCGAGTGACAACAGAAAAGGCCCGGCAAAATCGTCGCTGACATGCTGGTGGGAGTCCCAGAGTCCAGGAACCAGCGTCTTTCCGTCTCCGGGGAAGACTTGCGCGGAAGCTGGTACTGGTGTTGACGCCGCAGCGCCCACTGAGACGATCAAACCCTTGTCAACGACGACGGTCTGGTCTTCTGCAAAATGATCGCCGTCGATAAAAGCGCGGACATGGGTGAACGCAACAGGCCCCGCGGGTGCTTTCAACAAGGCCTTCAACAGCGCCGGGCTGCGCGCCGCAAGGGCATCATCCTGCATCTTCGTCAAGGCCTTGAGTTCCCCTTCATGTCCGGCGGGAAGACATGCCAGGCCGCCGACCCACCCAAAGAACTTGTTATCCGCAGTGGCCCATACCGCAACTGGAGAAGGAGAGAGGCCAATGATTGCCCAGGCAATGATCGTTTTCCTCTGGTTGCCCTGTCCCACGGTCGTTTCCACCAATCGTTCCGCCTTTGCCGTACCTCCCGGTAACAACTTCATCGATCGCGTGGGGCGCGACAGGAGCGCCTCCAACAAGAGCTGCATGCTTCCCGAAAATGTACCGCCTTCCGCAGCATAAAAGGCGGAAGCGTTGTACGCGGCACTCCCGCTATCGACCGGACTCCTCCAATGAGCCACACCGCTTTGGACGGAAAACGTCTCGGCTGCATCTCCGGTTGGCGTGATGCCGCGGACGAGAAGCGATGAGAGCATGCCGTCTGCGCCAAGCCGGGCGCTTTGGTCCATTTCATAGACCTGACCGCGCAAGTTGAAGCCTTCCCTCGACATGATGCTGCCATCGGGCGTTGTCCAGATCGCTGCCTTGCCGTGCGTACCTGCCGTCGACAAGATGGTGAAGAGCTGGGCGTTCGCCGGCGGGTGGGCAAGCTGATCCACCGGTACTTGGGCCTGCATCGTTGCCGATAGAGTCAGAAACGCGAGGAAGCTGATAAATAAGGTCGCTGCAGTCCTAACTCTGTTGAAGGCACCCGCATCGGGGCTGTAGCGAGTATATGGGCGCATCGATAAGTCATTTCCAGCAATCATAGGCCTTACCTAAGTCGATTTTCGAGACACGCCGAGTCTCTTTTTGATCTTGTGACAGCATAACGATAGCAGAGACATTTCGAAGCGATGCATTCCTCAGGTCAGCACCGTGAAAGATCGCGTTCTTGAAGTTTGCCTGATAGAGGATACTGCGCGCGAGGTCCGAATTGGAAAAATCCAAACTTTGAAAGGAGGCGTGCTCAAGCGTGACAACGCAGAGCTTTGTCCACATGCTCGGGGAGCCCCATTCGAGCCCCTTTGGCGGCCGCCGGTCATCGTGCATGGTTTAGTCTGTAGCGGGTATAGAGTGGTGCTCGTGCGTGATGAGCCATCGTCCATCATGTTTGCGGAAGCCCATGGTGAGGCGAAATTCGAGATCGACCTTCTCGCCGCTGCTTAGATCGCAGCATCGACCGGTCGCGGTTGCGAAGGCCACATCGTTGCCTGCTGTGATGGCGATGTCGCGGAAATCGAATTGCACGGGCTTGGCTTGACAGGCAAAAAACGTGTCCCACGTTGCCATATATGCGTCCAGCCCACGAGACGAGAACGGTGGAGGTACATCGAACATCAAGATGTCGGGATCATGGCCAGCGCGAATACCTGCGAAGTCCTGGTCGCGGACGGCCTTTGACCATCGGGCGATCAGCGCTCGAAGTTCCGCTTCCTCCGTCGTCGCCTGAGTGGGTTGAGTTGTGTCTGCCATTGATTACCTGCCTCCCATAACACAGTATTGCGCCACCTTTCGTTTCGTCCAGGCCGCCCGCTGCATGTGGCGGGCAATTGACTGCATTTGTCGGCGAATCCGCTCGAAAATCCAAAGGTACTCTGGACCCGGACACAGAGGTCCTGGAAAAGCCCATCTTCGTAAGCTGATTAGAGGGCGACGGCAAACGCCTTCTCAGGTTCTTCAGCGCGAAGGGCGAACGGAACGTTGAAGACGCTGGTCATCGACGCCAGTGTCGCTATCAAATGGTCGGTCGAAGTGCTAGTATTCCGAGACTCCCGGAGGGTATGTTATGCGAGGATGTCAGGTGCTTAAGGTTCTTACAGTTTTTACCGTCTTATCTGTATCTTTCGCTCCGCTGTTCGCGCAGAGTCTGTTTGCGGGTACGTGGAAGATCAACACTGCGAGGTCGAAGTCTTCGGAGGACTCAACGCCCAAAGAAATGACTCTTACCTACGAGCGAGTTGGAGACGAGTGGAAGCAAGTCGGCATTGGCACCGACCACGCTGGGAACTCGATCAATCAGAACTACCTTATCGCATGGGATGGGAAGGACCACGCCGTCGATGAGGCGGGAATGACCATTGCCGTAACCGAAGTAGATACTTACACCCAGAACGTGACGTTAAAGCAAAACGGCGAAGTTATCAATTCTGGTCAGATGCTTATATCGAAAGACGGAAAAACGATGACCCTCTCCCATGACGACGACCCAAACACGGTCGAGGTGTTCGAGAAACAATAGGGCCCCGAAACCCCAAGTCACCTTAACAATTGCTCGAGAACTGAGTAGAGGTGCAGACCGCACCCATGATCTCTGTTGCGATGGTATCGGGGTTTACAGCATCCGAATTTGTGAGTACGACCACGGCGAAGCCGGAATCAAGGAACACATTGTTTTCTGCTGTAAAGCCATTGATCGCCCCACCGTGCCAAATGGTCGGGTGGTTATCAAAAGTCCGCAGAGACAGTCCAAAGCCATAAGACCCGCCCCCTGGGATCGAAGAGCTTACCGGCGTTGTCATGGCCGTGAAGGACGCAGGCGACACGATTTTTGCATTGATGAGTGCGTTATCCCAAGCGATCAGATCCGAGACATTTGAGCTTAACGCTCCGGCCGCAAATGCGGTCGACCGATCACATACGAGGGCCGGTATCTCGCCCGTCGCATTCAATGTATAGCCGATTGCGGACTGGGCCGATGGGGGGAGCGAGAAATATGTGCTCGCCAAACCCACCGGTTGAAAAATGTACTGCTCGAGATTCGCTGCATACGATTGACGAGAGAGCTTCTCGATGATCGCCCCGAGGGCAAAGTAGTTGCTATTAGAGTAAGACCACTGCGTACCCGGCGGGAATAACAGCGGTGCCTGGCTCACGGCTGAGAGGATTGTTTGTTCCGAAACACCGTTGGCTGCCCAGCCTGCATACTGAGCGAAAGTAGTGTAATTTTCCAACCCCGAGGTGTGAGTCAGTAACATGCGGAGGCTAATCGCCGATGGGAACTTATACTCTGGTAGATAAGCTTGAATCGAATCATCCACGCGCAATTCACCCTGTTCCTGCAGTTTCATAATCAAGGCGGCCGTGAATTGTTTGGTAACTGAACCGATTTCAAAAATAGTGCTCTTTTGGGTGGGCGACTGCGTGGTTATGTTGGAGTTGCCGTAAGCTTGGGAATAGAGCATGCTTCCATTCTTTGCAAGAGCCACCGTCATGCCGGGAACACCTTGTTGCTTCATTGCCGAGTTCGCCACCGAATCTACGAGACTGCCCAATGACGCGGTTTGTGGCAGGGGAACGGAGGTCTTTCCACTGCCGCCGCAACCCGTCAGCCCCCCAATCGCGAGGACGACAGAAACGGCAAGTTCCGGACAGGCAAGCCTCACGTCCTTCACGAATCCACACCCCCAGAGTCCGGCTCGGGACAGTCCGGAGGTGCCTCGCAAACAATCAAGGCGTTTCGTAGATTTTCGCATTCAGCTGTCCACGGCCAGTCAGCTTCGTCGAGCCCAAGTTGCAACCCGTAGGTTTGACGGAACCTAAGAAGTTCAGGCCTCAAGAAGCCCTCTCTTTTTTCCGATGCACATCCAGCGGAATCGCCAACCAACTGATTTGGCCATGGGTACCAGTTCGGAGCTACACTCGTGGTGATGGCGCACCGTTGCTGGAATGAGAGCTACGCCGCGGGAGAGCTTCCCTGGGACACGGGGGAGCCGGAGCCGCTGCTTGTCGAGTTCGTCACTGCGGGTCGCGTTCGGCCCACCCGGACACTCGAGATTGGCGCGGGCACGGGGACGAATGCCCTTTGGCTGGCGGAACGCGGATTCGAGGTCCTCGGTATCGACATCGCGCCGCACGCGATCGAACGAGCCACGGCAAAATTGAATGGCCGCGATCTCGGTTGCCGTTTCCGCGCCCTGGACTTTCTCCTGGAGCCGCCGCCCGAGGCTCCGTTCCATTTTGTCTTCGATCGCGGCTGCTTCCATGTCTTCGATGAAGAGGAGGAGCGCGCGCGTTTTGCCGCACAGGTCGCCGCGATCCTCACCCCGGGCGGCCTATGGCTTAGCCTCATCGGCAGCACGGAAGGCCCGCCACGCGAGGTCGGTCCACCACGCCGCTCGGCCCGGGATATCGCCGTGGCGATCGAACCCGCTTTGGAAATTTTGGAACTCCGCGGCACCGAGTTCCGCTCTCACGGGGCCGCGGCGTGGTCCTGTTTGACGCGCAAGCGCGGTGATGGAGCAGTGACGATTGGCTAGTATCCCTGAGTTCGCTGCCGATCTCCCAGCGAAACAGGAAAACGCCAGACTGCAATGATTAGAGCTTGGCGCGGGCAAGCGCCAGGTCCATCAGGGTCTGGTGGGTTCCGTTGGCTTCCGGGCCGATTGCTTCCGAGGCGGGGCGCAGTTGCTCGTAGGTGCCGTCCGAATCCAGCACCCAGGCTTCGCGCTGATCGCGCAGACAAATATCCAGAATCTCCCACAGTCGCTGCTTGGGTCCTGCGGCAAAAATCGGCGTGACCACCTCGATGCGTTTGGAGAGGTTGCGGAACATCCAGTCCGCTGACCCGATGTAGTACTCGCCATCCGCCGGATCCTGGCCGCCGTTGGCGAAGTAGAAGATGCGCGAGTGTTCCAGGAACCGCCCGATGATCGAGCGAACGCGGATGTTCTCGGTGTGGCCGGGCACACCCGGGCGAAGGCAGCAGAATCCGCGAATGATGAGATCGATCGGGACGCCGGCGTTGGAGGCATCGCACAAGGCCTCGATCATGTCCGGATCCTCCAGCTGGTTCATCTTGGCGATGATGCGGGCGGGCTTTCCGGCGCGCTTGTTTTGTATTTCGCGATGGATCAGATCCAGCAGTCGCGGCCGCATGGTCATCGGAGCGACCAGGATGGCATTGAAATTTGGTTGATCCGCATGGCCGGTCAAGTAGTGAAAGAGGTTGACCACGTCGTCGGTGATGCGATGGTCGCAGGTGAAGAGGCCCACGTCAGCATAGAGCCGCGCGGTTTTCACGTGGTAGTTTCCGGTGCCGATGTGCACGTAGCAGCGCAAGCCCCTCGCTTCTTTGCGCACGACCAGCGCTGTTTTGCCGTGAGTCTTGAGCCCGCTGACGCCGAAGGTAACGTGGGCGCCCACCCGTTCCAGTTCGGCCGCCCAATGGAGATTTCGTTCCTCGTCGAAGCGCGCCTTGATTTCCATCACGCAGGCCACTTGCTTGCCACGCTCGGCTGCCCGTATCAGCGATTTCACGAACGGCGTGTCATCGCCGATGCGGTACGCAGTCATCTTGATCAGGACGGTCTGCGGATCGTCGGCTGCCGCACTGATAAAGTGCTCCACGCTGGCGTCGAAGCTTTCATAAGGATGATGTACCAGCAAGTCGGCCGTTTGCATGGCGGTGAAAATCGCGGCCTGTCCCTCCGGCAAAGAGCTTGGCCAAAGTGGGGTCCAGTCGGAGTCGCGCAAGGTGGGGAGAGGCAAACCGAGGAGTTCGAACAGCGTGGTGTAGTCTAACTCGGCTTGCATCTCGTAGATATCGACTGGGTTCAGCTCGAAGCGCGAACGCAGCATCTCGGTGATCGCCGGGTCCGCGCCGGCGAAAACCTCCAGACGGACGACCGGCTCGTAGCGCCGCTGGCGAATCTGTTCCTTGACCATGGCGCGAAAGTCGGTGGCGGGATCATCGTCGAGTTCGACCTCGGCATCGCGCGTGAGCCGCGCCAGGGTGATGTTCGTAATTTCCATGCCGGTGTAGAGGCTGTGCAGATTGCCGCGGATGATCTCGTACAGGGGAACCAGCAGCTTCTGTCCGGGCTTGAGATCGGCTTCCAGCGAGACCCACTGTTTCAGGTTTCCTGGCACTTTCACGCGGGCGAACATCGATTCGTCCCTGGCTACATCTCGCAGGCGGAAGACCAAAGAGGTCGACAGGTTGGAGAGAAAAGGAAAGGGATGGACGGGGTCGATGACCAACGGCGTGAGCGCTGGAGACACTTCGGACTGGAAGTACTTGCTTGCTTCTTCCTGTTGACGCGGGGTGAGCTCGCTCCACGCGCGCAGGAAGACTCCGTGCTCGGCGAGGCCGGGGATGATGACATGGCGATAGCAGTCCGCCTGGCGTTGCAGTGAGCGCATCAGCTTTTCGCGGACTTGCTGCAGCAATGCCTGCTGGGCGTGGGTTGCGCCGTGGCGAAGGACAGCTTCGCGCTTCATGAAGAATTCGTCGAGGTTGGAAGTAAAGATGGCGAGGAACTTTGCCCGTTCCAGCAGCGGCGTGCGCTCATCCAGAGCCTGGGCGAGGACGCGCTCGTTGAAGTCCAGCCAGCTCAAATCCCGGTCCAGCCAAATCGCCTGCAGCCCGGTGGGCAGCGATGCATTCAGAGCGCCGTGGTCGCCAATGGACGCCAAAACTGTAGTTGCCATAGGAATCTTCCCTCGATGAGACGTTCAGATTCTACGGCCCGACCCTCCACGGAATTGTGAATGGCAGGTTGCATCTGGGGTGATATTCCAAGAGCCGGCGACGGTAAGATGGATCTGAGATGGCAGTCCGCAAGATCGTCCATATCGACATGGACGCGTTTTATGCTTCTGTCGAACAGCGGGATGACCCTGGCTTGCGGGGTAAGCCAGTCGTTGTGGCCTGGAAGGGTAACCGCTCAGTCGTCTGCGCTGCCTCGTATGAAGCGCGGCGCTTCGGCGTCCGTTCGGCCATGGCGGCGATCCACGCCGAGCGTTTGTGCCCGAAGCTATCTTTGTCCCTCCGGACTTTACCCGCTACCGGGCAGTCTCGCAAAGCACGCGCGAAATATTCAGGCGCCATACGGATCTGGTAGAGCCGCTTTCGCTCGACGAGGCGTACCTCGACGTGACCGAGAACAAAACCGGATTGCCCACCGCGACTCGAGTGGCTAAGACCATTCGCGAGCAAATCCGTGAAGAGTTGCACCTGACAGCCTCTGCCGGGGTCGCCCCCAACAAGTTCCTGGCCAAGATCGCCTCTGATTGGCGCAAGCCCGATGGCCTCTTCGTGATTCAGCCTGAAGACCTGGACACCTTTCTTCCCCCGCTGCCCATCGGGCGTATTCCCGGGGTGGGCAAGGTGACAGAGAAGAGGTTGTCTAGCCTGGGGCATCAAAACCGTGGGCGACCTGCGCAGCCTGGAGTTGAACATTCTCGAAGACCACTTTGGACGGTACGGTCAAAGGCTGTATGAACTGACCCGCGGCATTGACGAGAGTGCCGTTGTTTCTGACCGGCCGACAAAGTCGATTTCCGCCGAGGACACCTTCGAAACCGACGTGCCCCTGGCGGAAACTGAGGCTATTATCCTGCGGCTCGCGGAGAAGGTCTGGGCAGCTTCGCGTAAAGAGGCGCGGATCGCGCGCACCGTGGTGCTTAAGCTCAAGACCAGCGACTTCAATATACTCACCCGGAGTCATACCCCGCTGACTCCGCCCGCTTCGTTGGAAGATCTGGCCACCATCGCGCTGGCATTGCGGGAGCGCGTCCACTTGAGCTTGCAGCATCGCTTTCGCCTGGTCGGTGTTGGTCTGAGCAACTTTCGCGAAAGCGAAGAGCCTCCGGCGCAGGGCGCTCTTTTTGAGTGAAAGAAACATATTCGGGAAGGGTCCGTAGAACCGCAGATCCCTCGTGGAAATGTTTTTCGACGGCAAGCCCGGTTGTGCTGAGGAGGGATTTCATGGGCCAATACAGTCGCACCGCCAAGTTACAATCACTCGAATGAGAACAACCGTGAGGTTCTGCACCTGCGTGATCGGGCTGTTTGGAAGCCTGCTTGGTTCCACGTCCGTACTCTTCGCCGCCGATTGCAGCGCACTGAAGCAACTGAAACTTGCAGACACAACCATTGCCACGGCCGAACGGGTCACCTCCGGCAGCCTGGAAGGGCCAGGGATCGAGAAGCCCTTACACGACCTGCCGGTGTTTTGCCGCGTCACGGGAGTGCTTCGGCCCAGCCCGGATTCCGATATCCATTTTGAGGTGTGGTTACCGGAGAAGGATTGGAACCATCGCTTTCTCGGCGTGGGCAATGGAGGGTTTGCCGGCTCCATCGGCTACCAGAGCCTTGCCGGCAATCTTGGCCGCGGCTTTGCCACCGCCGGGTCCGATGCGGGCCACAAAGGTGGCGCCGAGGACGCGAGCTGGTCGTTAAATCACCCGGAAAAGATCAAGGATTTCGGTTGGCGCGCCGTTCATTTGACCGCGCTGCGCACCAAGGAAGTGATCAAGGCTTATTACGGCAACCCCGTCCAGAAGGCGTACTTCGACTCTTGTTCCGACGGAGGCCGCGAGGCATTGATGGAGGCACAGCGCTTTCCCGAGGACTACGATGGGATCCTCGCCGGGGCGCCCGCGAATGCCTGGTCGCGTATGCTCTCTGCCGGACTCAGCGTTTCCCAGGGCACCATCGGCCCGGACCGCTATATCCCCAGGGAAAAACTGCCCGCGATCGAGCGCGCTTCGCTCGCGGCCTGCGACGCTTCAGACGGCGTAAAGGACGGCTTCCTCAGCGACCCGGCGCAGTGCCACTTCAATCCCGACGTATTGCAGTGCAAGGGCGCGGATTCCCCGGATTGCCTCACGGCGTTGCAGGTTCAGTCGCTCAAGAGGTACTACGCGGGCGGCGTCAACGATCAGGGCAAGTCTCTTTTTCCGGGATATGTCATGGGCGATGAGGAAGGCTGGAGCGACTGGGTGGTGGGCAAGAGTCCCGGGACAGGCTCCGGGGTGCAGTACCTAAAGGGCTATTTTCGCTACATGGTTACGGGCAATCCGAACTGGAATCTCATGACCGCCGACGTAGATGCTTCATTCCGCGAAGCCACCACGAAAACTGCAGCTGAGCTTGATGCGACCAACAGCGATCTAACCCGCTTCCAGGCTCGCGGCAGCAAATTGATTCTTTATCACGGATGGGACGATCCTGCGATTTCGCCCTGGAACACGATTGCCTACTATCAGACCGTCCAGAACGTGATGGGCGCGAAACAGGCTGATTCGTTCGTACGGCTGTACATGGTGCCTGGCATGGAACATTGCGTTGGAGGACCCGGTCCCTCTGCCTTCGGCCAACTCGGCATCCCGACGACCGGCGGACCAAAGTATGGAGTCTTCGATGCCCTCGTCGATTGGACGGAAAAGGGAGTTGCCCCGCAGACAGTGATCGCGACAAAATACGATTCCGATAAGAAGGCCGTGATGACTCGCCCGTTGTGCCCCTACCCGTCCATTGCGAAATATAAGCGCTCGGGCAGTACCAATGACGCTGCGAACTTTGTCTGCAGCAAACCATAGCGGGAAATCGAGCCCCGCAATGACGACCGAAAATCTTATCGTGCTAAGGTGGAAGCCGAAATAAGGAGAAGCGCATGAGCAACCATGTGGCTGTTGGTCTGGTCACGACTTTTCTAGCCGGCCTACTACTAAGCCAAGCGACCGCGCAAACCGCCTCCGGGGCGAGCAAACCGACGGCAACGCCAGTGAAACACCTGGTGGTGATCTTCGACGAGAACATCTCCTTCGATCACTACTTCGGAACCTATCCGAACGCGCTCAACCCACCCCATGAGCCCGCGTTCAAGGCGCTTCCAGGAACCCCGAGCGTGAATGGCCTCACGCCCACGCTGTTGCAGCACAACCCCAATTTCCTGAACGTAACAGTAAATGGAGATTACGCGGTAAACCCCATCCGCCTGGGCCCGAAACAGGCATTTACTGCGGACCAGAGCCACGACTACACCGACGAGCAGCACGCTTTCCACGCCGGCCTGATGGATTCATTTCCGAAATACACCGGGCTCCCCGCTCCATCGACACAGAAATTTCCTCCCGGAAGCAATGACGGAGCCCCGCCGGAGTATGTTCACCAGAACAAAGGACTGGTGATGAGCTACTTCGACGGCAACACCGTGACCGCGCTCTGGAACTACGCCCAGCGATTCGCTTTGAGCGATAACTCGTTCGCTTCGACTTTTGGACAATCGACACAAGGGGCCATCGAGCTGATCTCCGGTCAAACCAATGGCGTGACTGACCAGATCAACGCAGCCGCTGACCTGGTGGATGGCGGCAACGGCACCTACACCGAGGTGGTTGATGGCGATCCCATCGGGGATAAGTGCTCCAGCACTTCATGGGGTCAACTGCACTACACCGGAAATAACATCGGCCAGATGCTCAGTAAGCAAGGCGTCAGCTGGGGATGGTTTGAAGCGGGTTTCGATTTAAGCAAAACCAACCCCAATGGCACTACGGGCTGCTTACGCAGTACTTACTCGAAGATCACCCACATCTCTCCCGTTGACTATGTCCCGCACCACGAGCCATTCCAGTACTACACCCCGACGGCCAACCTGCTGCACACCCGGCCCTCGTCGGTGCGGATGATCGGCAAAGAGGGCGATGCAGCCAATCACCAATATGACGCTGACGATTTCTTCGCTGCGGTGAAGGCGGGCAATTTTCCCGCAGTCAGCTTCCTCAAGGCTCCGGCGTATCAGGATGCCCACGCCGGTTATTCCGATCCGTTGGACGAGCAGACCTGGCTGGTGACCGTCATCAACTTCCTCGAACGCCGGCCCGAGTGGAAGAACACCGCCATCATCGTGGCCTATGACGATTCCGATGGTTGGTATGACCATCAGATGGGGCCGATCGTGAACCAGTCCACCAGCAAGGCGGACGGATTGACGGGTACCGGTGAATGCGGCGATGGTGCGACTGCGCTTCCCGGACCCGCCGTGGACCATGCCCAGGGCCGATGCGGCTACGGTCCGCGCTTGCCGTTGTTGGTGATTTCTCCCTTTGCGCGGCGCAACTTTGTCGACCACAGTCTGACCGATCAGACTTCAGTCCTGCGCTTCATTGAGGACAACTGGTTGCATGGGGAGAGGGTAGGCGGCGGCTCCTTCGATGCCATTGCCAATTCCATCAACGCCATGTTCGATTTCTCCCATCCGGATGCGCGGCCCCTCATTCTGGATCAGTCGACCGGCCAGGTCCTCAAGCCTCAATCGAAGCAATGATCGGGCTCCTTTACTGCGGTCCGGCGGGAAGATCGGAACTCCACATGTCCGCGACACATTTCCAGGCGCCATCCGCTTGCTTCTTCCAGATCTCGAGCGTTTTGCCGCGGTCTGTCACAGCCTTACCTTTCGCATCCGTAGTCGTCAGCTGATAGCTGCCTTGGGTGTACGCGAGGTCGCCGGACTGCGCCACTTCTACTTTGGCAGGCTGCCAACTGAGGGCAAGACCGGGTAGAGCCAGCAGGTCCCCGATGACTTTGCGGTTGTTTTCTTTGCCGCTTGCCTTTTTGTCGTTAGGCGGTAGAAGCACCGCATCGTCGGAATAAAATGCGAGCCAGTCGTCCACCTTCTTCGACTGCGCAGCCTTGCTCCAATTTTCATCGGTCTGTCGCACGGCCGCTTCCTCCGCGGCTCCGGCCGGCCCGGGTTGCTTTACCGTCCTGTCGCAACCAAGAAACAGCAGAAAACAACAGGCACCAAGATACTTTGCACCCGTGACGAATGCGCTCTTTCGTTCCATGATCACTTCCTTGGATCGGGAATTCTGATCGATGGTATCTCATCTATTCATTGGACGCGATCTTTCCCCGGTGTCATGGTTTAGAGATGAAGACCAGGTCGATTCTTCAGATACTTTTGCTTTCGGCTGTTTGGGGAGTTTCCTTCCTCATGATCCGGGTTGCGGGCAGCGCGTTTCCGCCCCTTTGGGTGGCACTTTTGCGCTGTGCCCTGGGAGCGGCTCTGCTGTGGGCAGTTCTCAGGCTGGGTGGCCACCAGTTGCCGCCGCGCCGTTTGTTCCCCTGGCTGGTGACTGTCGCGCTGTTCAATAACGCGATTCCCTTCACTTTTTTCGCCTGGGGTGAGCGCACGGTGCCGAGCAACATTGCGGCCGTTATCAATGCCACCACGCCTATCTGGACTCTGCTGCTGACCATGGCCCTGCATCGCACGCGGGTAGCTCTCTTTACCATTGGCGGCGTGATTCTGGGCTTTGCCGGGGTGCTGGTGGTGGTGGTGAGCCACTCCGCCGATCCTGCTGCTGACCAGGTGCCCGGCGGTCTTCTGCGTGGCACGATCGTGATTTCGCTCGCCGCCCTCGGGTATGCCATCGCCACAGTCATGGCCAAGGCCAAGCTGCAAGGGCTTGACCCCATCGGCCTAGCCACCACGCAGCTGAGTCTTGCCGGGCTGATGATTCTTCCTTTCGCGCTGGGTGGGACGCATCCCTCCAACCCTGGATTAGGCCCGATTGCTGCCATTGCCGTTCTCGGCTTTGCCGGCAGCGGGTTCGCCTATCTGTTGTACTACCGGCTGCTTTCGCAGGTCTCTGCTACCCATGTCACGGCAGTGACCTATTTGCTTCCCCTGTGGGGTTTGTTCTGGGGCTTGTTTGCCCACGAATCGATTGGTATTCTTACCTGCCTCGGTGTGGGGATCACGATTGGGGGTCTCCTATTGTTGAATCTGAAGCCGCGCACGGCGCAAGTGCAGCCCGCGCGGGGTCAACCGGAGGCAGCCTGATGACCGAAGCAAACCAATACACTTACGAAACCCGCCTGAATGTTCTCTACAAGCCTCTGGAGGTGGTCGATGCCAAGGCCCTTGCCGACGCTTGCCAATTCAAGTGGTATAACCAGACGCTCTGCCAGGTGAATGAGTCCGTCGTTCGGCTTGGCGTCCTCGAAGGTGAGTATCACTGGCACAAGCACGATGCCGACGATGAGTTCTTCTACGTCGTCGACGGCCAGCTGCTCATTGATCTCGAGGACAAAACGGTCGCGCTCGATCCAGGACAGGGATTTGTCGTTCCCCAGCGAGTCGTCCATCGCACCCGCGCGCCGCACCGCACCGTGGTACTGATGGTCGAGAACAAGGGCATTCTTCCCACAGGGGATCCAGCGGAGTAAGGAATCAGCAGTTCTGATATTTCCAGTTGCGCTGCTTGCCCTCGGCGATCCACTCCACTGCGGTGGCAATCCGTTTGTCACGCGTCTCCGGGCGTTTTGCGTCGACGATCCACTCCAGATACTCTCGTTTGCAGCTGGGACTGAACCCGGCGAAGATAGCCGCGGCCTTCTTGTTTCGCTGTAAGGCCGTAGCAAATTCTGCCGGAGTGTCGAGCGAACTCTTCGGCTTCACGACTTTCTGCCGGGCCGCGATCGGGCTGGTGTACTGACCGCTGTCCACGAAAGCGGCGGCCTGGCGTATCCAGCCCAGCATTTTCTTGTCCGAGGGCAAGTCGGCTACACCGGTGATGCGGCCGAGAGATCCCATGCCGCCGTCTTTAGGGACTGCCGCCGCGCGCAGCACAGCGCCGATCTCCTCGCCCCAGAAGCCGAAACTGCAGTGCTCTTTGAAGGCCGACATGTTGCACAGAATCGCGCCCCGATACACAAAAAATGGACGGCTCCACTTGATGGTTTCTTCCACCTCGGGGCAGGCCTTGTGCACCAACTCGCGCAGGTGCGTCATGATCGGTCGCGCGAAGGGCTGCGCCTTCATGAGGTAGGCATCCACCCTGGGGTTCATGTTTTGCGTGGCTGTCATCTCCACCTCTGGCTACTTTGCCGTAACGCCCACGGATGCGATGTGCTTCTCCCACGCCAGTTGGATCGTCCCCTTATTCCCGCTGGTGCTGGTGATCGTATACTTCAGTACTTCCACGGTGGCGGGCGGTTTACGCATTTCCATCTTCACCCGGCCGAGGTCCTGGGAAGCATCGTATTTCGTGCCCCATTGACCGGTCTGTTTGT
This sequence comes from uncultured Acidobacteriaceae bacterium, assembly GCA_963850235.1. Classification (GTDB taxonomy): domain Bacteria; phylum Acidobacteriota; class Terriglobia; order Terriglobales; family Acidobacteriaceae; genus PALSA-350. The sequence continues at coordinate 22,101 of CAWKKM010000029.1, read as the reverse complement.
TGATCACCAACTCCCAGGCGTCAGGATCCTTTACATTGACGTACAGTGTGTAATCCCCCTTGGGCACCGCGAGTCCCGCGATGGTCAAGTCCGCATCAGTGTGAAAGGCGGTGGCCTCGTTTGCGCCCGCGCGCCAGATGGGTGCGGTAGGATCGCCCATCACCTGTCCGCCTTCGCCGAAGATCTGCCGTCCCCGCACAGATGGCGCACAATACTTGATGGTCAGGGTTGCCTTGCCGATTTTCCCCGTTGCCGTTTCCGGTGGGCTGGTCTGTGCCCACGCAGGACTCAGTGCTACGAGCAGGCTTACGCAAACCAGGAAATACTTCATGGGTTGTCTCCTCTTCTCATCGAGAGCCACTGTACATCCATCCTCGAGACCAAGCCCCGTGACGAGACGGGACGTACCTAAGAGCCACCTCGTACGGCGCGCACAAAGAAGTGACCGCTCTTATTGTAGGGGTCGGCGATCCCATCCCGGAAGTATATTCCCCAGGCAAAGCGCCGCTCTCCCACTCGGGTCGTAGCCGACCAGTAGGTGTTTGGTTCCGTAGGTCCAAAGATCGCGTCGATTCTGGCGGCGCCGCCAGGCACATTTGTCTCCACGATGGTTGCCAGTTCATCGATGTTCGGCAATCGCCAGTCGCAGTGGTTGGCGAAACAGCCGGTAATTGTTATCCCATCCCTGGAAACGTCGCGGTTCAGAACGGCTAGAAAGTCCGTAAACGCAGGGCCCGTCCGGAGCCTCGCCCTCTCCAAACCTATTCAGGGACCATCGGTAGCGGTTGCCTACGTTATGCACGTCGCGGCATTCCGCATTGCCTGGACAAAAAAAGTCGTTGTCTTGATCCACAGTTCCGGTCTTCTTCTCCCACATCAGGCCGGTGTCCAGGTCGCTCACCGTTCCGTCCCCGTTGTCTCTGTAGTGGTGGCTCTGTGCCTGCGCGGTGCCTAGCCCCGACAGCACTAGCCCTGCGACGATCAATAATCGTGCGATGCCGTTCATATGCGTTCTCCTTTGGTTAAGCGCAGTCCTGGCTCACACGAATAACGCTCTTCCACTCATTGGGCGCCAGGTGTCCGCCCCCCAATATAGCTACCGTCCTCCTTCTTGCCAACAAGCGGCTGGCAGACGATAAAGGCAGTACCCACAGTCATCACATCGGTCGGCTATGCACGGTACCGGGGTACGACGTTTTACTCACACTATCGTTCCCATCGGCGGTGACCGCGGCGCGGCTGACCGGGTTAGTGTGCCGCGGGAGAACCATTCATAGTGGTTGCCACCTTTGAGACCGCGAGACCGTTGGTATCTTCGATACCCGGTAGAGACGTTGTCGACCAGGTTGTTAGATCAAGAGCCACGATTCCACCGCGTCTCGGGGCGGCTCCCGTGGGCAACATGGCGGGGGGAACCAGAACATTTGAGATCCACAGGCGATTTCCATCCTCGATCACCTGCAGCGGACTTCCGGTCTGAATACGGTGGACGACCGCTCCCGTCGATGCATCGATCGCCAGCACAACGCCATCAAGGACTGCCGGAGCGAAGATCCATTTTCCATCAGAACTCGCTGTGGGATAGAAGACCTGTCCCACTCCGAGTTGCCCCCAGCGCTTGTCGATCGCAAGGGTCGACGGATTGAGAAAAACCAATTCATTTTTTCCGCCAACAATGAGGTGCCTCGCGCCGGGAGTCCAGGCGAGACCGCGCGGCGAAGGAATGGTTGCGGTCGCCAGGATGGCTCCGCTCTGTGGGTCGAGTTTCAGAATCGTATTGGTCGTGGTGAAAGCGTAAAGAGCTGTTCCATCCGGACTGAAGACGAAATTGTGAACGCCATGCGGAAGAGCGAACACACGGAGGACAGCTCCTGTCTCTGCATCGAAGACGACCATCGATTCAGTGCCATCCTCGGCGTTGGTAAACAATTCTCTGTGCAGCGGCGGCCGGAGCTTCACGCCATGGGGCGCGGTGTGGCCCGCGGGCAGGCGAAATTCGTTGCGAACCGATCCACTCCTTACATCCAAAACTGAAATCGTGGAGCCGGGTGTGCCTATTTGGTGATTTACCTCCAGGAGGCCGAAGTTGGTTACAAAAGCGGTGCGTCCATCCGGCGTGAGTTCAATCTCGTGGGGTTTTTCGCGCACAGCCACGGTGGCTTTCTCAGCCGGCGCTGTGGCTGAGAATAGAACGACCTGGCCAGGTCCCTCCTGTACAGCCAAAACAGTCCTGGCGGCAGCGGTCGCAGGATGCGATTCTTTGGGTTGCTGGGCGACCGATGGCTCGTTGATGCCCAGGGCGAATAGGACCAAGGAAATAGTCAGGAGCATGCGGAGTTTGTCCCTCGAACCTTTGTGCATTTGCGTGCAATCAAAACCCGGCTGCGACCCCAAGTTTCGTGCCCCAAGCTCCTGAAATGGGTGTTCGCTCATGAACACTGTCCGGGCTTCTATAGTCGCGGCTGGAAACGCTCTTGTCCAGAAACTCTCACGCACCTGTGACGGCAGTCTGACGCTTTGCGGTGACTTCATCAAGGAAATTTCTGATGGAGCGCGCGGAGTCCTCGATCATGGCCTTTTCCAGCGGTGATATCGACAGGATCTCCATGGGCTCCTGAATCCAGCCTCTCAGGTCGAGCGCGATAGGGATTCCAAAAGCTCCGTTGATGCCGAAGCATTCGCCCTCAAGCATCACCTGACCATGAACGCGGCGGTGGTCGTCGGCGAGCGCGGCGGCAATTACGTGCAAGGTTGCATTCGCCGTCGCGTTTGGTGTCGAGTGCATGCAATGGGAGGTGATAAACGGTTCGATAAAAATGCGAGCATCGGGGAGGGCGTGACGAGTGGTTTCATAGGCCTCTGCGATCTTCTCCTGTTCCAGCAGCGCGACAACGGATCTCCGCAGAGATGCCACACGTTCTCTCAGGTCGATCTCTTCGCTCTTCTTTCGCAGGGTTTCCAATGCTGCGTCCGCCTCTTTCGGCCGCGCTGTCACTTCCACGCTACTCCAGACCGGGACCATGCCGAGCCCATGTTCCCCCAACACAGTGGCTCTCACCTGGTGACGGCTCACTCCCAAATCCTTCGCAATCGCTCTTGCAAATCGAAGCGAATCCTGTTGGGCGCCCATGCCGACAACGAGCTTGCGATCCAACTTTTTACAAAGAATCTCCACTGCCAGCTCGACAGGATTGCTGACGACGATGAATAGGGAATCTGGTACGTGGGCCGCACACTGCTCGGCGATCTCGTGAAAGAGATCGAGATTCATTGCGCCCACATCCCGGCGATTGGTGCCCTTTGGTGAGATGCCGGCACCCGAAGCAATCAGCACGATGTCCGCATCGAGATCCGCAATCTGCGGCACTACCTCCACTTCCACTCGGCTGTCATCGAATGCATCCAGCAGATCGATACGGCTGGCGAGAAGCCTGGCTTCGCTTTTAGGGTTTCCATGCCCCACCAGCTGTAGACGATCGCACGGCTCGAGCAGACCGGCACGGAGTAGATGTGCTGCCAGAGCTGTGCCGACCGAGCCAGAGGCGCCGAGAATTGCGATAGAAATAGGCATATCTGTCCTGGTTAGTGGGCTGAAGGTAATTCGTTACAAAACACATCGACCCCTTCGTGGCATCTCTGGATTCTATACTCGCACCCAATCAAAAAATCGCGCAGTTTCAGGCTGTCCCCCCTTTCACCCCCTGCCGCTAAAAGTATCAGTTCCGTCCGCGAAACCTTCTGAATTCCCCCCATCGCCGCATCTGCCCGCAGCACAGCGTCAGGCGGCAGGAAAATGGGTTCGGGAAATGGCTCAAATGTGCGCACTATGCGCACTAGGTTTCCTGCCGGGAGGAAAGGTGGCGAGCAGCAGCAGGAGAATAGCGGGCTGGGCCTCGGTGTGCGGAGCCAGGGTGCCCGCAGCACAGTTCCAGGCGGCAGGAAAATGGGTTCGCGAAATGGCTCAAATGTGCGCACTATGCGCACTAGGTTTCCTGTCGGGAGAGTGATGGGGCTCCTTTGGCCGACGGAGTGGTTCCGGGGTCGGCAGCACAGCCGTTGGCGGCGAGGCGCGGTCAGCGGCGCTGTTTGCGCGCCGGGAAGAGGGAGCCGGCTGGGCGAGAAGCTCTTCCCTTCCCCGTTCTCTCTCTGCAAGAGCCGGGAGTCTGGGCGGGGTTATGCCTGTCTCCAGGGTTTCTATCATGATTCGCCACACTGACGATTGCTCATCCCCGGTTTCCATCGAGAAGGAGCAGTTACAAGCCGGAACCAAGCCGCCAAGGGTGGTTTGCTTGCATGCATCGCGACCTCGTTCCGAGGTCGCCCCACGAGAGATTGATCTCTGAGCGGTCGATCTCCGAGAGCACGGGGCCGATCGGGTCCGGCGGCACGACAGCGCTCTAGCTTGAGGATTCTCTTGAAGGAAGAGCGGACGCACTCTACATATAGATAGATGCGAATTCGCAGGGAAAGTGTTGAGCCCGGTGGAAAAAGATTGAGAGGAGGGACAGGGCGAAAAGCAGCTTCCGGGCATCTTCCCAGGTTGCTTGGCGCACCGACAGCATACCTATCCCCCGAAACTCCAAGAGCCAGCTGAACCAGTATGACGTCGACGCATGAGACGCGATCGAAATACTCAGGTTGGGAATTGAACAATTGACTGCATTTCGGATGAGGGTTGAGCTACCTGTCCGCGAAACGCCGCGATCACCATTCCTGCGTACCTCCATCACGGACCGGCTGCCTCCAACCGTTGCGGCGACATGTAGGCACTTACCCCTTTTCACTGCGTTTGCGAATGCGCATCGACCTCCAAGGCTGATCAGCCTCCTGGTTGTTGCGTACTACTTTTGGCGTCATGCGCTTCGCAGAGGGCGATGATATTCGGAGTTTCCGGAGAACATGCTTGACAATATTTGTCAATGTTTTACAGTGTCAAGTATGCGCACTGCAAAGACCGTTTCCATCACCCTGCCGCCTGATCTCCTGGTTAAGGCCCAAGCGTGGGCCCAGCGTGAACACCGCACCATGAGCGAGCTGTTCCGGGAAGCGTTGCGCCAGTATATGACCGGCGATGCGGAATGGGACGCAGTTCTCGAACGCACCCGGGCCAAGGGCAAGGCGCTGGGAATCAGGAGCGAAGCGGACGTGGAACGTCTGTCCGATGAATTCCGGCGCAACAAACGCCGATGATTCGCGTAGTCCCCGACACCAACATCCTCATCTCAGCCCTGATGTTTGGTGGATTGCCCGCTTCCTTTCTTAATCTCGCCTTCCTGCAGTCATTTGTCCTGGTGACTTCCCCTACCCTGCTTGATGAACTCGACGAAAAGCTGCGCTCGGGCTGCAAACTTGCCCATATAAACGTTGGCGGGAGGGAATCTTAGAGCGCAGTTTTTTGCGGTATTTGATCTCTTCCGACGTACTTCAGCACGTCTCCAAAGGTTTGCAAACTGTAAAAAATCTTCGTCCGATAGGGTCGCGCCAAAGGTATCGACCACGATAGATGCCATCGCCTGCCAATCGAGGATGTAGAAGTCGGGCATGTCCACGATCCTTGTGTCGAGCTGGATCTCGTCCTCGTCGATGTCGAAGAGGTAGGAGAACTCGTGGCGGAGCTGGCGTTCGATGTCGGCTGCCGTCTCAAGCGTCCTGGCCATAGCCAATATTCTAAGGTTTGCTGTGTGCCGGAACTTGACGGTCGTAATCGGCGGGTCAGCACGCGGCGGATCGGACTTTTCTGAAGTCTTGAGGGACTATTTCCCCAATCGTTGCGTCAAAGAACAGTCACGAAGATTGATACGGAATAGGAAGACTTTGCACTATCCAATCGGCCTTGTAGAGCTTCTGCGGCCATTTCCCGGACTCCGGTTGACCCGTTTGTGGTGCAACGAATTCTGGCGGGAGGTGATTTCATGGCAGATCAAAAGCCGGGCGGCTTGTCCTCGTCTACCCAATTCTTTGTGTTCCTCACAGCCCTGATAGGGCTTATTGGGGCTATTATTCATTTTCGTGATACGCCCACGCCGTCACCGACTGATCAAAGCGTAGGCAGACACTCGCAGCCGGATCTCACCCCAATTCCGACGCCTGACCCTGATCATGTTTCAGGACCTACGTATGTACCGCCAAAGGTGCCTAATCTCGTTGGTTCATGGAGCCTGAGTGGTCAGCTACCGGACGGAAGGCAGTTCTCGGGACAGGCAGACCTTAGACCGGATCGGAAATTCGCCACGGTAATAAATGGGTTTGCAAGCGACAACGCTAGCTGGAGAACTGACGTAAGAGCGAGCCAGTTGTGGCTGCAGGGTCAGCATATTATGTACAGCTTGCCAGTTAATTTCACATGCACCCTAGCGGCTGACCCGTCTCATGGCGCTTTTGACGGCGATTGCCACGACCCCTATGGGACGGGACACTTGCATCTGGAACGATATTAGTGTGGAACCAAATGGTGGCCGACAATCATGTTGAATAAAGTGCCAAACTCAAAAGCAAGCGCCCCCACGATGAATTGCCAGAGGGAGGGAGGCGGTTCTAGTTGTCATTGGTCGTTCTCCTAGCGGCATTGATAATTTCGTCAATCTCCACCAAGCGCTCCCAGACTCCCCGCGCAGCTTGTTTGCCTTCATGAAACTCAATCATCTTGGCAATCGCATATGCAGGCGTCTTGCCTTTCCAGCGGCCATATGTGCGTTCTCTCTGCGCCATTTGTGGCGAAAGACCTAGACGTTATCCTGATTCCCGCTATCATCATCCTCGTCCTTTTTTTTCTCTTCCACCTTCCCTTCCTTCCTGCCCGTCGATCGCGTTAATAGCCAGCCAATGAAGGCCGTGCCAGCGCCGCCAGGGATCAAGTACTTCAGCAGATCTTTCCAGTTTTCGCTAAGCCACTCTCCGACAATTTTCATGCGAGGCTGGACCTTTACGTTGACGGTCGCCGTGTAGGACCCGATCTCTGCTTGGGCTGGCATCCCGTTCGGAAGCTTTTGCTGAAAGACCATGAAGGCGCTGACCTTTAGCCTCTCAGGATCGCTACCGGACTTCAGCGGTGTGACGGTCCACATCCATTCCGCGAAGGAATCGCTCGGCAGGAATTGAAGGCCGCTCTCCTTGTCATCTTGGACGATCTTGAAAGCATCAGGATTGTCTGGCTCTGATAGGGTTACCAGCATCGGGCTGACCACTTTAAGAGAACCGGAACCGGTAGAGGAAAAGTCCTGCTTCTGGGCTTGCGAGGCTGCCGGACCATATATTCTTACAGTGACCGTCTTCACCTCGGCGACGACCATGTCTGGTGGAATGTTGTACTTGATCTCCCCGCTTTTAGCCTTCTTAAACTCATTTTCGTACTCTCTCTCTACTGGGTCGCTTGATGCAGGGGAGCGAGACGGAAAACCGGTCCGTGGGCTTGATTCTGGGGACCACGGAGGTTTGGTTGGTGCCGGAGGCGGCGGTTCGGTTGGTGCCGGCAGCGGCGGTTCGGATGAAGGTAATTCTATTGGCGGCGATGCCGATGGATTACTGTTCTCATGTTGGCCTTCTGATGAGCGCAGAAATACTGCCAGCGAGATTGATGCGGCTATGATCGCAACTATGGCGCCGAAAACTGCAAAATAGACGGACGCCCTACCGTGATAACGTCGCATAACTTTTACCTCAAACCAAACCGCAGACTACTTTTGAGGCCTGACTAGCGTCGCACCAACCCTGAATGCGTGATAAGCATAACAAAATAGCTCGCAATGAGGTCTTGGTATTTGTCATCGCAGATTTTAGTGGTATCTGTCTCATTTCCCATCTGATCAGTCGGAATAAAAAACCGGACCTTCATAACTCACCCGACGTCATCTTACTTCGCAAAGCATTTTTGACGCTGGGTCTTGAGCATCACCTTCTTCACACACGAGAGCGATGGGATCTCGTTTTTGACGAAATAACCATATGGGAAGGTGTTGCATATCTGCCGCTTGAGAATAAATTAAATGAAGGCGCTAAGTTTCATCTCAAAAGGCGTCTTGGCATCAACAATAGCGAATTTGAAGAGATCATCAACCGCAGAATGAGTTCGTTGGAGAAATCCTGGTGACAAATCCTGGTGACAGACGGAACGATCACCGCATGAGAGCGAGCAATATTCCCGCGAATTGTCACGGTTACGATCCGTCACTGGTTGTTGAGGCGGCGGGTGAGCCGTTGGAGCACCTGGATGGTAGTGATGCCAGAGACCAGGAGACCATCACTTCGCGCCCAAATTCTTACGAACTTCCTCGGCCACCTCGGCCAACTTGTTGAGGAACGACTCGGTTTCAACGTTGCTCAAATAGTGCTTATTGATGATGCCTTGCCAAGCATCACGGCACTGCAAAAGAAGACTGCGTAGCTCCATTCCGTTATCGGTTCCATCTGAGCAAACTACGTAGTAGTACTCTTGCCAAATCCCGCGTTCGACATGAATTCCGGTACGGGGAGAAAGCGAGAAGTTGGTCTTAGGACTCTTAAGCGATAGGTGCTTCAATCCGTTCGCTAAGTCGGCGCAAATCTTGAGACATTGTTCAGAGTGGATATCGAGATCCAACGCCTTCGCATCTTTAGCGCAAAAAATCGGGTCGTTTTTCATCCAGTCCTTGAGGTGCCACATACATTGGCAGGCGAATATCACCAAATCCATGTAGAGCAGCCCCCCAAGCAAAGGAATAGGGTCGTCCGCCATGATGATCTTCATTACGCGATCAATCATACTCAGATGCTCGTGGAAAGTTCGAGGGATTTCGCTCATCGGTTCCCTATCGTTTGAGGCCCGTTTTCACTCGGCATTAGGGTTTCAAGTCTGTCGGCCTGGCCCACGTCAGGTATAGCGCAACTACCAAACAACAAGGTGACAACAACAAGGTGACAACAACAAGGTGACAAATTCTGGACTGCACCGGGTTGTTTCGTAACTACAACAACGATATCATCATCATCATTCATAGAGTGTCGACGCGGATCGAAGAAGAACGCGCGAGGGGCTGTGCAGTAGAATTCCGCTCAGGCTCCCGAGGGGCAAGGTGAAAATGACCGAGCTAGGGAAAGAAACTATCGTCGCTTGCGTCGGTGCCGCAGTCACAGGAATTCCCGCCATGCTGCCATTTTGGTGGACCTGGTTACGCGACCAAGAGAGATTGAAGGTTCAAAAGGTCATTGACTACTGGCCCACTCTTGACGGTACTCAGGTGATGGCCAAAGACGACAACGGAGCCCCGTCCCTCAGAATTCTTATTCGTAATCGCTCACTATTTCCAGTCCGCATAAGCGCAGCAGGTTTCAATGTCGACGGCAAAGTAATCGAGCTAGAGAGTCTGAGTCTGCCCGTAAGACTGAAGACAAATCCTGATTTCACGTCCAATCGGCCCAACATACCCGATGACAGGATCCCTCCGAAATACGCACGGGCGAGAGTCTGCGAATAGATATAAGAGGGCAATCTGACCGAAGAGCAATCAGCACAGCGATCAGACGGGAGTGGCACTTTGCTGGAAGTGGTCTCTCTGGAGGAGATGCGTCGGGAGGAGATGCGTCGACAGCAAACCTATCCCCGGAAACTCCAAAAACGAGGGGAATAAGTATGACGTCGACGCATGAGACGCGCCCGAAATACCCAGCTTTGGGAATTAAACTGCATTTCGGATGGGGGTTGAGCAAACCTGTCCCCGAAACTTACCGATTGCCCGTCGCTGCTCCCGGGCGCAAGGCCGTGGCGAACCCGGTGGGCGAGCGGTTGGATTTGCTGCAATAGTAAGCTGTCACCCGATTAGGCCCCGAGAGTTATGCCTGTCTAATCACGTTTAGGACCAACCAAAGGTAACCCACAGAAAAACACAAGAGACAACTAAAGCCCAGCGCCAAGTTTGTGACATATTTGAGGCGCGTGTAAGGTTGTGTGCTATGCCGATAGCCCTCGTAGTTAACGATCATGGTTGCCATGAAGAAGACTCCATATAGGATACTCAGCGCCAATAAGAATAATGGAGAAGCGAAGTATGACACTAAATGGCTGGTTGTGCGGAACGTAGCAGAGCCGGCCAAAAGTACAATGGAACCCGAAGCGAGACCCAAGACAAATTTGGCGATGTCAAGATAACTGGAAAGCAACGGTGCGAAGGACCCCTTTTCCCCATGGATATCAAAATGGAAGGACTCTCCCTTTATCCGCAACCAGGCGATCAACCACGCAAGGCCGAGCAGAGTGATTCCGACGATAATTCCATAAGACCCGGGAAATTTGGTCAGGCTGGACATTGGCTCAAGCCCTCACACCCTGTCCATTTAGTTCTGTAGCTCTTCGGTTCCGCACCATATAGACATCACTTGCTTTCGGAAGTTTGCGGCAAATGATGATAACACCCATTACTAACAGTCGGGACTAAACGGAACAGCTCCCGTCGAGTCCGCACCACAATGAGCAGCCCCACTGGACGAGTCGCAGCACTCCGCTCCAGCCACCTGGGAGGCGATTTTGCATTTCAGATGGGGGTCAAGCGATCTGGTCCCGAAACTGCCCCAGGCCGAGTTTCTCATGCGGGAACGATTAAGGAAGCTTAATGTAGAGCTGCTTGAATCGGGAGGCGAGATCTCTTAGGGCGGCCTTGGCCATCCTAATCCATCCGATCGTCCAGGTCAGAAGGATAGCGGTTAGCTCGTCCCCGAAATGTGTGAGAAAGCAACCCATGTCTTGAGGTACCATGTGCGGGTGAGACATCAAGGCATGAGGAGATCGCGATGTCGCTCCCTGTCCCGCCCGAGCCTTTAATCTCTTCCGAGCCCTTAGCTGAGGCCTCCGTAGGCGGAGCCATCAACAACCTGGCCGCCGCAATCAACGGGGCAGCCAAAGGACCTCGCAAAAAGACTGATCCTTGGAACAGTTTGGAGCTGACGAAGGTCGTCATTTCAGCTCTCACTCCGATTCTGGTTATCATTGTTGGCATTTTTGTCGCGAGAGCCGAGCATCGCCAAGACACTCTGACGAGTGCAAGAATCAAGAGCTATGACGTGATCAAGGACGATCTCAATCGAATTCATTGTTTCATTGCGGACGTAGGCACGTGGAAGGAAGAGACCCCATACACGATCATCGGATATAAACGGACTGTCGATAGGGAAATGTATGAAAACAGAGGTATCTGGTCGCAGAAAACATTCACGGCCTACACTACTTATATGGATGCAGCCTTCGCCACATTTCAGGATTCGGGTACTGATGCGCGTATACAAACAGATGTATATGAAAAAGATAATAATTCTAAATGGAATAAGCAATGGGATCCCCAACTCACGGGGAGCGAAGCGACCAATTACAGGGCTGCCTATGATGCCATGTACAAGGCTTTCACTGATGACATAGCTAGATAGCCCCCGTTGAACACAGGCCAGACCCGTGACGACAGAGGGACAGACTGGGAGTGTGTCGGAGAGAAACTGCGGCATCGTCGAGGCAGGAGCCTGCAAGGGGGTTCTCGGAGCGTAATGCTTTGGCACGGTTGGAGGCGCCGTATGTGAGTTTTAGGTGTGCTGGGGCAGGTTAGCGGTCGTCAGCGCATCAGGCGTGAGCCAGAGCCATTCGATGGCGAAATAGTTTGAGAAGATTGTGCGTGGCGCAGATAAGCTTCCACTCTGATGTCACGTTTAGCAGGCCGCGTAAGCGGAATCTGCGGATGCCGCGCGTCTCTTTGATCTAGCCGAATACCGGTTCCACGGTTGTCTGTCGAAGTGCATAACGGGCTTTGCCCTCGGCAGTGGCCAGCGCTTCTCTCATGCGAATTGCTTCCCGACTGCGCGGAGCATTGAACGGTAGCTCGCCACCTGGAATGAGCGGTTTGGAGTCAGGTGCTACCAGCATTTCTATGCCGCTCACTGCCGGATCCAGAAGGCTGGTTGTGTCGGTGACGGCTAACCGGTGACAGGCTAACCGGTGACAGACTGGACTGCACCCCTGGGTTGAGACACGCCGGACGTCGATTAATTGGTGACACTCTCGGCCTGGTTGATGCTTCGTTATGGATTAGCAGCCGCCGTGCCGCGGGAGTGTGGTAATCCCGGAGGGATTTCCAAGGCCTGTGGGAGCGGTGGTAAACCGTTCTTTGGTTTTCCATCGTTTCCATCAGCGCCGTCACTTCCGCGGCGCCTGGCTGTGCTGCTCGAATTCTTCCGGTGTGAGATATCTTAACGCGGAATGGCAGTCGCTTTCGGTTGTACACCTCTTCGATGAACCGGCCGATCCGCTTGCGCGCATCTTCCAAGTTCAGATAAGTCGCGTCGTGAACCTCCTCTTCCTTGAGCGTTCGCATAAACCTCTCAGCACGAGCATTGTCGTAGGGATTGCCACGGCGGCTCATGCTTATCTGGATCTCGTTGTTGTCCAACAGAGCGGTATATTCGGCCGACGCATATTGAACACCGCGATCCGAGTGGTGAATCAACCCTTCGGCTTTCCAGCTACGCTGCTTGAGAGCCATCCGTAACGCTCCAAGTGCCAACTCCGCATGCAGAGTCCGTCCGAGGTCCCATCCGACGACGCGGCGAGAGTAGGCGTCCAAAATCACTGCCAGGTAGATGAACTCATCGCGCAGGCGAATGAAGGTGATGTCGGACACCCACAACTGATTCGGTGCCGTCAGCTTCGCGTGCCGCGCCAGGTTCGGGTAGATGGGCAGAGTATGCGCTGAATCGGTGGTAAACACGTATTTGCTGCGGCGTAAGCTCAGCAGGTTATCCTCCCGCATCAGCCGCAACACGCGCTTGCGGTTCACCAGTTGCCCTTCTCGTCGTAGCAACGCAGTCAGCATGCGATAGCCTCGCAGACGACGATGCGCAACCGCCAGCTCCTGCAAACGGGCGCGAAGTAACATATCGGCCTGTTTGGGCTTGGCCTGATGCAGATAGCGATAGAAGCCAGCCCGGCTCACCTCCGCTGTCTGGCATTGCTCGGCCACGGTCAGTCCTTCCCCTTCGAGCGAGAGCGAGGCTTCGATGGCGCGGTAGGTTCCTTCTCTCCAGCGCTGGTGTGACTCGATGCTGCTCCCCTGACGTGCTCGAAGGCTCGTTTTAAAAAATCCACTTCCAGTTGCTTGCGCCCAAGCAGCCGTTCCAACTCGGCAATACGCAACTCCGTTGCGCTGGCAACAGGTCGCGAACTCTTCTGCGGCCTGCTCCCCGGTGGCCGGCCCACACGTCTTTCCAGCCCGGCATTGCCTTCTGCTTGTAATCGGTCACGCCACTGATACAGCAGCTTGCGCCGAACGCCCAATTCCTCCGCCAGACCAACAATGCTCGTGGCCTCCGCCATGCGACGCACCGCCTCTAGCTTGAACTCCGTGCTGAACTTTCTCGCCTTCTTTTTCGCCATCGGCCTGTCTCATTATGGCCGATATGTGTCACCTATTTCCTCGCGCCCGCCGTGTCTCACTTTTGGGGTGCACTACAGACTGATCTGCACCCCGTCGTTCGCCATCGCAAAGAGAAAGCGGCGCGCCCTGTTGTCCGCCGAGATTCATCAAGCAGCCGCTACCCGGCAAACTTGAGTTCCACACGAACCGTTGGCGGCCGGTTGGAAACTGTAGCGGCGCTCTGCTCCGTTTCCATATTTTCAATCGAGTGCATCGGTTCCGGGTTCAACCAGGTGACGCGCCATGCGCCAGGTGAGACAGGTTTCTCCCGGCTCGGGACATCGTGTACACTTCCGTCGGCGTGAACGATCCTTATATGTTCGGTCCGGCCGCCGGCGTCCCACACGAGAAACATACTCGGCCATCGATGATGATGCATTGGCTCTTTGGCGGCGGGGGCAACCTGCACCTGAAGCACACGGACAATCGCGTTTTCAAACAGCACCTTGTGACTTTGCGGTGCCGCCTCCACCGCGTCGAATCCTTCAGGAAAGCTGGTCTTTTCCTGCGCATCCAGCCGCGAAGAACCGCGCATAACTCCGAGGAAGGGAACAGAGGACATTCCTGCGAGAAACAGCAGCCTCCGCCTGGAAAAGAATGCTCTATCTGAATTCATGGATCGAAGTATACTCATCAGTTTTCGTTTCCTGCTAATCAGTAGACGGGCAGACGAGTGGAGAGCTGTGATGCGAGAATGTATCACATGAAGACAGCCTCGCTTCGAGATCTACGGTACAGCTTCAAGAAGATCGAGCACCTCTTGCGCCAGGGTGAAGAAGTCCAGATCACCAAGCGGGGGCACGTCATCGCGCGTCTCGTGCCGGAACAGCCTTCCGCTTCGCCCGGACTGCCGGATTTCATGGGACGGATGCGAGCTATCTATGGAACCAGGAAGCTTAAGGTGAGTGGCGCGGACTTAATCAGCGAGGATCGAAACCGCTATCGGGGTAAAAGGGGGATAGGCTGAAACTGCGCGATCTGTTGATTCGGTGCGAGTATAGAATCCAGGGATGCCACGAAGGGGTGATGGGTCTGGGCTCGACCGGGTTTGCGGTCACCAGGTTTGCAACCCGCAACGAGTAGCGGAAGCTCGCTCAGATCAGGCCGTCCCCCATTGTTCCCCCCGTCCCTGTCCTGGATCTCCCTGATCTCGCACTATATGGGATTGGCGCCTTAGGTTTCGCTGCTACCATGCTTGGAAACCCTATACAGAGGTAACAGGCGGCGCACAATTCCTTCAAGTGAGATCCACATTAGAGCGAATCCCCCAATGAAAAAATATACGGTATCTTCTTCAGATACGTGAACTAGAAAGTGCAGATTGTTAGGTTTGGGGGCAGTTGCGAGCGCCTGGGCGAGCTGTCCAAAGAGGACATAAACGCAAACTTTTACCCCGCCTGTTGCGCCGACCGCCGAGAGAATAATCTCGATTGCGTTTCCTAAGACTGGCGCGACTTTGGCTGCGGCAGCCAGTGAAAAATATAGGAATACGCAAATCCCCGCAGCCACTAGTCCTGACAGAAGGAAGGCACTCATTCCGGGGCCCTTCCTTTCGCCGCATCCCGACGTTCCTCTATTACTCCCAGGAGCCCTGCGAGGACTGCACCGACTATCGCGCCCACGAGGCTCCCGGCAGAGCCATGGAGCACGCCTGCGCCTACCCAAATCCCTAGAAACTTTACGATTCCAAGACCCAGCGCAGCGCCAGCCGAAGCGCCAGAAATTGCAGGCTTGCCTCCCTGAGAAATATAGTCGAACAGGCGACTCAAAAGGCTCTTTCGCGGTAGCGGTGCCGGTTCGGTATTTAGCAACTTGCCCTCTCCCCGACAGAATGCATTCCGCGCAATGGTGCAACGATCTTGACTGTCCAAATGCAGAGTGGCGAACATTCTAGCAGTTCTCCGTTGGTCTGCAATCAAAACTTCCTGACGGCCGCCAAGCGCTCGAGTTTGAACCCACAAATACCGGGTGATATATGGGATGTATTAATGCTTAAACGTAACAGTAGGCGACCTTCCCGTATGTCACCAGGTTTCTGTCTAAAAACTCGCCTTTTGCAGAAAACGCAGACGGACAGCGGCCGCCGGCGCGGGTGCCCTATAATCGTTCATCGCTCGAAACAGTGAATTGCGAACAGCCGGTGACCCGAACGACCCGGTGACGGGATGGGAAGACCGGATACGGCGACAGTCTGTACCTTCAATGCCTCCCTTCAAGGCCTTCATGAAAATGAAGCAAAGCTGAAGACAAACGAGTAGAAATCAAACAAGGGGCTAATGCAGCCATTCTGATTCCACAGTGCAAGGGAGACACGAGATGCCGGAGGAACTCGATAGTCAAGGTGCGGCGGTCCTTAAGCTGCTTGTTTCAATTCTTCCAAATGTGAAAATAAGTCGCCAAAAATAAGTGGCCAGACGGAACGTTCACGTACGCTGGATATTTGCGGGCCCCCACGGGTAACCGCCACTGCGGGACTAAAGGGGCCTCCTAAAGGAACCTAGTTCTCCCCCTTCCGGGGAGCCGGAAATCGGGGTGTCGATCGCCTCGGGCACTCCTTGTGGCAACCACCTGAGCAACCGCCGCGGTGTAGGAATGCCACCTTCCGTGGTCCGTCGGGCCCGGAGCCAAAAAAAAACCTAATTACCGGTGACACAAATTACACCCAATCCGCACCTAAGTATGTGACCTTAAACCCGACCCCACCCCGTTGCCGGAGCCGGATGCCAGCCAGGATTCCATCGCGGGGTGAGCGCACGATTGTGCAACGAGCAAAGGCGCCCAGGCCGTCCTTGCTAGATGAGCAGCTCTTTGACAACCTAACCCGCCGCCTTGCAACAGCTCATATCGATGGGCGGGGTCTGCCACAAAAGCCTATCCGGCAAGGGCCGACCCCAGACTCTTTGCTCGTCAACCGATGCAGACAACAACCAACCTGCGTGACTTACCACGCATACCACGCATATCACGCACCATTTCCGTCGGCCGGAGAGTTCTTAGTACTTCCCTCAATTCTTGCCCCTCGGAGATCAGCCAGGCCTGCGAGGTTCCGTCGACCCGTGCCGTCATGCAGCTGCTGTCATTTATGCAGATCCTTAGCTTTTTGGATTCCTTCTCCCGGTTATGCAGGCGTGGCATCCTTTGCGCAGGCGCTAATCCTTCGAAACAGACTGCGCTGAATGCGCACGTTTTTCGAAAAGCTTTGCCGCCGCCGGCGACCGCCGCGCCGCCGAGCCACCACCATCACTCTTACCATTCGCACAAACTCGCCACCGGCCGTCATCAGGACACGGCCGGTGCGGCCTCTGTTGATCGCCACTTTTCCTCCCGGAAGGAAACCTAGTGCGCATAGTGCGCACATTTGAGCCATTTCTCGAACCCTTTTTCCCTACCGCTTGGCACTGTGCTGCGGGCAGATGCGGCGATGGGGGGGAAATTTAGAAGGACGGAACTGCTACTTTCAGCGCATCGAAACCCCGGGTTGCGACGGTAGCCAGTACTAAGTTTGGTGGTCAGAGTCTAGACGAAGCACAAAGCTGCTCAAGCACGGCTTCCAGAGACGTTAGAGCCTACCTAGTTCTGTGGAGCAACGGGCGGTTCCGCCGGCGGTGCATCCTTAACCGGCTCAGCGGCCGGCTCGGTTGGCTTCGGCTCGGCTGGATGAGCCGCTGCCGGAACCGCCAAGGGCGCGACCGCAGCAGACTACGACGGCTCCGGAGTTACCGGCAGAACCGCGGTGTTCACCACCGAGGGATCATCCCGCAACTTCACATAAAGAGTCCCATTCGGACGCGGAACATTCAGGTTCGTGTCGCCAAAGCCTTCCTAACCACAAAGTGACAAACCACAAGGTGTCTGTCACCTCACCGTATGTCACCTCACCGTCTGAAATCCTACATGCCCGCAAGCATACCGACAATCGGAGCAATTCGCACGTCAATAGGTGATGGTGGCGACGACGGTATCTGTGTAATCTCCCGGGGCGACATACTGCCCTGCCGGAAGCTGACCGAAAACGCTGTACGCCACGGGAGTACCGTTGCCCTGACCAGGGAGGGTATCGACGCCGACAGTATTGCCCCAATTCTGCGTACGCGCGCCGTCTCGGAACAATGCGTAATTCAGCCTGGCTGAGGAGGGCCCGGTCATCATCCTTGTCGTCACGGTAGCCCCGGTGGCCATTCCGGCATCGAGACCGATATCGAAGCTGGTCGTGTTGGTGCAGGTGACCGTCACGGCACAGGCGTTGTTAGTCAACGCGCCCGTGTAGTTTCCGAAGGCTAAGGTGCTGGCCGAGACCGTGCAGTTGGCTACCACCGTCGCGCTCGCGCCGAGAAAGACGAAGAGGCCCGTCTGATACAAGAAGGTGATCATCGAGTCGCTATAACTGCCAGGCGGCACCAGTTGCCCCGCAGGCACCAGGCCATAGATGGTGAATGTCTGGTTTGCCCCGGTACCAGTCTCGTTCACATAATTGTTGCCCGGGTTGATGGAGCCCCAGTATGAGGTGTGCGCTGCATCTGAATAGATCTGGAAATTCAGAACGTTTGAGCCGGAACGCATCGTTCTGCTGGCCTCGTTGCCGCTGGAGCCCCCACCAATGCCGATAATATACGCGTACCCGTTGTCGCACTTGGCTGTTACCGTTGCAGTAAAAGACAGCGCCGCACCCGTGTAGTTGCCGAATGGCAGCGGAGTTACCGAGAGGCTCTGGCAAGCGGCGTTTCCCGCGACTGGAGCAATCAGCAACAGCAGCGCCACTGGTAGCGCCGTCCATTTGGACGTGATCCATGTGCGTCCCCACGGCTGCGAGCCAAGCTCTCATCGCTTCTCCTCCAGGCATGGCAAAGGCCCGATCTTCGGAATCTCCATCGGCACCGGCTTGTAATCGAAAGCAGCGGTACAGTGCCCGCCGTCCGGACGCTCAATCTCCACGGTGTTGTGGAGTTCAAGGCTGTCGGCATACACGTTCCCGTCGTAGCCAACCGGGAACACTGCGCCAGTCGCCTGAATCCTCGCGGTACTGCCAACCGGTTCGGGGACTCCAGCCTGATCAACCAATTGCAGCAGCGCGCCATGGCTGATCTTGATCGCGAAACTGACCACCACGCCGGAGCGATCCTGCGGCCTTACCTCGCGTGTAGTGACGGCGATCGTAGCATCGGGCGGGACATCGGTTGCCACGATGGCAAGATGGTTCCTATCGAAGGAGCGCATATCGGGGACCAGCAGCCGACCCGCGGCGTTTGTCCTGCCAACATCCCGGTTCTCCTGCAAGACGTGAACGTGCTCCATGCTGCCCGTATCCACGATAGCGAAGCTGTCGTAGATCGTATTCGAGGCAAACAAGCCCCTGTCGACGAACGAGAGCGCGCCCTGGGACTCCAGGCGCACGGACGTGGTCCCGATGTTGCGATCGATTCCGGCCGAAAGCAGCGCAAAGGGCGATTTGTACTGCGTCTGGATAAATTCGTGTGAGTTATTGCCGGCCGCGACGAAGGCCTGGTAGCCCCATTCGCCGATTTTTGTGGGCGATTGTTGAGCCTGTATCTGGCCCGAGCCATCGGACGACGCGCTCACCCCGGCCGATCTGCGCAGGCCCCATGGGATCGTGAAACCGAATTGCACCCCGTCGCTGCCACTCTTGTCCAGGTCGCGAAATTCATTGGCATAGATCCACATCCGGTGGACCTGGATCGAATAACTCGCGGAGAAGACCTTCGAATGCTGGGAAGCAATCGAGTCCGGAATATACGTTGCCGTTGTGCCATCCCGGTCGAGCGTCGCATAATCCATGCCGAACGAGCCGAGGTGTCGCAGTTGCAGGCCGGCGCTGATGTTGAATTGTTTGCGTGGCACTGGTTCGGCGTTCATCGCCGCCACATCCCGGAAGTTCCTGCCGGCCCACGTCTCGGAAGCAGACAGGCTAAAAATTCTGCCGATACGTTGCGCGCCAAAGGAGAATTGAGCGCCGGGATGCGCCGTACCGGCGCTGGTCGCTATGGCCAGGTTGAGGATGCCAAGATTGCCTACCTGGGCCACGCCGCCCGCGCCGGCCGCAACCGTGCCTGGAGTGCCCTCGATGCTTCCTTCAGCAGTGAATTTTCGTGTCAGGCCACGCCGGTATACAGCGGTGCCCGCGATCTTCCCGAAATCATTGCTGATAGAGCCCCAGTTGCGCCGCACCAGGCCAGCCTGGACGGAGAAAGTTTTCCGCCCTGGAGCTAGCAGCGAGGAGCTGGCATAGAACGGCTGTGTTACGTTCACCTGCCGGCCCAACGCATCGGTGACCGTCATCGAGATCGTGCCTGCTCCTGTTGAGACCGGCAACTGTGGAATTTCGAAGGGGCCAGCGCCGACCTGGCTGGATACCACCGTGTTGCCGTTCGCCAGCACATCCACCGTGGATGGAACTGCGACCGAGCCGCTGATCGAGGGTAATGGAAAAGTCACGAGGTCGGGGCGTATGCTGAAATCCGATAGAACCTGTAGTCCCGCAAGGCGAATTGGCCGGGTCCAGGCAAGGCCACCCGTGATGAAGTCGCCCACACGATAGCGTCGCAGCGTATTGACATCTGCAAAGGAGTAGGTCGAATCAAGGCGAATCGCCCTCTTTGCGCCGGCCCCGTTCGTTTGGGCGCCAGCGTTCACGAGCCAACCGGAGTCCACGATACCCCTGGGCGAGAACCCGCGCAGGTCCAGCCACGCGGTTCCTCCCATTTTGCCCTGAGCGAATGTGCCCAAGGTATCGTAGTTGAGCGTGACGCCCGTGCCGCTCTCGATAACCCGGCGGCTGGCAGGACTCTCATTTTCATTGGAGTGCAATATCGTCCGCACCAGAGAACTATCAGTTGCTGTTACATGTAACTCCTGATTCTTCTGATCGACACTCCAGGTCAAACCGGGGAGGTCGGACAAGGCGATCAGTCCGTCAAGCCCAGACGCGGGCGAGTTGGGGACCCGGAACCCGAGATCGCGCAACTCCTCTGGCCGCGCCATTAACCTGGTGCCGTCACGCAGGATGAATTGGCCGACCTTGCCGATGGAATGACCGTTCACCTCGACTTCCAGCAACAGCGTCTCATCGGCAAGTGCCACGGAGGCTCCAGTCGAGGCCACCTCGTTGGTGTTCCCGGCACCTGCTGATAGCCGCGGCATAAGGGTCATGATCAGGAAAAGGATGCCCGAATATCCAAGCCAGGTGGCGGCTTTGTAGGCTGGATCATTGGGCCCCGACAACGCGAACCTTCTGTTCGATCACCCCGGCATCCGCATGTACTGTCATTCGCAAGGTTTCATCCGGCAGCGGCGGAGCTCCTTCGACGACAATGGGCCAACGCCGGGTAGCGCCGGCGAGAATATACGGCGAGGCGTTGGACCTGGTGCTTAACTGACGCCCGTCGCTGGTCCATAGCGCGACATTGCGGATGGCTTCATGGCGGCCGCCCTCATTGATCGCTACCAGATAGGCCGACCCAGCATTGCTCTCGATGTGAAATTGAAGATGGGGAATGGCCCGCGCCCTAGGGAGAGCAAAGATTGGAATGGACAGACGTAGCACAACGTGAACAATCCCCGGCTCGGCCGGAGGCGGAAGCTGGTCGACCAGAATACGGTAGCTAGCCTCTCGGCCGTCGGGGGCCTGACGCAGGATCAGGCGAACCACCTGCGAGGCGCCCGGAGCGATTGTGGCAATTGGCGGACTTACGACCACTGCGTCTGAGGCGGTGAGCTGGTCGTCTCCATCCTGCTGGTTCCAACCGTAGGCGCGAATTTGGATGGCGGTTTCGTGGTCCCCGCCGTTGGTCACCGTCAGCATA
The DNA here is from genome assembly GCA_963850235.1 of uncultured Acidobacteriaceae bacterium. Lineage (GTDB taxonomy): Bacteria > Acidobacteriota > Terriglobia > Terriglobales > Acidobacteriaceae > PALSA-350. Next base: position 863 of record CAWKKM010000029.1, on the reverse strand, counting down.
GTGGCCCTTTGACCGGGCTGGAGCCAGACATTGACGGGCAGCACCGTCAATGTCTGCGCTTGCACCGCAGGTCCAGTCAATAGAGCCATAAGAACGGGGGCGAGCGCGTTGGCTCTTGCCCTACCTCGGCATGGGTTCCACGAGATCATGGGGCTCCCAGCGACAGCTCCGAAACGGTCAGTAGCTGACTGTCGCTGTAATCGTATCTGCGTAAGAACCGGGCGCGACGAACTGCCCCGCCGCTACCTGGCCGTACACAGTGATTGGTTGGGCAGATCCGTTGCCGGTTCCGGAGACGGTATCGGTGCCGATCGTCTGGCCCCAATTGACCGTAAAGCCGGCGTTCTGGAAAAGGCCATACGCTAACAGGGCCGAGGCAGGACCGGTCATGCTGCGGGTGGTGACTGTTGCGCCGGATGCCAATCCCGCGCTAAGCGAGACATTGTAGGTCGTCGTGTTGGTGCAGGTGACCGAGACCGTGCCCGTGGAACTGGCCAGCGTGCCAGTATAGGAGCCGAATACCATGGGCGTAGCGGAGACCAGGCACGTGGCCTGAACCGTAGCGGAGACACCGAACGTAGTGCTTGCGGTTGCCGCAAGCGCCGACGAAGGACACACGGCGAGCGCTATGAATTCGAGAACGCCGACGAGCAATGCGGAGCTGACAACATTGAAAGATTTCATCGCCTAAAGTCCACGTTATGCACGGGGAGCCATCCGTGCCAAGTCAACCTCGCCAGAAATAGTCGCTGCGCCTCCATATCATCATTCATCGGCTCGCATGCGGCGGGAGTTTAGCGGATGGTATCCTTCCGGAGATTCGGGACCGAAGAAGTTACCCCACATCATCAAAAGCGCGCGGA
>CAWKKM010000028.1:0-98351 GCA_963850235.1 uncultured Acidobacteriaceae bacterium | reverse complement strand
AAACGTCGCCGTCATGCCGACGTTTTGCACGACGACGGTCAGGGGTCCGAGGTTGCCTTTCGCGTCGACTCCCAAGCTGACCGGAATGCCGTCGGGGTTCAGGCCAATGCCGACGGTCAACGAGTCAATCTCCACGGGTCCAAGGCTCAGATGCAGCGGCAGCTGGATGCTAAGGCCGCCCGTGCCGTTGAAATAGAAAGCGTCATGAGCAACACCGAGGTCGATGTCGAATTGCGAGGTGACCTTGCCTCCCGATAGCAGCGTGCTGATAAATCCATCCGCCTCGGAGAGGTCAATCACCAGTTGACCTGCGGTAAGATGTGCGTCGACGGAAAAGTCGCCGGCCGCCTTGCTGGTGGAGGTGTTCCACACCAGGGTGCTTTTTAATACGACAGAGAACTGCTGAAATTCGAGCCGGCTTTGATTCGGGTCGCCGATAAGAACGTAAGCTTGCGCGCCCGCGTCGGGCTTTACCAGGAAGGTGGCGTTTACCTTTCCCTGCAGGGCCGGCCCCGGAGTGGTAAAGGCAAACGACCCATCCGGCTGCAGGTCCAGCGTCGTTTGTACGGGGGTGTCGAGATCGGTATCGAATTCAAGGGACCAGTGAGGCCCTTGCGTCGTGAATGTTTTGCTGGCTTTAAGCGGAGTGTCGAGTTGTAATTGCAACCCAGGTGGTACCGTATCGGACTTGGGCTGCACTTCGAGGAACACTAAATCGAGCGTAGGCGTGCCAGTGTCGGTATACGCGGCCGGCAGACCCATCTCGGGGCCTAGCTTGGCGAGCTTCTGGAGCAGCGCGCGCCCGTCGAAGGAGGGCGCTCCCCAGTCATAGCTCGCAAGCAGCACGGCGCTGGGAGACTTTAGAAAACTGGAGAGGCCGCTCAGGCGCAATTCACGGCTGGTAAAGGGCGGTCTTAGCGGATCGACCGAACCCACATTCTGATCGATTCGAATGAAGACCCCAATAAAATCGAAAAGCGCCGCTACCAGGGGAAGAGCGTCTTCTACCTGGCGAATGACGAGGTAGTCAAACAGGCGCTTAGGCAACGCATCGGCAAAAGCCTGAACCTCGCCGGGCGTTAATCCCGGGAGCGTGCCCTTGAGCGCCGCGATCGTATTGGCGAATGTGGTAAAGCCGTGAATCAGGTCCGCGATGCGTTGGATGACCTGGGCGCCCACCTGGAGGACGCCCGCAGTATCGTTGTTTTCGACGTCCTGGAACAAAGTCCCGACCAGATCCGGGAGGGCGGTCAAGCCGGTGTTCATGCTGTTGAGCGCAGCACTAAAACCGGGGTCGGCCGCAAGGCTGTCAGGAAACTGGAGTCCGAACTCCGCAAGCAGCTCAAGCGCTGTAGCGCTTTCCATGTGATTCAGCAGCGGCGAAAAGACGCTGGCTACGGCGCCCAGCAGGTTTTCGAGCGTGCCCGTTTCACTAGCCATGCATCCGGCTTTCCGCCACAGACAAAGAGCGGCCGCCGGCCATGCGTTTTACGTTTTCGAGAGCCCTTGCCGCAGAGTCTGCGCCTTGCGCGCATTCGAGGACAGCGAGATAGTGTTGTGCGATTGCTGCCGCCAGCGCCGGGCTGCCACATTGACGCAAGGTTGCGGCCATGGAAATAATCGCGTTTTCCAATCGCATCCCGCCCAGCTCGCGTGGTACGCGACGCAGACGATCGCGTGCGCTGGCGACAAAATGGGCTACAAAGCCGGGACCCTGGCAGCGCTGCCACGCAACTTTCGCTGTGCGGTGATGGTTCACCAGGTGACGCACTTCCGAGGAGTGAGCCCGCATCAGGTCCAACCATTCACGCCCGAATTCTGTGTTCTCCAGATCGCGGCGCAAGGCCAGCACTTGCTCGATCGCTTCCCTATCCTCTTCGACGGGCATAGCACCCAAAGGAATCGCTCCAGCCGTCCCGATCACGGGAAAAGTGATCTTGAGCTGCGTCATCACATCGGCAATTTGGTTGCCGATCGCGACCCCTTGGTCGTCGCCGGCGTGATTGAGACCCACGATGCGGTTGGAAGCTTCTTCCACGTAAACCGATCCCGAGTCGCCAGGGATGCTCATCACCTTGGACGGGGCGGTGGGAGCAATGCGTATCTGGTTGTCAAAATGAGCGCCGTCAGTCCGGGTTGTCGGATAGGTGATGGACGTCACCGATCCTTTGGTGAACCCACTGGAGGCTCCGTACTTGACCGTGGGCATGTTCAGCGTGGCGGCAGTCTGCCCACGGATGGCTCCAATGCCCAGAATCTCGTGGGCGAAATGCACACCTGTATTCAGCGTCGCGATGGATCCATCCACATGGTTGGTCAGCGCCGTGTCTACCACTTTTCCGATGTCGCAGCAATTGCAGCACCACGAATCGCATACACATGTAAAACCGATCGGGTCGCCGATGTCCTCGGCTACGTGATGATTGGTAAGCAGGAGAGGAGTGCCGGCGGGCGCATGGGTATTGTCGGCGGCAGCCAAACACATCACACCCAGGGTCCCGGATCCGCCCCAGAAAGATGAGCTGATCTTCATACCACCCACCATGACGTCGTGCGCTTTGGAGTGGAGGGCGATGACGTCGGTGCCGACTCCTGCTGCGGTAGCGGGAATCCGCTCCGCGGGAGCGAGTTCCACCAGCGGTTTTTTGCGATCGACGTATACATGAAAGACCACGTCCTGGGTGGCCTGGCCGCCGGTCTCCTTAATGCCCACCGTCACGTACCGCACTCCGGGAATCTGCAGCAATTGCGAGCGAGCTTCCGGCAGGTTCGCTTCCGCCCGGGCGATTTCCGCGTCGAGTTGGTCTTTTGGTTTTTGCGTCATGGTTCAGTCTGTGAAGCCAGAGCAACGGTCAGGTTGCCGGCCTCGCGCGCCATTTTTAGGATTTGCAGGGAATGCTCGGCAATCGCGTTGCGCAGAGGCGGCGATCCGTGGCTCTGCAACGCGTCTGCCATTTGCAACAACAACATTTCAAGCGGGCAGCCTTCCACGTCCTGCGGGATGGTGACACCGTGGGAGACCCCGCGTTCTACCGCAGCGCGAACAAAGGCAGGACCCTTGAATCGCTGCCAAACGACGGCGACCCGGCGGTTCCGGTTGATCAGAGCGACTACTTCCTCGACGTGCTCGGCAAATGCATCCGCCAGGGCGGCGCCGCCGGGCTGCCGCCGCAACGCAGCCTCGTATGGCTCGAGTTTCACTCTCGGCTGCTCACTCATGGGCAGCCCGTTGTCGGGATACCCAAACCTGTATCCGTGCTGCCTGCAATCATGATCTGCAACTCATTCATCACCGGCCCAATATGATTGGCCACGCCCTTTTTCAGGGTGGCAGAATCGGTTGCCCAAAGGAGTCCGATGACACGATTGGCGCTGTCTACGATTACCGATCCGGAGTCTCCCAGGTCCGCAAAAGGCTTGGCGGGGGTTGCAGAATCAATCAGAATCTGCGATCCCTCGAACAAGATGTCTGTCACTCGGCCCGTAGTGAGCCCGGTATTGATCCCGCGCTTCGTGACGGTCTCAAAACACACGGCCTGCGCCACGCCGGTCAGGGTGCCGATCTCATCCACAATATTTAGTCCGTCCGCCGCCTCCACTTCGTTAGCGATGTCATCGTCGAGTTTCACCACGGCGCAGTCGAGCTGTGCGGTCTTTGTTGCTTTCGAGAGGCTGCCGATCGCGTTGAAGGTGCAACAACAACACGACATCACGTACTTGGGCTGCCCTACTGCAACGCCGACGGTGGCTTGTCCGGCCGACATGACATGCTCGCAGGTTAAAGCCACCACCTCGAGAGTAGAGATGAGCTTGGCCAGGCAGCCGATTGTGCCGGCAAGCGTCCGCTCGCCTTCCTGGACGTATTCGTTCTTCAGCGAAATTCCACCGCGAACAGGTCGAAGTTTTCGCGTATCCACCAGGTCCGTTGTCCGCGAGACCGTCAGGACATCCGTGGCTATGCCGTGAATGCGCTCCGGAATTCTCCAGTGGGAAGGTATTTCATCCGCCGGCAGCTTTAAGGGTACGTAGATGCGGAACGCGAAATCTCCGCTGATTTCGCCGCCAACCTCTTTTGCGCCGACACCGATATTTGTGATCGCCGGGATGTGACGGAGACCCCACCGGACCTCCGGCAACAATGCCAGAAGCCGATTCTGTTCTCGCAGCAATTGATCTCGCGATCTCAGGTGTGCTCCTTTCGTCGCGCGGCGGCCGGCTGTGCCCGCCGATTCTGCAACTACGATAGGTGATCGGTGACCCGTCCGACTGAACCGCGCAGATGACTATATCAAAGGTTTTGGCGATGGGTATAGAGGCAATACGGGGTGCGGCAGCTCGCGACGGGAGGTCAATCCCTTCGTGCCCCGCGTTTGAAAAAAATAGCTGATCTCACGAATCGCTTTCCTGAAGATACTGCGGTTCGGTGCAGTTATTATCTCTCGTCCGGCCTCTAGTGGATTGCGACGCAGAATGCCAATAAGTGACGAAGGCCATCTTGGTGTCGTTTCTCCTGTCGGCCAAGATCATCGTGGACCCACTGAATGTCCACGTCAACACGCAATCTAACCCAAGGTGTAAGCTCACCTATCCGTTCACTTGGCGGTTGCACTGGCGGCTTGTTTGATTACGTCCGCCACGACGTCCGGATGAGAGACGGTGACGGCATGAGAAGAGTTCACTTCAATTGCGTGGGAATGGGCCCGATCAGCTTCGAACTTATATTCGTCCACAGGAATGGCGCGATCTTGCAGGGTCCTGATTTGCCAACTGGGCTTGCTCGTCCACGCTGCGCATGTCACCGGCTCGTTGAGGGCCGCCAAATTCATGGGGCGTTGGCCCGCAAGCATAAGGGCGGCCACGCTCGCGGGCACATCGGCGGCGACGTTGCTGCGGAACTTGTCGGCTTGGTAGAGAAGGTATGTGCCGCTGGTTCCGTCGGGTAGGGTGTAGATGGTCGGCTCGACGGAGGTGGGAAACGTGCTGCCGGGGAACCGTTCGAGCAAATGTTTTGCAGTCTCTCCGACCGCGGGCATGATGGATGCCGCGTAGACAAGGCCCTTGACCTTGGGGTCGTCGCCGGCCTGCGTGATGACGGCCCCGCCGTAGGAGTGGGCCACCAGGATTATGGGTCCCTGGATCTTGCCCAACAGGCTACGCAGGTAGGCGGTGTCAATCGCCGGGCCCAGCAACGGATTGCCGAAGGCGACAACCGGGTAACCGTCGCGCAGGAGTCTCTCAATTACTCCATTCCAGATGGACCCGTCTTCGAAAGCCCCGTGTACAAGCACGATAGTGGGCTTGACTGATTCACCACTCCCAGCGATCGGAGGATCAGTATCTTTGATTTTTCTTTGAAGCTCCATAATGAATTGCCCTCCGTGCTATTAATCCGTTGCAGTTTGTCCACCACATGCAGGCGCAAAAACCACCTATCCGTTGGTTCTCGTTTCGGCGAGCATCGCCTTCCTGCCGAAATACGTGATGAAGTAGAGAGAGACGCCGAGCGATATGACATCCTTGAAGAGAAACAACCCAAGGTTGTTCATGTATCGCAGGCCTTTCCACTCGATGGTCGCGCCCGGTGTCGAGAAAAGCATGGTGCTTGTGATGAAGAACATCAACGACGTGATGAGTGCCCCAACGAGGCCGGCTTTTGGGCGTACATAGCCGGCGATGAACAATATTGCGGCTCTGATTTCGGTCGCACCGATCATGTCTGATCCGATGTAAGGACCGAACAATTTGAAGTGCCACCAGATCAAGGGGCTGTTCGACACCAAAGGAATGATCCCTTCGGCGCCGGGAGTCGTCATCTTGAATGCACCGGCCCAAAGAAGCATGACGATCATGCCAATGCTGGTGACCAGGAACGGAAGGTTGCGATCAGCCACCCAGGAAGCTAATCGGGTGAGAATGCCTTTCGCGACCGTCACACTATCAGCACTCTGCCGTGAAGAGATCGAATTCATTATTCCCCCTTTTTTCTTACTCGAATGTTGAGGCTCGGCGTCGGACCGTTTCCGCACGCAACGTTGTTCGCTGTGCGACAAGGGCACATACCCCATGGCGCTCTCGTCCAATACTGATTACGCAATTGAGCGGCCAAAAATAAAAAGAGCGCAGATAGAGGTGAAGCGAGGCTAAACACATCATCTTGAAAAGATAGGAAGTCGCCCGCGAAGCTCGTGGCCGCACTCAGAGTGGCGAATCTGCGACGGATTTCTGACGTGGCGAATCTAGTCCGTCGGGATGTGACCAGTCTCAAGGTCAGATGTCTATGGCGATGCACTGACGGGCATCCGTCAGTGACGGAATTCAGGCGCTCATTCGCCGCGTCGAGAGAGACGATGCCCGGCGATAAAGCCAGGGAACGAGTCTGAAGAAACAACTTCATGAGGCAGCTGGCTGATTGCCGCCGTTTGTATGTTTGGCAATTGAAGTGCTCCCACGCTGATATGGCAGTCTATACCGGCAGCCACTTCGGAATGCCTGGAGGCATCTGAGCGCTTCCTATAGAAGCAAACAACCAGATGTAACTAACACCTACTGTTCAGGAGAGGACAAGCAAAATGGCAAAGTTTGCGTTCCATGTTGAGTTGAAAGCTAAACCCGGAAAGGAATTGGAAGTCGAAGCGTTTCTCAAACAGGGCGCCGTGATGGCAAGTGCCGAGCCCAGGCTTGTATCTTGGTACGGGCTGAAAGAGGAAAACAAGCCTGGAGTATATGGGATCGTCGATACCTTCGATGATGAAATTGGCCGCGACGACCATCTGAAAGGCGAGCTCGCAAAGGCGCTGATGGCAAAGGCGGAGGAGCTATTTTCTGAGGCACCTAAAATTCATCGGCTTCATGTGATCGCGGAGAAGCCGTTACACGGTACATAGGGAAAACGACGAGTCGATTCGTGCAAGGAACACCGTCCTTTCCATTGTTCTTTATTGCACGCCATTTAGAAACGAATTGGACGACCGGGGGATCGTCCAGTTCGTTCGGAAAACTATTCCTTCGCCTTGCTTCGCAGATGATTGTAAGCGGCTGGGACATTGACGGTCTTGTGCGCCCAGTCGAAGAGGCTGTAGTCACCATAGTGAGCCATCGCGACAGCGTCGGGCACTTCCTCTGCTGATCGGCCCTCATCAAGTGCCTTGCGCACGGAACCATCCAACTCACGAAGATAACGAAGCGGAAATTCGATATCGGCAGGACGCATCGGACGGCCATGACCGGGTATGATCGTAGCCTCTTCCGGCAGGAAATCGCGCACACGGCTCAGGGTCTCAATCGTGTCGTGATGCCGGCCTTCGAGAAGCCAGGGAAGAGCTGGCGCGGGAGCTTGAATCATGTTGCCAACCCAAAGAACTTTGGCCTCAGGAACCCACACGACGAGGTCTCCGGGTGTCTGCGCAAATCCGAGGTGCCGCACTTCCACGATCCGGCCACCGAGATCGACACTGATCATCTCGGGCACAACAATGTCAGCGCTCCGTGCCTGCACACGCTCGATGCCTTTGCCCTTACCCATGAGGCCGATCATGAATCGGCGATCATCTTCGAAATGCTCGTCCATATAAAGCTTGGTAGCCGGGTGCTGGATGATGACCGTGCTCTCCGGGAACACATAGTTCCCATAGGCATGATCACCGTGGTAGCTCGTGTTAACAAGGAAATGAATGGGTTTCGTCGTCACCCGACGGATGAGCCCAATCAGTTGCGACGCGAGATCGCCATTCAGCATCGACTCAATGACGAGAACGCCTCTGTCACCGATCACAAACCCAGCCGTAGTCGCGACGTGGTCTTTGTCGAATACGTCATCTGGCAAAACTGCAAACACGCCGGGGACCGATTTCCTTTGAAGTAAGGTTTACCAGCGAGGCATCCCAAGGGGGCGTAACTGCTCGATCGCTGTTCTGTGTCATGGAAGTATCTCCTCTTAACGTTACTATTCGTTGCAAGCCAAAGGCCGGCCCTGGCAGCCCGGAAAACGACATCCGAAAGGAGCGCTACGTCTCTTATTCACAAGGAGTTACCGCGGGAGGAAGGTTTGACTGCGGCCCACTATAAACGACGAAATGGTGACACATGTTCGCCACTGACAGATTCTCGTCGCGGCATTTCCATTCGAAGACCAGGAGCGAATCACGCTTTACCTGGGGCCAAATCTTCGATCACTGTTTTATTGGGGCAGGATGTCGAGGCCTGGCCGCGCAACCGCCGCAGTGAGTTGGGCGCTGGTGAAGTTGTCCAGCAGGATGGTGTCGGCGCCTGCGGCGAGGACTGCTTCGATCTGCGCTCCGGTCCATCCACTTCCACCTCGACGTGCATGGTTCGGCGGAGACGGGCGCGCATCGCGCGCAGAGCTTCCGTGACATTGCCGGGACCAATGTTCGAGGTTTAGCTCTCTCCTTCCATGTTGGTGGAAGCGTGATATTGGGTCAGCCGATGATAAGAAAACTCATCGCCTACACTCCTCACTCGATACCTGGTCGAAATTCTTTGACATCCCCCTGGCTCGGCCTACGGTCTGGATTGCAAAAACGCCAGAAGCTCGGCATTGATCTGGTCTGCAAGCGTAACGGTCATCCCATGCGGCGCACCGGGGTAAATCTTCAGGGTTGCGTTCTTGACGATCTTCGAGCTTATGAGAGCAGAGGCGACGATGGGAACAATTTGATCCGCGTCACCATGCAGAATCAGCGTTGGCACATCTACCTTTTTCAAATCCTGGGTGAGATCCGTTTCGGAAAAAGCCTTAATGCATTCAAAGGCGCCCACAACGGACGCTTGCATTCCCTGCTGCCAGAAGGAATTGCGAACGCCCTGCGAAATCTTAGCGCCAGGTTTGTTGTACCCATAAAAAGGCATGCTAAGGTCGATGAAAAACTGTGAGCGATCCGCGACCAGGGCAGAACGTAGCCCATCGAAGACCGAGAGTGGCAAGCCGGCCGGATTGTTTTCCGTCTTCAGCATCAATGGTGGGATCGCGCTGATCAACACCAGCCCTGCAACCCGTTCAGAGCCATGCCGCCCGATGTAGCGCGTCACTTCGCCGCCACCGGTCGAGTGGCCAACCAGCGTAATCTCCTTCAGGTCCAGCGACTCGATGAGTTCAGCCAGATCGTCGGCGTAGGTGTCCAGGTTATTGCCGCTCCACGATTGACCCGAGCGACCGTGGCCCCGGCGGTCATGCGCGATGACCCGGTAACCCTGCTGCCCCAGAAAAAGCATCTGCGGGTCCCATGCGTCGGCGCTTAGAGGCCAGCCATGTGAGAACACAACCGTCTTGCCTTTGCCCCAATCCTTAAAATAGATCGGCGTTCCGTCTTTGGTGGTGATCGTATCCATTTCGCTTCTCCTGGATTTCGGTTTGACAGCTACTGTGAGCCTTCGACGCGACTACCTTCCCAGTTCCGCCTGCTTCGTATCGGGAAGATCGATTTTTGTTGAATCAGCAGATGAACCGGTGGGGCCACCACAGAGATGGCTGGTGGTCGCCAAACTGCTTCGCCGGTTAAGCGCCGCGTTCGCCGAGGAATACCCCATCGTCATCGCAACCACCAGTAACGCTCCAGGGATCACCGCCGGGCTGCCAACCGGGATATCGAAGCACCGGCAACCCACACCCACCGCGAAGCTGACCAAAAGACCAATGACAAACCTCATTTGCCCACGCCTCCACCCAATTCTTTAAACCCAGAGCGACGCTCGAACTGGCCGCATTCCTCTTATTCTTTCGCCCGGCCACAACTCTACGTTCAGGAGGCCGGAAAAACTATCATGGCTTTCTGTTAGTAGCGTTGCGGCCGGATGGAAATGTAACGCCGTTTGAGACCTGCCACCTAATACAAAGACATGATAGGCAGCGGCTTTCCCGGTGAGTAGTGTCGGGTAAGGCGAAGAACTGCTCTCGCCTTCAGACTTATTCGAAGGAGTCTCTCCATGACCGTACTTGCCACGATGCCAGAGTCTTCCGCCGCGTCCGCAGGGTTACCCGGCGCCCCACAGGTGCACTACAACACTGTTCGAATCGGTGATGTCGATATCTTCTACCGCGAAGCCGGTGCGAAATCGGCACCCGTCCTGTTGCTGCTTCACGGGTTTCCAACCTCCTCGAGTATGTTCCGCAATCTCATACCGCGGCTCGCTTCGTCGTTCCGCGTAATCGCTCCCGACTACCCCGGATATGGCTTCAGCGGTATGCCGGACCGCAAGACATTCGCCTACACCTTCGAGAACATGACCAACATCGTCGAACAACTTACCGGGAAGCTCGAGCTCAGCAAGTACTCGATGTATGTCATGGATTACGGTGCTCCAATCGGATACCGTCTCGCCCTTCGCCACCCGGAACGGGTGACCGGGTTTATCGTCCAAAACGGCAACGCCTACGATGAAGGTCTACTGGAATTCTGGGACCCTATCAAAAAGTACTGGAACGATGCCACGCCGGAGAACCGCGCAGCTTTGAATTTTCTGGTGAGCCCTGACGCAACCAGGTGGCAGTACCAAAACGGAGTGAAGGATCTGACTCTCCTAGATCCCACTACCTGGACCCTCGATCAGCTTGGACTCGATCGCCCTGGAAACGGGGACATTCAGCTGGATATGTTGTATGACTACCGGACCAATGTCCCCTTCTATCCCGACTTTCAGGCGTTCTTCCGCAAATATCAGCCGCCAATGCTGATTGTCTGGGGCAAGAACGATTTCATCTTTCCCGCGGAAGGCGCGGCGCCCTACAAACGTGATCTACCGAAGGTGGAGACGCACTTGTTGGATACGGGCCACTTCGCGCTAGAGACCCACGTTGAAGAGATTGCTGGTCGCATCGAGAAGTTTTTCTCCTAGGTCTCTGATCCGGGGTGCCGGCGGACCAGCCATAAAGACGGCCGCCCGCCGGCCACGCAGAACGCTAAGAGGTCCTTATTTGCAGCAGTATCAGATACAAGCACGATCAGGAGCGACAGATGAAAGCCACCGATATGCCAGCCCCGTCTCGCCGGCGGTTTATCACCGCCGCAACCGTTTCCACCGCCGCAGCGTTCATAGCCGCTGATAAGCTGTTCGCTGCCGAACCCGGGAAGGCGCCAGAGACGGCGATGCCGTCTTCCATGAGCCTCGAAAAAACCGACACCGCGGTTGTCTTCATCGATCCACAAAATGATGTGTTGAGCGAGAAAGGGCTCTCCTGGCCCCTGGTCCACGAGAGCTTGAAAGAGAACAACACCATCGAGAATATGGAGCGCATCTTCAAGGCAGCCAAGTCCCGAGGCTTTGAAGTCTTCATTTCCCCTCACTATTTCTTTCCCACCGACAAAGGGTGGAAGTTCAACGGTCCTCTTGAGACAGATGAGGCAGCCTCAGGCTTGTTCGGTCGCAGAGGCCGGTTAACTCTCGATGGCTTTCAGGGCTCCGGCGCAGACTGGCTGGAGCGCTTCAAGCCGTACATTGACGACGGAAAGACAATCGTCGCATCGCCTCACCGTGTGTGGGGGCCTCAGACCAACGATCTCGTTCTTCAGTTACGCAAACGAAAGATCACCAAGATCATTCTTGGCGGAATGCTCGCCAATATGTGCGTCGAGTCTCACCTGCGAGAATTTCTTGAACAGGGATTCCAGGTAGCTGTGGTGAAGGATGCTACCGCGGGGCCAAAGCACCCTGTCTGGGGTTATGGTTATACCGCCGCGCTCATCAATTACGCCTATCTCGCCCATGCACTCCTCACGACCGACGAGACAGTTGGAGCGATGGAGCGGGGTTAGCAAAGCTTGTTGCCATCGTGTTCGGCGTACGCGCCGTGTTCCGCAAGGAGAATCCAATGAAAATCGCTATCGCCTCAGACCACGCAGGTTTTGACCTGAAGCAAGCCATCACCCCGTACGTCTCGGCGCTTGGTCACGAGGTCCTGGACCTCGGCGCCCGCAACCGGGACCCCTCGGATTATCCGGATTTTGCGGAAGCAGTCGGCGAGGCGATCATGGCCTCCGCAGTGGAGCGGGGCATCCTGATTTGCGGCTCGGGCGTTGGCGTGTGTATCGCCGCCAATAAGATGCCTGGAATCCGCGCCGCAATCTGTCACGATACCTACTCCGCCCACCAGGGCGTCGAACACGACGATATGAATGTGCTCGTCCTGGGATCTCGCATCGTCGGTTCGGCGCTTGCCTTCGACATTGCACAGGCCTACTTGCAAGCCAGGTTTCAGCCATTAGAGGAACGCTTCGTTCGCCGTCTCAACAAGCTGAAGAAAATCGAGCATCGCTTTATGAAGGAAGGCGTCGCGCTGTCACCAGTCCCGCGATAGTGCAACGGCTGGATTCAGCAGATCTGGCGTGCCTGTTCCATTCATTTCTTCGTTTTGTAGAAGATCCTTGCGCCGGAAATGCGAAGCGTGATTCGGGTGCCGGAGGCTGGAGAACTGTCCAGACCGAAGGCCCCTCCGATGCGGGCAGCCCTTTCTTTCATTCCTCGCAGTCCGAAGTGGCCAGGCTTGCCGTCGTCAAGAAATTGGGACGGCACACCTTTGCCATTGTCACTCACTCTCAACACAAAGTCTTTTGTATACATCAATTCCACATCGACGCGATCGGCGCCAGAGTGCAGACAGGCGTTGCGAATTGCCTCACGGCCGATCAGAAAGACCTCTTCACTTAATAAAAGGTCCATCTCCTTGGCGACACCGATGACGGCGAAATCGATCTTTAATGAATTGCGGCCGGCTAACTCCTCCGTAGCCTTCTTCATCGACTCCACCAAATCGGTCGTCTGTACCGTTGACTTACGCAGGGAGTTCAGCGCCGCACGTCCCTCGTCCGTGGCTTGTCCGAGCCACCTGGACAACCTCTCCATCGCCAGCCGCATGCCGGTGAAGTCCGTGGCCTCGTCCAGGGCATCGTCGGCGACCAGCTTGGTTGATTGAATTGTTTGCAGAAGAGTGTCGTGGAGGTCCCTGGCCAATCGTGTCCGCTCGTCGACCCGCTCTTCCAAACGCAGGCTGAATTGATGAGCGATTTGATGGATACGATAGAAGTACACGGATGCGATCAGCATGAGGATCAGCGTGATATACATCGCTCGAAACCACCACGTATCCCACCAGGCGGGTAGTATGCGAAGCTGCAGCGAGGCGCCGGGCTCGCCCCACGGGCCCCTGCTGGTAGCGCCCTCGACCCGAAATGTGTAGTCACCTTTGGGCAACGTGGTGTAGCTCGCAACCCGCTGGTCGCTGCCCACTTCATGCCACTGCCGATCTAACCCCTCTAACTTATATCGATAACGATTGGTCGTTGCATTAAAGTAACTCAGGGCCGAGAACTCAATGGATAAGATGTTCTGCGAGTGAGAGAGAGTGATCGAATTGGTATAAGTGATAGAGCGACTGAGCGGCGAACCGGACGCGATCGGAACTGGGTTGCCCGATAACCGAAAATCAGTCAGCACCGTCATTGGTGCGAAAGAACTCGATGGAATCTTACCGGGATAGAATGCAGTTGCTCCGCTGAAGCCACCAAAGAACATTTCCCCATCCCGGCTCTGGAAGCATGTCGACCAACCGGTGAGGTCCGGGCCTGGGAGTCCGTCGGCCACCGAGTAGTTGCTGAATTTCTCAGTGACTGGATTAAAGTTGGAGAGGCCATTATTGGTCCCCATCCACAGAGTTGCCCGCTCGTCTTCCAGAATGCAGCTGACCACATTTCCGGCAAGCCCGTCCTTCTCGTAATAGACCTTGGCACTCCCCGTGTTGGGATCAAACCTGTCAAATCCATTTTGCGTACCGAGCCACATCTGGCCGGAATGGTCAAGAAAAACAGAAGTCACGCGATGATCACTGACTGCATGCGGATCATCTCGATTGGGTCGATAAATCGTAAACTGCGCCGTCGCTGGATCAAACCGTTGCAGCCCTGATTCTCCGCCGAGCCACAACCGCCCGCTCGAGTCTTCCCTGATGTCGGAATAGTCGACCGAGTTTTGCGGATCCGGTTTGTACGTGGTGAATTTGCCGCTTGCCGCGTCGAAACGCCTCAGCCCTCCCCACGTTGCGGCCCAAAGCGTGCCCAGGTGATCGATGTAGAGCCGCATGATTGGGTTTTCTTTTAGATTAAAGAGGGCGCCACGGCGACTAGGATAGGGCGTCGCTTGTCCGGTTGCCGGATTCAGTTGCTGCAGTCCCTGCCAAAAAGTTCCTGCCACAAGCCGGCCTGCGCGGTCCTCAATAATGGAGAGCACTTCACCGTTTGCGCCTACACCCGGTGGGACAGTATTGATGCCATGCGCCCGGTCAATGCGGTTCAAGGCTCCTGTGGATCCAATCCAGAGTATTTTTCTATGGTCCTCGTAGATAGACGTCACCAGGGAACGTTTCAACTGTCCACGCTGGTGAGTGAAATTCTCAAAAGATGGAGGCTTTTCGGAAAAGGAATAGGGGGCTGCCTCGTGCAGATCCACCCAAATATTGGATTCATGGTCTTCATAAAGATTGATGACGCTGTCGGCGCCCAGGCTCTCATTGTCTTCCGGATGATTCTGATAGCGGATGAGTCTCCTGGAACTGCGATCGTATTTCAATAGGCCGGCGCCCGAAGTGGCCATCCACATGGTTCCGTTCCGCGACTCGAGCATCGAATAGATTCCGTTGAATCCCGTGACCCGGCGCGCCCCCTGATAGATGGAATAACAATCAAGTTTATTCAGTTTGCGGTCGAGCACAGCGAGTGGGCATTGCGCCGAATCACGGCCGATCCAGAAAGAGCCGAAACGATCTTCATGGAAGGTGAACGGGTTGCCGTCGTACATGGGAATGTGTCGTGTGACCCTACCCGTTTGTTGATCGAATGCGTCGAGGCTCCCACCGCTCGCCACCCAGAATGTTCCCTGCCGGTCCAGATCGGAAAAGTTTATGTTGTTAGCGCCAAGGCTTGAGGGATCCTTCGCATCATGGGTGTACCGGGTCATGTGTCCGTCGGTTGGATCAAACCGGAAGAGCCCTTTGGCGGTCGCCAGCCACAATTTGCCATAACGGTCTTCGCTGATATGGATAGCAGGACCATCATTTTCATCCGTGCCTGGCGGCCCAATCCGAAAGTGTTTGAATGTTTCCGTCACCGGGTCGAATTTGTCAAAAGACTCGTCGCAGCCAACCCAGAGCGTTCCAGCATGGTCGATGAAAAGGCTTCGAATGTAAACGCCGCCCAAGCTATCAGGTTGATTGGCCTCATGCCGGAATACCTTGAACCGGTAGCCGTCGAATCGATTTAAGCCGTATTGCGTGCCGAACCAGAGAAATCCCAGCCGATCCTGAACGGTCGATCCCGCTCTGGTCTGTGACAACCCGTTCACGGCAACGATTTGACGAAATCGGATGTCCGTGCCCTCGACGACCGGAAGCCTGATCGTTTTGATATCGACCTTCGTTTGCGGCGTACGATCATTCGCGGCTTCCGGTGAACCAGGCTGCTCCGCTTGGGACGGTCTTTCCGCCGGGAAAAGTCCTAAAAAGACTGCAAGCAGGGCGAGGAGTGGCCTGGCACCCAGGCGGACACTTCCGGTCCGATCTGTCGAAGCGGCAGTTTTCCTGGTCTTCTCCACCGAATCCCAGCCTCCCGATCGCATGATAATGCCTTCACAGGTGCTGCCGACGAGTTTAGGTCTCCACCAATGCCGGGCGCCTAATCGCTTTTTGCGGGAGCCTCAGATGTTTGTCTACAATGGGCGGGAAGGATGAGGCTGTCCGTGGATGGGGCGAAACCAATTCGCATACTGAGCGTCGAAGATCATCCCGTCTTCCGTGAGGGGCTGGCCACAATTGTCGGCTCCCAGAGGGACATGCTTCTCGTCGCCCAGGCCACGACGGCCCACGAAGCGATGGACCAGTTTCGTCTTCATCGGCCCGACATTACTTTGATGGATCTGCGCCTGCCTGATGGGACGGGGACAGAGGCGCTTGTAACCATACGGCGCGATTTTCCTCAGGCTCGCATCATCATGCTGACCACTTCGGACGGCGATGCGGAAATCCTGCTTGCCCTGAAGGCGGGCGCGGCAGCGTATGCGCTAAAGAGCATGCCAAAAAATGACTTGCTGGCTGTGATCCGGTCAGTGCACGCGGTCGGACGGCATATTACGGCAGAAGTAGCCATGCGTTTGGCGCAACATATCGGCGACGAGCCCCTTACCGCCAGGGAGCTCGAAATCCTCCGGCTCATCCGGGACGGGCACCGCAACAAACAGATCGCCGACGAACTGACAATCGCCGAGACTACGGTCAACTTTCACATCAAGAACCTCGTCGACAAACTTCAAGCCAACGATCGAACCCACGCGGTTACCATCGCGCTGCGACGCGGCATTCTGCAAATCTGAGGCTTGGTTGCTCCTGTAGAAAACTCGAGGTCACGAACTGGAGATTTGGGTGTTCCCTAAAGGCGCTGCTCGTACTAAGTTGGAGTAATCGGATCAAAGAGTCGAACCGGCCGAGCTCCCGCAAGTGAATGCAGGTCAAAGCACTTCGCACCAGCCTGCATACCGGCTTGAAATGCGAGGACCGTGAGAATTGTCAGGATCTCTACCGACCGGCTATTAAGTGCTGCATGGTCTCATTTCTTCTGGGTTGCGCTGGCCTTTTTCCTACTCGCATTGCTCCTGGGGTGGCTCGTCCGTCGTTTGCTTGCCGGGCACCTTGAAACGTCGCGCTACCTTTGCCTCCAACGCCAGGTGGCGGAGCGTTCGCGCATTACGCGAGATCTGAATGAGACTCTTCTTCAGACCATCGAGGCCAGCAAGATGATTGCTGACGACGCACTCGACCTGCCCGCGGATCCCGTGCGCATGCAGCGAACGATGAGGCGGCTGTCGGAGTGGCTTGGACAGGCCATCAAAGAAGGCCAGCAAGCCCTGGACTCGCTCCGGATGACCACCACTGAGAACCGCGCCGCGACGGATAGTCTTTTATCGCGATGCATTGGAAGGCTCTCTCGTGGACGCCATCCGGGCGAGAAGAAGCATTCGTAGGCCGCGCTCCCGAATACTAAATACGGCTCCAGCCCCCCTCCGATTGATCATTATTTTCCTGATGATAAATACGGCACCAAAACTGTCGTTTCCGATGTTGTCGAGACGCGCCGGGAATTCTAGGCTCTTCGACACAGGAGTCAGACATGGAAAGGCTCACCTATCCCGGCGTCTCTGCGGAACAACCGTTCATACGGATCGTGATAGGACCTGCCATGCATGAAAAGGTGGCTACAGCATGGAGATGATCTATGACGATATCGCAGCCGTACCCTTCCCCCACGCGTCTCTCCGCGGAATGTTCTCGCAAGCGCTCGAGAGTACGAGTGCGCACACCGATGACGAGGTCGTATATCTCGTAGATGGCGACCGGAGCCTCCGGGAAAACATCTCGGCATTCCTTGGTGAAATCGGCATGAAGGTTATCGCCTTTGCCTCGGCAGAGGCATGCCTTGCCTTTCATCGGAGAGACACGGCAGCCTGTGTAATCCTGAACATTCAACTGCCGGATCTCAGTGGACTGGAGTTGCAACGCCGATTAGCGAAGAGTGCGAATCCGCCCGTTATTTTCATCAGCGACCAGTGTGATATCGCAACCACTGTCTGTGCGATGAAGTCGGGGGCCATAGAATTCCTCACCACACCCCTCGACTGGCTGGCTCTGGTTGCTGGCGTCAAGGCTGCCTTTACTCAGGACCGGCGACGGCGTAAGCAGCGGACGGAATTGACTACCCTGCAAGAACGCCTTTCTCTCCTCACGCCACGCGAGGGCGAGGTATTTCCACTCATCGTAGGGGGGCTGCTCAACAAGCAGGCAGCCTCTGTGCTCGGCATCTCCGAAGTGACCTTACAGATCCACCGAAGCCAGATAATGAGGAAGATGCGAGCCGAGTCCTTCGCGGATCTGGTCAGGATGGCCGTCAAGCTCCGAATCCGGCATCGACGTGGAAACGAGCCGAGATGCTGAACATGCATTCGTCCTCACGTTCGTTGACGCGCGTCTGACGGTGGCGATCATTGTCTTATTGGGGCAGGATGTCGAGGCCTAGATCCAAAGACTGGACGCTGTGGGTGAGTGCACCCACTGAAATAATGTCCACGCCGGTCTCAGCCAACTCACGGATGCGAGCCAACGTGATGCCGCCGCTGGCCTCGACCACCGCACGGCCCGCTATCTGGGCCACCGCCGCGGTGAGTTGGGCGCTGGTGAAGTTGTCCAGCAGGATGGTGTCGGCTCCTGCGGCGAGGACTGCTTCGATCTGCTCCGGCCCATCCACTTCCACTTCGACGTGCATGGTGTGGGGAAGACGGGCGCGCATCGACTGCAACGCTTCCGTGACATTGCCGGCGCCACCCGCGGCGAGGATCGCGAGATGATTGTCTTTAACCATCACTGCATCGGAAAGCGAATAGCGATGATTGTGGCCGCCCCCACAGCGGACCGCATAACGCTCGACCAGGCGGAGGCCAGGCGTTGTCTTGCGCGTATCGACGATGCGCGCCTTGGTTCCTGCAACGGCGGCTACATACTGCGCTGTGAGTGTGGCGATCCCTGACATGCGCTGAACAAAGTTGAGGGCGACGCGCTCTGCCTGCAGAACCCCCTGGGCGGGGCCCTCAATCGTGGCGAGCACCGTGGGTCCGGCGAACGTTTCAGCGTCGTGCACAACGAAGCGCGTGCTTATCGCGGGATCGGTAAGTGACATGGCAACAGTGAAGATGTCTTCGCCACTGAGCACGCCGGCTTCCCGCGCCACCAATTGTGCCGTGACGCGCATCGACCCGGCGATCAACGTTTGCGAGGTGACGTCGCCCCAGGGTGCATCTTCGTCCAGAGCCATGCGTACCAGGCGATCGATGGCGTCGCGGCCGGGTCTGATCAGCATGCGCTGGTTACGGCCCTTGCCGTCTCCTGGCAGTAAACCAGGGAATGACGAAAGCCGGCGGACGTCTCCGGAAAGTCTTCACGAAAGTGAGCGCCACGCGATTCGCGGCGATCCAGAGCGGCCCCAACCAGGACTCGTGCTAAAGCGAGCAGGTTGGCAGTCTCAAGATCCTGCATGGTGCCGCCGCTCGGCTGCCATTGATCGAGCTGGGTTGCCGCACCCTCCAGCCCCGCAGCACTCCGTTCGATTCCCACCGCGTTCCACATCAGGTTTTGCAAGGCCACGCGGTCAACAGGCGTGGCGTTGTGCAAGGGGCGAGGCATCGGTAGTGTCGCATGCACCGTGTGAACACCGGCTTCGAGAGAAGAGGGAACAGCCGGTCCTTTGCCGACATCTTCATTGAGCAATAGCGCTGCGCATCGCCACGCGAACACGAGGCTCTCGAGCAGGGAATTGGAAGCCAGGCGGTTGGCTCCGTGTACCCCGGTGCACGCCGCTTCGCCGACCGCGAAAAGTCCGGGGACGGAGGTCCGGCCCCAGATGTCGGTGCGTATTCCACCCATCCAGTAATGTGCCGCCGGCGTGACGGGAATAGGCGTCTTCGACCAATCGAGACCGCGCGCGCGGCAGGCAGCATCGATCGTAGGGAAGCGTTGCGCAAGGAACGAAGCGCCCAGCCCGGTAGCGTCGAGCATGACCGGCTGCCCGTTTTGAGCCGCCATCTGCCGGGCTATGCCGCGAGCGACCACGTCGCGCGGGGCAAGCTCGGCGCCGGCATGAATGTGTTGCATGAAGCGGCGCCCATTTGCGTCCAGCAGCACGGCGCCATCGCCGCGAACCGCCTCGGAGATGAGGAAGGTACCCGGCGCCGCCAGGGCTGTCGGGTGGAACTGATAAAACTCGAGATCCGCGAGCTGCGCGCCTGCACGCAAGGCCATGGCAACGCCATCGCCGGTGGCTACTCCCGGGTTGGTGGTGTGCAGGTACAGTTGGCCTGCTCCGCCGCTGGCGAGAATGACGGCGTCGGCGTCAATATCCTGCCGCTCGCCATCGGCAGATAACACCTGCAGACCCGTAACCCGCTCATGACGAATAAGGTCGCAAGCGAAGGTATGTTCCATCACCAGGATCCCGGCAGCGCGAACGGCGCGTGCCAATGCCAGCTCGATCGAAAGTCCGGTGGAGTCACCCCCGGCGTGTAGTACCCGGGCACGGCTGTGCGCCGCTTCGAGTCCCCGGGCGAGCTCGCCTTCGTGTTGATCGAATTCCACCCCCAGACGCACCAGATCGCGGATGCGTCCGGGACCTTCGGAGCAAAGCACTTCGACAGCGGTAGGATCACACAAGCCGGCGCCCGCCCGCAGTGTGTCGGCAATGTGCTCGGCGACGCTGTCATCAGAGAACATCGCGGCGGCAATGCCGCCCTGGGCGAAGCGGGTATTGCTGTCTTCCAGACGCGCCTTGGTCACCAGGGTGACCGCGTACTTGCGGCTGAGTTCGAGCGCGGCAATGAGTCCTGCGATCCCGCTGCCAACCACAATGATGTGCTTCATGCGGATAGCACCGCGCTTTCCACTGCCGACGACGGCTTGAGGCTCAGCATGCGTTCCAGCGCAACCCGCGCCGGAATGGCAACCTCCTCAGTTACCGTAATCCGGTTGAGCACCTGCCCACGGGTGAGCGCTTCCAACACCCACGCGATGTAGCTCGGGTGGATGCGGTACATCGTCGAGCAGGGGCAAACCACGGAGTCAAGACAGAAAATCTTATGCTGCGGGTTTTGGTTTGCGAGCCGCTGCACCAGGTTGATCTCCGTTCCGATTGCAAACGTGCTCCCAGCAGGCGCACCGGCAATTGCCTTGGTAATGTAGTCTGTCGAGCCCGAAGCATCGGCGGCATCGACCACCGGCATGGGGCACTCCGGGTGCACGATGACGCGGACGTCAGGGAAGCGCCGCCGGGCAGCCTCGATCTGCCCGACCGTGAAGCGCTTGTGCACGGAGCAAAATCCGTGCCAGAGAATGACGCGGGAGTCCTGCAGCGTTTGCGCGTCGCTGCCCCCGAGCCGCTGGTTGGGATCCCAGAGCGGCATCTGTTCAAGCGGAATACCGATCGCCTTTCCCGGTATTGCGGCCGAGATGCTGGTCGGGAAAGAAGAGCGCACGCTGCCCGCGCTCCAAGGCCCACTTGAGAACCTCAGTTGCATTCGACGAGGTACAAACCACTCCGCCATGCCGGCCGCAAAAACCTTTGAGGGCGGCGGAAGAGTTCATGTAGGTCACGGGGACTACCGGCTGGCGGCCCGAGGCGTCTGGCGCTGCTCCAAAGAGCTCTTCGAGTTCGTTCCAGCAATCGGTGACCGAGTCCAGGTCGGCCATATCGGCCATGGAGCAGCCTGCCGCGAGGTTGGGCAACACCACCGCCTGATCGGGACGCGATAGCATGTCTGCCGTCTCGGCCATGAAGTGCACACCGCAAAACACAATGAATTCTGCCTGGGGACGAGTCCTGGCGGCGTTCGCGAGTTGAAAAGAGTCGCCCACGAAGTCGGCATATTGGATCACCTCGTCGCGCTGATAAAAGTGACCCAGAATCACGAGACGGTCTCCCAGCGCCGCCTTCGCGGCGCGGATACGCCCGTCCAGTTCGTTCTTGGAGGCCTGGCGGTACTCCTGCGGAAGAAAGCCCTGATGCGGTGAGCCGGCCGGAAGCGTGTCATGCATCGACGCGCCAGGGCCGTAACCGGGCTCCTGGGAATCGAAAACCCACGGTGCATCCGCCAGGGCCGTGGAGCAAACACTGGTGGCCGCGGGGAGAGACAGGTTCATGCTTGCCGGCGATTCGCCGATGCGAATCAGCTGGATGGTTTCATCGACGGATAACAATTCTTCTCCTATATAGGTTACAAGCCAAGGGTGATCGTTGGAACTTTAGGCACATTGGCGTCCATTGATGACACCAAAAAACAGTAATTGTCGCGCTTTTTTAACCCCCTGCTCATTTGAGTCGGCGCCAATGGCCCCGGATGCACCTTCCTTTTCTTATGATAGGGTGCCCCGGTCTCATTCCCCAGCTGATTCAGAGTTAACACACGAAGGGTGCCCCGCCTGTCCTGCCTTTCCCGCCTGTCCCGGCCTGCCGTGGAGCCTGCCGTGGGCTCTCGCCTTTGAGATCTGGGATTTCCTCCTGGTGGAGGCCAATCAAATCCCTGAATGTGTGCCAGACCGCAAGGGATAACAAAAGTAATCAACACGCGTACCACCCGTTGTACTCTGCCGCCGTGAACCATTCTCGTGCCGCATCTTCGGCCAGAGCGAACCCTCTTCAAGACATCCCGCGTGAATATTTGAGGTCTATCGCCGATACACTCGACAGCGCAGCGTTCGTTGCGGCTGCCTCTCCGATGAAGGCCGCCGTCTGGTCACCAGCCAACCAGACCTGGAAGCGATATCGATTCGGAGACTGACATTGAAGAGAAAGCACATGGGAAAAAGCTCCCCGAACGCAGCTGTAACAGAAACAGTAATACTTGTTACTCGTGAGGGAGAATGGTTGGCTCCCGAGGAGTTACGTGCACTGGCGCTCTCGTCTGTCAACACGGATGGCGACCTGACCGTTGATGTCGAAGGCGTCGAATACCTCGACGCGAGCGCACTGCAAATACTCCTGGCGTTGGCCGCCGAACGCAAAAAGCTTGGCCAGGCTTTGCGGCTGGCGAATGCCTCTCAGGCTCTATCCCACTGGTTCGAGTATGCCGGGGGGGGCCGTACACCTCTCTTGAACGTGAGCGTAAATGGCCACGCCTAAAACTCTTCATGGAAGCGCGAATGAGACCGTGACGGAGATTATGCCGAACGGGACCGGGCCCGGCAAGTCCACCGGAGTCGATGAGGTGCTCGCGCGGTACTTGTCCCAATTGAGCCACATGGGCGAGCAGCTGCGACAGACTTCCAAGCAGATCGAGGAGTCGGTGGTCGGCGTCTGTGACAGTTTTCAGGGAATCGCGGCGCGAGCAAGAGCCACGGTCGCCCGGGCCTCGGGCCTTTTAGGAAACGATGGGCAATCAGCGTCCGATAAGCAGTCGTTCGAAGGCCTGATCGAAACCTGCAGTGGCACGCTGGTAAAGATCTTGAACACCACCGTTGAGGCCGGCGAGATCTCTCGCCGTGCCATCGAGCGGATGGAGGAAATCGACAAAGCCTCGCAACAGATCAGCGACGCCTTGGGGCAACTCGACCAGATCACCAACAGCAATCGGATGCTGGCCTTCAATGCACGCATCGAGGCCGCGCATGCAGGAGCCGCAGGGACGGGATTTGCTGTCGTTGCGGTGGAATTGGCCGCTGCGACGGTGAAGTCGCGCTCAGTCACTGCCCATGTTGGGGAACTCGTACTCAATCTCCGCTCCCTCGCCCTATCCACCCTTCAGGACATGCGGAGCATGAACGAGAAGGACAGCGAACGAGTGGAGCAATGCCGGCTGGAAGTGGACGAATCTCTGCGCGATCTTCAGGCCGCTCACAGCGAGATGGCCACCATGCTGAACGGGATGACTGCGGACGGTGCGCTCTTGGCCACTGACATCGGCGCCGCTGTCCGCGGTCTTCAATTCCAGGATCGCATCAGCCAACGAATTGCTCATGTTGTCGCGGATCTGGACACCCTGTGCGCCCGCCTCAAAATGCATGCAGGGAATGTCGCCCCCGGCACAGAAGCAGCCGATGAGGGATTTAGCGCCTACACCATGCTGGAAGAGCGCGAAGTTGCAGGGCTTGGTGAAGCGGAAGCTTCTGCGGGAGACGTCGAGTTGTTTTGATTGCGGACACCAGACAACCTAAGTGTCCCAGGAGTTGGGGCTTGAAAAAAGTTTTGATCGTCGATGATTCGGTTTCCATGAGGCAGATGGTTGGCTTCACTTTGCGCGAGGGCGGCTTTGAAGTAATCGAAGCCGAACACGGCCAGGATGCGCTCGACAAGCTACAGGGCGCACCCGTCGACCTGGTCATTACCGACCTGAATATGCCGGTCATGGACGGCATTACCCTGATTCAAAATCTTCGCAGCCAACCAGCTATGAAAACCAAGCCCATCCTGATGCTGACCACCGAAGGCCTGGCGGGAAAGAAAGAACAGGGCAAGGCTGCCGGGGCCACGGGCTGGATTGTCAAGCCGTTCGATCCGGAAAAACTGCTCCAGACCGTTGCCAAGGTGCTGCCCTGAAACGTCATCACCCATGCCTCGAGCAATGCAACCGCACTCGACACCGGGGTCCCCGGCAGCGAAGCTGCTGGGGTGGACACCGGGGTCCCCGGCAGCGAAGCTGCTGGGGTGGACACCGGCGTTCCATCGTGGGACGGCTGCACATAGCTACCCTTAAATCAGCACGGTGGTTCTGAAAGCGCTAAAACCATGAAGATCGACCTCACCCAGTTTCGCCAGACCTTCATGCAGGAAAGTGCCGAGCATGTGGAAGCGATGGAAGCAGGATTGCTCGCCCTCCGCACCGCTCCGGACGATGCCGAAACCTTGAACGCGATCTTTCGCTCGGCCCACTCTATCAAAGGAGGCGCAGGTTCCTTTGGGCTGACGAACCTGGTTCGCTTCACCCACGCTTTAGAAAATCTGCTGGACCGCTTGCGGTCGTTGGAGATTCCGGCCACGGCGGAGGTCATCAGCCTCCTATTGCAATCCGTCGATGTACTCCGCGCCATGCTCGACGCTGGCGCGGACGGCGGGATGCCGGAGAGCGCTCGGCATCTCGCGGAGCAGATCGAGAACTTGAGCGCCGCCCATCCCGTTTCCGAAGAAATGACTATCGGTCAGAAGCCGGGACCACCCAAGGTCCCTGCAGTCGAGGCCTTGGCCGGCGGGGTTGTTAGCAGCGAAATGAACTTCTACCGGGTGGAATTCCGGCCTCACCGGGAGATGTTCTCGAGCGGAACCAATCCTATTATGTTGCTGCGCAACCTGGCCGCCCTGGGAACGGTGAGCGTTTGCCAGTTGCACGCCGAGGAGTTGCCACCGTTGGCGGAACTGGATCCCGGCCAATGCTATCTCAGCTGGACCATCGAGCTCGCGAGCTCGTGCGCGGAAGAGGAATTGCACGAGGTTTTCGAATTTGTCGAACATCTGGCCGAGGTGACCGTCCAGCGCGTCGATCAGCCAATGCAAGCGGAGAAAGGGTTGGCTCTCCACAGGCCTTCGGTGCAGCCGCGCACGCTCGATGTTGTTCCCGCCGCAATCCCGGAAAAAACGGAAAAAGTTGACCGGAGAAAAGAGGAGGACCGCAGAAAAGCAGAGCAGCGCAGAGCGGCGAAGAAGCCCACCGCTACGTCAGAGTCCAGTTCCATTCGGGTCGCAACGGACAAAGTCGACCGGCTGATCGATCTGGTGGGCGAACTGGTGATTGCCCAGGTGATGACGGCGCAAATGGTTGAGGACTTCGAGCCCTCCTGTTTGCCGAAATTGCGCGAGGCGGTCGCTGCCATGGAACGTAGTACCCGCGAGCTGCATGAACGCGTGATGGCGGTACGAATGATGCCGGTGGGCACACTGTTTCAGAGATATGTACGCGTGGTCTATGACATCGCGCAGTCCACCGGTAAACAGATCCGCCTGGACACAGACGGCGAAGAAACCGAGATCGACAAGAGCATGCTGGAGCTGCTTGGCGATCCCTTGACCCACCTGATCCGGAATGCCGCTGACCACGGTATCGAACCAACCGAAGTGCGCCTCGCGGCCAACAAGCCGGCGGAGGGATTGATTCAGATGCGCGCCTTTCATCGTTCGGGAAGAATCGTCATCGAGATATCCGACGATGGTGCGGGCATCGACACCACCCGGGTTCGGGCTAAAGCCGTAGAGCGAGGACTGATCGCAGAGGAAGCCGACCTTAGTGAAGACCAGATCAGAATGTTGATCTTCGCCCCGGGGTTTTCTACCCGCGAAGAAGTCAGCGATCTCTCGGGGCGGGGTGTGGGTATGGACGTAGTCAAGCGCAATGTGCAGCAACTAAGCGGATCGGTGCGGCTCTCGAGCGAATTGGGCAGCGGGTCCACCGTCTCGATCGAACTTCCCCTGACGCTCGCGATTCTCGAGGGTCTGCTGGTGCGAGTTGCCGACCGCACGCTCGTGCTTCCACTGCTGACGGTGGTGGAAGCCGTGCCAGGCAAGGGTAAGATCGTACCCATCGCCGAACAGGGCGAGGTCATCGTTATCCGCGAGGAATCGATTCCCGTGCTGCGCCTGTGCCGCTTCCTCGGCGTGCAACTGGACGCTCTCGACCCGGGCACACCCCAAAACGCCGACCCCTGCCTGGAACCGGCAGAGGACCAACGCCTGGTGGTGGTGGTCGAAGCCGGCCGTAAGAAAATCGGCCTGCTGGTCGACGAATTACTCGGACAGCAACAGGTGGTCGTCAAGAGCCTGGAGAAAAATCTGCACAAGGTCGCAGGGTTGATGGGGGCGACCATCCTTGGCGACGGTCGCGTCGCTCCCATCATCGACGTGACCGCACTGGCCGAATTAAATTTGTTTTCCGTTGCGCGTCCGGCCAGGTCGGCGAGACGCGGGGGAGCTTCCGCCATGCCTATACCAGCGGTCTTGTCAGTACCAGCCGCAAGAGGAGCATCCAGGCATGGGTTGGTTTAAAAATCTCAACGCGGCGCCAAGGTTGTTGCTCAGCTTCGGCCTTATTATCGCGCTCAACGGAGTGATCAGTTGTCTCGCGGTCGTTGACCTCAGCCGGGCGAACGATTGGATGACGGCCCTTTACCAGAAGGACATGGGGGGCCTCAGAATCGCGGACGACTTGGCCATTGCGCGACTCTCCCTGGGGAGGGTGGGCCGCGACGCAATACTCAACATGCGCGATGCCGCGGCCGTCGCTGCCGATGAAAAGGAAATCTCGTCGGACCTCTCCGAGATTCACGCCAACCTCGACCAGGCGGACAGGCTTTTCTATAGCCAGGAGGGTTTTGCACTCATTGCCACCATACGCAACGCCTTACCTCAATACGAGAAGTCTTATTTGTCGCTGATGGAACGGGTGAACGCGGCCGATACGGCCGGTGCCCTCTCAGCCCTGGCTGCGGCCAACACTGCTGGCCGTCCGCTGTTTGAGGCGGTCGATGAACTAAGGCGGTTGAAGGAGTCGTCAGGGAAAAAGAAATTTCTGGCCAACGAAGAGCAATTCCACATCTCGCGCTGGCTGCTGCTCTCAGCGGCCACCATTGGGCTGTTGCTGGGGGTCGCACTCAGTATCTTCATCGCCAGAGGGCTTTCTATTCCTCTGGGCCTGACCGCGGCCGCTCTCGAGCAGGTGGCGGCCGGCGATCTGACTGCATCTGTCGAAGTACGGACTACCGAGGAAGTGGGGCGGATGTCCAGAGCGTTAAACATCGCTCTCGAAAAGCTGCGGTCCACGTTGCGGGATGTAGCCGGGAGCGCTGCGGACTCGGACGCCTCTTCTCGGGAATTGGCGGCAGCGGCAGAGGAAATCGCCAGAGGCGCGCAGGAACGAGCGGCGAGCCTGGAAGAGACCACGGCCAGTCTGGAGCAGATCACCGCGACCATTCGGCAAAGCGCCAACAACGCCAGACAGGCCAGCCAACTGGCCACCAGCTCGCGGGAGTCCGCGGAGATAGGTCAGGAAGTCGTTTCCAGCGCAATCGCCGCCATGGCTGAGATTAATACAGCTTCGGCGAAGATTTCCGACATCATCACCACCATCAACGAAATCGCCTTTCAAACCAACCTGCTGGCGGTAAATGCCGCGGTCGAGGCCGCACGCGCCGGCGAAGAGGGCCGTGGCTTCGCGGTGGTTGCCGCCGAAGTGCGCAGCCTCGCGCAACGCAGCGCCGAGGCGGCCAAAGAAATCAAGGGCCTGATCCAGAACTCGGTCGAGAAAGTCGAGAAGGGCTCGGAACTGGTCAATCGCTCGGGCGCGACGCTGCAGGGTATTGTCGCCTCGGTGAAGAAGGTGACCGAAATCGTGGGTGAGATCGCGGCCGCATCGTCGGAGCAGAGCATTGGGGTAGAACAGGTGAGCTCTGCGGTCACGCAGATGGACCATGTCACCCAATCCAACTCCACCCAAACGCAAGACCTGTCTTCCACTGCGCAAACACTTTCCACCCAGGCGGCTCAACTGAACCACCTGGTCGGTCGCTTCAAACTGCAAGACTCCGCAGGTCATAGGGGAGAGCCGCCGCTGCCCAGGGCTGTGCAACCGGATGCTGCATCACGCCGGCCCAAGCCGGGGCACACTGCCGCCAATGGGCGAAACCGACTCACTCATCCGGCTGGCCCAGTCAGCGGCGCCACCGCCAGATTCGAGCGCGCGAGCCGGTGAAGAATCTCCGGTCAAGTGCGGGGATAAGGTTTCGGATCCATGCGTACGTGGCCTGATCCTGCGGTCCACTACTGTTGCAAAATGCAGCAACAGCCCGCTGGTTCGCCAACATTTCGCCGGAGGCTGCGACGTGCCGACCCATCTCTCATCGTTCTCCACCCCCTGCCGATAAGCATCGAGAGAAGCTGACTTAGGTGATGCCCAACCCCTCTTGCTTCGGCCGCCGGTGACGACCTGCCCCCGGCCGCGAACGCGGCGGGATTCCGGACGGAAAAGGAGAATTCTGCGTGAAGAAGATTCTTGTCGGAGCAATCGCATTAGCGTTGGCGGCCGGTGCTCACGGATTCGCCCAAAGCCTCGAAGATCTGAACATTCAAATCCATGGCTACGCGACCCAGGGTTTCCTCTACACTTCCAACAACAACATCCTCACCACTCATTCCAGCGATGGCAGTCCGGCGTGGACAGAAGCGGTGCTCAACATCGGAGCACAGCCGATTCCCAAGTTGCGCATCGCCGTCCAGGGCCGCTATTTTCTGCTCGGAAACTTTGGCAATGCGGTCACCCTGGATTGGGCGGCTGCGGACTATAAGGCAGACGAGCGCCTGGGTGTGCGCTTCGGTAAGGTCAAGACCCCCTCAGGCCTCTTCAATGATATCCAGGACATCGATCCCTCCTATATGTGGTCGCTGCTGCCGCAGAGCATCTATCCCATTAACAGCCGGAATAGCGTTCTCGCGCACTATGGCGGAGTCGCCTACGGCATCCTCGGTGAGGGCGGAAAACTAGGAAAGCTGGAATACCGCGGTTGGGGTGGCGAACGGCAAATCGCCGCCAACGATGGCTATCTTCTGTCGCAAGCAGAAGCGGGGGTCCTGGCGCCGAATGGCATTGGCGGCGCGACCTATGGCACAGCCGTTCACTGGAGAACCCCGTTGCGGGGATTGATGGTCGGCGCATCTGACAGCAAACAGCCTACATGGTCCGCCAAGCTCACGGCCGGCAATGGCGCTCTCCCGGGAGCCGAGTCCATCGCTCCCTTTAACTTACCTAACTACTTCGCCCTCTACGAGAAGAATAAAGTCATGGCGGCCGCTGAATACAGTAGGCTCCCGATAAGCCTTGACTTGCAGTTCGCCGGGCTTCCGCCCAGCCACCAACGCCTTGACTTTCGGAACTGGTATGCGATGGCCAGTTACAAGCTGACGTCCAAAATTACCGCCGGCGTTTACGACAGCCAGCAGTTTGACCGTCAGGCGCCGCTGGGGCCGGCACGCTACTCCAAGGATTGGGCGATCTCCGGGCGTTACGACTTCAGCCAGTATCTGTATGCCAAGGCGGAAGAGCACATCATCGACGGCACCGCCATCGGCTATGACGCCGACCTCAATCCCAATGGTCTCAAACCCAACACCAAGCTCACCATCCTCAAGGTCGGCGTTAGCTTCTAGTCCAGGGAGCCATTCATGAAAAAGCTAATTCTCTCTTCCACCTTCTTGTTTGCCCTGTCCACTCTGGCGGCCGGCGCCGGGGCGCAGGTGATCGTCATTGCCAATACCAGTGTGAAGGCAGCCGGAGTCAGCAAAGACGATCTGAAAGACGTCTTCACCGGCAACGCGACCACGCTCAAAGACGGAAGCAAGGTGGTGCCTGTCCTGCTCAAAGACGGGCCGGCGAATGAGGCGTTTCTCAAGGAGTACGTCGGCAAGGCTGACACCGCCTACCGTGCGGGATGGCGCAGCCTGGTCTTCTCCGGACAGGCCAGCATGCCCAAGAGCCTGGATGACGATGCTGCAGCGGTGGCGTTTGTCTCCCATACCCCGGGCACCATCGGCTACATCGACAAGGGATCCCCCCACGAGGGCGTCAAGGTACTTGAGGTCCACTGACGCTTTTGGCGGCGCCTTAACGATGGGATCGATGAGATCGAGGAGAGCGCCGGTGATCTGCGCTTCCTGACGGTTCGACATTGGACGCACTCGGAAGGTAGAGCATGAGAAACCTTGGCATCGGCACGAAATTGCTGTTCAGCACTGGCATCCTGGCGTTCGGCTACCTTCTTTTCCTGGGCCTTGTTCAATGGACGGGGGGCACGATCCGGCATCACTTGAGGATCGCTTCAGACTCGCTTTTTCCCGCCGCGCTTGCGGGCGAGGAGGCACAAGCCGGATTCCAGAAGCTGACCAAGGATTACAAGGACGCTGTTCTGCTGCAGGACACAAAGGCTCTGGTTACCGCGGACCAGGACGCGCAGAAGGTTACGTCGAATCTGCAAATTGTGCTGGCCAAGATTGCATATAACCCGGAACTGCGGCAACAGGTCTCAGGCTTGCAGGAACAGTTCAACAACGTCTACTCGCGTTCGAAGACGATCTACACCACGATGGTCGAGAAGCCGGACGCGGTTGACCCCCAGGCCCAGGCGACGATCAAAACTTTGGCGGATGAAAGCGCCAGGTTGGCCCAGTCGCTGCAGGATCTCAACCACGCACTCAGCAACAAGGATTTGCCGGCTGAACTGGATGCGGTCGGGAACGCGATCGATCATCAGCGCCTGCTGACCCTGGTCCTCTTCGCCGTGGCGCTGGCGTTTGCTACCTTGACCACGCGGCAGCTGAGGAGGCAAATCGCGGTCCCGCTCGAACGAGCGGCTGCTGCCCTGCTGCAGGTCGCTAAAGGAGACTTGACAGCATCGCTTCAGGTGGAGTCCACCGACGAGGTGGGGCAAATGGCCAAGGCCCTGAACGACGCTCTGGAGAAGCTCCGCGCTACGCTGCAAGAGGTGGCCGAGACCGCAGCTACAGCCACCTCTTCTTCGCAACAACTGGCGGCTGCGGCGGTCGAAATTGCCGGCGGCGCGCAAAAACAGGCGGCGAGCCTGGAGGAGACTTCTGCGAGCCTGGAACAGATCACTGCGACGGTTCGCCAAAGCGCGGACAATGCCCGCCAGGCCAGCCAGTTGGCGACGGGCTCGCGGGAGTCCGCCGAACAGGGGCAGGAAGTCGTCTCCAGCGCGATTGCGGCAATGACTGAGATCAACACCGCTTCGGCGAAAATCTCCGACATTATCTCGACCATCAACGAGATCGCTTTCCAAACCAACTTGCTGGCAGTGAATGCCGCGGTCGAGGCCGCACGCGCGGGCGAGGAGGGCCGCGGCTTCGCCGTGGTTGCGACCGAAGTGCGCAGCCTTGCGCAACGTAGCGCCGAGGCTGCCAAGGAAATCAAGAGCCTCATCCAGGACTCGCTCGAGAAAGTGGAGAAAGGCTCCGAACTCGTCAATCGCTCGGGCGCGACCTTGCAAGGCATCGTTGGCTCCGTGAAGCGCGTGACCGACATCGTGGGCGAAATCGCAGCGGCCGCCGGAGAGCAGAGCACCGGCATCGACCAGGTCAACGCCGCCATGAACCAGATGGACCAGGTGACCCAATCCAACTCGGCCCAGAATCAGGAACTGTCGTCCACTGCACAGGCACTTTCCGAGCAGTCGGTGCGGCTGTTACAGCTGGTCGGCACCTTCAATCTGGGCAACGACAGCGAATCATTCGGCGGTCGCCGCGATCATCAGCCTCCGAGCCCGGCTTATCGGCATGCCGCCGAAACGGCGCCGCGACCTGCTCCGCCTGCGGCCAACGGTGGTTCAGACAGGGCCGCGTTTTCTTCCCCTAAGGGACGCAAGCAGTTCGCCCACGCGCCTGTCCTGATGGGCGGCCCGGCGGCGAGGTCGGAGGATGCGAGCTTTGAAGAATTCTAGGCGATCTGTCGATGCCGGCGCCCGTTTCGACGGGGAAAGGAAATATTCATGAAAGCGATCGTGAAGCAGCAGGCCCCGGTGTCGAGCCAGTTCCTCACCTTTCTCCTGGATGAGCAGGAGTATGGGCTCGAGCTCTTCAAAATTCAGGAGATTCGAGGATACGCACCGGTCACGCCTATTCCCAATGTTCCTCCCCATGTCAGGGGCGTGATGAACCTGCGCGGAACCGTGCTGCCGGTGGTGGATCTGCGCATGAAGTTTCGTCTGCCGCCGATTGAGTACAACAAGTTCACCGTCATCGTGATCGCCATGGTCGGAGAGAAAATGGTTGGACTGCTGGTGGACGCGGTCTCCGATGTCTTGCACGTCACGCAAGAGGCGATGCGCGCCGCTCCGGACTTCGGGTCCGCCGTCGACACACGTTTCATCGACGGCGTATTTCAGGCCCGAGAGCATCTTGCGGTAGCACTCAATCTGGAGAAACTGCTCAGCGACATCGAGCTGACCGTGCCCCAGGTCGATTGACGCGGAACCACAGCACGCTTGGCGGAAGCGCACGCAGTCTGACTGCGCAATTTGCCGGCGCCCACCGATCGACGAGTCCGCCGCAATTTTCGAGGTTCGAAAACGCGTCACTCGAGTACGTCACTAGCGGAGAACTGACTATGCCTACGCTCGAAGCCTCACTCGCAGCGATGGACGTGCGCGAGTTCAAAACCTTTCGCGAGCTGATTCATCGCAAGACAGGTATCTGGCTGCGCGACGGTAAGCAGGCAATGTTGGCCGGCCGTCTCTCCAAACGGCTCCGTCACCACGGCATGACGGACTTCGCTACCTACGCCGCGTATGTCGCGACGGTCCAGGACGATGGGAGGGAACTGGCGGAAATCATCAACTGCGTGACCACCAACAAAACTTCCTTTTTCCGCGAAATGCACCACTTCGAATTTCTGATGCGGACATTGGTTCCTCAGCTGATAGCCGGGGCGGCACTGGGGCGCCCTCGCAGCATTCGCATTTGGAGTGCTGCATGTTCCACAGGGGAGGAGCCCTACTCGATCGCCATTGCGTTGCTGGAGGCGCTGAAAACCGGGCATGCGTCGGGTTCCGTTGCGCCGAGCCCGAGTCAGTCTCTGTCTCCCCCCGGCGGCTGGCAGGTCGAGGTAGTTGCTTCCGACATCGACACGGTGGTGCTGGCGACTGCGGCCCAGGGCATATATGACCGGGAGTCTCTCGAAGAGGTCCCACCAGTCATGCAGAACAAGTACTTCCTTCGCGGTAAGGGAAATATGATCGGACAGGTGCGCGTGAAAAAAGAGGTTGCACAGTTGGTGAAGTTTCTACGCATAAATTTGATGGATTCCCAGTGGCCGCTCGAGGGTAAATTCGATGCGATTTTCTTCCGCAACGCGTTAATCTACTTCAACCGCGAAACCCAGGAAGTGTTTCTGCGCAGGATGTTGGGCTATCTAAAGTCACGCGGCCACCTCATTCTCGGCCACTCCGAGCATGTGCCGTGGCTGAATGACTCAGTGGAGACACTGAGTAACACCGTCCATCAATTGCGGGCGCAGAAGCGGCCACCCTACACCGGGCCCGAGCGCCGCCGCCGCCCACGGCAATGAGAGGCGGTACTCGAGAAAAGCTGCCGGCTCGAACCGATGCAGCGTCCCCGCACCGTCTCCCGCTCGAACAGAGAAGGCGCATTTTTGTGGGAGAAGTCGTGGCCAGCGCCACACCATTGCTGTTACAAACCCTCCTGGGTTCCTGCGTGGCGGTGTGTCTTTGGGATCCGGCGGCGCGCATCGGCGGAATGAATCACATCCTTCTCCCCGGGACACGCGACGGTGGCGATCGCTCCTCGCGCTACGGAGTGCATGCCATGGAGTTGTTGATCAACGCGATCATGAACAAGGGTGGGGATCGACGACAACTGGTGGCCAAGGCCTTCGGGGCGGGGAACGTGATAGCCAGTCTTCAATCACCGACTGTCGGGGAACTCAACGCTGCCTTTGTCCGAGGGTTTCTTGCCACCGAACGCATTCCGCTTGTTGCCCAACGACTGGGTGGCCTCCGCCCGGTGCAGGTCAATTTCAGGACCGACACAGGCAAGATAACTGTTCACACCGTCGATGGCTCCCGGCTACCTTCGATCCTGAGTGCGGAGAACGATTACCGCAACGGCCTCGGCAAGACCAGTGCGGCAGGACAAGTAGATTTATTTTGAAGACGACCGGCGATGATACAGATGCGTCACCGCACAGTGCTTAGCGTCTATGGTTCTTCGCATCTTGCATGCAAATCTCTCAATTGGGACCCGCAGCGGTAATCGGTGTTGCTGGTTAGCCGATAACCCCTACGGAGATTGTCTGTCATTCCGACTACCCTGAGGTCTACATGGATATCGGAGGTGCCGTTGTACCCCCTCATATTGCCATGGCGAATCGTTTCTTCGTGGCTGTGCTCGGCGGCTTGCTCTTGTTTTCGATTTGCCTTGCGCCTTGGCATGAGACATGGACTCCGGTCTTGCTGCTGGGGGTGCCCGCTGCGGCGCTGCCGATCCTATTCGTCTTGAAGGCGCCGGGAGCGCTGTTCACTCGCATGATGGTGGCCACCGCCACCATGGTCTTTTGCGGCCTGAACATCGATCAGGCCCACGGTTTGGATGAACTGCATTTTGGGATATTCGTACTCCTGGCGCTCTTGGTGATTTACCAGGACTGGCGGGTCATCGTCGGAGCGGCCGCGGTCATCGCCGTGCATCACCTGCTCTTCAATTATCTGCAGGCGGCTCACTATCAGGTGTGGGTGTTTATGATGCCTAATCTCATCATGGTCTTCGTCCATGCCGCCTATGTAGTCGTGGAAACGGTCGCCATATGTTATCTCGCCGCAGTATTGAACAAGAAAACCGTGGAGACTGCTAACAGTCGAGCTGAGCTGGACCAACATCTGAACGCCATGCGATCGGTGATCGAGCAAACCGAGTTAGGGATTGAAGGGATGACGGACGCATCAGGAGAATTGGCTATCTCGTCTCGGGCGATTGCTGACGGTGCTATGAACCAGGCTTCGAGCCTGGAGCGGACCGCAGCCAGCCTGGAGCAGATCACGGCCACGGTGCGGCAGAGCGCAGAAATGGCCGATTCTGCCCGGCGGCTGGCATCGTCCAGCGAGCAGGCAGCGGAACAGGCGGGCCGGGTTGTCTCCGAGGCCATCACGGCTATGGGCGGGATCAACGCCGCATCTGCGAAGATTTCTGACATCATCTCAACCATCAACGAGATCGCCTTCCAAACCAACCTGCTGGCCGTCAATGCCGCGGTCGAAGCTGCGCGCGCTGGAGAAGACGGCCGCGGCTTCGCCGTAGTCGCCGGCGAGGTCCGTAGCCTTGCCCAACGGACCAGCGAAGCCTCCCGGGAAATCAAGCATCTCATTCAGGACTCGATGGCCAAGCTGGAAAATGGAACGCAACTCGTGGATCGTTCCGGCCAGGCTCTTGCTGAAATCGTGAAATCGGTCAAAGACATGGGCCAGATGGTGGCCCAGATCGCCGTCGCGTCTGCCGAACAGAGCACGGGCGTGGACCAGGTGAACAGTGCCATGGCACAAATTGACCGCGTCACGCAGACCAACTCCGCGCAGACGGAAAAGCTTGCTGAAACGTCTCAGTCGCTCTCGCGCCAGTCGGCCGGGCTTATGGTTCTGGTGAAAAGGTTCAACAGCGGTGACGATTCCGAACAGGTGCCCGGCCCGCGGAGGCTGAGTGCCTGACGATGCGGGCATGATTTTTTATTCTGAAGGCGACTTGGGTCCGTCAAATGCGCTCACCATATAAGGTGCTTATCATCGATGATTCGTCGCTCATGCGCCAACTGCTGACGCAGATTCTCAGCTCGGATCCGGAACTGGAAGTGATTGGTACAGCAGGGGATCCTTTTGTGGCCCGGGAGAAAATCAAGGCTCTCTATCCCGATGTACTCACTCTGGATATCGAGATGCCGCGCATGGATGGCCTGACATTCCTTGAAAAGCTGATGCGCGGCCATCCCATGCCTGTGGTCATGATCTCCTCACTCACCGATCGGGGTGCGGAAACCACCCTCCGCGCACTCAGCCTGGGTGCGGTGGACTATATTGCCAAGCCAAAACTGGATGTGTCGAATGGAACGATCGAGCAGGCCGGCGACATCATCGCCAAAGTCAAGGCTGCGGCCAAGGTGAGAGTGCGCAAACTAGACGCAAACGAGACCACTCCGGCGGCGTTGCCTGCCGGCTATCACATCAGCGCGACCCACAAGGTTGTCGCCATCGGCGCCTCCACCGGTGGTACCGAGGCACTGAAGGATTTGCTGAGCGCGCTGCCGCCAGACTTTCCCGGCGTCGTGATGGTGCAGCATATGCCGGAGGCGTTCACCCGGCCATTCGCGGAGCGCTTGAATTCGCTATGCAGGATCCATGTGCAGGAGGCTAAGGACGGCGACCGAATTCTCCCCGGCCACGCGTTGCTGGCGCCTGGCGGACACCAGATGCAGGTTGTCCGTCACGGTATGGAATATGCCGTGAAGGTTTACCGGGGCGAGCGCGTCAATCGCCATCTGCCTTCGGTGGATGTCCTGTTTTCGTCCTGTGCACGACAATTGGGCAAAAACGCGATTGGTGTGCTGCTTACCGGCATGGGCGCGGATGGCGCGAAAGGTATGCTGGAGATGAAAGTCGCGGAGGCCCATACCATCGCCCAGGATGAAGCCACATGCGTTGTCTTCGGCATGCCACGTGAGGCAATCCTGCTCGGTGCTGCCGATCAGGTGCTTCCTCTGGGTCGAATTCCAAATGCACTTCTGCAAAGACTTGGCACTGCCTGAGAAGCACCGGTTGTAACTTCCGCCCGTAACTCCATTCCCTATCCCAATAAACTTCCGGAAGCTCCAGGCGGCATCTTCCCACACTTATGACCTATCGGTACCATCGGCAAAGATCGAAAGAAGTTTAGTCCGCAAACCCCCGAAATGCAGAAAAGAACCTACCACCCTGATCCAAAACCACGAACCCTACCACATCAGCCCCCGCTTCTATCATGCACTCCAGGCAAAAGCACTGAGCCTTGAAACCAATGCTCAACAAGACGAAGTGTTCGCCTCCACTCTCGACAATCCCGGCCATCTCGAACGACACAATCGTCTCATTCTGGCACAGCGGGAACAAGCCAGGCGCTTGCGCGATTTCCTCGCCGCAGCGCAAATACATGTCGGGTGAATGCCGAATAAACTTACGCTCTGCAGGTTGTGGGCATTTGCTCCCGCCCCCCTGCCGCCACTTCCGTCTGCCGGGCTTCGCCCGATGCATCAAAGGCACACACTGCAGGTAAGATGGTAAGGGGGACAACCGGCTGGTGATTCCCGCAATACGCCGGTTTCGTTACCAACCTCTTCGTAACACAGTGCATGCACCGTGTTGCTCAATCACCCGCCAGCCCGCGTTGCTTGAACGCGGCCGCCTCGTACATCCTTGCTTTGAAAGGCAAGTCCATGTCTATGGATGCCCTTGAGGGCACTGCGCGCCAGCCCGGTCTTTGGTCATCGATTCGCGAGGCGCTCCGCGGGTCGCACCAGGACTACACTGCTGGAAACCTAAATCGTGCCATTCTTCTCCTGGCCATTCCCATGGTGCTGGAGATGGTGCTCGAATCGCTTTTCGCTGTCGTCGACGTTCTCTGGGTGGGCCGCCTCGGAGCCAACGCAGTGGCCACCGTCGGCCTCACCGAATCCCTATTGGCCCTGGTCTTTTCCATCGGCATCGGCCTTTCCATGTCCACCACCGCGATGGTCGCCCGCCGCATCGGTGAGAAGGACCCCGTGGATGCCGCGATCGCAGGCGCCCAGGCCATCTTTCTTGGATTACTCATCTCCCTGGCCATCGGCGTTCCCGCGTTCATCTTCGCTCCTCAACTTTTACGTCTGATGGGAGCGTCTCCGGAAATCGTGGCAACTGGCACCGGCTACGCCCGCATTGCCCTCGGCGGCTGCGGCGCCATCGTCATGCTCTTTCTTAACAATGCCATTTTCCGGGGTGCGGGCGACGCGGCCATCGCCATGCGTTTGCTTTGGGTATCGAATATCCTCAACCTGATCCTCGACCCCTGTCTCATTTTCGGTCTGGGACCGTTTCCGCGTCTCGGCGTTACTGGGGCCGCACTCGCCACGTTTAGCGGCCGCAGCATCGGCGTTCTCTACCAGTTCTACCGCCTCATGAAGGGTACGGAGCGGCTCCGCATCCCGCCCAGCCTGTTACGGCTGAACCCGCGGGTGATGTGGCGTCTCATTCGCGTTTCTCTCACCGGGATTCTGCAATTTGCCATTGCCAACACCTCGTGGATCGCGCTGGTCCGCATCGTCAGCGTCTTTGGCGCGGCAGCTTTGGCGGGCTACACCATTGCTATCCGCATCGTTATTTTTGTCATCCTTCCATCGTGGGGACTCAGCAATGCGGCCGCCACGCTTGTCGGGCAGAATCTGGGTGCGGGGCATCCGCAACGCGCCGAGCAAGCCGTGTGGCGCACGGGACTCTATAACATGCTCTTCCTCGGGATCATCGGGGTCGTCTTCATTTTTAGCGCCACGCCGCTGGTGCGCCTGTTTACTCACGATCCGGCAGTCGTGCCCCTTGCTGCCTCAGCCCTGCGCATTTTGAGTTATGGCAACATCGCCTATGCATACGGCATGGTCATGCTGCAGTCGTTCAACGGCGCCGGCGATACTGTCACGCCGACAATTGTTAATTTCTTCGGGTTCTGGCTATTGGAGATCCCCCTGGCATGGTGGCTCGCTCTGCAACAGGGGCTTCGTTCCACCGGAGTCTTTCTTTCCATCGTCATTGCCCAGGCTGCTGTCGCCGTGGCCGGCATCCTTCTGTTTCGCCGAGGCAAGTGGAAGAAGCAGAAGATCTGATGCTTGCCACGTGGCGTGGAGAGGCGGGCTATGAGCTCGTTCCCGATATGCGGTCAGTCGAGCCTTCTACTCCCTCACGGCTTAATCACCCTCTGTCGAGCGGCAGCCAGCGCCATGAGCTGCCGATCGCGCCAAGCTCGACGGCTGGCCAGGTCATCCTGGCTCAGTACCGATCTGCGTTCAGCTTCCACTTTGCTGATCAATTCTGGTGACCAGGGTTGCTCGTGAGTGCGCGATTGCGCAATTTCCTGGCAGAGCGTTCCCAGGCGGTTCGCGTAATCTGCCACACCACCTTGCGCGTTCAGGTCGATGGTTTCGAACGGCCCCATGAACGACCAGCGCCAGCCCAGGCCATCCCGCATGGTCCGATCGATGTCCTCACAGCTGGCCACACCGTCTTCAACCAGGGCCCACGCTTCGCGCAACAGAGCGGACTGAAGGCGATTCAGCACAAAACCTTGAACCTCTTTGCGCACAAGCACCACGCTGCGTTTCAACCCCCGCATGAGAGCGTTAGCAAATTCCACCGTGGCGCGAGAGGTGTCTGGCGAGGGAACAAGTTCAACCACGGGCACCAGGTAAGGTGGGTTGACTGGATGCACCACCAAAACCCGCGATGAAATTTTCAAGCCGCGGGTGAATGCCGACGCTGGAATGCCTGAACTGGAACTCCCGATAACAAGATCTGGAGTCCCAACCTCTTCGAGTTCCTGCATCAGGCCGCGCTTCAACTCCACACGCTCCAGCACCGACTCCTGCGCATAAGCAGATCCATCCACCGCTTCAGCCAGCCGGTAGGTTGGTGTGACGAGTGCCGCGATCGCAATAGGATCGTCCACCAGGCCGAAGGAGCTCAATTCCTTGAGTTGGTCCGCAATCAAAGAAAGCGCCCGCTCCGTCGCCCGCGGATCTGCATCGTAGATACGAACCTGCAGGCGTGCCTGGGCAAAAACTATCGCCCATCCCGCGCCCACCAAACCTGCGCCGATCACCGCCACCGGGCGTCCCTTAAGCAATTCCTCCGGCCTCATCCCACCCTCCAAACCCCGCACCGATACTATCAACCCATCACTCCGGCGTTGGGATTCGGTCCACGGATATAAACAGATTGGCACTGTATAGGTACAAGCGAAGGGTACCCAGCCTGCTCCGGTTTCCCGCGGGTCTCGCTGTTTAAGACGTGGGATCCCTGCGACCGATCTCGGGGGAAGAACATCTAAAGCCGGCCCATGAAGAAAAACAAGCCGCGCTCAAGTAATCTAGTCCCGAGGATGATTTCGAGGTCGTGTGTGACGACGAGGAAACGAGAGCCTGGTTACAAAGCGCATAGTGCGCACCCCCGCTTCTGCACCCTGCACCTTGTGCTGCTCTGCGCAGCAATCCTCAGCGGTTGTCGCGCCCAGGCTCCCCCGCAGAACCCCGTAGTCGAATTCACCAAAATTCCTCCAGCAGCACAAGGCGGCCGGGAGCGAGTGGATGAAGTGGCAGGGCGGGTCACCGGAGCACGCCCCGGCCAGCAGATTGTTGTCTATGCCAGGAGCGGACCCTGGTGGGTACAACCGTGGCCCGACAAGCCCTTCATCCCCATCAAAGCAGATGGAACCTGGAGCACCCCCACCCACCTCGGCTTCGAGTACGCAGCCTTGTTGGTCGATCCCACCTATCACCCGCCGCCTACCCTCGATACCGCTCCCATGCGCGGCGGTTCGGTGATCGCCGTAGATTTGGTGAAGGGGACTGGATCGGTTCAGATAGCACCTACCAAGCCCCTTAAGTTTAGTGGATACGATTGGAACATCCGCACCATCGCAGGCGACCGCGGCGGTCTCAACAACCTCTACGATGCGGATAACGCCTGGACTGACGACACCGGGGCCCTGCACCTCCGGATAAAAAAACGCGACGGGCGCTGGGCCTGCGCGGAGGCGGAACTCTCGCAAAGTTTAGGATACGGAACTTACATTGTTACCGTCCGTGACGTCACCCATCTCGAACCTGCCGCAGTCCTCAGCCTGAATACTTTTGACGACTGGGGTGGAGATCAGCATTTCCGCGAGCTCGATGTGGAAATGAGCCGCTGGGGCGATGCCGATCATAAAGAGAATGCCCAATTCGGCATTCAGCCCTTTTACATTCCCGGCAACCTGGCGCCGTTTACCGTGCCCGCGGGTACTGTCACCCACGTGATGCACTGGGAACCGGGGCGAGCTAGTTTCAAAACCGTCCGAGGGACGTCTGTAAAGCCCGGAGCGCCCGTCGTTTTTGAACATGTATTCACGGCGCAGGTACCCACTCCGGGGCAGGAAAAATTCCAATTCCTCTTTTACGTAGTCGAGTCTCATAAGAATCCCCTGGAAAGAGAAAATGAAGTCGTAATTGAAAAGTTCCAGTATCTTCCGTGATCGACGCATGAGAGAGCCCATCACCAGGCTGGTGCTCTTGCTTGCCGCGATTTGCCTGTCATGTCCGGCTTATGCGATCGATCCAAACCGATCCATTTCGGAGTACCTTCGTGAGCGCTGGTTGAGCGATCGCGGCTTTAACGGCGGGGCAGTGACCGCCATTAGCCAAACCCCTGACGGATATCTGTGGATCGGGACAGACAAAGGCCTGCTTCGTTTTGACGGCTCGAGTTTCCATACATTGCAGCGAGCAAATCCCGCCAGCTTTCCTATTGGACCTGTGAGGGCCCTCATGATTGACCCGCAAGGCACCCTTTGGGTTGTCTTGCAGAGCACGCAAATCCTGCGTTACCTCAATGGAAATTTTGAGGCCGGTCATGATGAAGCCGAGTTCGGGATCACCTCGATCGCCAGTCTCAGAGACGGCACGGTGCTGCTGTCTTCGCTGGCGCTTGGCCCATTGCAATATCGTGCCAACCGCTACCAGGTTCTCATCTCTTCAGAATCATCGGCTGCCACTCTGAACGGAAATCAGATCACCGCTGACAACATGTCGAGCCGTCTCAGTTCGGCGACAGGTGTGGCCACTCATCGCTTTGCAGAACCAAATTCGCCCGTCGATGCAATGGCCGAAACCACGGACGGCAAAATATGGCTAGGCACGCACGACAGAGGTCTGTTCTACATCAGTCAAGGCCACGCCCTGCCCAGCGCGAAGAAGATGCCGGAGAAAGTTAATTGCTTACTCGCCCTGCAGAACGGGGACCTATGGATTGGGACCGATTCCGGCCTGATGCAGTTGTCCGCTAACCCCGCGGATGTAATTCCCCCGCCTCTCCGCGACGTTGCTATCCTTGCCATGCTCCAAGATCGTGATGGCAACGTGTGGGTGGGTACGGCAGGCGGACTCTTCCGCCTGAACGCGCACGGAGTCTCCGTGGATAAAGACAACACGGTAGTGACGGCGCTCTTTGAAGACCGCGTGGGGAGCGTGTGGGTGGGAGGCCCGCGTGGAATCGAGTGCTTGCACGACAGCGCGTTCGTAACCTACTCACCGCCCGGCCTTAATTCAGAAAGCAGCGGAGCGATCTACGTCGACTCGGACGATCGGGTCTGGTATGCGCCCATCGAGGGCGGTCTGCGCTGGCTGAAGGGTGAAACCAGCGGAACCGTGACCAAAGACCTGCTTAGCCAGGACGTTA
Source organism: uncultured Acidobacteriaceae bacterium (assembly GCA_963850235.1). Lineage (GTDB taxonomy): Bacteria > Acidobacteriota > Terriglobia > Terriglobales > Acidobacteriaceae > PALSA-350. The sequence goes on along the minus strand of CAWKKM010000028.1, from coordinate 55,792 downwards.
TCTATTCCATCGCGGGAAGCAGAGACGGATTGTGGCTCGCCAGGCAACAGGGCGGACTCACCAGCCTGCGCTTCACCGGCGGATCGTTTGCACCCAAAACCTACACCGAACGAGATGGCCTCGCACAGAACAGCGTCTATACCGTTCACCAGAATCCTGATGGAACCATTTGGGCGGGAACGGTGAGCGGCGGCCTCAGCAGGCTGAAAGATGGAAGGTTCACTACGTATACCGTAGCGGATGGCCTCGGTAGTAACTCTGTGAGCGCAATCGAAGAAGGCCACGACGGCTCCATGTGGTTCGGTACCTCGGGTGGGCTGTCAGAACTCGCGAACGGCAAGTGGCGGACCTACACTACGCGTGACGGCTTACCTGCGGATAATGTGAGTTCCATTCTTCGCGATGGATCCGGAACCATATGGATCGGTACCAGCGGTGGTCTTGCGGTTCTGCGCCCCGACCACATTGAGGCCGCGGGTCCCGGAGCAGTCGTCTTGCGCGAACCAATCTTAGGCCTCGCAGATGACCAGGGCGGCTCATTGTGGATAGCGACCGCAAACCACGTCCTGCGCATCAACCGGGAGGCATTATTGCAAGGTCATCTGCACGATACGGACATCCGCACGTATGGTCTTGAAGATGGCTTGCACGGCACGGAAGGCGTGAAGCGCGACCGGTCGGTGGTGAAAGATGCGCATGGAGGCATTTGGTTTTCTCTCAACACCGGCCTATCCGTTGTGCGGCCGAACCGCGCGAACTATGAGGTGCTGCCCGCAGTCGCGCGGATCGAGGGTGTCCTGGTCGATGGCAATCCTGCTTCCCTGCGTGGTCCGATTCGTATCCCTTCGTCACAGCGCCGTCTGGTGATCGATTACTCGGCGTTGAGCCTTGTCGGTTCCGACCGGCTCCGTTTCCGCTATCGTCTTGACGGCTTCGATCACGCCTGGAGCGAGCCGGTGGTCTCCCGCCAGGCCGTCTATACCAACCTTGGTCCAGGTTCCTACCAGTTCCGTGTAGCCGCGTCGAACAGCAATGGCTTGTGGAACGGCGCTGAAGCAGTACTCCCCTTTAATATCGAACCAGCATTCTGGCAGGCATGGTGGTTTCAATTATCGTGTGTCCTTTGCCTGGCCGGTTTTACCTGGCTGCTGTATCGCTTGCGCCTGCACCACCTCGCACGGCAGTTTGACATGCGCGTAGAAGAGAGGACAGCCGAGCGCACGCGCATCGCTCGCGAACTGCATGACTCATTGCTGCAAGGCTTTCAGGGGCTGCTTCTCTATCTACAGGCCGCGCAGCACATGCTGCCCGCGAGCCCGGAGGAGGCGAAGCGTGCGCTCGAAAAGGTACTCGATCAGGGCGACCAGGCGCTTGCCGAAGCCCGCAGCGCGGTGCAGAATCTGCGTGGCTCCGCGGTCATTCCCCATGATCTGCCACAAGCATTGGCCGCGATCGGCAAAGAACTGTCTGCGCCAGGGGATACTCCGGAATTCCGCGTGATCGTGGAAGGCAAGGCCCAAAGCCTCGTTCCCACTCTCCGCGACGAGGTCTACCGTTTTGCCCGCGAGGCTTTGCGCAACGCGTTCGGCCATGCCCAGGCGAAGAATATAGAAGCAGAAGTTGCTTATGGGGACGAGCACTTTGTATTGCGTGTTCGCGATGATGGCATCGGCATCGATCCAAAGGTTCTCGATCGAGGCAGCCGCCCCGGACATTGGGGCCTCCCGGGCATGCGGGAAAGAGCCGACAGCCTGGGTGCACAGATGGAAGTGTGGAGTGAAAGCGGTGCCGGGACTGAGATACAGTTGACCATTCCAGCCGCAATCGCTTATGAAGAACCTCTCAAGCGAGAGCGATTTCGCTTTTTTCGAAGCAAAAGGACGACCATGTCATGACCACGAATCCCGAAGTAATCCGCATACTCTCTGTCGATGACCATCCGCTCCTCCGCGCAGGAGTGGCAGCGCTCATCGGAACCCAGCCCGATATGGCGGTCGTGGGAGAGGCCACTTCCGGCCGGGAGGCGATCGAAAGTTTTCGCACCACTCGACCCGATATCACGTTGATGGATCTGCAAATGCCGGACATCGACGGCATCGACGCGATCCTCGCCATCCGCAGCGAATTTCCCAATGCAAGGATCATCGTGCTGACGACCTATGAGGGCGATGCCTTGGCGTATCGGGCTCTCAAGGCCGGTGCACGCGCCTACATATTGAAGGGCATGGTGCGCAAGGATCTTTTGAGTGCTATTCGAACCGTTCACGCCGGGCACAAGCACATCCAATCCGAAGTTGCGGTCGGCTTAGCGGATCACGCCGCGGATGATCCTTTGACCCAACGCGAGATCGACGTCCTGACCATGATAGGCGACGGCAATTCCAATAAGATCATTGCCGACAAGCTCAACATCACGGAGCACACGGTGAAAGGGCATGTCAAAAGCATTCTTTCCAAACTAGGCGCCAGCGATCGCACGCACGCGGTCAAACTGGGACTGAAACGCGGAATCATCCGCCTATAGAAATCGCCCGGCCCCTCGAAAGAGCCGTTGTTCGATGGCTCCTTCTGGGCATTCACAACCGAGCATGACTGGATACGGTAGGTTAGAGGGCCCGCGTGTGCAGCGTTTATACTCCACTTTTCCTACCGGCAAGCCAGGATTTGGTCTCCTGTTACTGCGCCTTTCCGCGGGTTGTTCTCTGATCGTGGAGAGAATCCAGATGATGTTGCCCTTGCCACCCTCGCCGCTGTGGGAAATCCACGTCGCTTTAATCCTTGTGGGGATCTGCATCTGTCTCGGGTTCTGGACCCCGCTCATGGCCGGCGTCGAGGGGATCGGCGAGTTGCTGATGACGGTCACAGATCCATCCCGGTACGAGAGTCACCTGCTGCTTGCCGTACTCGGCATAAGCCTGGCAATGCTCGGACCAGGCGCCTGGTCCATCGACGCCCTTCTCTTCGGGAGAAAGCGCATCACCGTCTAAGCCGTCACAAGGTCACCACGGAACCATCCTGATGGAAAACAACCAGAAACTCAAAACGTTAGCCTGAGGGTGAATTGCATCTGCCGTGCTGTATTGGAGGTAGCGGTGATACTTCCCACACCGCTGGACGCGATCACACTGGCAGGAATCTGAAACTGGGGATGATTGAACATGTTAAAGAACTCAACGCGGAATAGCAGAGTGGTGCCTTCTGTGATGGGGAACTTCTTTTCTGCCGAGGAATCCACATTGATTTCATGGGGTCCGCGAAGTATGTTCCTGCCGGAATTGCCCCAATTGTAAGCCGTGGGTACAGCGAATGCAGCCGGATTAAACCATTGACTCACCGTCTTCTTTGCCGGATACTGCTGCACTCCGGGAACCACGTTGGCTCGGCTCGCGGAGGCGCCCGTATTGGTCGCTGTGCCGCTGGTGGTTACGGTAAAAGGCAGCCCGGACTGTCCGGCGAAGATTCCGTTCAGCTGCCAACCGCCCAGCACTGTGCGGCTCAGCAGGGAATTGCTGTTGAGGAACGCCTTCCCCGGCCCGAACGGCAGCTCGTAGGTCCCATAGATACTCACGCGAGTGTTGAGATCGCTGTCCGAACTTGCCCAGTCCGCATTGCGGTTGGTGGGATCCTGGGGAACCGGACCATCTGCTCCTCCATCGAAGGAGGCGTTGTCGAACGCATGCGACCAGACGTAGTTGGCAGTGAGAAAAAATCCACGGGTGAGCCGCTGTTGAAAGCTGGCCTGCAGGGAGTTGTAGTTTGAAGTTCCAACCGACTCCAGGAAAGAAATGGAAGTCACGTTTGGATACAGGGCATTGTAGGGTCGTCTCGCCTGGATGTTCCCCGGTCCCGGAGACGGCTGGTTGATTGGATTGGTCCAGCTTAAATGACGGCCGATGGACCCTACGTAGCTGAGGGTCAGCGTGGAACTATCCGTTAGCTGCCGTTGCAGGCTCAAATTGTATTGCTGTCCCGAGGCGTTCTTGAAATTTGCCTGGATCCCTTTGAGCGTGCCATAAGGACTGTTGAGAACGGCGGGCGGAATCTGTTCCAGAGTGACAAATCCTTGAGAGACGGTGTTCTGCGGGAAGAGGCTGCCGGGGGTGATCACGTAAATCAGGTCGAAAGGCCACTGCCGCTGTTGCCGGATCGTCGTGCCGGCGTGGGTTTGCGGATCGAAGAAAACCCCATAGCCGGCGCGGATGACAGTCCTGTTGTTCGGCCCGTAGGCAAATCCCACCCGCGGGCCCACGGAGCCGTAGTCGGTGTTCCACCCCGCAGTTTTGGACACTCCGTTTTGCCCGGCGATTTCCACTGCCGCGGTTACCGGATTGAAATTGACCCAGTAGTTGTGAGCCTCGTGATAGGGCGTGTCGATTTCGTAATGCAGCCCTAGATTCAGTGTCAGCTTTCGGGTGATCCGCCAGTCATCGAGCGCATAGTAGTTGAACTCGTTTGCAAGGATATGCGCCGTGCCCGGAATAAAGTAGTCGCGCGCAGTCTGCGTCGGATATCCCAACAACATGGAGGCCATGGCATTGCCGGTTCCCGTCGGAGAAGCCGGGTTGTTGGTGAAGTTTCCATCGAAATTAAAACGGCCAAACGCGCTTTGCGATGGAGGAGTATCGGTCTCGCTGATCATGTGCTGAATCAGATCGACGCCGAACTTGAAACTATGCGTACCTCGCTGCCAGGTCACATTGCCGACGTTTTCTATTTCGTGTTCCCGCCGGATCTGCGGTTCCCCGCGCGAATTACCGAGCCCTCCAAACCCCGCCGGGCTGATGATGGGAGCCGAGTTTCCCTGGGCGGCGGCCGGAACAGGCTGGTATCCGGGGTTCGGCACCCGCCCTGGAATCTGCGACCAGATAGGTGACGTCAATACCGGCGGCAACAGAAAGCTCGTATACCGGTCAAAGCCAAACCTGTATTCCCCGACGATGCTGGGCGTAAAGACCTTGTTGTAGCCCACCACTCCTTGTTGGCCGCGGTCTGCCTGGTGACCGGAAAAGGAGTTTTCGTTGCCGCCGATCACATTGTTGTACGTGTTCGGCATCTCGATTTGCGTGTCATCGATGGAGTAGCGGCCGAACAGGTTCTGACTGGCCGTGATCTGGTGGTCAATGCGAACGTCGCCCCGGTTATCGTCGCTGCTCTTGAGAGGATAAGAGACGTAGTTATTCGAAAGAGCAGAGGTTTGTGGCGCCGGGTAGGCGTTCACCAGTTGAACGGCGACCGGATCGAACCGCGACGCGGGGATTATATTGTCGACGAATTGCGTGCGTGTGTAGGTCGACCCTGAGGCCTTGGTGGTGGTCGGATCGTAGATCTTCGTGACCCCCTGGAAATTTCCCGTCCTTTCGGCCAGCGTGGGCACGGTAGAAATCAAGGTGGAAGCCGCCCGTTCGTAGAAACCCTCGTAGTTGACGAAGAAGAAAGTCTTATTGCGCAGAATCGGACCCCCCAGCCTGCCGCCAAAATCGTTGAGCTTGTAAGTCGGGATGGGTGTGTTGGGCCTCACAAAGTAGTTTTTGGCGTCGACGTAGGAGTTGCGCAGATATTCATACGCTGAACCGTGAAACTCATTCGTGCCGGAACGTGTGCTGGTGACGATGATCGCACCCATCCCCCGGTCGAATTGGGCGCCCACATTGCTGGTGAGCACGGCAAATTCCTGCAAACCCTCGACGCTCGGGCGAACGATATAGGTTTGCGCGATCATCTCTGTGTTGTCGATGCCATCGAGCAGCAGCTTGTTGGCGCTATCGCGGGCGCCGTTGGCAACTACGGTGGTGCCCCCAGGCCGTAGCTCATCCGGTCGCACACCCGAGGCGATAGTGCCGGTTTGAGCGTAATTCAAGCCGGTGACACCAGGCGCGATGATGGCGAGTTGCGCCATGTTCCTTCCGTTCAGCGGCAACTCATTGATGGCCTGGGTCGAAATCACCTGCCCAACCGAAGCGTTTTCACTTTGCAGCAGGGGAAGCGCGCTGGTCACCTGGACTGATTCGGTCACCGTCCCCACGTTGAGCACAACGTCGAGCCGCGCGGTCTGGAAGACTTGAATGACGAAGTTCTTATTGACGTGGCCGGCGAAGCCTGGCTTTTCGACCTGAACGGTATAGGCGCCCGGCGTAAGGTTCCCGGCCGTATATTCGCCCGCGGTGTCGGTATGCAACTCGACGGTCTGGCTGGTGCTCTCCTCCACCACCCGCACGGTGGCATCCGGAATGGCCGACCCTTTTGAGTCTGTGACGGCCCCGGTAATGGTCCCCCGTTCGACCTGCGCATATGCCGTGATACTCAGCGCCAATAGTGACACCACTATTCCTGCGCGACGCATCGCCCATATCGACGATCGGATCTGAAGCTGCTTCATAATGGTCTCCCTCAAAAGCTGTCACGTTGCACTTGCGATCCTCTATCGGGATTCGCTTTGTCTCGGTCGTGAAAACTGAATGCTAAACGCCGGAAGGGGGTAGGGGCGCCTCTCCGCCCCGTTACGCTCCGTCAAAAAGCATTTCCATGAATGGTCCGTCGAACCGCAGGTCCCTCCGCTCCGCTTCGCTCCGGTCCCGCGGCACGCCGGGGCAGGCGGGATGACAAAGGGGAGGGCAATGATTTCGGCCGGTAGTAGCTTGCCCCTTCAATTCGGGAGGACCCTATATCCGGGGAGATGAAAGGGGCAAGTACCATACGGTTACGATTACGGAAACCCGGTGTTCGCACCCCTGTCGGCGCGTGGGGAAATCTGGATCCATCTTGCTGAAAGCACAAGGGAATTAGTCCTGGTGCGGGTGGGGTCACTGAACCGGCCCGGAAATGGGCCCGGCGAGGGGGTATGATACGTCAGTTTCGTGATGACAGGGGGGCTCTCACCGATCTAGGATGGCAGGCGAAAATTCGAAAGAGTTGAAATGCACGCCACGATTCCCGCCGCGGTCCCCTGGACCCCTACTACAGAAGAAGAGCGCGCTGCAGTCCTGCTCCAGATGGATCGGCTGCTCAATAGCCGGCATTTTCGCAATAGCAAGCGGTACCCGGCTCTTCTGGAATACATCATCCGTGAGACACTGGCCGGCAACGCGGAGTCATTAAAGGAGAGAGTTCTGGGCATGGCGGTATTCCACCGTCCGCCGGACTACGACGCCAATGCCGACCCAATTGTTCGCGTGACCGCGGGGGAGATCCGAAAGCGCATCGCGCAGTACTATCACGAGGAGGACGCGGCGGGAGAGATCCTGATCGATTTGCGTCCTGGATCCTACGTCCCGGAGTTCCACCCAGTTGGTTTTGTGGCAACCGAGATTCCCAGGCCTTCTGCTGCATTCCCGGTACCCTCCGAGCTCTCGGAGCCCGTCGAAGTAAGCACTCCCCTGCATACCACCTCAATCGGGCACAGGCCGCTCTGGAGGCGATACGCACTTTCGATCGTGTCGATTGCTTTGCTCGTTTCCGCGATCTTAGCCGTCATAGTCCGCTGGCGAATGCCAGACGATCAGCGATCGCAGATGTGGTATCCGCTGTTGAATTCACCTGCTCCCGTTCTGTTGGTGGTGGGGCAGCCACATGTACTCCAAACGGGAACTCCAACGGCAAACAGCGCTTACGACCACAGTCCCGCCAGTGAGTTGGAGCTTGCCGATGCCATAGCCATGGCACATCTATGCGCCATGCTGGACGCGCACCGTCACCTCTACCAGATTGTCGGTGTCAACTCTGCTTCGCTGTCCGACTTGCGAAAAGGTCCAGCGATCCTTGTAGGCGGAGTCAACAATCCCTGGACCCTGCGTATCCTGGGCCCACTTCGCTTCTCGATTACATCGAGCGGCGACGGCGCGACCTCTCCGGCGATTCTGCAGATTACCGATCGCAAAAATCACCCTGGCTCTCCCTGGACCGTGGACTTTCGCCAACCCATCAGCAGCATCAACCACGACTACGCCATCATCGCTCGTTTTCAAGCCAATATGACTGACGGGGAAGTGATGGTGGTCGCCGGACTCGGCTCCGGGGGCACGGAGAGCGCCAGCAAATTTATCAACTCCGCGACCTATATGAAGCAACTTGCAAGCCTGGCGCCACGCGATTGGCGCACCATGAACATGGAAGCGGTTCTGGAAACCGAGGTGATCGGAGGACGTGCCGGGCACCCCCACATCATCGCCACAGAATTTTGGTAAGCGGGTGCTATTTCGGCATCCACTGTTCGTCAGCGGAGGGGCCGTAAAGCCCAGGGACAGGAATGTCGTTGAGCCTGAGATAGACGCCTAATTGCGCCGTGTGATGGATCAGGTGATCAAAGCACATGGTGCGAAATGTCATGGATCGCGGGTTCTGCGAGATCACTTGTTCCCCAAAGCTGAACTTCCAGAGCGCGGTCAGATGTTCGTCGCTGGCCTTGGCGATGGCTGCGCGACATTTGGCGGAAGATTCAGCGAGTTGTTGCAGACAGCCTTCCCGTGTGGTGAAAGTAAAGTTTGGCCGGGGGCGTTTGCTGCTTGCGAGATCCATACCCTCCTCTTCCAGGATGTAGTAGCCGAAGTTCGGCAATGAAGCACAGTGCATGGCGAGCGCGCCCATCTTCATCGATTTCGGGTGGGGCGCCCAATCCGGATTGTCCTCGGGTACGCGCTCGAGCGTGCGGCGAGTATTCGAAATTTCAATGTCGTAGTCCTGCAGGAGGAGTTCAGCGATCGTCATGCAATGGCAACCTTTCCGGCCGTAAGTCAATTCCAATACAATTTCCGAAGCGCATCGCGGCCGAAAGGCCGGCGTGGCCATTCTAAGGGCATGCAACCGAATTTGCGAAGGAGGGTCCGGGATGGAACGGCGTAATTTTCTCAAACAAGCGGCGGCAGCGCTTGCCGGGTGGAAGACTGTGGCGGGCCGCGATCTTTCTGCACAAGCAAAACTGGATGGCGCAGCCGCGCATGGTCCTTTGCCCGCGGTCACGACGGTCAACGGAATTGGGCGGCGGAAACTCGGGCGGGCGGACGTGGAGGTCTCGATCATCGGCATCGGCGGCTACCATATCGGGCTTTCCAATGTTTCTGAAGCGGAATCGATCCGCATCGTTAGAAAAGCCCTGGACGAAGGTATCAATTTCCTGGACAACTGCTGGGATTACAACGACGGAGCCAGCGAAGAACGGATGGGTAAGGCGCTCCAGGACGGTTATCGGCAGAAGGCTTTTTTAATGACCAAGATCGATGGACGAACGGGCGCCTCGGCGCGCCACCAGTTGGAAGAGTCTCTGATGCGTCTCAAGACAGATCACATCGATCTGTTGCAGATCCATGAAGTCATCCGTAAGGGCGATCCCGAGCAGGCATTCCAACCCGGATACGTAATGGACGTGCTGAAGCAGGCGCGGCAGGAAGGCAAGATTCGCTTTATCGGATTTACCGGGCACAAAAGTCCTGAGATCCACCTGCACATGATCGAAACCGCGGACAAGTTTGGGTTCACCTTCGATTCGGTGCAGATGCCGGTGAATGCGCTGGACGAGCACTACGATAGTTTCCAGCAGAAGATTATCCCGGAGGCACAAAAGCGGGGCATGGCGGTCCTGGGTATGAAGCCGCTGGCCAACGGCGCAATTTTGAAGACCAATACCGTGACCGCCTCGGAGGGTCTGCATTACGCGATGAGTGTGCCGGTCACGGTAACGATTACCGGCTGCGATTCGGTCGCCATCCTGGACCAGGCGCTCGGTGTCGCGCGAAACTTCAAGCCCATGGACTTGCAGCAGAAGATGGCCGTGCTCAAGAAAACTGCGCCGGTTGCGATGGACGGGAAGTTCGAGGCCTATAAGTCATCGCAAATCTACGATGGCACGGGGAGCAACCCCCAGTGGCTGGGCTAACGCCGTTCTACGCAGCGGGCGCAGGGCGCTCCTTATCTTCTGACGGTGTTGCTGGGAGCGCGTGCTTCGGTTCCACCGGCCAGAGAAATTGCAAGGGCGAGGATATGATTTGCCCGAGCACATACCGGAGAATGGATGCCCGCTCCTTGTGGCGAACATCGTAGGCGCGAAGCGCGACAAAGGAAGCGATGGCGAAGCTGACGCCCAGGTTCAGCACAAACATGAGCGCAATGCCGACAATGGCAGAGTAGAGCCATACCTGGCTGAAGGCGGACGGTCCGAAGCGAGCGGCCGCGAACGCAAACATGCCGGTGTTAAGGGTGACGTGGCGAACGTCGAGCGGTAGCCCGAAGAACTCCCAGAACACCGGCATGAAACCCAGCAGATAACCGAGCGAGATGCTGGTACTCCAGGGGCCGATGTTGTGGTCGACCCAATCGGCAAGTTTCTGCATCCTGCCGGCGCCTAAGGTGAGGCCGAGGGGATGCTGAGCGATGGACGCTGGAATGCGATGGTAGACAGCGAAGTTTTCGCACCATCCCCCGATCAGCCCGGCAAGCCAGAGCACGACGCCGGTGAGCGCGGCATCGATGGCAGTTGCCGAAGCCAGAGGGCGCAGTGATAGATACACTTTCTCTGCCTGGGCTGCAGGCAGGTAAGGAGTGTGGAACGCCTTGAGCCAAAGCAGGTTGAAGATAATTGCCCCGCTGCTCACGGCCAAAATGTTGCCCAGAGCCGCGGCCAGCTGGGTGCGGCTGATGGAGGCGCCGAATGCCGTGATCTCGTCGCGCCGAGAAGCGCCCCGGTTGCGGCGGATAATATCGGCCAGCGTCGCTCCGGTCATCGCCGGCTGCTTGGTGGCCAGGGCCAGGCCGAAGACCTGTAGCAGCAAAAAACTGATGGCGTAATTGGTCCCGATCAGGATCGCTTCCGCGAAGGGCGGCCAGTGTCTGCTGACCAGGTGAAGTTTGATGGCTGCGGTAAAGACGGTAAGGAATCCGCCTCCGATCGCGGCCCCCCACATACGCCAGTATTCCTTGCGGCTGTGCGCGATATAGTGTTCGCCACCGTGGCCGGTACGTTCCACCGTCTTCCGCGCCAGCAGGTTGAAATTCTGGCGGACGAACGAGGAGATCCGGGTATCCTCGCGCAGGCCGTACACCAGCGTGGTTAATAGCAGGCGTACCGCAGTCAATACTTTGCCGCTGCTCTCCACCAGCGTGGCGGCGAGCATTTCCATCCGGTCGAGGGCGGTGTCCATTGCGCTCAGATCGAAGACCAGCGGAGCATTGACTCCCGCATCTTCCATATGGATGCGAACAATGGCGAGCTCTCCCCGGCAGGCATAGACAGCGTTGAGCCAGCGCTCCATGCATTCCTTGGGGCAGTCGCCGGCGGGCGCGGCTTGTTCGCACTCGATGAACTTTTCCGTCGCCAGAACCAGGGCATACGCTGGTGATTCGGCCACCGTCACGGTCTCACTCCGTTGGCGGACAGCGCGGCTGGTACCGCGTGCGGAAACGCGTGCCGCCAGCAGACGCAAGGCTTCATGCAGGTCCTGGCGCAGATGCGGGTAGGCCGCGAGGCCGCGGTCACTCCAGAGACTTGCCGCGAGGCGCGCGAACAAGGCCGCATCCATATTCAGAAAGCGCTCGACCGCGGGCGCGGAACAAAAGACCCCGGCGAAGAGGCGGGCGGCATCATTTTCTTCCCGCGGCGGAGGCAGCCAGCGCTGAAACAGGCGGCTGGTAATTTCCCGAAAAATTGCATGCTGGGCCGGAATGCCCGCTTCCGCAAAGAGGGAAACCGAATCGAGCGTGCCCAGGGTTGACTGCCACGCCTGCTGAAAACGGGATCGCAGGTCTGCATCTTGCTCAATGATCTCCAACCACCAGTTCAGGCGGGAGTGGAATACCCGCTCCGAGTTCTGCAGAAAGATCCCGGAAAAGAGATCGATCAGGCGTCCGGTTTGGCTGGCCAGGGTGGTGGCATTGCAGAAGGCCTCCGTCTGCGCGCGTAACGCTGCCCGGGTGGAAGCTTCCGTGCCCCCAAGGCCAGACTGCCAGAGACTGCGAAAATCGGAGATAAATGCCATTGCAGGTTCTAAATCATAACGCGAAGTGCTTATGTACTTCTCCTGATCGGAACAAGGGATTTCCGGGTAATTTCATGGAGTGCTTCCAGTCCCCAGATTCTAGAGGGTGATGGTTTGCGGGTTTGCCCTTAACCCCCCTAAAAAAGCGCAAAAAGCGCAATAAGCGTGAAAAGCCATCCTCTTCGTATGCGCGGCTTGCCGAGTAGGGGCGCTCTCCTCGACATGGGACCTCGCGTTGAGGTCGATGAGGCCTTGCATGGTATGGCCGGAATTTGGCGGGAACTAAGTCGTTTGTTTGATCAAGATGCTCAAATTTCATGTTTCCCGCCCCGTCGCCCGGAGGAAGAGATTGATGAGCATTCATGATCATTAATAATGTAGGGGAATCTGGAGGGTCGGGGCCGGGGGCGGAAGGCTGACCTGAAGCAGTGAGAGGCCGGCGGCCCCTGGACCGGTCGTCCAGTCTCGTGGTGCCAAGTTGTCAAAGATCTGTCTATGGTAGGAGAACGCCTGGGCGCACTCCTGCTCTTCGCGCAATCATCTGCTCACTCCGCAGTCCTGTCGCTGGGCGTAGGAATACAGAGTGGAAAACGTGGTCAATCAGTTTTGGTTGACGATGCACAGCTTACGAGGGCCGAGAAACGTGCAGCCATAAGCGCTGAAGCGCTCTGAGCACCCGTGCTTTCTGTAAGCTGGTTGCGGCGGCACGGAAAAACATTTCGGTGCTAAGCCGGGCAGCGCCGTTGCGGTGAGGCGGCGCCGGAAGATGAATTGCTACTTCCACAGTAGTACGGTTTTCCGGATGCGTCGAGAGGCTTTAAGGGTTTTTTTTGCAAATAGAACGGGCGGCCAGACTTAGGAGGGATAAAGAATGTGAAAGGCGCGAGTGATATCTGATCGCATCTCATCGCGTCCGCTTAACTGGCTAGTAGCCGCCAAGCTAAGGGAGGTGGTCGTTGATGTTGCCGCAGTTCTACTCACACGCAAGCTGAGACCGAGCATCGAATAAATGCCCGGATCGCTCTCGCACTGTTGCTCTGTGCAATCGGCGCCAGAACATCCAGCAACACGAAAACCTGACGTTCCTCGGTGGCATCTCAGTCCGACATGTGGCCTGGGATGACATGTCCGGAATACCTGCGCTTGCGCGACGACTATGAAACGAGTATCCGGAAATGGGCCAAGGTGATGCGATCACCCGACGACGAAGCGAAGTTAATCGCGTTTGATGCGCGAAGCAAAGCTCTCTCACGAATGACGGCCCATAGAGAGTTCTGTACCACGTGCATCCAGGACAGAGCGAGGATAGCGAAGGGCGGGAAATAAAGTGAGTGGAGGTTAGCTAGGGGTTGTACGTTTGCTCGCGGGCCAGCAAACGGTTGCACGGCTTGCCGGGCGATCGTATATTCCATTCTTGCAGTGAGACAAAGGTGCAACGCGGTTTGGCCTGCATCCATGATGCGATGCAGGCCAAAAGCAGCGTTCGCTTGTTGTCGCGGCGGCGACTGACCGGCGTCAGTGTTTACATTACACGCCGATCTACTTCTTCATCGATCACGCGAGTCGACCCAACGGGACGGGCGGTAACAGTGTCAGTTCTTTTATCTGACTCCACCCCGTGTGTGCTGACTGACTTTTCTCCTGAGGAGGCGATATCGTCTGCTCCGGTCGCCTTGAGAATATCCTTCGCCCTGGAGACCTCGTCCGAGGTATCACAGTGAACCGACACCAGGACACCTCCGTCTTTTACGCGGCCCTCGTAGCGTTTGGCTTCGTACTCAGGGATGCCTAAACCAACCAGAGCTCCTACGAGACCGCCCACTGCGCCGCCAACGCCCAAACCAGCCAGAGCGCCCACGATCGGCCCGGCAGCGATCAGCGGGCCTACCCCGGGAATTGCCAGGGCGCCAATCCCCGCCAACAAACCAAGGGTGCCCCCAACCGTACCGCCGACACCGACTCCGGTCGCGGTACCTTCGGGAGCCTTTGTGTTCTTCTCGGCTGCGAACTCCTTTGATCCCTGGGTGTCAGACATTAATACCGAAACATCCTGGTTTGAGAATCCCGCGGACACGAGCTGATCAACCGCCGCTTCCGCAGTAGCCCTGCTCTTGTAAATGCCGAATGCTGCTGTGTTTTTACCTGCCATATTGCTTCTCCTTAGCGACGCCCAAAGCATCGCGATTTATTGTTTTACTGAAAGTTGATTCGAAACCTTATCCGGGCCGCCAACCACTTCCGCGGCCTTTGACTCGATAGTTTGCTTCTCCTCCTCCGAGTGCACTGGTCCTTTTAGGGTCACCGATCCGTTTTGAGCGATGATTTTAACGTTATGCCCGTAAGTGGAAAGGGACTTGTCGGCCATAAGTGATTGCCGTATCTTCTTGGTGAGCATTCTGTCTGAAGCGGCCGATGACTGCTGATCTGCAGTCGTGTTGTGTGCCTTATTCTGTGCCGAATTGTCTGGGGCAGCGGTTTGAGAAGCCGCCTGACCGAAGGAAGCGCATGGGACCAGGAGCGTGATTGCTAGCCCAATGCGGGTAATCCAGTTACCCGGTGTTCGTTTGGTGCGATCGATGTTCACTTTAGGTACCTCACTCATTCTGCTAAACAGCGTACTTAGCTCTTATCGTGTCAAGTTAGAAGCTGCAAGGTAAAGCAGGGTTGGCTATATAAACAGGCAGCATCCTCAGAAGGCGTTCGCCGCGTGAGGTCAGTCTTTAACGGTGGTACGTGACTATTACCGCCGGCGTTGCAGACAAACGTGCAGGCGACAGGGAGTTATATAGCAAGCCTTTAAGTCCAAGCCGCTGTTCCAAGGGCCCGGCGATCAGACTCGCCAGCAGGATGCTAAAAAAGTCGCGAGCCGCTCTCTGGGGGACAAAGCCCATCATAAGTTTCAAGGATGCTCCTCCAACACGCTGCTCTTCGGTCGGAACTTGAAACTCTTTCAATTTCCCTTGTGGTTTTTGGCCAGAAAGCCCCGAACAGCATCTGCCGGCAAGCATCCTCGAGGTTCCTTCGGCTTCGCTCAGGACAGGCTCTTCGACTTCGCGCCATAACCCGCCGTTATGCGATAGATCTGCGAGGCGCTTCGCTCCCACGGCACGCCGGGGCAGGCAGGATGACGGTTTTGTGGAGGGCCGAAAACATTTGCTCGTGTGCAAAATCACCAGCCAATCAAAAAAGTCAGAGGTTCTCAGGATGGCGGCTGTGTGGGGGGAAACATCTAGTCAGGTGTGCAAAAGCGACCTGCTGTTCCTCTTCCCCCCAGCGATGTTGTGGCGGTGCGAGAAATAGTCGTCTCTATTAGTGACGATCTATACCTCGACTGTGGCATTCTTCGCTGCCTTCGCATTGGCTTTCTCATGCATCGCAGCTTGCTTCTTGCCTACGCCGTTGGTGTACTCTCCTACAGGCGTGGAATCGACGGGTGAAGTCTTTTCCGTGCCCGGCTGCGGGTCATAGGGCACTACATGCAGGCCCTCACCACCTTTTATCTCCGAAGCTACCGGAGTCAAGCCATTGCCGTGGTTCCAGGGACCAACGAAATCGCTTTCGCCGTACTGGCTTTCCCCGGTCGAGGCATTGAAGAACTGATCGACGAGTCGCGGCGTGGGTTCAATAATTCCTACGGCAAACTGCGGCTTCTCCATGCTGTCGAGGGCCGCCGTGAAGGCACGCATGTGTGTAATTTCACGGGTCATCAGGAATTGCAGGGCCTGTCTCGAACCCTGGTCCTGAGTGAATCCGATCAGACGCTCGTAAACGATCTTCGCGCGGGCCTCAGCGGCAATGTTACTTCGCAAATCAACAGCCAAATCTCCGGTAACTTTCAGATAATTTGCCGTCCAGGCATTTCCCATGGAATCGAACAGGGCAACGCCGCCGCCGCCGGCGATGGCTACCAACGGATCGGCCTCAGCGGCTTCGCGGCTGGTTTTCATGGGCTTCAAGTGCATTCGGATCAAGGCTCCCACGATTTCCAGATGGCTCAGCTCTTCGGTACCGATATCCATCAGGAGATCCTTGCGGGCAGCGTCCTCGCAATTAAAGCCCTGGATGGAATATTGCATGGCGGCTGCTAATTCTCCATTAGCACCGCCAAACTGCTCCAACAACATTTTCCCGAACCTGGGATCGGGTTCCCCAACGTTCACGGTATACATCAGCTTTTTGACATGGTGATACATAGACATCTCCAATTAGGGTCGGTGTTGAGGGGGTGCGATCCTACTGTCGCGTGCGAGAAAGCTGTCTCGATAAGTTGCAGCTGCGGTAGGATCGTCACCAAAAGAGAACCAAAATTACGACTGCATCCAAGTTCGCAGTTTAGCCCGCGCGTTTCTTTAAGTCAGCGGAGGCTTTCTTTTCATCCTCCCGGCTTTTTTCGGCGGAATATTTCTCTTTGCCTGACAGCGGCTTTTTGGGCTTCTCGGGCTCGGCCGCGCTTTGCTTAAGGATCGGGCCCGCCGCAGCAGTTATCTTTTCCGCTGCTGCCAGCTCCTCATTCAGGTTTTCAGTCAAGAGTGAAACGACTTCGGACATGCCCAAAGTCTTCGCCATCGCAATGGTTGCCTGGTAGCCCGCTATTTCGTAGTGCTCAGTCCGCAACGCCGCGCCGATGAGGCCGGAATCGAATGAGGCTCCCTCTTCATCCTTTTCAAGCGCATCTGAACCTTCCTCGATCACGCCCTCCATTCCATTGCAGTGCTCCCCTGTAGGCTTCTCGTCCAGTTGTGAAAACACATCCTTCAGACGGTTTACCTGGCTCTTGGTTTCCTCTAAATGGGCGGCGAACAGTTGCTTAAGCTTGGGATCCAGCGCTCCCGTTGCGAGCTTCGGAAGCGCCTTGATCAGTTGGTTTTCCGCGCTGTACATGTCGCGAAGTTCATCGAGCAAAACATCTTTTAATGCCATGGCTTTGAGATCTCCTTAAGTCGGTCACTTGATAGGAGCCCCATTGTGGCTGCCAAGTTGGCCGCCCACAGGGTTTCTTTTTCAAAATGAACAGTGACTGTTTTCGAATGGATTTGGATCGAGGGAAGGGTCTAAGCGTTGCTGTGGATCGACCGCACGCAAATCGCAAAAATGCCGGTTCCGTGTATGCTCGAAAATCTGTGTTTCCAAGGCATCCGATCTGTCTCAAAAGGCGTCAAATTTGACGACGCTGCACCAAGTCTTCGATGTGGAGACCGGTGAATGCCTTGGCGATGTCTTCGCCCGTTTGGACTGCATCTTGGGGACGGCATCGGCTATTACGATGATCGTGTCTTTCGGGTTCGCTCCTTGAAAACTACGAAGGAGGGTTCTGAGCAACGGAGAAGAATTGAGGTTGTTGAGACCGCGGATCACACTTGGTCCGTGCGGCATCGCTCCGGGTGCGACCATCAATTTCTATACGGCGGCCGGCTCGAGCTTTCAGCCGGGCCTATATCTGACTAGCACCCGTCCATGGTGTGGTTCTTCTGATGTCCCTGGTCAGTCCGAGCGAGCCGGACGCTCACGCCTGCACCTGTACTGTCCCCTACGACAATTATCCCTTTGTCAGGCGGATGACTTCGACCGACGATATGGCGATCAAGCCCTCTTCGACCGTCCGATCAAGTAAGGGCATGAACTCATTGATCTTCTCTGGACGATCAATGATCGTCATCATCACTGGCGCTGCTTTCGCTCCGGAGAGAGCAGTCTGGCGATGAATTCTCGCGCTCGCACCAAATCCCTCTACGCCACGATAGGCGATCGCGAACATCATTTCCTGGGAACGCGAGGCTTCCAGAATTGCCTCCTGGAGCGGCATACCCTGCGACTTGTCGTCCCCGTTAAAGTGAATGCGAAGCATACTTGCTGCAAATTCTTCTCTCATCGGGCGGGCTCCTCGACGGCTTCATTGCTATGGATCGGGCGGTGCGAGTATTTCACTACGTCCACGTCGGAAAGCACGATCAAGCCTTCCTGCACCATCTGTTCCAGAACAGGCAGAAAACCGCGGATCTTCTCCTCGGTGTCAACCACGGAGAGCATCATCGATGCGTCATGAGATAGATGAAAAGGTTTTTCGCGATGGAACCTCCGATGCGCTCCGTACCCAAGAATGCCGCGATACACGGTGGCTCCGGCGAGATCATTGGCCCTCATGGCTTCGACCAACATTTTGTAGAGCGGTTTGTCGTTCCAGCGATCGTCCTCGCCGATGTAAATGCGCATCAGCTTAGCCTTGCCTTCCATCTTGACAGCCGGTTGCGCCTCGGCGCCGCTGTGCCGGGATGGGACCGCGGGTTTCACGATTTTGGTCTCCTGGATCTCGATCATGCCGCGTCCAGCCATCTCTTCTAATTTGCCCAGAACCTCCTGCACCTTCTGCTCAGACTCGATGAACTCGATCTTGACCGGTAACTTATCCGAGATCTCGACATAGCTGGCGCTGTGCAGGCGATGATCAGCGCCAAAGCCCGCAACCCCTTTGAATACCGTCGCGCCAGAGATACCTCGAAAAAAGAGGTAGTCGAGAATGGCGGCGTGGCGGGAATCGCCTTCGGTCAGATAGATAGAAACCTTGAGGGCCTTTCCAGTCTTCAGCATAGAGCCTCCTCGCAAGCGAAGCGCGGTCAAGTGGCGCTCACAAATTTTAGGCTTTTGCTGAAGCTCGTGCTCAGAGCTTGTGACTTTTTTAAAAACCCCTCATAGTTTGTGGCCGGAAAGTTCGGAATAGCATCTGCCAACAAGCATCGCCGAGGTCCTTCGACTTCGCGCTATAAACCCTTCGTTATGCGACAGATCTGCGAGGCGCTTCGCTCAGGATGACGGTTTTGTTTGGGAACTTGCAAGATAGCTGGTTGGATATGCGGGAGCACGAAAGATCGAAAAAGTCACAGGCTCTCAGGATGGCAAAAGAAAGGGCAACGGTTCCATTAGGAGTGGCTGCCGGACCGAGGCGTTCTCATCAGATCGAAAAGGTCGCAGGCTCCCTGAGGGCATCTCCTGTACTCAGTTAAGCAGTCCTCAGCGGCCGATTCATCTTGGCTGCTAAGGGTACGGCATAAAGGCCGTACCCTTCAAAAAAGAGAATTCTCGCGCAGATTGGGCACCATTCCTCAGCTCTTCATCTTCGTCGCGATGCGCTCGATGGCGTGGTGAGCAGAAAGTACCGCGCCTTCCTGCCATGCCACCAGGTGAGATAGGTAGTCTCCCGCGAAGTAGGTCCGTCCCTCAGGCTTCTCTAGTTGGTCATAGGCCGCCGCACTGCTCGGAACCCGATTGTTTGCGAAACACCCTAGAGAATAGGGAATCTTCAACCAGCTGACGTAAATCGGCTTCTCAAGGAGCTTCGAACGGCCGGGGTGTAACGCTTCCACTGCCGCCCTGGAGGCGTCCAGCTTGGCATCGATAGAAGGAAGAGCTCCAAAGGGTGTTAAGCCACCCGCGCTGTCTCCGAAGGCTTTACCGAATCCGGCTTCATTGCGTTCGATATTGAAGCCCGAAATCAACACACCCTTGGGAGAAAAGAGTTTCGCGCTCGGATACCACACCAGATCGACCGTGTTCTTGAGGAAAGAAATTCCGCCGTAAATGTGATTTTCCTTCTCCCAGAATCGCGGAGATTCCCATGCGATCTTGTAGGCCGCAGCCATCGACATACCGGTGAACGCGCGATTCGCCTCGGGAGAGAAGTTATTCTTCGTCTTCGCAAGCACCGGGATAGGCATGGTACAGATGCAGAAATCGGCCGTGATGGTTTGCGGCGCTCCGCCCTTGGAGTAGGCAACCGTCACGCTCTTGTCACCGGTCGTGATCTCTGTGACCTGGCTCTCGTAATGGATCATTTCCGGAGGCAGGGCTCGGACAAAGCCATAAGGGATACGGTCCATGCCGCCAATCGGCTGAAACATCGTCGCCTGCCAGTCAATTTCCTCTTCGTAGAACTCGCCCTTCGACATGTCTGCCGCCAGCAGCTCATGAAGCTTCAAAGGCTCGCGCAGCACAACGTCCGTTGGCCCTGCTCCGCGCGGTCTGGTAAAACCAGCCCGCAGGGAGCCGACATATTTCCCGCTGTCGTTGAGGTCGCCGAAGGACTGCAGGAACTCAAGAAGCAGGGAGGCGTCCTCTTTCGAGAGCGCCTTGTCCAGCGTGTCGGCATGGATGCACTTGGAAAGCAGCTCGGCAAGGTAGCCGCGGGTATCGTGGATCACCTGGCGCTGCTCCACAGGCTTGCCGCCATTCAGCGCCGGCGCCTGCATCAGCGCAGAGCGGGAGACGTTCACCTCCACTTCCAGGGGCACGCCCAGCTCCTGGCAGTAGTTGAGCAAGTTGGTGTGGATGGAGGGGATACGAGCAGGTCCCGCGTTCAAATAGCCATCCTCGGACCAGCTGCAATCCTGCGTGGTCCCGTCGATGAACTCGACTTTGCTGCCATTACGCACTGTCCAGTTTCGGCCGCCGGGACGGGTGCGCGCTTCAAGAATGGTGCAATCGAAACCGGCCTTGCAGAGCTCGTAGGCCGATACCAGCCCCGCAATACCGCCGCCAAGGATGACGACACTCTTGCCTTTTCCGAAGTCCGCGCTCAGCGGCGGAAGGGCGGAAGCGCCTCCGGCTACGGTGAGCCCGAGAACTTGCATCGTGCGAAAAGCCGCGGAGTATCCGCCGATCTGGGCGATCCGCTCCAGGAATACACGTCGAGTGAGGCTCATTGAGTCTGCTCCGCACCAAAAATTGTGAAGGGGCCCCACTTCAGTCTGTAACAGGTGGGGTTGCCATGCAAGCAGAAACCGCGGGCGACGTTCTGCGGCCGGCTTGTGCGGGGAGGGAATAGCCCTCTACAATCTTCGCGTGTGAACTCCCTGTCCCGGAAAGGACACCTATGCATCGCATCTGCGGATTCATTGCTACCGCCTCTCTCCTCCTCCTGACCTCTCATCCCGTCCTGGTTCAGGCGCAGACAGATAGTTCGCACGCTGTTGCGGGTGGAGGCATCACTGCCCCAGGATGGACCGGCGAGATCGATGCGGGTGCACAACAGGCGGGGCAGACGATCAAAGACACGAAGCTCTCGATGGAAGGTAATAAGCTCCAGGTGACGACTGGCCCGGCAGCAGCTTTCTGGAAGCCAACCAACATGGCGGCCGGGAATTACACCGTATCTGCCACCTTCACTGAAGCAAAATATATGAACCTGAACAACCATCCGCACCCCTATGGCATTTTTATCGCTGGTCATGACCTGGGTAGCCCCCTGCACAGCGAGTTATACTGCGCGGCCTATGGTGATGGCAGATTTATCGTCCGCGGATTTGGCCCGGAATCGTTCCAGATGAACGGCCACGGGGAAACGAATGCCGCCGTTCATAAAGCAGCCGGTCCCGGCGAACCGGTCGAGCAAAAAATTGCGCTATCGGTGAAAGGCGACAAGGTGGAGTGCGCCATCAACGGGATGGTGGTTGCATCCTATGACAAAGCGGCACTGGTGACGCCGGGGAAGCTCAAGTCTACCGATGGCATTTACGGAATTCGCTTCGCGCACAATACGGAAGGCACGGTCTCCGATTTGAAGATGACCAAGCCTTAGGAGGGCGGTGGGAGAGGATTCACTGCGCTGCGCTTTTGAGAAAAAACATTGGGGTGTGGACCGAAAGCCTCATCGATTGCTTTGGGCCGTCCTGGCTCACTGCGAGATAGCCAATTCCTCTTCCAGCAGCTGCTTCTGGAACAGGTCGGCATAATAGCCGTTCTTGGCCAGCAGCTCGTCATGCGTCCCCAACTCCACGATGCGGCCGGCCACCAGCACCGCAATTTGATCCGCGTGACGCACCGTAGAAATGCGGTGTGAGATGAAAAGCGTAGTGCGTCCTTGCATCACGCGCTGCAACTCGCCCAGGATTTGCTCTTCGGTGTAAGTGTCGACGCTGGCTAGAGCATCATCCAGGATCAATATCCGGGGGTTACGGATCACCGCGCGGGCAATGGCTGTGCGCTGCTTTTGTCCGCCGGAGAGCGTGATACCGCGCTCGCCGACCATGGTAGCCAGACCGGCAGGGAACTCTTCAAACTCGCGCCTTATATGCGCCGCCTCCGCCGCTTCAAGCACTTGCGCTTCACTGGCCCCGGGAGCACCAAACGCAATATTGCCGCGAATCGTCTGGCTGAATAAGAACGTCTCCTGGGGAACGAAGCCAATATTCGTGCGCAGCACTTCAAGCGGGTAATCGCGGATGGGGCGTCCGTCAATCAGAACCGCTCCCGGGGCTGCATCGTATAGCCGTGGGATCAGATTCACCAGGGTAGATTTCCCTGAACCGGTCGGCCCAACGATCGCAAGACTGCTACCCGCCGGAATGCGAAGTGATAATGCGTGCAACACCTCGGAGCGGCCGGAGTCCGCGCCGGAGTAAGAAAAATCCAGATTGCGAAACTCGATGTCGCCGCGCAGGGTAAGGTCGCTCGGAATGGCGGGGTCCGCGGCCGCATCGTCAATCGTGGGCTTATCCGACAGCAGCTCATTGATGCGCACCACCGAAGCCGTGCCCCGCTGCCACAGGTTTACCACCCATCCGAGGGCGATGACCGGCCAGGTGAGCATGACCATATAGGTATTAAATGCAACAAAATCACCGATGCTGATACGGTGGGTCAGTACCTCATGCCCGCCCACCAACAGCGTAATGGCCATGGCGAGTCCCAGCACGAATTCGAGCGTGGGCCAGAGCATCCCCATGAGCTGAACCAGGCGCAGGCCGCGCCGGATGTTCTCTTTATTCGATTTCTCAAAGGCCGCGATCTGAGCTTCTTCCTGGGCAAAGGCGCGCACCAGGCGGGCTCCGGAAAAATTCTCCTGCGCTTGCGCGGAAATCTCGGAATACATAGCCTGAATGCGCTCGAAGCGTTCATGTATCTTGCGCCCCAATACCTGTACGAGGATGCTTGCCAGGGGGAGCGGGAGCAGCGCCACCAGGGTCAGCCTTGGGCTGATGCGAAGCAGGAAATATAAGGCGCCGATCGAAAACAGGACAGTGTTGGCGCTGTACATGATGGCCGGCCCCAGCAACTGGCGCACCGCGTTCAAGTCGTTCGTCATACGGGCCATGATGTCGCCCGTCCGGTGTTGGTGGAAGTAAGCAGCCGGCTGCCGCTCCAGGTGACGAAACAGGTCATTGCGCAGATCGAACTCGATCTCGCGGGAAATGCCGATGATGATCCAGCGGGTGAGAAAGAGAAATACGCCCTTGGCGGCGGAGATCGCAACCAGCAGCCCGGCGTAGAGGAAAATCTTCCTCTGCGTCACGCCCTGGTTCAGGTCATCGATGGCGATGCGGATGACCTGGGGAAAAAAGATCCAGATGGCATTGGAGAGCACGACAGCCAATCCGCCCCAGACGAAGTCGCGGCGGTAGCGGCTCAGGTAGGGGAAGAGAGGCCGGAGCGTGGCAAGCATGCTCTCGTTATTCTAAACGCCTCAGGTGGGCGTACGCAGCAGCAGGTAGGCTCCCGCCAGGGCAAACAGCAGGTCTGGCGACCACGCCGCCAGCAAGGTGGGCAGGAAATTAATGTCGCCCAGGGCGTCGAACGTAAGGTTGACCACCCAGTAGGCGATGGCCACGCCGATAGCTGTGGCGATACCAGTCAGCGATCCGCGCTTGCCCATGGACAGGGCGAAAGGAATCGCCAGTACCGCCATCACCAGGGTGACCAGGGGATAGGCCAACTTGACGTTGAGCTGCACGCTGAGGTGCTTGGTGTCGAAACCGCTTTGCTTCAGGTCGCGGATGTAGCGCTGCAGCTGACCGAAGGTCATCTCCTTGGATTGCAGGTCTTCCTTCTTGAAATATTGCGGTTGCTCAATGATTTCCGGATAGCTATCCACACTGAATTGGCTGAAGCTGCTGACGGTTTCGCCATCGAACCGGCGCTCCCATCCATGTTCGAAGACCCATTGCTGCAGGTGCGAGTCCCAGTACGCGCTGGAGGCAAAGATGCGGCGCGAGAGAGAGAAATTCTCCGGGTTAAATTCGAAGACGGTCAGATTGGCAAACCGGTTCTGATCCGGATCGAAAAACTGGTAGTAGAAGATGCGGCCCGGCTTGCCCGGTTCCTGCCGGCCGAAGATCCACTTCTGGTCGGGGCGGAGAAAGGTTTGCGCCGGTCTGTTTTTGATAACGCTGCGCAGAGCCTCCTGGCGGCGATTGGCGCTGGGGAGGTAGGACTCGTCGAAGAGGAAAAGGGAAACAGCGATCATCGCCGACACCACCAGGATGGGCACCATCACCCGGTACAGGCTGATGCCGGTAGCCTTCATGGCGGTAAATTCATTGGTTCTGGTGAGCACGCCAAACGTGACCAGGACTGCCATCAGCACTCCCAAAGGGGCGATGTTGTAGATCATGCTGGGCGTGAGGTTGATGAGATATTCGCCGACCGTGACCAGCGGGGTGCGGTTGCGGATGATGTCGCCCATCAACTCAAAAAAGGTAAATACCAGCATCAACAAAACAAAGCTGGACATGACCAGGGCGAACGTGGTCAGAAACTCGCGCAGCACATAGTCGTCGAGGATGAGCGGAAAGCGTCCGCGCTCGTGAGGGTTGCGCTCCTCCTCTTCGCTTGCCTTTTTTCTTGCGCGCAGCAGCTCCGAGTTTTTGAACTTGTTGACCACGGAAGCCAATTGCGTGCCCACCGACCCCCCGGTCGCCATTTGCCGCAGTAGTAGCAGGCCGAAGAAAGCGAAGAGGATGTTGGCGGCCCATACCCCGGCAAAGACCGAGACCTTACCCTCGCGGGCGAGTTGAATGCCGGTGTTGGAAAGGAAATAGTAAATAAAGACCAGCGCGATGGTTACCACAAAGCCCGCACTCTTGCCGCCTCTCCTCGAGGCCAGGCCGAGGGGAATGCCGATCAGCATCAAAACCAGGCAGGCTGCCGGGTACGCGAACCGCTTGTGCAGTTCGATGAGATACGGTCTGCCGGCGGGCCCTTTCGTGTGCTCATAGAGCACGTGATTGTCCATGGCAAGAATGGGCGTGTCGGCGCGGCCGATGTGCGCGTCTTCCTGAGTGCCGATGGTCAGCGGAAGTTCCGATTCCACAAAAGTCGATACCTGGTATTGGGGCGCGCCGTTGGTGCTCGCCATGTCGTGCTCGGTTCCATTGCGCAGACGCATCAGGATGGTATGCGCTCCGTTGTCGGCAACCACGGCTTCCTCGGCGGTAGTCACCTTGGGCGCGACGGGATCACTCAGGTCGGCAAGAAAGATGCGTTGCCATCGTGATGCTCCGGTGCCGGCGCGGATATCCTGCACGTACAGGACGTAGTTTTTGAAGTCCTCATAGAACACGCGCGGCTCTACTTCAAACGAAGCCTGCTGATCTTTGAGCGAGCTTTCGATCCTCAACAGGGCCGCGTTTGCCCTGGGCGCGATGTAAAGGGAATCCGCCAGGGATATCCCCCACCCAACAATGGCGATCGCGGAAACCACCCGGACAAAGAACCAGACGCCGATGCCGACCGCCCGCATGGCGGTAATCTCGCTATCGGCCGCCAGCCGGCTTAGACCGAGCAACACCCCGACCAGCACCGCCATGGGGATGGTGAAGCTCAAGGTGTTGGGCAGCAGGAACAAAAAAATCTTGGCCACGCTGCCGAGCGATGCGCTGTTGCGCGCCGCCATTTCCAGCAGTTGTCCGAGGTACTTCATGAACAGGATGAAGGTAAACAGCGCGCCGCCAAGGAAGGCGTGCGAGAGCACTTCATGCCAGATGTAGCGGGTAAAAAGGCGCACAGGGTGTCCAGGTCTTCTGCCTACAGTCTAGAGCATTCCGGCCGGCCGCATGCGTATAGAGCGAGGTAACAGCTGATACGGCACTCATCCAGCACCGAAACGGAGTGGTGATGAGCAGCTTCGGGTCCTCGAGCACCAGTAGAGAGAGACCAGGCCCGATGGCAAGAGACCGCGTTCTTATGGCAAAAGATCGCATTTCTTATGTTGATAGGTAGACTTGAGGCCGATGGGGAGCAGTCCCGAAGGGACGGCTGAACTTAGCCCAGGACGCAGTCCTGGGTAGAGAGTGGAGCATCGACAAGTCCCGAAGGGACGGCTGAAGCCATGTCACACAGTCACGTATGTTGCCTGGTCCACGTGGTATTTTCTACCGCAGAGCGACGGCCGTTTATCCGGGATGAGATCCGGGAGAGGCTGCATGGGTATCTCAGCGGGATCGCGCGCGAGAATGAAATTCAGGTGTTGGCGGTAGGCGGCACCGCCGATCACGTTCATTTATTAATTTCCTTGCCTCGGACGATCTCCATTGCGAAGGCCATTCAGCTATTGAAGTCGGGATCCTCCAAGTGGATACACGAGACGTTTCCGGGCTCAAGGACCTTCGCTTGGCAGGAAGGGTATGGAGCTTTTTCGGTTGGGGTTTCGCAAAGAGCAACAACGGTTAGGTACATCCTGTCTCAAATCGAACACCATAAGCGGATTAGCTTTGAGGACGAGCTAAAGAAATTTCTCTCCATCCATGAAATCAATGAAGATTCCAGCCGTCCCTGACGGGACTGGTCCAATTCTCTAACCCTACCCAGGACTGCGTCCTGGGCTAAGTTCAGCCGTCCCTGACGGGACTGGTCCGATTCTCTAAACCTACCCAGGACTGCGTCCATGGGCTAAGTTCAACCGTCCCTTCGGGACTGGTCCGATTCTCTAACCCTACCCAGGACTGCGTCCTGGGCTAAGTTCAGCCGTCCCTTCGGGACTATGATTAGCCTTCTTAACCCCACACAGGGATGGGTCCTGGGCCCACACATCACCGTCTGAACGCGCTTCAAGCCTGAAAACGAGTTGGACCAGAGCGGAACCAATCCTTGGTCGGCAACGGAACAGCCCCGCAGGGGCGGCTGAACTTAGCCCAGCACGTAGTGCTGGGTACATTCACAAAGCCGATCCAGTCCCGAAGGGACGGCTGGAATTCATTGTCAATTTGATGAGAGAAGGGGTGCGCGTAGTAGAAGCCGCCGCGCGTAACATCCGAGCGATATCTTTCGACGTGGAAAGATGTATCGACTCTGCCGGCGCACCCAAAGGAGGGAGAGCATGCTGCTATCTGGGAGTCTGCCTCTGCCATCTAACGCCGACAATGGCGAAAAGGTGTTATGACGCGCTGTCGGCAGGGTGGCCAGCCACGCCCGGCAGAAAACGATAGCCGACGCCGCGCACCGTCTCGAGAAAAACAGGCTCGGCAGGATTGTCTTCTATGTAACGGCGCAGCCGAACCATGAAGTTGTCGATGGCACGGGTATCCGTATCCTCGTGCACTCGCCACACCTGTTCCAACAGCTCCTTGCGGGAGATGATGCGCCCCTGGTTGTGCACCAGGTAACGAAGCAGGTCGCATTCCATCAAGGTGAGGCGGACGTTCTTCGACGGAGTCGTCAGCTCAAGTGAAGCGAATTGGATGGTACGACCGGCAAAAGTAAACGTGGAAAGTGGCTCAACCTGGGGAGATGACTGAACGGGCAGCGGAGTAACCTCGGGCCGAAGCCACGCCATACGACGGAGCAGACCCTTAAGACGCGCCAGCAGGATAGCGAGATCAAACGGCTTGGGAAGGTAATCGTCCGCGCCCGCACTGAATCCGTTGAGTACATCCTCCGGCCGGCCGCGCGCGGTGAGCATGAGGATGGGAACAAAATTCTGTTGCGCCCGCAGCTCCGCCGCGACTGAAAATCCATCCCGCCCAGGAAGCATGACGTCGAGGATGACGGCATCGATCGAATGAGCGGCGATCACCTCCAGCGCGGTCTCGCCATCCACGGCCAGCTGCGCGGTGTAGCCCTCTGCGCGCAGATTGAACAGCAGACCCTGCGCCAGGTGAGCTTCATCTTCTACCACCAGAATATGGGCCCCCATGTTATCTCGCCTCTTTGCCGGAGAGCGCCCGGGGAAGCTGCAACCGGATGGTCGCCCCTCGGCCTTCGCCCTCCGATTCGGCAACCACATCTCCGCCGTGCTGGCGGGCAATGGAGCGAACCAGGAAGAGTCCCAGGCCCGTGCCTTTGATGCGAAAGACATTCCGGGCCGGTACGCGGTAGAAGCGCGTGAAGATCCGTTTCAGATGTAGAGGCGCAATGCCCAGGCCATGGTCGGAAACGGTAAGCATCATCCACGCATCGCCGTCGAGCGCCAGGTGCACCTCCAGTTGCGGCCCCTGGGGCGAATACTTAACGGCATTATCGAGAATGTTGAGCACGGCTGTGCGCAGATCCTCCGGATTGCCGACCACCGCCAACTGCTCCGCGGCCGGGTCCACCGTGAACCGGATCGTGGATTCCTGCAGGTGGTAGCGCAGCAGCGTAGTCCGAATGCAGTCGCGAACCACGTCGTCGAATAAGACCTGTAGCCGGACCTGGTTGCGCGCCCGCTGGCCTACCTCTCCCGCTTTGAGCACCTGCTCCACCGTGGCCAGGAGCCGCTCGGTATCGGAGAGCATGATGTCGTAGAACTCCTTCCGTTGGGCCTCGGGTACCTCGTGCCGCAGCAGGGTTTCCAGATAAAGGCGGATGGAAGCGATGGGCGTTTTTAATTCGTGAGTGACGGCGTTGAGAAAGCTGTCGTGGCGCTCGTTGCGCTTCACCTCACGTACCAGAAAAATGGTGTTCAGAATAAGACCCGCAATCAGCAGCAGGAAAAAAAGAACGCCAATGACCAGCAGGATCACGCTGCGCCAGTTGATGATCACCCACGGAACAGCGAGCGCGATCGCCACCGCCACCAGGCACGCGCCAAAAGTGATGGAAAGAACGATCGCATTTCGGCGTCTGGTGATGCGCATCCCGAAGGCCTTCCCCAAAGCAAAGTATAGCGGCGCCAAAAGGGAAGGGCGCGACCGAAGTCGCGCCCGGGTTGGCAACCCAACTGGATAGCTAGGAGACGCCCGCAGGGCGGGGATCCTTAGGATCGAACTGGGCGACTTTCACATTGCGGGCGAGGCCCAACTTCTCGAGCATCCAAATGCCGTAATAGTTCACATCGAACTCCCACCAGGTAAGCCCATGCCGCACGGAGACGGGATGCGCATGATGGTTGTTGTGCCAGCCTTCGCCGCCGGTGAGCAGTGCCACCCACCAGTTGTTGCGCGACTCGTCGCGGGTGGAAAAGCGCCGCGATCCCCACATATGGGTGGCGGAATTAACCAGCCAGGTGGCGTGCAAACCAAGAGTCACCCGCAGGAAAATGCCCCACATGACGCAAGACCATCCGCCAAAGGCCAGCAAAGCCAACCCGACCACGATCATGGGCACGTAGTGATATTTGCTCAGCCAGATCTGGAAGCGGTCCTTGGCCAGATCGGGAGCATAGCGAGCCATGAGAGCGGTTTCGTGGTGCAGGGCGTCGCCGGAGAGAATCCAGCCCGCGTGTGACCACCATCCGCCGTCATTCGGGGTGTGGGGATCACCATCGCGATCCGTAAGCTGGTGATGAACACGGTGGGTGGCTACCCAGAAAATCGGTCCGCCCTCGAGCGCCAGGGTGCCGCAAATCGAGAGAAAGTACTCCAGCCACTTGGGCGTGCGATACCCGCGATGCGTAAGCAGACGGTGGTAGCCCATGCCGATGCCCATATTGATCGACACTACCCAAAGCCCGAGGAAGCAGAAGAAGGCCTTCCAGGTAAACATGAAGAGTGCAACCACCGCGAGCACATGGAAGGCCACCATAAAGCTGGTGGTCACCCAATTCGTCTTATTTTCCTGGGTGTCTCGTCCAAGTACCGGCACGTCGCCGTGTGGTCGCGCGCTCCGTGGCTTGCCGGTCTGGCGTTCGCCGGCCTCCGCCGGAGCAACTATGGTTGATGTATGGGAGGGTCTCTGCGATATCTGTCAACATGGTCTGGGAAAATCCCTTTCGAACGTTAAAAACCGCGGGATCGGTTAACTTCGAACCTAACAGGGCTCTCGCCGGTCCGTTCGTAAGAGTTTTGTAATGACAGTTGTTCATACTGGTAGACACCCGGGTTGCCGGGCTCGAATCGCTCGCAAGTAGGTCTGCCTGCGGGGTTTGCATCAGAATCTGAGTTTGAATGAGGTGGGTGGATGGCGGTGAATTCTTTTGCGCGTTTTTGGGGACTTTTGGGTCATGTACTTTCATTGCTTCTGGTGGCTCAGGCCTCGGCTGCGTTGGGACAGATCAACCTGCCCACCAGCAAACGGCTGGCCGAGCCCGTACCTGGTTCGGCACAGAGGCTCAACAGCCTGCCCATGACAGCCGCCATTTCTCCCGACGGACGCTACCTCGCGGTGGTGAATGCCGGCTATGGCACCTTCGAGTCTCGCTACCAGCAGTCGATTGCCGTGCTCGACATCCAGACCGGCAAGGTGACCGATTTCCCCGAACCGAGAACTGCCCCGGGGCTGCCGCAAACGCTCTATTCAGGGCTGGCCTTCGGTAAGGACGGCACGCACCTCTACGCGGTGTTCGATTCGCTCAGCGCACCCGAGGGGAATAACAAAGGGGCGACTGGCAATGCCGTCGCTGTTTATGAATTCAACGACGGCCAGGTAAAGCCACAGCAATTGCTTCCCGTCCCGTTACAGCAGTTGGCGTTGGGCAAGCTGCAAAACCAGGTGAGCGTTCCCCTGCCCGCTGGAACAGCGATTCCCTCGCCCGCGGGCATTGCCGTCCGCAAGGGGCCGGACGGCGTCGATGAATTGGTGATTGCGGACAATCTCTCCGACGACGTTCTGCTGATGAATGGAGTCACCGGTAAGGTGCTGCGACGCTTTGATCTATCCCACGGCAGTGTGGTGCCCTCCACCTACCCCATTGCGATTGCGGTCAATCGTTCGGGAAGCCGGGCTTATGTTGCATTGTGGAACGGTTCAGCAGTGGCCGAGCTCGACCTGAACAACGGCAAGGTGGTGAAGAATTTAGACCTGCTCCCCCCGAATGAGCCGACGTCGCCCAGTTCCCATCCTGCGGCTTTTGCCTGGGGCCGGGATGAGAAAACTCTTTACGTGGCGCTGGCCAACCGGGATGCAGTGGCAGCCATGCGTGTCGGCGGCGGTGAACTCAAACTGGAAACTATCTTCGATACGCGCCTTCCAGGGCAAACCTATTTCGGAGCAATGCCGGATGCGGTCGCCGTATCGGAGGACGGGAAACGGCTATTTGCCGCTAATACCGGTTCCGATGCGATCGCAGTCTTCGCCCTGAGTGGACGGCAACCGCAGACCAAACCGGTAGCCTGGATACCGACGGAGTGGTATCCAACCGCCCTGGCGTTGAAGGGCAACAAGCTTTACGTCGCGACTGCCAAAGGCCAGGGCACGGGTCCCAACAATATGCCGCAGGCACAGGTTCCCGGCGAGGCTCCGCCCAAGAACGCAGCCTCAACCTATATTGCCACCCTTCTCCACGGTTCGATGGCTGCCATCGACCTATCCAAAATCGATGCCCACCGCCAGCAGCTGACGCGAACCGTGATAGAGACAAATATGATGAAGGCCGCACAGCCGAAGATTGCTTTCCGCAGTGGGGCCAACCCCATCCGGCACGTGATCTACATCATCAAAGAGAACCGCACCTACGATCAGATCCTCGGTGACCTGGGCGCAGGCAACGGAATGCCCTCGCTCACCATGTACGGCGAAGACATAACGCCCAATGAACATAAGCTGGCCCGGCAATTTGGCGTGCTCGACAACTTCTACGATTCAGGAGAAGTCTCAGGCGACGGACATGTGTGGTCGAACGCCGCCATTTCCAGCGACTACACGGAGAAGACGTGGCAGCAGAGCTACCGTGGGGAAGAGCGCGTCTACGACTTCGAGGGCGAGGTGGAAAACGGTTATCCACTGCGCGAAGGCATTTCGGATATCAATGAGCCCACCAGCGGATACCTCTGGACCAACCTGGCTCGCCACAGCAAGAGCCTGTACCACTTCGGGGAATTCATTTCGACCCGGTTCTGCTCCAGCCCGGATTTGACGCCCAAGGGATCGTCTCCCACCCAGGGGACTCCCGAACCCGAGCCGGCGCAGTGTGGGGCGCGGGGCGACATCCGCCACGGCGAAGCCATCCCGCAAAACTATGGCGGAGGAACCAGCCCCTATCCCGTGGCCCATTCCGCTGATCAACGAAAACATCGCGACCAAGCCTGAGTTGGTCGGACATTTTGACCCGAAATATCCTGATTTTGAGCTCAGCTTTCCCGATCAGTTGCGGGTGGAAGAGTTTCTGACTCACTTCCGCAAATGGGTTGAGGATCGCGGGCAGGGGCAGGATACGATGCCGCAGTTTATCCAGCTCCGCCTCCCCAACGACCACACCGCGGGCACCACTCCAGGGATGCCAACCCCCAAGGCTTCGGTGGCAGATAACGACCTCGCGGTTGGACGGGCAGTGGAGGCCATCGCCCACAGCCCCTACTGGAACGACACCGCATTTTTTATCCTGGAAGACGATGCCCAAGCCGGAGCGGATCATGTGGACGCGCACCGCAGCGTAGCCCTGGTCGTGAGCAAGTACTCGCCCCGCGCCGCACAACCGAAGGTAGACAGCACTTTCTACACCACGGTCAGTGTGGTACGGACCATGGAAGAGCTGCTAGGTGTGCCGCCGATGAACAACAACGACGCCTTCGCCCCGCCCATCGCGTCGCTGTTCACGGGCGCCGGAGATCAGCCGCCCTACGAAGCCGACTATCGTAATCGGGACAATGGGTTGTTGTATCAGGCAAACGGCCCCAAAGCGCCCGGTGGACAAGCCTCCAGCCGCATGGACTTCACCCACGAGGATCGCGCCGATCCCAGGGTGCTGAACGTGATCCTATGGCGGGATGCAATGGGGAATAAGCCGGTGCCGGCCATGTTGATGAAACCGGCCGCGAAACAGCGGGACGAGGATGATGAGCGATAGTCGAAGAGAAAACATTTCCAGGAAGGATCTGCAATTGCGCGGACGTTTCCTGGAAATGTTTTTCGACACCCTACCCGACGAAGTCCACCTGCACCGGGGTCGTAATGATCCCCCGCTCGTAGCCCATCGTGAGCAGCTTGCGGATGGCCTCTTTTCCGTCATCCCCGTAATTCAGCGTGCGCTGATTCACGTACATACTCACGAACCGGTTTGCCATTTGTGGATCGAGGTCGCGGGCAAACTGCATCGAATATTCGAGCGCCGCTTCACGATAATCCAGCGCGTGCTGGATGCTGTCACGTAGCGCCTGCGTAACCGTGACCATGACCTCGTCACCCAGACTGCGGCGAATGGCGTTGCCACCCAGCGGCAAGGGCAATCCAGTCTGCTCCCGCCACCACTGGCCGAGATCGATGACCTTGTGCAATCCGCTGGCGGCGTAAGTCAACTGCCCCTCGTGGATAATGAGACCGGCATCAAAGTTGCCCGCGACCACCTCCGGGATGATCTTGTCAAAGGGAACAGTAACGGTTTCAATCTCCGGCGCAAACAGCTTCAGGGTAAGATACGCGGTGGTCAGAGTGCCGGGAACCGCCACCCGCACACGCCCGATCTCACTGGCCGGGATCCGCTGGCTGGCAACAATCATGGGCCCGTAATTTTCCCCGACACTGCCCCCACACGCCATCAACGCATAGTCCTTCTGTACGTAGGGATAGGCGTGGAAGGAAATCGCGGTCACGTCGTAAAAGGCCTCATTCATGGCCTTGTGATTCAGGGTCTCGATATCGCACAGCGTATGGGTGAACTTATATCCGGGCACCCGAATCTTGCCGGTAGCCAGGCCATAAAACATGAAGGCGTCATCGGAGTCCGGACTGTGAGCAATGGCGATCTCTCTAACGGCGCTCGAATTCCTGCTCAGGCCCTTGGCCGGGGCATCCGGCGGAAGTGAAATAGGCGTAGTGGTCACAAAGTCCTTTCTGATAAACCTCGGCAGAGCGACCTTAGAGAACCCGGTCGCGGGAATCGTTGCCGAACGATCCCAATATGCTTACGCAGGCCGTCGCGGCGAGGATCTTGACGGCATCGCCGGGGAGGAACGGTGCGACCGACTGAGCGAAAACGACAGAAAACTTCAAGTGGGTGAGCACCCCGAGCCAGGTAGCGCCGGCAGCAAGAATGACAATGCTGCCCAGCCCGGTAGCGGTGAGCGCGGTCAGGAATGAGCGGCGGCCGCGGTGGTAGAGCAGACTGGTTAGCGCCGCGGCAAAAGGATAGGAAAACAGGTACCCACCCGTAGGGCCAAGCAGTTGCGCTATCCCGCCGGGACCATGAGGGCTGAACACGGGCAGGCCAACGGCGCCTTCCACCAGGTAAAGCGCCAGGCAGGCGAAGGCCGCCCCCGGGGTAAAGAGCAACCCCAGCAGCAGCACGGCGAAGGTCTGCATGGTGATGGGAACCGGCGTGAATCCGAGCGGTACGGCGATGTGGGCGCAGATCGCAACCAGGGCCGTAGCCGCTACCACCGTCAGACGGGTCTTTAACGCAATGCGGGGTACATCCAATGCCTGAAGACTGTCTTGCTTAAAGCCGATTTCTGCCATCTTTGATCTCTCCATCCGGCTCCCTTGCGCTCGCGGCTTGCTGCGCAGGGTCATGCCGCAAAATATGCCGGGCAACTGAGAAAGCCACCCACAGTAATGCACAAAAGCTGATCGCGAAAGCCACGAACAAAAGCCGCATAGAGGACGACCGGGCTCAGGAACAAGTTGAAGGATACCAAAAATGGCAGCCTACCGCAGGCTGTCTGTCAGCCACGCAAGATAAGCGTGCGAACCGCCGAATGACCGGCAGCACCAGGAACTCGGGAACCTGGTACGAGTGTAGGCCGGCAATCGTCGTTTCCACATCGGGAAGGAGATCGGCGCGGGTTTTGATCAGCAGGAGTACTTCACCCGCGGAATCGACCTTGCCCTGCCAGCGGTAAATCGATTGCACGCCGGGCAGGATGTTGACGCAGGCGGCCACTTGCTGCTCGACGAGGCGATGGGCGATGCGTTCGGCCTGTTCTTGATCGGTGCAGGTGGAAAGAACAATCTGAAAATCGGTCATATATTTACCAACTATGGTTCCTTCGATCGAAAGCGCGAAAACTTCCCCTGACGAAACGGGGTTCACTGAGAAGATTAGTAACAGCATTGAGAGGCGATGGTGATGACAGAAAAATCAACACCGTGGAACAGTTTGGCGCGGAGCGTCTCATTGTACTTTTCTCGTTCGGGTCGCCGGGTGGCTACCGTGGTGGCCATCGTCATCGCGATCTTGCTTGGCTACCACGCAACCTTTGGGGCCAACGGCCTATCGGCTTATCAGCAAAAGCGCCACCAGCACCAAATGCTGCAGCAGGAGATTCTGCGCTTGCAACAGCAGAATAGCCGCTTGCAGGACCACGTGCAGCATCTGCAGTCGGACCCCGATGCCATCGAGCACGAAGCAAGGACCATCCTGCGCTACGCCAAGCCAGGAGAAGTCATTTACGCCTTGAACGACAAATCGCAGTCCAGCCAGGCCGCCAAGTAGGGCAATTCCGAACTCAGTCCCGAAGGGACGTCTGAAGTTAGCCCAGGACGACAGTCCTGGGTCGAGGCGCCGGAGCGACAAGTCCCGCAGGGACGACTGGAAGGTACCTGCGGGCAATCCATCTGGCTTCGCGCATCCAACCATGTATCAACAAAGGTTTCAGTCGTCCCTACGGGACTTGTCAAAGGCCCGTGTTAACCCAGGACTGCGTCCTGGGCTAAGTTCAGACGTCCCTTCGGGACTCATTTTGCAGTCCTTGGTTCTCACCTAAAGTTATTTTTCTTCGGGCACAACGGTAAGCACCGGCGCCGCAGCGCTCTCGCGTTCGATGGGCAGAAGAAATCTGAGCGGTGAGCGCACCATCTGGCGCAGAAGATAGCGGACAAGTTGCAGCTGTTCGCGGCCGCGGACATCGTAGGCGCGCAAGGCGACAAACGCTGAAATGGCGAAGCTCACCCCGAGGTTGAGAACGAACGTCACTCCGATGCCGGCCAAGGCGTAGTAGAACCAGTCCTTGCCAAAGGAACTGGTGCCGAATCTTGCCGCGGCCAGCGCCAGCGTTCCGGTGGAAAGAGTCACGTGGCGCACATCGAAGGGTATTCCGAAGAAACGGGCGATTACCGGCACGAAACCCAGCAGATAACCCAGCGCGATGCTGGTGCTCCAACCGGCAAGATTAAGCTCGATCCAGGCGGCAGCGGACGCCATCTTGTTCTGTCCGACGCGCCGGCCAAAGGGGTGCTGCGAGACGGCTTCCGTCAGTCGATGGAACACGGCAAAATTCTCACACCACCCGCCGATCAACGCGGCAAGCCATAAAATCACTCCCGTCCCGGCCGCATAGATGATGGTTCCGGAGGCGAAGGGATGAAGCGCCTCGTAAACGTGCCGGGCGCTCTCATCGGGCAGGTAATGCTGGGCAAACATCACCCGCCACAGCCGTTCCAGGGCTACGCAGCCGATGCACACCGCAATCACGTTTCCGATGGCCGCCGCCAACTGCGTGCGCGTGATGCGGGCGGTGAAGTCGGCAATCTTACTCCAACTTGCGTTGCCGGGATTCGTCCGGACAATCCCGGCAAAGGTCGCGGCGGTAGCCGAAGGCTGCTTGGTTGCCAGCACCAGGCCGAAAACCTGCAGCAGGACGAAACTGACAGCGTAGTTGGTGCCGGTCAGAAAACCCTCCACAAAGAGCGGGAATTGCTGCTCCACAATGCGCATCTTGAACGCCGCGGTCAGCACGGTCAAAAGGCCGCCACCCACGGCAGCGAGCCACATTTGCCAATACTCCTTGCGGCTATGAGCAATGTAGTGTTCGCCGCTCCGTCCCGTGCGCTCTACGGTCTTGCGCGCCAGCAAATTCAGGTTTTGCTTAAGCAGGGCGGAAACCCGTTTATCTTCGAGGCGCCCTTCGATCAGCTGGTTCAGCAGATTGCGGCAGGCCGCGAGACTATCCACACCAGGCACCGGTACCGCGCCGTAGGTGAGAACCCTGGCCAGCCCGTGCATGCGCATCAGCGCCAACTCAATACTGCGCAGGTCGAGCACCAGGTCTGCGCTGACCCCGGTCGTCTCCATGCCCAGGCGCACCTGGCCGAGTTCCTTGCGGCAATCGCTGATGGCCGTTTTCCACACCTCGAACCGAGGCGCGGCTTGCTCCGCATCCGTCGCCTCCACCAGTTGCTGGGTGGCAAAGATCAGATGGTAAAAGGGCGAGTTTTGCACGTCGGCCTTGCCGCCGCGCTCGCGCATGGCTGCGGTGACGCCGCGGCCCGCGGTGCGCGTAGCAATCAGGCAGAGTGCCTGGCGTAAATCACTCTGCAAGCGAGGCGAGGACCGCGGTCCTCCGCCCGTAGCCGGCGGAGCGAGAATCATGCTGAGACGTTCGAAGAGAGCCTGCGGCAACTCCAGAAAACGCTCCACATCGCGGGAGTGAGCGAACAGGGAGATCATCAGGCGCGAGCTGTCCGTGACCGCCATGGCCGAAGGCAGAAGGCGATTGAAGAGGCGGCGAAGCCCTTCGGAAAAAACCGCATGGTGCCGAGGCATACCCGCCTCCGCCAGTACGGCGACAGAGTCGAGTCGGGAAACCATGGATTGAAAGGCTTCCTGAAAATCGAGCCGCAGCAGATCGTCATGCTCCACCATGCGCAGCCAACACAACAGGCGCACGTTGAACGATCGTTCGCTCGAGCCAGTCCAGATGGTATGGAAAAGACGGGTAAAGCTGACGGTTTGCGTATCCAGAGTGGCAGCGGCGGAAAATGCCTTTGTCCGCGCACGCAACTCGTCTTTCGCACGAGCAAACGCAGGGCGGTGCCGCGAATGCCGGCGCAGACGCAAATACTTGCGGATGGATCGGTGCAGTTTCACCTTGGGTTCATTTTAAATGGGGCTTACGTAGCGGGCGCAGGGCGCAGCTCTTCAATAGCCAGCGAAAGCGCCGCCTCCAGCTGTTTTTGGGTTTCCTGGTCCAGTTTGGCGCCCCCAATGGTGAGGTAAAAAACGTCGATGGCGATCTCTCCCTCGGTATCGATCAGGGCCACCTCGATATTGCAATGGTGTGCCGCCAGGGTGGTGGCGATCTGCCGCAGCAGTCCGGGCCCGTCCTGGGCAACCACCTGCAACAGGGTGCTGTGGGTAGACGCGGTGTTATCGAAATCAAGCCGAGTTTCGACCTTGACCATGATGGGAGCACGGACCGCCTGGCGGCGGCGTAACAGGACTTCGATCGGGGTCTTCAGCGAGATGACGTCCAGCAGGCTCTGGCGGAAGCGATCCACCTCTGACGGATTCAACTCCAGGGTGCGGAAGGGATCGGAAAACTGAAAGGTATCGACGATGATGCCGGCGTCGTCGGAAAACGCCTCGGCTTTGACAATGTTCATGCCCCACGATGAGAGAGCGCCGGCCATATCGGCAAAAAGCAGCGGACGATCCCTGGTGATCACTGTCAATTCCCAGAGCTGGCGCACGCTCCGCAGGTTGATTTGGACGGGTGATTCGGCCATCTGCAGTGCCATCTGAAAATGGTCGTGAATTTGCTCCGGCAAGCGTGTTTGCAGATAGCGCTGGGGAAAACCTTCCAAAAAACTGCGCAGTTCCGGAGCGCGCTCCGGCGCAAGAGTCAGAATGCGCCGGAGCAGTGTAGGGTCTACATCCGCGCGATAGCGCTGCTGATCGACGCTGCGGTCCATGAAGTTGGAGGTGGCGATGTAAAGCTGCCACAAGCTATCCGCCTTCCATGGCGTGAGGGCATCGGGGTTGACCGCCTTGATATCGGCGTAGGTCATCAGGCACAGCATCTTGAGGTGGCTCTGCGACGCCACCTTTTCTGCAAACGCCTGAATAGTCTCAGTGTCAAAAATGTCCCGCCGCAAGGTCAACGACATTTCCAGATGATTGCGGATCAGTCGCCGCACCTGGTCGCGCTCTTCGGCATCCAGCTCTAATCGCGCCAGCAGGCTGTCGGCCAGCACGACACTCTGCACGGTGTGCTCGCCGGTGCGACGAGCCTTGCCCGTGTCGTGCATCAGCAGGGCCAGGAAGAAGAGATCGAGGCGATCGATCTCCGCCAGCAACGTAGAGAAACGCTTTTCCCAGGCCAGGTGCGGTTGGCGCAGAGCGTGCACATTGTCGATGACCAGGAAGGTATGCTCGTCCACGGTGTAGCGATGATAGGAATCGCGAATCACCAGGGCGTCGATGCCGTGGAACTCGGGAATGAGCAACTCCAGAATGCCCAGGGCATGCATGGTGCGCAGCGAGTGTGCGGCATGCGGCCCAAGCAGGATCTCTCGCAGTCCGTTCCACAGGAATGGTCCTTCCGGGATGTGTACATCGAGTACCGGGAGAGCGTCCGCGAGGCGATCCTCGGCATTTTGCGTGAGGCGGTAGCCATGCGCCGCAACCAGGGCAAAGACGCGAAGAATGCCCTCCGGACCCGTGAACTGCGCGGCTTCCGAGACATCGATGCGTCCGTCCTGGATCACGAAATCGGTGCCTGGGATGGGAACCCGTTTCCGCCGTTGGGGACGATAAAAAGATTGCCGTGCCGGGGGGAGAGCTTCGATAGCCAACACTGCCCGCCGGTAGACCGTCCGCGCGTGCCGGTAGTAGGTCCGCATCCAGTAGGCAGGGTCCGAGGTGCCTTTGGTTTCGAGTCCGATACTCTGGGCCGCTGCTTCGTCCTGCGCATGCCAATCCAGGCTGTTGTCGTCGCGCCCGCTGCGCAGATGGAGAAAGCAGCGGGTGGCGCTGAGAAATTCAAACGCCGACGCAGCGTCGTTGTGCACCGAATAGAGGGAATTGCCAAAACTGGTGGGCCAGACCTTGTGTTCGCGAACGTAGTGCAGAAGATTGAGCCAGTGGGCCAACTGGTGGTCGCGCAAACCGCCTGGACACTCTTTGATATTGGGCTCGAGATGGAAGATGGTGTTGCCGTATTTCTGGTGACGGGCGCGGGCCAGCTCGGCAAGCCTGTGGGCGATGCCGCTCCATTCCCGCAGGGCAACTTCGGGCAGCGTGGTGGTCTGCAGAGCCTGAGATAAAGCGTGATCACCGGCGATAAAACGACGGTCCAGCAGAGAGAGGGTGAATTCGATGTTGTCCGGGTCGTAGCGATCGCATTCCTTGAGGGTGCGAATCATGGGGCTGGCGCGCAATCCAAGATCCCACATGGCTTGATTACAACCACGGATGTGCTCGCGAAGCTTATCTTCCACTTTCTCATCGGCGCAAAGGTAAAGCAGATCGACGTCAGAACTGGGGAAGAGTTCCTTACGGCCGAAGCCGCCTACGCCCATGAGCGCCAACCCGGGTGGGATGGGCCCACCGCTTTCGAACCGCCATAGCGGATCGAGCAGGCAGTCGACTATCAGGGCGCGGCGGCGGATACAAAGCACCCCGTTGCCGGTTCGCTCGAAGGACTGCCGCATCCCCGCCATCTCGGCCTGGTAGTACTCTCGCAACTGCTGGTGAGATGTGAATGCAGCTTTCATGTCGACCGCGAAAGAGATTTAGACAACAAGAGCTTGCTCTGGGGACACCTTTGCGTATCCATCCAAGAACCCGGGAACGGGTGCATGGGTGGGCCACCGCGATCTTCACAGCGCAGACTTACAGCGCGGCTGCGCCACGTTCTCCGTTGCGGATGCGGATAGCTTCATCGATGGCGGAGACGAAGATTTTTCCATCCCCGATCTTCCCCGTCCTGGTTGCTGTAATGATGGCCTGTACAGCCTTTTCCAGCAGTTCGTCCGGAATCACGGTTTCGATCTTGATTTTGGGTAAAAGGTCGACCGTATATTCGCGTCCGCGATAAAACTCCGTGTGGCCCTTTTGCCGCCCGTGGCCCCGTGCTTCAAGGATTGTCATCCCCTCCACACCAATGGCCATCAGAGCATCTTTGACTGCGTCAAGCTTCGACGGCTGAATGACAGCTTCTATCTTTTGCATAATCTGCTTTACAGAGTAGCAAGAGTATAGCCGGGGAAGAGAATCGAGATTCAGACGGTGTGTCAGAATTTGATCCGCGCTGGGCCGGGCTCTAGCCCGTGCGTGAACCGGGATTTCCAAACCTAGTCCCGCAGGGCCGACTGAAGATTGCCAGGATGCATCGCCCCCATTTCCAGTCGTCCCTACGGGACTCTTCGTCTCTCGAATCTCTACCCAGGACTGCGTCCATGGGCTAACTTCAGCGCAAAGCTGTCCAAATTAGCGGAACGATTGGCTTTTTGACGGTGCAACTTGTTGATTGCTTTGAGGGGCGTTCGGACGGACAGAATCAGGTTGGTTCTTGGTTGGTGAATGAGACGGGGAAAGATGGGACTCAGTTCGCCATTGGGTTTAGAAGAGCGTACCTCAGGGGCTCAAGCCCTCATTGGCTCCCCCGGTACGGCCCGACTAAAAGTCGTGCCCTGATACAAAGCATCAGAGCAGTGGCTATCGGAAAATGCGCGCATTCCCGCAGAGTTGGCCCTATCGATACGGTGTCTTGTCTAGATTGGCAAGCTGAAAAAATCTAATTTGGACAGGTCTGAACTTCAGCCGCCCCTCCGGGGCTCAATTTCGTCAGGGGAGTTCTCACAGAGAGTCTTTCGCTCCTGTCTGGCCCATCGATGCGCTTTTTTTCGACGTTTGAGCGGGGCCATAATTCCCGGATTCTGCCTCCCAAATGCCTTATAGTGTTAGGTATGAGCGCACCAGCCACTGACCGCTATCTGTTTGGCAATCTCGAATCCAGCGCCAAAAATCAAGACAAAGTTCGCGAGGTAAATTTCGGTTACGAGCAACCGGAGGGGGTCATCATGACCTCTCTCGATTTTGCCGTGAACTGGGTGCGCAAGAGCTCGGTGTGGCCTATGACGTTTGGCTTGGCTTGCTGCGCTATCGAGATGATGTCGATGGGCGGAGCTCGCTTTGACGTGGCGCGCTTTGGCGCCGAAGTGTTTCGCCCGTCACCCCGGCAGTCCGATCTCATGGTCATTGCCGGCCGGGTATCGCAAAAAATGGCCCCGGTCATCCGCAGGCTTTATGAGCAAATGCCGGAACCCAAGTGGGTCATCTCCATGGGCGCCTGCGCCACTTCTGGAGGAGTGTTTAACAACTACGCTCTGGTGCAGGGAGTCAACCAGGTGATCCCGGTGGACGTCTATGTGCCCGGGTGCCCGCCCCGGCCGGAGCAGTTGATGTATGCCATCACGCTTCTCCAGGAAAAAATACTGCGCGAGCGGGGAAGCGCAAAACGCGCATTAAACTTCCAATAATTGTGCAATTGTAATAAGTTTGCTGGGCGGTTCCTTTTGCGTGTGAGCGGAGAGTCTTGTTGGCGAATCAGGTAACCAGAAGCTAACTCCCTTCGCGTTCCAAGCGTTAAGATGTTGAGAATTAAGGCTAGTCGATATAAGAAATATGCTGTAGATTACCGGATGTGACTGTTTTGCATCCAACGGTCTGAATTTGCGTGACGCGAAATTGATTGTGAGTCGAGCCACGTCCCATTTGGCTCGATGCCTTGTTGAAAGACTTCCAGGTTTTGTATGACTTTCCAGTGGTTGCGGAGGATAGACGCATGCTCTCTCGCCCCTTGACTTCACTGGGCCGAATTCTGCTAGTGGCTAGTGCAGTGGGACTCGGTTCGGTGAGTCTCCTAGCTCAGGATTCGACCAGTACAGCCCCCAAGCCGGCTGCTCCTGCAGACTCGCCAGCTTCACGAATTGACATTTTCCTAGGCTATTCGTATCTCGCCCCCCATGGCTCGGTTACGATTCCAGGTGGCGCCAATATTGGCATCAATGGCCCGGTTTCGTACTCGTCCATCAACTACGGTGCGATTGGTAGCGTGAGCTACTTCTTCAATCGCTACGTCGGTGGGCAGGTCGAATACGCCAACCATCCGGACGGTAACAATGACGGAGCCTCTACTGGTCAGCTGGGTATGGTGTTCCGCTACCCGACCGCAGAGATTACGCCGTTCGTTCACGCAGACGCCGGGTTTGTAAGGTTGGGTGGCCCCTACAAGCAGCCCTACACCTATGGCCCTGCGCTGACTGTCGGCGGTGGTATGGATTACGCTCTACCGTTCCTCGGCGGGCACCTCGGGCTGCGCCTGTTCCAGGCCGACTACGAGTACTTCCACGCCAACTTCGGTCCTCAACCGCCTTATCCAACCGGCGGCCGAGCCAACCTGAAGGTTGCGCGTTTGAGCACCGGCATTCTCTATCACATGGGCAGCATCGTTCCGCCGCCTCCTGTGACCTACAGCTGCACCGCGTCTCCTTCGCCGGCATTCCCTGGTGATCCGGTTACGGTAACCGGCACGGCGGCGAATCTGAACC
Organism: uncultured Acidobacteriaceae bacterium; assembly: GCA_963850235.1. GTDB lineage: Bacteria > Acidobacteriota > Terriglobia > Terriglobales > Acidobacteriaceae > PALSA-350. Next base: position 12,506 of record CAWKKM010000028.1, on the reverse strand, counting down.
CGAAAAAGACAGCAACCTATAGCTGGACGGGCACGGGCGGCGTCAACGTGAAGGGCGACAACACCACCGGTGCGGTCGATACCGCTGGCTTGGCCCCCGGCAACTACTCCGTCACCGGTCACGTTTCCGAAGGCCAGAAGGTTGGCCAGTTTGCCGATTGCACGGCCAACTTCACCATCAAGCAATACGATCCTCCGACCCTCAGCTGCTCGGCCAATCCGACGACCGTTCAGCCTGGTGGCACGTCGACCATCACTTCCCAGGGTGTGAGCCCGCAGAACCGTCCGCTGACTTACTCGTACAGCGCGTCGGCCGGCCAGATCAGCGGCAGCGGCAACACCGCTACCCTGAGCACAACCGGTGCACCTGCCGGCAGCATCACCGTCACTTGCACGGTGCAGGACGACAAGGGTCAAACGGCTACTTCGACCACCAACGTCAGCGTCGAAGCACCGCCGCCACCGCCCGCCCCGAAGACCAAGACGCTTTGCTCGATCAACTTCGATCGCGACAAGAAGCGTCCGGCCCGGGTCGACAACGAGGCGAAGGCTTGCCTCGATGACGTCGCTCTGAACCTGCAACAACAAACCGATGCCACTGCGGTAGTGGTTGGCGAGGCGGCTTCTGATGAGAAGAAGGCCGACACGCTGGCTGCACAACGCGCCGTCAACACGAAGGACTACCTGGTCAAGGAGAAGGGCATCGATCCTTCCCGAGTTCAGGTCCGGACCGGTACCCAAGGCAACAAGGAAGTGGAGAACTACCTTGTGCCCGCCGGCGCCACCTTCGACACCGACGTACCTGGCGCGACTGCGGTCGACGAGAACTCTGTGAAGGCGCAATCCAGAACAGCTCCGGTTCGTGCCCATCGCAGGAAGAAAGCAGCAGCCCCGGCCAAGTAACGGTACCGGCGGCTTATAACTGGAAAGGGTGGCCACTTAGTAATGGCCACCCTTTTCATTGTGCTTGACCCTGCCCCGCTCGCCGGTGCACGGTTAGATCCGGACAGATATCGTCGAGCTTTCCAGATTTCCAGGCACACAAGTAGAAAACCATGACTCATATACCTCGGGCGTACACTTTCCTCAGCATTTCTCCTGGCAGCTCTTCTCCCCAATCAGTCGGCCCTTGCACAATCTGCATCCTGGGTACCGGTAGGTCCTGACGGTGGCGACGGGCGAAGCTTTGCCGCGGACCCAACCAATCCAAAACACATTTATCTCGGCACCACCAACAGCTGGATCTATCAGACCGACGACGGCGGCGCGAGTTGGCAGAGGCTGGCCAAACTGGCCAAAACCGACGACCTGCTGGTAGACAACATCCTGGTGGATGGGTCCGACTCGAAGACCCTGTTGGTCGGTACCTGGGTCGTGGATCATCCCGACGGCGGCCTGTTCATCAGCCACGACGCCGGCAAGAGCTGGACCGCCGTCGAAGGCATGAAGGGCCAATCGATACGCGCCCTTAGCCAAGCGCCCTCCGATCCCAAGGTCTTCATTGCCGGCACCCTGAAGGGTGTATTCCGTAGCGAAGACAGCGGCGTGCACTGGAACCAGATCACGCCCGCCGGCAGCATGGACCTCCATGAAGTGGAGTCCATCGCCATTGATCCAAAGGATCCGCACACCATTTATGCGGGTACGTGGCACTTGCCGTGGAAGACCACCGACGGCGGCGCCAACTGGCACAACATCAAGCAAGGCCTGATTGATGACTCGGACGTGTTCTCCATCATCATCGATCCAACGGTGACCAGCGTGGTGTACACCAGTGCGTGCTCCGGAATCTATCGCAGTGACAGTGGCGGAGAACTCTATAAAAAGATCCAGGGAATTCCGTCCACTGCGCGTAGAACGCGCGTCCTGATGCTCGATCCGACCAATCGCAACACGGTGTATGCGGGCACTACCGAAGGCTTGTACAAAACCCTCGACGGGGGCACCACCTGGAAGCGCATGACCGGCCCGGATGTGATCGTGAACGATGTCTTTGTCGATCCCAAAAATCCGCAGCATGTACTGTTGGCGACCGATCGCAGCGGTGTCCTCGAGAGCGAAGACTCGGCGACCACCTTCAAAGCCTCCAACACCGGCTTCTCGCAACGGCAGGTCGCCAGCTTGTTGATCGATGCCAAAAACCCACAGACCATACTGGCCGGGGTGGTCAACGACAAGACCTACGGCGGCGTGTTCTTCTCCCACGATAATGGCGCCACCTGGACACAGCAGAGCAATGGTCTCCAGGGCCGCGATGTCTTCGATATGGCGCAGTCCGCCGACGGCGTCATCCTGGCCGGAACCAACGCCGGTATCTTCCGTTGGGACGGCGCGAATTGGCAGCCCGATGGAAAGATCGTCAAGCCCCAGAAAAAGACATCCTACGTCGTCCACAAAGGCAAGCGCTCGAAGGTGGAGACAACCGTGATGGTGCCTGGCGGTCAGATGGACGTGCGCGTCAGTGACATCGATGCTTCCGGCAACATCTGGTATGCCGCAACCGCCAACGGAGTGTATGCCAGTGCGGACCAGGGCGCTACCTGGGTAGGTGGCCCCGTCCTCGAGAAGACCGAGTACCGCGCGGTGGCGGCTTCCGGACCAACAGTGATCGCGGCGCAGCGCACCGCGCTCGCCTGGTCGGAGGACGGTGGAAAGAACTGGCAGCCGCTGGCCATGCCTCACAAACTGACGTGGTTGCAATCCATCTCCATGGCGGGCAATGGCAGCGTCTGGCTCGGTGGCCGCGAGGGCGTCTTCTATAGCGAGGATAAGGGTCAGAACTGGACCGAGCTGTCTACCCTCCCCATCTCCGACATCAGCGGACTCAGTTACGACTCCGATCTCAAACGCGTCGTCATCACTTCATGGGCTTCCAGTTGGGTGCTGGCAGTGGATCCCGCGGACCGCACCTGGAAGTTCTATGACCCTGGCTGGAAGGTACGGCATGTCCGCTCCATGAGCGGGCGTCTGGTAGCCGCGACTTCTTACAATGGAGTGGTTGTGGAGCCGCAAAAGACATCGACAAAAGTGGCCGTTGCCCAGACCCACTAAAGAGCGTGATCCAGCTGCGCAGCTTTGAAGCACGCGACTTGCCTGCGCTGCACCAGCTGGATCAGGCCTGTTTCGCGCGGGGCATTGCATACTCCAAAGCAGAATTGGAGTATTTTCTAACCCATCCCAGCTCTTCCTGCTGGGTCGCCGAGCAGCTCAACAACAAGCTGGTCGGCTTTGTCATTATTGAGCGCGCCAACCTTCGCGGGCGTGCTGCAGGGCACATCGTAACCCTCGATGTGGATCCCGTCGCGCGCCGCCACGGTTTGGGCACGCTCCTCATGCAAACCGCCGAAGAACAAATGAAGCAGGAAGGGGCAGCATGGATGACCCTGGAAGTGGCGGAGAACAACACCGCCGCCCGTCAGTTCTATCGCATCCTTGGCTTTGTCGCCCGGGGAAGAATCGCAAAGTACTACGGTGGAACCATCGACGCCGAAGTGATGGAGAAGGCGATCTGACGAAACCTTTTTTTCAGGGGAGGGCCTTAACGGGGGAGTCGGTCAATACCAGTGCCGGGAGAGAGCCGCCGGCGTATTGCTTCAAGGGGGAGGGCAATACCGAGGTTAAGGAAAGCCGGTGTGTTCTGCGCAGCGACAAATGCGTGCGTCATGTCTAGTGGATGAAGAGCCTCCAGCAAAGCACCGCAGCTGCGACTAATGCTGCCTGAAACGCAAAGGCAAAAACGATGCCACGCGCACACCCCAGTTTGTCTTCGTAGTAGATCTGCTCCGGATCGTCAGCGCAGACATCCGCGACATTAAGGGAAACTATGGACGCTTCTTTGCGCACTATGCGCAACTCCGGCCTCATCGATTGCCCCGCTAAATTTGGAAATGCTTGTATGCCCATGGTGTTCCCCTTTCAGCTACTGAGTGTAGCGGGAAGGGAGGCGAGTATCTCAAGAGTTATGTACAACTTTGGTCGCGTCACTCACCAGACGGCCCGGAACGGTACCGTGATGGTTCCGAAATGGGCATGTTACTAGGCGGTTTTGGCGCCTTTTCGCCCAACTTCATTACTCGGGTAAGGGGAAATCAAGTGCGGTAGAGTACACAAAAGAGTGCCCAAAGTTTTGGAACTCAATCCTTGTCTGGATCTGAAACTAAGTTCCCGTCCTATAACTCCACCACATCAGCCCTGGGCGAGCGTGATGACCGTAATTTCCGGCTTGCACCGAAAGCGAAACGGCAGGGTGACTGCCCCGATGCCTCGATTGACATAGAGCTGCATTCCATCGCGCAGGCGAAACAGCCCGTGCACGTACTTGATCCCCATATCGGGTAGGAGCAGTGGCGGCAACAAGGGGAGAAGAATCTGTCCTCCGTGGGTATGTCCGGAGAGTACGAGATCAATCTGCCGGCCGACAGCATGATCCGCGAAATCGGGCTCGTGTGCCAGCAGGATCACCGGTTCATGTTGAGACCTGCCGGCAGGAAGGGCGGCGTCCAAGTCGGGCTTATCCTCGAGCGCATCCTTGATCCCAGCCAGCCAGAGGCGCTGGCCATTCCGCTCTAAGGGGACCAAACTGTTGGCCAGGACGGGAATGCCGTGGGTGCGCAAGGCATCCGTGATCGCGTGAGACCCTACCAGGGCATCATGATTACCCAGAATCGCGTAGCGGAGCGGGCACGTGAGCCGGCTCAGAAGTTCGGCACAGTGGTAGCCCAAGCCAATTGAAAAGTGCCGCGGCAGTGGCTTGCTACTGACAAAATCTCCCGTCAAAACGACCAGATCCGTCGCTATCGCGTTTGCCTTGCGGACGATTGCCTCCAGAAAGGCTGCTTCCGTGTACTCCTGGAAGTGAATATCGCTGATTTGCACGATCTTCATGCCGGCAAATGCGTCCGGTAACCGGGGGAGGGTGATCGTCAGATAGACGATTTCGAGTTCGTGGCGCGCGATTTCACCCGCATAGAACGCCAAGGCGGCGGCAGAGCCGGCAGCCAGCCCAAGAAAACTTCTCCGGGTGAACACGGTGTCGCGCAGCGGCGAAGTGCTGGACGGGGCGGCAACCAGGGTGGGTTCCATTAAGCCGCCCTTGCCAGACGTTCTGAAATCAAGGTCACCTTTTGAGTTTAAGGGCGTCGGCTCCTTTGAACCAAGGCGCCGAGTATCCCAAAAGGGAACATTCTCTGCTTGGGTCCCCACATCTGCCACGAGTTGGCTCAGGCAGGCTCGGCCGGGAAGATACTCAGCAAAGCGGGGTAAATGCGGCGGTATTTGGCGTAGTTCTCTCCCATGGTGCGTACTGTCTCGGGATTGGCCGCCGTTTGCTGGGCAACACGCACCACCGCGTCGCAGGCCGCATCCACGGAGGGCCAGACGCCGGCTCCGACGCCTGCCAGCAGCGCAGCTCCATACGCCGCGCCTTCTTCCGCCTGCACAGTCTCGACCGATTGTCCGTACACATCGGCCTGGATCTGCCGCCACAGGGGCGACCGTGCGCCGCCTCCGCCCACGCGAATGGCTTTCGCCGGGATGCCAAGCTCTTTAAAGATGGTCAGCGTGTCTTTGAGGCTGAAGGCGACTCCTTCGAGGATCGCCCGGACTACATGCGCGCGGGTATGATCAGCCGCCAGGCCCAGCAATGCCGCACGGGCGTCGGGGTCCAGGTGCGGTGTTCTTTCCCCCATCAGATAAGGAGCCCACAGCACTCCTCCGGCGCCGGGAGGAACCTCTGCCGCTTCTGCGCTCAGCTGGTCGTAAGACGTGGTGGAGGCAGCGAAGTTGTCGCGAAACCACCGTAGGGAAAGGCCGGCTGCCTGGGTCACTCCCATCACATGCCAGCGGCCAGGAATGGCATGGCAGAAAGTGTGCAGCCGTCCCAACGGGTCGGTAACCGGGGCGTCAGAAGCGGCGAAGACCACGCCCGAAGTACCGATGGTGGCGCTTACGTCGCCCGGACGGACAATGCCCATCCCGGTGGCGCCCGCAGCCTGATCGCCCGCGCCCGCCACCACCGGCGTGCCGGCCTTCAGGCCCGTGCTGGCGGCAGCTGATTCGGTTACCCGACCGACGACCTCCTGCGATTCATGGAGAGCAGGCAGGCAGCCGGGGCTGAGCCCAACTGCATCGAGCATGGCATCGGACCAGCGGCGATGAGCCACGTCGAGCAGCAAGGTGCCCGAGGCATCCGCTACATCGATGGCCCGCACCCCGGTGAGACGAAGACGGACGTAATCCTTGGGCAGCAGAAAGCTGTGAAAGCGCCGCCAGATTTCCGGTTCGTTGGTCCGCACCCACAGCAGCTTGGTCAGGGTGAAGTTGGTGAGCGCGGGGTTCGAAGTCAGCTCCACCAGGCGCTCGGGCCCGATGGTTTCGTTGAGATAGCGGCACTCCGCGGCGGTGCGCTGATCGCACCAGATGAGCGCGGGCCGCAGTACCTCGTCGTTGCGGTCCAAAAGCACCGCGCCGTGCATTTGGCCGCTCAGGCCGATGCAGGCAATCTCCGAGGCGGAAATACCGGAATCCGCGAGCAGCTTTCGCACCGCGCCCTGGCAGGCCTTCCACCAGTCGTGCGGGTCCTGCTCCGCCCACCCGCTCCGTGGAGACGCAAAGGGCTCGTGTTCGTGGATAGCCGAAGCGACAACCGCGCCTGATTCGTCGATCAGGAGGGCGCGCGTCCCTCCCGTCCCTACATCGATGCCTAGCAGCTTAATGGTTCTGTCCCCCTGGTCCGCACTAGTGTAGCGGAGAATACTGGAATATTTCTGAACGAGGGCATTACCCGAGACTTCGTATAGCCGTCGGTGAAGATTTGTTTTCACCTGGGGTTATGTCCAGAGGTGTTGATAAGCCTCTGCCAGGAGGATCCCAGGTCTCCAACACGAGACCTGGGGCACCCGTCCGTTGCTTACGTCTGGTTTTGCTTCGGGTTTCGACGACGTTTTTTGTCAGAACTGGTTCCACAAAAACTGGTTATACACGTCGTGATGGAATTGGATCTCGGGAACCTTGATCAGGCTCCCGAGCAGCCGCGGGCAGCGATCGGCCGAGGCCTGCTTGAGATCGGCGTAACGAGCCTTCACATCCGCTCCCAGCAGGGTCGTGGTCCATTTGGAGCGGCGAAAATCGTCGATCGCGGTGTAGACGTTGTCGGGCAGGTACCGCTTGGCCTGGCGAATATCCTTGATCTTGGCAATTTCGCCGTCGAGGCCGGTGCGGAAGATGGAATACAACGCCATATAAGGATTGGCGTCCGGGCCCACCGACCGTACTTCTACCCGCGAGCTCTTTTCGTTGGCAATGGGCACCCGCACCATAGACCCGCGGTCAATGGGAGACGCCTTTATCTGATTGGGCGCTTCAAAGTGCGGATCGAGCCGGCGGTACGCGTTGACGCTCGCGTTCAGGACCAGACAGATGTCGTTTGCACTGGAGAGAATGCGATCAATAAAGCTCCAGGCTATCGGTGCGAGCTTTTCCTCTCCGGCGGGATCCCAGAAAAGGTTCTTGCCGTTTTTGCTCACGGAGACATTGGTATGCATCCCATTCCCGTTGACGCCGATGACCGGCTTAGGCAGAAAAGAGACAGAGCCACCCATGCCCGTGGCTACCTGGCGGCAGATGAGCTTGTAAAGCTGGATCTGGTCGGCGGCAGCCACGACCTCGCCATAGCCGTAGTTGATCTCGAACTGGGAGGGAGCAACCTCGGGATGGTCCTTTTCATTCTCAAAGCCCATGGAGCGCAGCACCTCAGCCGTGGTGTCGATAAAGGTGCGCAGCGGATCGCCCGGCAGAGAGTGGTAGTATCCGCCGGTATTCACATACTCGAACTTGCCCGTCTCCGGGTAGCGCCGCTCGGCATCGATCCCCTCGAAGAGGAAGCCTTCAATCTCGTTCGCGGCGTTGAGCGTGTAACCATTCTTTTCGTGCTGTTCCGTGGCATAGGCCTTGAGCACGCTGCGGATATCCGCGGGATAGACCGCGCCACTTTTGTCGATGACTTCGCCAAAGACCATGACCTTGCCGGCTCCGAAAAAGTCGGCGGGCACCCAGTAAAACGCGCTCCAGTCGATTCCCAACCGCAGGTCGCTTTCCCGCTGTGCAGAAAAGCCGCGGATCGAGGATCCGTCAAAAGTCAGGTTGTCCCAACTTTTGATGATGAATTTCTTGTCGTAGTCGAGCATGTGCAGACGGCCTTCAAGGTCGCTGAAGAGAACGGTGACGGCCTTGATGCCTTTCTCATCGGTCAGGTACTTGATCCGTTCCTCCCGGATCTGCTCCAGGGGAACACGATTCTTCCGCTGCTCTTTCGCCTTCAAGTTCAACTCTTCGAGTGCTTCATAAGGGAGCGTGAGAAAACTGCGCAAATCGTTCGACATGAATCTCCTTCTAGGTGGATATTGCGGTCTTGGCCGGCCTCATGGGAGACGGCAGATCAAATTCAGGATATCGCGTGCCGTCGCCCGGCATCATCCTGAAATCATGGACTTCGAGCCTTCCCCTCGCATCTTTAGCTTTCAGCGTCCGCTACCACCACGTTGATGGCGCCTGAATTAGTATCCGCAATTGGCCCGGAACGCTTATGCTGGTGGCGGCATCAATGCTTCATTCGTCATTGCATCATTCAGGAGCTGAGAGCATGGTCACATCACCGAGCAGCGTCTTAGGAGCAACCGGCTCATTTCCCACCTGGTGGGCCGTTCTGCTGATTATTGTCGGATTCTTAGCCCTGGCTTTGCCCTTCGAGGCCGGCGTCGCGATCGCCATTGCGGTCGCTATCCTGGTCATCATCGCGGGCGTCGTCCACCTTGCGGGCACTTTAGCTGCGCGCACCACGGGAGCCTTCTTTTGGCGGCTGTTGGTAGGGTGCGCTTACCTGATTGCCGGCGTTTACCTGCTCATGCATCCCAAGTTGAGCCTGGTGTCGCTGACTCTCGCGTTAGCCGTGCTGTTTTTTGTGGAAGCCATTTTCCACATCGTGACCTATTTTCAACTCCGCAGTGCTCCCGGTTCCGGCTGGCTTTTATTTGACGGCATCGTGACCCTTATACTGGCAGTGATGATCTGGAAGAGCTGGCCGGCCAGCGCGGTTTGGGCGCTGGGCACGATCGTCGGCATCAACCTTCTGATGAGCGGCTTCACCCGCCTGATGTACTCCCGGGCACTGCGAGCGTCATGACTCTTACCGATACTGAAAAAGCCGTTGCTGCTCGCAAGAGCCTGGAATTCGTCAAGGATGGAATGGTCGTCGGCCTGGGTAGCGGCTCGACCGCAACCTTTGCCATACAGTTTCTCGGGGAACAGGTCCGCGCCGGCTTGAAGATTCGCGGCATACCGACCTCCCGCGCGAGCGGAGAGCTGGCACGCTCGTTGGGCATTCCGCTCACCAGTTTCGATGAAGTGAGCTACACGGATGTGACCATTGACGGGGCCGACGAAGTGGCTCCCGGCCTGGCACTGATCAAGGGGGGCGGGGGCGCTTTGCTGCACGAGAAAATCGTGGCCGCCTCTTCGCATCGCCTGGTGATCGTGGCCGACGAGCACAAGATCGTCGAGCACCTGGGCCGCTTTCCGCTTCCGGTGGAAGTGATCCCGTTCGCGGCAGGGCCGGTCAAGAAGAAGCTGGAAGCAATGGGGGCTCATCCCGTGCTGCGCAACGGGCACGACGGCTCACCGTACGTGACCGACGAGGGCAATTTCATACTCGACTGCCACTACGAACAGATCCTCGATCCAGCCGCAGTCGCGCAGACCATCAAGAGCATGACGGGAGTCGTCGAGCACGGCCTTTTTCTGGGGCTGGCATCCGTCGCGATCGTGGCCGGCCCCGACGGCGCAAGGATCATCACCCCCTAGGCTGCTGCAGGTAGGTACGGGCTTTAGCCCGTACGTAACCCAGTAAAATCCTTCGGCCTTTAGGCCCTGAGGTACGTTCTTCCTTTCCTCTCCGCACAAATCATTCTTTTTCCGCAGCCTGCTAGGAGGAAACCTGGAGGTTGCCCGTCTGCATGGCTGGACACGCTGCGAGATGGAGCCGATTACCAGCCCATCTGGCGCATCCGCACCAGGATGAGCGCGCTGTACTGATTCATGCGCGCGGGCCGTCGCTTCAGAGGAGCGGGTAGAATTGCGGCCAGCCGTGCCGCCTGCTCCCGGTCGATATTGCGGGCCGCGGTTCCGTCGTAGGAACGGCAGGCCGCGTCCGCACCATAGATGCCAGGTCCCCATTCGACCACATTGAGGTAGAGCTCCAGAATGCGCTGCTTGCCCAGAACGAATTCCGCCACCGGCACCAGTGTGGCCTCTGCGCCCTTGCGGAGGATCGAGCGGCTCGTTCCGAAAAACAGGTTCTTTACCAGTTGCTGGGTAATCGTGGAGGCTCCCCGGGTGCGACCGCCTTCCAGATCCTGGTTGGCAGCTTTTTCGATTTGCTGCCAATCGAACCCGTGGTGCTGGTAGAAGCGTCCGTCTTCTGCGGCAATGACCGCGTGCTGCAGATTGGGCGAGATCTGGCTGAGGGGAATAAATTTGTAGCGCTTACGATATGGCGCCGCCTGAAACAGGCCCTGCAATCGACGCTCGATCTGCACCGCGGTGGTCGGTGGATCGACCCACCGGGCAGTCAGAAGCAGCAGTGCGGCGAGCAACCAGAGAACCGCCAAACCGATGCCGAGCCACGGAAGAAACGATCGGAGGAGACTCTGCGCGGTCTTGGCGTTTAGTTGGGTTTCACTCACTTCCAGAATCATAACTGGGGCCGCGTGGATGCTTTCTCGAAACCATATTCAGGAAGGGTCGTAGATGGCAGTGCGATGCCGCAGCCATGTAACGATAGCCCGCAGGAAATTACTCAGATGGCTAGTACGTGGGGGAACCTGGGAAGGGCTGCGCATTTCGCCCCGCACGCGTCAGCAGGTGCTGGTGGGTAAAGAACAAAGCAGTGTGCGTTCCAAAATCGCTCAACCGTCACCATTCCCGGGAGAGCCTGCCCTGAGCTTGTCGAACGGGGGCGACTGTTCTTCAGCCTGTCCAAATTAGGTTTCTTCGGCCGGCCGCTTTAGACAGCACCAGAGATGCTGGGGAAAAGACGTTATTCTGCCATCAGGACTGTGAATGGATCGTTGTGCCTCCGTCAAACCTCCCGGGGATCGGCGCTATGGATCCCGTCGTTCTGCATTCAGTCGGACGCGAGCACCGAAGGTGCGTGGTCATACCAGCCCAGGCCATCGGCCTGGGTTTTCGGAAACTACACGATTTCCCAGGGCTGTAGGCCCGATCTATGCTCTTCAGCATGTCGCAATCGCTGTCCTGCGTCCTCATCCACCTCGTTTTCAACACCAAGGACCTCATTTCACAACGAGGCCTCCCCGATCCGGCTCTCTAGTTTGAAAAGAGCCAGGAACATGGACACGGACTTGTGCAGGTCGAGATGGAGAGCAAGGTGAACGTCCCCTAGATCCCCTGACCACAATCCCCACCGCGACAGCACTCTAGTCGCATCGTCGAGCGCGACCTTGCCCGTCTCCGTGTCGAGCACCACGTCGAAGATCAGGGGCGCAACGCCCGGGTTCCCTTGTTCTACATGCAGTCAGACGCCAGCACCGAAGGTGCGTGATCATACCAGCCCAGGCCATCGGCCTGGGTTTTGGGGAACCACACGATTTCCCAGGGCTGTAGGCCCGATCTATGCTCTTCAGCATGTCGCAATCGCTGTCCTGCGTCCTCATCCACCTCGTTTTCAACACCAAGGACCTCATTTCACAACGAGGTCTCCCCGATCCGGCTCTCTAGTTTGAGAAGAGCCAGGAACATGGACACGGACTTGTGCAGGTCGAGATGGAGAGCAAGGTGAACGTCCCCTAGATCCCCTGACCACAATCCCCACCGCGACAGCACTCTAGTCGCATCGTCGAGCGCGACCTTGCCCGTCTCCGTGTCGAGCACCACGTCGAAGATCAGGGGCGCAACGCCCGGGTTCCCTTGTTCTACATGCAGTCAGACGCCAGCACCGAAGGTGCGTGATCATACCAGCCCAGGCCATCGGCCTGGGTTTTGGGGAACCACACGATTTCCCAGGGCTGTAGGCCCGATCTGTACTCTTCCAGCATGTCGCAATCGCTGTCCTGCGTCCTCATCCACCTCGTTTTCAACACCAAGGACCTCATTTCACAACGAGGCTTCCCGATCCGGCTCTCTAGTTTGAGAAGAGCCAGGAACATGGACACGGACTTGTGCAGGTCGAGATGGAGAGCAAGGTGAACGTCCTCTAAATCCCCTGACCACAACCCCCACCGCGACAGCACTCTAGTCGCATCGTCGAGAGCGCCATTGCCCGTCTCCGTGTCGAGCACCACGTCGAAGATCAGGGGCGCAACGCCCGGGTTCCCTTGTTCTACATGCAGTCAGACGCCAGCACCGAAGGTGCGTGATCATACCAGCCCAGGCCATCGGCCTGGGTTTTGGGGAACCACACGATTTCCCAGGGCTGTAGGCCCGATCTATGCTCTT
>CAWKKM010000027.1:0-77622 GCA_963850235.1 uncultured Acidobacteriaceae bacterium | reverse complement strand
GTACGCTGTACCGGTTTGATCTCACGCCGCGTTGCCATATTGCGCCAACGGTTGTTCCGGGATCTATGGGAGCATCAAAAAAGTGTATGCGGAAGGCCCTTCCATGCGCCGAGTTACGGTCTTTGAAGAGTCAGTACGACTCTGCACTTCGAATGTGGGGCGAATATGAGTTTGGACTCACTGGGAATTTCATAAAGTCAATGCTTCCCGCGAAGGCCGCTCAACTCAAGAATGAAGCGCGGCTGAAGCGGGACATAGCTGGTTGGCACTTAGCGGACCACAAAGAGAGATGCCCGCTCTGTACAGCCGCACGATTGGAACATCTCCGAAGGAGGAATACCAACGTCGCCAGCGAAATGCAAACGATGATCGCGCTAAGTTAAGAGCAGACACGATTATCCCTCTGCACCACATCGCTGTTAATGACTCACGACGACCCTGCTTCACGACGTACGGAGCGGCTACTGCCGGCCATCTTGTCTAAAGCCTCTCCGCACCTCGGATTTGATTATTTGAGACGCCAGTGGACCAGAAGAAGGGCACGGCTTCCCCGTGCCGGAGACCTCCTATGAGTTACGGAACTCTAGCCCGTGCTCGAGTATTGACCTGGAGAGATCTGCCGATTCACTCCTCTCTCACCAGAACAACGACGAGTCATCTGCTTTTGCTCGTCGCTCCACCTCGATGAATCTCCTGCGCGACCAGCTCATACTGATCCGACGCAAGATAATCGACATGAGCGGCGATCGCCGCGCGCCACCGCACCCGAGCCTTATCCAGCGCCCCAAAGTTGTAATCATGGAACCAACCATTGCAACTAAGCTGTGGCTTCGTCGCCCCGTCTAGGGTGTAGAAGCGAATCCATAGACCGTTCGCGTGGGCGCGTTCTACCAACGCACGAAGCCGGTTCATTTTGGCCGCTGTCCACTCTCCGGCGTTTGGCTGCCCGCCCGCTTCCACCACTTTCCACGGATTATTCCACCACCGCCGATAATTCGTCGCCTTGCCCGGATCCATCACCTCGGGTGCCGCGGACGGATCTTTATCTTCTGTATGAATGGCCCCGAACAGCAACACGCGATCCCCTGTTCGCAGCTGATCGTAGAACACCGTTTGCTGCTCGTCTGGCTCGCCGGTCAGAACCAGTATTGGCTTCGCGTCCAGTGGCTGCACCTCCGTAGCCTCCGCCCCCTTTACCGAAGTCGTAAGCCAGGACTGGTGCTGCCGGAGCAGCGCCAATACAGCCGCCAAATGCTCCGGCTTGTTGTCTTTGAAATCGAGATTGAGGGTAATGATCGGCCAATTCCCATGGTTGCCCTCGCGCAGCGCCCTCTCCACGATCGGCCGGACCCGCTCGAAGAAATACTGATCCATGGTCGGCTCGTTGCCGTAGGTCGGTTCCCCATGCGTGACCACCGACCAGCTGCGGCCCGTCTTCGGATCCGTATGCCAGGCCAGGTCCTGCTCGATGGCCACCGGGGTCCCCGCAGAAAGAGCACGATCAATGCGATCGCCCCACCATTCAAAGTAGGGGTAGCAGTTGTGTGCATCCATCACCGTGCGCGCACCCGGATGCAATTGCTGCGCGCTGAGCGAAGAACAACAAACCAGGAGAGCCAGGGCGAACCTTCGCATCGCTTATTCCTCAGGAAAATTTATATACAGCGGACTACTGATCAACTCGCTGGCCCCTGCGTGATCGCGCACCTCGGCCCGCAGATAATGCCGGCCCCCGCCTGGCGTGACGGTCGTTTTCAAGGTGGAGTCGACTCCGTCGAGCGGGAGAGGTGTGTTTGTGTCCTCACCATCCAACCACAGGTGAACCACAGATCCCTCGGCAGCAACCGTATGGATACGCACGGAAACAACTGCCCCACCAGGGACGCGTAAAGTACCGCCCATTTTTACTGTCGTGCCCTGCGCGTCCGCCTCAAAGTCCACCATCTTGTCCCGCGAGGCAGTCAGATCGATGAAAGTCCGTCCGGCCCGAATTCCGTTCAGCATCGCCGGTACAGAAAGTTCATCCGCCTCGATCGCAGTCGTCGGCCAGCCGATGGCTCCCACGTCTCCCGGTGAAATCGTCGCATTGTGGTTGTCGCTGCCGCCAACCGCTGCCAGGCGATGACCCGCGCGCAACTGAGAGTCCCAGTATTTCGCGCTCGAGAACATGACCGCTCCATAATTGATAACTTCTACTGCGCTGAAAAGGTTCATGTCCGTGCCGGCAGCGGGCATCCAGCGGCAGCCCATGCATTCCTCGCCTTCCGGCGCTTCGGCATGGTTCACCGAAGCAATGCCGCCCTTGGCACGTGCGTCGCGCAGGATAGCATTCAGGTCAAGCCTGCCTTCGCTGATCCGCCAGTCCATGAACTGCGTCACTCCGAACACATTGAAGTGCCCATGAAAGGTAGTCATCTCGCGCCCCGGAATCAGCAGCAGGTGATCGAAGAACGGTTGCAGCTCGCGCAAGCCGTCGTAGTGCGAATCCGTATTGTGGTCTGTAATCGCAATGAAATCCAGGCTGCGCGCCGCGGCTGCCTGCACCGTCAGAAACAGGGGACAAGGCACCTTGCGGCCGCTTTGGCTTTGACAGCTGCCGTCGCTGTGCGCGGTATGCATATGCAGATCGCCGCGATACCACCGCGTCCCCGTTGCCAGAGGCTGCGCGGTGAAAGCTTCGTCTTCGGCCCGGGAGTTAAAGCGTATTTCCGCCCGGTAGTGTGAAACTACCAGCTGGCGCATGTTCGGAACCGCGATGATCAGCCGCCACTCTCCGGCGGGAATCGCCCCGGGAAGGTACGACGGCGTGGCATCCGTCTCGCTGATGGTGAAATGGCTTTTGTTCCCGCCGCTTTCTCCACGAAAGCGTTGCGGGTCGGCGATGCCCAGATCCAGGGTCGCGCGCTCCTCCCGCCCCGTGTAATGGAAATCGACGCTGATGCGATGTACACCGGCAGGCACCATAAACGGCACATCGAAGTAAGTCTTGTGCTGCTCACCCTTGACGTCGCCGGTAAGCACCAGGTCTGCCGGTTTTTCCTGTTGAGCAGCGGCCCCAATTGCAAGCCAGAATGGGAGCACCACAAGACAAAGACACCGAAGCTTCATGATGTCCAAATTAACTCTCCCGATCTTGTTAGCCAAGCGCCAACAAATTCGGGTGCCGCATGCCTCGCGATGATTTGCGAGAAGTGGGGCACCCAACTTTGCCGGCGTGTTACGCCCCAGCCCTAGAAGTCTATCCGCAGAGCGAACTGCATCACCCGTGGATCGCCTGAGAGCGACGTGATTTGCGCTGCGGCCCCGCTGCTGATATCGCCGCCCGGCGCGGCAAACAGCGGGTGGTTGAGAACGTTAAAGACCTCCCAACGGAACTCAGTCCTCAGGTTTTCCGTGATAGGGAAGTCCTTGATCAGAGCAGCGTCGAAGACGTCGGTGGCGGGAGAGTTGAGCGAATTGCGGCTGCCATTGCCCACGACTCCGTTGCCCGCATCGGCAAAAGCATCCGACAGGCCCGCGCCAAAAGGCGCGCATCCCTTAGTGGCGCTGGCATAGAACCAGCAGGAGGGCTTATGCACGTAGTGAGGCTGTGCCCACAACATTGGGGACCGCGGTCGCATAACCGTACGGATCCAGCAGGCTGCTTTCGCTTCCCCATGTCGCCGTAAAGGGTATACCGCTGTAGTAGGTGTACACGCCAGACGTGCGCCAATTGCCCAACGCCCACGACAACGGACCAGAGTTCAGCATGCTCTTGCCTCGCCCGAAAGGCAGCTCGTACACATAGCTCACGCCAACGCGTTGCGGCGTGTTGAACTCGCTCGGCCCGTACCACGAGTTTTCGTTCGCGCCCGTTCGGCGGACCGCCCGGATTGTTCTCCAGCTCCTCCGGTGTGTTGTCCAGGCTGCGCGAGTAGGTATACGCAGCGCGCACGCTGAAGCCGTTGGCCATCTGGTGGGTAAGGCTCGCCTGCAGCCCGTTGTAGTTGCCGTGGCCAATTGGCGTGGTGTATTCCACCTGGCCGAAGTTCGGGTACGGTATGGTCGAGGTCACCACGTTGTTCACGATCAGAGGCTGGTTGTAGTCGTAAATCAGGTTGTTGTGGGTTGATTTGGTGCCCACGTAATCCACCTCACCCAGGAATTTTCCCCCGAAGTCACGTTGCACGCCGAGGCTCCACTGCTGCACCATGGGTTCCTTCTTCGCCGGATCCACGGCGCGAATATGAAACTGCTGCAGTGCGTTCAGGTTGATGGTCGAAGGATCGAGGAAATTCGAAGGGAAGCCAACCGCGGGTTGAAGCACCGGCACCGTGTTGCTGGAAGGTGTTTTGTTCACCAGGAACGGAGGATTCAACGCCAGCTGGTTCTCGCTCCCGATCCGTTCGAGTAGCGAGTAGTAGACGCCGTAGCCTCCGCGTACCACCGTCTTTGGGTCTACAGAGTACGATATGCCGATGCGTGGTCCGAAGTTGGTGGTCGTGGGGCTCACCAGCGTCCTGATCGCCGAGCGAGCCGCCGGTGGCGAAGGTCAGTGACCCGGCGCCGTCGGGGTTGAAGTTCGCCAGCTTGTTCTTGCCCGAATAAGGTGGGGTTGCGAAGTCATAGCGCAGGCCGAGATTCAGGGTGAGCTTTGGAGTCACCTTCCAATCGTCCTCGACAAAACCGGCCGCCATCCAAATTCGCTGATCCACGAACAGCACATTCGTCAGCTGCGTATAAAACGGTGCGCCGAAGAGCCCGTCCGCGTAGTCCGTGATCCCGGACGGATTTCCCAGTCCGGAGAATACGCCGGAGAAAGACAGGTCGCCGCGCGTGCCGGGCTCATCCTGGAAAATATTGCGCATCGGGGCAAACACGTTCACCCCAAACTTGAAGCTGTGCGGGCCCTTGCTCCACGAGACCGTGTCATTGAACTGGTACAACATGGGCACCTGTGATTTGGGCAGGAAGTCAGGAGAACCAAGGTAGGTGTGGTTGTTGAACGCGGTGAGCGATACGCCGCCACCAATGGCCGGATTGCTGGGAATCCCAGGGACAAATTGTCCCGCCGTCTGCGGCAGGCTGAACGGCTGTTGCTGGCCATAGGAACGATCACGTACCCAGCCGAAGCGAAAGTCATTGAGCAGATTCGGTCCAAAAATGTGTGTCCACCCCAGCACAAAGCTGGAGCCAGACAGAAACTGGTTACCCCATGCCGATGTGCCGGTACCGTCCGCCAGGCCGCCGAAGTAGCCGGGGATCTGCCGGGTGCGCTTGAAATAATTGAACCGTCCGAATACCGTGTCGTTTCTGCGAAGGTGTCCAGTCACCCCGGCCATCGTAGCTCGAATTGAAATCAGTGGCTGCGCCGGTACGAGCGAAATTGTTGAATTCAGGATAGGTGGCGCCCCCTTGTTTGTCGTTCGGTTCGGGGAAAAGCGCAATCAGCTTCGCCGACGGCCGAATCGATTTTTGCCGTGGGGTCGCTTTGAAAGCTGTTGTTGACCAGTGGTACGCAGTTTGTCGCCGTATACGGTGCGGAGCAGGTAGAAAGGTTGTACACGGTTGGGTATGCAGGCACGCCCGCATTTGCAGCCGCGGTCGCGCTGAAATCGCCGATGCGCTCATTATCCAGAGGCACCGTCGATATACGCGAGAGCCCCTGCTTGATGCGCGTCCCCTCGTAGTTGAAAAAGCCGAAGATACGATCCTTTTTAATGGGGCCGCCGAATACTGCCACCGTATTGGTTCTGATTGTTCTCTGGCTTGACGTTCGTGGTCTGCTTGGTGAAGTAATCGAACGAGTCAAAATACTGGTTACGTACATAATAGTAGGCGGCGCCGTGAATATTGTTGGAGCCGCTGCGCGTGTTTACCGACACTACCCCGCCCGGGGCCCGACCATATTCGGCAGAGTAGGGGCTGGTGATCACATTAAATTGTGCGATCACATCCACCGGATGGGTGCGAAGCCTCGGTACTCAGTTCCTGTACGTTCTCCGAAAACGTATTGTTGTCGATCCCGTCCAGAAGAAAATTGTTTTGCAGCGAGTGGACGCCATTCACGTTGAAGTCACCCGTCCGGCCTGCAGAGGTCGCGCCACTCTGGTTGGTGTAGCGGGCGATCTGCACCCCCGGGACCACGCGCAGCAGGTCGTCCCAATTACGCAGGTACAAGCGGCGTCTCTTCGATTACGTCACTGGTCACCAGCATCCCGATCGAGGCATCATCGCGTTGCAGGTCAAGCCCAGTGGCGTTGACCTCGACCGTCTGGTTCGCGGCGCCGACAACCAGATGAAGATCCAGCCGGATCCGTTCGCCCACACCGATTTTTACCTTTTCCTGAACCTGTGAAAAACCATTGGCCGCGGCGGTCAGGGTGTAATCGCCGATCGGCAAATCCGGCAGCGAATAGGCGCCGTCGCCCAGGCTCCTGCTCGTGCGGGAATAGCCGGTCTGCGCGGATGTCACGGTCAGCTCAGTAGCCGGCGACGGCAGCTCCGCTCGAATCGAGAACCAACCCGCTCAGCGATCCGGTGTTGACTTGCGCTTGCAGGCTATCCGCCGCCGGCAAAAAGAAACAGATCAGCAATCCGGCCATGATACCCAGACCCCGGATGGCAGCCTGCATCGACACTTGCGCTTGCCTGACCGTAGCCAGACCAAAGTTGATTTTGCGGTTCACGATGGCACTCCAGAAAGGTATGCGAGATGGTTACCAACTGCTCGCTACTGTACGAAAGCGAATTTTTCTCCGTAAGGTGTGCGCATCGCGTGTGCCGGGGTATACACCTGTGTAATGATCTCGGAACCAGTTCTGAATTATGCACTTAGAGCTTTATGAAATTTTGGGGAATCGTCTCGGCGGATTGCGGGGTGAGCGGGTGAATTCACTGATCGTTAACGGGACCCTTTTACTCTAAGCGCATTGGGCCCGCTTACTTTCGCATATCCGTTATGAAAAAGACCGGATTGGATCAAACCGTCAGTATCCATTTCGGCTCTGATGATGAGCCTTGGCCGAGTGCCCCTGGACTTGAGGACGATCCGCGTTGGCAATTGGCGCAGCGCGTGGTCGAGAGTGCGCAATTCAACAAGTCGCCTCGCCTTTCAACCTTTCTTCTCTACATTGTCGCGAAATCTCTCGAGGGCCGGCAAAACGAGATCACCGAGCAGCAAATTGGTGTGCATGTGTTCGGCCGGCCCGTCGGCTACCGCACCGTCGATGACAACATCGTCCGCAACTATGCGCGGCAGTTGCGAAAACGTCTCACGGAATACTTCGCAGGTGAAGGAATCGATCACGCCCTGCGCATCGAGGTTCCCCTCGGCGGTTATCTTCCCTCGTTTACAGATCAGAGAAAGCCCGTTTTCGTCGAACACACAGTGTCGAGTGCAATTTACTTGCCCTCTCCACCGGTAGCTAAGCGACAACGCACCTGGGCGCGCATGCTGGCAGGTACATGCATGTTGATCGCATATAGCACGGCGCTCATCTGGCTTACATGCGTCGTGATGGCGCGCGCCGGCACTGCACGCCATGCACCGGAGCCCGGCGGCCCGTTATGGGCGGCCATGCTGCAAGGTCCTGGCAACACCTACATGTCGCTTTCCCCGGGATCTTCGTTTCGACGACCTGAAGAGTGCGAATGCCGTGATCATCGGTTCGAAATGCAGCAATCCCTGGGCGGTCATTGCCGAGAGCACGGCCAATTTTCAAATCCACTGCAACTCTGGCTATGCAAGGCGCTACGGTCGTGAACCTCAAGCCGCAACCTGGGGAAGCCGGCTCGTATGCCAGTCACTGGAATGAGCCGACCCACGAGACCTACGCGGTCATCAGCTACACTCCTAGTCTAAGCGGTTATGGGAAACTCCTCCTGCTCGGCGGTCTGGATGCGGCGGCAACCCAGGCAGCGGCAGAAGCGCTCCTGCGCCCGGAGACGATTATGCCCATTCTCCAACGGGCCCGGAAGCCCGATGGTTCGCTCGCCCCCTTCGAGATACTGTTGCGTTCGACCAGCATTCAGGCGAACGCCACCGGCACGCACATCGTCGCCAGCAGAATTCACTAGGAGCCCGAATGCTGAACTTGAAATTTGCGGAACATGCGCGAGCATTTTCCGGCTCACGGCTCTGATGCCCTGTCCTCAGGACACGACTTCGATCGGGCCGCAAAGGCCTGACAAAAATCATTTCAATTTGAATGCGGCTCTCGCAGATCCTCTTATAGCCCTCACTTCAAAACCCCGCCAGCCTCTTGCTGAGCACCTTCAGAGAACTTCTCCAACAGCTCGATCAGCTCTTTAATGTCAAGAGGCTTTGAGATGTAGTCATCCATCCCGGCGGCGATGCATCGCTCGCGGTCGCCCTGCATCGCGTGGGCGGTCATCGCGATGATCGGTAAGTGGATCCCGGTGGTTCGTTCGCGGGCCCGGATGGCGCCAGTGGCTTCGAACCCGTCCATCTCCGGCATCTGCACGTCCATCAGCACCACGTCGAACGGGGTTTGATCGAGCGCGTTCAGGGCCTGGCGCCCATCCCCAGCCACCGTCACGTGGTGTCCCTGTTTCTCGAGCACGTGACAGGCGATCTTCCGGTTGACGGCATTGTCCTCCGCCAGCAGAATACGTAACTGTTTCTTCTTCTTTTGTAAGGGCGCAACAGGAGCCAACTCAACGGCCGTCGGGCAAGCTGCCGCCGCTTGCGCCGGGGCAGCGGCTGACCCGGTTTCCGGCATCCGGTTAACCGCGCCCAGGACAGCGGTAAAGTGAAAACTACTACCTTGCCCCACGGTACTCTCGACCCAAATCTTGCCGCCCATCAACTCCACCAGGTGCGAGCAGATGCTCAAGCCCAGACCAGTGCCTCCAAACTTGCGAGCCGTGGAACCATCCGCCTGAGAGAAAGCATCGAAGATGAGCTTCTGTTTCTCCAGTGGAATTCCAACGCCGGTATCCGTCACCACGAAGTGCAGCCGCAGCTCAACAGGCGTCCGGGAATCTACCCCAACACTTAGTCCCACGGCGCCACCTTCTGTGAACTTGATGGCGTTGCCGATGAGATTGACGATGATTTGCCGTAAGCGGCTCAGGTCTCCAATCACCGAGTCAGGCACTTCAGGGTGGATATTGCAGGTCAGCTCAAGACCTTTCTGCTGGGCCCGCACGCTCAGCATTCCGATGCTCGGAGCAATGCCGTCTCGCAGCTGGAACTCGATCGACTCCAGGTCGAGCTTGCCTGCTTCGATCTTGGAGAAGTCGAGGACGTCGTTGATGACGGTGAGCAGTGAGTCGGCGGACGACTTTACCAAACCTGCATATTCCCGTTGTTCGGTGTCGAGTTTCGTCTCCAGAAGCAGGTCGGTCAGACCCAGCACGCCGTTCATGGGAGTGCGAATTTCGTGGCTCATGTTGGCCAGGAACTCGCTCTTGGCACGGCTGGCATCTTCGGCCACGATCCGGAGTTTTGCTGCTTCCCGGAGTTGCTGACGGATGGTATCGGTTTGTACCTTGACTCGCTTGCGCAGCACGAACACCCATGTCAGGACCATCAGGATGAACAAGGCCCCCGCGCTCAGTACGGCGATCGCGTTCGTGGGAGTCCACCAGGAGGGTCTCTTGATCACCACCACATCCTGCGGCGACCGCAGCAGGATGCGAAAGGAAGCACCAATCGAAATGCCGTCCCCTACCGTACCGGCCCGGTCCGTGCCGTCCTTTACCGAGCAGATTCCCACTATCTTGAACGTGGTTCCTTTTTTCCAGACGGGCAACCGCTGGTCTGGGGATAGTGCAGGCAGGACCGCGGAAAACACAAATTTTCCCGAGGTCAACAAGATCGTCGGGTCACTTGCGGACTCGTCGTCCCCAATAAGCTGGCCCTGGATTTCGACCAACTCCGCGTCGTGGTCGCCGCGCAGAGCCTGGACTGCGGTAACAGCCACAGGTGTGACTGGCTGGGAGTAACCCGCGATCTGATAGGTAGCGCGAGTCAAGCTGGGGGTGAAAGCGCCGATGATGGGAAAGCCGATTACGTCGGCTAAGTCTCCCAGTTTTAGGGGGGTGGTTTGGTCGGTTTGCGCACAAAGACCGCGGAGGTGGTCTTGAATGCAAAGCAATCGGCCGGGCCACGCCAGCGTAACCGTTCCTCGAATGTGGACCAGGTGGTGAGAAGCGGAATCGGGAGTGAAGCGCAGCAGGCCGCTGACAGGCGACACCGGCAGCGCAAAGGGGTGTTCGGCGCCAGGTTTCTCAATTGTCACCTGGGCGCGACTGGGAAAGAACATGTGAACCCCAGTCATCTGCATTTGGTGGTTGAACAGCGGGGCCTGGTTGCCGCGAAGCTTAATCTTGGCGTCGACTAAATCGTGATAATCCACTCCCACTTCTTCGATGGTGTTGGCTGTGAGGGCACCATCGCTCAATGCCAGTTCCAAACTGATGTTCTTTCCCGACTCCCTCACCGCATGTACGACCCCTTCGACCTCCACCCATTGGCCGTCCGCCTCGCCGCTCAGTAATTCGGTCAGGCTCTTCCTCGGCGCACTCGAAGGCAGAGGAGCTTTCCCAATCACGTGCACCTCGGTACCTTTAAGGATAGGAGCAAAATCCCCCGCCGCACTTACGCCCTGAATCTCAACCAGGTCGCCCGCATGCAAGGGCAGCGCAAACATCGTCACAAAGATCGAACCCGAAGGGTCGGAAAGAAAAAAAGCAGGGTGCCGCGGATCTTCATTCAGGTCGTAGTAAGTAACCACGCCGGTCAAACGTACAGGATAGTTCCGCACCGCCTCTACGAGTGTAAGATCGTGGACATCGCGGGCCTTGGTAAGGGTAGGCAACGGCTGCCACACCGCGCCCGGTTGCTGGCCGGCCGCTGCCCGGCCCTGAACCAGGCTGAGAACAATCATCAGGACAAGATAGCCGTTGGCGCGCAGGGTCCGAGTCCTCTAGTGCCTATCGGCATTTTTCCCGCGCGACGCCAGAGCGTGAATCCGCGCCAGCCTCCCGATCAAAACCTCGGCGGATAAAGCCCATCGCGCTGCCGATCGAGTACTTGATCTGCCTCAAGCTGAATCACTTCGATCCCTGCCGAAGGGTGCCCCAGCCTACCCCGGCGTGCCGTGGGGCGAGGACCGATTTCCCGTGGAATCGCGAGTGTTCTGCAGGATTGACAGGGACAGCCTCGCGAGACTATCAATTCTTCCCGGGAATGCTAAAGATTTCGCCCGCGATCGTGTTCGCATCACTGCTTTTTGCCCGGGCCTTCTGGGCACAGAGCGTCGCACCCGCGCGCGATTGGACCACGTGGGGCTACGATCAGGAACGCACCGGCTGGAACAAGGGCGAAACCTCGCTAAGCAAAAGCAATGTTTCGCGGATGAAACTGCTGTGGAACACACAACTCACCACCCCGCCCCAGGGCATAGTTCTTTCAACCCTGACAGCACCCTTGGTCGCCGAAGGCGTTCAAACACCGCAAGGTCCCAGGAATCTGCTCTTCCTGCTCGGCGCCGACGATACAATTTTCGCGGTCGACGCGGACACCGGGAAAATTGTTTGGCAAAAGACCTTCGCCAATCCAGCGACGCCCCTCAGGGCCGCCACCTGGCTGTGTCCGAACACCGTGAACGACACTCCCGTTATCGATAAACAAAACGGAATCATTTTTCTGATCACCAGTGACGGTAAGCTGCGCGCTCTCAATTTGAGCGACGGCACCGATCGAATGAAGCCGACGGGCATGGTCGAACCATTTGCCCGCGCCTGGAGCCTGAACCTCATCGACAACGTGGTCTACACCACCAGCGGCCGAGGGTGCGCCCAGCTTCCCGCAAGCAAAGGTTCGAAACCTGCCGTGGCGCCAGGCAGTGTCTCCGCGATGGATGTGAGCGATCTTACCGATCCGAAGCTGACCCGCTTCTATACCAGCGGCAACAAGTATTCCGGGCCCTGGGGGCGCGGCGGCGTCACCAAAGGTCCGAACGGCACCGTAATCGCGCAAACCGCAGACGGTTTCTACGATCCGGCATCCGGTGATTTTGGCGAGACCGTCTTGAAACTCAGCCCCAAGGCGGCCCGCCTGCTCGACTCATTCACGCCCGCAAATTGGCTGACCTTGAACACCCAGGACCTCGATCTGGGCTCGGCCAGCTCAGATGTATTTCCTTTTCAGAACCGCACGCTCATCGCCGCGGCCGGCAAAGAAGGTGTACTTTATCTGCTCGATGCTGACGATCTCGGTGGCCGCCCCAGCCATTCCAACCCGTTGTACAAATCACCCCAGCTCGGCAATGACGCAGCCGAGGGTAAAAATCCAGGTCAGGGAATATGGGGCTCCATCACCACTTACGAGACCACGGATGCGAAACGCTTCCTGTACGTTCCCATTTGGGGACCGCCATCGAAAAATGCCCCGGCCTTCCCCTCGAGCGCCGGCGCAACACCCCACGGCAGCATCATGGCGTTTCAAGTAGTCGCAGAGGGCGGCAAGGTATCGCTGCTTCCGCAATGGATTTCGCCCGACATGATCGTGCCCGATCCACCCGTGGTGGCGAATGGCGTATTGTTCGCCATCCAGACCGGAGAGCAGACCATCCAGAGCCCGGCCTTCCTTCACGGAACCCAGGACCAAATCAATCGCAACGTGCTCGCCGCCAAATACCGCTCCACCCCGGTCAACAATCTCATCCTCTTCGCCTTCGATGCGGAGACTGGAAAACAACTTTATGCGAGCGAAAAGATCATCCCCGATTGGGTCCATTTCAGCGAACCCGTCGTGGCCCTGGGAAAAGTTTTCGTCGTGAGCCATGACGCTCATGTCTATGCGTTCGGACTCAAATAGATCGAAGGAAAAAACATGCGCGGCTTGAACAGGCGGCAATTTATAGGCTCAACACTGGCGCTGGGCGCCTCGTATGTTTGGGGAGCCTCCCCCAAATCCCTCGATCCCATCGACCCCTACATGCGCTTTGGAATCACAGGAGCCCTGTGGGGTGACTGGCCAAACGGCAATCTGCGCATGTCCACTGACATGCGGCAGATCATTTCTGATACATCGCGCTTCGGGCTGCAAGGCATCGAGCCGTATGCCAGGCAACTGGGAGACTATGTAACCAAACCACTGGCCCTGAAGCAACTGTGTGAAGCTTCCGGAATTACTTTGATCGACGTCGGTGATTTACCTCCGGCGCAAGTCGCGTACCAGGCCGGCCTCCAGTCCCCAACCGAATCCTTGGATCAGCTCAGAGGGCAACGCCGAACTCATCGCCGCCATGGTGAATTTTGCCCACGACTTTCTCGCTCCCTGTGGCTGCGATCATTGGAAGACCAACATGGGCAGCCGTCCCGAAGGAGGCCCCAGCGACGACCAGCTCAAGACGCTCGCCAACACACTCAATGAAATCGGCAGACAGACCATCGCCTTTGGCGTCAGGCTGGCCCCCCATCCTCACATCTGGGGACCCATGGAACGGGAGCGCGACATGCGCCGGGTTATGGAGCTCACCGATCCCAAATATGTGTACCTCACCGCGGACACAGCCCATCTGACCCTGGGCGGTGGAGATGCGCTTGAAATCATCCGCGACTATTACCCGCGCCTCGCCGAAGTGCACATGAAGGACACATATCCCAGGTACCGGGGCAACTCCGCAACCCCGACCCAGGCGGAACACGCGAAGGCCAGCCTCTATCACAACCTCGGTGCGGGCGGCGTAGACTTCTCCGCCATCTTCAAGCTATTGCGCGATCGAAAGTTTAAAGGATGGGTCGTTTACGATCTCGACGCGCCGCGGCCGGGAGACGGTACCGGCAGCATTCAGGAAAATCTGGCCGTCAACATCAACTATCTGAGAAATGTGCTCCACGTGAAATTCCCGCCACCGCCGCAACCCGCCTGACACTCGCATCTTCACGGCCGCTCCGGCCACGAGTGCCGCGGATACCGGCGCATCAGCTCGCGGCGGACTTGCGGATACAGCCGCTCCCAAAATCCCGCGAGGTCAGAAGTGGTTTGCACCGCCCGCTGATTGGGCGCCAGCAGGTGGACCACCACCGGTGTCTGCTCCGGCCCGATCCGCGGCGTTTCCCGCATACCGAAAAAGTCCTGCAGGCGGGAGGCAATCCACGGCGGCTTGCCGGCCTCGTAGTGCACTTTCGTCTGACGCCCATTCGCCAATCGGATGCGCGTGGGAGCGACCTGCTCCAGCCTTCGCGCAACCATTGTTTGTTCGAGCAGTGAGACCAGGTTTGCCGCCGCGTTCTTCAACTCGCTGAAGCTTCGCAGCCCGCGGCACAAATCTTTCAGCGCTTGCGGAATGTCAGGCGGCTCGAAGCCGGCGAACTGAACCCGCGCCACGAATTCATCGACGGCTTCTCTGTCGACAAAGCGATCGACGCCTGCCTCCAGCGCTTTCTGTGCCAGCAACTCGGCTGCGGCCTCGGCGTCCGGGGCCGCTCCTCGCGATTCCTGTATCACCAGTTCGTCATACAGCAGCGCGCTCACGGCTTCTACCCGCTCACCCTGCCGGTTCCACTCCACGCCGGATTTCTCCCGCACCTGATCCGGAAATAACTCGATCAGCCACTCCGGCTCGATGCGTGCCGTCATACGAATCAACGGCAGTGGCTTATCCTTGCGATCCTCGGCATCGACGGCCACCATGAACTCGTACCGCGGGGGATCGCCCGCCACCTCTGCCGACCCGCCCGTCGAGAGAAGCACCTGGTTGCCCGCTCGCCGCCGCGCCACCCGATCTGGAAATCCCGCCAGTACAGACATCAACAACGCGTCGTCGTTGTGCTCCTTCTGCCGGGCGGGACGAGCAATTCTGCGCAGCTGCTCCACCTGCTGCCGGGTTCGGTAATCCTGATCCGCGTCGATGGCCGCGAGCAGATCATTTTTCTCCGAGCGCGCGCCCGACCCGAGCAGCGCGGCCGCCACGCAGCCGTCTTCACCCACCCCGCGCTCCATCGCTGCGATGAGAATGCGCGACAGCCGCGGATGCAGCGGATACCGCGCCAACTCGAGCACCCGCTCCTCGGTCGCGCCCAGGCGGTCGAGCAATGCCTCGGCGCTTTGCCATGCTGCCTCCGGAGGCGCATCCAGCCACTGGAGATCTTCGATGCCCATCGCCCGCAGAGCAAGGCAAAGCTGGGAGAGGTCGCTGCGTGCGATCTCCGGTGCGTCGTGTTCCGGGCGGCGCTGATAATCCTCTATCCCGTAGAGACGCAGCACCCGGCCTGGCGCGGTACGTCCCGCCCGCCCGGCTCTTTGCGTAGCCGAGGCCTTACTCACCCGGCCGACATGCAGCGTCGGCAATCCTGTCCATTGGGAGTAAGTCGCGATGCGCGCCAATCCGCTATCGATGACCGCGTTGACCCCCTCGACCGTCACTGAGCTTTCCGCAACATTGGTAGCCAGGATGACTTTTCGTTGCTCCGCAGGCATGATGGCGCGATCCTGTTCGGCGGGGGAGAGGTCGCCATGCAACGGCAGCACCAACAAATTAGCCCGCCGCGCCACCGTCTGGCTCTCGCGCATGGCGCGCCGGATCTCCGCCGCCCCAGGCAAAAAAGCCAGCACGTCGCCGGAGGGTTGCTCGGCGATCAGCAGATCAAGCGCGTCCGTCAACTGTGCCTCAAGGCTCTTAGCGGAGTAGGGCAGATGCCGGATCGAAACCTCGAACAATCGGCCCTCTGAACGCAGGACCGGGCACCCGCCAAGATATTCCGCGACCTGGCTGGTATCGAGCGTTGCCGACATCACGATAAGCCGCAACTCCGGCCGCGTCTGCTGCAGGCGTTTGAGCAATGCCAGCGCGAGATCGCTCTCCAGGTGGCGTTCATGGAACTCATCCAGCACCACGGCCCCAACGCCCTTGAGGTTCGGATCGGAGAGCAGCCGTCGCGTGAGCACTCCTTCGGTAACAAATCGCACCCGCGTACGCGAGCTGACTGCCTCTTCGAACCGCACCTGGTAGCCGATCGTCTGGCCAACCGGTTCGCCCATCTCCCAGGCCACACGCCGCGCCGCCAATCGGGCAGCAATCCTCCGCGGTTCCAGGACAACCACTTCACCACTGACAATTTCCAGCAGAGCCGGCGGCACGCGGGTCGTCTTGCCCGCGCCAGGCGGCGCCTCAACGACAAGGTTAGGAGAGCGCTTGAGAGACGCAATCATCTCCGGCAGAATCACATCCACCGGCAGAACAGGTTTATCGATCACCAATTTTCATCGAAACACGCCCCATCGCAGCCGTCAACGCCATGGCTTGCGACCACCACTCTCGTTGACTAAACTCCTCCCCAGGAAGCTCTTCAAGGGATGCAAACACGAAAGGGAACAACATGGCTAAGGTCGTCTCGGTCGAGGCGCGTACCGTACATATTCCTCTGCGCGTGGCGACCGCCTTTGCGCGTCGCAAAGTAACCTCACGCGACTACAGCCTGGTAAAGATCCGCACCGACGACGGCATCGAAGGCATCGGTCATTGCTACGCCGGTCACTCCGGCGGCAATGTAGTGACCACGGCAGTGCGCGAAATGCTGGCGCCCATGCTGATCGGCGTCGACCCGTACGCTACAGAATTGCACTGGAAAAATATGTATCAGGAAGTGTTACTACATGGCCGCGTCGGCTCGGTCATGCGAGCGCTTAGCATTCTTGATGTCGCGCTATGGGATAGAAACGCCAGGGCAGCCAATCTACCCCTATACAAATATCTCGGCGCCGCCTACGAGGACACCGTTCCCGCCTATGCCAGCGGCGGCTACTACCTCGACGGCAAGACGCCCGAAATGCTGGGCGAAGAGATGGCCGGCTACGTAGCCCTCGGCCTTGACGCCGTGAAGATGAAGGTTGGCCGTGGTGATCCGAAGTCAGAAGAGGCAAGGATCGCAGCCGCGCGTAAGGCCATCGGGCCGGACGTGCTCCTCATGCTGGACGCCAACAATGCCTGGTCCGATGTACCCACAGCCTTACGCTTTATCGAGCGTTACGCGCCGTACGACCCCTACTGGGTGGAAGAACCCTTCAATCCCGATCAGATCGACAACCACGCGAAGCTGGCGGCGGCCATCAGCATTCCCGGTAGCCACTGGGGAAATCGAGGCTGGACGTTGGCGCTTCAAGGAACTGCTGGACAAGCAGGCAGCCTCCATCCTGCAACCCGACGCCCTGGTCTGCGGCGGCATCACCGAATTCCGCCGCATCGCCGCGCTCGCCGACGCTTACGGTGTCACCATCTGCCCCCACTGGTTCCACGATCTGCATGCACACATGGTGGCCGCCTCGCCCAACGGCCAATTCGTAGAATTCTTCCCCGACGACAAAGTCTTCAACTTTCGCGAAATCATCGACCATCAACTCACCGTGCGTAACGGAGGTTTGGCCCTCACAACTGAGCCCGGCCTGGGCTATCAATTCGACGAAAAAGCAATATCACGCTACCAGTCAGATCCCTGGAAGTAGGCCCAGGAATTCCCAACCCATCGTCGGTGAAAATCGAAGGGTGCCCCAGCTGCCCGTGCGTGGGTCTCGCTTTTGAGACCTGGGATCCTCCTAGTGGAGGCTAATGAAGTCCCTTGTTATAACCCCAGGTCCACACTTCCCTTGTCGTCCCGACCGAAGCCAACCCCGGGTAGAATGACCCCATGGACTTTGGCCTCAAAGGAAAAACCGCACTGGTACTAGCCGGAGGCGGCGGCCTGGGCCGGGCAATCGCAGAATCGCTGGCCCACGAAGGTGCAAACATCGCCGTAGCCGGCAAAGGACCCGATTCCATCGCCGCCACGCAAGCCGCCTTGGCCGCCATCGGCGTCAAAAACCTGGGTCTGATTTGGGACCTCTCCGACCTGACCCAAATCGACAAGAACATCTCGAAAATCGAACGCGACCTCGGGCCAGTCGACATTCTCGTGAACAACACCGGTGGGCCGCCGCCCACGACCGCCAGCGGTCAAGACCCCGCCCTATGGTCCAAGCATTTTGAGGCCATGGTGCTTTCGGTCATTGCCACCACCGACCGCGTGCTGCCCAATATGCGAGCCCGTCATTGGGGCCGCATCATCACCAGCGCCTCCTCGGGTGTGGCGGCGCCCATTCCCAACCTCGCCATTTCCAATGCGCTCCGTCTCTCCCTGCTCGGATGGTCCAAAACCCTCTCCCGTGAAGTCGCCAAAGACGGAATTACCGTAAATGTCGTTCTGCCCGGCCGCATCGCGACCAGCCGCATTAAATTCCTGGACGAGGCGAAAGCCAAGCGCGAAGGACGCACCCTGGAGGACGTGGAGGCTGAGAACACAGCCAGCATACCCGCCGGCCGCCTGGGCAAGCCGATAGAATACGGCGACGTGGTAGCCTTTCTTTCCAGCGAACGCGCCGCTTACATCACCGGCTCCGTCGTCCGGGTGGATGGCGGTATGATCCCCTCCATCTGATCTCGTTAATCAGGAGCGACCATCTGGGAACCCCACCAGCGTTAGATGAAAAAACCACGGCAACACTTGCCTCGATAGCCACCGCCACGCTAACCACCGTGCTCTTGAAGAAAGGCCTGCGCAACGTCTGGCTGCGCGGCACCAGGCCGCTGACTCCGGGCCAAAAGCGCCTGGTCGGGCCCGCCTTCACCTTGCGTTTTGTCCCTGCGCGCGAAGACCTGGCTACGCCTGAATCCTGGAGCTCGCCCGTCTCCACTCGCGCCGCGATTGAAGCCATGCCGCTCTGGCTGCATTGCCGTCGTCGACGCCATGGGCATCACCGACGCCGGCATTTTTGGAGACATCCTCTGCGCCCGCATGAAGGTGCGCGGTGTGGCCGCCCTGGTCACGGATGGGGTAGTGCGCGACCTGGCCGGCGTGCTCGACACCGGTCTGCCGGTGTGGTGCAAGGGCGCCGCCGCGCCGCCCTCAGTCGCCGGTTTGACCTTCGTAAATTGGCAGCAGCCGATTGGCTGCGGCGGGGTAGCCGTGTTTCCCGATGATGTAATCGTCGTAGACGACGACGGCGCCGTAGTCATCCCACGTGCGTTGCTCAACGAAGTGGTGGAAGCAGCAGCCGAGCAGGAGAAGCTGGAAGCGTGGATTATGGACGAGGTGAAGGCGGGAACTCCATTGCCCGGCCTCTACCCGCCCAATGCGGAAACCAAAGCACGCTACGAAGCCTTCCGCAACGAAAGAACCAAGGCAATGAAGTAGAGCAGATATTCCAGGCTTGCTGGGGACGGTATGAAAGTAGCCCCAAACAGCGCAGGGCGAATCAAAGATGCATCGAATCCCACAAGAGCGGCTAAATCGACGTGGATTTAACCGCTCCCTTCCCCGGGGATTCGACCGCTTCTAATAATCACCCACCGTCATCATGGGCTACTTTCGCGCCGTCCCACAGGTGGTTGCGGGCAGGTAGGTACAGGCTCTGGTACCAACCATCCGGCCTTTAGGCCCTGAGGTACCATCTCCTGCTTTCGGCTTCCCCGCCGCGTTGACTCTATGCCCAGGTAGTGTTCCGAGCCCATAGAGCGTTACATACTTTCCGTGAAAAAGTCCCCATCGCGGCGAACCACGAAATACTTCGCCTTCCTGTAACGATTGCCCCGCGCTTGCCACTACTCGGGCATGCAGACCCGCTCAATACTGGCCCCGGCTCGAATAGGCAAGCCATCTGGGCGACGTAGGCGCTGCAAAGGGCTTAGCCCATTAAGATCCAATCAGGCCCCCATGATCCTCTTAGCGGGTTCGCACGGCAGTGTAAACTTGAACCCACCCGCTCTCGCCGGGGAGGAATCGAGATTGGAATTTTATGCGTTTGACGCGTCCTACGTCGAAAGACTCCGCACCGGGGACGCACATATCGAGGGCCACTTCGTAACCTACTTCAGCGAGCTGATCCGGCTCAAACTGCGTTCGCGATTAAATTCCAAAGAAGCCATAGAAGATGTCAGGCAGGAAACCTTTATGCGCGTACTGGCGTTGCTGCGCGGGGACCCAGGCTTAAGGCAGCCTGACCGCTTAGGGGCCTTTGTGAATTCTGTCTGCAACCACGTGTTGCAGGAGCACTATCGTTCCAAGAAAAGAACAGAAGCCACCATCGACGACGAAACCGAGTCGACCCTTCCTGGCCGCGAGCCAAGCGCGCTCCGCCTGCTTGAGGCCAAGGACACCGAGCGCGTAGTCCGTAAAATCCTGAACGAACTGCCCGAACGGGAACGCCGTCTGCTTCAGTCGGTGCTCCTTGAAGAGCGCGACAAAGATGAGGTATGTGCCGAGTTCGGCATCAGCCGCGAGTATCTAAGAGTTTTGTTGCACCGCGCAAAGCATTCATTCAAGTCGTTTTATGTAGACCACCTGGGGTTGCATCAGGGACGATGAGGCCCGCCAAACTTATGGATCACAACCAGTCGACAAATCTTATGGCCGTTGAAAAGTATCTTCTCGAAGAACTAACGCCCGAGCTGCGTGACGAGTTCGAAGAGCATTTCTTCGATTGTCAGGACTGCGCTCTCGACGTCCAGGCGACTGCGGCCTTCATGGCTGCAGCCAGGCAGGAATTCAAGGCAAACCCGGTTCCAAAACCGGGAAAGGCCAAAGGTAAATTGCTCTTCTGGCCTGCGGCAGCCGTCTGGTCTGCGTTGGCCGCATCGCTTCTCCTGGTCGCCTATCAGAACCTGTTGGTCTTTCCGCACCTGCAAACCGAGATTGCCGAGCTGAAGGCTCCCGAGGTTTTGCCCGTCATTTCTCTGGTCGGGGGCAACAGTCGCGGGGGAGAAACGCCCACCGCCTCCGTGGCGGCCGGGCGTCCTGTCCTCTTATCTCTTGATATTCCCACCCAGGACCGCTTCACCAGTTACACCTGCCTGCTGTATGCACCATCCGGTACTCTTGCTTGGCGGGTGGAAGTTTCACCCCAGGCCGCGAGGGACACTGTCTCGATACGCGTGCCGTCTACAGATAAGCAGCCCGGGGAATATACCTTGGCTGTTCAGGGGAACCTTGCCGGAACCTCGGTCGATCTAGGCCGCTACAAATTTGCATTGACGTCCCACGATTAGAATTGCTGCGTAACGAGGTGCAAGATGCGTTCAAAAGCCGAAAAAGACTCACTATTTCCATGCAGAGGCAAACTCACTCGGCGGGTTCATCGAAAAGCCGTTTCAAAAACACTATTCCTTCTCAGGCGTCAGCGATCGTTACCTGCCGGTGGGTGGCCATGTAACCAACCGGACTGAGGAGTTTCAATTTCGAGGCAGTCGTCTCCTGCCGTTCGCGCGTACACCCGAATTTCCGGAAAACAGGAGGGTCGAGGATGGATCATGGTGGACCTTGGTCACCTCGGTCGTCGAAGGATTGAATATCCTGGAAGTCGTTACAGCCGATCGGGTCGTGGCTCAGATCTCCGTCGAACATCCGGCCGACGGCGGGTTGCCTCGCATATCCTTTACTGGTTCTCGTTTCGAACGGCTCCAGATCGGTGGCTGCGACCTCTCTCCGTGCCGAATCCCAGCCTGTTTGGCTCACGGCGAAAGGAGCAGGCGCTGCTCAGCACCGCATTACCTGGCCGCTTTTTCAGGAGACTGCTAGCCAACAAGCTGCCAAACTGGTCAAAAGCGTTGAAGCCGATAACGACCGGGATGACCTTCGATGGATCGTCGAGCGGTACGGTTGGATGGGTTCCAAGCGCAAACCAGGTGTACACGAATGTGTTCTATGTTCATTGGTGGAGAGCGTGGATCGGACAATACCAGGCAGATCGTTCGGCCACGTGGTTCACATCCCACATTTCGGAAGAGTGATCTTCGGGGAGGTCATGGCCTGCCCAGAATCGGTTCACGTCTCGATGATTCGGGCCGAATTGGGTTGCGCCACACACGGGGCGATGAACGTCGCCACTGCCAGGGCCAACGGTGGCACCTTTCCATAGGCTTGTCGATGGTCCTGTCGGCAGCCTGGATCCTTGGCGGATGTCGCTCACCAGCCAAGCCTGATCCAGCAACGATCTGGCAGAACATCCGGAGCGAGTCCATACGTGGCAACTTGGACCTTGCAAAGCAGGAAGCGGAGCGGGCTCGAAAAGATTTCTCCGCGAGCACAGACTGGGCCCTCAAATTCCGCCTTCTCGAAGCCGAAATCCTCACTTATCAGGGTCGTTGGCCAGACGTGGTCGCACTGCTCGACAGCCCGGGCGTCCCATTTCCCGTGACGGGCGATGTTGCAATCAAGAGAAGCTTACTCAGTGGGCGGGCAAACTCCAAGCTTGGCAACGCGCAGCAAGCCGATAGAGAGTTGCAGGAGGCACAACGCCTAGCCGACGAGAGTAACTCCAGCTTGCGTGGTGAGGTGCTGCGCGCGCGCTCCGTAGTTCAGATCGATCGAGATCACTTGACCGAGGGCGCAGACCTGTCGCATGAGAGTTTAGAGGCCGCGCGCCTACAGCGGGACACCTTCCTCGACGCCAGCGATCTTGTGAACCTCGGCTTTGTGGCTCTGAGCATGGAGCACTACGACGAAGCAGTCGCCCTGTTGAACGAAGGTGCGGAATCAGCCAGAGACATTCAGGCACGGCCGCTCATCCAGGTAGCCCTGCGAAATATGGGGAGAGCCTATTTTTACCTGGGAGACTTTGAGAAGGCTCTCTCCAGCTTCCAACAGGCCAAACAAGTAGCAACGCAAATGGGGTCTACGGGCGCGACGGTCGACTCGTTGTGGGGTTCCGGATCCGCGTACTACAAACTCGGCAATGTGGATGCAGCCGCCAGTTGCTACAAGGAGGCGCTGAAAGATGCGCGGACCATCCATTCTCTCAACGAGATAGCGGGAATTGATACAGAATTGGCGTATCTGCTCTATCAAGAAGGGCAATTCGATGCAGCCAGAACGCATACCGAGGAAGCAATCCGGGCGGCTCGCACTTTGGGAGACAAAGACGCGGAGTTGGACCCATTGTTCCTGCAGGCCTTGCTGACTGCGCGGCAGACAAATGGACGGGATGCGGAACGAATGCTCATGCAGGTGCACGAGCAAGAAGCGGAGAGCCCTTCGCTGCGATGGGAGATCGAGGATGCCCTAGGCAATTACTACGCAGGTAAGAAACAAAACAGGCAGGCGGACCTTTGGTATCGCAAATCCATCCACACCTTCGAAGACCAGCGCGACGGCGGTCAAGGATCGAGGAGCTGAGGCTGCCATTCTTTGCCAACGGCGACGTGCTCTATCGCGACTACGCAGACTTTCTGATTTCGTCGCAGAAGCCGGAAGAAGCATTGCAACTCCTCGACATTGGACGGGCGAGAACACTTGCAGAAGGCCTGGGACTGTCGAAGGAGAAGCCGAATACGCGGTCAGACCAAGCGCTCGACGCGCAGTCGGTCGCGCGCAAGCTTGACAGCACCATTCTCTTCTATTCCCTGGGGCCGAAAAAATCCTGGTTATGGGCAGTCACCCCTCATCACACCCGTCTCTTCCCGCTTCCAGGGCAGTCGGATATCGAAACCCAGGTCCGCAGCTATCAAAACGCCATCCTGAAATCGAGCGACCCGTTGCGCGAGGCAAACCCAGGCCGCCAGGAATCTCTATGACACCCTCGTGATGCCGGCTGCGGAAATGGTTCCCAAAGGCTCCAGGGTACTCATCGTTCCGGACGGCGTTCTGAACGGATTGAACTTTGAAACCCTGCTCACTCCAGCCTCCACCGGTTTCCACTATTGGATCGAAGATGTAACCATCCGGAGCGCAAACTCAATTCGCATGCTCTCCGCGGTGGACGCAGAGTTCTTCCACAGGCAGCACAAAGAAACTGCTATTGATCGGTAACCCCACCACTGCCGGAACGGGATATGACACTCTGGTGAATGCCTTCGCCGAGATTCGCGGGATCGAAAAGCATTTTCCTCCGGACACCCGAACCGTGGTAACACAATCCGAGGCTGTGCCCGCCGCTTATCGCGCAGAACAAGCCGGAGGAATATTCCTACATCCACTTTGTGGCTCACGGCACCGCAAGCCGATTGGATCCGCTGGACTCGGCGGTGGTCCTTTCGCCGTCGCCAGACCATCCCGAACACTTCAAGCTTTATGCGCGCGACATCATGCGTGATCCTCTGCAGGCCAGATTGGTAACCATCTCTGCCTGCTATGGATCAGGCCTTCGCGCCTACGCCGGCGAGGGGCTGGTCGGCTTGTCCTGGGCCTTCCTCCGTGCTGGAGCCCACAATGTAATTGGTGCCTTGTGGGAGGTCAATGACGCATCCACCCCGCTTCTGATGGACAAACTTTACGCTGAACTCGATGCCGGCAACAATCCCGACGCCGCCCTGCGGGCGGCAAAATTGTCCCTTATCCATTCCCCCGCTGTATACCGAAAGCCGCTCTACTGGGCAGGATTCCAACTCTATACGCGTTCTTGAAAACCTGCGACGACAGCCGTCTCAATCGCCCTGAACGCCGCGCTGCTGTGCCTTGCCGGCGGTAAAACCAGCACGGTCGGTCCCTGACGCACTTTTTCACGAGACTGGCGCCCATCAGGCTGCCAAACTAGTCAAAAGCGATATGGCTGGATGGACTCCAATCGAAAACCGGAGAAAGACGGATTTTCTTTTTGCTCGCTGGAGATGGCGTGGGCGCGACCTCCGTTTGAGGTGGCACGATTGCGCCATCTTTGCCATACCCTTCCTGGCAATGATGGCCTTGGCCGGATGTCGCTCCCCGGCGATCGTTGATCCGACATCCGTCTATCAAAGTATCCGCAGCGACTACCTCCGCGGTAATCTCGCTGTCGCGCAGCAAAATGCAGAGAAGG
The DNA here is from genome assembly GCA_963850235.1 of uncultured Acidobacteriaceae bacterium. Taxonomy (GTDB): domain Bacteria; phylum Acidobacteriota; class Terriglobia; order Terriglobales; family Acidobacteriaceae; genus PALSA-350. The sequence continues at coordinate 52,847 of CAWKKM010000027.1, read as the reverse complement.
CTCTTAAGGCGTTTTCCGCCGGCGACGCGGATTGGGCTATCCGATTCAGGCTCCTCGATGCCGAGATCCTCTCATCTCAGGGGCGTCGGCCAGAAGCGATCGCTCTGCTCAACGACCCCGGGATGACCTATCCGGCCTCCGGCGATCTTGCCGTCAAGAGAGCTTTGCTTTGCGGATTGGCATACGCCAACCTTGGCCATGATGAGCAGTCGGACGCCGAGCTCCACAAAGCGAAGTATCTTTTTGATCCAAGCAAGTCCGAGCTAAAGGGCGAAGTCCTGCAAACAGAAGCAATCATCCAATTTCGCCGAAACCACTATCCCGAGGCCGCAGATCTCTTCACCAGAAGTCTGCAGGTGGCCCAGGAGCGGAGGGACTCATATCTTGAGGCAAGCGATCTCCTGCATCTTGGCCTGGTAGACCTCCAAATGAAGCACTACGACGAGGCTCTAATCTTTTTCAATGCAGCCGTTCATCTTGCTCGGCCGATTCAAGCGCGGGCCCTCCTCGAGACCGCGTCGGGAAATCTGGGACTCGCCTATTTCCATCTGGGCGATTTTGAAAAAGCCCTCTACAACTTCCAGCAAGCGGAAAATGAAGCCAGGCAAATAGGAACCAGCACCCTCCAGGTTGACTGGTCGTTGGACGCGTGTCACTCCCACTACATGCTCGGCAACCTGCAGGAGGCGAAGAGCTGTTTTGAGCAATCGCTAAGGATTGCTGCGGACGTTCCGGCAGAAGTTGCGGAAATACAGACAGGTTTGGCCTTTCTGCTGTATCGCCAGGAACGGTTTGATTTAGCAAAAACGCACAATGAGGAGGCTATCCGGGCTTCACGCCTGGCCGGCGATAAATCGGACGAACTCAAAACCAAATATATGGAGGCACTTCTTGCTACCCATCAGGAAAATGCGGGAGATGCCGAACGATTGTTGTTGCAGGTGAGCCATGCCGCCGCCGCAGACCCAGCACTGCAAGCGGAAATCGGAGGCGCGATCGCAGACTTCTATGCCGGCAAACAACAAGCAAGGAAAGCAGACCTCTGGTATCGCAACTCCATCCGTAGCTTTGAGCAGCAGCGCGCAGCCGTTGACGATGAGGAACTCAGGTTGCCTCTTTTTGCCAACGGAGATGCCCTCTATCGGCGATACGCCGAATTTCTCATCGCATCTCGCAAGCCTGATTATGCCTTACAGCTTCTCGATATCGGCCGGGCCAGAACCCTCGCGGAGGGCCTGAAGCTGGAGAAGGGAAGCACAGATCCGCAGCCCGAACATCAAGTAGACGTCCAGGCCGTTGCGCGTAAGTTCGATGCGGTTATCCTCTTCTATTCGCTGGGACCAAAAAATTCCTGGTTGTGGGCCATAACTCCGCATCACACCCACATTTTCCCGCTCCCCGCTCAGTCGGTGATAGAAACTCAGGTGCGAACCTATCAGAACGCAATCCTGAAATCGACCGACCCGCTGCGCGAGCAAAATTCCGCCGCGAAGAACCTCTACGAGACTCTCGTAATGCCTGCCGCGGAGATGATTCCCAAGGGTTCCAAAGTCCTCATCATTCCTGATGGCGTTCTCAACGGACTTAATTTCGAGACCCTGTTAACTCCGGGACCCGGCAGCTCGCACTATTGGATCGAAGACGTAACCATCCGCAACGCGAATTCAATTCGCATGCTCTCCGCCGTCAAGCCGGACGCTTCTCCGGTCAATACAAAGAAACTGCTGTTGATCGGCAATCCCATCATCACCGGAACCGGTTACGACAACCTGGTGAACGCTTTTGCAGAAATCCGCGGCATCGAAAAACATTTTCCCAAGGACAGTCAAACCGTAATCACGCAGTCCGGCGCCGTCCCCGCATCCTACCTGGAAAATAAGCCGGAGGAATTCTCCTACATCCACTTCGTGGCTCACGGTACCGCCAGCCGGTTGGATCCGCTGGATTCCGCGGTGATCCTTTCGCCAACACCCGACAATCCCGGCAACTTCAAACTCTATGCCCGCGACATCATGCGCGATCCGTTGCACGCCCGGCTGGTCACCATCTCCTCCTGCTATGGATCGGGCCTTCGCGCCTACGCCGGCGAGGGTCTGGTCGGTTTATCCTGGGCGTTCCTCCGCGCCGGTGCGCACAACGTAATCGGCGCCCTATGGGAAGTGAACGATGCTTCCACTCCACTCCTGATGGACCGCCTATACGCCGGCCTCGAAAACGGTAGCACTCCTGACGATGCACTGCGCGCGGCGAAGCTGTCTCTCATCCATTCCCCGGCGGTCTACCGCAAACCACTCTACTGGGGTGCATTTCAGCTTTACACAGGTGCCTGAAACCAATCCCGCCCGCCAAACGTCAAACCATTCAAAATCCTGAAAAAACAAACCGAGTTGATACGAAAATCGCTCATGCGTCACTATCACTGTGATGAGAACGGTCCGTCATGGATAGGAGAAAACTCGTGGCAACTCTGGCAAAGTCAAAACCTGAGAACTCCGTTGACCAGGTTCAGCGTTTCGAGCGTAAACTCCGTGAAGTGAAACAGGCAGTAGGCAGTCTTCCTGGCAATGAGTACCACGCCGAACTTCAAAATCTTGTGCGCCGCGCGGGTTGGACCACCACGGCGGAAGGCATCTTGTTCGATGCCCTGACTGACTCCATTCTGGCCCAGACCCGCGATCTGCAGCAGCTTCACCAGCGCCTGAAGGCAGCGTTCGAGGCGGTTCAGAAGCAGTAGCCGGGCAGTATAGTATGGCGGCATGGGTGATCCGCCAGAACCAGACACCGGCAAGGGTTTGCGCAAAGGGCTCACCAGCTACGGTGACGCGGGCTTCTCGCTCTTTCTGCGCAAAGCCTTCGTCAAAGCCGCCGGTTATTCCGACGATGCGCTCGATCGTCCCATCGTCGGCGTGACCAACACTTTCAGTGACTACAATCCTTGCCACGGCAATGTGCCCGACCTGATCGAAAGCGTTAAACGCGGCGTCCTGCTCGCCGGCGGATTACCCATGGTGTTCCCCACCATCTCCATCGGCGAGAGTTTCGCTCATCCCACCTCCATGTTCCTGCGCAACCTCATGGCCATGGACACCGAGGAAATGATTCGCGCTCAGCCCATGGATGCGGTGGTCCTGATCGGCGGATGCGACAAGACCCTCCCCGCGCAGGTAATGGCTGCGGCCAGCGTAAACTTGCCGGCCGTCGTCGTGCCCACTGGTCCCATGGTGGTGGGCCATCATAAGGGAGAAGTCCTCGGCGCCTGCACCGATTGCCGCCGCCTCTGGGGGCAATACCGCGCCGGCGTCATCGACGTTGCCGAAACCGAACTGATCAGCGGCCGCCTCGCCCCTTCCGTCGGCACCTGCATGGTGATGGGGACTGCGAGCACCATGGCCTGCATCATCGAAGCCATGGGCCTGGCCCTCCCCATGAGCGCCACCGCGCCCGCCACCCTTGCCGATCGCCGCCGCATTGCCGAGGCCAGCGGCAAGCGCGCCGCCGCGATGGCGATTGCCGGCGCGCCCAGGCCGAGTGAGCTAATCACCGCGGCCTCCGTGCGCAACGCCATGATCGTGCTGCAGGCCATCGGCGGCTCGACCAACGGCTTGATTCATCTGATCGCCATCGCCGGCCGCGCCGGGGTGAAGTTCGACCTCCAAACCTTCGACAAACTGGGCCGGCAAGTTCCGGTGCTGCTCAACCTCAAGCCATCAGGCACCCACTACATGGAACACTTTCACCATGCCGGCGGCATGCCCGCTCTCATGCGCGAGCTCGCGTCCATGCTCGATCTAACTGCGCCCAGCGTATCCGGCTGCGCCATAGGCGATGCGATTGCGAAAGCAGAAAACGTGCCCGCGCAGGATGTGATCCGAACCCTCGCCGCGCCGCTCACCAAAGAGGGAGCCATGGCCGTGCTCCACGGCAACCTCGCTCCCGGCAGCGCAGTCATCAAGCAATCCGCAGCTTCTCCGAACCTGATGCGCCACACTGGCCGTGCCGTCGTATTTGACGGAGTAGAAGACATGACCCGGCGCATCGACCTCGCGGATCTCGATGTAAACCCGGAAGACATTCTGGTCTTGCGCAACGCGGGCCCCAAGGGTGCGCCGGGCATGCCGGAAGCGGGCTATCTGCCCATCCCGATGAAGCTGGCTCGCCAGGGCGTAAAAGACATGGTCCGCATTTCCGATGCGCGCATGAGCGGCACCGCTTTCGGCACCATCGTCTTGCACATCACGCCAGAGTCCGCTGTAGGTGGCCCTCTGGCCGTCGTTCAGACCGGCGACCGCATCACTCTCGACGTGGAAGCCCGGCGCATCGAACTGCTCATCGACCAAGCCGAACTCCAAACCCGTCTCGCCGCCTGGAAGCAACTGCCCCCTCACCACCAGCCCGCAACCCGAGGCTACGCCAGGCTATTTGAGGATTCCGTACTCCAGGCCGACCAAGGCTGCGACTTCGACTTTCTCCTAAGCGATGGCGATACAGAGATCAGCTGAGCTTCACAGCACCTGCAAGCCCGAAGGGGCGGCTGAACTTCAGACCTCTCCAAATTAGATTTGTTCAGCTTAGCCAGTTGGACGTTTGGACAACACATCCTATCGATGGAGCCAACTCTGTGGAAATGCGCACATTTCCCGATAGCCACTGCTCCAATGCTCTGTATCAGGGCACGACTTTAGTCGGGCCGTACTCGGAGAGCCAATGAGGGCTTTAGCCCCTGAGGTACGCTCTTCTAGACCCAACGGCGAATTAAAGCCCCGTCTTTTCCCGTCTCATTCACCAACAACAACCAACCTGATTGTATCCAGCCGAACGCCCCTCAAAGCAATCAACAAACTGCATCCTCAAGACAATCATCCCGCAAATTTGGACTGAGAACCACATTCCACATCGAACCACTGCGTGCCCCTTTGGCACACATCGCCTCTTGCGTCACTATACCTCTACAAATCAAATCATCCCCCACAAGCCTCACGCCGAATAGCTACCCAGAGGGACTCCGGATAAATGTCTGTCACCGAAAAACCATCCGCCTATATCCCCACCCTGGATGGTTGGCGTGCCCTTTCCATCGTCCTGGTTATTCTGCATCATTCACAGATACAATTGACAACCCCCATTCTAGGACCACTCCTTCAATCCCTCGCCCGCTTTGGCGAAGTAGGCGTAGAGCTCTTTTTCGCCATCAGCGGACTCCTCATCTGCTCCAGGCTGCTGGATGAGGAATCGAAAGCCGGAGACATCAACGTAAACGCGTTCTACCTCCGCCGTTTCTTTCGTATCCTTCCCGCGGCCATCTTTTATCTCCTGGTAATCGCGATCCTGGGCGCACTGCATATCATTCCAGTGTTCCCGTCGGATTGGTTCGCGTCCCTCTTTTTCTTCCGCAACTACGCCATGCTGTCTGCATACCTGAACCATAGTCCACTGCCGCTGCACTGGTACACCGGTCACTTTTGGTCGTTGTCCATGGAAGAACATTTCTACCTCGGACTCCCCGCGGTGCTCGTCATCTTCAAGCGGACCCGGCGGTACGTTCTCGCGGGCATGGCCGTTTCTGTTGCACTCTGGCGAATGGTGCTGACCCACCTCATTCACCACGACTACCAATTCAATTTCCGCACCGACACTCACGTCGACGCACTTCTCATTCCCGCGATGATCGCCTTAGCCCTGTATCCCATGACGCGCGGTGAAGCCGCCAGGAAATACATACCCGCTTACTCCTTTGCCATGTTTGCCGCAATGGAACTCATTCTGCTCAAGGTCAAAGTTCCAGGTTTCTTCACCCTGCAAGCCATAGTGCTTCCACTGCTCATTCTCTCCACCGCGCTTCACCCCGGCACCGTGCAAGGAAGAATCCTCGAGACGAAGCCGTTCCGCTGGATTGGCTGCATCTCCTACAGTCTGTATCTATGGCAGCAACTTTTCTTCGGCGTCAACTTCGCCGGTAGCCCGCATGGACTCGCCTTGTTGCGCAAGCCGCCAATCAACCTTCTTGCACTCCTGCTTTGCGCTACCTTCAGCCACTACGTGATTGAGAAACCCTTCATCCGCCTGGGTCATAAGCTCGCCTCAACCGCGTTCCCGCGCCGCCGCGCGCGCAAGCGTGCCCGTACGAATCCAATTTCGGTCAATTACCCCGTCCCCCAATAACCCAGCGACTCCTACACGTACCAAATCTGAACAATCAGAGGGAAATACCCGCATAGCGTGGGTGATCCGGGTCAGATGCTTACCACCAAAGGGCCCGATCGGGCCCCTTTGTAGTATTCCAGCCGCGTCGAGCCAGATGCATCATGATGTTGTGAAAGAGACAAATCCAGACTTCGACGCGCTACTTGTATTCCTGGCCAACTGGGAAGCTATAGAACGTTCCGCGCTGGGCAGGATCTTAACCGCAGGCCAACTGGCCGATGTGCAGGAATTGGAGCGGCTTTACACGCTGCCATCGGAACCAACCGAACATTTGTCAGAGTAAGCAGCGTTCCGCCCTAACTCAACGCGTGTTCAGTTGCGGAGGTCCCGCAGCGGGTGTCTTGGCCGGTCCCACCTGCACCACCGTCATCACGCCATCCGTGACAATACTATCTCCGGTCGCGTTCGCCGCGTGCCGCAGCGCCGCCGGGCGATTCACATCCACATAGCCCGTGGCCGTTCCCGCAAAAAGCAGATCACTCTCAATCCAGTCTCTCTCCCGGTCGATATAAGGATCGATCCGATGCGTCCACTTGGTCATCGTTTTGGTGTGTTCCACCGCAATGTCATGGGTTGACGAGGCCACCCAGACCTCCCGTCCCTCATAGGTAGAAGGCAGCTTCCAAACACGAATATGGTGGCGCTTGGCAAACGTATCGAGAGATTTCTGAAACACCAGGTCAGGCAGTCGTCCATTGATCATCAACCCTGAAACCGGCGCTTCGGAGTAGCCCGTTTGCCGCAAGGTGGCCTGCACCACCTTCATGTTGTTGCCGAAGTCCGAGGGAACCGCCTCAAACCAGCCTGCCTCGTTAAACGCGGAAACCAGTTCCTGCCGTGAGCCCAGAAACATCAGGTTGGTCAAATCCGACGGCACTCCGTCCACAGTGTGCGTGCGCATCGGGGCATGCTCGACCAGGGCGCGCAGCTTAGGGGTAAGCGGGAGCGTCGGCCAAGCTTCCCAGGCTTCCTTCTGCGTCAGCACCGACGGGCGTACCACCTGGATCTGCACATCTGTGCCTGCCGGAAAAAGAATCTCCCGCCGGATCGAAAGCCCGTACACCGTTCGAGCACCGGTGATCGCGTATCCTACGATCGGATTGATGGCGCCCAATGCTGCAAAGGCAATCGAAACTTTCCCCTTCACATGCGGTTGAATGATGCCCAGAATTTCGTTGTTACGCACCGTTTCGCGCGCGTTGTCGACATCGATCACCCGCGAATACAGCTTTGAGGTCTTTCCATCTTTGTGCACCACGTTGGACCAGTCCAACACCAGGCGCGGACGCCAATACTTATCCGGCGCCTTCTGGGCGAAAAGTACCGTGCCGTTGACTTTCGTTCCTGGAGGAATCAACAGTTGGCCTGGGCCGCAAGCCATCTGTTCGCCATCCGTGCATAGTGGATAAGTGACCACCCCCTCGATCGGGTCACCAGTGCGTGATTGATCGCTCGATGCCGGTGTGAGCAGCCGGATACTCAGGGTCAGTCCGGGCGTGAGATCCGACTTCATGAACGCTGCAATGCGAGTCGACTGCTCTGACCGCGGTTCTTCGAATTCCGCAGCACCCGCCGTTGCCGGATCCTGAGCGATCGAGACCGCCGCAGGAAAACTCTTTCCTCCGGGACCGTGATTCACCGACGACCGGAGGGAGGGATTCTGCCCCGCCGGGGTCTTACAGATTTCCAGCTGGTTGATGAAGTTAAACGACGCTGCTAGAAATCCGCTGCTCGCCCCATGTTCGATCAACAGCGTCTGCATTTCGAAGTTTGGCGAATACAGCAGGTAGTCGAGCGCGGTGTCGTTGTAAACATCCTCGCGGTTGATATCGACCCCATGGGCGATGAGTGCGGCAGCGATTTCTTCGTAAGCAACAATCAGCGCCTGGTTGCCCGCGTAGCTGGATCCGAAGATGGCCCAGTGGAGTGCGGTCCGTCCCAGCGAATCCGTGGCCTTGACATCCGCCCCTCCGTCAATCAGGCTTTTCGCCTGCGTCAGGTCGTCAAGGGTCGGCTGCGTCTTGGTCTCGCGGGTTGCGGCATAGAGCACCTGGATCAGCTTGGAAGCATTGGAAACATCGAGATGAACGGCTGCCGGCGCCAATTCGCCCTCTGGAACCTCAGTATCCTGAGCGTCCGCCGTCTGCGTCGCATCGGGAGTTGGGCTCGGCGAGGCAGTTTGTGCGGACATCGGTAACATAAAGAAGGCGAGCAGCAACCATCGTGCTGATCTGCACCCTGCCAGGGCAAGTTCAACTGCTGTCACACGTCACCTCATGGTTAGGTCGTCATTCTAGTGTAGTGCGTCACACAGATGGGCCTTTATCTCATCGGATGATCCTGTATCGGCTCTTAGCCGGTAAGCCGTGCTTTTCAAGCTACATCGCGCCGAGTCCCGTTAGGGACGACCGATAGTAGCCCAGGATGGAGTGCGCAGCACGGAATCCTGGGTACCTATAGCAAAATGATCAAGCCCCGTAGGGGCGGCACACATCCTTGAGGGACGTCAGTCCCGATCAGAGCAGATACGGCAGCTGACATAATCGCGCGCCCCCACGATCGCTTCTTTTGTCACTGAGCCCGCGGCCTCCCAGACCCTTCCTTGAGCGAAATGATTTGATCCGCTGCGGTCCCGGGGAAAACCTCCTCCTTACCGTTAGGCCACCTCACCTCAATCGATCCCACACTCGTCGCGTGGCCCAGCCCGAAATGCAACCGCATATCGTTGTTGGAACTGTAACTGGAACCGCTACGTACCTCATCCACCCACATGCGCCCACTCCCTGAACCATGCACCACAACCCGAGCGCCGATGCCGTCGCGATTGGAAACCACGCCCATCAAACGGATCCCCAGCCAATGGTTATCATTCCTCGCCAGGTTGACCAGCAACAATGGATAGTCGCTCACATCGTTGACCACAGCCTCCAGCCGTCCATCGTTCCAAAGGTCGCCCACGGCCAGGCCTCTGCTCGACTGCGGTTCTGTAATCCCCGGACCCGATTCCCTGGAAACATCCTTGAACTTCCCATCCCCCTGGTTCCAATAAAGCACCCGCGGTTCACGGTATGCCGAGCCCATATTGCCGCTGTCCACTTCGGGATAAACGTGACCGTTGACCATCAACAAATCGGGCCATCCATCGTTATCCACATCCAAAAACATGCATCCCCATCCCAGGTACTGTGTGTTGACCCCAACACCAGAGGCAAAGGTCATATCGCCGAAAGAGTGGTCGCCATTATGGTGGTAGAGGGTAGCGGTATCGTCGGAGAAATTGGTTTTGACAATATCCAGGTGGCCATCCCCGTCATAGTCTCCGATCGAAGATCCCATGCCGGCCTGTTCGCGCCCGTCGTCATTAAAGGCGACGCCATTATCTGCCGCCGTATCCGTAAAAGTGCCATCGTGATTGTTACGGTAAAGAATTGCAGGCGTCGAATCGCAAGCCACGAAGATGTCAGGCCAGCCATCTTCGTCGTAGTCAATGGTTGAGACGCTAAAGCAATAGTGGCCCTGTGTCTTTTCGAAGCCGCTTGCCTTGCTCACGTCCTCAAACCTGCCGCCGCCGAGATTGTGGTACAGAAGGTTAGAGGAGCTCGCCAACCCTCTTGGGCCGCACATGACCGGAACCCCCTTCCACGTGCAGCTGGGGGAGGAGCCGGGAGCGGGCGTAGTGGCCAGATCGAAGCTGACGTAATTCGCCACAGCCAGGTCGAGCTTGCCATCGCGATCGTAATCTACGAAAGCGCATCCCGTTCCCCATAGCGCGCCGGTACCCGCAACCCCCGCCGAAGCGCCCACTTCCTTAAACGTGCCATTGCCCTGGTTGCGATAAAGCCGGTTCTTGCCATAGGCGGTCACAAATAAATCATCGTAACCGTCATTGTCATAGTCGCCCACGCACGCACCCTGGCCCCACGCCGTGTTTCTAAGTCCGGCATACGCCGTCACGTCACTGAAAGTGCCATTGTGATTGTTATGAAACAGATGACTGGTAGGATGCTCGACTGGCGGCTTCTTCCCCGGAAGCAGATCGCCATTCACCAGGAAAATGTCAGGCCAACCATCATTGTCATAGTCGAAGATGGCAACGCCGCTTCCCGTAGCTTCGACGATATAGTGCTTCGATTCCACGCCGCCATTGGCATTAAGCACCCGGATGCCGGCTTTCCCGGCAAAATCCTCAAACCAGGCCGGCCCCCCATGCCGCGAAGTAGCCGGATAGACCGGCGCTCCTCCGAGACCATACGCCATGCCAACCAGCAGCGAGACCAGCAAAGCCCCGGAAAACCCCGCCATCGTTTCGCGCTTGCTTCTCCGCATGCCATCCCTTCGCCCTCATTCTAGAACCCCTTCACCCTGCCAACTATCCACCTTCTAATAGTCCCCGGTACCCCACATCCGCCTACCCCTATCTATAGGAAGCTGTAAACTGTCCGCGGCACTCCTATGAATCTGCGTACCCTGTCGTTACTGGCCGTTCTGCTACCCGCCCTCTCCGCGCATCCGCAGGCAGCCAATTCGTCCAACCCAACCCCCACCTCGGAAGCGCAAAGACTCCTCGACGCAGGCCGTCTCGAAGAAGCCTTGAAAACCCTGGATACCTTGGCGCAACAGCAACCGGAACCCGCGGGCGTAGAACGCCTCCGCGGCCTTGCCCTCTACGAGCAAGGAAAAATCCAGCTGGCCGCCGCATCCTTCGAGCGCGCCATTGCCCAGGACCCATCCGACCGCGAAGCCATGCAAATGCAGGGGGTCGTGTTCTTCCGCTCCGGTAAACCAGCCGACGCCATTCCCTTGCTCGAGAAAGCTCACCTCTCCATCCCCCGCTCGAACATCGACACCAACTACGTCCTGGGCTTGTGCTATCTCGACACCCGCCGCTACGACGACGCGCGCAAAGCCTTCGCTATCCAATACGATTTCCCACCCGATTCCCCTTCGGCCTATCTCCTCGCCGCACGCATGATGCTGCGTCGCGACTATCTGCCGCTGGCAGACACCTTCGCCCAAAAAGCGATTGCGCTCAACCCCAACCTGCCCATGGCCCATCTGCTCATTGGACAGATCCGGCTGTCGCAGTCGAAATTATCCGAAGCCATCGCGGAGTTCGAAAAAGAAAACCAACTCAATCCGCTATACGGCGAAGTGTACGATCGCTTGGGCGACGCTTATTTACGCCAGGGCGACTATGCCAGGTCGCAGGCATCTCTCGACCGCGCCGTCCTGCTCGAACCCAATTCCTCTGTGCCGTACATCCTGCTGGGTAAGGTACTGTTGAAGCAGCAAGACCCGGTGATGGCAAAAATGTACCTCGACAAAGCGCTGGCAATCGATCCCGGAAACTACACCACCCATACTCTGCTTGGGCAGGCCTATCGTTCCCTCGGACAGGCAGATCAGGCTTCGCATGAGTTCCACGTAGCAGAGCAAATCCAGGCTGACGCTCAGCCCAAACTCGAGACCCTCAAATAGGCAACGGCGGACGTAAGCCGCTCCAGGAGCCGTCTGCATGCGCTGGAATGGAGAAAAAATAATTTCCTCCATAGCTCTGTTGGCCGCAGTACCCGTGCTGGCCCAGGTTTCGCCCTCCACCGCGAAGCAAGCCGACGCTGCCTTCAAGGCCGGATACGCGGCCCTCACCAGCAACGATCTCCAGACTGCTCGCGAAGACTTCCAAAACGTCGTCAAGCTGGTTCCCCAGGTGGAGGAAGGCCACAGTGCACTCGGCGCCGTTCTGTTACAGCTGAACCTCTATCCGGAAGCGATTGCAGAGCTCAAACGCGCGCTCAAACTAAAGCCGGAGGATTCTGCTGCGGAAACAAATCTCGCCCTCGCCTACGCCAGGAGCGATCGTAACGCCGACGCCATCCCCTTATTCGCGGCCATCGAGCGGCGTGCCGCTTCACAAGGGCATACCTTGCCCGCCGATATTCTTCCGTCATACGCGCGCGCTCTGGCGGCCACCGGCCAGACCGAGTCGGCCATTGCAAAGATGCAGCAGGCGATCACCCTTGCGCCGCGCGACCCGGCGCTCCACGATGCCCTGGGCTCGCTCTACGCGCAAAAATCCGATTGGACTCCGGCCCAGGACGAATTTGCCACCGCGCTCCGGCTGGACCCCGCTCTCGCCGCCGCCCACCTTCACCTCGGGGTGGTGCTCCTGAATCAGCAACAGCTCGACCCAGCCGTGACCGAACTGACCACGGCGGCCCGGCTCGCCCCGCAAAATCCCATGGCGCAGCTCACTCTCGGCAAGGCTCTGCTTCAGGTAGGCAGCCACGAAGACGCGCTGGCGACCCTCAAAACCGCAGTCGCGCTCGACCCCTCCAGTCAAGACGCTCAATATCAGCTAGCCCTGGCGTACCAGGCAAACGGCCAAATCAAAGAAGCTCTTCCGCTCTTTCAGGCAATGGCCAAAACAGACACCACAAACGCTCCTCTATTGACCAACCTGGCGCTCGACATGGTGTTGCTGGGCGATGCCAAGGGCGCCATTCCGCTGTTTACGCGTGCTCTCGCACTCACCCCGGATGTGTCCACCGTCCATGAAGACCTGGGCGTCGCTTACCTGCAGGAAAGCGACCTGGACGATGCGTTGAAAGAGTTTCGCGCCGGCTTGAAGCTAAACCCTGACGACCCCCAATTGCACTACAACCTGGGCCTGGCGCTTAAGTTGAAGGATGACTTGACGGCCGCGATCCCGGAGCTGGAGACCGCGGCGAAACTCGATCCCAGCGCACCCGACCCGCCCTTTACTCTGGGGATCCTCTACATGCAGCAGGGCCGTTTCGACGACGCGGCCCAACAATTGAATACTGCCCTCAAACTGCGCCCTGAAAACAGCGATGGCTGGGCAGAACTCGGTTCCGTTTACCATCAGCAGAAGAAGCTCCCAGAGGCCCTCTCCGCACTCGAGCAGGCAATTCGTCTTTCCCCCCGGACGCCGGGGCCGCACATCACCCTGGCCGGCGTGTTGGCTGAACAGGGAAAGCAAGCCGAGGCCGCCGCCGAACGAAAAACCGCCGCTGATCTTACTCGCGTTGCCGTGAATCATCAGCGAGCGACCTTTGCCACCAACTCAGGAAACATGCTGCTCGAAAAAGGCCAACTCGCGGATGCCATCGCCCGCTACCAGGAAGCCCTTTCGAACGACCCGAACTTCGCCGAAGCCCATCGCCAACTGGCAGTTGCCCTGGATCGATCGGGCCGCAAAACCGAAGCCGACGCCGAGCGCCAGAAAGCCGCAGCCCTCGAATCGACCCAACCCTGATTCGCCACGGATCTTGACCCGCCACCTACCACGTATAAACAGCTACGGCTTGTGGTGGACCCGGAACCGAATCCGTCACCGTCGTCTGTATCACAAACTGCAAATTCTTCTTCGCCCAGTCGGATCCAGCGGTACCCAGAGCTTCCTCCAGATACTCTGAGCTTGAGACGAACTCACCAGCAGCTTGTGTACCGTTTGCTAAAGTGCCCGCGGTAGAAACAACGAACTGTCCCGTCTTGGAATTGAGCAGTCTCGTAACAACCCCGAAGTCCTCGATCACCTCGCCATGAGGCCCAAATTTGGCATGCCATGCCCGGCCTCCTGGACCTTGCTCCCGGATCATCGGCTCCCCGTTCTCTTCCACAAATGCAAAATGCAGGTTCGACGTCATCTGCATCGTCCACCGATTGTTGAACGCACCCACCACGATGGCAGGAGAGTTGCGCAAGTCCGCGAAAGAGGACTGGTTGCCGATCCTCACCTGGCTCTCTTTGCCCATCCTGCCCAGAAGGGCAGAGAGCCGGACCGCCGCGTAAACGTCCCCCGCCGCTACGCCATAGTCGGAGTATTCCACCATGTCACCCCAGACCATTTTGTCCTGAGCGTGCAAGGGCGATGGCTGGGTCAGCCTCTGCAATTCGCTGGTGAAAGCCTCGGGCGACTTGGCATACCTTTGCAGAAGTTGCGCGGATGGCAGGTAAACCGATGGTTTTGCCAGGCAGATCAAGACGGGCTCTGATGTCGCAAGCACAGGCGACCAGAACTGCCCTAGGGCGGATTTTTGCGCGGGGCGGTGGAGAATCAAGGCCAGAAGAACCAAAAGAAGCGCCAAGCCAAGGATGAGGATCGGTACGGCCCGTCGAATTCGGCTTCGGCCCCCGGCCGGCGGTTTTGCAACCTGCGGCACGTCCGCTACGTCCGCTGCGATAGCTTCATCCCGCAGCGAACTTTTCTTGGGCTCCGTCGCAGCCGGGTCCACAAGAGCTGGCGCCGTTGGCACCCACCGGAATTCAGGCGCATACGACCCGACCGGCAATTCGATGCGAACCGGCGACTGGCTCAGTCCTGCGTGATGGTACTGCTCGAGTCTCCTCCGCACCTCGCCGGCCTGTACTCGAACCACGGGATCTTCTCCCGTCGAGTACCCGGCAGGCCGTTGGAAAAGCTTGGCCCCAATTGTCCGTTCTTTAAGCGGTTCGTCGTTGCAATCGAGTGTGTGCTGGACCACGTAAGACAGAAATTGCTTGCTCCGATTGCTGGTGCGAAAGAAAGGGCTGCCGAGAATCGATTCCAGTTCCCGAAGCACAGCCTCTTTTTCTGAGCCGTCCATCTTAGCTACGCCGTGAATGGATGGGTTCGGGTTAGGAAACGTCGGCGAATTCATGAAACTCACTCTGACCCGATACCAGCCCTCGATTCCGGCGGAACTCGGTGGATGGGATACAGCTTCCGTTCGGCGGTTCCGATACCTGGAGATTCAATCCGCCCCCAAATCGCTACAAGACGAGGAATAAAAGGCTTAGCCTCGCGTGTGTACTGTAATACACCTTAAGCCGCTTGAAAAGAAGTCGAAAACGGGGTCGCCCCGAAAATTCTCTACGGACCGGTCGTAAGGTTATGGAACCAATCAAACGTAGCAGTGAGCGCCGGCGCCTGGCTGGGCGTCGAACTGTAATTCCCCGCATATGGAGCCAATCCCGTTACCACCATCGTATCGGTGAACGTCCCCAACTGGTTCCAATTCACACCATCACTACCCCAGTACGCCGTGTAACTGTTCCCCACACGTGCAAGCCGAAGATAGGTCGGCACAGGATATGAAGAGAACGGCGAGATCTGAAATTTCGAACTCTGTACGCCGCCCGTGATCGTGTTCACACCCAGATTAACCGTGCTCCCGGCGCTCACTTCGAAGCGAATGTAATTCTTGGCATCTCCCTCCACCATCAGCCCTTGTCCGGAGTACGGACGTACTGCCAGCGTGGAATCGATCTTAACCGCCACGTCGAAGTTCACATTGCTGATCGGCTGAATCACCTGGATCGCATCCAGTGCAGGAACAAAAGGATCGTGATTGCTCCCGCCCGGCACAGTGAGGACAAGCTCTCCATTGTTCACCGCCACCGAACCTCCCACCGGCGTACTCACCTGCCACACCGCCGAGTTCAAACTGGTCCCGGTGAATTCATCCGACACCGGCGCTCCGCTCGTTACCGGTGAATAGGTATAGCTGGCCGATCCCACTGCGCTCTGCGAAAAGCCACTGGCCGTGGCGATGGCTTTAACAGTGGTAGAAGCACTAATGGTGAACGGAGCCGAATAAAGCTGAGACCCCGTCGTCGGCGTGCTTCCGTCGGTGGTGTAATAAATCGCCGCCCCCGCAGTCGTATCCGCAATCGACACACTCAACGTCGAAGAGAAACTCGTTCCGCTCGCAGGGCTAAACGTCGGTGTCGCCGCTATCGGCGTTCCACTGCCGGCCAGGTTATGGAACCAATCAAAGGTAGCAGTGAGCGCCGGTGCCTGGCTGGGCGTCGAACTGTAATTCCCCGCATATG
Organism: uncultured Acidobacteriaceae bacterium; assembly: GCA_963850235.1. GTDB lineage: Bacteria > Acidobacteriota > Terriglobia > Terriglobales > Acidobacteriaceae > PALSA-350. The sequence continues at coordinate 36,812 of CAWKKM010000027.1, read as the reverse complement.
GAGCCAATCCCGTTACCACCATCGTATCGGTGAACGTTCCCAACTGGTTCCAATTCACACCATCACTACCCCAGTACGCCGTGTAACTGTTCCCCACACGAGCGAGCCGAAGATAAGTCGGCACAGGATATGAAGAGAACGGCGACATCTGAAATTTCGAACTCTGCACGCCGCCCGTGATCGTGTTCACGCTCAGATTAACCGTGCTCCCGGCGCCCACTTCGAAGCGAATGTAATTCTTGGCATCTCCCTCCACCATCAGCCCTTGTCCGTAGTACGGATGTGCTGCCAGCGCAGAATCGATCTTAACCGCCACGTCGAAGTTCACATTGCTGATTGGCTGAATCACCTGGATCGCATCCAGTGCAGGAACAAAAGGATCGTGATTGCTCCCGCCCGGCACAGTGAGGACAAGCTCTCCATTGTTCACCGCCACCGAACCTCCCACCGGCGTACTCACCTGCCACATCGCCGAGTTCAAACTGGTCCCGGTGAATTCATCCGATACCGGCGCTCCGCTCGTTACCGGTGAATAGGTATAGCTGGCCGATCCCACTGCGCTCTGCGAAAAGCCACTGGCCGTGGCGATGGCTTTAACAGTGGTAGAAGCACTAATGGTGAACGGAGCCGAATAAAGCTGAGATCCCGTCGTCGGCGTACTTCCGTCGGTGGTGTAATAAATCGCCGCCCCCGCGGTCGTATCCGCAATCGACACACTCAACGTCGAAGAGAAGCTCGTCCCGCTGGCAGGACTAAACGTCGGCGTCGCCGCTGGTGAAGGCGCCCCCTGGATCTGATACGTGCCTACCACAATCGGACTATCCTGAAACCCGCTCGCCGAGGCAAAAGCGCGAATCGTGAGCGATGCTCCACTGACCACGATCGGCGCGCTGTAAACACTCGAAGAATGCGTGGGCGTGGAACCGTCTACTGTGTAGTAGATGGTTGCGCCTGTCGTCGCGCTGCTCAGGGAAACGTTTTGTGCCGAGCTATAAGTACCCGGCGACGGATTGAACAAAGGATCGGCTGCCACCTGGGTCGTCCCCGAAGTGAACGTCCACGTCTTGATGTTTTGGATCGCCGTGGATCCTCCCGTGGCCCCCGTAAACCCAACGTAGGCAGTGTTCGCCCCCACCGTCGATGGAATATTGACCGTAAACGTCTGGCTGAACGTATTATTCGTAACCGTGTCGGTCAGGTTAAGCGTCAGCGTCGTCCCGTTATATACAAGTTGAGCAGCGATCGTGTCCCCGCTCGACAGAACGATCCCCGAAGATGTGAGGTCGACCGCGGGGCTGATTGGCACCGCTCCATTAGTAAACACTCCCGTCGAATCGGCGCCCTCGCCGGAGTTGTTGTAAATATCGAATTTGATCGCCACACTCTTCGCTATGCCGGCCGGTGTGCCCGTTCCCGGATTCGGTCCGTACCCCAGGCCTCCACCGATGCCGCCAAGCGCCGTCGGCCCGGCATTCTGGATGGTGAAGGTAAATCCATCGGCCACCGCACTGGAAAGCTGGAAGGTGAAGTTTGTAGTGAAAGCCTGGATATTGACCGGCGTGGTCCAGAAGGCGCTACCAGCCTCACTTTGGCCGCCATCGGTAATCTGCAGGAAATGGCTCGAACTGACTTTCGCCACGCTGTTCAACTGCAAACCGGTGGCACTGGGAAACCCGCCGGCAAAATTGATGCTGCCGGATCCACCCGTTTGAATCACATACGCCGCGCTGCCGACCGCACTCTGCGCAAACCCTGGAGCCACCGCCAGCGCTTTGAGCGTGCTGCTGGCGCTCACCACGATGGCTGAGCCGTAAATGGCAGATGACGTGGTCGGCGTAGATCCATCGGTGGTGTAGTAGATCGTTGCGCCGGACGTAGCATCGGAGATGGTCACCGACTGCGTCGAACTATAGGTTCCTGTGCCCGGCGAGAAGGTGGGCGTCGCCGTCGCCGTGGGCTGGATATTGTACGTAGCGCTCCCCACGCTGCTGGCGCTGAAGCCGGTTGCCTGCGCAATCGCCTTGATCGTGACCGATCCGCTATCCACGGTAATGGGTGTGCTGTAAACCGTCGACGAGGTGGTCGGTGCCGAGCCGTCGATCGTGTAATAGATCACTGCTCCCGGCGTTCCGTCGCTCAGTGTCACATTTTGCGCGGTCGTAAACGATCCCCCGGCCGGCGAGAATGTCGGCGTCTGCGTTACCGATCCTGCCTGCGACGTCAATGTCCACGTAAGAATCTTCTGGCTCGAGCTCAGGCCGCCGGAGCCGCCGGTAAAGCCGATGTAACCCGTATTGCTCCCGATGGTGGCCGGAATATTGATTGGGAAAGTATGCGTATAAGTCTTATTGACCACGGCATCCGTGAGCGTCAGGATCAAATTGACACCGTCGTAGGTCATGTGCGCGGCAATGGAGTCTCCGCTGTTCAGAAAGACACCGGAAGAAGTCATGTCAATCGCCGGGACCGTGGGCTCTGCACCATTTTTGTAGAGCCCCGTTGAGTCGGTGCCCTCGCCCGAGTTGTTGTAAAAATCAAACTTGATGGCAACACTCTTTGCGATGCCGGCCGGCGTGCCGGTGGCCGGGTTCGGGCCATAACCCAGGCCTCCCCCGATCCCGCCCAGTGCAGTCGGGCCAACATTTTGGATGGTGAACGTAAAACCGTCAGCCTGGGCCGACGAGAGCTGAAAGGCGAAGTCGGTTGTAAAGTTCTGGATGTTAACGGGAGTATTGTAGAAAGCGCTTCCTGCCTGGCTCTGCTGGCCCGTCGTCAACTGCAGGCGAGTGTCGTCCGCGTTGCTTGCGCTCCCGTTCAACGTCAGCCCCGCGACACTCGAGAAGCCGTTGCCGTAGTTAATACCTGTCCCGTTCGGCTGGATGGTGTACGAAGCTGTAGCCACATTACTGTTGGTCAACCCGCTGAACGTGGCCATCGCCTTGATCACAGTGCTGCTGCTGACCGTAATAGCTCCGGCATATTGTGTCGAGTTGGTGGTCGGGGTCGACCCGTCGGTGGTGTAATAAATAACCGCTCCCGACGCACTATCGGAAATCGTAACCGTCTGGGTAGTGGTGTAGGTCCCAGCCGCCGGCGAAAACTGCGGTGTCGGCGTTTGCGTGTTGAAGGTATAAACTGCGCTCGCCACCGGGCTCTGGAGATATCCGGTCGCGCTGGCAATCGCCTGCACCGTGCTGTTTACGGAAAGTTGGAAAGCTCCTGTGTATACCGTTGATCCCGTGGTCGGCGTCGATCCATCCGTTGTGTAGTAGATGGTCGACCCGCTAAGTGTATCTGTGAGTGTGATTTGTTGCGCCGTGCTATAGGTACCCCCCGAGGGGGAAATGACCGGTGCCGGCGCCTGTTGGACGCCATTTAAAAGTCCGTAAACGTCGACCTGGCCCCCGGCGCCAACATAGACTTTTCCGTTGGTAACCACCGGAACGGTGAACTTGACCGCCGGCCCCGCATTATCACGGTTCGGATTTTGATTACTGCCGTAGAGCTCCTGGCCAACGTTGGTCGCGTTAAACGCATACAGTATCGAAGATCCATTCGACGTGTACAGATCGGTTTCTAGCGCCCAGACAATCCCGTCCTGCGTTCCATTCGACGAGACTACCGGGGTCGCTCCCGGGAACCCGGAGGTCGCCGACGATTGGCCCGTGGCTCGGTTTGGCAGAGTTCCATTCGTCAGCGGAAATATCTTGAGGGAATCGTTTTCCGCCCACATGTAAACGTTCCCATTCCAGTAGGCCGGCGTGCTCCACAAGCCGTGATCAGATTGCAGGGCGTTCGTAATATCCTGCAGGATATTCGTGTTACGCCCGGCCCCGGAACCGGCATAACCCCCCAGACTGTCGCGGTTCATGACCAGTATGCGGCCTTCCTTGCCCACCTGGACAAGTTCATGGATATGGGCGCCCGGCTGATCCGGAAGAAGGAGAACTCCGCCGGAACCCTGGTCGAGATCCGCGCCTGTTAACGAGGATTGGTTGTACGCCGTAAATGCGTCACTGATCTTGAATCCGCCATTGGACAGGTCGTAGCGCAGGACGCTCTCGCCATAGTCCACGTTGTTGGTAAGCGGGGGATACGACGTCATATCGCCGTTACCGGTAGACAGGAAAGCCCTGCCATTTGGGCTCACGGTATCGATGGGCAATCCGGCCCCCGCCCCCCAGACCGCATCTCCGTACCCGTTGGGGGACGTGCACATCGCACCCGTCTGCGCCAGTGTGGTTTCGTCGTAAACCAATACCCAGCCATGCCACGGGCCGTTGTCGCCATGAGCTCCAAAACCAATGTAGATATGGCCGTTGAACAGTCCAAGTGCCGGCCGATTCAGCTGCCACAACGTACTCAGGCTGAGCGTACCACCCGAACTTCCCGAGCCCGTGCCTGGTACCGATGCTGAGATCGAAACCGGGCTGCCGGAGCGTTCGCTTCCATTCAGAATGTTCAGCGCGTGCAGCCTTTGCACGTACTTGCCACTCTCTTTGCTCTTCGCCACAACGAAGATCGTCCCCGTGTTGAGGTCGATGACCGGGGTAGAGCTGATGCCAATTTCAGGAGTGATGTCTGATGTATTGACATCGGCGCTCGGCACGGTGGTTGCGCCCGAAGCGGCTCCATGAGCCGTGCTGATCATGCTTGCCTGCCACAGCGGCCCGCTGTTGGCTCCGCCGTTGTTGTCGGCGTCAAAGGCGTAGACCGAATCGTGTTCTGTAGCAATAAAAATTACGTTATGGGTCGTCTGGTTCGGTAAGGTCAGATTGCCGACATAGAGCGGCTGCGCATAAACCCGGCCATCCACCGTATGGCTAAACAGCTTTCCGAAAGTGTTGGTGTTGACGTTTGTCGGAGTAAGAATGGACTCCTGGGTATTCTGGCCTTGATGAGTATTGTCATAACGCCAGGTCAGCACGTTGGGGGCTTGCCCAAAGACGGGTCCCGCCGCGCCGGAAAACAAAAGGCACAACATCAGGAGTTTGAATAGGCCTTCGGTCGAAACTGACCCGGAGCGAGCGAGAAAAGAGAAGCGAGCGGATACCCGTGGCCGAAAAATAGGACCCTCCTACCCAGGTGGGCTGTCGGGTCACAAACTCCGGCGACATCGTCGCCTTGCCAGGCCCGCTCCACCATCCAACAGTTGTTTTTGACTGAAGCGCTCGTGACCGCTTCCGACACGAAACCGTACAGTCCAGGGGATGAGGGGATCGTACAAGGGGAGAAAACTGGCAGAAGTTACCGAATTGCTAATCGACTATACAACATTTGTGTCATTACCGATGAGATTAAATGAGGCGATCCCTAAAGTGAATAAAGATTTCATCGCTCTTGACAAGCTCGTACCATTCGCCTGCCCAATAAGGAACGAGAGGTCCGGATTGAACCAAGCATGGAAGCGGAGAACCTTATTGTTTGCAATGGCGGCCGGAATCCTTGCCTTGGCCGGCAAGTCAGTCACCATCGTTGTGGCTGAGAGCGTGCCTCCGGACTCCGATCCCACTGGAATGGTTTGGGAAAGGCATGGAGACTGGCATCTCAATGGCAGCTCCGATACCCTCCGGCTAGGGGAGGCAGTCCCGCCCGGCGGCTTGATCACCGCGGGTGCGGAAGGGTCCACCCACTCCATGATCATTCTCCTGCCTGACGGGCAGCGCTTACTGTGCGAATGCTTCGAAGCAAGAATCTGTTCCCAGGGCTTCCGCGTGCCGGCCATCACCCCGCCTCCCAAACCTGGGGTTTGGGATATGTTCGTAGCCGTCAGGAATGTCCTGTTGTTGCGCCCAAAGACAGCGGAAACAGCCTTTCCCATCCCGGTGGGCCGGGCGGAAATGGCGGGTCATTTTGAGCTCGTCGCTCCCCTCACGCCCCAGGGCGAGATCGCCATTTCTCCCGCGCTTCGCGTTCTGCCTTCGGGCCAATACTCCCTCAGCGTGATGAACGAGGAGCAACAACCTGCGGCATCAACCATACCGGCCGCCCAGCCGCTGGAATGGAACTCGCGCCAGCCTGTAGCGCGAGTGCGAGTAGGGGGAACCGGCCTCTACCATATCCGGGTAACGGACCAGGCCTTTACACCGCGCATTGAGATCGAGGTCCTGGCGACCTCTCCTGCCTCCTATCCGGCCGAAGCCGCAGGACTGAAGCAAACCCGCGAGACCATCCTGAACTGGAGCCACACCCAGGAAGGCTGGCCCCTTCATCCCTTCTTGCGCGTCTATCTGGAATCGCGCGCGAACGCGCTCTTCCGTTGATCGTATTAGCCACCGGGGCTAGGTACGAAAGGTCATGACCTTCTGATAATGTCCTGGAATTCCAGCGACACTAAGTCGCTTATAAGCTAGCATCGTAATCCCGTAAGGGTCACTCTAAAAGAGGGTGGCTCCAACCGATCCTAGTGCGCATAGCGCGCACATTTGAGGCCATTTCGCGCGCGGCCACGGGTTGACATAGTCGCCTTTGTTACTGACGCATACGCTGACGAGTCGCCTTCGCCGCTTCTAGTCCTTTCCAACGCGAAAAAGTGGCTTCAACCCATCTTAGTGCGCATAGTGCGCACATTTTAGCCAGATCATACCGATCTAATGCCGCCCCAGGTACTCCGCGAGCTTGGCATCCAGGGGTCGTGCCCTGTTGGCCTCGGCAGCCGCATCGATACGCAAAAAAGCGTCCTGCATATAACGCACCACCAACCAACGCAGTGGCTCTATTTCCCACCTGGGAGAGCATCTCTGGGCCAGGGGAAGCCCTTCCAGCCCGCTCTTCCGATCCATGATCAGGCCTGCCAGTAACCGTCCCGCCAGATTGCTCGTCGAGACGCCCTGCCCCGTGTAGCCCATAATCGAACCGGTCCGCGAACCCGCGTCGTACCGCACTGCCGGCATCCAATCCCTGGGCATGCCCACCGGCCCACCCCAGGCATGGGTGAACCGAATGCCCTCGAGCGAAGGAAACCACTCCAACACCGAACGCTGGATCATCCCCACCGTGGCCCCGTGCGTATCCTGTTCATCACTGATCTTCGAACCAAACGAATACGGCGCGCCTCGGCTGCCAAAGAGAACACGGCCGTCCGGCGTCTTGGTGAGATACACAACAGTGTTGCGCGTAGAGGAGACGCTCTCTCCTCCCTGCCACCCAATCTGCGACCACTGCCCAGCCGTCAATGGCTCGGTCAGCGAGATCAGCGAATACACCGGCAGCAAAGCCCGATGCAAGCGAGGCAGCCGGGTCACATAAGCCTCTCCCGCAATCACCACCGCCCGCTTCGCGCGCAGCTCTCCGCCGGGTGTGATCAGGCTGCCACGCCCGAACCCGGTCACTGGCGTCTGCTCGTAAATGGCGCCGCCCCGCGCTTCCACCGCGCGCGCCAGGCCGCGCACCAACCGTGCCGGATGCAGGCTCGCCCCATCAGGCGTATACAGTGCACCGTGCACGCCAGTCACGCGAATGCGTTCCGCTGTTTCTTCGCCGCTGAGCAGCCGGTAACGATCGCCCAGCCCCAATCGCTCAAAAGCTCGATAACTCGAGCGAATGCCCGGTAGCTGATGCTGTCCCCGCGCCAGGGTCAGCACCCCGCCTTTGTGGAACCGCGCATCGATGTTCTCTTCGCCGCAAACCCGGCCCACCTCGTCCACAGAAGCGCGCATCGCCAGCAGCAGGTTACGCGCAGCCTCAGCACCGAAGCGTTTCTCGAGACCTGTGGCGGTTACAGAAAAATTCGGAGAACACCACCCACCGTTACGTCCCGAGGCGCCGAAGCCGGTAATCTCCTTCTCCACCACGGCTACCCGCAGCGCAGGCTCATGAAGCAGCAGGTAATACGCCGTCCACAATCCGGAGTAGCCGCGCGCCAAGGATAGCCACATCCACATCGTTGGACGCAGCCAGCGCCGGACGTGGCGTGAGCGTCTCGCCTGTATCCTCAAGCCAGAAGCTATAACTCCGGTAATCGCGCATCAGGAGATCGCATCACCCGGCTAACAGAAAACCAGCCAGCAGCGCACAAGCAATGCCCAGTCCCTCGCGCGTCGAAATCTTCTCCTGCAGAAAGAGGACGCTCAACACGATCGTGATCACCGGGTAGAGGGAAGACATGGCAATCACGGTCGAAACTTTCCCCTTGTCGATCGCCGCAAAGAAGGCGAGGAAGCCGGCGAAGTTAACAAAGCCGGCCGCCGCCGACCAGCCAAATCCTGGTGGAGACCACGTGATGTGGAACCGCTCCATGGCCAGCACCATAAGTCCAAAGGCCATGACCCCGGCCGCTTGAAATATCAGCGTCTGCCGGGGTCGTGTATAGCCTGAGGCCAGTTTGCTGAAGAATCCCCATACCCCCCAGGCCAGCAGGGTCAGGCATGCATAAACGATCCAGGGTTTCATCAATGGTGGCTCAAAGCCCAGACATAGGCAGACAGCGCCTGCACCTGGTCAGGAGTCAGTTGAGCGCCACCCATGGGCGGCATAGGACTGCGATACTCCTTCGGTTGCATCACGCCTTCAGTGATGGTCTTGGCGATCGCGCTATAGCTGCCATCGCCCCACAACCACTTGGTATCGGTTAGATCGGGGCCAAGCGGAGTTCCTTTCGCGCTGGCGCCATGGCAGCCTGCGCACGACGCTCCGCCTACTTCACCGTGATAGATACGATCTCCTAAAGCCACCATCTCTGCGCTTGCTCCTGGCGGTGGAGTAAGGCCGGCATCGGGGTGCGTGCCCTCCGGCGGTTTGGCCTCGGCTTGCGCGATCTCGCCGGCGCCGGCCGATGGACCGGGGCAGGGTGTGGACTTGGCGCCCCCACCCGCAGCCCCACCCGAATAGGTGACGCGATAAATCCGCCCCGTGTTGTCGTCGGAAATGTAGAGCGATCCATCTGGTCCGATCGCAAGCCCGCTGGGACGATGCTGCGCTTTCTCCGGAGTCTTGATAGGTCCCGCGAAACCATCGGCAAATATCTCGCACGGACCAGACGCACGATCGCCGTTCAGCGGTTGATACACGATGTTGTACCCGCCCTGCGGGAAAGGTGCCCGATCCCAGGAACCGTGGAAGGCGATGAATACGCCACCGCGATAGTGGGCCGGGAACTGCTTTTGGTCATAGAACACTGCGTCATTGGGGCCCCAATGCGCGGGGAATGCCGCCGCCGGCGGAATCTTGTTGGCGCACACGCCCACCTTCTTGCCCCCGTCTCCACCGTATTCCGGCGCCAGCACCAGTTTGCGTTGCATTGGATCGTAGTAGCACTCAGGCCAGCCATAATCGCCGCCCTGCTTGAGCAGCACCAGCTCTTCTGAAGGCAGCGTGGCTTCTTCTTCAGGCTTGTACAGGTCGGGCCAATTCGCATGCAGTTGGTCTCGTCCGTGTTGCGTAACAAAGATCCGCTTGCTGGAAGCATCCACAGCGAAACCTTCACCGTTACGTATCCCGGTAGCGTAGCGGTCGGCCGGGGTAAACGGCTGGTTGGTCTTGTTCGCGTCAAAGTGCCAGATGCCGCCGCGGGTCTCCAACTCCGTGCACGGATCGGCGCCCGGCGACTTGAGCGTTCGATTCTTCAACTGGCATGAGTTGCTTGCGGTGCCCACGTCGACATAGATGGATCCATCGGCGGTGATGGCAAACGGATGCATCGGATGATCGCCACCCAAAGGTAATCCGGAAACCACGGTAGTGGCTGGACCCTGGGGCACCATCGACCCCGCAGGCAGCGCGTAGCGCACGATCCTATCGTTGACCTCGGCATAGATTGAGCCCTTGTAGAGCGCAATGCCCAACCCACCGGCCGCCCCCGTGTCCGCGGTCTCGCCAAAGCGTTGAGGCGAGCCGGCCTTGCCCCCACCCGCCTCGGGTTGCAGCGCCACCAGGAACCCACCCGCGGGCGCCTTGTCGCCAGGAGGGTAGTACTCGCCCGACCAGGTGTTGACGTAAACCACTCCGCTCGGAGCCACTACCATGTGGCGGGCATGGCCAATGTTGTCCGCGAAGATCGTCGCGCAGAAGCCTGCGGGCAGCGTCAACCCGCTATCGGTCTCCGGGCATGCCTGGCTGTTGCTTTGAGCGCCGACCTTAGGTTGATCCGATATCCACGAACTGCCAACGCACAAAGCGCCGAAACCGGCGACCGCGGGCAGCAGAACTCTGAGCAGTCTGGAGAATCGCATGAGCACCCCCTTACGAGATGAGGAAAGCAAAATCTCCCGGCGCACCCCTGAAGCAGGATGCATTCCGAAGAGGGCCCGAATTTCAGCTCAACGCCTGCAAAAATAATGTCCCAGTCACCCTGCCTCGAGCCAATTTCAAAAACGCTTTGTATCAGGGCACGACTTTAGTCGTGCCGTAAAGGCCGCAAGCCGCGAGGGCTTTAGCCCCTGCGCACTATTTCCTTCTCAGCTCGCCTTCGGGTACCGTCCGGCCACCCAACCTGACAGGAGAACAATACCTTTGCAGCCAAGATCACAAACGGCCGAACTTCTTGACCGCGTCTTCAATGGATTTCGTGTTCTCGATAAACGCGTACATGCTGTGTTCTTTAAAGTCCAGCTGCTGTGACAATACCAGGACCTTCGGAGCTATCTCCCGGGGCACCACCACCACGCCGTCGCTATCCGCCGCGACGATATCCCCAGCGTTCACGGTAACGCCGTCACACACCACGGGGACGCCAGTGCCTGCGACACGATAATGTCCCGCCGAAGTAGCAGGAGTAATGCCGCGAGCATACACCGGGAAGCCAATCTTGCGCAGATAGGCGACATCCCGCACCGCCCCGTCGATCACCGCGCCGGAAAATTCCCGTGCCGACATAGCTGTCCCCATCAGTCCGCCCATCCCGGCGATATCCACTCCGTCTGGAATAGTCATCACGTAGACCGAGTCTTTGCTTCCGTGGTCAATTGCCTGCAGCATGCCGCTCAGCGCGTTCGGATCGTGGTTTTCTTCCTTCACCATTTTCACCGTGATCGCGTAGCCCGCGAACTTGGTGGTGAAAATCGGCTGCATGTGGTGCGTCATGTACATCCGCTGCCCGGTAAGCTGCTCAATCGCGTCGGAGACGGAAGAGACCTCGACATGCCGGTATCCCGCCAGCATGGCTGCCGGATCGTTGGCATACACCGAAGCATCGGGAAAACTCTGGCCGTGCATCAGCACGGCAATCAACGTGCACGGAACCATCAGAGCCGCGGCCCAAAATAACTTCTTACGGGACATCAGTTTCTCCTTCGACCCCTACCAGTCCAGAATGGCGCCGTCGGCTGCACGTGCAACGGACGTAGCAAAGGTCTCTTGCTGGAACGGGTGTTTTGCCGCCTCAGTTTCATCGACCTCGATCCCCAGGCCCGGAGCCTCCGCCTTGACCCAGTAGCCATTCTCCATTTTCAACCCGTGCTTCACCACATCCCAACGCCACGGCACATCCGTAAGCATATCCTCCTGGATCAGGAAATTCGGTGTCGATAGGGCAAAATGGAGTGCGGCAGCATTGGCGATCGGTCCCAACGGATTGTGTGGCGCTACCCCCATATAGTAGGTCTCCGCAGCCGCCGCAATCTTCTTTGCTTCCAGAAGTCCGCCGCAATGACACAAATCCGGCTGCACGATGTGGCACGCTTGTTGCTCGCAACAGTTCGCGAAACTCGAATCGGGAAACCAGCCGCTCACCCGTCGCTATCGGCGCACGGACCGCTTCGCGAACCTGTCGCATTGCCGGAATATTCTCCGGCGGAACCGGCTCCTCACAAAAGTATGGACTGAATTCCTCGATCGCGTGGATATATTGGATCGCCATAGCCGGCGACGTACGGCCATGGAAATCGATCATGATATCGATATGGTCACCGACCGCAAGCCGCAGCTTCTCAAACATGCTCGCGAATTGGCGTACATACTGCCGCCCCATCAATGGCTCAGAATAGGGAACGAAGACGACCTTGAGCGCGGTATAGCCACGCGCCACCACCTCGTGGGCGAGATCAATGAGCGGTTGAGGATCGAACGTCTGGTAGACGGCCTTCATATCCCCACCCCCGAGGTGGGTGTACATGCGGACCTTGTTTCGAACCTCGCCCCCGAGCAGTCGATAGACCGGCATCCCCGTCGACTTGCCGAAGATATCCCAGCAAGCCTGTTCCAGGCCGCTGATCGCGCTCATGCCGATCACGCCCATGCGGAAAAACGAATGTCGATAGAGCTTCTGGTAGATATGCTCGATGTTGCGAGGATCCTCCCCAATCAGCATCGGAGCAAAATCCTCAATCGCACCAACCACCGCCCGGGTCTTCCACTCGAGCGACGCCTCACCCCACCCGAACAACCCAGCCTGGTCGGTGACCACCTTCACGAAGACCCAATTCCGCATCTCCGCGTTGACCACAACCGTTCTTACATCCGTAATTCTCATAGAGGGGTGGCCATTAAAGAAATGCAGACCGCAGATCTCTCCACTACGAATTCAGTCCCGAAGGAACGGCTGAACTTCAGACCTGTCAAAATTAGATTTGTTCAGCTTAGCCAATTTGGACAACACACCCTATCGACAGACCAATTCTGCGGACATGCGCGCATTTACCGATAGCCACTGCTCTGATGCTCTGTATCAGGGCCTGACTTTAGTCGGGCCGTACGGGGGAAGCCCATGAGGGCTTCAGCCCCTGAGGTACGCTCTTCTAAACCTAATGACGAACTAAGTCCCGTCTTTCCCGTCTCATTCCAATCAAGAACCAACCTGATTTTGTCCCTACGAATGCCCTCAAAGCCGTCTTGTTCTCAGTGAGCCTTCGCAGCCGTATGCGTCGTCTTCGTACCACCTTCCGGCAGGGCCCAGGCAAACAACACACTTCCGCCGCTGGTCAGCAGGTATTGTCGTCCATCGAGCTCATAGGTAATCGGAGAACTCCCGATCTTCGCACCCGACCCGGCGTGCCAAAGCGTCTTCCCGGTAGCGGTATCCAGTGCCAGAAAGTTCCCTGGAACGTCCCCGGTAAACGTGAGTCCGGAGTCCGTGGTCAACACCCCTGAGCCCGGGCTTCCTTGCCCGATTTCATGCGACCAGCGAATCTTGCCCGTCTTGTAGTCAATCGCTTCGATGACGCCCTTACCCCACAACCCATAATCCGCGCCGGCCCAACCGTAAGCGCCATCCGCCGGTTTATGGAAATAGACACTAAAGGCATGGTGGGCACTCACGATAAACAAGCCCCGTCTTAGGGTCGTAGCTGGGCGAGCGGTAATTGGTCGCGCCAGCCTCGTCCGGAGCGATCAGGACGCCGTCGGGCGACGGTTCCTTGGCCGGGTCAGGAATCGGACGGCCTTCCTTGTCGACTTCCTTCGCCCAATTCACCGGCGTAAACGGAACGGTCAGCAGGCTCTTGCCATTGGTACGGTCGAGCACGAAAAAATAACCGTTGCGGGATGCCTGTAGCAGCATCTTTCGCGGTTCCCCATGGAAGGTTCCGTCGACAAGCACAGGTATCTCGACCGCATCCCAATCATGAGTATCGTGGGGCGAAGGCTGGAAACCCCACACCAGCTTACCGGTATCGGGATTGAGGGCTACGATGCTGGAGGTATAAAGGTCGTCCCCGGGCCGCGCGCTGCCGTCCAATACGGGTGTTGGATTTCCCGTTCCCCAATAGATGAGGTTGAGCGTCGGATCATACGTCCCTGCCATCCAGGTCGTGCCTCCGGTGGTGACGCCGGGACCCGGCGGCGGAGTGACATTCCATTTCCATTGAATCGCGCCCGTCTCCGGGTCGACCGATGCCAGGAAAATGGGCAGATTATCAATGTCGCCGCCTACACCCACAATCACGTGGTTGCCCACAATGAACGGCGCCTCCGTGGCCCAGTAACCCTTCTCCACATCCGCGAGCTGGATGATCCAGCGTACTTTCCCGTCCTTGGCATTCAGAGAAACCAGGTGCGCGTCCGGAGAGACGAAAAAGATCCAGTCCTTATACATGCCCACACCGCGCTGGCCGATGTGGTCCCCCTTATTCGGCGGATAGGTATAGTGCCACAGCATGTGACCCGAGCGCGCGTCGACAGCCCAGACATTGTCCGGCACCGTAAAGTACAAGACGCCATCGACCAGAAGCGGGGTCGCTTTGATTTCCGCCGGCTGGCCGGTCTGAAAGGCCCAGGCGAGGCTTAAGTCCTTTACGTTTTGCGGAGTAATCTGCGTCAGCTTGCTGTGCCGTTGTCCCGTGTAGTCGCCCTGGTACCCGGGCCAGCTATCGGCCGGTGGGTGCAGAAGCATCTGCGCGTCCACGTTCTGCGCCTGAAGCGGCTGTGAAATTCCCGTCAAAACCACTGCGCTCAAGGCAAAAAACAATCCGTTCTTCAACAGCTTCATATGGGGTTGGAACCTCTAGCGCAATGTCTGAATGTAAGCCATCAGGTTATGGATATCGGCATCGGTATATTTGGGGAAAAGCGCCACATGCGCCTCCACCGGCGCATCGACCTTGACCTTGACCGTGCTCACCGGCCAGGACCGATATGTTCCCGCAGCATCCCGCAATCCCACCGTGAATTCATCCAGATACTCCAGGGTCCCCGCAACCGTCTCGCCCGAAGCCAGCGTGACCGTCACCTTATTCTTTACGTCTCTCGGGTACAACATCCGTTCTTCCAACTGCAGCCCCTCATAGCGGCTCGCGATACCCGCGAGGTCCCCGGTAGGCGAATGGCAGGTCGCGCAACCGCCTGCTCCGTTGAAATAGGCCTTGCCCGCTTCCACGTTTCCCGTCTGCAGGTCCGACACGTCCACGCCTTTACGCTTGCCGCTTTGCGACATGGCTTTGGTCTGTTGGGCATGAATGAAAGCTGCGAGTTGGGCGATCTGTTCCGGGGGAAGTGGAAAAGCCGGCATACCCTTGTCAGGCCGTCCATGCAACACGACATCGCCGATCTTGTCTCCGCCTACATCCGCGGTGACCAGCTTAGACCGGGTGAGGTCAGGACCGGTTTCGCCTCCGCCGGCATCGCGGCCGTGACAGAAAGCGCAATTCTGCTGGAAGAGGGAACCACCGGCAGCAGCCAGGCCCGCACCTTGGGGCGCTGCAGTATCGCCTCCGTGGGTGGGCCCCGCGTTTTGCGTCGTGGCCGGCGCCTGCCCGGTTGCGGCGTAGATGTGCAATTGCCTACCCTGGTAGGCGGCTAACGCCGCGATCGCCGCCAGGAATGCCAAGTCCCGAAACTTCTTCATCCTTGTATTACCGCCTTTGTTTGTCATCGCGATGCCGCCGGCTTTGCATGAGAGGTGGTGCTTCCCTCGGTCATGCCCAGCGACCACTTAATCGCTTCGAAGTACATCTTCTTTATATCCGGATCTTCCCAGGCCTCTTCCGTGTGCCCCAGCGTGGAGTAGAAAACCCTCCCTTTACCGTACATCTTGCTCCAGGCCACGGGGAAATCATGGTCTGTGCGATGGATGCGGGGGTTGTTCTCATAATTCAGTTTGCTCGAATCCAGGCTGAGCAGCACGTTTACTTTGTCGCGAGACCAGCTTTTCGGCTGATAGATCTCGTCGTATTTCACGAATGCTTTGGGAAAATGCCGGACGGCAGGAAAGTCAGGGTCTTCATTGATAATGGGCGCATTGAAGGTCATCCAGGGATGCTGGTCGAACCAGCCGCCGATCATCTCGCCGTACTCCGGCCAGTTGTAATTGGTGTCTAAAGCCGCATGAATGCCCACAAAGCCCTTGCCGTCTTCCTTGATAAACGACATTAAATCCTGCTTCTGGCTGTCGTCCATGTCCAGTTCGCCGGTAGTGCTGGCGAAGATGACGGCGTCGAAATAAGTCAGATTTTTGGTATTCCGCTTCAAATCCTTCTTGGTGAGCAGCTCAGTGTCGGTGCGCAGCATGGTGTCCCAAAGGCCGCTCTCTTTCCCCATGTCATAAATAGCGGCCATCGCGGCAGAGATCGAGTCATGTTCGAACCCCTTGGTCTGGCCGACCACCAGAACGTGCTTGAGATGAATCTGCTTGGCAGATGGCGGAGGGGGCGGCATGTCGCTCGCTTGCTGTGCCTCTACCTGGCTACCCGAAACCAACAGTTGAAGACCCAGAAAAACCAGGGAAAGAAACAAAAACATCCGAGAAAGGCGCACCTGGACTCCTTAAACCTTTGAAAAGCCTGGCACGACGCCGGTCTCAGCGCGGCCGCAGTCACTTTTTCACTCGGAGAGAAGTTTATTGAGGATTGCCCGGAGACGCAATTCTTTAACAGATGCGCCAAGGCAACAGCATCGTGCCAGGCGCTGAATCCAGGTAGTTTCTTGGATATCAAGATCTACTCGGTCTCTCCAGTTGTCTCCTTCAACCCCAACTCCCGGTGAACACAGAGGCTAGCCGGTGTGAATTGAGATAAACAATGTCTTTGGTCAAGCATTGCCTTGTAATGAGGTGGGCCAATGCGCGATCGCGAATATTGGTTGTTAAGTCTGCTGATAGTTCTGGTTCTTGCACTGGAGCCGATTGCAAAAGGGTACGAGCGTGGTCCAACCTCGGTTCGATTCAATCTCTATCGCGGCTACCTGATCGTGGCCCGGGGTTCGGCAGGCCCACTGAAAGACCTCAATTTTCTGTTGGATACGGGAGCCAGCCCCACGGTCCTGGATCTAAGACTGGCACAAGCGCTACACCTGGTCGAACTGCCCGGCGTCCTTGCAGGTCTGAACGGTCGAGTGGAAACCAAGCGTGCAATCGCGCCAACCCTGCAGTTCGGGCCATCGAAAAGGGACAATTTCCCCGTCCTGGTCGAAGATTTGTCTTCCCTTGGCAGAGCTCTGCCAATCCGCATCGATGCCGTGGTCGGTCTGGACGTGGTGGGCCAGGGAGCATTCGAAATTGACTACAGTTCACACGAAATCACCTTCGGTCCGATCTCGTCCTTAAAGAACTCGCTCCCATTACGGATGAGGGGTGGACTCCCTCTCGTGGATGCGGAACTCAATCAAACTTCAATGCAACTGCTACTCGACACCGGGGCCTCTTCTTTGATCCTGTTCGGGCCAAAGATGCTTGAGTCGGTGTCAACGCCAGAAACCAGCGCCGTCCAGCATTCGACCAATATGATCGGAGAATTCGAGCGAAAGCAAGTGTGGCTCCGCACCCTGAGGTTGGGTCGAACCGAGTTCCGCCAGGAATCGGCGTTCCTCGCCCAAGCTAGCGAAGAGGGAACCGAAGGCTTTGATGGGCTGGTCAATCCACCACTCTTGGGCATTACCAAGGTTGGCATTGACCTCGATCACGGGGTTGTGGCCTTCAGCCCCTGAAGCGGTCATTTCGCGAGGTAAGCTGTACGGCAACGGCCTCTACCCTGGGTAGAGGCCGTTGCCGTACAGGCCCACATCTTAGATCCGTTCCGAAATAGACCTTCAGTCGCCAGGCCCGGCGTCAAACGGCTAAAAATCGAGCTTCAGCTGAAACTCCGCCGTGCGAGGTCCACCGATATCAGAGGTGCCGGAACCACGCTGAACGCGATTGATGTCGTGATCAGCGAAGCTGTTCGGGCCGTTCAACAAGCCGCTGGACGCCCCTGTAGTCGTGTTTGCCAAAGTGCCATTGTCGTAGGACCTGAAGTTAGAGAAATTTGCTACGTTATAAAACGCAATTCCCGGCACCAGCGTCATACCTTCCCGCAGGCGGCCCAACCGGATCGGATAGGACACGCTTAAATCCAGGTTGCGATAGAAGTTGTTTTGCGGCCCGACTGCCTCTGGAACTTCGACAATAGGCTGCTGGGTCGCCTGAAGGGCGCTGAGTTGCTGCTGACTGAAAAGCCCGGCTCCGACGAGAGCCTGGCCCGCAGGTGTGAGCTGCCCTGCGAACCTGGTGTTGTAGTTATCTATCAAGCGATTGAGGTTTTTTCCATTGTATTGGTGCATGAAGTAACCAGGATTTGTTCCCGGCACCAGATCGCCTATTGTTCCATCGCCGGTTACGTCGGACTGGAAGATACCAGCTGTTGCGCTGCCGCTGGTTCCACCGTTGTCAAGATTTAGATCTGTGGCTGCAGCTGAGTAAAAGTGGCCGATGAGCCCGATCTGGGCCCCGTACTTCATGGTTGCCGAACCGCCGAACGAAATTTGATGGGTATGATCAAGCCCGTTTCGGCCGATGTACTGTGTTGGGTTGTCATAATCGTACGATGGAGACGCGAAGAACTGATCGCCAATACCGGTGTTGCCGGCGTTGATTGCCGGATTTGCCGTGGAAACAATGCGCGAGAGTGAATACGAGAGTTGGAGATTGGTGCTAACAAATCCAGGAAGCGGGTGGGCCTTCTGCTCGCGGAAGACCACCTGCAGAGCATCGTAACCAGACCGTCCGGCCGGCAGCAGGAACAGACCTTGACCGAGAAGGGGATTCACGCCTGGAAATGCCGCCCCCGTGTCTGGGGTTAGACCGTTGTAAGAAGCCGGGTTCGTGTTAAGGTACGTGCTTCCGGAGTCGAGGCCATTCGATGCGAAATCGGTGATCAGCGCTCCAGCGGCAATCGCGCAATCGATCGCCGCACTGCTGTTACCCCCAGTGCAACCAAAACTGCTGGTTGTTGCGGCGATGGCGTTTCGAGCTGCGGTGGCGTTCAGTGTACGGGCTGCGCCCACATGGTTCACATCGATCTGCTGGGTGATTTTAAGCGTCGAATTGTGAACGTAATCGACGGAGAGGATGCCGCCAGGGAACAGTTCCCGTTGAACACCGCCGTTCCACTGCTCAGAGTAAGGGGTACGGTAAGGTGCGGCGTAAGCTCCGGTGATGGTAAGGGTGTTGCCCACGTAGCTGCCATTGCTGGCGGGACCGACCGCCTTGGTCGTGGCCTGAAACGCATTTTGCAGGTTGATGAAGTGCGATCCTGCCTGGGATAGGGGTTCTGAGCAGATGGTTGCGATGGAGACCCCGCCGTCACTGGTCAGCACCGTGCCGTCCGGTAGCGTCAGTGAGTTCGAACCGCCGCAAATCGTGTGGTTGTAGTCAACGAACAGGCCCTTTGGAATCAAATTCCCACGCGCATTGGTGGTGTTGTTAAACACATCGCTCTCATAGAAGATGCCGAATGCGGCCCGAACCACCGTCTTGTGATTCCCGGGGCTGAAAGCAAAGCCAAGCTGAGGACCAAAATTGGCGTAAGGTTGATGGACCTTCTTCCCGAATCCAGGCTGGAATTGATCGAGAAGAGGGCTGCTGCCGGTGCATGGCGCCTGAAGAGTGGGGTCCACAGCCGAGCACGGGGGCGTGGGCAAGTCCTGATTAGCCCGGCCGGTATCGACGCTCCAGCGGACGCCTGCGGTGAGCGTGAAGTTGGGAATGATCTTCCAGTTGTCGGACACGTAGGCGCCCTCGCGCCAGTCCGCCGTTCCGCCACCCGGTAGCTTAAAGCCAGGGTTCTCAGTGAAAAATCCTTCTCCGTTGCCGAATCTTACGCCGGACGCAAAGTAGCCGTTCAAGGGATCCGAAGGGCATGGACCGGGCGTTCCGTCTCCGCAGGACGCAAGCAAGGTAGAGTTCGTCAGGCTCACTCGTGGAGCGATGCCAAAGAAGTTCGCGAAGCCTCCCCCAAGAATTCGATTGACGCTGTATCCATAACGGATAAGATGGGTGCCCTTGTTCCAGCTGCCATCGTAGCGGATCTGTTTATCCGATTGATAGGTGTTCTGCGGCGCGTCCACGTTCGGACCCGAATAGAGCCCGGCGGTGGCCAACCTGAAGTTCAAGCCCGGAAAGCCGTTATAAATGCTTTTGTTCCCCGCAGTACCATCTACCAATAGGTTATGAAATTTCTCGTAGCTACCGCGAAAGGAATGTGTGAAATGCCCAGTGGTGAAATCGGCGCCCCCAGCAAGACCGGGCGTGTTGTCACGATTGTTATAGATTTCATAACCGGCACCGAAGTTTGAACTCGAAATGTTGACATCGTAATTGGCGCGAGCGAAATAATGAACGCCCCAGGGGCCATCGTAATCAAGGCGAGCGGTGGAATAGGTTTCCCGGTATGGAGAAGGGATGCTGGGGTGCGCTGCCTGGATAGAAGCAAAGGTCGGAGCCATGGTGATGGAAACCGGCGACTCCTGCTTTATGCGCTCAGCGTTGCCGAAAAAGAAAAGCTTGTTTTTGATGATGGCGCCGCCGACACTTCCACCGAACTGATTTCGCTGGAAGGGGGCATCAATGCCCGCTGCCGTCCTGGCGAACAGCGCGCTATGGTCCTGGAAGTTGTAGAAGGCTTCACCGTGGAGAGTGTTCGTCCCGGAATTGGTGGCGACCAGCACTTGTCCGGTTGAGGTTACATCGCCCGAGACGTCCTGCGTTGAGCGGTTCAGCTGAAATTCGCCGATCGCGCCTTGCGAGACATTGAAGATCGTCGTTCCGACGGTTTCGTCGGTAATATCCTGACCGTCAAGAAGAATGCGTGTAGTGCGCCCGGAGACACCAGCCGTGGAGATCGCGGAATAACCTGCCTTGGTGGGGTCAAACGACTCGCCGCTTTGCAGGATCACACCCGGTTCAATCTGGGCGAGGTCGAGAAAGTTACGTCCGTTTACCGGCAGGGACTTGATCTGGTCGCTGGTGATGACGTCGCTGACACCGGCCTGATCGGTATTAACCTGGAGCGAGCCGGCAGACACTTCTACTGTCTGGGTTGTTGCACCAATAACGAGCCTAAAATTCCCGCTGGTCGCGGTACCGGTGCGAACCACCGTCGTGACCGTGAGCTTCTGAAACCCTGCGGCTTCCACGCTTACGGTGTAGGGACCAGGATTCAACGGGCCGAGGCTATAAAATCCACTTGCATCCGTCTTCAGGTTCTTCGTGTAGTTCGTGTCACTCCCCACGACCGTGATTGAGGCGTTGGGCACGATCGCTCCTGAGCTATCGGTGATTGTGCCTTCGATAGCTCCGCCGTTGACCGAAATTGCTTGTCCGTGTGCCAACACTGGCATCGTTAGGAATAGCAGCAGCAATACTTCCAGCAACTTTTTCATCTCTTCTCTCCTGCACGTGAGCTGCTAACCTCGGACCGCAGTGCCGATCCAAGGCTCTCAAAGCTTGTGATCTGAGAACACAACATCCCAGGAACCACAGAGAAACCGCAACAATATCTGCGCGTCACGGCGTAATCCCATACCACAAGACCTAGCAATTGTGTTGCCTAGATACAACCAAGGTGGCATATCTGCAAGATTGCCTGCTAAGGCACACCGAATGTGTAGCTCAATAGTCTCTTTGACGACCTCGCGATTTGTGAATCGCCGCTTGGGTCTTCCAAAAAACGTAGCCGCTCCTGGATTTGATCGTTTTCTTGTAACATTGAATACACGCATGCACTAGGTTCAGTCGAACAGTTAAATTCTTCTTTGCATGCACCAAGGTCAGAAAATGAGTCCCGCGCCAAGAGGTTCTAGAAGAACGCGCTGAGACCCAATCTTTCAGCGCTGCCGTTCCTCGGCACCGGAGCCCCTGTGCCATAGCAGAAACTCAGGGAATCGGACGGGTGCCCCATGATCGCCACAGCATACTCCGGATTTCCTATCGAGCTTAATTGCGCCGACGAACTTCATGCGCCTTTCCTTTATGAAAGCCGCACGCGCAGATGTTGGTGGTGCCCGTGCAGGAAAATCCGGGTACGTGGGCTGAAAACGAATGGGCGTAGCCCAACAATAGCCTTGTTGTCTCGCGGGCAGACCATTTCTGTTACGAAACTTACTTGCCCGGGGGCGCATCGAAGAAACCCAGGACTCAGGACTAATTCCTCGCCGGAGGACCGCCAGGCTTAGCTAGCGCGCTGTCACGCTGTTTTTCAGTGGCAGCCGCTGCCGTTGTATTCCCGGTGAGCCGGTAAGCTGAAGCCAGGGCACTATACATGGCCGCGTCAGGATTGCCTGCTTCCACCGCCTGCTTGAGATAGGCAATGGCTAACTGTGGCTGTTGCTGCGCGATGGCACACAAGCCCCGCCGGTACAGGTTCACCACCGAGTCAGGGGAACTGGTATAGGCAGGGCTCGTCAAGTTCCACAACTGGTGACGATCGCCGCCGTACAGCCGAAAATTGATTGCTTGAGACGTGGTCTCGTTGCTTTCAGGGTCGGTAACGTGGATCACCAGGCGGTAGTTGCCCGGATGCAAATCGGTCGTCGGGATATCCGTGCCCATCAGCAAATTGCCTTGCGGATCAAAACCGGCACGGTCGATCTTCTGCGTCTGCTCTTTCTTGTCAGGCACTCCCAGCTTGCCGATCAAATAGGAGACTTCCAGGTTTCTCCCCTTGAGCGAAACCGGGGAACCCGGCTGCTCCCATAGTTGATAGATCACCCGGATAGGATCGCCGGCAACCAACTCAACATTGTCCGACCCCGCCACCGGAATTTTCACTCCGGCAAAGCTGAACGGTTGGATTTGTTCGTAGTCATGCTTGGGAGGCGCCACCGACGAAAAAACCACCTGGCTGATCCCTAGGTTGTGGTCAAACGAGGGCACAAGAACGGCTCTTGTTTGGGAAAAGCTTTGCTTGGTGACCTTGTTGGTGACGTCTACTCGCAATTGATAGTTGCCGGGAGTTGCAACCACGCGGCCGGACACTGCCAAGCGGCGTGGCCGCATCTGCTCGACCTGATCAGGCGTCAGATAGTCATGGAGTTCCTGGGTGTCGGTGTAGATCGGCTTCCCGTCAGGCCCAAGAAGCTGCGACTCAACGGAAAGGGAATAGTAGACCCGTTGGTCGGGATCTTTGCCCAGAACGAAATCGCCGGCATTCAGGAGCCGCAGCAAGTAATGGATACTGGCTTGGTTGGCGCTATCCCGGGTGGCCATGACCGATAGGTCACTGAAGTCCTGCCCCAACAGAACCCGGTGGCTTACGCCTTCCAGTAATGCACGCCGTTGCGCTAACAGGTCCCTGTTTTCCGGCAGGTTGCGGTAGTCACGAATTCTGTTCAGCAGTACATCCGATTCCAGGGTTGGCGCGCCGGTCTTGTTATCCACCGGTTCGTTGGGGAAGAGAGAAAGTGTGAGGTTGGCAATCTCGTCTCCCAGATCGGCCTTGATGATCCTCAGCGCTGTGGGAACATCATTGGCCCCGTTGGTACTGGCAATCAGTTTGTCCGGGCGGTCCTGGTATGGCGAGTAAATGCGAAAGTCCTCTGCCGGGCTTGGCTTGAAAAAAAGGACGGAAAAGTAGGGCGCGAGCGCGCTGCCTGGATCCTGATAAAACCAGGTCTCCAACGGCTCCAGATATTTCGTGTTGAGATAGGAACGCTTCTGCTGCGGGGGACCCAGGGTGATGTAAACCATGCCGCGGTCGGTGTGCCACCCGTTGGCGGCCGAGGGCGAGCCGTAGTGGTTATTCACGTATTCCAGGCGGCGGTAGTGTTCCTCCCGAAAAGTATTGCTGGGTGAGTTAGGGTCCGGATTGCGAATTGCCCAGAACGTATCGATGAAGGCATCGCGATCCTGATCGGTCGTCAAGGCGAGGAAACTTGCCCGCTCCTGGTTCGTGATCAGGTAGTTGACTTCCTGGTTCAACCAATGGTCATACCTGGGCGGTAGCTGTGGATGCTTTGCTGCAGATGCAGTAAACGAACAGAGCGAGAGCCCGAAAATCAGAGCAACCATGATGCCGGTTGCGTTTGTAGAACGCTTAAACAATTTCGCCTCAATCATGTTGGCTGGCTGCGATGCAGCTAGCCATTCTATTAACAATAGCTATTAGTCTAATTGATCGGAGTCTGGCAGCCGTTTTCCCTGCAACCCCAAAAAAAGGAAAAGGGGAGGAGGATGTTTCCATCCTCCTCCCCTTGTTCAACCAGCTAGTTAGAACTCAAATCGTATCGATCCGCGCCCATAAAATGCACGCTGGAATGATATCGGCTTGAGGTAATCCACATCCGGGGATCCAACGCTGAGCTCGACGTTCTGGTTGACCCCAGTCAGCGAGCGGGAGTTGGTGACATTGAAGGCATCAAAGGTGAACTTGATCTTGTAGCGCTCACCCAATGGAAGCGGATAATCCGCGTGGAGATCGAGTTGATAGTTCGATGCCGTAGTGCCTACTGTCCCGCGGCCGCCGATCGGGATTTCCCCGGGATCGTCATAAGCAGGATGTGCACCTAGCTTGCTGATCGGTGCTCCGGCGCTGCCACGCAAACCAATTCCACCCGTGAACCGCTTCATGAAGCCGGACGGAATCACGTACGACCCGTAAAGATTTCCAGTCTGTCGCCGGTCCGTATTAAGGTACCCCTGTTTAAACTGATCTCCCAGTAGACCGAGCACTCCATTGGTAAAGTCGAACAGCGAGTTGATACTCGGATCAATCTGGTTGTTGTCGTTGCGATACAGGCCCTCATAATTTCCATACAACTTGGCCCAACGATAGTTCATGCGGATCATGAAGTTGTGGCTGAAGCTCTTGTTGGCTTCTAAATCAAAAGCTTGGTAATGGCGGTACGGATTAGGGAAACCGTCTGATTTGCCATCCGGAGTAGGTATTCCGGCCGTATCCGGGTTTAAGCCGCAAGCGCCGCCAACGGGATTGTTGAGGCTATCGAAGAATTGGCCATAATCATCGGGGCAGTCAGCAGGCGCAGAACCGCCCGCTGGATAGGTTACTTCCTGTTCGTTAATGAAGTAATCAGTTTTGCTATTCAGGTTGCCGATCACGAAATTCTGGGGAATGTTTCCCGCGACGTTTCCCTCAGGAGACGCACCCGCGTTGTCTTCGGCCACGCGCAGCAACCGGCGATCCATGTAGCGGGCGCTCAGAACGAACCCGCCGACCTGGCGTTCGATGCCCCCGACATATTCTTCTTCAAAATCCAGCTTGGTGCCGTGTTCGATGAAGACGGGTGATGCACCGCCCGAAAGAGCAATCCTTCCGCCCAACGAGCCGGCTGCCGGGTCGCCGCTAATCAGATGAGCTGCATCGAGAATCGGCTGCGCCGATCCGTTTCCATTGAGAACCACATTGTTGCCGGCATCCGTCTGCGGCTTCCAGTTTGCGCCCGTGATGCTAAGCTCGTTTGCCAGATCTCGCAGAGCTCCATCCTGAGGGAAAGACTGGGTATAACGGCCCCAATTGAAGAAGATCTTCGATTTTCGATCGCCAAACGGGTCGACGTTGATCCCTAAGCGCGGGGACCAGTTGTCGACGAAGGTGTAACCCAACGTGGTTCCATTAAGTTGTTCCTCTTCCCAGCGGAGGCCGACGTTGAAAGTGACGAAACGGTTCAACGCGTAATTATCGTTCCCGTAGATAGCGTGATAGACCGAACTGGTTTCAGGCGTCGGACTGCTGTAGATGCCTCGAACCTGCTTCAGGTAAACCTGAGTTGGAACACCGGAAGGCCCGGTTAAAAAGGGGCAGTCGCTTGGTGCACAGGTCGTAGTCGCGGGGACTGGCAAGAGGCGGAAGGCCGCGTCAAAGGTCGAGCCGATAAGTCCCGGATTGCTTACCAAGGTCTTGGCATCAACCCCGGCAATGTTCGTCGAGGGAAATACCGAACGGCCGCCACTATAGCCCTTGTTCAGCGAGTAAATAGAGTGTTCAAAACCCCATCCCACTGAAAATGTATGCTGGCCATGGAAACTGACCGTCTTCTCTGTTTCCGCCTCGAACCCGTAGTCATGAGTTAAGGGATTTTGGAAAGCGCCCAGCCCTTGTGCTGTATAGTTTCCCGCTTTCAGAACCTTCGACTGGTCGCTTACTTGATAAGCATTTCCCAGGCCGACCTCAGTGAAGTTGCTCCTCTTGGCGCTACCTGACAAATCGACCTGCCAAGTGGGAGTAATGGAGCTGGTCAGATGCAAAGTTTCGCTGCGGGTTCCATAGTTCCAGCGGCTAAACCCGGTGGTACCGGAAAGATTCAGATTAGGGAAGAACGGAAAGGTATCTTCATTGGCAACACCGTAGCCGGCATTGGTTTTGGAGGGGTCGTAGAACGCGGAAGCATCCAGACTGGTTCCCTCGTTCAACTTAAACGTCAATTTCGCTGCCCAGCTATTCAACGTCGTTTTATTGGTGAAGGGACCATGGCTGTACAGACCGGCCACCGAAGGTGCCAGCCAATACACCTTATTCAATCCTGGGTTGTAGGCCCCATAGAAGAAAAGTCTGTCCTTTAAGTGGGCTCCCGGAACGTACCCGCCGAACTCTGCAAACGCATCGTATTGGGGTTCTGAGGCAATATGACCATGCACGTTCACACGGTCGAAATAATTGTCAGCATACCGCTGACCGGAGCTGAACGCGTCCGGCGCAAAGAAAGCTCCCACCGCCCCGTGGTAAGCGGTGCCGCCGGACTTGGTCACAATCTGAACGATGCCGCCGTCGCCCTTGCCATACTTCGGCTCGAAGGCGCCGGTCTTCACCTGAACTTCTTCGATGAAGGTGAGATTGATGCCTGTACCCAAAGATCCGTAGATCGGGCTCACTACACCCAGTCCACCGTAGCCGCCATCGGTGATGTTCACCCCGTCAGCAATGTACTGGTTTTCGAGGCCGGTGGCGCCATTGATCGATGGGTTTGACGTGCCGGTACCACCGCTGTTCGATACGCCGGGCGCCGTATAAAACAAGCTGCCGACGTTTCTCGCGACCGGAACGTTGCTATAGAAATTCTGCGTCAGGTTGGAACCCAGTGCTGTCGAACCGGTGTCAATGCTGGTCGCGGTGGCGTCAACTTGCACGGTTTCTGCAACCGCGCCAGTCTTCAGCGAAAGGTTGACGCTGTTCACGCGGTTAATCTCGACGCTGACAGCCTTTGTCTCTACCTTGCTGAAGCCCTCGCGCTCCACCGAGATCGTGTAAGCCCCCGGCGTCAAGTCCAAGACTTGCCAGTGACCACTGTCGTTCGTCGTTGCTTTTCGCGTATCCGAGTTGCCAGTCACGGTAACGCCAGCGCCTGGCACGACTGCGCCGCTGCTGTCCGTCACCAGGCCGGCAAGGCCACCCTTCGTTGCTGAAAGCTCCTGCGCTAAGAGGGTTGGCTGGCACGCTGTGAAGGCGAATGCCAGCAGAATGAGCAAAGCGCCCATCTTGAAAAAGCCATTAATTCTTGAACTTGTCACGCGATCTCCTTAAAAAAAACTCCGCGGGCAACTTGGGCCGGGGTAAAGTTTGGTTTTGTTTCGGTATGGCCCGAAGCTGCTTGGAAGGCTCTCTAGCTCGGTAGACATTTTGCTGCTAACACCAGATCCTACGGTTCGCTTGGGTGAGTCCCGCCAGAACTTGGTCCCAATGAAGGCAATCCACCTAGTCCTCCTATAAGCAATTGGGGTGCCTAAGTACCACAAAGGTGGAATACCCATAGAGAATTTTGCTAAGACGCATCGAATCAGTAAATTAATCTGCCTGGAGGTACTTTGCCCAATTCCGGCTGCGTCGCGAATATTCCATAAACCATAGGCTGGTACCCATCGGTCCGCTTTTTCGTACAACTTTCATACTAGGCAAATGTGCGTTCGGTGGCATACGTGCTATTTGGCTCTCCTGCGGGAGATCCAGGTACTTCGGTTCTCTCCTCAGAGGAGAGGTGCCAAAATCCGTCAGGAGACGAAAACCTCGCAGAGGGTTGCCACCCGCTTGCGGCGTCATCGGTCGCTCTCCGTCTCTGGTTCTGCCCGTCCCCAGCCCACCCTTTTATGGAAATACGTAGGAGACACGCCCGAGGCGTCCGAATTGTCAGAGATTTCACCCGCCAAATCGTTCGCTTCACCTGAGCCCAAACGGAGAGAAAGATCATCGATCTCTCTCCACTGAATATCTATTGAGTCTCCACCCGCTCTCCTCGCCCCCAATTCAGCCTTTTTATTGTCAAAAAAACCGCAAGCCTTTTGACTACCTCGCAACCTCAGCAAACTTTGGTGATCTGCTTGCGATCTATTCAGAAAGCAACGCGGTCTTGCCAAGTTCAGTGGCCGCCGGATTAAGTGGTCAGTATGAAACCGGGTGAAGTGGTTATTGCTCCCTGTCATCTTCTTGGTGAACATAAAGAAATTGGCAGGCGGCTCGTTGTCAACCGATGAACGAGTTCCGCTGGCGAGAGTAAACGTCGTCGTTCAAGCACTTTCCGGACTCACATCGAGTGCGCCGGGAAGTCAGCCGGCTCTACGCCATAAATCAAGTGTCCTTTCAACGCGGATCCACCCTCGAGCCGTTTGGGGCAATTGCCCCGATCAGCTGAGTATCCGCAGCACGACCAACTCTTTCAATACGCACGACGCAGGTGTAGCCAGTCGTACGCGCACTTGACCAGAAACGAGGAACCAAATGCTGAACCTTTCACGGTTTCTCCTGATCGACCCCACAACGACGCCGCCGCCGGTAGCAGCACCACAAGGGCGATTACGAACAATCACGGATACATGCAGGAAACAACTTTGCGAAAGTTATTTCGGAGGCCAGTGAAAATGAAAACGATACGAATAATAGAATCGATCATCGGGCGCGACGTACGCAGGGTCTGCTTCCTGGGTACAATCCTCGTGCTGTGTGGGATATGCCAGAACGTAGCCTTCGCCCAAAGCGCGACGACCGGCGGTATCAATGGTACAGTCGTGGATACCAGCGGAGCCATCGTTCCGGGGGCATCTGTCACCATCACGGATCTGGCCACCAGGGATCAGCGCGTCCTCACCTCCAATGCGGAAGGGCGTTTCACAGTCCCATTCCTGAAGCCTGACAATTTTGAGGTTTCGGCGACCTCTCAGGGTCTGCAGTCATCGAAAACCACCGTCCAGGTCTTGACCGGCCAGCAGTCCGCCGTCAATCTCACGCTAGCCCCCAACGCAACCACCCAGACGGTCGAGGTCAGTGCTAACAACGCACAGTTGATCGATACGCAAACCTCGAATACGACCACCACGTTCACCACCGAACAATTTCAGAACCTGCCGGCGCCGGGCGGCGACATTACCACCATTGCCTATACCGTGCCCGGAGTGGTCGTCGGTGCGGGCACCCAGGGTTTCGGCTCCATTGTTTCCGACGGCCTCCCGGGACTTTCCAATCTCGCCGTCATCAACGGCGCCGACTACTCCGTTTCGCTCTACAACATCGCGAATTCCGGTTCTTCCAACCTGACGCTCGGCCAGCAGGAGATTGCCCAGGCAGCCGTGGTGCAAAATGGCTACAGCGTTCAGTACGGTCGCCAGGCCGGCATTATCGAAACCTACGCTACCAAAGCTGGAACCAACCACTTCCATGGATTGGCGCAATGGGACTACAACAGCGCCGGCATGAATGCAAACGACTTCTTCAATAATCAGGCTGGCATTCCAAAGTCTAAAGCTGTTTCCAACCAGTACGCCGCACAGATCGGCGGACCCATCAAGCGTGACAAACTCTTCTTCTTTGCAGACACGGAAGGCATTCGCTATGTTCAGCCCAGCACCGGCTTTGTCAATCTCCCGTCAAAGGCCATGCAAGCCAGCATCTTGGCCAATCCCAATCTTTCCGCGGGCAGCAAAGCTTTGTATGGCGGCATGTTTGCTGGGACGAACGCGTCGAAAGCCTGGGCTGGATCAATTCCAGTCGTGACCGGGCCCGACTCGCAGCAGGATGCCTCGGGTACTTACGGCTGCGGAGGCCTCGCCGGGACACCTGACTATGCGACCGGTGGAACACTGGGTACGAGCGCCGCTGAAAGTTGCATCAATTCAGCGTTCGTGAATGTCGGCGCACTCAATCGGGAGTGGCTGGCGGCAGGGCGGCTCGATTGGAATCTCAGCGACAAGCATAGAGTCTTCTTCCGCGTAACCGTCGACCATGGCGAACAGCCTTCTTTCGTCAGCCTGATCAATCCTGACTGGAACATGGTCAGCATCCAGCCGAACTACACCGGCCAGCTCAACGACATTTATAGCTTTACTCCAGCCCTGACCAATCAATTGATTGTGTCCTCTCTTTACACGGGCGGCGTTTTCAAGCCGGCAAATCTGGCTGCAGCCCTCGCCGCTTCCCCCACAGAATTCAACGAAACCAATGACGGCGGAACCAATGCGCTGGCCGGCGTCGGACAATCTTCTTTCTTTGCCGCCGCCACTACGCTGGGAACAGTGTGGGACGATTTCCCCGGGGGCACCAACACCTCCCAGTATCAAATCGTCGACGGTCTTTCCTGGCAGAAGGGAAGCCATAACTTCAGGTTCGGGGCCGACTTCAAGAGATACAACTTCACTGATATAGGTCTGCAGACGGCCGCTTACGGCGGTTTCTATACCTTCGGTAGTATCTCGGACCTGGCCGGGGCCTCCCTGCCTGGAAACACCGGCTCAAATTTTATCCAGGGCTTTCCGCGGTTTGCCAACATCCACAACGCGGTCTACAACCTGGGACTTTACGCTCAGGACGAATGGCGTGCGCTGCCGAACTTGTCTCTTGACTTTGGCATCCGCGTCGATCGCAACGGCAACCCAATTTGCCACGATGGTTGCTACTCACAATACCTTGGAGGGTTTCCCAACACTTCGGCAACTTTGGATACCCCCTACAACGTCACCCTCTCCGCCGGGCATAATAGTTTTGCCCCGGCTATTGAAAAGGCCATCGTACAACCACGCGCGGGATTCAATTTGGACATCCGCGGAGACGGGAAAACTGTCGTGCGCGGCGGTGTCGGATTATTTTCCGACAGCTTTCCAGGCCTGGTCCTTGAGCAAACCTTCCTGAACTTCCCCAACCGGTATTTTGCAGCTGTGAATTCGGGAACAGTCGCGCAAGGGGCGGGCAGTGCACAAGCGGTTGCGGCCGGTTCGGCCAACGCCGTGCTCGACGGATTCTCTCAAGGAGCCACATTCAATCAGATCTCGGCGGCCCTCGCGGCGCAGGATATCCCGTTTGCACCGCCGAACTACGTGACCACTCCGCACACCTTCAAAAGCGCGCGATATCTGGAGTTCAGCCTGCAACTTCAACGTCAGATTACCCCAACCGATGCCTTGGTCGTTTCTTATGCGGGCAATCACGGTTACAACCTGTTCATTGCCAACGACCACCTCAATCAGAATGTGGGTACGTCTCTCTACGGAGCCTATGGAGACGGAACCTTTGACAACGTCCCCCTCGTATCGCCGGATCCCCGCTTCAGTCAGGTGCAAGGCTTCACCAACAATGCAATCTCCAATTACAGCGGAGTTTCCGTGCAGTATAAACACTTCGACCGGCGCGGTCTGACGGCCGATGTTTCGTACACTTATTCGCACTCGCTCGATGACATCTCGAACGGAGGCAACTCACAACTCCCCTACAACGGAAACACTTCGATCGGTCTCCAGATCACTCCGGACTTGCCGTCGAGACTGATGTATTCCAACTCCGACTACGACATTCGCAACAACTTCCTGGTCGACCTCGTCTACGTGGAGCCTTATCACTTCGGCAATCGGCTCGTGAACGCGGTGGGAGCGGGTTGGACCCTCGGTAGCAAGGCATACTGGCGCTCGGGACAACCCTTTAGCGTAGTCAACTTCAATGCAGAGAGCGCCCTGGGTGCCAATGGGACGGGGGGTGCAACGACCGTGCTCGCCCAGGTGCTGCATCAAAACTTCAACCACAAATGCAATTCCTACTCCAACCCCTGCTTTCAGGAGGCAAACATCTTCAACGGCCAGGGCTTAACTGTCGATTCTGATTCTGGAAATGTCGTACCGGTTGGACCCGGGCCATCTCCGCAAACCAACTACGGCAACGTGCCCCGGAATGCCTTCTACGGTCCGCATTACGCAGATGTTGACCTCAACCTCTATAAGGATGTCTACAAACATGAATCGATGACGTTCCAGATTGGCGCGCAGGCCTACAACGCGTTGAACCACGTAAACTTCGCTTCGCCGGCAGGCAACGCGTCCAACCTGAGCACCCTGGGCCGCATTTCCGCGGATATCAACGCACCCACCAGCCCTTATGGGTCAAGCCAGGAGTCGACGGTCGCTGGCCGTGTACTCGTGGTGCAGGGACGCTTCCTCTTTTAAAGCGTCCGCTCAAAAGGGAGTAGAAGAAAGCTGGCCTCGCCTCGGAGCAATCCGGGGCGAGGCCATTATTTTTCCCATCCATCCTTTAGCGCGAGCGAACCCTGGTTCCGGTTGCTCCTCTTGGACCAGTCGTCGTTGCGGTTACAGTGCCGGTGCCCCGGCCGGAAACGTTCCGGGTGGCGACGGCGCCGTTGCTGCCCGTCACCGTCGTTTGTGAATTCCCGCCGCCATAGACTGTGGAGCGGCTGGCGCTTTGCCCGTTAGGGCCGGTTACGGTGGCGTTGGTCGAGCCTGCGGTGCGGCTGACGCTACGCGTGCTGGTCTGCCCATTGGGGCCCGTCGTCGTGGACTCGACATTGCCGCCGCCCCGGATGGTGGAACGGGTTGCCGTCTTGCCATTCGGCCCGGTGACGGTAGAAGTGCTGCTCACCTGGGCGGCGGCGGCTAACGTGCAAAGAGCAAAAAAGGACACTGTGACTGTGCGTGAAAGAAAGCTCATCGATTCCTCCTGGTTTTGCGGCCGTTCCTGCGCCGGTTGCTCTACTCAGAACCAGAGCCTAGCCGAATGTTCCGCGGAGAATTGTAAGGAACTGTAGGATCGGGCACCCTCTACACCATTGGTTGTAGGCCTTACACTTCTTTACCGAAAGCCCCCTTCCCGCCGTGATATCCCCTCTACAGTGCAAAACGCTGTAAGTCACCAAAACGGAGAGATAACCATGAAAATGAAATTCGTTTCCACCGCGCTTACGGTGTGCATGCTCTCAGGGCTCGGTTTTTCAGGATGCTCTGCGGGCAATCAATCTTCACCCGCACCGGTGTCATCAAACGCCACATCATCGGGTACTGTGAACCTCGTAGTCCAGGACACCCCGCCCAGCGGCATCACGGTGCTCTCCTTTCAGTTGCAGATCGTGAGTGCCACGCTGCAGCCGGGATCCATCTCACTGCTCAAAAAGCCAGTCACGGTCGATTTGGCACAATTGGTTACCGACACGAGTTTCCTCGCCTCGCAGGTAGTGGATTCAGGCACCTATACCAGCCTTACGATGGCTTATGCTAATCCGCAGATCACTCTGATGAACAGCTCGAACGCCCCTTTGGTAACACCGGCGGGTACATGCGCGGTTGGCCAGGTCTGCACGTTTTCCCCCAGGATCAATAACGCGTCCGTCACCATCAGCTCCGGTGTATTTCCAATAACCGTCACCGCCAGCAGTAGCACAGGGTTGAACCTTGACCTTTCCATCCCCGACCTGCTGCAGTCCGATCTCTCTCTCACCTTTGCAAGCGGCCAGTCGGTGAATCTTTCGTTGCTCTCGAAACTCGCTTCCCTCACCGATCAGCAGAGCCAACTGGATGCCGTGCTCGCGACCGTTCAGTCGATCAATGGACAACAGGCGGTCATTCAGACTGCTTTAGGAAATCAACTTACGATCGGGTTAAATTCCACTACCACCTACGACTACCCCGCCTGCCCGGCTGCGAACTCAACCTGTTTGGCGACCGGCCAAATCGTTGACCTCAACCTGAGCTTGTTAGCCGACGGTTCCTTAGTCGCGCAAAGCGTGACGTATGCGGATGCTTCCGGTGGTGCGGCAGCTCGCGGGACCGTCTTGGCCACGCCTGGCGGCGGCGCAGACAGCTTCCAGATCCTGCTGCATCAGGTTATTCCGGGCGCTACCTCTGCAACAGGTGGAAGCACGGTGACTATCGTGCCTGCCGGCGGCGCGCTCTTTGCCGTGCCATTCACCAGTTATCCAGCCGTGAACGGGGCCGGCTTTGCCGCTACCAGCGACCTCGTCGCTGGCCAGGAAGTGCTGCTTCAATTGGGGGCCGGAAGCTCGACCACAAATTACAACTCTGCTCGCATTTATCTCGAACCTTCGCAAACCATCGGCACGGTGCAGTCCGTCAATGCAGGCGCGGACTCGTTCATACTGAATGGACTGACGGGCCTGTGGACTGCCTCGAAGCCCACCATCAATCAAATCAATTGCCAGGCGGGTTCGCAGACCGCGTATGAGAACCTATCGTCGGCGAGCCTGGGCGCTTTGAGCCCCGGAACCGCCATCGCTGTAAAGGGGCTGGTTTTCAATAGCGGGAGCCCAACCCTGAGCACGGTGATTGTGCGCGGGCGGCGCTGAGTTAGTTCCGAGGAGTGTATGCCGGGTACAAAACTGCTGCTGATCGATGACGACAAAGCCTACTGCACTTCCTTGGCCCGTCTGCTGGCCATGGAGGGCTTTGACGTAGAAGTGGCGCACACTGCCGAAGCTGGCTTTGCCGGCGCCACCGGTCAGCAGCACGAACTGGTTCTGCTCGACGTAATGCTGTCGCCGGGCGATGGGAGGAAGGTTCTGCAACGGATACGTACCGTCAGCCAGGTGCCGGTGATCATGCTTACCGCCCGGGGTGATGAAGCAGATAGAATCAGCGGCCTGGAGGGAGGAGCCGATGATTATTTGCCCAAGCCCTTTCACCCCAGAGAGTTGATTGCCCGCATTCGATCCGTCTTGCGCCGGCGCTCAGCCCCGATGCCGGCAAACATCATGGTGGTTGGCGATCTCGAGATTCACCCGGGCAGCAGGCTTGTGCTGCAGGCGAAAGAAGGAGAGGGCCCGCAGGAAGTCCCGCTTACAGGGGCCGAGTTTGATTTGCTGCTGCTGCTGGTGCGCGCCGCGGGCGAGGTGCTGTCTCGCGACGACCTGGCGCAGGGTGCGCTGGGGCGAAGCGTTGCTCCCTTCGATCGCAGCATCGACAACCACATCAGCAGCCTGCGCAAGAAACTGGGAAATAAGGTGGATGGGGTAGAGCGCATCCGGAGTGTCCGCGGTAATGGCTACCTGTACGCCAATCAGAGCCGGAGCGAGCCGCAATGACGCGCAGTATCTACACCCGGATTCTGGTCTGGTTCTGGCTGGCAAACGCGGGGATCACTCTGAGCATTCTGGCCATCACCTTGATCAGCGGCGCACAGCCCCTGGGCCGCCGGTGGTTGGCGGCCTCGCTTGATCTTTATGCGCAAACCGCAACCGATGCCTACCGCAACGGGGGAGCCGTGGCCCTCAACGCCTATCTCGATCACATTCAGTCCTCGGTTTCTATGCGCGCTGTACTGCTTGGTCCAGGTGGAGAAACCCTTTCCGCGCACGCAGTGCCTCCGGAGAGCCTTTCCATCGTCGAGCGGGTAAGGGCCACAGGAAAACCACACTTCCACTTTGGCGCTCGTTGGCTGGGCACCTCCATCGTGCACACGCCGCAAGGGGATTTCCTCTTCATTGCCCAGGTGGATGCGCTGCGGAGATTCAGTCGCCAGCTCGGTGCCGGCGGACTGGTGCTCAAGGCGTTGGCGGCGATGCTCGCCGGTTGCCTCCTCTGTTGGCTGCTCGCGCGCAGCATCACCGCACCCATCAGAACGTTGCAAAGCGCGGCCCGTTCCCTCGGAGAGGGTGACCTTTCTGTCCGCGTCTCGCCCAAAATTCCGCCCAGAAACGATGAGTTGACCGATCTCGCGCACGAGTTTGATCGCATGGCTGCACAAATCGAGAGCCTGCGCAATGAGCAACACCGGCTCCTGGCGGATATCTCTCATGAACTGCGGTCGCCCTTGACCAGGCTCTCGATTTCCACGGAGTTGGCAAGCCGCGGCGATTCGGAATCACTGGAGCGAATGCGTAAAGACATTACCGCGCTTGACCAGCTGATTGAGCAGATTCTGACCCTCACCCGGCTGGAGATACAGCAACAGACCCGCGTCCAATCCAACACTCCGCTCAACAAAGTGCTGACCGCCCTGGTGGACGACGCCGATTTCGAAGCCAGGGAACAAGGCAAGAGCGTAATTTTGCAGGCGCATCAGCCATGCTCGGTGCGTGGCGAGCCCGGGCTCTTACGAAGTTGCCTGGAGAATGTTATCCGCAACGCAGTTCGTTTCACACCAGCCGCGACCGCCGTGCGGGTGCTGGTCGAGAAGGGGCAGAGGAACAAACAACCCGTTGCGATTGTAACCGTCGAAGACCAGGGGAGCGGAGTGCCGGAAGACTCCCTCGCGCACATCTTCGAACCCTTCTATCGAGTTTCAGCATCCGAAGACGACGACAATCGAGGCTCGGGTCTGGGCCTCTCCATCTCAGAGCGCATCGTAACCCTCTACGGCGGGACCATCACCGCCCACAACGCGGTGACGGGCGGACTCGTGGTTGTGATTGAGTTGCCGCTGGCGAGCTAGTGGAGAGATCTGCGGTTATTTTGCCACTCCACCACTCATCGCCTTGCGCATCTGAGCTTCCGCCTCGTCACTCCAATATTTGCAATTAAGCTGCAAAAACACCGATGTATACGGAACCGTCATAGTTGTCTTAAGAACCACGATATGGAATGTCTTTCCCACCTCGTCGACTTTGGCAATAATTTGCTCATGCGGCAGTGACGTTATCTTCTGTCCTGCAAGCACGCTCTTGATCCCTTCCCGGTAAGCCGTAACCCCGGGAGCGTCTTTCTCGGGCACGTAGGGCAGCTCCGCATCCATGTACACAATCGGTCTCACGTGGATGGAGCCATTGATTGTGCGCAAAACCTGGCGGATGACCTCCATCTGGTCCGTATTCGTTTCGATCGTTTCCACCCCCGAGGAACTCTGCAGCGGGTACGCGGAGTCCACGATCATGATCCAATTCCGATGACCGAGCAGAGGCAGGATCTGTGTCAGCTTGCTTTGCCAGTCAGCCGCGGACTGCTGCGCGCTGGCCGCAAGGCCGCTCGCGATGAACACCCACGTAACCAGGATGGCCTTGGTTGTCCTCATCCCAAACTCTCTCTCCGCTTCATG